>NZ_CANMRA010000024.1 GCF_947500125.1 uncultured Kocuria sp. | reverse complement strand
GTCGATCCGGGCGCGCAGCGCCACGTACTGGCCGGGCAGGTAGTCGTAGTCGTCCACGAGCTCCGGGGGCACCGCGAAGGCGACCTCGACGGAGTCCGCGGTGAGCTTGCGGACCTGGGAGACCTCGAGGGTGTTGAACGTGGCCCGGCGCCGGGCCGGGGCGGTGATCTCGGTCATCAGTGCACCTTGAAGTAGTCGAAGGGTTCCAGGCACTCGTTGCAGACGTGGAGCGCCTTGCACGCGGTCGACCCGAAGCGGGTCAGCTCGCGGGTGTTCAGGGAGTGGCAGCGCGGGCACTTGACGGTGAGCCCCAGTCGGACGGGGCCGGCGGCGGCCCGGCCGGTGGGCGGGGCGATGCCGTACTCGTCGAGCTTGCGCTTGCCGTCCTCGCTCATCCAGTCCGTGGTCCACGCCGGCTGCAGCACGAGGTCGACGCGCACGTCGTCGTAGCCCTGCGCGTTGAGCGCCCGGGTGACGTCGGTGGTGATGGTCTCCATCGCGGGGCACCCGGAGTAGGTCGGGGTGATGACGACGACGGCGCGCCCGCCCTCGACCCTCGCGCCCCGCAGGATGCCGAGGTCGGCGATGGAGAGCACGGGGATCTCGGGGTCGTTCACCGTGGCGGCGATGTCCCAGACGCGGCCGGCGGCCTCGTCCCGGGGGCGCAGCTCCCGGCCGGTGACCTGCGTGCTGCCGGTCTGCTCGGAGTCGGTCATCGTCATCGCCTCCTCACCAGGTGGCGCCGGGGTGCTGGCGTGCCAGCACCTGCATCTCGGCAAGGATGTGGCCGCGCTGCTCGCTGAACTGCCCGGAGCGGTCGCCGCCCCAGGCGCCCAGGACCTCGGGGACCGACAGCTCCGCCTCGTCGAGGACGGCCTTGAGCCGCGTGTCGAAGTCGGCCCGCAGCGAGGAGGGGCGCACGGCGACGTCCCCGAGGGACTCGATGAGCTCGTCGTCGTGGAACAGCTCGTCCACGTAGGGCCACATGTAGTACAGCCCCGCCTCGATCCGGCGCCGGGACTCCTCGGTGCCCAGGGCCAGGCGCAGCAGCCACTGGCTCGCGTGGTCCTGGTGGTACTCGATCTCCTTGAGCGCCTTGTCCGCGATGGCCGCGAGCGTCGGGTCGGAGGAGCGGACCAGGCGCCGGTACAGCTCGTACTGGTAGTAGGAGAAGATCAGCTGCCGGGCGATGGTCTGCCCGAAGTCGCCGTTCTCCTGCTCCACGAGGCGGCAGGAGCGGAACTCCTCCTCGTCGCGGAAATAGGCGAGGTCGTCCTCGGTCTTCCCCCACGCGGTGCCCGCGTAGCTGAGGAAGAACCGGGCGTGCCCGAGCAGGTCCAGGGCGATGTTGGCCAGCGCGATGTCCTCCTCGAGCTCCGGGGCCCGGGCGATCCACCAGCCCAGGCGCTGGGCGAGCATCAGGGCGTCGTCGCCCAGGTACAGCGCGTAGCGGGCCACGTCCTCGGGGGCCTTCGCCCCGCCGGCCGCGATGTCCTCCGCGGTGATCGCCTCGCCGGCGCTCTGCCGGGTCGCGGAATCGTGGGATGCAAAGCTCACAGGTGCTTCACCCCTTCGCTCTTGGTGTAGTACGTGGCGTGGCGGTAGCTCTTGCCCTGCGCGGACTCGAAGAAGCCGCCCTTGGAGTCGGGGTCCGACGCGGTGATGGCCGCGGAGGGCACGACCCACACGGAGGTCCCCTCGTTGCGGCGGGTGTAGAGGTCCCGGGCGTTGCGCACGGCCATCGTGGCGTCCGGGGCGTGCAGGGATCCGGCGTGGACGTGGGAGAGCCCGCGCGAGGACCGCACGAACACCTCCCACAGGGGCCACTCGTCCGAGGGCGCGCCGATCGGGCTCACGGTGTTCTCGCTCATGCTCAGGCTCCGATGAGTTCGGCGGAGCTGCGCTCCGCGGCGGTCTTGCGGGCATAGGCGGCGGCGGCCTCGCGGACCCAGGCGCCGTCCTCGTGGGCCGTGCGGCGGCGCTGCATGCGCTGGAGGTTGCACGGGCCCTTGCCGCCGACGACGGCCTTGAACTCGTCCCAGTCCAGCGGGCCGTAGTCGTAGTGGCCGCGCTCCTCGTTCCACTTCAGGTCCGGGTCCGGCAGGGTCAGGTCCAGCGCCGCGGCCTGCTCCACGATCATGTCCACGAAGCGCTGGCGCAGCTCGTCGTTGGAGAAGCGCTTGATGTTCCACGCCATGGACTGCTTCGAGTTGGGCGAGTCGTCGTCCGGGGGGCCGAACATCTGCAGGGAGGGGCCGTAGAAGCGGTTCACGGCGTCCTGCGCCATCTGCTTCTGGGCGGGCGTGCCGTGGGAGAGCTCGTAGAGGATCTCCCAGCCCTGGCGCTGGTGGAAGGACTCCTCCTTGCAGATGCGGACCATGGCCCGGCCGTAGGGGCCGTAGGAGGCCCGGCACAGCGGGACCTGGTTGGCGATCGCCGCGCCGTCCACGAGCCAGCCGATGGCGCCCATGTCGGCCCAGGTGCGCGCGGGGTAGTTGAAGATCGAGGAGTACTTGGCCCGGCCGTCCAGCAGCTGCTGGTTGAGCTCGGAGCGCGGGGTGCCCAGGGTCTCGGCGGCGGAGTAGAGGTACAGCCCGTGGCCGGCCTCGTCCTGCACCTTGGCCATCAGGATGGCCTTGCGCTTGAGGGACGGCGCCCGGGAGATCCAGTTGCCCTCCGGCTGCATGCCGATGATCTCGGAGTGGGCGTGCTGCGAGACCTGGCGGACCAGCGTCTTGCGGTAGGCGGCGGGCATCCAGTCGCGCGGCTCGATCCGGGAGTCCTCGGCGATGATGCGGTCGAAGTGCTCCTCGCCCGCGCGGTCGAGCTCGGCCTGCTCGGCCGCGTCCGCGGCGGGCACTGCGTGGAGGCCCGTGTTCTGCGTAGTCATGGTGTCCCTCTTCCGACGAGATGGCGCCGCGGGGCGGGAGGGCCGCACGCGACTAACTGACCGTTCGTTCAGAATATGTGCCCGTGCGGGCGGCGTCAACAGGTGGTTCCCGAGTTCGGCAGGGTGCTGTCGAGCGGCGCCCGGGTTGACATGGGCGGCGGAGTGGGATTGTCTACTGACCATTCGGTCGTGAATTGTGAGGAGAGTTACATGTCCCAGGGCCATCCGATCCTCGCGGGGGACCACACCTCGCGCTGGATGGGCATCACCGTGGACCGCGCCGAGTACGGCCACGCCCAGATCCGCATGACGCTGCGGGAGGAGATGCTCAACGGGTTCGGCATCGCCCACGGGGGCATGGTCTTCGCCTTCGCGGACACCTGCTTCGCCCTCGCGTGCAACGACCCGGCCGGCGACGGCAGCACCATCACGGTGGCCGCGGGGGTGGACATCAACTTCCTGGCCTCGGCCTACCGCGGGCAGGAGCTCACCGCCGTGGGGACCGTGCGCGCCCAGGCCGGGCGCAGCGGCGTCTACGACATCCAGGTCCTGGCCGACGACCGGCTCATCGCCGAGTTCCGGGGCCGCAGCCGCACCATCCCGAATCCGGCCCTCCGGGCGGCGACGCCCGCGGAGCGGCCGGCCGAGGAGCCGGCCGCCGATCCGGCCGAGCAGCCCGTCCTGCAGCCCGCCCAGCCGTCCGTCCCGCAGCCCGAGGAAGTCTGACATGACCGAGTGCTCCGTCCCCAACCCCTACACCCCCGCACCCGCCCCCGCGGACCGGTCGCAGCCGGACCGCGAGGAGACGATGAGCCGGGACCAGATCGAATCCCTGCAGGTCGAGCGGCTGCGCTGGACCCTGCACCACGCCTACGAGAACGTGGCCGCCTACACCGAGCTCTTCGACGGCCACGGGGTGCACCCCGGCGACTTCAAGGAGCTCGAGGACCTGCGGCTCTTCCCGTACACGGACAAGGAGTTCCTGCGGAAGGCGTACCCGTTCAAGTCCCTCGCGGTGCCGATGAGCGAGGTCCGGCGGATCCACGCCTCCTCCGGCACCACCGGGCAGCCCACCGTGGTGGCCTACACCCAGAACGACATCGACACCTGGGCGGGCCTCGTGGCCCGCTGCTTCCGGCTTTCGGGCGTGCGGCCCGGCGACAAGGTGCACAACGCCTACGGCTACGGCCTGTTCACGGGCGGGCTCGGGGCCCACTACGGCGCCGAGCGCCTGGGCTGCGCCGTCATCCCCATGTCCGGCGGGCAGACCGAGAAGCAGGTCCAGATGATTCGGGACTTCGAGCCCGAGGCCATCCTCTCGACCCCCACCTACCTGCTGACCATCGCGGACGGCTTCAGGAAGCTCGGCCTGGACCCGCGGGAGACGTCGCTGCGCACCGCGGTGCTCGGGGCGGAGCCCTGGACCGAGGAGATGCGCCGGGAGATCGAGACGGCCTTCGACGTCGACGCGTGCGACATCTACGGACTCTCGGAGGTCATGGGCCCCGGGGTGGCCGGGGAGTCCGCCGCGTCCAAGGACGGCTCGCACATCTGGGAGGACCACTTCCGCCCCGAGATCATCGACCCGTTCACGGACGAGGTGCAGGAGACCGGCCGGCCCGGCGAGCTCGTGTTCACGGCGCTCACCAAGGAGGCCCTGCCGATCATCCGCTACCGCACCCATGACCTGACCCGCCTGCTCCCCGGCACGGACCGGCCCGGGCACCGGCGGATGGGCCGGATCACGGGCCGCTCCGACGACATGATCATCCTGCGCGGGGTCAACCTGTTCCCCTCCCAGATCGAGGAGCTCGCCCTCCAGGTGCCGGAGCTGAGCCCGCACTTCACGCTCGAGATCACCCGCCCGCACCGGATGGACCAGATGACCATCAACATCGAGCGGCGCGAGCAGGTGACCGTCGAGGCCGCCGAGGCCGGCGGCCAGAAGCTCCTGCACGCGATCAAGACGAAGATCGGTTCCTCCGCCTCGATCCGGATCGCCGAGCCGGGAACCCTCGCCCGGTCCTCCGGCAAGCTGCGCCGCGTCTACGACCACCGCAAAGACGCGTGACGTCCCGCTCGCCGGCCCTGCCGTGACCAGCCCCCGAGACCGCTCGGGGGCTCGTCGCGTCATAGGATCGTTGTCCTGTCCCTCCCCACCGAGATCGAGGTCCTCATGACGCACGCACCGGCGACCGCTCTCCCGGCCGGCGCGGCCCCGCGCCGCGGCCGGCCCGGCTACGACCGCGAGACGCTGCTCGCCGTGTGCGTGGAGGTCTTCAACGTCCACGGCTACGACGCCACGTCGATGGGCACGCTCTCCAAGCACCTGGGCATCTCGAAGTCCGCGATCTACCACCACGTGGAGTCCAAGGAGGAGATCCTCGAGCAGGCGCTCGGCCGGGCCCTGGACGCGCTCGAGGAGGTCCTGGCCTCCGCGGAGCGGACCGAGGCCCCCGCGGTCCAGCGGCTCGAGCAGGTGATCCGGGGCACCGTGCGCGTGCTCGTGGAGCAGATGCCCTACGTGACGCTGCTGCTGCGGCTGCGGGGCAACTCGGAGGTCGAGACCCGGGCGCTCGAGCGCCGTCGCACGGTCACCCGCCGGGTAGGCGCGCTCATCGAGCAGGCCCAGGCGGAGGGGGACCTGCGCCGCGACCTCAGCGGGCGGTCGGCCTCCCGGCTGCTCCTGGGCATGATCAACTCGATCGTCGACTGGTACCGGCCCGATGCGGGCCAGCCCTGGGAGGAGCTGGCCGAGACCGTCGTCGTGCTCGCGTTCTCGGGGCTGCGGGTCCCCTGATCCGGGCGCAGCCCGCAGGGGCTGACCCGGGCCCGCGGCACCCGCCCGGGGCGTCGCCGGCCGGGTCCGGTGCTACCGGTCCGGGGCGGGCAGCACCGTCCCGTCGGCGGTCTCGTTCCGGGGCTCCACGCCCAGCCGGGCCCCCCTGCCGTCCTCGTCCACGGCGAGCATGTTCGCCGTGCCGAAGATGCCCGCGCCCACGGTGACGTCGTGGCCCCGGCGGCGCAGCTCCTGGACGGCCGCTGCCGAGAAGTCCGACTCCACCTGCAGGGTGTTGCCGGCCCCGTGGGGGTGGTTGGACGCGGGGAAGGCCGTGCTGACGAAGCGCGGCTGCGCCACCGCCTCCTGGGGCGTCATGCCGAAGTCCACCACGTTCATGAACTGCTGCAGCTGCCCCTGCGGCTGGGTGTCGATCCCGGTGTTGCCGCCGAGCAGGTAGGGCCGGCCGTCGCGCAGGGCCATGAAGGGGGCGGAGGTGTGCCGCACCGTGGCCCCGGGCGCCACGGCGTTGACGTTGTCCTCGTCGAGCGACAGGAAGCTCATGCGCTCGTTGATGTGGATCCCGGTGTCCCCCACCACCAGGAACTGCCCGCCCAGGCTCGTGGTCACGGCCGCGGCGTTGCCGGAGCGGTCGGTGAGATGGAACGTGGTGGTGTCCGAGGCCTGCCGGTCGAGCCCGCTGTCGATCGGCCACCGCGCGGCGCGGTCGTCGTCGATGCGCGCCCGCTGGGCCCGGGCGTACTCGTCCGACAGCAGCCGCGCCACGGGCACGTCGGTGCGCTCGGGATCGCCCACACGCGCGTACCGGTCGGCGAAGGCCAGCTTGACGGCCTCCACCTGCCGGTGGACCACGTCGGGGTCCTCGGGGGAGCGGCCGGAGAAGTCGTCCTCGTCCAGGATGTTGAGGGCCTGCAGCATCGCGATGCCCTGGCTGTTGGGCGGGTTCTGGTGGACCGTCACGTCCGCTCCGTAGTCGATGGAGATCGGCTCGACGATCTGTGCCGAGTAGCCGCTGAAGTCCTCCAGGGTGAGGTATCCGTCGTCCTGCTCCGAGAAGGCGACGACGGCCTCCGCGACGGGCCCGCGGTAGAAGTGGTCCCGTGCCGCCCGGATCCCGGCGGCGCGGTCGGCCCCGCCGTCGGCCTCGCCGTCGTAGGCGGCCACCAGGTCCTCGAAGGTGCCGGCCATGTCCCACTGGTGCACGGTGTCGCCCGCCTCCAGCAGGGCGCCGTCGCGGGTGTAGAGCTCCGTCATGACCGGGCTCTGCCGGATGTTCGCCTCCTCCCGGGTCAGCCAGTAGACCATCTCCGAGCTCGCGGGATACCCCTCGCGGGCCACCGCGATCGCCGGCGCGAGGACCTCGCCCAGTCCCAGCTCGCCGTACTCGTCGAGCCAGAGCATCCATCCGTCCCAGGCGCCGGGGAGGATCGCCTGGTGCATGCCGAAGTCGCCGGCGCGGGGGCGGTAGTCCTCGAGCGTCGCCGCGCCGCCGACCGGCCCCACGCCGTTCAGGCTCGTCACGTCGTCGCTGTCCGCGTCGTAGTACAGCGCCCACGTGCCGCCGCCGAGCACGCTCGAGTAGTAGGGCTCCACCACGCTCAGCACGGCGGCGACCGCGACCGCGGCATCGGCGGCGGTGCCGCCGGCCTCGAGGATCTCCGTGCCCGCGGCGGTGGCCAGCTCGTGCGAGGACACCACCGCCTGGACGTGCGGGGCGGGCTCCTCGGCTGCGTCCGGCGCGGTCGTCGTGGCCGGCCCCGGCGTCTCCGCGGGCGAGGCCGGGGCGGAGGCCGCGGTCCCGGTCGGCCCCGACGGGGTCCCCGCGGCGGGCTCCGCGTCCGGTGCGCACCCCGTGAGCCCGAGCAGGAGGGACAGCGCGACGGCGGCCTTCCGGTGAGCGGGGCTCGAGATCCGGCGCATCGCGTCTCCTCCGGCCGTGGCGTCCGACGGCGGTCCTGCGCGGCGGGGCGCCGGCACGCGCGAGGGTCTGGGCAGCGTGCTGGTCAGGCTAGCACCGGGCACCCCGCCGCGAACAGGCCGCTCCGGTCTCCCGGTCCCGCCTCTGCCACCTGCCGAGCCCCCAGGCACAGCGCAGTCCCCCATGCTGTGGCGTGGGGGACTGCGTGCGCCGTGGGGGCTCGGCGGTCCGGGACGGGCCTCGCCCGGGTCAGCCGGTCAGGCGGTGGGCCAGGTCTTCGCGACCAGGGTCAGCACGTCGTAGGTCGCGACGATCTCGTCGTGCTGGTTGTGCAGGATCGCGTCCCAGCAGACCTCGCCGTACTCGTCGGTGACCCGCGGGGTGATCTGCTTGGCGGTGAGGGTCACCCGGATGTGGTCGTCGTAGGTCACCGGCGTGATGAACCGCAGGTTCTCCAGTCCGTAGTTGGCCAGCACGGGGCCGGGGGCCGGCTCCACGAACAGTCCGGCCGCCCAGGAGACCAGCAGGTAACCGTGGGCCACCCGGCGCGGGAAGAACGGGTTGGCCGTGGCGGCCTCCTCGTCGGTGTGCGCGTAGAAGGTGTCGCCGGTCTTCTCGGCGAACTCGGTGATGTCCTCGAGGGTCACGGTGCGCAGCTCGGAGGCGAACTGGTCGCCGATCCGCAGGGTCTCCAGGGACTTGCGGAACGGGTGCTCGCCGGTGCCGTTCTCGACCGCCTCGCGGGTCACGGTCTGCGCCGCGGCGCCCCGGTGCCACACGCCGGTCACGGCCGTGAGGATGTCCGGGGGGCCCTGGATCGCGGTGCGCTGCATGTAGTGCTTGACGCCGCGCACGCCGCCCAGCTCCTCGCCGCCGCCGGCGCGGCCGGGGCCGCCGTGGATCAGGTGCGGCATCGGAGAGCCGTGACCGGTGGAGGTCTTCGCGTCCTGGCGGTTGAGGAAGTGCACGCGCCCGTGGTGCGAGCCGATGCCCGCGATGAACCGGGCGGCGGTCGCGCCGTCGTTCGTGCACACGGTCGCCACGAGCGAGCCGCCGCCGAGCGCGGCCAGCCGCACGGCGTCGTCGACGTCGGTGTAGCCGAGGACGGAGGTCACGGGGCCGAAGGCCTCGACGAAGTGCACCTCGGGGGTGTCCGGGTCCTCGAAGGACAGCACCGTGACGGGGAAGAACGCGCCCGCCTCGGTGTCGGCGTCGCCCACGGAGGCGTCCGGTCCGCCCAGGCGGACGGTGCCGCCGGCGGCGATCAGGCGCTCCACGGCCTTGCGCACCTCGCCCTGCTGCTCCTTGGAGGCCAGGGCGCCCATGGTGACGCCCTCGGTGCGGGGGTCGCCGATGACCACGCGCTGCTGCACCCGCTCGGCGACGGCCGCCACGACGTCCTCCACACGATCCTGCGGGACGATGACGCGCCGGATGGCCGTGCACTTCTGCCCGGCCTTGGAGGTGATCTCGGTGAACACCGCCTTCACGAACGCCTCGAACTCCGGGGTCTCCGGGGTGGCGTCGGGGCCGAGGATCGCGGCGTTGAGGGAGTCCGTCTCGGCGGTGAAGCGCACCCCGCCGTTGATGACGTTCTCGTGGTGGCGCAGCGACTGCGCAGTGCCGGCGGAGCCGGTGAAGGCCACGTGGTCGCGGTAGTCCAGGTGGTCGAGCAGGTCGCGGGCGGAGCCGGAGACCAGCTGGAGGGAGCCCTCGGGCAGGATGCCGGAGTCGATCATCAGGCGCACGCAGGCGGCCGTGACGTAGCCGGTGGGCGTCGCCGGCTTCACCACGGTCGGCATGCCGGCGAGAAAGGCCGGGGCGAACTTCTCGAGCATGCCCCACACCGGGAAGTTGAACGCGTTGATCTGCACGGCGACACCGGGCATGCGGGTGTAGATGTGCTCGCCCAGGAAGGACCCGTCCTTGGAGAGCTGCTCCACGGCGCCGTCCACGATGACGTTGGCGTTGGGCAGCTCGCGTCGGCCCTTCGAGGAGAACGTGAAGAGGGTGCCGATGCCGCCGTCCACGTCGAAGAAGTGGTCCTTCAGGGTGGCCCCGGTCGAGTAGGAGAGGTCGTAGAGCTCCTGCTTGTGCTCGTCGAGGTACTGGGCGAGCTGCTTGAGCTTGAGGGCCCGCTCGTGGATGGTGAGCTCCCCGAGGGCGCGCTGGCCCACGGTGCGGCCGTAGTCCACGGCGGAGGCGATGTCGATGCCGTCCGTGGACACGCGCGCCATGACCTCGCCGGTTGAGGCGTCGGCCACCTCCGTGACCTTCTGGGGGTTCTCCGGCGTCCACCACCGGCCCCGCAGGTAGCTGGGGAGGATGGTCTGGGTCTGTGCTGCCACGGTGCGTGGTCCTTTCGCTCGGGTGCGTGCGGGCGGACGGTCCGTCGCCCGCATCCTGACCGATCGTTCGGTATTATGACCACGATAACCTACGTCACACTCCGGGACCACCGCCCCGCGGTGCTCCCGCGCCACGTCCCCGAGCCCCCACGTCCCCGAGCCCCGGAGGAGCACCATGACCACGACCGAGACCCATGAGCCCTGGCGCATCGTCCTTGGCGAGCTGGACGAGAAGATGGGCGTCACCGTCCTCGAGGAGTCGGCCGAGCGCGTGGTCGCCTCCATGCCTGTCGAGGGCAACCGTCAGTCGCTGGGCCTGCTCCACGGCGGGGCCATGGTCGCTCTCGGGGAGGCCGTGGGCTCCTGGGCGGCGGTGATCCACGCGTCCACCATGGGCAAGGTCGCCGTGGGCGTGGACGTCAACGCCACCCACCACCGGTCCTCCCGCACGGGCACCGTGACGGCCACGGCCACCGCCCTGCAGCTCGGCCGGTCCCTCACGTGCCACGAGGTGGTCATCGAGCACGAGGACGGCACGCGGCTGTGCACCGTGCGGATCACGAACTTCCTCAAGGACAGGCCGCAGCAGGCCGGGAACCCGGCGGAGCTGCAGGCCGGGAACCGGGCGGAGAAGTAGGCCGGGAACCCGGCGGGGAACCTGATCAGGAGCGGATCAGGACGCGCGGCCGAGCCGCCGGCGCAGGGCCGCCAGCTCCTCGGGGGCCAGCCCGGCCTCCACGAGCCAGCGCGAGGCGTCGAACCCGGTCAGCAGCTCCGCGAGGGCCGCCCGGCGCTCCGCCAGCAGCGCGGTGAGCTCGTGCTCCGGGTGATGGCGCTCCACGGGGTGGGGAACGGGTGCGACGCGGTGCCACTCGTTGATCCCGCGCGCGGCGGCCTCGTCCTCCGCGAGGAGGCGCTCCGGGGGCGCCCCGGCCACGCCCAGGAGCAGCAGGGCGAGCACCCCGGTGCGGTCGCGGCCGGCCGAGCAGTGCACCACCACCGCGCCCTCGGCGCTCGCCACCGTCCGCACGGCCTCGACGAGGAGTCCCGGGAACAGCCGCAGGTAGTCGCGGTAGCCGCGCGGGTGGTTGAGGTAGGGCGTGCCCACCAGCGGGAACTGCGGGTGGGCGGGGTCCTCGGTGGGGCGGTGCAGCACCGTGATGCCGGCGCGGGCGGCCGGTTCGTCCACGGGGTCCGTGGGCCGGCGGCGCCGCTCGTCGGCGTTGCGCAGGTCCACGACCGTGCGCACGCCGTCCGCCGCGGCGGCGCGCCAGCCCGCCGGGCTCAGCCGCTCGGAGCGGCCCATCCGCCACACGTCGCCCGCCAGGCGCCGGGCGTTGAGCGCGCCGTCCCAGGTGGCGGGGGCGCCGGGCTGTGTGTGCATGCCCCCACGATAGGACCCGCCTCCGACGGCGCCCCCTCCTCCGCACGCGAACTCACCGGTTCGGCCCGAGACGCCGGCATGTCCCGGACGGTCTCGGGCCGAACCGGTGAGTTCGGCGGCAGGACGGCGGGTGCTACTGGTCGTAGGTGAAGAAGCCCCGGCCGGTCTTGCGGCCCAGCTCGCCCCGGGCCACCATGTCGCGCATCAGCTGCGGGGGCTCGAAACGCGGCCCGAGCTCCGAGGCGAGGTACTCGGCGATGCCCAGGCGCACGTCCAGGCCCACGATGTCCGTCAGCGCCAGGGGACCGACCGGGAACTTGTAGCCCAGCACCATGGCGTTGTCGATGTCCGCGGGCGAGGCCACGCCCTCCTCGACCATCCGGATGGCCTCGAGCGCGATCGCCACGCCCAGCCGTGAGGAGGCGAAGCCGGGGGCGTCGTTGACGACCACCGCGGTCTTGCCGAGGCCCTCGACCCACTGCACGGAGAGCCGCTTGAGCTCCTCGCCGGTGTGCTTCGAGTTCACGACCTCCACGAGCTTCGAGGCCGGCACCGGGTTGAAGAAGTGCAGCCCGCAGAACCGCTCGGGGCGGGCCAGCTGCTCGGCCAGCCCGTCCACGGACAGCGACGACGTGTTGGTGGCCAGCCACGCGGTCCCGGCCAGGTGGCGCTCGACCTCCTGGAGGGCGGAGACCTTCAGGTCCCACATCTCGGGGACGGCCTCGACGACGAGCTCGCAGCCGGCGAAGTCGGCGTGGTCGAGGGAGACGGTCAGCTTCTCCGCCCACTCGTCCAGGTTGCCGTCCACGCTCCCGCGCTCCAGCGACTTGGCCAGGTCCCGCTCGATCCGCTCCCGGGCGGCCTCGGCGGCCTGCCCGTCGCGCTCCACCACGGTCACCGTCGCCCCGGCGAGCAGGAAGGCGTGGGCGATGCCCGCGCCCATGCGGCCTCCGCCCAGGACGCCGACGACGGCGGGAACGGCCAGTGCGTGCTTCTCGGTCATGGTCGGGGTGCTCCTACTTCTTGTTCTTCTTGCGGTCCAGGAAGGCCTGCATGCGGTCGAACTTCGCCTGCGACTCGAAGAGCACGGCCTGGGCCAGCTCGTCAATGTGCGGGTGGGCGGACGGCGGGGCGGCGAAGACCCGCTTGGAGATCCGCACGGCCAGGGGGTCCTGGGCGCCGATCCGGTCGGCGAGCGCGTGCGCGGCGCCGACGAGCTCCGCGGGCTCGTGCAGCTCGGTGACGAGATGCAGGGCCAGGGCCTCGTCCGCGTCGAGGATCCGGCCGGCGAGCAGGATGTCCAGGGCGACCGCCTCGCCGACCAGCTCCTTGAGCCGCCACAGCCCGCCGGCGGCGGCGATGATCCCCAGGTTCGTCTCCGGCTGGCCGATCCTCAGGTGCGGGGTGGCGATGCGGAAGTCGGCCGCGTAGGCCAGCTCCGCGCCGCCGCCCAGGGCGTAGCCGTCGATCGCGGCGATCACGGGCATGGGCAGCTTGTGGATCCGATCGAAGATCTGGGAGTTGATCCCGGCCAGGGCGTCGTCACGGCGGCGCTCGCGCAGCTGCGCGATGTCGGCGCCGGAGGCGAAGACTCCCTTGCCGTTCACCTCGGTGCCGGAGACGATCAGGACCTTGGGGTGGTGCTCCAGGTAGCCGCACACGGTGTGCAGCTCCTCGACCATGGTCGCGTCGATGGCGTTGCGCACGGCGGGGCGGTCCAGGACCACGTGCAGGCGGTCCTCTCGCTCCTCGAGCCGCAGCGCAGCGAACTCCCCGCCCAGGATCTCGCTGGGGCCCACCATCAGAGCTTCTCCACGAGCATCGCGGTGCCCTGGCCCACGCCCACGCACATGGTGGCGAGGCCGCGGTCGGCGCTCTCGCGCTCCATCCGGCCCAGCAGCGTCACGACCAGGCGGGAGCCAGAGGAGCCCAGCGGGTGGCCGAGCGCGATGGCCCCGCCGTCGTTGTTCACGGTGCCCGCGTCGAGGCCGAGGCGGCGGATGCAGGCGAGCGACTGGCTGGCGAACGCCTCGTTGAGCTCGACCGCCCCGAGGTCGCCGACGCCCCACCCGGTGCGCCCGAGCACCTTCTGGGTGGCGGGGACGGGACCGATGCCCATGATCTCCGGGGGCACGCCGGCGGAGGCGCCGTCGACGATCCGGGCCCGGGGGGTCAGTCCGTACTTCTCGGCGGCGCGCTCGGAGACCACGAGGATCGCCGAGGCGCCGTCGTTGAGGGAGGAGGCGTTGCCGGCGGTGACGACCGTGCCGTGGTCGACCACGGGGCGCAGCTTGGCGAGGGCGTCCATCGTGGTGCCCGGGCGGGGGCCCTCGTCGGTGTCCACGACGGTCGTCGCACCCTTGCGGCCCGTGATGGTCACGGGGACGATCTCGGGGGCGAAGCGCCCGGCGTCGATCGCGGCGATCGCCTTCTCGTGGGAGGCCACGGCGAAGGCGTCGGCGTCCTCGCGCGAGATGCTGTCGACGATCGCGACCTCCTCGGCCGTCTCCGGCATCGAGTAGGTCATCTTGTCGTGCTTCTTGAACTCGGGGTTGGTGAAGCGCCAGCCGATGGAGGTGTCGAAGACGTCCCCGGGCTTCGCGTACGCCTTGGCCGGCTTTTCCATCACCCAGGGGGCGCGGGACATGGACTCCACTCCGCCGGCGACGACGATGTCCGCGGCCCCGGCCTTGATCATGTGCGAGGCCATGATGATGGCCGAGAGCCCGGAGGCGCACAGCCGGTTGACGGTGATGCCGGGGACGGTGTCGGGGAAGCCGGCGAGCAGCCAGGCCATGCGGGCGACGTTGCGGTTCTCCTCGCCGGCGCCGTTGGCGTTGCCGAGGATCACCTCGTCGACGTCGTGGGGGTCGATCCCGGCGTCGGTCACCGCGTGCTTGACCACGAGGGCGGCGAGGTCGTCGGGGCGCACGCTCGCCAGCGCGCCGCCGTAGCGGCCCACCGGGGTGCGGGCCCCGCCGACGAGGAGGGCCTGAGGGGTTGAGGGCATGGGTGGGCTCCTGTCGCGACGGGGAGCGGCCTGCGTCCGGGCATCGTCGCCCGAATTTACTGACCGATCGTTCATCAAACCTTCCCACGCGGGCGCCCGCGGGGTCAACAGAGCGCGCCGCCGCAATGGCCCGTGGTGTGCTCCCAGGAGCAGGAGCAGGAGCAGGAGCCGGGGGCTCCGGGCCGGACGCCGTCTCCCAGGAAGCCGTCGCCGGACCGCGGGCCCGTGAGATCCTGGCGTCCTCATCGCAGACACGAGCCGGCGCGTCCGCCGGGGTCACCGGAGGTGCAGGATGTCGTTCCAGGAGTCCATGGAGCTCGTCGGGGAGGCCGTCGACGTCGCCGGCGTCGTCGCCATCGTCATCGGGACGGTGGTGGCGAGCCTCCTGGCCCTCAGGGAGCTGCTGGGCCGCCGGGGCGGGGACCGCGACACCTACGAGAGCTACCGGCAGCGGCTCGGCCGCTCGATCCTGCTGGGCCTGGAGCTGCTCGTGGCCGCGGACATCATCAAGACCGTGGCCATCACCCCCACGTTCGAGTCGGTGGGGGTGCTGGCGCTCATCGTGCTCGTGCGCACGTTCCTCAGCTGGTCCCTCGAGCTCGAGATCACGGGGCGGTGGCCGTGGCAGAAGGTGCACGAGCCGTCCGCTCCGCTGCCCGAGCGGGCCGGGTAGGGCCTGCCTGCCGGGTCCCGTCCGGGCGGTCAGACCTCGGGCGGGTACTCCTCCGGGCGCAGGTCACGGCTGCACGGCACGCGGTGGCCGGGCGCCAGCTGGTTGGCGGCCCGCGCGAGGCCGTCCCGGTGCCGGGGCGGCAGGTACAGGGCGTGGTGCAGGTAGGCGTCGAGCTCCAGCTCCCCGACCTCGCCGCCCAGGTGGACGTACCGCAGCCACAGGTCGCGGGCTCCCAGCCCGGAGCTCGTCAGCGCGGTGCGGATCATCCTGGCCTGCGTCCTGGCGACCGTCCGATCGTCCATCTGACCCCTTCTGCCCGCTGCCACCAGGATAGCCGCGGGCCCGGGCCGGAGGCGGGCCGCCCGGGGACACGGGCGGAGCCCCCGTCTGCGGCCTGGGCCGCAGGGACCGCGGTCCGCGCCGCGGCTACGGGCGCGCCGCGGCGCGCAGCCCCGCGGCGACGGCGTCCAGCCACGCCCGCACCGACCGGCGGGCTTCCTCGGTGCCCGGACAGCGGGCGCGCAGGTGCAGACCGCCCTCGCCCACCACGAACCACACCTGCACCCCGGTCGTCGGCGCCGAGGCGGAGATGTGCTGCGCCCGCAGCTCGGGCGCCAGCGTGGCGGGCAGCCGCCGGTAGTCGAGGTAGGAGAGCATGAACATGCCCGGCGGGACGGGCATGCCCCCGTGGGGACGCAGGATCGGTTCCAGGGCGTGCGAGCCGAGCTCCAGGGTCTCGCGCACGGCGGCCCGGCAGACCCGGGGATCGGGGTCCGAGCACTCGAGCACCGAGTTGGTGATGAACCAGCCCACGGCGTCGCGCCAGCGCGGCTCGGTGCGGCTGTGCACGGGCAGCACCGCGCGCAGGGGCCGGGCGGCCAGCTCGGCGGTCGCACGGGTCAGCACCGAGACCACCAGGACCAGCAGCCGGACGCGGAGCGCGTCGGCCCGGGCCTCCAGGCGGGCGAGGCCGTCGGCGTCGAGGACGTCGCGCGTGGTCACCGTCTCGGGCCCCGGGTCGCCGAGGTCGCCCAGGGGGAGGGGGAAGACGGGCATCGCGCCGCCGCCGTCCGCGAGGATCCGCGCCCAGCGTCGCGCGACGTGCGGCGGGGCCGCGGGGCGCGCCGCGAGCTCCCGCGTGTGCTCGGCGAAGGACGCCGCGGGCGCCCGGTCCGCACCGACCGGGCGGCCGGCGCGGAGGTCGTCCAGCCCGTCGAGCAGGTCCCGGGCGAGCAGGGGCAGGGACCAGGCGTCCACGTGGGCGTGGTCGGCCGCGAGCACGACGACGACGGGCCCGTCCGCGGGCTCGATCAGGCACAGCCGGTGCGAGGGCCGGGCCAGCGGGGAGCAGGCGTCGTCGGCCACGGTCTGCAGAGCCGCCCGGGTGCCCTCGGCGCCGACCTCGTGACGGGTCCACACCGGCTGCACGGGGTCGGCGATCTCGTGCAGCCGGACGCGGCCGTCCTCGCCGGCGGAGAACACGGTGCGCAGCGTGTGGTGCCGTTCCACGACCCCGGCCCAGGCCGCTCCGAGCTCCGCGCCGGTCACCGGCGCGGAGAGCTCCACGGCCACCGCCATCCAGGACCCCGGGCGGGCGCCGGCGCCGACGTGCATGCCCTGGTCGAAGGACACCGGCAGCGGACGGCCGGTGCCCGTGGCGGGGACCGTGCAGCTGGACAGGCGGCCCTCGGGCAGCCGGGCGTGCGTGATGCTGGTCAGCCGCATGCGCATCTCCTGGTCGGGCGGGGAGCGGTCCGGCCGCCGAGGACGCGCCCGGTCCACCGGTGGTCACAATCTACGCGTACCGTGGCGGCATGCCGACGCTCGACCTGCCCCGCTGCCGACTGTCCTACGACGTGACCGGCTCGGGCCCGCCGGTCGTCCAGCTGCACGGGCTGCTCTCCGACCGGGACGCCAACACCGCCGGCGGCCTGGACCTGGCGTCCGGGCTGACCGGGCACCGGACGGTGCGCTACGACGCCCGCGGGCACGGCCGCTCCTCGGCGGAGCCGGCGCCCGGGGACTGGGCCTGGCCGCGACTGGCCGAGGACCTGCTGCACCTGCTGGACGCCGTGGCCCCCGGCGAACCGGTGCACGGCATCGGCCCGTCCATGGGCGCGGCCACGCTGCTGCACGCCGCCCTGGCCCGGCCCGGGCGGTTCCGCTCGCTCACGCTGTGCGTGCCGTCGACGGCCTGGGACTCCCGCCGCGCCCAGGCGAGGACGTACCGGGGGAGCGCGGAGCTCGTGGAGCGCCGCGGACTCGAGGCCTACCTCCGGGCCGGCCGGGCCGCGACCCGGCCGCCGGCGGTGGCGGACCGCCCTCCGCACCCGCCGCGCGTCGACCCCCGGCTGCTGCCCGCCGTGCTGCGCGGTGCCGCCGCCACCGATCTCCCGCCGCTCGAGGAGCTGACCCGGATCGGCGTGCCGACCCTGCTGCTGGCATGGGCCGGTGACGACGCGCACCCGCTGTCCACGGCCGAGGCGCTGCGCGAGGCCCTCCCCGGGGCCGCCCTGTACGTGGCCGGCAGTCCCGGAGAGCTGGCCGAGTGGCCGCGGCGGTGCGCGGACTTCGTGCGGGAGGTGGAGCGGCGGGCCGGGGCCGCCTCCTGAACCGGGCGGAGCCCGCCGGGTTCAGAGCCGGCGGCCGGCGGTGAGGGAGGCGGACATGAACTCGGCGACGACCTGCTGGGAGATGGCCACGTCGAGGACGAAGACGCCCTCGTCGTGGGTGTCCAGCCAGTCCTGCAGGTGCTGGAGGTCGGCCAGGGTGGTGGCCTTGGTCCCGGCCGCGCCCATGGCCCGGCCCAGGGCGGCGAAGTCGACCTCGTCGATGAGCATCGCGGTGGGGTCCAGGCCCTTGGAGGCGTACTGGTGCAGCTCGGCGCCGTAGGCGGAGTCGTTGAGCACCACGATCACCCCGTGACGGGTGGCGCGCAGGAAGGTCTCGAGGTCGGCCAGACCCATCAGCCCGCCCCCGTCACCGGAGACGAACACGGTGGTGCGCTCGGGGCGGGCGACCGAGACCCCGGCGGCGGAGCCGAAGCCCAGGCCGATGGACTGGAAGGCGGTGCCGACCAGGACCATGGCCTGCGGGTCGGGCACGCTCAGGTACATGGGGGCCCAGCCGATGAAGTGGCCCCCGTCCATCACCACCGAGCGTTCCTCCGGCAGGATGTGCTCGAGGGCCGCGACGACGGCGCGGGGGTTGAGCCGGCCGTCGGGGCCGAACTCGGCCGGGTCCTCCACGGGGGCGGAGCCGCGGAAGTCCTCGGTGGCGACCTCGGGGGCGGCCGCCCGCCAGGTGCGCTGCGGGTCGGCGGCCGGGATCCGGCCGGTGAGGGCCTCCAGGGCCGGGCCCAGGTCCGCGCGAACGTAGTCGGTGACCGGGGGCGTGCGGTCCTCGGGCTCGTTGTCGATGCGGATCACCCGGGTGCCCTCGCCGAAGAGGGTGCCGTAGCGCAGCTGGAAGGCGTTCAGCGAGGCCCCGGCGACCAGCACGAGGTCGGCCTGCCGGGCCAGGTCCAGGCGGTGGGCGCGGGTGAAGCCCCCGGCGATGCCCAGGTCCCAGGGGGAGTCGAAGATCCCGGTGGCCATCGCCGAGGTCATGAACAGCGCCCCGAGGCGGTCCCCGAGCTCGGTGAGGGCGGTGGCGGCCCCGGCCAGCAGCACCCCGCGCCCGGCCAGGATCAGCGGGCGGGCGGCGCCGCGCAGCAGGGCGGCGATGCGGTCGAGGTCCTCGGCCGGGGCGTGCCAGGCCGGCTTGCCCGGCAGCGGGTCCAGCTCCACCGGGTCCACCAGTGCGGCGGTGGCGTGGTCGTAGGGGATCGCCAGCACCACGGGCTGGACCGTCTGGGCGGCCAGGTCGAAGGCCCGGTGGGTGATCGCGGCGGCGTTGTCGGGGCCGGCGACGAGGGTGGTGACCCCCACGGCGGCGGCCGCTCCGGTCTGGTCGATGTCGAAGGCGCGGGCGCCCGTGGTGGGGGCGTCGCCCACGACGAGGACCAGGGGGATGCGGGCCATCCGGGCCTCGGCCAGGGCGGTGTAGGTGTTGGTGAACCCGGCCCCGTAGGTGGTCGTCGCGGCCCCGGTCCGGCCGGTGGCCCGGTGGTAGGCGTCGGCCATGGCGACGGTGGCGGCCTCGTGCCGGGCGGAGGTGAAGCCGAAGCCGCGGGAGGTCAGCGAGCTGATGAGGTGCGCGTTGCCGTTGCCCATCAGCCCGAACAGGTGCTCGGTGCGCTCGGCCAGCACGTCCGCCACCGCCGTCGAGACCGTGGGGAGCAGGTGGTCGGTGGTCGTGCCGGTGGTCGTGTCGGTGGTCATGGAGGAGTCCTTTCGGTGGGGCTCCGGTGAGAGCCCCCGGGGTGGGAGCGGGGTGTGCTCGGGGCGGGTCCGGCACGGGCGGAGCCGCCCGCCGGCACCCGTGGGTGCCGGCGGGCGGCTCGGTCGTGCGTGCCGGGGCCGAGGTCAGTCGCGCTGCTTCTCGGCGGCCTCCGCGGCGGCGAGGATCTCCGCGGCCTCGGGGTGCTCGGAGACGTAGTCCTCGTGCACGTCCTGGACGTGCAGGTCGATCTCCTGGATGTCCTTCGGGACCATGGACACGGCGATGAAGGAGACGATCGCGATGCCGGCGATGTAGACGCCGATGGTCCAGGACATCCCGGTCTCGTTGAGCAGCAGCTGGGCGATCATCGGGGCGAACGCGCCGCCGATGATGGAGCCGAACGCGTAGCCGATCGAGACGCCCGAGTAGCGCACCCGGGCCGGGAACATCTCGGCGTAGAGCGCCGACTGCGGGCCGTAGGACGGGCCGAGGCCCACGGTGAGGATCACGATGGACAGGGCGAACAGCGGCAGGGACGCGGTGTCGAGCAGGAACCACATCGGCACGGCCCACAGGATGATGATCCCGTAGCCGATCTGGAAGGTGCGCACGCGCCCGATCTTGTCCGAGATCCAGCCGCCGAACATCGTGAACACGAGCCAGCCCACGCCGCCGATGAGGGAGGCGACGAGGGTCTGGGACCGGGGCATCCCCAGCACGTTGGAGCCATAGGAGGCGAAGAACGCGATGACCAGGTAGCCGGCGGCGTTGTTGGCGGCGAAGATCAGGGCCGCGAGGGTGACCTCCTTGGAGTTGTGCTTGAACAGCTGGCCCAGGGGAGCGGAGGACTCCTTCTTGCGCAGCTGCATCTCCTTGAACACCGGGGACTCGTCCACGGTCTTGCGGATCAGGTAGCCGACCACGATGAGCACCACGGAGGAGATGAACGGGATGCGCCAGCCCCAGGCCTGGAAGTCCTCGGGCGACATGGCGGAGGTGACGGCGAACATGAAGCCCGTGGCGAGCAGCATGCCCAGCGGCACGCCGATCTGCGGGTAGGCGCCGAAGAGCCCGCGCTTGTTCCGCGGAGCGTGCTCGACGGACATCAAAGCCGCGCCGCCCCACTCACCGCCCGCCGAGAAGCCCTGCATGATGCGCAGGAGCACCAGGAAGACGGGGGCCCAGATGCCGATCGTGGCGTAGGTGGGCAGCAGGCCGATCAGCATCGTCGCCGTGCCCATGCCCACGAGGGTGAGGACCAGGACGATCTTGCGGCCGTACTTGTCGCCGAGGTGGCCGGCGACCACCGCGCCGAGCGGGCGGAACAGGAAGCTGATGCCCAGGGAGGCCCACGCGACGACCTGGGCGAGGCCGGCGTTCTCCTCGGACAGCGGCGCGAAGTACAGCGGGGCCAGGACGAAGGCCGCGGCCTGGGCGTAGATGAAGAAGTCGTACCACTCGATGGTGGTGCCCACGAGGGTGCCGGCGAGGACCTTGCGCTCCTCGCGTGACATCTCGTGCCGCCCGGCCGGGGCGGATGAAGTGTGCGCCATGGGATCTCCAGTGTGGTCGGGGACGGCGACGTCCTCGGCGGAACCGAACGGATTATGACCGAACGTTCGGTAGTTCAGGACGATACTACGGATGAAAGTGATACCTGTCACCATCCGTGCGGAACGATCAACTCGTCCGTCGTCAATGTGACGCACCGCACCTGTGGGGGCCCGGCGGCGGACGCCCGCCGCGGACCGCTCGGAGCCGCGCCTGCCGGGACCGCGCCCGCCGGAACGCCGCCGGGCCCGGCCCTCGAAGAGGACCGGGCCCGGCGGTGCGGCGGGGGTGTCGACAGCGACGGCTCAGCGGTAGAGCCGCTCCGAGGCCAGGCGGGCGCCTTCGACGAGGGACTCGAGCTTGGCCCACGCGATCTGCGGGTGCAGGCGCCCGCCCAGCCCGCAGTCGGTCGACGCGATGACGTTCTCGCGGCCCACGACCGAGGCGAACTGCTCGATCCGGTCCGCGACGAGCTCGGGGTGCTCCACGACGTTCGTCGAGTGCGAGACCACCCCGGGGATGATGACCCGGCCCTCGGGCAGCTCGTGGTCCTTCCAGACCTTCCACTCGTGGGCGTGCCGGGCCGAGGCGCCCTCGAAGGTGTAGCCGCCGGCGTTGATGGTCAGCATCAGGTCCACGAAGTGCTTCAGCTCGAGGTCCGTGGTGTGCGGGCCGTGCCAGGAGCCCCAGCACAGGTGGAACCGGACCTGCTCCTCGGGGATCCCGCGCAGCGCGTGGTTGAGCGCCTCGACGCGCAGCCGCGTGAACGCCAGGTAGTCCTCGACCGTGGGCTCGGGGTTGATCTGGTCCCAGGACTCCGCGATGGAGGGGTCGTCGATCTGCACGGTCAGCCCGCCGTCCGTGATCGCCAGGTACTCCTCGCGCATCGCGTCGGCGCACGCGTACACGAGCTCCTCGTCGGTCCCGTAGTACTCGTTCGTCACCCGCGCCGCGGAGCCGGGGGACAGGGCGGCGACGAATCCGGTCTCCGCCCCGGTGGCCTCCAGGGCGGCCCGGAGGTTGCGGACGTCCGAGGCCACCGCCTCCTGGCCGGTGTAGCGGAGCGGCCCGGTGATCTTGGGTTGCTTGGTCGAGGAGCGCCCGGTGAGGATGCCCGACGCCGGGTCCTCGTACGCCTCCCGGAAGCGCTCGCGGTCCCGGCGGTCCGGGAAGCTGGTGAGCACGATGTGGCCGGGCGAGGAGCGCTTCTTCTCCGTCGACGCCCAGCGGTCCTCGTCGGAGGGGGTGAGGCCGCCGAGGCGGGAGAAGGAGTAGTTCCACCACGCGCCGTAGTCGACCGCGCTGGACATGGTGTGCCCGTACTCGCCGTCGTTGACGACGTCCAGGCCGATCTCGCGCTGCCGGCGCACCACGTCCTCGACGCCCGTGGCGAGCTCGGCGGTGAGCTGCTCGAACGTGATGGCGCCGTCGGCGTGCTGCTGGTTGGCCTCGAGCAGCCGCGGGGTGCGCGGCAGGGAGCCCACGTGGGTGGTCTGCACGTGGTCGGTGTTCTGCATGGTCATGGGTGTCCTCCTCGGGGACGGCGGGGACGGCGGGGACGGCGGGGACGGCGGGGACGGCGGGAACGGCGGGAAGGTCGGGGAGCGCCGGAGGGGGCCGGTGCCGGTCAAAGCCAGAGCCGGCGGGAGGCGAGCTCGGCGCCGCGGGCGAGGGTCTCGAGCTCGGCCCACGCGATCTGCGGGTGGATCCGCCCGCCCAGCCCGCAGTCGGTGGAGGCGATGACGTTCTCGCGGCCCACCTGGCGGGCGAAGCGCTCGATCCGGTCGGCCACGAGCTCGTCCTGCCGGCGGACCACGTCGATCACCGAGTCCTGCAGGAGCCGGTCGTACTCGGCCTCCGGGACGCCGCCCTTCGCCCGGTTCGCCTCGAGCAGGGCGGGCGTCCGGGGGAGGGATCCGGCGTGGGTCGTGCGGATGCGGTCGGCGCTGTGCAGCACGGGTCGTACGTCCTTTCCATCGGTCCTGGCGGTAGCACCGGAGGCGGGACGGGGAACCGTCGCCCGGGTTGCTGCGGCGTCGTCGAGCCAGATCTCTCGGCCGCTCTGGATGGTGACCCTGTCATCCAAGCGCACCCGTGCGCGCTGCGCCATTCGGCGCCCGGATGACGGACATGACGCCGTGTGACACGACCCGGCGCGCGCTCCCGGGCGGCTCTGTCCTTCGCGAACATGGCCTGGATCACATACCGTGGCGGTGATCCGTGCCCCTCACCCCGCGGGCACGACGGACCAGAGGAAGGACCCCCATGTCCCCGACGCCCCAGCAGCAGGACCTCGAGGGCCGCACGGCGCTCGTCACCGGTGGCGCGAGCGGCATCGGCCTGGCCGCCGCCCGGGCCCTCGCCGGCTCCGGCGCGCACGTGGTCGTGGCCGACGTCGACGAGGCCGGGGCGCGGCGCATCGCGGACGAGCTCGGCGGCCGCGCGTGGGCCGTCGACCTGCTCGACACCGCGGCGCTCGCCGAGCTGAGTCTCGAGGTCGACGTGCTGGTCAACAACGCCGGCATCCAGAAGGTCGCCCCCCTCCAGGAGTTCGACCCCGCGGACTTCCACCGGATCCTGGTGCTGATGCTGGAGTCCCCGTTCCTGCTGGTGCGCGCCGCGCTGCCGCACATGTACGAGAGGGGCTGGGGGCGCGTCATCAACGTCTCCTCCGTGCACGGGCTGCGGGCGTCCCCCTACAAGAGCGCCTACGTCTCGGCGAAGCACGGCCTGGAGGGGCTGTCCAAGACCGTCGCGGTCGAGGGCGCGGCCCACGGGGTGACGAGCAACTGCATCAACCCCGGCTACGTGCGCACTCCGCTCGTCGAGAAGCAGATCACCGACCAGGCGAGGGTGCACGGGATCCCCGAGTCCGAGGTGGTGGAGCGGATCATGCTCGGCGAGACGCCGATCAAGAAGCTCGTGGACCCGGAGGACGTCGGCAGCCTGGTCGCGTGGCTGGCCGGACCGCATGCGTCCATGGTCACCGGGGCCTCCTACACGATGGACGGCGGCTGGACGGCGCGCTGAGCCCGCCCCACGCCGCGGCGGTGGGCTGCGGTGCCGCGTCCGGACAGCCCGGCGGCCCGGACCGCCCGCTGCCGGTCCGGACGGGCCCGGCCGCCCGGACGGTCTGCCGCCGGCCCGGGCCGCTCAGCGGTGGCCCAGCTCCCGGGAGAGCCGGTGGGCCTCCGTGAGCAGGGCCCGCCCCAGGGGCTGCCGGCGCTCGCCGGTGAACCGGGGCTCGATGCCCGTGAGGCTCAGCGCGTAGACCGGCGCCCCCGTCGCGTCGAAGACCGCGGCGGCCATGCCCCAGCTGCCCTCGACGATCAGCCCGGGGTTCACGGCGAAGCCCTCCCGCCGGACGTCCGCGAGCAGGTCCCGGATCCGCTCGGGCGTGTGACCCGGACCCCAGCCGGCGCGGGCCCCGGTCGTGGCCGCGAGGACCCGCTCCACCTCAGCGTCCGGGAGGTGGGCCAGGATCGCCAGCCCCGCCGAGGCCACGCCCAGCGGCAGCCGCAGCCCCTCGTAGAGGACGTGGGAGCGGATCGGGAACGCACCCTCCACGCGCGCCAGGCAGACGGTCTCGAGCCCGCGGCGGACCGACAGGAACGCGCTCTCGCCGGTGGCCTCCGCCAGCCGGCGCAGCGAGGGCCCGGCCAGCTCGCGGATCGGATAGCGGTGGGCCGCGACCGCGCCCAGCACGTACAGCTCGGGGCCCAGCTGCCAGGTCCCCGTCCCCGCGGCGCGGTCCACGAGACCCTCCTCGGCCAGGCCCGTGAGCAGCCGGTGCACGGTGGGGCGGGTCAGTCCGGTCTCGGCCGCGAGCTCCGCCACGGTGCTGCCCTGCTCCTGTCCGGCCACGGCGCGCAGCAGCCGCGCCACCCGGTGGACCACCTGGGTGCCCGAACCCGCCGTCCGCTCCTGTCCCATGGCTCCACTATATGGACACTCGGCGCACGAATGGCCGGATGCTGAGGAGAAGTACTGGCGTTCCGCCGGTTCTGTTGACCGACATGTGGAGGCTCCTTAGATTGAGGTCTGAGTCACAGTCGCACGAGAGAAAGGGACAAGGGTGTCCAAGGTCAGGGACAACGCCGCCGAGCTGCTGGCGGAGAGCCTGCGGGACGGCATGACGCTCGCCGTGGGCGGGTTCGGGCTCAGCGGGATCCCGCGGGATCTCATCGACGCGGTGCGGGACTCCGGGGTCACGGACCTCACGGTGGTCTCCAACAACATGGGCGTGGACGGCAAGGGCCTCGGCGTCCTGCTCGAGAACCGCCAGGTCAAGAAGGTCCTCGCCTCCTACGTGGGCGAGAACAAGCTGTTCGCCCAGCAGTACCTGGACGGCGAGCTCGAGGTCGAGTTCAACCCGCAGGGCACCCTGGCCGAGCGGCTCCGGGCCGGCGGCGCGGGCATCCCCGCCTTCTACACGAGGACCGGGGTCGGCACCCTCGTGGCCGAGGGCAAGCCGCACGCCGAGTTCGACGGCGAGACCTACGTGCAGGAGCGCGGCATCGTCGCCGACATCGCCCTGGTCCACGCCCACACCGGCGACTCCGACGGCAACCTCGTGTACCGCTACACCGCGCGCAACTTCAACCCGATCGTCGCGACCGCCGGGAAGGTCACCTTCGCCGAGGTCGAGCACCTCGTGGAGGTCGGGCAGATCCACCCGGACCACGTCGTGACCCCGGGCGTCTACGTCCAGCACGTCGCGCAGTACAGCGGCGCGCCCAAGGACATCGAGCAGCGCACCGTCCGCCCCCGCCCGGCCGGGCGGGCCGACCAGCAGAACGGAGACCAGGCATGAGCTGGACCCGCGACGAGATGGCGGCGATCGCCGCCGTCGAGCTCTCCGACGGCGACTACGTCAACCTCGGCATCGGCATCCCCACCCTCGTGGCCAACAACCTGCCCGAGGGCGTGAACGTGGTGCTGCAGTCCGAGAACGGCGTGCTCGGCATGGGCCCGTTCCCCTACGAGGGCGACGAGGACCCGGACCTCATCAACGCCGGCAAGCAGACCATCACGCTGCTGCCCGGGGCCTCGATCTTCGACTCCGCCACGTCCTTCGGGATGATCCGCGGCGGCCACGTCAAGATCGCGATCCTCGGCGCCATGCAGGTCTCCGGCACCGGCGACCTCGCCAACTGGATGATCCCCGGCAAGATGGTCAAGGGGATGGGCGGCGCCATGGACCTGGTGGCCGGCACCCCGCGCGTCGTCGTGCTGACCGAACACGTGACCAAGGACGGCTCCGCCAAGATCAAGATCGAGTGCGACCTCCCGCTCACCGGCGTGCGCGTGGTCGACCGCATCGTCACGGACCTGTGCGTCTTCGACGTCGAGGACGGCGGCCTCGTGCTGCGCAGCCTCGCCCCCGGGGTCACCGAGGAGGAGATCCGGGAGAAGACCGAGGCGTCCTTCCGCACCGACCTGCAGGACGTCACCCCCGACACCGTCCCCACCGAGACCGCCGCCGTCCCCGGCGGCGCTGAGGAGAACCGATGAGCACCGCCACCGACGTCGTCGTCCTGTCCGGCGCCCGCACGCCCCAGGGCAAGATCCTGGGCCACCTGGCGTCCTTCACCGCGGCCGAACTGGGCGCCCACGCCATCCGGGCCGCGCTCGAGCGCGCCGGGATCGCCCCCGAGCAGGTGGACTACGTGGTCATGGGCCACGTCCTGCAGGCCGGCGCCGGGCAGAACCCGGCCCGCCAGGCCGCCGTCACCGCGGGCATCCCGCTGGACGTGCCCGCCGAGACCGTCAACAAGGTCTGCCTCTCCGGGCTCGTGGCCATCACCAACGCCGCCCGCATGATCCGCGCGGGCGAGGCCGAGATCGTCGTGGCCGGCGGCCAGGAGTCCATGACCAACACCCCGCACCTCGCGATGGGCGTGCGGCAGGGCAAGAGCTACGGCGACCTCAAGCTCGAGGACGCCGTGGCCAAGGACGGGCTCGTCGACGTCGCCGCGTGCGTGTCCATGGGCTCCCTCACAGAGTCCGGCAACGGCGAGCGCTCGATCTCCCGGGAGGAGCAGGACCAGGTCGCCGCCCAGAGCCACCAGCGCGCGGCCCGCGCCGCGGAGGACGGCGTCTTCCGCGACGAGATCGCCCCGGTCACCGTCCCGCAGCGCAAGGGCGAGCCGCTGGTCGTCGACACCGACCAGGGCGTCCGGCCGGAGTCCACGGCGGAGTCGATGGCGAGGCTGCGCCCGGCCTTCGCGAAGGACGGCACCATCACGGCCGGCAACTCCTCACCGCTGTCGGACGGCGCGGCCGCCGTGGTCCTGACCAGCCGGGAGTACGCCGAGCGCCACGGCCTCGAGTACCTGGCCGTGGTCGGATCCCCCGGCCAGGTGGCCGGGCCCGACACCTCGCTGCACTCCCAGCCGTCCCGGGCGATCGAGGCCGCCCTCGAGAAGGCCGGCTGGTCCGTGCAGGACCTGGACTTCATCGAGATCAACGAGGCGTTCGCGTCCGTGCTGATCCAGTCGCTGCGGGACCTCGACTACCCGGTGGAGAAGGCCAACATCCACGGCGGCGCCGTGGCCGTCGGCCACCCGATCGGTGCCTCCGGGGCGCGCCTGGCGCTGCACGCGGCGTTCGAGCTCTCCCGCCGCGGGTCCGGCAAGGCCGCGGTCTCCCTGTGCGGCGGCGGCGGCCAGGGCGAGGCGCTGCTGCTCTACCGCGACTGACCCCTGCCGCGCCCGGCGGGCCGGCCGCTCACGCGGTGCGCTCCGGGACGCCGCGGTCGCTGCCCGGGCGCAGCAGGTCGGCGCTCGAGGGCACGTGCGGGTGGTAGCGGCGGTCGAGCAGGGTGTTGGCCGCCCAGGACAGCAGGTCCCGCTCCCGCGGGGGCAGCTCCAGGCACTGGTGCAGGTACGCGCCGACCTCGAGCTCGTCGGCCCTACCGCCGAGGCTGAGGTAGCGGACCCAGAGCCGGCGGTGCTTGATCGACGCCCGCTCGAGCGCCTGGTGCAGTCTGACGGCCTGTTCCCGGCCCAGGGAGTCGTCCATCGTGGTTCCTTCCGTGCGGTGCGGGGGCGTGGGACCGGGTGCTCGTGCACCGGGCGGAGCGTGCACCCCTCCCCACGGGCTCCACGCTAGGAAAGCGGCCGCGCCGGAGCCACGCTATTAGCGGAGGTACACCATTGTGTCTCCGTGTGAGGAAACGTCCGGCTCGCTCCCAGGTGCCACCGAGCCCCCTCCGCACGACGGCGCCCTGCCCGCGCCGAACTCACCGCTCCCGCCCGAGACCGGGCGACATGTCCGGGCATCTCGGGCGGGAGCGGTGAGTTCGGCGGTCAGGGGGCGAGGAGCGCTCCGTAGAGCTCCTCGAAGCGGGCGCGGACGGTGCGGTAGTGCTCCGCGCGCCCGGGCACCGGCTCGTGCGCGGGCCCGTAGGGCGGGCGGGCCCGCTCGACGTCCGGGGCCAGCGTCTCGAGGGCGAGCAGCGCCGTGCCGCGCAGCGTCGCGCGCTTGAACTCCGCCCGCGCCACGGGCCTGCCCAGGGTGTCGGCCAGGATCTGCATCAGCCCGGGCACGTCCTGGGACGCGCTGCCCGAGGCCACCACGCGCTCCACGCCGCCCGCGACGCCCTCGAGTTGGTCGGCCACGCGCGCGTAGGAGGCCGCGACGCCCTCCAGCACGCCCCGCGCCAGGTCCGCGCCGGTGGAGGAGGCGGTCACGTCGGCCAGCACCGCCCGGGCCCCGCCCGCCCAGCCGGTCGAGCGCTCACCGGTGAAGAACGGCAGCACCACCGGGGTGCCCTCGGCGACCTCGGCCTCGGCGACGTCCTGCAGCGTGGTGCCCTCCGGCAGGGCGACCGTGTGCTCGAGCCAGCTGATCGCCCGTCCGACGTCGTTGAGGGCCCCGCCCAGCAGGCACCGTTGCGCGTCGATGCGGTAGCACCACAGTCCGCTCGGCACCCGCTCCGGGCTCTCGTGCAGCAGCACGCGCGCGGCGCCGGAGGTGGCGGCCGAGACCACCAGAGTCGAGGCGTCGGCGCCGCCGGAGCCCAGGCTGGCGCTCAGCCCGTCGGCCACGGGCGCGAACCAGTGCGCCCCCTCGAGGGCGGGCCACCGCTCGGCCACGGAGGCCGCGACGTCCGGGATCGGCTCGTGCGGGTCGAGGACGGGGCTGAGCTGCCCGGCGTCCAGGCCGCAGGCCAGCAGCAGCGGCTCGTCCCACCGGCCCGTGCGCCGGTCCAGCATGCCGGTCCAGGCGGCCGTGGCGGTCCCGGCGCGTGCGGTGCCGAGCAGGCGCAGGTGCACGTACTCGCCGAGGGACATCCACCGCCGGGCCCGCTCCCACGTCCGCGGGTCCGTCTCCCGGATCCAGCGCAGCCGCGGGGCCAGGTACGAGGTGTGCAGGCGGGCGCCGGTGCGCTGCAGGGCGGCGGGCTCGTCGAGCTCGGCGCGCAGCCCGGCCAGCTGTTCGGCGCACCGGGAATCGGCGTAGGTGAAGCAGGGGGTGACAGCCTCGTCGTCGGCCCCGACGCCCACGAGCGAGGACGCGAAGGTGTCCAGGGCCACCCCGGTCACCCGGCCGGCCAGCGCGGGGTCGGCCAGGACGAGGTCGAGGATCCTCGCCAGCTCCTCGGTGACCTGGTCGGGGTCGATCACGGAGGTGCCGTCGGCCGCCGTGCGGAACTGGTGCTCGATCTTGTGCCGGTAGCCGAGCACCGGGGTCCCCGTGGCGTCGTGCAGACCGCCCCGGCTGCCCGTCGAGCCGACGTCGAGGGCCATCACCAGCGGGTCGACGGCGTCCTGCAGGTCCACGCTGAAGTCGGCGCCGTCGTCCGGACGCGGGGGTGTCGAGTGCTTGCTCATGGGCCCATCCTCCGGCGGGTCGTGTCGTGGCCCCAGTGTAGGAGCGTGCCGCTCCGGAGGGTCACATGCTGAGACGCGAGTCCGCCCATCAGGACGTTGCGGGGGAGAAGCGTATTCTGGACGGCGGACCGCCGGCGGTCGACCCGGGTGCTCCGCCCCCCACGGGCCGCCCGCCCCGCCACCGGACTTCCACCCCGGAAATCCAACCCCGGACTTCCACTCCGGACTTCCTCGACCAAGGAGACGCAGCTCCGTCATGCCCCACCTCCGCTCCCGCACCTCGACCCACGGCCGCAACATGGCCGGCGCCCGCGCCCTGTGGCGGGCCACCGGCATGGGCGACGACGATTTCGGGAAGCCGATCGTCGCGATCGCGAACTCCTACACGCAGTTCGTGCCGGGCCACGTGCACCTCAAGGACATGGGCGACCTCGTGGCCTCCGCGGTGCAGGAGGCCGGGGGCGTGGCGAAGGAGTTCAACACCATCGCGGTGGACGACGGCATCGCGATGGGCCACGACGGCATGCTCTACTCGCTGCCCTCCCGCGACATCATCGCGGACTCCGTGGAGTACATGGTCAACGCCCACCGGGCCGATGCCCTGGTCTGCATCTCCAACTGCGACAAGATCACGCCGGGCATGCTGCTGGCCGCGCTGCGGCTCAACATCCCGGTGGTCTTCGTCTCCGGCGGGCCCATGGAGTCCGGCGAGGCCGTCGAGGGCGTCGTGGAGCACCGCCTGGACCTCGTGGACGCGATGTCCATGGCCGTCGACGAGTCCGTCACCGACGAGCAGCTGGGCCAGATCGAGCGCAACGCCTGCCCCACCTGCGGGTCCTGCTCGGGCATGTTCACCGCCAACTCCATGAACTGCCTCACCGAGGCCCTCGGCCTGTCCCTGCCCGGCAACGGCACCACGCTGGCCACCCAGGTGGCCCGCAAGGAGCTCTTCCTCGAGGCCGGCCGCCGGGTGGTGGACCTGTGCTGCCGCTACTACGAGCAGGACGACGAGTCCGTGCTGCCGCGCAACATCGCCACCAAGGCGGCGTTCGAGAACGCCATGGCCCTCGACATCGCCATGGGCGGGTCCACCAACACGATCCTGCACATCCTCGCCGCCGCCCAGGAGGGCGAGGTGGACTTCACCCTCCCGGACATCGACGCCCTGTCCCGCCGGGTGCCCTGCCTGTGCAAGGTCGCGCCGAACTCCACGCGGTTCCACATCGAGCACGTGCACCGCGCCGGCGGCATCCCCGCGCTCCTCGGCGAGCTGCGCCGCGCGGGCCTGCTCAACGAGGACGTGCACGCGGTGCACGCCCCGGACCTGGCCACGTGGCTGGATGAGTGGGACGTCCGCAGCGGCCGGTCCTCGGAGCGCGCCCGGATGCTCTTCCACGCCGCGCCCGGCGGCGTGCGCACCACGCAGGCGTTCTCCACGGCCAACACGTTCGAGTCCCTCGACCTCGACGGCGAGGACGGCTGCATCCGCTCCGTGGAGCACGCCTACACGCAGGACGGGGGTCTCGCGATCCTCTACGGCAACATCGCCGAGGACGGGGCGGTCATCAAGACCGCCGGCATCGACGAGGAGCTGTTCCACTTCGTGGGCAGGGCCTTCGTGGTCGAGTCCCAGGACGAGGCCGTGTTCGAGATCCTCTCCAAGAACGTGCAGCCCGGCGACATCGTGGTCATCACCCACGAGGGCCCCAAGGGCGGCCCGGGCATGCAGGAGATGCTCTACCCGACCTCCTACCTCAAGGGCCTCGGCCTCGGGCGGGAGTGCGCGCTCATCACCGACGGCCGCTTCTCCGGCGGCACCTCGGGCCTCTCCATCGGGCACATCTCCCCGGAGGCCGCCGCCGGCGGCGCCGTGGGCCTCGTCGAGACCGGCGATGAGATCGAGATCGACGTCGCCCGGCGCGTGCTGCGCGTCAACGTGGACGACGCCACGCTCGCCGCCCGCCGGCAGGCCATGGGCCCGGCGCCCTGGTACCCCGTGAAGCCGCGCGAGCGCCAGGTCTCCAAGGCGCTGCGGGCCTACGCCTCGATGGTCACCTCCGCGGACAAGGGCGCCGTGCGCGTGATCTGACCCGGTCCGTCCGTTCCGCGAGGTCGCGGCCGACGGCGCCCGGGCACCGTCCGGTCGCCGTCGGCAGCGACCTCGGCGCACCCGGAGGGGAACGAGACGCCGGTCACCTCCACTAGAGTTCCGTCAGGGCGCGCGACCGCTGCGCCCGGTCGTTCACGCGGGCCCCGCAGAGACCCCCTGCCGGGGACCCGCGTCCGTCACAGTTCGGAGCTGCAATGGAACTCGTCACCGATCTCGTCGGCACCCTCGGCGGCTGGGTGTGGAACGTGGTCTTCGCCATCCTCATCGGGGTCGGCCTCTACCTGACCGTCCGCACCGGCGTGGTGCAGCTGCGGCTGGTCCCGGAGATGTTCCGGGTGCTCAACGACAAGCCCGGCATGGCCGAGGACGGCAAGAAGGGCATCTCCGCGTTCCGGGCCTTCACCGTCTCCGCCGCGTCCCGCGTGGGCACCGGCAACATCGCCGGCGTCGCGATCGCCATCAGCCTGGGCGGGCCGGGCGCCGTGTTCTGGATGTGGGTGATCGCCGGCATCGGCGCCGCGAGCGCGTTCACGGAGTCCCTGCTGGGCCAGCTGTACAAGATCAAGGCCCCCACCGGATACGTGGGCGGTCCCGCCTACTACATGGAGCGCGGCATCGGCGCGCGCTGGATGGGGCTGCTCTTCGCGGTCGTCATCACCCTGACCTACGGGTTCGTGTTCAACTCCGTGCAGTCCAACTCGATCGTCGACGCGCTGGGCGGCTCGCTCGGCGTGGACATCGCCGCCGCGGAGGCGCTGTGGTTCCGGATCCTGGTCGGCGCCGTGCTCGTCGGGCTGACCGCGGCGATCATCTTCGGGGGCATCCGCAGGATCTCTGCGGTCTCCGAGATCGTCGTCCCGGTCATGGCGGTGCTCTACGTCCTGCTCGGCCTGCTCGTGGTCGTCCTGAACGTCGGCGAGGTCCCCACGGTGCTCGGCCAGATCCTGGAAGGCGCCTTCGGCATCCGCGAGTTCGTCACCGGCGGGCTGATCGGCGTCATCATCCAGGGCATGAAGCGCGGCCTGTTCTCCAACGAGGCGGGGATGGGCTCGGCCCCCAACGCCGGCGCCACCGCGTCCGTGTCCCACCCCGCCAAGCAGGGCTTCCTGCAGGCGCTCGGCGTGTACTTCGACACCTGGCTGATCTGCTCGATCACCGCGTTCATCGTGCTCCTCTCCGACCCCGAGTTCGGCGGCCGGGAGGGGGCGTCCCTGACCCAGTCCGCGCTGGCCCTGCAGCTGGGCGGCTGGGCGGTGCACTTCCTGACCGTGGCGATCTTCCTGTTCGCGTTCACGTCCGTGATCGGGAACTACTACTACGGCGAGTCCAACATCCGCTTCCTCACGGGCTCGCCCGCGGCGATGACCGGCTACCGCGTGCTCGTGCTGGTGTTCGTCTTCGGCGGCGCGGTGCTGGCCCTGGACCTCGTCTGGTCCCTGGCCGACCTGTTCATGGCGGTCATGGCCACCATCAACCTGGTGGCCCTGGTCCTGCTCTCCGGTGTGGCCGTCCGGGTGCTCAAGAACTACGAGGCCCAGCGCAAGCAGGGCGTCGAGCCGATCTTCCACAGCGGCGACGTCCCGGGCCTGTCCGGGCTCGGCGCGTGGGACGGCACGGACGTGGTGACCACCCGCGCCTACTGGGAGGAGCAGGTGGCCGAGCGCGCCCGCTGAACGGCCCGCTCCGGGCGCCCCGCGTGGTGCCGTGCCCGCCGGACGTCCTACAGTGACACCATGGAATCTCGCACCCAGATGACCGCCACGGAACTCCGACAGCTCCAGGCGCCCCTCAAGGACCGCTACCGGGAGGACCCGGAGGCGGCCCGCACGCCCCTGCACTCCCACGGCGACTTCCGGGACCCCGGACTGACCTGCACGGTCGACAGCTGGGCGGGCCCCGTGCGGGGCGGTCCGCACTCCGCCACCGGCGGTGACGGCAGCGACGCCTGCTCCGGGGACATGCTCCTCGACGCGCTCCTGGCCTGCGCCGGGGTGACCCTGCGCAGCGTCGCCACCGCCATGGGCGTGGAGGTTCGCTCGGCCGAGCTGACCGCCGACGGCATGTTCGACGCCCGCGGCACCCTGGGCGTCGACCGGTCCGTGCCCGTCGGGGTCCAGGACGTCGTCGTGACCGCCCGGGTGGACGCGGACCTCGACGACACCGCCCTGGGGCGCCTCGCGCGAGCCACGGAGCGGTACTGCGTGGTCAGCCAGAGCCTGAAGGCCGACGTGAAGTTCGTCCTCGAGCGCATGTAGCGACCTGCTGCTCAGGACGGGCAACGGCCCCGGAAGCCCAGGCTTCCGGGGCCGTTCCCCCGGGTCAGGCCAGGACCTGCCGCTTCGCCGAGATGACCCCGGTGTTGAAGCCGGCCAGGTGGAGACCGCCGTGGAAGCGGGCGTGCTCGATCTTCACGCAGCGGTCCATGACCACGTCGAGCCCGCCCTCCTCGGCGATTCCGGCGGCCTCCTCGTGCCAGGAGCCCAGCTGCAGCCACAGGGTCCTCGCCCCGACGGCCACGGCGTCGCGGGCCACACCGGGGAGGTCCTCGTGGCGCCGGAACGCGTCGACGAGGTCGGGGACCTCCGGCAGGTCCGCGAGGGACGGGTAGACGGGCCGGCCCATGATCTCGTCCAGCACCGGGTTGACGAAGTACACCCGGTACGGCGAGGAGGACAGCAGGTAGGTCGAGACGAAGTAGGAGGCGCGGGACGGCTTGTCGGACGCGCCCACGATGGCGATCGACTCGGTGCCGTGCAGGATGCGCAGCCGCTCGGGCGCGCTCGGCCCCGTCCAGGTGCGGGTCTCGGCGGTCATCGGAGCGCTCCTTCGACGGTCGGGGCGGACTCCCGGGTGAGCCCGGTCGCCGCGGTGAGGGCCTGGTCCAGGTCCCAGAGGATGTCCTCGGCGTCCTCGAGGCCCACCGACAGGCGGATGAGGTCCTCCCGGACCCCGGCCCGGAGCAGCTGCTCGGCTGACAGCTGCTGGTGGGTGGTCGAGGCCGGGTGCAGGACGAGGGTGCGGGCGTCGCCGATGTTGGCGAGGTGGCTGGCCAGCTGCAGGTTCTCGATGAAGCGGGCGCCGACCTCCCGCCCTCCGAGCCGCTCCGTGGGGGAGACCCCGAACGCGAACACGGCGCCCGGGCCGAGGGGCAGGTACTTCCGCGCCCGGTCGTGGTGGGGGTGGCTCGGCAGGCCCGCGTAGTTGACGTAGGAGACGCGCGGGTCCTCCTCGAGCCACCGCGCGACGACCTGCGCGTTGGCCAGGTGCGCGTCCATGCGCTGCGGCAGCGTCTCGACGCCCTGGAGCAGGTTCCACGCGGACTGGGGGGCCAGGGCGGGGCCGATGTCCCGCAGCTGCTCGGTGCGCAGCCGGGTCAGGAACCCGTACTCCCCGAAGTTCCCCCACCAGGTGACGTCGTTGTACGTCGGCACCGGCTCCGTCATGGACGGGAAGTTGCCGTTCGCCCAGTCGAAACGGCCGGACTCGACGACGACGCCGCCCAGGGTGGTGCCGTGGCCGCCCAGGAACTTGGTGGCGGAGTGGATGACGATGTCCGCCCCGTGCTCGAACGGACGGATCAGGTACGGCGGGGTCATGGTCGAGTCGACGACCAGCGGGACGCCGGCCTCGTGCGCGACCGCGGCGAGGCCCTCCAGGTCGGCGATCTCCCCGGACGGGTTGGCCACGACCTCCGTGTAGACGGCCTTGGTACCCGGGCGCACCGCGGCCCGGTAGTCGGCGGGGTCGGTGCCGGGCACGAACGTGGTCTCGATCCCGAAGCGGCGGAGGGTGACGTCCAGCTGGGTGACCGTCCCCCCGTAGAGCTGGGCAGAGGCCACGATGTGGTCCCCGGCCTGGGCGAGCGCGGCGAACACGAGGAACTCGGCGGACATCCCGGAGGCGGTGGCCACGGCGCCGATGCCGCCCTCGAGGGAGGCGATGCGCTCCTCGAACGCCGCGACCGTCGGGTTGCCGATGCGGGAGTAGATGTTGCCGTACTTCTGCAGGGCGAACAGGTTGGCGGCGTCGTCGGCGTCCTTGAAGACGAACGAGGTGCTCTGGTAGATCGGCACCGCGCGGGCGCCGTGCTCGGCGTCGGGGGTGCCCCCGGCGTGCAGGGCGCGGGTGCGGAACCCGAACTGGTGGTCGGCCATGGGGAGAACTCCTCGTGCGAGTGGTGCCGCTGGACGGTCCCGGGCGGAGACGGACCCGGGCGAGCGGGCCGGGGGTGCGCTGCTCCATCGGTCCTGGCGGTAGCACCGTGCGGTCTGCGACGTCGACCACGGTTGCTGCGGCGTCGTCGATCCAGGTCTCTCGGCCGCTCGGGATGGCTGCCTCCCATTGTGCTGCCCCGGGCCGCCCCGCGCCAACCGGGCGTGGCGTCTCTAGACTGGGAGGACAGCCTCCCCGACGACGAGAAGGTCCGTCATGCGCTCCGCCCCACGACCGGCCAGGACGGGCACGCCGCGGAGCGCTCCGTGGCACGCGCTGAGCGCCCGCGAGGTCCTGGAGGGCCTGTCGGCCCCGGCCGGCGGACTCAGCGCGGGGCAGGCGGCCGGGAGGCTGGCCGAGTTCGGGCCCAACGTCCTGCCCGTCACCGAGGCGGCGCCGTGGTGGGCGGTCCTGCTGCGCCAGTTCGTGAGCCCCATCATCGTCGTGCTCCTGCTCGCCGGGGCCGTCACCGCGGTCCAGCGGCACTGGGTGGACGCGGGCGCCATCTTCGTGGTGCTGCTGGTCAACGCGTCCCTGGGGTTCTACCAGGAGCGCAAGGCGGAGCGGGACGTGCGCGCCCTGCGCTCGCTGTCCACCCCGTCCTGCCGTGCGCTGCGGGACGGGCAGGAGCACACGGTGCCCGGCCCGGACGTCGTGCCCGGGGACGTCGTGCTGCTGGAGAGCGGTGAACGGGTGCCGGCCGATCTGCGGCTGCTGGAGGCCAACGGCCTGCAGGTCGACGAGTCCATGCTCACCGGGGAGTCCCACGCCGCGACCAAGCGGACGGAGCCGGTGCCGGAGGCCGCCGGAACGGCGGACCGGACGGACATGGCGTTCAGCGGCACCTTCGTCACCAGCGGCCGCGGCCGGGGCGTGGTCGTCGCCACCGGGCAACGGACCGAGCTGGGGGCCATCAACGAGCTCGTGCAGGGGCCCTCCGGGCAGAGCCCGCTGCAGGTGCTCACCCACTCGCTGGAGCGCCGGATCGGGCTGGTGGTCCTGGTGTCCGTGGTCGTGGTCTTCCTGGTGGGGCTGCTCCTGGGCAACGAGCCGTCGCAGATGTTCCGCACCGCGGTGGCGCTGGCGGTGGCCACGGTCCCGGAGTCGCTGCCGATCGTGCTGACCGTGGCGATGAGCGTCGGGGTCTCCCGGATGGCCCGGCACCACGCCATCGTCCGCACGCTGCCGGCGGTGGAGACGCTGGGCTCCACGAGCACGATCGGCTCCGACAAGACCGGCACCCTGACCCAGAACCGGCTCACCGTGGAACGGCTCTGGGCCGCGGACGCGGGGGCCGACCTCGTCGAGGAGGAACCCGGAGGGGTGGACTCCGACCTGCTCCGCGCCGTGCTGCGGACCGGGGCGCTGACCAACGAGGCCGTGCCCCGGGCCGGGGCCGCGGACGGGGACGGCGGCTCCGCGTACGTCGGGGACGCGGTCGACGCCGCCATGGCCGCGGTCGCCGTGTCCCTCGGCGCGCTCACCGAGGAGGAGCGGGGGACGCCGCCCGTGGCGCACCAGCCGTACGAACCGCACCTGCGGTACTGCCAGACGGTCCGCCGCGACGCGCAGGGCCGGCGGATCCTGCACGTCAAGGGTTCCCCCGAGGCCGTCCTGGAGCACTCGGTGGCGCTCGCCCGGGCCGGGGGGCCGGGGCCGCTGGACGAGGACCTGGTCCTGGCCGCCAACGAGGAGATGGGCCGCGACGGGCTGCGGGTCATCGCGACCGGCGTCCGCGTCCTCGACGACGACGAGGAGCTGCTCGATCCCCTGCCGCCGCCGAGCGGGCTGCTGCTGCTGGGCATGGAGGGCATGGCGGATCCGCCGCGCCCGGGGGTGGCGGAGGCCATCGCGGAGTGCCTGCGGGCCGGGATCCAGGTGAAGATGATCACCGGGGACCACCCCGTGACGGCGATGGCCGTGGCCGAGCGGCTGGGGCTGCCCACCGACGCCGCCGCCCTGACCGGAGCCGAGATGGCGGGGCTCGACGACCACGGGCTCGCCGCCCGGCTGGAGCAGACCAGCGTGGCGGCCCGGGTCGCCCCGCAGGACAAGCTGCGCATCGTCCAGGTCCTGCAGGACCGGGACCACGTCGTGGCCGTGACCGGCGACGGGGTCAACGACGCCCCCGCCCTGAAGGCCGCCTCCATCGGCGTGGCCATGGGCAGGTCCGGGACCGACGTGGCCCGGGAGGCAGCCGACCTCGTGCTGACCGACGACAACTTCGTCACCATCGTCCACGCCGTGCGGCAGGGCAGGGTCACGTTCGCGGCCATCCGCAAGGCCACGTTCTTCCTGCTCTCCACGGGGGCCGCGGCGCTGCTCGCGGTGTCGCTGAGCGTGGTGGTCGACCAGCCGCTGCTCTTCCTGCCCGTCCAGCTGCTGTGGATCAACCTCGTCACGAACGGGGTGCAGGACATCGCGCTCACCCTCGAAGCCGCGGAGGGCGACGAGCTGGCCCGGCCGCCCCGGCCCCGGTCCGAGGGCGTGCTGTCCCGCACCCTGTGGTTCCGGGCGGGCATCACCGCCGTGTGGATGGCGCTGGGCGTGCTGGCCGTCTTCGGCGCGGCACTGGGGACCGGCGCCGACGAGGTCCACGCCCGGTCCCTCGCCCTGACCACGTTCGTGCTGTTCAGCTTCTTCCAGGTCATGAGTGCCCGTGCCGAGCACAAGTCCCTGTTCCAGCTCGACCTGCTGGGCAACAAGCCCCTGGTGCTCACCTCGTTCGCCGCCCTGGCGCTGCACTGGGGCGTCCTGGCGTGGCCGGTCTCGGCCGGGCTCATGGGGCTGGCGCCCCTGGACGCCTCCGAATGGCTGCTCGCCGTGCTGGTCGGCTCCAGCGTGCTGGTCGTCGTGGAGGCGGAGAAGCTCGTCCGCCGCTGGTCCCGGCGCCGGAGGGCCCGCTAGATCACCAGGCCCAGCGCGAACGGCCCGATGAGCACGGTGAAGATCGTGATCAGGATGACGCCCACGATGTTGAGCACGACGCCGCCGCGCACCATCTCGGCGATCTTGACCTGGCCGGTGGCGAAGACGATGGCGTTGGGCGGGGTGCCCACGGGGAGCATGAACGCGCAGGTGGCCGCGAGCGCCGCCGGGATGAGCAAGGTCATGGGGTCCACCCCGATCCCGACGGCGACCCCGCCCAGGATCGGGATGAACGTGGCGGCCGTGGCGGTGTTGGACGTGATCTCGGTCAGGAGCAGGACGATCAGCACGACCGCGGCCAGGAGCAGGACGATCGGCAGGGCGCCGAGTCCGCTGACCTGTGCGCCGAACCAGGCGTCGAGACCGGTGCCGGCCACGGCGGCGGCCAGGGACAGACCGCCGCCGAAGAGCAGGAGCACGCCCCAGGGCAGGCCCTCCTCGGCGTCGTTCCACTCCAGGGTCATGTTCCCCTGCTTGTCGCCGGGGAGCAGGAAGAGCAGCACGCCGGCGCCGATGGCGACCACCGTGTCGTCGAAGAGGTCCAGCCAGGGCAGCTGCTCGCCGATGTCGCCGATGCCGGCGAGCAGTCCCGGGACGATCCAGAAGAACGCCGCGGTGACGAACACGGCGAGGACCGTCTTCTCGCCCTTGCTCATCGGCCCCAGGGCGGCGATCTCCTCATTGATGAGCTCCTTGCCGCCCGGCACCTCGTCCAGGTGGAACCGGAAGACCACGCGGGTGATGATCAGCCACGCGAGCCCGATGAAGACGATCACGATGGGCACGCCGAGCATCATCCACTGCGCGAAGCCCACGGTGCGGCCCAGCTCCTCGCTGATGTAGCCGGCCACGATGGCGTTGGGTGGGCTGCCGAGCAGGGTGCCCAGACCGCCGATGGTGGCGGCCCAGGCGATCGCCAGGACCAGGGCCACGCCGAACAGGCGCACGTCGCGGTCGTCGATGACGTCGCTGATGGCCTTGCCGGAGCGGATGTCGTCGCCCATGGTCTCGGTCTCCGCCCGGGTGCCGGCGTTGCGGCTGTTCTCGACCACCAGGGTCAGCACGGACAGCCCGATGGGCAGCATCATCAGCGTGGTCGCGGTGTTGGACACCCACATCGAGAGGAAGGCCGTGGAGATCATCAGGCCCAGGATGATCTGCCGCGGGTGGGTGCCCACGCGGCGCAGGGTCAGCAGCGCGATCCGGCGGTGCAGGTTCCACTTCTGCATGGCGATCGCGATCAGGAAGCCGCCGAGGAACAGGAAGACGATCGGATTGGCGTAGGGCGCCGTGACCTCGGACACCTCGAGCGCGGTGAGCACCGGGAAGAGCACGATCGGCAGCAGCGAGGTGATGGACAGCGGCACCGCCTCCGTCATCCACCAGACCGCCATCAGCGCGGCGACCGCGCCCACCACGCGGGCGTCGGCCGAGACGTCCGCGCCGCCGAGCAGGAACCAGACGAGCAGGGCCAGGAGCACGCCGAGGCCGCGGAAGAGCCAGGTCTTCCCCGCGGGACGGGGGGGTTCGCGGTCCTCCGGCTCGTAGTCGAACTCGCCCTGCTCCGGGACGATCCTGCCGGGGCGCTCGTTCATGTGATCCACCTCACGGGTCTGTAGGACGTGCCCGAAAAGTAGCAGTCACGCCCCCGGGCGGCAAGGTACGCCGGGCGGAGTCACTGCGGGCGCGGCGTGTCCCCGCTCCGGCGCGGGAAGCGGTTGCGCAGGTTCTCCCGCGCCACCGCGGAGAGGTTCTCGATCGGCAGCCCGGCGGGGCAGACCTCCACGCAGTCGCCGAGCAGGGAGCAGGGCCCGAACTGCTCCTCGGCCGCGTCGATCACCTTGGCGGAACGCTCCCGGCGCTCGGCGTCGTCCGTGGCCAGCGGGGGCAGCTCCTTGAGCAGGGTGCCCACGAAGAGCTGGCCGGAGCCGTTGGGGCAGGAGGCCACGCACGCCCCGCAGCTGATGCAGCCGCCGTTGGCGAGGGCCTTCATGCCCACCGGGAACTTGGCCGCCTTCGTCACCATGCGCAGCGCCTTCTTGTCCACCGAGAGGTCCTGCTTGACCGGGAAGGACGAGGCCCGCAGCGGCTCGATGCGCACCCGGTCCCCGTCCCGGTAGGCCCCCAGGTGCTGCATGCAGCTCGCGGCGTTGCGCTCGGGGCCGTGCGCCACGCCGTCGACCGTCACTCCGCACTTGCCGCAGATCCCCTCGCGGCAGCCGTCGTCGAAGACCACCGGGCCCTCGCCGGCGGCCGCCAGCTGCGCGTTGATCCGGTCGAGCAGCTCGAGCACGGTCATCTCCGGGCTCGCGTCCGGGACGTCGTAGGCCGTGAAGTCCCCGGGCTCCTCCGGGGAGGGCTGGCGCCACACGTCCACGGTCAGGGAGAAGGTGCTCACTCGCTCGGGTCCTTGTCGTCTCGAAGAATGTCGGCTCGCAGAAGGTCGTCTCGCAGGATGTCGTCTCGCAGAAGGCCGGCCCGCAGCAGGTCGTCCGGAGGACGGCCGTCCCGACGCCGGGGGAGGGCCACCACGGGGTCAGCGCACCGCGCGGGTCAGCACGGCCACCGGGATCGTGGTGTTGCCGGCGGCCACCGCGGCGCCGAAGGCGTTCGCGGCGACCCGCAGCCGCCGCTGGAACCGCTGGTCGCCGCTCACGCCGACGTCGTTGGCGATCTCCGGGATGCCGTGCACCAAGTGGGCGGCCAGCGCCGCCATGGAGACGGCGTAGGCCGCGGCCACGGGCGGCCGGGAGAGGCTGGCCACGAGGTTGGCGTAGGCGCTGCCGTGCTCGAACCCCCGGGCCGCGGCGGGCCGGGCGCCCAGGGTCAGGTCCAGGACGTGGAAGACCGTGAACAGTCCGAGCACGCCGCCCGTGCTGCGCATCGAGCGTTTCGCCACCTCCCACGGGGAGCGCCGGCGCCCCCGCGGGCGACGGCCGGTGCGCGGCAGCAGCGTCCCGTTCGCCGCCCAGGACCGCGCGGTGAGCACCGCGGCGGCGCCCGCGTGGACGACCAGGCCGGTGGCGAGCACGCCGCGTGCCGTCCAGAGCACCGTGCCGTGCGGCAGCACGGGCGCGCCGGCGGTGCGGAGGAACGCGGCGTAGGCGTCGAACTTCTCCTCGCCCTGGTAGACCTTCAGGTTCCCGAGCAGGTGCACCAGCACGTAGCCCGAGAACAGGGCGCCGGAGCCGGCCATCGCGAGCTTGAGGTCGGTGTTCGGCAGGGCAGGCAGCAGCCCGTCCGGCGCGGGGCGGGCGGTGCCGGCGGGGCGGGGGGACACGTTCACGGCATTCATCCTAGGGGCGGTGCGGACTGGGACGTCACAAGTCTCAACGTCCTTGCGGAGGGGGTTGCGGACCGTCACGGAGCCGCGCCGAGGGGTCGTTCTCGGCCTTCACCGGCCTCCGCGCCGGCCTCCTCGCCGGTGCGAGGGGTCGTTTCCCGCCGGTGTGAGCAGCTCATTCCGACCGGAAGCGACCCCTCGCGGCGGGGTCTACCGCCGCGCGGCCAGGACCGCGGCGATGTGCTCCAGCGCCTCCTCGTTCTGCAGCGAGGACCGGTCACCGAGGGGGGTGCCCTCCCACAGCTGCGCGAGCAGGCGCCGGGTGATCTTCCCCGACCGGGTCTTCGGCAGGTCCGGGACCGCCACGACCGCCCGCGGCTTGGCGATGGGGCCGATCTCGTGCGCCACGTGCTCGCGCAGCGCCGCGGTCAGCTCCTCCGCCGGGACCCGCGCGGCCTCGGGGGTCAGCACCACGCAGGCGAGCACCGCGTGCCCGGTCAGCTCGTCGCGCACGGGCGCCGCGCCGGCCTCCAGGACCCACGGGTGGGTGACGAGCGCCGACTCGATCTCGATGGTGGACAGCCGGTGCCCGGAGACGTTGATGACGTCGTCGACCCGCCCCAGGATGTAGATGTCCCCCTCCTCGTCGTAGCGGGCGCCGTCCCCGGCCAGGAACCAGCCCTGCTCGGCGTAGGCCTGCCAGTAGGAGGAGAGGTAGCGCTGCGGGTCGCCCCACACGGTGCGGGCCATCGAGGGGCCGGTCCGGTCCACCACCACGAAGCCCTGCACCCCGGGCGGGACCGTCTCCCCGGCCTCGTCCACCACGCGGGTGGAGATCCCCGGGACCGCCCGGGTCGCGCAGCCGGGCTTGAGCGCGGTGCGCGGGGCTCCGTCGTCGAACGTCCCCGGGGGCGCGAACTGGGGGTCGTGCGGACGCGGGGACATCACGGTGGCGCCGGTCTCGGACTGCCACCACGTGTCCACGAACGGGACCTCGTCCCGGCCCAGCTGCGCGCGCAGCCAGCGCCAGGCCTCGGGGTTGATCGACTCGCCCACGGAGCCGAGCAGCCGGATGGAGTTGAGGTTGTAGAGCGGCGGGACACCCTTCGGGAACGCGCCCATGAGGGAGCGGATCAGCGTGGGCGCCGTGTAGTAGGTGGTGACGCCGTAGCGCTCGATCACCTCGAAGTGCCGGCCCCAGTGCGGGGTGTTCGGGGTGCCCTCGTAGATCACCTCGGAGACGCCGTTGACCAGGGGACCGTAGATCTCGTAGGTGTGCGCGGTGACCCACGCGAGGTCGGCGGTGCACCAGTGGACGGTCGAGTCCACCTTCGCGGGGTCGTTGACGGTGGCCAGCTCGTCGGGGCGCAGCTCGCCGTCCGCGTCCTCGACGTCGGGCAGCAGGTCGAAGAGCAGGGCGTGCGTGTACGCGGTCTGCACGAGGTAGCCGCCCATCGTGTGCACCAGGCCCTTGGGCCTCCCCGTGGTCCCGGAGGTGTAGATGATGAACAGCGGCGTCTCGGCGTCGAACGCCTGCGCCACGTGCACGTCGGACTGCTCGGCGATCAGCTCGTGCCACCACACGTCGCGCCCGCGGGTCCACGGGACCGCGTCCTCGTCCTTGGAATGCGTTCCCCGGGTGCCCCGGGGCAGGTCCGTGCGGCCGGGCCGGGAGGTGCGGCGCACGACGACGACGTGCTCGATCGCGTTGTCGCCGCCGCAGGCCTCGTCGGCCACGGCCTTCACGGGCACCACGGCCCCGCGCCGGTGCTGCCCGTCCGTGGTCACGAGGACCTTGGCGCCGGTGTCCTCGACGCGGAACCTCAGCGCCTCGGCGGAGAACCCGCCGAAGACCAGCGAGTGCACGGCGCCGATGCGGGCGCAGGCCAGCGTGATGATGACGGTCTCCGGGATGACGGGGAGGTAGATCACCACCCGGTCGCCCTGCTCCACCCCCAGCGCGAGCAGGGCGTTGGCGGCGCGGGAGACCTCCCGCTGCAGGTCGGCGTAGGTGTAGACCAGCTGGTCCCCGGGCTCGCCCTCGAAGTACAGGGCCACGTGGGCGCCGCGGCCGGCCTCGACGTGGCGGTCCACGCAGTTGTGGGCCACGTTGAGCTTCCCGCCCTCGAACCACGCGATCTCGGGGACCGACCAGGTGGGGTTGCGCTCCTCGTCCTCGCCGATCCGCCGCGGCTTCTCGAAACGGTGGGCCGTCGTCCACGGCGCGGCCCAGTCCAACCGGGAGGCCTGACCCTCCCAGAACGCGATCCGGGCCTCGTCGGAGACCAGTGCGGGGTCGGGGGTGGGGGAGAAGGGGTTGCTCCAGCTGAAGCTCACGGTGCTGCGGTCCTTTCCTGCCGGCACGGACGACGGGTCCACTGTGCCAGGCGCACGTGTCAGGCCCATTTCTTCACGGCCCACTTCTCGAACACGCCCAGCAGCGCGTCCGAGATCTTGCCGAGCACCGCCAGCAGGACGATCGCCAGCAGCAGGCGGTCGGTGCGACCGTTGTTCTGCGAGTCGGTGAGCAGCCAGCCCAGACCCATGGAGGCCCCCAGCAGCTCGGCGGCCACGAGGAACAGCCACGCCTGGGCCAGGGCCAGGCGCAGCCCCGAGATGACCGACGGCATGACGGCCGGCAGCTGCACCGTGGTGAGCAGCCGCAGCCCGTGGAGCCCGAAGGCCCGCGCCGCCTCGATGAGGTTGCGGTCCACGTGCTGCAGGGCCGCGGAGACGGTGGTGTAGACGGGGAAGAACGCGCCGATGGCCACCAGCGTGACCTTCGAGTCCTCGCCGAGACCGATCCACAGCAGCAGCAGCGGCACCCACGCCAGGGACGGCACCGCGCGGAACGCCCCGATCGTGGGGCCCACCAGCGTGGAGCCCCAGCGGGAGAGGCCGATGAAGGACCCGGCCACGAGTCCGAGCCCGGCGCCGACCACGAAGCCGATCAGCACCCGCTGGGTCGAGATGCCCACGTGGGTCCAGAGGTCCCCGCCGGCCAGCAGGCCGATCCCGGCCTCGAGCACCGCGAGCGGGGCCGGGAGCTGCACGGCGCTGAAGACCCCGGCGGTGGACAGCACGTGCCACAGCACCAGCAGCGCCGCGGGCAGCAGCAGGCCCAGCACGGCGCGCAGCAGCGGCCGCCGCCGGGGCGCCGCCACGGCGGGGGCGGGCGCGCCGTCGGCGCGCTCCGCCTCCTCGGCGGGGGGCAGCGGCTGCCTCACTCCTGGCCCCCGACCAGCTCGGCCCCGCGGGACGCGTCGGCGTTCTCCGCGTAGGAGCTCTCCACGATGCTCGCGAGCGCCTCGTCGATCTGCTCCTGGTCGGCGACGTCGTCGGACTCGACGAAGATCGGACCGACCTTCTCGAGGACCGTCAGCTGCTGGTCGCCGGGCACGTGGTTGATGTCCAGGTTGGTGCGCTCGAGCACCGCCTCGGCCACGGACAGCTCGATCCCGGCCGCCTCGGACAGCAGCTGCGCGGTCTCCGCGGTGTTCTCCTGCGCCCACTCCCGGGCATAGGCGTAGACGTCCACCACGGTCTGGGCGGCCTCGGGCCGCTCCTCGAGGAAGCTCTCGTGGGCGTTCAGGAAGCCGTAGGTGTTGAAGTCGACGTTGCGGTAGAACAGCTCCGCGCCGTTCTCCTCCGCGGCGGCCATGATCGGGTCGAGCCCGGCCCAGGCGTCCACCTGGCCGTTCTCCAGGGCGGCGCGGCCGTCGGCGTGCTGCAGGTTCTGGATCGTGACGTCCTCGGCGGGCACCCCGGCCTCGTCGAGGGCCTGGAGCAGGAAGAAGTACGGGTCGGTGCCCTTGGTCGCGGCCACGGTGCGGCCCTCGAGGTCCGTGACCTCCTGCACCCCGGTGCCGGGGGTGGTGACCAGGGCGGACCACTCCGGCTGCGAGTAGAGGTCGATCACCTGGATCGGGGTGCCGTTGCTGCGGGTCAGCAGCGCCGCGGAGCCCGCGGTGGAGCCGATGTCGACCGCCTCCGCGCGCAGCGCCTCGTTGGCCTTGTTCGACCCGGCGGACTGCACCCACTCCACCTCGGTGCCCTCCTCGGCGAACGCGGCCTCGAGCCAGCCCTTCTCCTTGATCACCACGGAGAGCGGGTTGTAGGTGGCCCAGTCCACGCGGACGGTGCCGCCACCGGCGGCCTCGGCGGGGGCCTCGCCGGAGCCCTCACCGGCCATGCACCCGGTCAGGCCGAGGGCCAGGACGGCGGCGAGCGCGGGGATCGTGCGGACGGAACGGTGGGACAGGGGCATGGAGGAGCCTTTCGTGGTGAGCGGACGGGGCCGGGCGGCGCGGGCGGGTGCCGCCACCGCTCCGGTGGTCGGAGCGGGAGGAGGACGGTTGCGGGCCGCGTCAGCGGGTCGCGGGGTGGTGGGCGTCGACGCCCAGGTGGCCGAGGAGCTGCACGCGCAGCTCGGCGAGGACCTCGGAGGCCCGGTCCCGGGGGCGTTCGCCGGGGACGGCGAGGACCGTGCTGATCGAGGCGGGAGCGGTGGGCCCGGTCCGGCCCAGGACCACGATCCGGTCCGCGAGCTGCAGCGCCTCGTCGACGTCGTGGGTGACGAGCAGGACGGTGGTGGGCTGGGCCGCGTGGATCGTGAGCAGGAGGTCCTGCATCTGCAGGCGGGTCAGGGCGTCGAGCGCGCCGAAGGGCTCGTCGAGCAGCAGGACCCCGGGGTTGCGGGCCAGCGCCCGGGCCAGGGACGCGCGCTGGGCCATGCCGCCGGAGATCGCGCGCGGACGGTGGTCCGCGTGCGCGGTGAGCCCGACCAGGCGCAGCAGGTCGTCGATCGCGGCGTCCCCCTCGGGCCGGGGGAGTCCGCGGGGCAGGCCCAGCCGGACGTTCTCGCGCACGGAGCGCCACGGCAGCAGGCGGGGCTCCTGGAACGCGACCGCGCAGCGCGGGTCGATCCCGGCCACGGGGGTGCCGTCGATGAGCACCCGGCCCGCCGAGGCGGTGTCGAGCCCCGCCGCGGCCCGCAGCAGGGTGGACTTGCCGCATCCCGAGGGCCCGAGGATCGCCAGGACCTCGCCGGGCCGGGCCGTGACGTCGACGTCCTGCAGGACGTGGTGCGTCTCGCGGCCGGCCGGGAAGGCCTTGCCGACGTGCTCGAAGGCCACGGCGAAGGCGCGCTTCGAGGTGTCCGGGGCGGTGGGCGGCGCAGGGCTCAGCTGAGAAGTGCTCATGATCAACTCCATCGGTCCTGGCATTAGCACCTCGCACGGAGGATCAGACGGATCCGTGCCGGTTGCTGCGACGTCGACGAGCCAGGTCTCTCAGCCGCTCCGGATGGTTACGCGCCCATTGAACGTCCTCGGCCTGTTCCCTGGCAAATCCGTCGCATCCGCGGTCGTGGCGACACATCGGTGGCACGGGAGCCCTTCGTGCCTCACCATGGACCCATGACGAGCCGCAGACCCCCGGCCCGGGCGGACCTGGTGCGCGACGCCTGCGCGGCGTTCGGCGCGGTCCTCGACGGGCTCGGCGACGACGACTCCTGGGCCGCCACGGGGTGCACGGGGTGGTCGGTCCGGGACCTCACCCATCACTGCACGACGGACGCGCTGCGGGGGCTGGTCGCCCTGCACACGCCCACGACCGCCCGCCCCGACCGGGACGCCGCGACCTACTGGACGGACTGGGGCGGCGACCCCGTGGAGGCGGCCGAGGAGCGGCGCCGCGCCCGCGTGGCCGCGTCCATGGTCCTGGACTGGGAGCCGGTGCGCGAGCTCTACCGTGAGACCTCCCGGGCCCTCGTGCACGCGGCGCAGCACTGCGGCGGCGGCGGTGCGGTCCGCACCGAGGGGCACGTGCTGCGCGTCGAGGACCTGCTGAGCACCCTCACGGTGGAGGCCACGGTGCACCACCTGGACCTGATCCAGCACCTGGACGGCTCCCCGGGCCCCGCCGTGGACGGGCTCGCCGAGGTCCGCCGGGTCCTCACCGACCTGTGGGAGCGGGAACCGCTCGAGCACTGGAGCGACGAGCACTTCGCGCGCGTGGGCACCGGCCGGGCGGAGCTGACCGCCCAGGAGCGCGCGGAGCTGGGTGCGCACGCGGACCTCCTGCCCCTCTTCTCCTGACCCTCTGCTCTCTCTCCGCTGTTTCTTCCCGTGACGCTTTCTTCCCGCGACGTTGCACGTGTCGGCGACCTCGCCCGAGGTCGCCGACACGTGCGACTTCGGGGCGGAAGGGGGGAGGGGCCGTGCGGAGGAACGGGGTCCGTGCCAGGCTGGTGCCATGACCCGCAACGACCCCGCCGTCATCGAGCGCCTCATGACCCGGCCCGGCCGGTGGGCCGTGGTGGGACTGACCGGCACCACGACCCGTCCGGCGCACTCGGTCGCGAAGCAGATCCGGGACGACCTCGGCATGACGATCGTCCCGGTGAACCCGAAGGGCGAGCCGGTGCACGGTGAGCCCGGCTTCCGCACGCTCGCCGAGGTCCCGGGACCGATCGACGTGGTGGACTGCTTCGTCAACTCCCGCCGCGTGGGTGCGGTCGTGGACCAGGCCATCGCCGCGGGCGCCGCGGCGGTGTGGCTGCAGCTGGGCGTCGTCGACGAGGACGCGGCCGCCCGGGCGGAGCGGGCCGGCCTCGACGTGGTCATGGACACCTGCCCCCTGATCGAGCTCCGCGCCCTGCTCCGGAGGGGCTGGACCCTGGACCCGAGCCGCACCCCGCCGCTCGCCCCGCCCGCCTGAGCCGCCCGCCCGGGCCGGCACCGGCCTGGGCGGACAGGCTTGCGCCGGGTCCGGGGCGACCCGCTAAGCTGTTCCCCGACGACGATGACGAGTCCCGACGCGAAGCTCTGGCTGGTCGGGCGGCAACCCTCTCCCGTAGCGGGGTGCCCCAGATGAACATCGGGCCGCGGGTGCACACGCTCCGCGGCAAGTACGGCGCCCAGCAGTGCGTCGGACCCGCGAGCAGGTCTCCACGACGCACGGGCGCGGGTCGGCATCGACCCGGGAGGAACACCCATGAGCAAGCGCATCGCCCTGAACGCCTTCGACATGACCTGCGTGGGCCACCAGGCCCCCGGCCTGTGGAAGCACCCCCGCTCCCGGGCGGACGAGTACAACACCCTCGAGTACTGGACGGACGTCGCCCAGGTCCTGGAGAAGGGGCTCTTCGACGCGCTGTTCCTCGCGGACGTCGTCGGCTACTACGACGTCTACCAGAACTCCGCGGCCCCGGTGATCCGGGACGCCACCCAGATCCCGGTCAACGACCCCTTCATGCAGATCTCCGCGATGGCGGCCGTGACGAAGCACCTCGGCTTCGGCGTGACCAGCGCGATCACCTACGAGCAGCCGTACCCGCTGGCCCGGAAGTTCGCGACCCTGGACCACCTGACGAAGGGCCGGATGGGCTTCAACGTGGTCACGTCCTACCTGAAGTCCGCGGCCGAGAACCACGGGCTGACGGAGCAGATCTCCCACGACGAGCGCTACGAGATCGCCGAGGAGTTCATGGAGGTCTGCTACAAGCTCTGGGAGGGCTCGTGGGAGGACGGCGCGGTCAAGCGCGACCGGGTCAACGGGGTCTTCGCCGACCCGGCACTCGTCCACCCCATCCAGCACCACGGCAAGTACTTCGACGTCCCGGGCATCGGGCTGACCGAGCCCTCCCCGCAGCGCACGCCGCTGATCTTCCAGGCCGGGGCCTCGTCCCGCGGGCGCGCGTTCGCCGGCCGCCACGCCGAGGCGGTGTTCGTGGGCGGCATCCGCCCGGACCTCACCCGCGTGGTCACCGACAAGCTGCGCGACGAGGCCGAGGCCCAGGGCCGGGGCCGGGACGACCTCAAGATCTTCGCCATGCTGCACGTGATCGTCGACGAGACCGACGCGAAGGCCGAGCAGAAGCGCCGCGACTACGAGCGGTACGCGGACACCGACGGCGCGCTGGGCCTCGTGGGCGGCTGGTCCGGGGTGGACCTGGGCCGCTACGACGAGAACGACGTGCTGGAGTACATCAAGACCGACTCGATCCAGTCCTTCCTCACCCCCTTCACCACGGCGGACCCGCACAAGAAGTGGACGGTCAAGGAGGTCGCCAAGCACATCTCGATGGGCGGCATGGGCGTGCCGATCGTCGGCTCCCCGCAGACCGTGGCCGACGAGCTCGAGCGGTGGATCGACGACGGCGGACTGGACGGCATCAACCTCGCCTACCACGTGTCCCCGGGCTCGTTCGAGGACTTCGTGGAGTGGGTCGTGCCGGAGCTGCAGAAGCGCGGCCGCTACCGGACCGGGTACGAGGGCACCACGCTGCGCGAGAACCTCTACGGCGCCGGGCAGACCAAGGTGCTCGGCACCCACCCGGCCGCCGCGTACCGCGGCGCCTACGCGGGCAAGCCCTCCGCCGCGGACACTCCGGCCCGCGAACTGATCTCCTGAGCCACGGCCCCTGTACCTGAACCGGGGGCCGTGACCCCGGAGCCCTGCCGGCGCCACGGTGCCCGCTCCGGGGCCGGGCACGGACGAGGGGCCCCCGCGCCGGCGGGGGCCCCTCGTCCGGTCCTGGTCAGGACGCCGGCGTGGCGCCCCAGCGCAGCAGGGCCGCCACGTCCGTGCCGTGGGGCAGCGCCCCCGGCGGCACGAAGACGGGGCGGGCGTCGGTCAGCACGGCGGCGCGCACCAGCGCGGCGTCGGCGGAGACCCGGCCGAGCACGCCGGCGCCCACGGCCTCCGACTCCTGCACGGCGATCCACGGCTCGGCGTCCAGGGCGATGAGCTCCTGCTCCGTGTCCAGGTGGGTGTCGTCGATGAGCAGCGTCTCCGCCTGCGCCTGCTGCAGGGCCGAGACGACGGGTCCCATCCCCGAGACGGCGGTGGGATCGGGCCGCCCCTGCTGCTCCGCGAGCCGCTCGAGCAGCTCCTGCTGGCGGTGGGCCACGACCTCCGCCACGCGGTCCTCGACCTGGTGGTCGAAGTCGGCGGACTGGCTGCCCTCTGCGCGGGTGTTCGCGTCGACGACGCTCAGCATCGCCCGGCTCGCCTTGGACAGCTGCTCCTCGACCAGACCCCGGGCCCGCATGTCCCCCGCCAGGACCACGAGCTGCGCCCCGCTCTCGGCGACGACTTTGTCGATCTGGTCGGCCACCTGCTCGGTGTTGCGCCGCCACACGTCCTCGGTGTGCCGCTGCCAGCGTCCCTGCGACCAGCCGCCGCCGGGGAACTTCTTCAGGTGCTCGGTCTCGCCCTCGATCTGCTGCTCGTCCGTGGCACGGACACGGCTGGCGTACTGCAGGCAGATCTCGCCGCCGTCCCGGCCCACCTCGGCGACCACGTAGGGGAAGTCGTCCGGGCGGTGGCGGAACAGGGGAGTGAGGTCGGGGACCTCCTCCACCTGGATGACACCGCGGCCGGCGCGGGGGCCGGGAAGGACCTCGTCGATCTCCACGGTGCCGCCCCGCACCAGCAGGTACCGGCACACCGGGTCCGGCACGCCCTCGGCCGGCCGCACGGCGGCCTCCACGGCGGTGAGGTCGGCCTTGCTCGCGCCCTGGCGCTCCAGCTCTCGGCAGATGTTCTCGGGAAGGACGTCGATGGCGTGCAACGAGTCGACGGTCCCCGTGCTGATGTCCGTGTAGACGGTGCACCAGGGGCCCTTGCTCTTGAACAGTTCGGCGTAGCGGTGGAATCGGCTCGTCATGGTGGACAACTCCTGCTGTTGAGCGGTGCTTCCTGTGGTACAGACCACGTTATCCGACCGTCAGGGGGCTGGGAACAGACGGCCGAACGAGTAGGGTCGGAGGCACACGACCGGTCGCGCGACCGGTGGTCCCGTTGGTCCCACGACGCAGGAGGCAGGCATGAGCGACGTCCCCGAGTACGACGAGGCCGACCGGCTCGAGCAGTCGATGGACGCCGAGCGGCCGGAGCTGGACGACCAGGACGACGAGGCTCCGGCGCACGAGCACGACCGCTCGGAGGCGTCCTCCCTCGAGGCGAATCCCGACGACCTCGTGGAGCAGGACCAGGAGGTCGTCCTCGACGAGCCGCAGGAGACGTCCACGCTCGAGGAGGAGTGAGCCGGGGCTCGCGCGAGGGCGCACGCCCTCGCGCGGGCGTCACACGGCGGACCAGCCCCCGTCCGAGGGCATGATCACGCCGTTGACATTGGAGGCGTCGTCGCTCGCGAGGAAGACGATCACGGCGGCCACCTGCTCCGCAGTGGCCGTGTAGGGGATGTTCTGCATGAACGCCGCCATCCGGCCCGGGAACAGGTCCGAGCCCATGGGCGCCTCGATCGCCGTGGCGGTCGCCCCCGGGGCCACCGCGTTGGTGCGGATGCCGTCCGCCGCGTGCATGAGGGCCGTGCTCTTCGTCAGCCCGGCCACCGCGTGCTTGGAGGCGGTGTAGGCCGCGCCCGCGGCGGAGCCGCGCAGCGACGCCTCGGACGCCACGTTGACGATCGCCCCTCTGCCGGAGACCCGCAGCAGCGGGATCGCCGCGCGGGTCAGCCGCATCACGGAGCCGACGTTGACGGCGAAGACCCGGTCCCACGTCGCGTCGTCGACCTCGGCGACGGACTCGAAGCGGTCCATGATCCCGGCGTTGTTGACCAGCACGTCGAGCCGCCCCTCGGCCGCGGCCAGCACGCGGCCCACCGCGTCCTCGTCCGTGAGGTCCGCGACCACGGGGAAGAGCGGCAGGCGGGGCTCCGCCGCCACCAGGGTCTCCAGCCGGCGCGCCGACAGGTCGACCACCACCACGGTGGCGCCCTCGGCGGCCAGCCGCAGCGCGGTGGCGCGCCCGATGCCCGACCCCGCCCCGGTCACGACGGCGGTCCGGCCGGTGAAGCGCTGGGTGTCCACGGTTCCTCCTGGAGATCCGACGGGGTGCTCCGGCGGGCCGCGCGAGCCGCGGCGCCGCCCTCTTCATTGTGGTGCGGAACGGGCCCGGAAGAACTTCCCGAAAAAAATGTGACCTGCTGCATCCACGGAGGGGTCCACGCCGGTAGTACGGGTGCAAGGTCGATTCCGCTTCCGCCAGGGAGCCCGTTCAAGGAGCAGTTACCATGCGCAAGACCCTTTCCGCCGCAGCAGTCCTCGGCCTCGGTGCCGGTGCCCTCAGCATGAGCCCGGCGTTCGCCGCCGAGCACGCCGAGCTGTCCGTGCTCCACGGCGTGCCCGACACCGTCGTGGACGTGTACGTCAACGGCGAGCTGACCCTCGACGACTTCGAGCCGGGCACCCTGGCCGGACCGCTGGAGCTGCCCGCCGGCAGCTACGACCTGGCCATCACGGCCCCCGACGCCGCCGACGCCTCGGAGCCGATCATCGGGCCCGTCACCGCGGACCTGCAGACCGGGATGAGCTACACGGCCGCGGCCCACCTGGACGCCGAGGGCAACCCCACCGCCGCCCTGTTCACCAACGACATGTCCGAGATCGAGGCCGGGAAGTCGCGCCTCACCGTGCGGCACGTGGCCGCGGCCCCGGCCGTGGACGTCCTCGCGGGCGGCCAGCCGGTCATCACCGGGCTCGAGAACCCGAACGAGGAGACCCTGCCGGTCGACGCGGGCACGGTCTCGGCGTCCGTGGCCGCCGCGGGCACCACCGAGCCGGTCATCGGCCCGGCCGACCTCGAGCTGGCCGAGGGCACCCACAACATCGTGTACGCGTGGGGCTCCCTCGAGGCCGGGAACCTGGCCCTCGCCGTCCAGACCCTGGAGGGCATGGAGCAGGCGCCCGAGGCCGTGCCGGGCGGCCAGTCCGGTCTCGCGGCCCAGGAGCAGCGCACGATGCTGACCGCCGGCCTCGCGGCCGCCGGTGCGCTCGGGCTGATCGGCGCGGCGTACGGCGCCCGCCGGGTGCTCGCGGGGAACCGCCGGTAGTGAGCCGTCCTGACAGGCCCGGTCCGGGTGCGCGGCGGGCTGCGGCCCACCGCGCACCCGGACCAACAGCTCCCGGCACCCGTCGTCGTCTGGCGGCGGTGGGTGCCGGGGCGGTCGCCTCGGTGTCCCTGCTCGCGGCAGCGGCCGTCACCGCTCTCCCGGAGAACGGGGGGTCGCCGACCGCGTACTCCCTGGCGGCAGGGCCCTACCCGGGCGAGGACGCGGTCCCGGCGCTCGCCGGCCCCGACCGTCCGGTCCCCGCGGGGGGCGCGGCGCAGTCCACCGCGGCCCCCGCGGAGATCCCGGTGGCTCCCGCCACCCAGGCGCCCGCCGAGAAGATCCCCGCACCGGTCCGGGTGGTCGTGGACGGATCGCCGATCGACATGCCGGTGGTCCCGGTGGGGGTCGAGGACAACGGCGCCATGACCATACCGGACAACCACGTGGAGCTGGGCTGGTACCGGTACGGTCCGTCCCCCGGGGCGGACGAGGGCGCCGCGGTCGTCGCAGGCCACGTCGACACCCTCACCGAGGTCACGCCGATGGCGCAGCTGAAGGACGTGCCGGTCGGGGCGGAGGTCCGGGTGGAGCGCGCGGACGGCAGCGTCCAGCGCTACCGCACCGAGTCCGTCCAGCACGTCCGCAAGAAGTCCCTCGCGGACGCGGACCTGTTCCGCCGGACCGGCGAGCCGGTGCTCCACCTCGTGACGTGCGGCGGGGAGTGGCTCGAGGAGATCGGGGACTACGAGGACAACGTGGTGCTGCGGGCGGTCCCGGTGCCCTGAGCGGCGGAGGGAGGCGAGAGGCGCATGACCGGATGGCCGGTGTCCACTAGGCTGGGCACGATGCGGACGCCCGCACCCCGCTCGACCGCCCGCCACCATGACCTCCGGCCCACGAGGAGCCCGCCCACGATGCCGACGCCGCCCCCGGACTGGGGACCCGAGCTCGACACCGCGTTCGCCGCGGGGGACGAGCAGGCCCTGAGTGCCGCGTACCGGCACTGCGCCGGGGTCATCCGGGGTCTCGCCGTCCGGGCCCTGCGCGACGACGCGGGCGCGGACGACGTGGTGCAGGAGGTCTTCATCCGGGCCTGGAAGTACCGCTCCGGCTACCGGCCCGAGCACTCCTCGGCCCCCGCCTGGCTCATCGGCATCGCGCGCAACTGCATCGCCGACGCCGCGCGGACCGCCGGCCGCGAGGCGGAGCGGCGCCAGGCGGACGCGGTGCGCACCGACCGGGAGCCGCGGCACGAGGAGTCGGACCTGCTGGTGGACCGGCTCGTGGTGCGGGCCGAGGTCGAGCGGCTCGGGCCCCCGAAGTCGACGATCATGGCGCTGGCCTTCTACGAGGAGCTCACGCACCAGCAGATCGCACAGCACCTGGACCTGCCCCTCGGCACGGTCAAGAGTCACCTGAGGCGCGGCCTCACGAACCTACGAACACGATTGGGAGACGGTCATGGCACACCTGAGTGAGGAGACGCTGACGCTCCTGGCTCTGGGTGACGCCGTCGACCCCCAGGACCAGCAGCATGTCGCCGCCTGCCCGGACTGCGCGGCCGAGCTCGCGTCCCTGGAGCGCGTCGTGCGCGCCGGCCGGGCCGAGCAGCCTGCCCTGACGGCCCCCGGCCCCGGGGTCTGGGCCGCGATCCACGCCGAGCTGGGCCTGTCCGCCGACGTCGCGGCGGACCCGCTCGCCGACTCCCGGGACTGCGCCCCCGAGGACGCCCCGGACGACACGGCGGAGGACACCTCGGACGACGCACCCGAGGACGCCACGGGGCACGGGACCGGCACGCCGGCCGGCGACGGCGCAGGGCGCGGCGGGGCGACCGTCGTCGACCTCGATGCCCGCCGGAACAGGCCCCGGCGCGGGGTGCCGTACCCGCTGGCCGCGGCCGCCGCCGCCGCGGCCCTGGTCCTGGGCGGCGTCTCGGTCTGGGGCGCGCAGCGGCTGGGCCTGGAGCCGGATCCCACGGTGCTGGCCACCGCCGAGCTGGAGCCCCTGGCCGGCTACACCGCCCGCGGCTCGGCCGAGGTGGACGAGCGGCCGGACGGGACGCGTCAGCTGGTGGTGCGGACCGACCCCGCCGACGTGGACGGGTTCAAGGAGGTCTGGCTGCTCGCCCCCGACGCGCAGCGGATGGTCAGCCTCGGGGTGATGGCCGGGGACGAGGCCGTGTTCGTGCTGCCCGAGAACCTGGACGTTGGGGAGTTCCCTGTCGTGGACGTCTCGAACGAGCCGATCGACGGCGACCCGACGCACTCGGGGGACTCGATCGTGCGCGGCGTCCTGGAGGCCTGAGCGCGGGCCGGTTCCCTCAGAGCAGGGCCGAGGTCAGCCGGGCCACGTTGTCGGCGTACTTGTGCCACAGCGGCCGCCGGTTCCACGCGTCGAAGTCCAGCAGGGTGCTGGCCTCGTGGAACTCGGCGACCACGGCGTCCATCCGCCGCCGGAAGTCCCGGTCCGCGATGTACACGGAGACCTCGAGGTCCAGGGCGAACGAGCGCTCGTCCATGTTGGACGAGCCGATCACGGAGACGTAGTCGTCCACGAGCACGAACTTGGCGTGCAGCACGGTGGGGGAGCGGTACCGGTAGATCTTCACGCCGGCCTCGACGAGCTCCTGGTAGTAGGAGTTCTGGGCGTGGTAGGCGAGGAAGTGGTCCGAGGTCTCGCCCACGAACAGCTGCACGTCCACCCCGGACTGGGCCTCGGTGGTCAGCGCGTGCATCAGCGACTCGTCCGGGACGAAGTACGGGCTGGCGATGATGATCTGCTCGTTGGCGTTGTAGATCAGGTGGTTGAACAGGCGCAGGTTGTTCTCCGTCTCGAACCCGGGGCCGGAGGGCACGACCTGGGCGAAGACCGGACCCTCGATGTCCGGGAGGTCGCGGGTGGCCTCGTCGAGCAGGAGGTCACCGGTCTCGGAGTACCAGTCGCTCGTGAAGAGGGCGTTGAGCTCGGCGACCACGGGACCGGTGCACTCGAGCATCAGGTCCTTCCACTCGAGGCCCTTCCGGCGGTTCCGGCGCTTGTTGTAGGAGCGGTGGATGATGTTCTGCGAGCCGGTCCAGGCGAGGGTGCCGTCGACCACGAGGATCTTGCGGTGGTTGCGCAGGTCGGGCCGCTGCCACTCGCCCTTCCACGGGCGCACGGGCAGCATGCGCTGCCACGGCAGCCCGGCCTCGTCGAAGCGCTTGATCATCTGCCGGTACCCCGGGTAGCCCACGGAGCCGAGGTGGTCGATGAGCACCCGCACCCGCACGCCCCGACGGTGGGCCCGCACGAGGGACTCCAGCAGGGGGCGTGAGGCGTCGTCGATGGCCACGATGTAGAACTCGAAGTGGACGTAGTCCTGGGACCGGTCCACCGCGTCCGCCATGATCCGCATCGCCTCGTGGTTGTCGGTGAGGATCTCGAAGGAGTTGCCGCCGACCATGGGCAGGGCGCCGAGCTTGTAGTTCAGGGCCGCGGTGGAGTCGACCCACTCGGGCAGCCGCTCGTCCGTGTTGCCCATGATGTGGGAGTCGGGGGTGTTCTCGCGGATGACGTCGTTCATCTTCGCCTGCATGGCCATCCGCTTCTTCGGCAGCTTCGCGGAGCCGATGGCGAGGAACAGCACGACCCCCACGTACGGCAGCAGGAAGATCGCGAGCAACCAGGCCAGGGCCACGGAGGGCCGCCGGTTGTGGGGGATCCAGCCCAGGGCCACCACGTTGATGAGCAGACCGAGCACCAGGACGATGAGCGTCGCGGGCTCCGGGAGGAGGTCCGCGACACTGCTGAGCGGGAACACGGCCGGGGTCACCTCGCCAGTCTAGATATCCGCCGCCGCGCGCAGGGGCGCGGCCTACGCGGGGCGCGGCCGGAAGTAGTCCGTCTCCGGGCCGGGGGTCTCCCGGCGGACGAAGCCCGCGGCGATGAGCACCTGCTCGGCCGGGGCGTTGTCCCCGGGCACGCTGGCGCGCACCGCCGTGACGGTGGGGTCCGTGAACGCGACCCCGAGCAGCGCGGTGATGCCCTCCTGGGCATAGCCACGGTTGCGGCGGTCCGCGGCGAGGGACCCCACGATCTCGAGCTCGGCGTCGATCGGGGGGCCCACGAATCCGGCCGTGCCGACGATCTCCCCGGTCGACTTCTCCACGACGGCCATCCGCGCGTACACGGACTCCGTGAAGAAGTAGCCCCCGGCCATGAGGGACTCGCGGGCGAAGTCCATGTCCTCGGCGGTCGGGAAGCCGTGGGCGAAGTGGGGCGTCTGCTCGCCGGCGGCCACGGCGTCGAGCTCCTCGGCGGTGAAGGGGCGGAGCACGAGTCGTTCCGTCTCCAGGACGGGTGCGGGGCGCAGGGCCTCGAGGTCCTCAGTCATGCTGGTGCTGCTTTCTGCGTGCGCGGGAGGCGCGGGTGCCGGCGATGGACGGATGGGATCCGGGCGGAACGGTGTGCCCGGGGGCGGCTCCCCGCCGCCCCCGGTGGATCAGCCGAAGTACTTCGGCAGCGTGCCCTGGTGCGCCGTGCGGAGCTCGTCCAGGCCGATGCCGAACTCGCTCTGCACGTCCAGCGCACGGTTCTCGGTGTCCACCACGCCGATCCGCGTGTGCGGATAGGCGCGCATGGTGCACATGTCCTTGAACCGTACTTCCTCGCTGCGCGGCACGGCCACCACGGCCCGTCCCTGGGTCTCGGAGAAGAGCATGGTGAACAGGTCCACGCCGTCCCGCTCGCAGACCTCGCCCAGTCCGATGCGCGCGCCGGTGTCGAAGCGCAGCGCCATCTCGGCGAGGGTCGCCGCGAGGCCGCCCTCGGCGACGTCGTGCGCGGCGTCGATCATGCCGTCGCGGGACATGTTGATCAGCAGGTCCCCGAGCAGCTTCTCCTGGGCGAGGTCCACGGCCGGGGGGAGCCCGCCGAGGTGCCCGCGCAGGTTCGCCCACTCGGAGCCGTCCAGCTCGTCCTGGGTGGTCCCGAGCAGGTAGATCGCCTGGCCGTCCTCGCGCCAGCCCGACGGCGTGCGCCGCCGGACGTCGTCGAGCACGCCCAGCATCGCCACCACGGGCGTCGGGTGGATGGCCACCCCGCCGGTCTGGTTGTAGAGGGACACGTTGCCGCCCGTCACGGGCACCCCCAGCTGCTGGCAGCCGTCGGCGAGCCCGCGCACGGCCTCGGCGAACTGCCACATGGTCTCCGGGTCCTCGGGGGAGCCGAAGTTCAGGCAGTCGGAGACGGCCGCGGGGCGGGCGCCGGAGGTCGCCACGTTGCGGTAGGCCTCGGCCAGGGCCAGCTGCGCGCCGGCGTACGGGTCGAGGTAGGCGTAGCGGCCGTTGCAGTCGGTGGACAGGGCCACGCCGAGGCCGGTCTCCTCGTCCACGCGGACCACCCCGGCGTCGTCGGGCATGGCCATCGCGGTGTTGCCCTGCACGTAGCGGTCGTACTGGTCGGTGACCCAGTCCTTGGCGCACAGGTTCGGGGAGGCCATGAGCTCGAGGACGGCGTTGCGCAGCTCCGCCCCCGAGGGGCGGGAGGCGTCGGCGGGCGAGCCGGTGAAGCGGTCCGACTGGAGCCGGTCCTGGTCCGCGGGGCGGTGATAGGGGCGGTCGTAGACGGGGCCCTCGTGGGCGACGGTGCGGGGGTCGACGTCGACGATGACCTCGTCGTCCCACTCGATCACGAGCCGGCCGGTGCCGGTGACCTCGCCGATCCAGGAGTGCTCGACGTCCCACTTGTCCATCACGGCCTCGAAGGCCTCGACCTTCTCGGGGGTCACGACCGCCATCATGCGCTCCTGGGACTCCGACATGAGGATCTCGCCCGGCGTCAGGGTCGGGTCCCGCAGGAGCACCTGGGTGAGGTCCACGTGCATGCCGCCCTCGCCGTTGGAGGCCAGCTCCGAGGTGGCGCACGAGATGCCCGCCGCCCCCAGGTCCTGGATGCCCTCCACGAGGGAGCCCTTGAACAGCTCGAGGCAGCACTCGATGAGCACCTTCTCCGCGAACGGGTCGCCCACCTGCACGGCCGGCCGCTTGGACGGCTTGGCGTCGTCGAAGGACTCCGAGGCGAGCACGGAGGCGCCGCCGATGCCGTCGCCGCCGGTGCGGGCGCCGAACAGCACCACCTTGTTGCCCACGCCGGAGGCGTTGGCGAGGCGGATGTCCTCGTGGCGCATCACGCCCACGGCGAGCGCGTTGACGAGCGGGTTGCCCTGGTAGCAGGAGTCGAAGACGACCTCCCCGCCCACGTTGGGCAGGCCCAGGGAGTTGCCGTAGCCGCCCACGCCCGCCACCACGCCGTGCACCACGCGCGCGGTGTCCGGGTGGTCGACCGCCCCGAAGCGCAGCGGGTCCATGACGGCCACGGGCCGGGCGCCCATCGAGATGATGTCGCGCACGATCCCGCCCACGCCCGTGGCGGCCCCCTGGTAGGGCTCCACGTAGGACGGGTGGTTGTGGGACTCGATCTTGAAGGTCACGGCCCAGCCGTCCCCGAGGTCGGTGACGCCGGCGTTCTCGCCGATGCCGACCAGCAGGTCCTTCTTCATCTCCTCGGTGACCTTCTCGCCGAACTGGCGCAGGTGGACCTTGGAGGACTTGTAGGAGCAGTGCTCGGACCACATGACCGAGTACATCGCCAGCTCCGCGGCCGTGGGCCGGCGGCCGAGGATCTTCTTGATCTCCTCGAACTCGTTGTCCTTGAGGCCCAGCTCGGCCCAGGGCAGCTCGGTGTCGGGGGTGGCCGTCGCGTGCTCGACGGTGTCCAGGTTGAAGTGCTTCTCGCTCATGGAGTGTTCTGTGTCCCTTACTTGACCAGTGCCTTGAGGGCGGAGACGAACAGGCCCAGCCCGTCCGTGCCGTCGCGCATGCCGACCTCGCCGAAGGCGGAGGAGTCCGCGCCGAAGCCCGGCTCGACCGCGTGCTCCGGGTGCGGCATGAGGCCCACCACGTTGCCGCGTCCGTTGCAGATCCCGGCGATGTCCCGGCGGGAGCCGTTGGGGTTGCCCCCGACGTAGCGGAACACCACGCGGCCCTCGGCCTCGAGGGCGTCGAGGGTCCGCTCGTCCGCCACGTACTGGCCGTCCTGGTTCTTGAGCGGGACCACGATCTCCTGACCCTGCTCGAACTCCGTGGTCCACACGGTCGCGTTGTTCTCCACGCGCAGGCGCTGGTCCCGGCAGAGGAACTTCAGGCGCTCGTTCTTGATCATCGAGCCCGGCAGCAGGTGCGACTCGGTGAGCATCTGGAAGCCGTTGCAGATCCCCAGGACCGGCAGCGGAGCGGACCCGGAGGTGCCCGCGGCGTTCGCGCCCGCGATGATCCGGTCCATGATCGGGGCGAACCGGGCGATGGCCCCGGCGCGCAGGTAGTCGCCGTAGGAGAAGCCGCCGGGCAGGATCACGGCGTCGACGTCCTGCAGGTCCTCGTCGGCGTACCAGAGGGACACCGGGGTGCCGCCGGCCAGCGTCACGGCCCGTGCGGCGTCGCGGTCGTCGAGGGTGCCGGGGAAGGTCACGACGCCGACGCGGGCGCCGGCGAGCGCGGCGTCCGGCGCGGGGCCGGAGAGGTCCGCGATCAGAGGGGTCTCGAGGCCGGGCATGCTCAGTTCTCCTCGGTCTCGTCGAGGACGGCCACGCGCACGACGTCCTCGATGACGGGGTTGGAGAGCAGCTTCTCGGCGGCCTCACGGGCCTGTGCCAGCGCGTCCTCGGTGGCCTCGCCGTCGACGGTCAGCTCGAAGCGCTTGCCCTGCCGGACACCGGCGAAGCCGTCCAGGCCGATGCGGGGCAGTTCGTTGGCGATCGCCTTGCCCTGCGGGTCAAGGATCTCGGGCTTGGGCATGACGTCGACAACAATGCGGGCCATCGGGGAACTCCTGAGGGTCGAGCAGCGGGCCGGGATCCGGCGAACGTCAGCCATTCTATCGGTTCGGGCACACCGGTCGCGCCGGGCCCGGACCGCCCGCCGGGTGTGGTAGGAGTCACCGCCGCGGAAGGATCCCGCCCCCGCACGACGCCGAACTCACCGCGTCGACCCGAGACCGGGGCATGGACCTCCGGCTCTCGGGCCGACGCGGTGAGTTCGGCCGGTCGGGGACGTCCCAGGCCGAATGCAGGCACGTCCCGGGCGGTCGTGGTCCCATGAGGAGCATGAGCAGCGTGTCCCACACCTCCAACGCCCCCTCCGACGACGCGCGGCTGGTGTCGGTCTACCGCCGGGTCCTGACGCTGGTGGGGATCGGCACCGTCCTCGGTGCGCTGACCGAGCTGGCGATGCTGCGGCACTGGCAGGGACCCGCCCAGCTGGTCCCGTGGGCGGTGCTGGCCGTGCTCCTGGTCGGCGCCGTGGCCTGGCTGGTGCGGCGCACCGCCGGGACGGCCCGCACCGTGCGGGTCGCCGCGGTCGTCTCCGTGCTCGGCAGCGCCTACGGCGTCTACGAGCACGTCCTGGCGAACCTGCGGGCCGGTCCGGTGGACCCGCGGTACGACGGGGTCTGGGACTCGATGCCGGGCGCGGCCCAGCTGTGGGCGGCGACCACCGGAGCCGTCGGACCGTCTCCCGTGCTCGTGCCCGCGACGATGGGCCTGGCCGGGGTGCTGCTCTGGCTCGCCGTCCTGCGCTGGCGGCACGGAGCGGCCTGAGCGGTCCACCGTCCGCGGCCTCCCCGAGCGCGCCGCCCCTCCCTGAGCGCACCGCTCCTCCCCGAGCGCACCGCTCCACGCCGAACCCACCGGGCCTGCCCGAGGGAGGCGCCTTCACGCCGCCGGGTCGGGGCGTCGCGGTGAGTTCGGCGGAGGGGCGGGAGGACCTCGGGCGGTGCTGGAACAATGGGCCCATGAACCAGCACCCTCCGACGACCACCCCCGGACTCAGCGGCCGGGAGGCCGAGCGACTGGCGGACGCCCTCGCGTCCTGGGACGTGACGATCTTCGTGGACGGCACCTCCCTGCGCCTGCCGGAGGGGGCGCGCGACGCCGTCGTGGACCTCCTGTCCCGGCTGACCCGCGGGGAGGCCGTCACGGTGACGTCCGCCGTCGTGCCGCCGACCGGCTCCGAGGAGCTGCTGACCACCTCCCAGGCGGCCGCGCTCGCCGGGATCTCCCACACCTATCTGCGCAACCTCACCTCCGAGGGCGTCCTGCCCGTGCAGTACCGGGGCAGCCACCGCCGGATCCGGCGCTCGGACGTCCAGGCCTGGCTCGCGCGCCAGGGCGAGGACGGGTCTGCCGCCACCTCCCCGGCGGACCTGCTGACCACCTCGCAGGCGGCGGCGCTCGCCGGGATCTCGGCCACCTATCTGCGCAACCTCACCACGGAGGGCGTCCTGCCCGTGCAGTACCGGGGCAGCCACCGCCGGGTCCGGCGCTCGGACGTCGAGGCCTGGCTCGCGGGGCGGCAGCGGCGCGACGACGACGGCGCGCCCGCGCCGGAGCAGCCGTGAGCGGCCACGACCGGGCCGGCGGCGCGCGCGTCGACGTGCTGACCGAGGTCGTCATCGCCCGGCCCGTCGACGTCGTGTCCGCCTACGCCGCGGACCCGGCCCACGCCCCGGACTGGTACCGGAACATCGACTCCGTGGAGCTGAGGACCGGACCCGGGCTCCGGCCGGGGGCGAGGGCGGGCTTCGTGGCCCACTTCCTCGGCCGGCGGCTCGAGTACGAGTACGAGGTCGTCGAACTGGTCCCGGGGGAGCGGCTGGTCATGCGGACGGCGCAGGGACCGTTCCCCATGGAGACCACGTACACGTGGGAGCCCGTCCCGGGCGGCACCAGGATGACCCTGCGCAACAGCGGCGAGCCGGCCGGGTTCGCGCGGCTGGGCGCGCGCGTGCTCGCGGCGCAGATCCGCCGCGCCAACCGCCAGGACCTGGAGGCGCTGCGGCGGGTGCTGGAGGACGGATTGCACCGCGGCTCCTGAGCGGGTGCACCCCGCGGCGGGCGCGGGTCGGGCCCGGCTCAGCGGAAGCGGGCCACGACCCAGCCGTCGACCACGTCGACCGACGCCGCGGGGAGGTCCTTGGCGGGATCCGGCGGGGCCTCCCGGCCGGCGGCGAGGGCCAGCCGGGACCCCACGAACCGCCCGTCCGGAGCGAAGACCCAGAAGTGGTTGGGGCACTCGAACGTCTCGGCGCGCCCGGCCGCCTCCCGGCACACGGTGGCCTGCTGGTGGGTGCAGGTGTTGCGCAGCACGTGCAGGGCGCCCTCGGCGTCACGGGTGACGAGCACCTGCCCCGTGCTGGAGGGGGCCGTCACGAAGTCGTGCGGTGCCGGCACGGCGGAGGCCGCCACGATCCGCTCCCAGCCGCCCGTGGGCTCCCCGGGGCCGCTCACGCCGCGGCGCCGTCGGTGGTGCGGGCAGGGTCCAGGCGCTCGAGCGCCGCGCCGAGCCGCCGGCGCAGCGGCTCCGCGCGGCGGGCGAACTCCCGCTGCCGGCGCACGTACTCGGCCTTGCCCTCCGGGGTCTCGATCCGCACGGGCTCGTAGCCCCACCCGGCGAGGTCGTAGGGTGCGGCCTGCATGTCCGTCGCCCGCACGTCCCACGCCAGCTCGAAGCAGTCCAGCAGCAGCTCGGACGGGATCGCCGGGACCAGCTTGTACGCCCACTTGTAGAGGTCCATGGTGGCGTGCAGGCAGCCCGGCTGCTCCATCCGGCGCTGGGACTCCCGGGTGGGCCGCAGCTCGTTGAGCGGCACGGCCTGCGGCTGGAAGAACCGGAACGCGTCGAAGTGGGTGCACCGGATCCTGGCCGACTCCACCACGGCGTCCGTGCCCGCCGCCCCGAGCCGCAGCTCCAGCTGCTCGTGGCGGATGTCGTTGTCCTCCGAGCGGTAGGCCATCGCCCACTCGTGGAGGCCGAAGCAGCCGAAGAAGCCCGGGTTGGTCGCGTGCGCGCCCAGCACCGCCCGGGCGAAGTCGATCGCGGGGGCCCGCCGGTCCCGGACGGCGTCGTCGTCGACGGCCACGGCCCCGTCCCGGGCGGAGAGGCCGAGGTCCTCGAGCTCGGGGCCGGTGAGCGGCCGGTAGAACTTGTCCCCGGCCCTCTCGGCGGCCTCCAGCAGCACGCTGCCGGCCCCGGGGTGCCAGCGCTTCAGCTGGGCGGGCTTGAGCGTGTAGTAGGTGAACAGGAAGTCCTCCACCGGGTGCTTCTGCCCGCGGTGGCGACGGGCCACGAAGGGGTCGGCGTAGCGCGCCGCGCGCCGCTCGTGGGCGTCCGCCCGCGCTGCCCACTCCTCGCGGGGCAGGACGACGACGGGGCGGGTCACGGGACCCGCCCCGTCGTCGACAGGCCGGTGGAGCGGGGCACGGGGATCAGCGGCCGGTTCCCGCGTAGACCGTGGCCTCCTCCTCGGAGTCCAGGCCGAACGCGCTGTGCACCACGCGCACGGCCTCGTCGAGCCGGTCGGCGGCCGTGACCACCGAGATCCGCACCTCGGAGGTGGAGATCATGTCGATGTTGATGTCCGCGTTCGCGAGCGCCTCGAAGAACGTGAACGTCACGCCGGGGTTCGACTTCATGCCGGCGCCCACCAGGGAGAGCTTGCCGACCTGGTCGTCGTACTCGAGGTCCGCGTAGCCGATCTTCTCCTCGGCGGCGCGCAGCAGGCTCATGGCCAGGTCGCCCTGGCTCTCGTCCAGGGTGAACGAGAGGTCCGTCCGGGGGTCGTCCCCGGTGGAGATGTTCTGCACGATCATGTCCACGTTGACCTTCGCCTCGGCGAGCAGCCGGAAGATCCGGGCGGCGATGCCGGGCCGGTCGGGGACCCCGACGACGGTGACCTTCGCCTGGCTGCGGTCGTGGGCGATGCCGGCGATGAGCGGCTGTTCCAACGGGATCTCCTTCTTGGGATGGGAAGCGTCCTCGGGGCCCGGGATGACCCAGGTGCCCTCGTTCTGGGTGAAGGACGAGCGGACGTGCAGCTTCACGCCGAAGCGGCGGGCGTACTCGACGCAGCGCAGGTGCAGGATCTTCGCGCCGTTGGCGGCGAGCTCGAGCATCTCCTCGCTGCTGACCACGTCCAGCTTGCGCGCCTTGGGCGCGATGCGGGGGTCGGCGGTGAACACGCCGTCCACGTCGGAGTAGATCTCGCACACGTCGGCGTCCAGCGCGGCGGCCAGCGCCACGGCGGTGGTGTCCGAGCCGCCGCGGCCCAGGGTGGTGATGTCCTTGGTCGAGCGGTGCACGCCCTGGAACCCGGCGATGATCGCGATGTTGCCCTGGTCGAGGGACTCGCGCACGCGCTGCGGGTTCACCTCCACGAGCAGGGCCGCGCCGTGGGCGCCGTCCGTGACCATCCCCGCCTGCGAGCCGGTGAAGGACTGGGCGGGAGCGCCCATCCCGGACACCGCCATCGCCAGCAGCGCCATCGAGATGCGCTCGCCGGCGGTGAGCAGCATGTCGAGCTCACGAGCCGGGGGCTTGCGGGTGACCTCGTGGGCGAGGTCGAGGAGCTCGTCCGTGGTGTCGCCCATCGCGGAGACGACGACGACGACGTCGTGGCCCCGGTTGCGCGTCTCGACGATCCGCCGTGCAACGCGGCGGATGCCGTCGGCGTCCGCGACGGAGGATCCACCGAACTTCTGCACGATCAGGCTCATGGGTTCAACTCCTGTGGTCGAGGGTGGCCGGGCTCCGACGGTCGGCCCGGTCCGTGCGCCCGCTCCCCGCGGCAGGGCACCAGGACATGGTAGCGCGACCCGCTCAGGCGACGACCGTCCGGCCCTCGAAGGCCCGGCCGAGGGTCACCTCGTCGGCGTACTCGAGATCGCCGCCCACGGGCAGCCCGGAGGCCAGGCGGGTCACGCGGATCCCGAGCGTCTTGAGCATGCGGGAGAGGTAGGTGGCGGTGGCCTCGCCCTCCAGGTTCGGGTCGGTCGCGAGCACCACCTCCTGCACGGTGTCGCCCGAGAGCCGGGTCATGAGCTCCCGGATGCGCAGCTGGTCGGGACCGATGCCCTGGATGGGGCTGATGGCCCCGCCGAGGACGTGGTACCGGCCGCGGAAGCTGCGGGTGCGCTCGATGGCCATGACGTCCTTCGACTCCTCGACCACGCAGATGACGCTGTCGTCGCGGCGGGCGTCGCGGCAGATGGCGCACTCGTCGAGCTCGGACACGTTGCCGCAGATCCGGCAGAACTTCACCTTGTCCTTGACGGCCGTCATGGCGTCGGCCAGGCGCCGGACCTCCTCCTTGTCGGCGTCGAGGAGGTGGAACGCGATCCGCTGCGCGGACTTCGGTCCCACGCCGGGCAGCCGGCCCAGCTCGTCGATCAGATCCTGAACGGCGCCTTCGTACACGTTTCCCTCGATTTCCGGGCCGGTGCGCGGCCCTCCTGCTCGTCCTCGGCCACGGCGTCACCGGGGTGCCGGTGCGTGGGGCGTCCCGGCTCACTCCCCGGTGTGGAGATCGCGCTCCTCGATCAGCATGCCGCCGAGGATCCGCTCGATCGCGGCGCGGCCGTAGAGGGTGGAGTCCTCGAGCGCCTCGTCGTCCGAGCTGGGCACGAAGGAGTCGTCCCATTCTACGCCGCCGTCCTGCGGTGCCGCGGCGGATTCGGGTGCCTTCCGTCCCGCGGCGATGGCGGCGGCGTGGCGCTCCCGGAAGCTCAGCCGCGCGTTCCGGTCGGCGGCCGCCGGGGGGATCTGCTGCGGGGCGGCGGGGGCCGCCCTCGGGGCGGCCGTGCCGACCGGCACGGCCCGGGGCTCGCCCTGGCGTGCGCCGGGCCGTGCCTCCGGGTGCGCCTCCGGTCGTGCACCCGGGCC
>NZ_CANMRA010000023.1 GCF_947500125.1 uncultured Kocuria sp. | reverse complement strand
CCCCACTGTACTCGGGCGCCCGGTCGGCGCCGCCGCGACGAGGGCGGCGGCCGCGGCGGGCGGCCCGCCCACGGCCCATGTGCCGCCGACCTCGGCGACGAGCGCGTGGCCGGGGTGCTCCTGTGCGAAAGCCTGGACCGTGCGGTCCGCCGCCCACGCGTCAGCGACCGGCGCGAGGTCCAGGACCGTGCCGCGGCCCATGCGCAGCCTCCCGGTGGGGACGTCCAGCTCGAGGCCCCCGATCCCTGGCGCCGGGTGCGGGGCGAGCCCGTCCAGGGCCCGCCAGGCCGCCGCCCCGGTGGTGGGGTCGACGAGCCCGCTCGTGAGGCGTGCGGCGAGCAGGGCGGCGGCGATGATCCCGGCCAGGGCGGGCCCGGCGACCACGTCGACGTCCTCGTGCTCGGCGAAGCGGTTGAGCAGGGACAGCTCCGAGTCGATGCGCTCGGGGTCGACGGCCCGGGAGACCTCGCGGCGCACGCGCTCGGCGATCCGGTGGGCCTCGGTCTGGAGGTCCGGGGCGGGGGCGCGCACGGCGCCGGCGTCCGGGGCGCGGGGCGGGATCGGGGTGGGCATGACCGTCTCCTGGCGGTGGGGGGAGGCGCGCGACGGTGGCGAGGGGGACAACGGGGAGAGGACAACGGGCGGGTGCTGACGAGCATACGCGCGCCGGGCCCCGGCGGGCGGTGACGTGACCGTCCGTTATCCGACCGTCACCACTGCGGAGCGGGCCCGGTCCGTGACGGTCCCGGCCGGCGGCGCACCGCTCGTCGCGCCGGCCGTCACCACTTCGGAGGGGGCCGGGGCCGCGACGGTCCCGGGCAGCGGCGCACCGCTCGTCGCGCCGACCGGGACGGCGGCCGGTGCCCCCGCCGACGCCCCGGCCCAGCGCAGCACGTCGGCGGGCCGGTTCGTGGTGAGCTGCTGGACGCCGAGCGCGCGGCACAGGTCCACGTCCCGCGCGGTGTCGACCGTCCAGACCCGCAGCACGCGGCCCTCGGCCCGCCACTGCCGCACCAGGTCGGGGTGGTTCCGGACGAAGTCCAGGCCCGGGCCCACGAGGTCCACCAGCCCCGTCGAGATCACGGGCAGCGCCGGCGGCACCACGAGGCGCATGCCGGCGTGGAGGACCGTTGCGGCCGGGCGGCCCACGCGCAGGCTGTCCCGGACCGTGCGGCGGGTGGTCGTCCCGACCAGCTGGCACACGTGCCGGGCGGGCACCGTCTCGAGGAGGTGCCGGACGGCGTCGGGGTGGAAGCTCATGAGCGAGACCGTGACGTCGTCCAGCCGCCCGGTCTCGGGGTCCCAGCCCTCGCGCATCAGCAGGCCCAGGACCTCCTCCTCGAGCCGGTGGCCGTACGGGCTGGGGTGCTTCGTCTCCACGGCCAGGCCCACGGGACGGCCGGCGTCGCGCAGCAGGTCCAGGAGCTCGGCCAGGGTGAGCAGCTGACGCTCCGGTGCGCCGTGGCCCGGCGGGATGCGCACGCCCTTCCAGGAGGTCCAGTCGAGCCGCCGCAGCTCGGCGAGCGTGCGGGCGGACACGGGGCCCCGGCCGTCGCTCGTGCGGCCCAGCTGGGCGTCGTGGTGCAGGACGAGGTGGCCGTCGCGGCTGAGGTGGACGTCGCACTCCACGCCGTCGGCGCCGTCCAGCAGCGCCTGCACGTAGGCGGCCCGGGTGTGCTCCGGGAAGGCCGCGCTGGATCCCCGGTGTGCGTAGACGATCGGCCGCACGGCGCTCCCTCGGCTGTCGGTCGGGGCGCGGTGCGCCCCGCTCGCGCACCAGGCTAGGGAGGCGCGGTGAACGCGGGGCCACGCCCCGGCGGAGCTGTCGTGAACGACGACGACGCCCCGCGGGTCGCGGGGCGTCGTGGTGCTGCGGGTGGCGCGGGAGCGCCGGGGCGGGGCCTACTGCTCGCCGGTGATCTCGCCGTGGGCCGCGGCGACCGTGTCGGCCTTGCGGTCCCGCTTGCCCCTGCGGCCCTTCCGGTCGTCGAACCGGGCGGCCCGCTCCTCGAGCTCGAGCTCGGCGGGGAACGTCGCGGGCAGCGGCCCGAACGCCTCGTGGGTCGCGGAGATGACCTGCTTGGACATCGCCAGGTTCGCTCCCCCGCCGACGATCGCGCCCACGCCGAACGGCAGGGCACGGCCGAACACGGCTCCGGTCTGCTTGAGCAGGAAGCGCTTGACGAACATGTTGCGGATGATCCGGCTGACGTCGAAGGTCTTGGAGTCGTCCTTGCCCATCATGAGGCCCCAGGAGGACATCATGCCCTTGCCCTTGGTGCCGCTGGCGAGGATCTGGTTCATGACCTGGCGGCCGTCCTCGCCGAGCATGAGGGCCATGACCATGGTGCGGGTCTTCTCGGGGTCCTCGGTGTGCACCCCGTGCAGCTCGGCGATCGCCTGGGCGTACAGGGCGGTGGCCTCGAGATAGCCGACGACCGCGAAGGAGGACAGTCCCAGGGAGGCGACGGTGCCGATGCCGGGGACCACAGCGGTGGCGCCGACCGCCCCGCCGCCCAGCGTGACGGACCGGACGTAGAACTTCTCGAGCCGCTTGGCGATCTGCTCGGGCGTCTCGTCCGGGTGGTCGGCGCGCTCCTTCTGGACGAAGCTCAGGACCACCGGCCGCTGCACGCGCAGCACGGTGTCGAGGAGCTTGTTCATGGCGGGCTTGGGCTTGCCCTCGTCGTCGAACGCGTTGTTCAGGGGGTTCAGGTCCATGGCGTGCTCTCCTTGTGGGGTGCCGGGACAGTGGGTCTCGGCCCACTATATGCACAGCAGGCTGATCGGGGCCCGCGATTCGCCGACGGCGCAGGAGGGGCCGGGTCAGCTCCCGGGCAGCCGGGAGACGGAGGGGTCGACCTGCTGGAAGGAGTCCGGGAACTCGGCGCGCAGCCGGACGAGCTCGCGGGCGAACGCGTCCAGGTCCCGGTCCTCCTGGCTGACCGGCTGCCACTGCCGGGCCGGGAGGGCGTGCCCCTGGTCGTCGAGGGCGACCATGACCATGAGGCAGTTGGTCGTCAGCGCGAGCTCGCCGGTGGCGGGGTCCCCGGACCAGCAGTTGACGGAGATGTGCAGGCCGCGGGCGGCGGTGTGGATGAGCCGGGCTCGGACCTCCACGAGGTGGCCGATGTGCATGGGCCGGTAGAACCGGACGCCCCCGGCGTAGACGGCGATGACCGGGCGGCCCGCCCACCGGGCCCCGCACACGTACGCGGCCTCGTCGATCCAGCGCATGGCCGTGCCGCCGTGCACCTTCCCGCCCCAGTTGATGTCCGTGGGGGCGGCGAGGAAGCGCAGCACGGTCTCCTCGGCCGTGCCCTCGTCCGTGTACCGCTGCTCGGCCATCAGCTCCTCGATGCTGTTGCGCAGCTCGATCCGCCGCTGCGTGATGGCCGACTGCTGCCGTTCGTACTCCGTCTCGGGCGCCCACTGCGGGACGGGGGTGGGCCGGCCGTCCCCGTCCACGGCCACCATGATGATCAGGCACGTGTCCTTGAGCGTCACTCCGTGCTCGCGGGGGTCCGCGGAGGCCACCTCCACCCGGATGTGCATCGAGGACCGGCCCGTGTGCACGATCTCGGCCGAGACCTCCACCATGTCGCCCACGCACACCGGGCGGTCGAAGTGGATGTTGCCCACGTACGCCGTGACGCAGTAGGCCCGGGACCAGCCCACGGCGCACGCGTACGCGGCCTTGTCGATCCACTCGAGGACGCGCCCGCCGTCCACGGTGCCGGTGCGCCCGGCGTCGGTCGGGGCGGCGAGGAAGCGGAGAACGGCGGTGTCGCGTGCGGCCATGCCCCCCAGTGTGGCACGGCTCACGGCCCACGGCGCGGGTCACGGCGCGGGCCACGCCGCGGCTCACTCCACGAGCGGCGCCCACGCGTTGAGCCGGCGGAGCATGTCCGACTTCTTGCGGGTGTGCCCCTCCATCCGCACGAGGATGTCGTCGAGGGCCTCGATCGCGTCCACCACGAACGGGCCCTTGTTGAGCATGACGCACTCGGCGCGCTGGCCCATCGCCGCGTCCGTGACCTCGGCCCGGGAGGGCAGGCCCTTCTTGGCGAGGGACTCGAGCACCTGGGTGGCCCAGACGACCGGCACGTGCCCCGCCTCGCACAGCCACAGGATCTCCTCCTGCACCTCGGCCAGCCGCTCGAACCCGGTCTCGACCGCGAGGTCCCCGCGGGCGATCATGACGCCCACGTCCTGCCACCGCATGGCCTCCAGGAGCATGGGGGGCAGCGACTCGAAGCCGCCCACGGTCTCGATCTTCAGGGTGATGTCCAGGGCGGTGCTGCCGATCCGCTCGAGCTCCCGCAGCAGGTCGGTCACGTCCTCCCGCGAGCGCACGAAGGACATGTTGACGATGTCGGCGTGCTCCGCCACGAACGGCAGGTGCGACCGGTCCTCGTCGGTGAGCGCCGAGATGCGCAGGTCCGTCTCCGGCAGGTTGATGCCCTTCCCCGCCTTGAGCTTGGCGCCCTCGGGGCCGGCCTGCAGCACCTCCAGCGCGATCTCGTCGGGCCCCACCGCGGTGATCCGGCAGCGGATCCTCCCGTCGTCGATCCACGCGGGCTGGCCCTCCCGGGCGTCCGTGAACACCTCGGGCAGGGAGCAGCCGATCCGGTGGGGGCCCCCGGCCCGGACCGGGGCGGGCGTGAGGTCCCGGGTCAGCACCACGGTGTCCCCCGCGCGCACGCGCAGGAACTGCTCGACCGCGGGGAGCTCGCCGAGCACGCCCTCGGTGCCGTCCTCGGCGCCGACGGCCAGTCCCGTGGCGAAGTACACGGTCTTGGAGCACTCGACCAGCACGCCGGGCCCAGTGGCCTCGAGCACGCGCAGCGTCCGCCCGGAGCCGCGGGCGTCCTTGAGCCGCAGCCGCTCCCCCGGGGTGCGGGCCGCGGTCCAGGCGGCGTCGGCCACGGGGACGGCCGGGGCGTCGTCGTCCACCGCGGGGTCCGCCTCGCCCAGCCACAGGCGGGCGGGGGCGGTCACGCGGCCGCTGCTGTCCCGGGTGGGCTTGATCTTCTCGACCTGCGGACCGGGCTCGATCGGCCCGGTGCGCAGCTTGGGCCCCGCGAGGTCCATGGCCACGCGGACCTCGCGGCCCAGCGCCTGCTCGGCCGCGCGGACGTGGCCCACCATGGCCGCCCACTGCTCCGGGCCGTCGTGCGCGCAGTTGATCCGGGCCACGTCCATCCCGGCGCGGACCATGTCCTCGACGAGCCGGGGGTCCCTGGCGGCCTCCGACGGGAAGGTGACCATGATCCGGGTGCTGCGCCCCTCCCGGCCCGGGCCGAGGAGGGCGGCGGTGTTGCGGCGCAGGACCTCCGCGCCGGGCGGCTCGGGCCCGTCGGGCTCCGCGAGGGGGCCGGGCAGCTCGACGTCCTCCTCCGCCCGGCCGGCGAGCACCCGCAGGGTCTCCAGCACGGCGCCCAGGTGGCTCAGCACGCCCGCCTCCATCCGCCCCAGGGAGGACACGCCCAGACCGCTCAGGTCCCGCTGCAGGTCCCGCACGTCCTGGCTGCGCACGGCCACGTAGTCCACGAGGTTCAGCGCGGAGCGGCGGTGGCGGGGGTTCACGCGCTCGAGCTGCGGCACGGCCGCGCGGCGGGCCCGGACCACCACGTCGACCAGCGCGAGGACGCGGTCGTGCAGCTCCGCGGCGCGCTCCTGCCGGGCCCTCGTGGTCGCCATGCCGTGCCCCTCCCCCTGGCCGCCGGCGGGGTCCGCCCGGTCGCGGCCGCCGTCGATCCACTGACTCCCCATGATCCTCCTCGTCCGTTCCGCTGTCAGCGCCGACCGTAGTCGGCCCGGGCGAACAGCGGCTGAACGCGAGGAGGCCGGGGCCTCAGGCGGCGCGGGCGAGGGGGCTCAGGCGCAGGCGGTAGCCGTCGACGGGGATCAGCCGGCGGGAGCCGGTGCCCGCCTCCAGGATCCAGAGCAGCCGGAGGCGGGGCGCGCACTGGCCCACGGTGCCGACGTGGCGGAGGTGGTCCTGCTCCCACACCTCGATCCGGTCGCCGGGCCGGATCCGGGCGGGGTCGTGGACCCAGGCGTCATCGGTGGTCGGGTCGACGCTCGTCGCTTCCAGGGTCGTCATGGCGGCACTTCCTCTCGGGGGTCGGGTCCGGGGCGGGGCCCTCGGACACCTCCAGCATCGGCGGCCGATGTGGCCGGGACGTTTCCGTGCGATGGACGGGCCGTGCACTCGTCCGGCAAGGGCTGTGAGACTGACCACGGGGACCGCCGGACGGCTAGGCTCGGGCGGACGTCACCGTCCCTCCCGCACCCGCGGCGGGCAGGGGATCCCACCACCGGAAGGAAGCACCGTGATCAGCTCGGAGAACGTCAGGGCCTACGTGGAGCGCATGGCCTCGGGGGAGCCCGCCCCCGGCGGCGGCGCGGCGGGAGCCCTGCAGGCGGCCCTGGGCGCGGCCCTGCTGGCGATGTCCGCCCGCTACTCCACGGCCTCCGAGCACGCGGCCGGCGCGGCGGCCCGCGCCGAGGAGCTGATCCCGCGCGCGCTGGACCTGGCGGACGCCGACGCCGAGGCCTTCGGCGCGCTCTCGGCCGCCTACGCCCTGCCGAAGGACACCGACGAGGAGAAGGCGGAGCGCTCGCGGGCCGTCCAGGAGGCCACGGCCGGTGCGGCGCGGCCCCCGCGGGAGCTGATCGGGGTGGGCGCCGAGGTCGTCGGGCTCGCGCGCGAGCTGACCGGCTGGTGCAACCCCAACGTCCTCAGCGACGTGGCGGCGGCCTCCGAGGCGGCCCGGGCCGCCGTCGCGACGGCCCTGGTCACCCTCGAGATCAACGTCCGGTCCCTGAAGGACGCCGCGACCCGGGAGGAGCTGCGCGCGGGGCTGGCCCAGGGCGAGCAGGCCGTCGAGGACGCCGCGGAGCTCACGCGGCGAATCCGCGAGCGCGTCCGGGACTGACGGACGGGCCCGCGGCCCTCAGCCGTCCGCGCCCGCCGCGGCGGGGCGGCGCACCCAGAAGGAGCCGACGACGGCCGTCAGCGAGATGATCCCGCCGCACAGGAAGGCGCTCCGCACGCCCGCCGCGGTGGCCTCGGGGTCCGCGGCCCCGGCCGCCGCGGCGCCGGCGGCCCCGAGGCTCAGCACGGTGACGAACAGGGCCGTGCCCGCGGCCCCCGCCACCTGCTGCAGCGTGCCCACCACGGCGGAGCCGTGCGAGTACAGCCGCGTGGGCAGGGAGCCCAGACCCGCGGTGAACAACGGGGTGAACATCAGAGCCAGGCCCGTGCTGAGCACCACGTGGGCGAGGAGCACCATCGGGACGGGCGTGGCCGCCGAGGTGGAGGCGAGGTACCACAGGGACGCGCTCAGCAGGACCGAGCCCGGAACGAGCAGCACGGTGGGGCCCGAGCGGTCGTAGACCCGCCCCACGACGGGTGCGAGCAGACCCATGACGAGCCCGCCGGGCAGCAGCAGCAGGCCCGTGCCCAGGGGGTCGAGACCGTGCACGGTCTGCAGGTAGATGGGCAGGATGATCAGCGTGCCGAACAGGGCCATCATGCTGACGGTGAGCACCGCCGTGGACGTCGTGAAGACCCGTGACCGGAAGGTCCGCAGGTCCAGCAGGGCCCGGTCCGCGCGCTGGAGCCGGAGCTGACGCCGCACGAACACGACCAGCGCGGCCACGCCCAGCGCGAGCGGCACCCACGCCGGGACCGCGGCCTCCCCGCCCTCGCCGAAAGAGCTCAGGCCGAGCACGAGGCCGCCGAAGCCCACGGCCGAGAGCACCACCGAGACCGCGTCCAGCGGCGCGGGCCGGGGCTCGGTGACGTTCTGCATCCGCCACGCCCCCAGCAGCAGGGAGCCCACCGCGACGGGCAGCACCAGGATGAACATCCACCGCCACTCGAGCACGCTGAGGATGACGCCCGAGATGGTGGGTCCCACGGCGGGGGCGACCGAGATGACGATGGAGATGTTGCCCATGACGCGCCCGCGCCCGGCCGGCGGCACCAGGGTCAGGACCGTGGTCATCAGCAGCGGCATCATGACCGCGGTGCCGCAGGCCTGCACCACCCGTCCCGCGAGCAGCGTCCCGAACCCGGGCGCGGCCGCGCAGATCAGGGTGCCGAGGCTGAACAGTGTCATGGCGAGGAGGAACACGGGCCGGGTGTGCAGCCGCTGGAGCAGGAACCCGGTCACCGGGATGACCACGGCCATGGTGAGCATGTAGGCGGTGGTGAGCCACTGGCCGGCGACGGCCGTGACGGAGAGGTCGGTCATGAGACGGGGCAGCGCCACGCTCATGATCGTCTCGTTGAGGATCACCACGAACGTGGAGACCAGCAGCAGCCCGATGACCAGACGGTTGCGGGCGGAGTGGTCGGTGTCCGCGACGCCGGCCGGGCCGCCGGTGTCCGGGAGACCGGCGGAGGGTGCGGGGGCGGGGACCGGAGTGGTCCCGGACGCGGGGACGTCGGGTGTCATGGGCGGGGGATCCTTCGGGACGAAGCAGTGGTTCACCGGTAGAGCCGTCCCGCGACCCGGTCCATTCCCGTCCGGGAAGTGACAATGGGCTCATGCGCAGATACTTCAAGGACGCCGGCGTGCACGCCGAGATCACCCCGGACGGCTTCACCGAGGGCGGGTTCGTGCTGTCCATCGGCGGCGCCGAGCAGTCCCACGTGAATCTCGCCCACCCCGGGGAGATCTTCTACGAGTACCTGCGGCGGATCGGCAACGTCGTCGACGTCGTGGCGGAGCCGGGCGCGCCGGTCACCGCGGTCCACCTGGGCGCCGGGGCCCTGACGCTCGCCCGGTACGTGGCCGCGACCCGGCCCGGCTCCGCGCAGGTCGCCGTGGAGCTCGAGCGCCAGCTGCCCGCGTTCGTCCTCGAGGCGCTGCCCCTGCCCGCGGACGCGGACGTGCGGATCGTCGTCGACGACGCCCGAGCGGCCCTTCCGGACGTCGCCGTCCCCGGGACCGCGGACCTCGTGGTCCTCGACGTGTTCTCGGGCCGGGACGCCCCCGGCCATCTCACCGAGACCTCCTTCTACGCCGAGGCCGCCGGGCTGCTGGCGCCCGGCGGGGTGCTGGTCGTCAACGTGGGCGACGACCCCGGGCTGGCGTTCTTCGCCGGCCAGGCGCGGGCGATGCGGGAGGCGCTCGCCGACGTGTGGTGCCTGGCCGAGGAGCGGCTGCTCACGGGCCGCTATCCGGGCAACCTGGTCCTGGTGGGCGGGCGCCGGGCCCTGCCCCGGGAGTGGGCGGACGCCCTCGCCGCGGCCGGACCGCACCCGGCGGGCGTGCTGGACGGCCTCGGCCTGGAGGAACTGCTCGGCCGGCTGTAGCGTGGGTCACACCGCCGAGCCGAGGAGCGCGCTGTGAGCACCGCCGAGAACACCACCGAGGACACCACCGGGAGCACCGCCGTCCTGGAGTCCGCCCCCGCCGTCGAGGGCGAGACGTTCTCCCGCGTGGCCCTGACGCCGGCCGCCGTGGAGCTGCTCGGGACGCTGCGGGACGTCCACGGGCGGCTGATGTTCCACCAGTCCGGCGGGTGCTGCGACGGCTCCGCGCCCATGTGCTATCCGGCCGGGGACTTCCTCACCGGCCCGGCGGACGTGCTGCTGGGCGTGTTCACGCTGCCCGGGGACCCGGCCACGGCCGAGCTCGAGTTCTGGATGTCGCGCGAGCAGTTCGAGTACTGGAAGCACACGCTGCTCACGGTGGACGTGGTGGAGGGGCGCGGTTCCGGGTTCTCGGTGGAGGCGCCGGAGGGCAAGCGGTTCCTGATCCGTTCGGCGCTCATGCAGGATCCGGCCGGCTCCTGAGCCGGCCCTGCCCGTCGACGGACGGGCCCCGGTCGTGGACCGGGAACGTGGCGAAGGCCGGGACCTCGTAGGGGTGGGCCCCGGCCATCGCCCGCAGCACGCGCTCGCGCCGGGCCGCCGGGTACAGCGTCTCGATCCGGACCTCGTCGACCTCCTGCGGCGTCCCGACCTCCCCGATCGTGGGGTGCGCACCGGGCAGCGGTGTGAACCGTCCGGTGCCGCGGCTCACGAACGCGGTGTGGGAGTAGTGGCCGGCGCGGCCGGCCCCGGCGTCGCCGAGGGCCTGCAGGACCTGCTCGGCGTGGCTGGCCGGGACGAACACGATCAGGCAGTGGTCCTCGGTGCTCGGGGGCTCAGGAGTCATGGGGCGCGCACACCTCCGGTTCGTCGTGGTCGGCGGGCTCCAGCTGGATCGTGGAGTGCTGGACGGACACGGGGAAGTGCTCGGCCACGCACCGCTGGATCCGGCCCAGCGCCTCGGCCGAGCCGCCGGAGTAGAAGTACTCCTCCTCGAGCACCACGTGGGCGGTGAGCACGGGCAGGTCCGAGGAGATCCGGGACGCGTGCAGGTCGTGGACCTCCACCACGTGCGGCAGCTCGAGGATGTGCCCGCGGACCTCGTCGACGTCGAGCCCGGGGGGGGCGCGCTCTCCAGGAGCACGGACAGGGACTCCATGAGCAGTCGGATGGTGCGGGGCACGATGAGCGCCCCGATGAGCAGCGCGACGACGGCGTCGGCCTGCATCCAGCCGGTGAGGGTGATGACCACGGCCGCGACGATCACCGCGACCGAGCCCAGCGCGTCGTTGAGCACCTCGAGCATCGCCGCGCGCAGGTTGAGGTTGGTGCGCCGGCCCCCGAAGAGCACCGCCATCGCCACGAGGTTGCCGGCCAGCCCCAGGACGCCGAAGACCAGCATCTCGGCCGAGGCCACCGGGTGCGGCTCGAGGAACCGCCGCACGCCCTCCACGAGCACGAACAGCCCCACGGCCAGCAGCACCCCGGCCTGCAGGGCCGCGGCCACGATCTCCGCGCGACGCCAGCCCCACGTGCGCCGGGCGCTCGGCGGGCGCAGGGTCAGCTGCGCGGCGACCAGCGCGAGCAGCAGTCCACCGGCGTCGGTGAGCACGTGGGCGGTGTCGAGGAGCAGCGCCAGGGACCCCGTCCACAGGGCGCCGACCAGCTGGACGACGAACAGCGCCGCGGTGATCCCGAAGGCGGTGGCGATCCGCCACCGGTCCGTCCCGGGACCGGCGTGGGTGTGCCCGGGCCCGTGGTCGTGCCCGTCCTCCGCGCGCCCGCGGTCCCCGGCGTGGTCGTGAGCCATGGCTCCATCGTAGATCGCGCGGCGCGGCGCGGCGCCGCGAGCGCGTCGGGGCGGGTCAGCCGGTGACGAACCCGCGGAACTCCCCGGTGGCGGGGCCGTAGTGGGAGTCCACCTTCATCACGGCGCCGGGCGTGCCACCGCCGTTGAGTGCCTTGAGCAGGTCCCGCACGGCGTGCCGGGGCCCCTCGGCGATCACGCCCACGGTGCCGTCCGCGTTGTTGACCGCCGAGCCGCGCAGGCCGAGCTGCTCGGCGTGGCGCGCGGTCCAGAAGCGGAAGCCGACGCCCTGCACGGAGCCGTGCACCACGGCGGTCAGGCGCAGGTCCTCGTCGAGGTCCAGTCGCTCGGGGTCCCGGCCGGCGGAGGCGCCCAGGTGGATCGGAGGCAGGCTCACAGGTCCACCACCGTGGACTCGCCGGGATCGATCTGCCCGCCCGTGGTCCGGGCCTTCGCCCAGCGCAGCGCGGTGGCCACCGTCCCGGGGCTGCGCCAGTGCTCGGCGGTCTCCGTGCGCACGCGCAGCACCACGAGGCCGGGGGTGGCGGGCCCGTCCGGGTAGTACGCCTTCAGCGCGTCGGACCAGAGCCCCTCGAGCACCTGCCGGTCCTCGACCACCTCGGCGGCGCCGGAGATCGAGACCCACTCGTGGTCCCCCACGAACGCGACGTTGACGGCGTCGTTGGCCGCCACGTCCCGGACCGAGGAGGTGTCCCGGCTGGTGAAGAAGTTGAGATCCTCCCCCGGGGCGACGTCGACCACCGTCATCGGGCGGCTCACGAGCTTGCCGGTGGCCTCCCGGGTGCTGAGCATGCCGACGCGGGTGCGGTTCACGAACTCGACGATGTGCTGGATGTCATCCTGGTGCGTGTTCATGTGGTCAGATTAGGGAACGACCGGGCCTCGTGGCACGGTCTGGCCAAGGAATTCATCATGGGCGGAACCACGTGTCATCCGCCGGCGAGCCGCAGCGGCCCCGCCGGCCCACGAGAGGACCAGAGCAGGCAGATGGACGACGCACGGATCTCGGAACGGACCACTGAGCGGACCCCTGAGCAGACCATCGAACAAGCCACCGAGCACGCCACCGAGGGAATCGCCGGGGCGGCCGCGGAGCAGGCCCCCGGGACGGCTCCCGGGACGATCAGCGCCCAGGACCGGATCGAGATCAACGAGATCCTGAGCTTCTCCTCGCACCTGCTGGACAACCGCCGGTGGGACATGTTCGGGGAGGTCTTCGTACCGGAGGTGCACCTCAGCGCGCCGCAGGGCGAGTTCACCGGCCCGGCGGGCGTGCGGCGCTTCGTCGAGACGGTCGACCTCTCCCGCTTCCCCGCCACGCACACGCTGAACTCGATCGTGGAGGCCGTGGACGCGGACACCGCCGTGGCCTGGTCCAGGATGCTGCTGCTGACCTGGGACCGGCGAGTGGCCTGCGGCGACTACATCGACACGTTCCGCCGCACCGCCCACGGGTGGCGGATCGAGCGGCGCACCGTGGCGCCGCGCAACGACTCCGCCTCCGTGGCGCTCGCCGAGGGCGGGTACGCACCGGACCCGTACGCCTACGCGATGTTCGACGACGCCGTGCTCGCCGCCGTCGGCCGGGCCCGCCGATGAGCCCCGCACCGGGCGCGGGGTGGGACCGGGTGCCCGCCGCCGACGCCCTCGAGATCGGCACCGTCCTCAGCCGGTGCGCCCGCGTGGTGGACGCCCGCGCCTGGCACGACCTCGACCGGGTGTTCACCGGGGACGCCGTCGTCCACTCCCCGGGCGGGACAGCACGCGGGCCCGCCGAGATCGCCGAGCGGACCCTCGCCGAGACCCGCGATCCGCACCTGATCACCGACACCGTGCTGCGCCGGCTCGCCCCGGACCGTGTGCGGGCCTGGAGCAAGTGGCTGGTGGTGTGCGCGGACGGCTCCGCGCACGGCGGGGACCAGCTGGACCTGTTCGTGCGCACCCCGCACGGCTGGCGGATCGCCGAGCGCCGCATCGCCGCCCTGGGCGCCCCGGGCCACGGCGCGCCCGCCCGCACCCTGGGCGCGGCCGACTTCCTGGCCTGAGCTCCCCGACGACGAGGGGCGGCGCGTGCTCAGCCGGTCAGGACTGCACCTCGAGCGCTGCGGAGATGAGCGTGTGGCCGTCGGAGAACTCGATGGTCTTCCCGATGGTCGAGGGGTCGTCCAGCACGGCCGAGACCACCAGCGCCACGTTCGCCCGGGAGGTCTCGTGGTCCCCGTCCCGCTCGCCCGTGGAGACGTCGATCTTGCCGGTCGCCTCGCCCTCGGTGAGGGCGCCGGGGCCCACGATGGTCCAGTCGAGCGAGGAGGCGCGCAGGTGGTCGTCTGCGTCGGCCTTGGCCTGGGCGTAGGCGTGGAAGGGGTTGTCCTCGGGGACGCCGTGGTCCTGGCCGGCCCCGAAGTAGGAGACCATGACGAAGCGCTTGGCGCCGGCCATCACGGCCGCGTCCATCGTGCGGATCGCGGCGTCCCGGTCCACGGAGTAGGTGCGCTCGGGGCTGCCGCCGCCGGCGCCGGCGCTCCACACGACGGCGTCCTGGCCCTCGAGCAGGTCGGCGAGCTGCGCGACCGACAGCTGCTCCACGTCGGCCACCACGGGGGTCGCGCCGGTGTTCTCGACGTCGTCCGTGTGGTCGGGGTTGCGGAAGACGCTCGTGACGTCGTTGCCGCCGGTCTTGAGCAGCTGGGCGAGGATGAGGGCGACCTTGCCGTGGCCGCCGATGATGGCTGTGCGGGACATGTTCGTGCTCCTTGGGGTGCAGAGGGGACGTGCGCTTCTGTCCACGACGCTATCGCCCTCCCGGCCGCAGGGACACGGCTCACGCGGAGGGCGAAACCGGGAATGCGCCCGGCCCCGCCGTGCGCCCCGGCTGTCCGGGGCCGCCGAGCCGGGACCGGCCCCGGCTCGGGTAGCCTCGACGAGGCTCCCGCTCCCGACCGAAGGCTGCCCCGTGCTGATCTTCCAGCTCCTGCTCTCCGCGATCGCCCTCGTCCTGCTGGTCACCGCGCTGATCGACGGCGCGTGGACGCTCGCGCTCATCGCCGCGATGATGCTGCTGGTCGCGCTGTCCGGCGTGTTCATCGCCCACCGCCGGGAGAAGCACCTGGGCAGGCGCTGAGCCCTCCCCCTCCTCCGGAGGGACCGCTCCGGGACCGTTCCGGGAGCCTCGCCGGGGCTACTCCGCGGCGTCCTGGATGCCGGTCACCGCGGTGAGGATGAACACCGAGTCCTCCAGGGCCTCCACGGAGTGGCGCTCCGCGGGGATCACGTGCAGCTGCCCGGCGTCGAGCACCAGGTCCTCGCTCGAGGAGACCCGGATCCGCCCGTGCAGCACCTGCAGGCTCCCGGCGTACGGGGCGCTGTGCTCGGCGAGCACCGCGCCCTCCTTGAGCGCCAGGAGGGTCTGGCGCAGCACCTTCTGGTGCAGGAGCTGCTCGGCGCTGCGCCCGTGCGGGGCGTGGCGGGCCTCGTTCAGGTGTTGCAGGGCGATCTCGTTCAGGTGCTGCATGGTTCTCCTCCTGGGTAGGTGATCCGGTCTCCGTCGACCACGGCGAAGTCCCGCAGCGTCGCGGGGGTCAGCTTGCCGGGGCCCATGATGTGCTGCACGTCGTGCCCGCGCACCAGCAGGGCCTCGGCCACGAGCGAGCGGTGGCAGCGCCACCAGACCGCCTCCGCGCACATGATCGCGACGGCGCGGTCCTCGGCCAGGCGCTCGAGCTCGGCGAGCGCGGTCCGGAACTCGTCGGTCTGCATGTGGTCGGCGTAGCCGCGGAAGGACTCGTTGCGCCAGGCGGTGTTGACCGAGTCCTTCGAGGTGGGGCGCAGCCCGCCCAGGCCCTTGCAGTAGCTGTGCCCGATGCCGGCCGCCGCGAGCGTGCCCGGCAGCGTGTCGAGGTCGAACTGCGGGTTCGTCCGCGAGCGCGGCACCGTGCGGATGTCGACGAGCTGCTGCACCCCGGACTCCCGCAGCAGCGCCACGAACTCCTCGGCGGAGCGCGTGGAGTGGCCCACGGTGTAGACGGTGTGCGCTGTCATGTCCCCACCCTACTGACCGGGCCCGGAGGGTCCCCCGGCCCGACACGGCCTGCTCCGCGGGAGCCGGGCACGGGGCGTCACGAGCTGCCGGGACCGGCCTCGCTCCAGCGGGCGGAGCCGCCCGGGGTCCGCCGGCCGACGGCCGCCGTGGAGTTCCACGCCTCCTGGTCGGCCATGGTGAAGCGGCGGCCCGTCACGGCGGTCGGGACGATGCGGACGAACTGGTCCTTCATCCCCTCCTGCCAGGGGAACAGCGGCAGCTGCAGGGCTTCCATCAGGGCGTGGCCCGGCCGGACGCTCTCGGCGTCGCCCTTGACGATCACGCTCCACGCCGTGGCGGTCGCGGAGTCGTGCCCGTCGATCTCGAGGGCCACGGCCCGGCCCGCGAGCGCGCCGCTCACCTTGGTGCCCAGGCCCGAGCGGAAGACGATCGTCTCGCGGTCGACCACGTAGTTGATCGGGAAGATCTCCGGCGCCCCGTCCACCACGACGGCCAGCCGGGCGACGCCGTCCGCCCGCAGCCGGTCCCAGCAGTCCCCGGGCGCGAGCTCCTCCACGTCCTTGCGGTACCAGTCCACCGTCGTCCCCTTCCCGTGCGCCTCGGCTGCCCGGACGTGCCCGGCCACCACCTCCAACCTACGGCGCCGCCGCCGCCGGGGGAACAGCACCGGAGCGCGCCGCGGCGCCCGGACCGGGACGTGGAAGAATCGGGGGCATGAGCGTGGTGATCGCGGGATGCGGAGACCTGGGCACGGAGATCGGGCTGCGGCTGGCGGAGCAGGGGCACGAGGTGCTGGGCCTGCGCCGCCGCGCGGAGCTGGTGCCGCCGCCCCTGACCGGGCTGCCGGTGGACCTGAGCACGGAGGTGCCGGAGCTGCCGGGGGACGTCGAGCTCCTGGTCGTCGCCACCGCCGCGGACGCGCGGACGCCCGAGGTCTACCGCGCGGCCTACCTCGACGGACTGCGCCACGTGGCCGACGGGCTGCGCGCCGCCGGGGCCCTCCCACGGCGTGCCCTGCTGATCTCCTCGACCGCCGTCTGCGGGGACGCCGACGGCGGGGAGGTCACCGAGGACACCCCGCCGGACCCCTCGACCCCGACCGCGCAGATCCTGCTGGAGGCCGAGGAGCTGTTCCACGAGCAGTTCCCGCACGGCACGGTGCTGCGGCTCTCCGGGATCTACGGGCCGGGCCGGACCCGGCTGATCGACAAGGTGCGCGCCGGGGACGGCGCGGCCGGGGCCGCATGGACCAACCGCATCCACCGCGACGACGCCGCGGCCGCCGCCGTGCACCTGCTCACCATGGACGCCCAGCCGCTCACCCTGTATCTCGGCACGGACGACGAGCCCGTGCCCGAGCTCGAGGTCCTCGAGTTCCTGGCGCAGGAGCTCGGCGTCCCCCGCCCCGAGGACGTCCCCGAGGCGGACACGCCGCGCCGGGGCTCGAAGCGGCTGTCCAACCGGCGGCTGCGGGAGTCCGGCGTCGAACTCCGCCACCCCACCTACCGGGAGGGCTACCGGGCCGTGCTCGCCGGGGAGGGCGTGCGCCACCCCTGATCGGCACCCACCCGCAGGACGACGTCGCGCACCTCGTAGGCGGCGATCAGCTCGACCCACGAGACCCGCGGCGGGTGCGCGAACTCCAGGGGCAGCCGCAGCAGGCGCTGCAGGAACACGTCGGTCTCCTGGATCGCGAGGAACCCGCCCGGGCACCGGTGGGCGCCGTCCCCGAAGGACATCGCCTCGGGCCGGATCCCCCGCGGCCGGGACCGCTCCGGGCACAGCTGCCGGGCGTCCTCCCCGAACGCCTGCTCGTCGGTGTTCGCCTGGCGGACGTAGAGGTCGAGCAGGGCCCCGGCGGGCACCTCGTGGCGCTCGTCCCCGTCCGCCAGGACCAGCTCCCGGGTGGTCCGGCGGTAGAGGTGGCCCACCACCGGCTCCAGGCGCAGGATCTCGTGCAGGATGCCGTGCCGGACCGGTTCCTCGGCCGCGAGGTACTCCTCCCTCAGCCCGTCGTCCTCGAGCAGGTGCCAGGCGGCCACCGCGATGAACTCGCGGGTGGTGGCCATGCCGGCGGCGGCGTAGGTGAGGCACTCCACGAGGATCTCCCGGTCCGTGTAGCCCTCCGAGAGCAGGTGGGACACGACGTCCTCCTGGGGCCGCCGGCGCCGCGCCCGGACAGCCGGGCGCACGTCCTTGAACTGAAAGGCGGTCATCGCCCACACCGGTCGCAGGGATCCGACGACGGAGCCCACCCGGCCCGGGAGCCGGCGCCGCGGGGCACCGGCGGCGCCGGTGCCGGGACCGCTGAAGAAGCGCTCCAGACGCCGGGACATCCCGTCGATGTCCGAGTTCGTCAGCCCCACCACCTGGGCGGCGACCTCCACGGAGTAGCGCAGGGTGATCGCCGACAGCTCGGCCCCGCCGTCCCGCCGGATCCGCTCGACCAGCTCGTCGGCGCGCTCCTCCATCAGGTCCCGGTAGCGGCGGCTCACCGCGGCCGGGGTGAAGAACCTCGCGGTGGCGGTGCGCTGGCGCCGGTGCTCGGGTCCGTCCGCGTAGAGCACGGGCGGGTGGTCGCCGGTCAGGCCCTGCCGCGCTGTCTCCGCGCTGAAGCCGGCCTGGACCGTGCCCTCGGCCTCCCGCAGCACCTGGCGGACCATCGGCAGGGAGCGGACGTGCCACACCCCGTCGAGGACCTCCACCCGCGGCGTGCCGCGCTCGCCGGGCGGGGCGGTCCGGCGCCGGTCGCCGTGCGGGACGGGGCAGCGGGTCTCGGGACGCGCGTCGTCGTTCATGGGGTCATGCTAGTCGTGGCGACCCGCCGCCACGAGGTGCTCAAGGTGCTCGCGGAGGTCCGCCGTGCCGGCTCCCCGGCCGGGCCGGCTTCGCCGAGCGCTCCCGCCCTCCCCGGCGACCACGCCCGTCGACCGGTCCCGGACCGCCGGCAGCAAGTGGACCAGGTGATCGCAGCCCTCAACGCCCACGACGCCGCGACGTACGCCTCCCTTTCTACCGCCAGGACGCCGTCGTCTACGACCCGGCGGCGCCGGAGCCGCTGCGCGGGAGGGGCGCGATCCAGCAGGACGCAGAGGCGATCCTGACCGGCATGCCCGACGTGGTGATGGAGGTGGAGGACCTGATCGTGGACGGCCCCCAGGCCGTGATGCGGCTGCAGACCGTGGGCACGCACACCGGGCCGATGCTCATGCCCAGCGGTGAGGTCCCGCCCACCGGCCGCCGGGCCTCGATCCCCATGGCCGTCTTCAGCCGCGTGGGCGAGGACGGGCTGATCGCCGAGGAGCACCGCTACTACGACGTGCTGGGCCTGGCCCAGCAGCTCGGGCTCGTCTGAGCCGACCGGGCGCAGAAGGACCGGGCATCCGGCAACGCTCGGCTCGTGCGCCCGGACGAGGTCCTTGCACTTTCCGCGGCGCAGAGCGGTTGCGGGCAGAGCTTCAGATCCGGTCCGCCTGGTCGTTCTCGATCTGCGCCGTGGCGGGCAGGACCAAGGAGGAGGACGGTCCGTCCAGCACGACCAGCAGCACGCGCAGGTCCGCCCCGGAGAGGTAGGCGCCCACGAGGCGGTGGTTGGAGTCGAGGACCACGAGGGACCCCTCGGTCCGGTAGGCCGGGACGGTCAGCTGGACGGGCCCCGACTCCTCCGCGTACTCCTGCCGCAGGTGCTCGATCTTGCCCTGTCGGTCGTCCGGCCACTGCTTCTCCGCCGCCTGGGCGAGGGTCTGCGGCCGGTGCTGCGGGTGCGACCACTCCCCGGGATTGCCCTCGGGGTCCACGTGCCAGACCGTGTAGAGGTCGCCGAGCTCCTGCCGGGAGGAGATCACCAGGTCCTCGATCCGGGAGTTCTGGTCGTCGACCGCGCCCCAGTCGAGCCAGGCCCGGATGTCGTCGCCGAACAGGGTCCTGAAGTCCGAAACGTCCATGCCGTCATCTCAGCAGACTTGGGTGCTCACCGCCACAGGCCCCGGCGACCCGAGGACGCGCCGACCCGGACGTCAGGAGCCCGCGGCGCCCCGCCCGGGCGTGCGGGGTGCCGGGCCGGGCCGGACGTTGAACGCCGAGGCCGAGCGCTCGGGCGGCTCGGTCGGGAAGACCGTGCGCCCCTCCGCCCACTTGTGCCGTGCATAGGCGTGCAGCCGGTCGGCGAAGGGCCCGTCCCGCCACTCCAGATAGGGCATGTCCTGGCTCGCGTCGAGCAGGAAGTAGCTGCTGAACGCCCGGACCACCTCCGGCGGGCGCGGGTCCGCCGCAGGCTCCTCGGCCGCGGCGGGATCCCCGAGCACCAGGTAGATCGGGGCACCGGGCGGACCGTCGTGGACCCGCACCTCCAGCCGTTCGGCGACCACGGGGTCCAGTTCTCCCAGGGCCCGCAGCTGGTGGACCAGCGTGTCGAAGCTGCGCCGCAGGTCCATGGGCGAGAGCCCGTAGTGGTGCCGGATCTCCCGGAGCCGGGACGCGAGCGCGGGCGACTTCGGGTCGAGGACCAGCAGCCGGACGCGGACCCCGGCGCCGAGCGCCTTGTGGATCGCGTCGAGGTCGCCGGCCAGCGTCAGCGGGAAGGTGTCCATCCACCACAGCTCCTGCCCGGGCAGGACGCCCCGGAGCACGTCGACCGCGTCGAGCTCCTCGCGGACCCCCACGAGGCCCAACCGGTCGTCGCGGGGCGCCGAGGGGACGAGGACGGGAGGAGGTTGCGCCTCGACGGGGCCGGCGCCGCGCCACCGTGCCAGTCCGGCATCCAGGAGCAGCCCCACGCCGCCCACGGTGAGCAGGACGGCCCCGGCGTCGAGGAGCAGTTCCGACCCGGCCCGTCCGGCGGCCAGCGCGACCACGACGAGCACCGCGCCGAGGCCGACCAGCACGACCGGCGCCGTGAGCGGGCGCCGCCGCGGCGCGGTGCGTGCGGCTCCGCGCCACCCGTCCCCCGTGGCCCGGTCCTGGGCTGCGCTGCGGGTCTCCAGCACGGGACCCCCCTTCCTCGAGCGGCTCTGCTTCCAGCCTGGCACGGCCCCTGACCTGGGCGTTAGCCCCGCGGACACCGGGGCATTTTGTGACGACCGGTGCGCCGCGCCCGCCCGGACGCCCGTCCCCACTTGTGCGTCACCCCGGGGTGACCATGCGTTTGCATAACTAAACTCGTGCTGGGACGCACGGCGTCACGCCCGCTCCCCCGCCGGGGAGCGACCCACGTCCCGCAGCAGACCGCCCGGCCGCGCTGCCCACCACCTCCGGAAGGCACCTGCCGTGGCCATGACTCTCCACGAACGTCTGGGCGATCGCCACAACCACCTCAACGCCCTTCGCCTGGCCCTCGCGTCCCTCGTCGTCCTCGGCCACGCCTGGCCGCTGACGGGCGCGGACGGCCCGAGTCTCGAGCTCCTGTCCGACGTGGCCGTCAACGGCTTCTTCGTCCTCAGCGGCTACCTCATCGCCGAGAGCAGGGTGCGGACCCGGTTGATGCCGTACTTCTGGCGACGGTTCCTGCGCATCTACCCGGCCTTCCTGGTGAGCCTGCTCGTGGTGGCCGCGATCTTCGCACCGCTCGCGGCCGCGATCGAGGGCACGTCGTTCGACCTGGCCTCCGCAGCCGGCTTCGTGCTGAACAACGCCGATCTGAGGATCTCGCAGTGGGGCGTCGACGGGACCCTGACCCGGGTCCCGGCGCCGGACTCCTGGAACGGCTCGCTGTGGACCCTGTTCTACGAGGCCCTCGCCTACGTGCTGCTCGGCCTCGTCCTCAGCCTCGCGGTCGCGGCACGGCACGCCCGGTGGGTGCTCCCGGCGCTGTTCCTCCTCGTGCTCGTCCTCCGCGCCCTCGCCGAGGGACCGCTGGACGTCACGAGCCACCTCTTCCTCCACGGCGCCCGGCTGGTCGGCTACTTCCTGGCGGGCGCGGCGGTCTGGGCCTGGGCGAGGACGTGGCGCCCCACCTGGGTGCACGTCGCAGGGGCCGCCGTCGTCTACGGCGTCCTGACGGACCTGGGCTGGGCGGACCTGTACGGGCAGCTGCCGCTCGCCGTGCTGCTCCTCGGCCTCGGCGCGGCCCCGTCCGACAACTGGACCACGCGCACGGACCTGTCCTACGGCGTCTACATCTACGCGTATCCGGTGCAGCAGCTCCTCGTGCTGCTCGGCACGGCGTCCTGGGGTGTCGCCGTGAACTCCCTGCTGGTCCTGCTGCTGACGCTGCCCCTGGCGCTGCTGTCGTGGACGCTCGTCGAGAAGCCCGCCCTGCGGGCCAAGGCGTGGCTCGATCCCCGCGACCGGCCCGACCGGCGGGTCCCCTCCCCCGACGCGGCGGACGCGTCCTCCACGGTCCGGGAGGGACGCCGTCCGGACTGACCCGGCCGGCTCCCGCCCGCACGGCCCGGACGGCGCGCCCGGCGCTCCCGGGCCTCCTTGTCCGGCGCCCGGAGGGTGCCTAGCGTGAGGAGCAGGCGCACGCGACGCCGCCGGCCCCGACCCGTCAGGAGCACCCATGGACACCCCGGTGATCGAGGCCCGCGGGCTCGTCAAGACCTTCGGCCCCACCACGGCCCTGGACGGCTTCGACCTCACCGTGGCGCCGGGTCAGGTCGCGGGGTTCCTGGGCCCCAACGGCTCGGGGAAGTCCACGGCGATCCGGGTGCTGCTGGGCCTGCTCCGGGCGGACGCGGGGACGGCATCGGTCCTGGGCCTCGACGCCTGGCGGGACGCCGTGGAGATCCACCGCCGCACCGCCTACGTCCCCGGGGACACGAACCTGTGGCCGAACCTGACCGGGGGCGAGATCGTGGACCTGCTGACCGGCATCCGCGGAGGACGACGACGGCGCCGCCGCCGCGACGAGCTCATCGAGCGCTTCGAGCTCGACCCGACGAAGAAGGCCCGCAGCTACTCCAAGGGCAACCGGCAGAAGGTGGCGCTGGTGGCCGCCCTGAGCGCCGAGGCCGAGCTGTACGTCCTGGACGAGCCGACCTCCGGGCTGGACCCGCTCATGGAGGCCGTGTTCACGGACGAGGTGCGCCGGCTGAGCGGGCAGGGCAGCACGGTCCTGCTCTCGAGCCACATCCTGGCGGAGGTCGAGAAGCTGTGCGACACCGTGACCATCATCCGCGCCGGCCGGGACGTGGAGAGCGGCACCCTCGCCCAGCTGCGCCACCTGACCCGCTCCGCCGTCACGGCCACGACGTCCGCCGACCCCGGCCGGCTGGGCGGCCTGCCGGGCGTGCACCACCTCGTGCACGACGACGGGAGACTGGGCTTCGACGTCGACGACGCCCGGGTCCCCGAGGTCCTCCGGGCGCTCGCCGACCTGGGCGTGCAGAACCTCACCGTCACGCCCCCGTCGCTCGAGGAGCTCTTCCTGCGCCACTACGGCGACCGCCCGGCCGAGCCCGCCGCCCAGGAGGAGGCCCCGCACGGCGCCGGCCGGGACGCGGGGGCGCCCCGATGAGGACCGCCGAGCCGTGGGCAGCGACCGGCCGCCTGTTCCGGCTCAACCTGCGCCTGGACCGGGTGCGGATCCTCGTGTGGGTGCTCGCGCTCACCGGGACCGTGTACGCCACGGTGCTCGCCCTCGCGGAGACGTTCCCGGACGGCGAGGCCCGCCAGGCCCGGGCCGCCCTGCTGGACAACCCGTCCGCCGTGATGATGACCGGCCCGGCCTTCGGCGCGGGCGACTACACGCTGGGCGCCATGACGGTCAACGAGCTGAGCCTGTCGGTGCTCGTGGCCACCGCGATCATGAGCATCCTGCTCGCGAGCCGGCACGTGCGGGCGGAGGAGGAGTCCGGGCGGCTCGAGGTCGTCCGCGCGCTGCCGGTGGGCCGCTTCGCCCCGGCCGCGGCCGCCCTCGGGGCGGTCGCCGTGGCGGACGCGGCGGTCGGCGCCGGGATCACGGCGGGGCTCGTCGCGGCGGGGCTGGGCGGGACGGACGCCGTGGCGTGGGGACTGGCCACGGCGCTCACGGGCCTGGTGTTCGGGGCCGTGGCGGCCGTGACCGCCCAGCTCACCGAGCACGCGCGGGCCGCCTCCGGCACGGCGATGGCCGTGCTCGGCGCGGCCTTCCTAGTGCGCGGGATCGGGGACGTCATCGAGCCCACCGGCTCGTGGCTGTCCTGGCTCTCGCCCATCGCCTGGGCCCAGCAGACCCGGCTCTACGTGGACCTGCGGTGGTGGCCGCTGGCGCTCTCGGCGGCACTGACGGCGGTGCTCCTGGGGACGGCCGTGCTCCTGGCCCAGCGGCGGGACCTGGGCGCCGGGCTGCGACGGGGTCGGCCCGGACCCGCGACGGCCGGGACGTCCCTGCTCTCCGCCACCGGGCTGGCGCGCCGCCTGCTGCGCGGCACGTTCCTCGGGTGGACCGCGGGGCTCGTCCTCTTCGGCCTGGCCTTCGGCTCGCTGGCCGACTCGCTTGAGGACAGCATCGCGGACATCCCGACGATCACCGAGTGGCTCGTGGTGGACCTCGCCGCGCTCACCGAGTCCTTCGCCGCCGCGACGCTGTCCTACCTCGCGCTCGGTGTGGTCGCGTTCGCCGTCTCGGCCGTGCTGCGGCTGCGCGCCGAGGAGGAGTCCGGCCGCACGGGCCTCACCCTGTCGACGGGTCTCGCCCGGTCGCGCTGGGTGCTCGGCTGGCTCGCCGTCGTCGTCGTGGAGGCCCTCCTGGCCCTGGTGCTGTCCGGGGGGCGCTGGGCGCGGGGGTCACCGTGACCACCGGTGACCTGCGCTGGACCGGCGAGCTCGCCCTGGCGGCACTGGCGTACTTCCCGGCCGTGCTCGTGGTGGCCGGGCTCACGGCCGCCCTGGTCGGTCTCGTCCCGCGGGCCGCCGGCCTGAGTTGGGCCGTGGTCGCCTACGTCGTGTTCGTCGCGTGGTTCGGCCTGCTGCTGGACCTGCCCCAGTGGGCGATGGACCTCTCCCCCGTCCAGCTCACGCCGCTGGTGCCGTCCGAGGACTGGGAGGCGACGCCCCTGGTCGCTCTGGCCGCGCCGGCGCTGGTGCTCCTGGCCGCGGCCGCCGCCGGGTTCCGCCGCCGGGACCTGCTGGCCTGAACGGCCTCCGTCTCCCCCTCGGGTGGCGCACACCACGATTGTCCGTAGACTGGCACACCAGGTGAGCCGGGAAGTCTGGTCGGCACGAGAAATCTGCCGCCCGAAAACGGAGGAGCCCCGTGTCCAGCCATGACCCCACGGTCCGCCCGGAGGACCAGCCCGAGAACCGCCCCCAGGACCACAGCACCGACACGCTGCGCCGTGGCAGCTACCGCGAGGTGCTGCGCGTCGGCGAGATCCTCCGCAAGGAGACGATCGGCGGCCTGCTGCTCGTGGTGGCCGCGCTCATCGCGATCGTCTGGGCCAACTCGCCCTTCGCCGACAGCTACTTCGCCCTGCGCGACTTCGAGATCGGCTACGAGCCCTGGCACCTGAAGCTCAGCCTCGGCAAGTGGGCCGCCGACGGCCTGCTGGCGATCTTCTTCTTCCTGGTGGGCCTCGAGCTCAAGCGCGAGTTCGTGGCCGGTGACCTGCGCGAGTTCCGCAAGTCCGTCGTGCCCATCACCGCCGCCGTCGGCGGTGTCGTGGTGCCGGCCGCGATCTACGCCGCGATCAACTTCTCGAACCCCGACACCGTCGACGGCTGGGCCATTCCCACCGCCACCGACATCGCCTTCGCCGTGGCGGTGCTCGCCATCATCGGCTCGCACCTGCCCGCCGCGCTGCGGCTGTTCCTCCTGACGCTCGCCGTGGTCGACGACCTGCTGGCGATCACCATCATCGCCGTCTTCTACTCGGAGGACGTCTCGGTCCAGCCGCTGCTGCTGGCGCTGATCCCCTTCGCCCTCTACCTCTTCCTCGCCCAGAAGTACCGCCGGTTCTTCGGTCTCAAGGCCCCCGCCGCCTGGCTGATCCTGCTGCCGCTCGGCATCGTGGTCTGGGCCCTGGTCCACGAGGCCGGGATCCACGCGACGGTGGCCGGCGTGCTCCTCGGCTTCGCCGTGCCGGTGATCCGCAGCCAGGCCAGCGGTGGGCCGGAGGCCGGGCCCGGTCTCGCCGAGATCTTCGAGCACCGCTTCCGCCCGCTCTCCGCCGGCTTCGCGGTGCCGGTCTTCGCGTTCTTCTCCGCCGGGGTCGCCGTGGGCGGCTGGGAGGGCCTGACGTCCGCGCTCTCCGCCCCGGTGACGCTGGGCATCGTGGCCGGTCTGGTCCTGGGCAAGCCGATCGGCATCGTGGGCGCCACGTGGCTGATCACCAAGGTCACGCACGCCCGGCTCGACCCCACCTTCCAGTGGATCGACCTCGTGGGCGTCGCCCTCCTGGCCGGCATCGGCTTCACCGTCTCGCTGCTCATCGCGGAGCTGAGCTTCGCCCCGGGCAGCCTGCCGGGCGACCAGGCCAAGGTGGCGATCCTCAGCGCGTCCGTGCTGGCGGCGGCAGTGGCCTCGGTGCTGCTGCGGGCCCGCAACAAGCGCTACCGCATGATCGAGAAGCTCGAGTCCGTCGACGCCGACCACGACGGCATCCCGGACGTCTACGAGGAGGACGAGGCCCGGGAGCAGGGCCACCGCTAGCCCGTCCCGCGCGGCCCGCCCGTGCGCGAAGGACCCCCGCCCGGACGTCGTCCGGACGGGGGTCCTTCGCGCACCGGGCTGCCGTCAGCCCGCGAAGAGCTTCAGGGCCTCCCGGTTGAAGGCCTCGAGGTCGCCGGGGTTGCGGGAGGTGACGAGCCGGCCGTCGACGACGACCTCCTCGTCCACCCAGTCCGCCCCGGCGTTCTTCAGATCGGTGGCCAGGGAGTGGTAGGACGTGAGCCGCTTGCCCTGCGCGAGTCCGGCCTCGATGAGGATCCACGGGGCGTGGCAGATGGCGGCGATCGGCTTGCCCGCGGCGTCGAACTCCTGGACCAGGCGCAGCGCGTCCTGGTCCACGCGCACGTTGTCCGCGTTGAGGGTGCCCCCGGGCAGGACCAGCGCGTCGAAGTCCTCGGCCTTCGCCGCGGCGAGGGTCCCGTCGACGTCGTAGCTGCCGGCGCGGTCCCAGTCCCCCTGCATCGCCGTGATGCTGCCCTGCTCCACGGACAGGAGCACGGGGGTGCCGCCGGCCTCCTGGACGGCCTTCCACGGCTCGGTGAGCTCGGGCTCCTCGACGCCGTTCGTGGCGATGAACGCGATCTTCTTGCCGGTGATGTCGGTGGTCATGAACTGTCTCCTGGATCGGTGAATTCGGTGAATTCGGTGGAACGGTGAATCGGTGAATCGGTGAATCGGTGAATCGGTGGAACGGTGCTGGGGTGTGTGCTGCGGCGGCTACTGCGCCCGGATGCCGCCGAGGACGTCGAGCGCCGCCCGCAGCCGGACGCCGGCGTCGTCGGCGACCTCCTGCACGGCGGGGCTGCCGCTGAGCTGGACCATGGTCTGGGGGTCGATGGCCTCGACCGTGGAGCTGCCGGCGTCCGCGCCCCGGCGCACCAGCACGTTGCAGGGCAGGAGCGCGCCGAGCTGGGGCTCCGCGGCGAGGGCCTTGCTGGCCAGCCCGGGGTTGCAGGCGCCCAGGATCACGTAGTCGCCCACGTCCTCGGCGGCCTCGGCGCCGAGCTTCTTCTCGAACGTGGCGCGCACGTCGATCTCGGTGAGGATGCCGAAGCCCTGCTCGGACAGGGCCGCCCGCGTCCTCTCGACCGCCTCGGCGTAGGGCAGCGGGACGACGACGGCGTTGGTGTAGCTCATGCTGGCGCTCCTTCTCGGTCCGGGTTCCTGGCTCGCAGCTCCACTCTTGGCACGTGGGGACCGGAAAGGGAAGAGCAGGACGGCCAGGTTCTCGCTGGGCGATACCGCGGGTGGAGCTGGATACCCCCGGGGGTAGTTGAATACCCCCAGGGGTATCTGTCATACTCGGGACGAACGCCAGGCGCCGAGCCCGGCACCCCTCCACGGCCTGACCACCCCGCCCCGGCCGGCGGGAAGCAAAGGACACGCACCATGACCGTCACCCTCGTACTGACCCTCCTGCTGTCGGTGCTGATCGGGCTCTCGCTCGGTCTGCTCGGCGGCGGCGGATCCATCCTCACCGTCCCGATCCTCACCTACGTCGCGGGCCTGGACCCCAAGGAGGCCATCGCCGCCTCCCTGTTCGTCGTCGGCGTGACCTCCGCCGTCAGCGCCGTCAACCACGCCCGCAACAGACGCGTGAAGTGGCGCACCGGCCTGGTCTTCGGCGCCGCCGGCATGGCCGGGGCCTTCCTCGGCGGCCTGGCCGGGGGCTACATCCCCGGCACCGTCCTGATGATCGCCTTCGCCCTGATGATGGTCGCGACCTCCCTCGCCATGATCCGCGGCCGCAAGAACGGGTCCGCCACGCCCCACGACGGCGACCTGCCGGTCCTGAAGGTCGTCGCCGAGGGCCTGGTCGTGGGTCTCGTCACCGGCCTGGTGGGCGCCGGCGGCGGCTTCCTCGTCGTCCCGGCCCTGGCCCTGCTGGGCGGGCTGTCCATGCCCGTGGCCGTGGGCACCTCCCTGGTGGTCATCGCGATGAAGTCCTTCGCCGGGCTCGCCGGCTACCTCACCACGGTCTCCCTGGACTGGGCCCTGGTGGGGGCGGTGACCGTCGCCGCGGTAGCCGGCTCGTTCGTCGGCGCGCGACTGGCCGGGCGCATCCCCGAGGCCGCACTGCGCAAGGGCTTCGGCATCTTCGTCCTCGTGATGGGGGTGTTCGTCCTGGTCCAGGAGCTGCCCGGCGCGGCCGGGATCGCCGTCGGGATCGCCGCGGCGGCCGCCGGCGCGGCAGCGGCCGTCTGCTGGTTCGCCGTCCCGAAGTGCCCGCTGCGCACGCCCCTCACCGCCTGACCGCCCCCTCCCGCCGAGCACCGACCATCCGGAACCGACCACCGAGCACCGAGCACCGAGCACCGAGAAGGAGATCCCCATGGCCACCGTCGACCTCACCGAGCAGGCCTTCGCCGAGACCGTCCAGGACCACGACATCGTCCTCGTGGACTTCTGGGCGTCCTGGTGCGGCCCCTGCCGCATGTTCGCCCCGACCTACGAGGCCGCGTCGGCCAAGCACCCCGACGTGGTCTTCGCCAAGGTCGACACCGAGGCCGAGCAGCGCCTGTCCGCCGCCGCCGGCATCAGCTCCATCCCCACCCTGATGGCCTTCCGCGAGGGCGTGCTCGTGTTCTCCCAGCCGGGCGCCCTGCCCACCGCCGGGCTCGAGCAGGTCATCACCGCCGTCAAGGACCTCGACATGGCCCAGGTCCACGCCGAGCTCGCCCGGCAGCAGACCGAGCAGAAGACCGGGCAGAAGACCGGACAGCAGGCCTGACCCGCCCCACCTTGAACCCCTATACCCCTGGGGGTACGTTGGGACTGGGGTCACCCCCGTCCCCTCGTTCCGCCACCCGCCACAGGAGGAGAACCATGGACGTCACCGTCATCGACACCCCCCAGCTCGGGGACCGCAGCTACCTCGTGCACGACGGCGAGATCGCCCTCGTCATCGACGCCCAGCGCGACATCGACCGCGTGGAGGCCGCCGTGGAGCAGGCCGGGGTGAAGGTCACCCACGTGGCCGAGACCCACATCCACAACGACTACCTGACCGGCGGCTGCCTCTACGCCCGCAAGCACGGCGCGGCCTACCTCGTCAACGCCGCCGACGACGTCTCCTTCGAGCGCACCCCGATCGCCGACGGGGAAACCGTGCAGGTCGGCGAGCTCTCCGTGAAGGCCGTGGCCACCCCCGGCCACACCCACCACCACCTCTCCTTCGTGGTGGAGCACGGCGAGGAGCAGGCCGTGTTCTCCGGCGGCAGCGTCCTCTACGGCTCCGTGGGCCGCACCGACCTGCTGGGCCGCGAGCACATGGTGGGCCTGACCCACGACCAGTACGCCTCCGCCCGCCGCCTCGCCGCCGAGGCCCAGGAGAAGGCCGCCCTGTACCCGACCCACGGCTTCGGCTCCTTCTGCTCCTCCGGCCCCGCCACCGGCGCGGACGAGTCCACCCTGGGCGAGCAGATCAGGACGAACCACGTCTACACCGATCCGGACGAGGAGCACTTCGTCTCCGAGCTGATCAGCAACCTCACGGCGTACCCGAACTACTACGTGCACATGGGACCGGCCAACGCCGCCGGCCCCACCGAGCCGGACCTGTCCGTGCCGGACTCCCTGGACCCCGAGGAGCTGCGGTCCCGCCTCGAGGCCGGCGAGTGGGTGGTGGACCTGCGCCACCGGGTGGCCTACTCCGCCGAGCACCTCAAGGGCACCATCAGCTTCGAGTACGGCGACGGCTCCAGCTTCACGGCGTTCCTGGGCTGGATCTTCCCCTACGACCGGCAGCTGACCCTCGTCGGCTCCCGCGAGGACGTCGAGAACGCGATCCGGGATCTGTCGCGGATCGGCATCGACTCCCCCGACGCGGCGCTGGGCGAGGACCCGGCGCGGCTCGCCCCCGGGGCGACCCTCTCCTCCTACCCGCGCGTCGACTGGAAGGGCATGCTCGAGGGGCGCCCCGAGGACGAGACCGTCCTGGACGTCCGCCGGGTGGACGAGTACGAGGAGTCGCACCTCCCCGGCGCGGTCAACATCCCGCTGCACGAGCTGCTGCCCCGGATGGACGAGGTCCCCGCGGGCCGGCTGTGGGTGCACTGCGGCTCCGGCTACCGCTCGGGCGTGGCCGCCAGCCTGCTCGAGCGTGCGGGCCGGGACGCGGTGCACGTCGACGCCCTGTTCGCCGACGCGGAGCAGGCCGGCGTCCCGCTGGAGAGCTGACGCCGCCGCGGGGCCGGGTGCGCGCACCCGGCCCCGCGGTCCCTCCCCCGCAGCCCGCCCCACCCAGCGAAAGGCCCGCCGTGAGCACCTCCCGCACCGTCCCCCCGTCCGCCGCCGGACGGCGCAGCGTCACCGTGATCGGCGCCGTGGTCGTCCTCCTGCACCTCGTGGGCTGGGGCGTGCTGCTCGCCCTGGTCCTGGGCACCGACGCCCCCCGGGGCGGCACCGGACTCTTCGTGGGCCTCGCCCTCAGCGCCTACGCCCTGGGCATCCGGCACGCCTTCGACGCCGACCACATCGCCGCGATCGACAACGCCACGCGCTCGCTGATGGCGCGCGGCCGGGAGTCCGCGGCCACCGGCTTCTGGTTCGCCCTGGGCCACTCCTCGGTGGTCCTCCTCTCCGTGCTGCTGCTGACCCTGGGCCTGGAGGCCTTCTCCGGCGGCCTCGCGGACGAGGGCTCCGGGCTGCGCCAGGCCGCCGGGATCTGGGGCGGCACCGTCTCCGGGCTGTTCCTCGTCACCGCGGGGGTCCTCAACCTCGCCGTGCTGCTCCGGCTGCGCCGGGCCCGCCGCGCCGCGCGCACCGGCACCCTGGACGCCGCCGAGCTGGACGCCCACCTCGCCGATCGGGGGGTGCTGCACCGCGTGCTTCACCCCGTGACCCGCGCGGTGGACCGCCCGGCCAGGATGTACCCCGTCGGCTTCCTCTTCGGCCTGGGCCTCGACACGGCGGCCTCGATCGGGCTGTTCGTCATGGCGGGCGGGATCGCCCCCGAGCTGCCCTGGTACTCCGTGCTCGTGCTGCCGGTGCTCTTCACCGCCGGCATGACGCTGTTCGACAGCGCCGACGGCATCCTGATGAACCGCGTCTACGGCTGGGCCTCGGTCGACGCCCGCCGCAAACTGAACTACAACGTCACGGTGACCACCGTCTCGGTCGTCATCGCCTTCGTCATCGGCGGGACGAGCCTGCTGTCCGTGCTCGCCGAGCTCGTGCAGCCGACCGGCGGCGCGCTCGCTCTCGTGGCGGCGGTCGACCTCAACTTCCTCGGCATGGCCGTGATCGTCTTCTTCGGCGTCGTCTGGCTGGGCTCGCGGGGCCTGGACCGGCTCCGCCGCGACGGCCGGCCGCTCCCGGTGCGGGGCTGAGCCCGTGGTCCGTCTCCTCCTGCTCGCCGACACGCACGTCCCCCGGCGCGCCCGCGACCTGCCCACCGCGGTGTGGCGGGCCGTCGAGGACGCCGACGTGGTGCTGCACGCGGGCGACTGGACCGACCTCCCGACCCTCGACCGGCTCGAGGAGCGGGCCGCGCGCCTGGTGGGGGTGTGGGGCAACAACGACGGACCGGAGCTGCGGGAGCGGCTGCCCGAGGTGGCCCGCGAGACCCTGGGGGGCGTGCGCTTCGGCATGGTCCACGAGACCGGCGCCGCCGCCGGGCGGGAGGCCCGCACGGACCGCGCGTTCCCCGGCCTCGACGTCCTGGTCTTCGGCCACAGCCACATCCCGTGGGACAGCACCACCCCGGCGGGACTGCGGCTGCTCAACCCCGGCTCCCCCACGGACCGGCGGCGCCAGCCGTACTGCACCTACCTGACGGCGGTCGCCGAGGGCGGGCGGCTCACCGACGTGGAGCTCGTGCGCCTCCCGCGGCGCTGACGTCCCGCCGGGCCGGTCCCGCAGGGCTCGCCCGCCGGACCCGCCCACCGGCCTGCACGCGGTCGCGGCGTCCGCTCAGAGGAGGCCCCGCAGCCTGTAGTAGCGCCGGCCGACCACGGTCCCGTTGACCCGGACCACCGCCCACACCAGCACGAGCAGCAGCGCCACCAGCACGGCCGGGACGGGCACGAAGACCGCCCACACCACCATCGCCATGCCGGGGACGGTCAGCAGGATCGGCCAGGCGTACTGGACCATCTCCACCGCCATGTAGTCCTCCATCTCCCGCAGGGCCGGGTCCTGCGGGACGGCGTTGCGGCGCACCGCGGTCCGCAGCCCCTTGCTCGCCCGCGCGCGGGCGTCCATGAGGTCGTTGCGGGGCGCGTCGTCCGCGCGGGTCAGCGAGAGGACGATGCCGCTGACCAGCAGGGCCGCCCCGCCGACCAGGAGCCCCCACCGGGCCGGGCTCAGCAGCCGTCCCTCCCCCAGCAGGAGTGCGGCCGCGATGCCGCCCAGCAGCCCGACGACCAGGCTCGACACGAGGGCGAGCACGATCCGCCGGGCCCAGATCGCATCGAGCTCCCCGAGCCGTGGGATCTGCACGTGCGGGTGGTCGGCCCCGCTGAGCCGGATCTCCTCGTCCATGGCGTACCGTCCTCTCGTCGCTCCGGCGCTCCTGCCCGGTCATCTCCAGGATGCGCCTCACCGGCGGCGATGGACAGGCCGTTTCGTCACGGGCCCGGAGAGCCGGGCCGGTCCGGCGTGCACCGCGGCCCCGCACTTGACGGGGCATCGCCGGAGGTATTCGCTGGAGGGACGGCGGCGCCGCCCAGCGGAGCCGCGACGACCACGAGGAGGCTCCATGTCCGCCGGCGACCACTTCTACCTCGACAAGGCGGATCCCGGCAGCTGGCGGGCGCTCAACGGCCTGGCGCGCAAGGTCGCCGCCGCGGCCGAGGACGCCGGGCTGTCCCGGGCGCTGGTGGAGCTGCTCAACATCCGGGTCTCCCAGCTCAACGGGTGCGCCTACTGCCTGGACCTGCACACCCGCTACGCCGTGGAGGCCGGGGTGAGCGCGCAGAAGCTGGCCGTGCTCCCCGCCTGGCGCGACACGGAGCTGTTCGACGACCTGGAGCGGGCCGCGCTGGCGATCGGGGAGGTCGTGGCCCTGCTGCCCGACGAGGAGACCCGGCTGGCGGAGCTGGCGGTGGCCCGGGCGGAGCTGACCGACGAGCAGTACTCCGCGCTGCAGTGGACGGCGGTGGCGATCAACACCTTCAACCGGGTCTCGGTCCTCTCCCGGCACCGGGTCCGCCCCGGGGCGTCCGCCCCGGAGCAGGAGGCAGCGGAGCAGGAGCAGGAAGCCCCGGAGCAGGCGCCGGACCCGTCGCGCGCCCCGTCGACCGTCGCAGGAGGCACGGCGTGACCAATCTGGAGGCGGACCCGCAGGAACTCCTGTGCACCGAGGCCGTCGGGGCCGGCGCGCAGCTGCTGGCCCCGCGCGAGGTGCCCCTGGGCGGGCCGCGGGCGATGACCGTGCGCCGCACCCTGCCGCAGCGGCAGCGCAGCCTCATCGGGGCGTGGTGCTTCGTGGACCACTACGGCCCCGACCTGGTCTCGGAGTCCGGCGGCATGACCGTGGCCCGGCACCCGCACACGGGGCTGGCCACCGTGAGCCTGCTGTTCACGGGCGGGATCGCCCACCGGGACTCGGCGGGCTACGACGCCGTCGTCCGGCCCGGTGAGGTCAACCTGATGATCGCCGGGCGCGGGATCTCCCACCAGGAGTTCTCCACCCCCGGCACCACGCTCCTGCACGGGGTCCAGCTGTGGTACGCCCTGCCGGAGGCGACCCGCCACATGGCCCCGGCCTTCGAGCACCACACCCCCGAGCCGGTGGCCGGCGAGGGCACGGAGCTGCGCGTCTTCCTGGGCTCCCTGGCCGGGGCCACGTCCCCGGTGGACACCTTCACCCCGCCGCTGCTCGCCGCCGAGGCCACCCTGCGCCCCGGGGCCCGGCTGGAGCTGGAGCTCGACCCGGCCCTCGAGCACGGCGTGCTGCTCGACTCCGGGGACCTCACGCTCGACGGCGCGCCCGTGCCGGTGGACCACCTCGCCTACCTCCCGGTCGGGCAGGGGGCGGTGGTGCTGGAGGCCGGCCTGAGCCCGGTCCGGCTGCTGCTCATCGGCGGGGAGCCGCTGGGCGAGCAGATCGTGATGTGGTGGAACTTCGTGGGCCGCAGCCACGAGGAGGTCGTCGCCTACCGCGCCGCCTGGCAGGCGGAGATCGACGCCGAGCCTGCCCCCGCCCCGGCGGCCGGGACCTACGCCGACGGCGCCCCGTACCCGCGCTTCGGGCCCTACCCCGACGGGCAGCCGGCACCGCTGCCGGCCCCGCCGCTGCCCACCGTCCAGCTGCGGCCCCGCGGCTGAGCCCGTCCCCCGGAGACCACCATGAACACCTCCGCCATCACGGTCCGGAACAACCCCGACCGGCACCGCTACGAGCTCCTCGACGGGGAGACCGTCATCGGCTCCGCCCACTGGGTGCCCTTCGAGGGCGCCGACGGGCCGCAGCGGATCTTCTACCACACCAGCGTCGACGACGCCTACGGCGGCCAGGGTCCGGCCTCGAGACTGGCCCGGGAGGCCCTGGACGACACCATCGCGGCCGGACTGCCCGTGGTCCCGGTGTGCCCCTACATCAAGAAGTGGCTGCGCACGCACCCCGACCAGCAGCAGCACGCCGTGCCCGTGCGGCCCGAGCACCTCGCGGCCGTCCCCCGGAAGGGGCAGCGCTGACCCGCCCGCCGGCACGGCGGGCCTGACCACGACCCAGGTGAGCGCCTGCGGCGGGCCCGGTCAGGAGTCGGGCCGCTCGCCCCCCGCCGCGTCGTCCTGCGGTGCCCGGGTGATCCGCACCCGCTCCACCCGGCTGCGGTCCACGGCCAGGACCTCGAGCCGGTGGTCGTCCACGACGACGACGTCGCCCGGGCGCGCCACCCGCCCCAGCCGGTCCATCAGGAACCCGCCCACGGTCTCGTAGTGGCCCTCGGGGATGACGAGCCCGGCCTCCGCCGGGACCTCCTGGATGATCAGCCCGCCGTCCACGAGCACGGCCCCGCCCCGGCGCAGCACCGTGTCCTCGTGCTCCCGGATCCCGGCGTCGAACTCGTCGTAGATCTCGCCCACGAGCTCCTCCACCAGGTCCTCGAGGGTCACGATGCCCGCCGTCCCGCCGTACTCGTCGACCACCAGCGCGATGTGGTGCCCGCCCTTGCGCATGGCCTGCAGGGTGCGCAGCACGTGGTTGGTCTCCGGCAGGAAGGGGATGGGCCGCACCACGTCCCGCAGGGTCCGGGGCGGGGCCTCGATGACCCCGTCCCCGTCCTCGTCCGCGAGCACGAGGTCGCGGATGTGCACGAAGCCCAGGACGTCGTCCACGCCCGTGCCGAGCACGGGGTAGCGGGAGTGCGGCAGGGTCAGCGCCGTGCGGTACGCCTCCGTGACGGGCAGGGTGCCGTCCAGGAAGTGGACGTCGGGGCGGGGACGCATGACCTCGGCCAGACGGCGCTCGCCCGCCTCGAAGACGTCCGTGAGAATCGACCGGGACACCGGGCCGATGCCCCGGGTGTCCACGACCATCTCGCGGATCTCCTCCGCCGAGACCTCCTCGGCGGCGGCGTGCGGGTCCCCGCCCACGAGCCGCACCACGAGGTTCGTGGACACCGACAGCAGCCAGATGACGGGACGCATCAGCTTGGCGAACAGGTTGAGCGGAGGGGCCAGGACCTTCGTGAACCCCACCGAGCGCTGCATGGCCAGCCGCTTGGGCACGAGCTCCCCGAGGACGAGCGAGAGGTAGGCGATGACCAGGGTCATGCCGATCAGCGCCGTGGTCTCCGCGGCGGCGGTGGACAGCCCGGCCCGCTCCAGCAGCGGGGCCACGTCCGGGGCGAGCGTGGAGGCACCGTAGGCCGAGGAGAAGAACCCGGCCACCGTCACACCGATCTGCACCGCCGAGAGGAAGAGATTGGGGTCCCGGACGAGGGCGGCGGTCCGGGCGCCCTTCCGCCCCGAGCGCTCGATCCTCCGGACCTGGCTCTCCCGCAGGCTCACGATGGCCATCTCGGTGCCCGCGAAGACCCCTCCGACCGCCACGAACAGCAGGACCAGGAGGATGTTCACGAGGGTGCTGGAGTCCATGGCGACCACGCTACCGGTCCGCTGCGGGCGGGGCCCGGGAGGGGCACCGGCCCCACGCCGGTATCCTGGGGCGACCGACGAGCCGGCCGCGAGGTCCGGCCGCGCTTCGGGGGAGGAGATCCATGGACGAGGTGTTCACCCTGCTCGGTCTCGGCCTCGTGGGCTTCGGGCTCTACGACGTGTTCCGCGGGCTGCTCCACCCCAGCGGCCGCGGCACGATCAGCTTCTGGGTGCTGCGGCTGGTGTGGCGGCTCTCCCGCAGCACGAACCACCGCTGGGGCTCCCTCGCGGGACCGCTCGGCGTGGTGATCGTCATCGTGCTGTGGGGCATGCTCCAGGCGCTCGGGTGGGCCCTGGTGTACTACCCCTACGTGCCGGAGGGCTTCTACTACGTCGAGGGCATGAACCCCGGGGACTACGACGACTTCGCCGAGGCGCTCTACATCTCGCTCGTGACCCTGGGCACGCTCGGATTCGGGGACGTCGTGCCCACCGGGGCGTGGTTGCGCTTCGTCTCGCCCGTCGAGGCCCTGATCGGATTCGCGCTGCTGACCGCGACGCTGTCCTGGGTCACCCAGATCTATCCCGCCCTCGCCCGGCGACGTGCCCTCGCGGTCCGGCTGCGCGCCCTGCAGTCCGTCGGCTACGCGGAACGGGTCGCGCACCTGGACCGCGGCGGCGCGAGCCGGACCGTGGACCAGCTCACCGCGGAGATCGTCGACGTGCACGTGGCGCTCGTGCAGAACGCGGAGTCCTACTACTTCCGCGAGGTCAAGGAGGACGCGGCGCTGGCCGTCTTCCTGCCCTACGCCATGGAGATCGCTGCCCGCGCCGAGGAGGCGCCCGCCGAGGAGGTCCGGCTCAGCGGCCGGATGCTCTCCTCAGCCGTGTCCGACATCGGCCAGCACCTGCGCACGGAGTTCCACGGCTCGGGCGAGAGCACGGAGGAGGTGCTCGGTGCCTACGCGACCGACCACGGGTACTCCACCGGCCCGGGCGGGTGGTCCCCTGGCTGACCCGCCGCTGGGGGCCGGGCCCGGAGACGGGCGCCGGGGCAGGACCCGGTGTCCGCCTGGACGGGCGAGGGTCCCGCAGCGCCCACCTCCCGGGACCGCCGGGTCTCACCAGAGGTGGCGGCACTGCCTGTTCTGGCAGGAGAACTCGGGAGCGCGCCCGTCGGGCAGCATCATCGACGGGGAGGCCAGCTCGACGTCGCGCGCCTGGTCCCAGTCGTCCGGCATGATCTGCACGTAGACCAGCTCGAACCCGGTCGCGCCGCAGCGCGGGCACGGCGCGGTGGTGCCGCGCAGACCCTCGGACGGGGTGGTGCTCATGGCGTGCCTCCCGTGGGGGAACAGGCCCCGGGCGCTCCGGAGCCGGTGGGCCCAGTGTAGTGGGCGCACCGGCGCCTCCACCGGGCACGGGCCCGGGTGGAGGCGCCGGTGCGGTTCAGGCCCTCGTGCCGGCCTCCCGCTTGGCGCGCTGGATCTCCTCGTAGACGTGGCCGCGCAGCTCGGTGAACCGCGGCAGGCCGCGGGTGGTGAGCTGGTCCCGGTCGTCGGGCAGGTCGATCGGGAGGTCCTCCTGGACCACGGTCGGCGAGCTCGAGAGGATGATGACGCGCTCGCCGAGGTAGACGGACTCGTCGATGTCGTGGGTCACGAACAGCACGGTCACGCCCATCCGGTGCCACACGTCCCGGATGAGGTCCTCGAGGTCGGCGCGGGTCTGGGCGTCCACCGCGGCGAACGGCTCGTCCATGAGCAGGATCTTCGGCTGGTAGGCGACCGCCCGGGCGATCGCCACGCGCTGCTGCATGCCGCCCGAGAGCTGCCACGGGTACTTCTTGTCCGCCCCGCGCAGGTCGACCGCGGCGATCGCCTCCTCCACGAGCCGGTTCCGCTCGTCCCGGGCCAGCTTGGCGTTCTTGAGGGGCAGCTCCACGTTCTCGCGGACCGTCATCCAGGGGAAGAGGCTGCGCCCGTACTCCTGGAAGACCACGGCCATGTCCTTGGGCGGGCCGGTCACCTGTTCCCCGCCCAGCAGCACCTCGCCGGAGGTCGGCGCCATGAGCCCGGAGATGCACTTGAGCAGCGTGGTCTTGCCGGATCCCGAGGGCCCCACGAGGCACGCCAGCTCACCGCGGTTGAGGTCGAACGTGAGGTTGCGGACGGCCTCCACGTCGCCGTGGTCGCTCTGGTAGATCTTCTGCAGCCCGCGCACGGACAGCAGCACGTCCTTCCCGCCGGTGCGCCCGGCGCCGTCGTCCGAGACCCCCGCGGCGGTCCCGTCCGTGCCGGTCCGGGGGGCGGTCGCGCCGCCGTCCACTGCCGAGCTTCCCGATTCAGCCTGCATTCTCCACCTCTTTCAGGCCCCGGTACCAGGCGAGGACCTTGCGTTCAACACGTTGGAAGACGAACGCCAGCACCACTCCGATGAGACCCAGGACGGCGATGCCGCTCCACATCTCGGGGATGGCGAACGATCGCTGGAACTGCACGATGGTGAAACCGAGCCCCGAGGACGAGGCGAACATCTCCGAGATCACCATCAGGATCAGCCCGATCGACAGGGCCTGGCGGATGCCGGCCATCATCTGCGGGCTGGCGGCGGGGATCACCAGGTGGACGATCCTCGACCACCCGTGGATCCCGTACGAGCGCGCCGTCTCGTTCATGACGGAGTCGACCGAGCGCACGCCCTCGATGGTGTTCAGCAGCACGGGCCACACGGACCCGAGCACGATCACCACGACCTTCATCTGGTCGTTGACACCGATGAGCAGCATCAGCACGGGCACCAGCACCGGCGGCGGGATCGCCCGGAAGAACTCGAGCACGGGCTCCAGCAGGTTCCGCAGCCAGCGCACCGAGCCGATCACGAGTCCGGCGACGACGCCGAGCAGGATGGACAGCGCCAGCCCCACCAGGAGCCGGCCGATGCTCGGCAGCACGTCGTCGAAGAACCGCTCCCCGAACCAGACGTCCACGAACGTCGTGGCGAACTCGCCCGGCTCCGGGACGTAGAAGCTGGTCTCCACCAGGGTGTAGACCCACCACAGGAGGATCAGCAGGACGGGCAGCGCGAGGGCGTAGCCCAGGGTCTTGACGAGTCTCACACCGCCACCTCTCCGCGGACGGACGAGTGCCAGGACAGCGCCCGGCGCTCCAGGGCCCGCATCGCCAGGTTGATGAGCACGCCCAGCAGCCCGGCCGTGACGATGAACGCGTACATGGCCGTGACGGCGCCGCCGGACTGGGCCAGCGAGATCTCCCGGCCCAGCCCGGGCGTGCCGATCACGAGCTGGGCGGTCACCGCCAGGATGAGGGCCACGGCCGCCCCGAGCCGCAGCCCGGTGATCACGTAGGGCAGGGACGTGGGCCACGTGACGTACCGGACGCGGGCCACCGGTCCGAGACCGTAGCTCTTGGCCGTGTCCTGCGCCACGGTGTCCACGTCCCCGACCCCGTAGAGCACCTGGATGAGGATCTGCCAGAAGGACGCGTACACCACCAGCAGCAGGGTGGACTCCAGCTGCACCCCGAACAGCAGCACGGCCAGCGGGATGAGCGCGACCGACGGGATGGGCCGGAGGAACTCGATGGTGCTGTGGGTCGCCCGGCGCAGGAACGTGCTGCTGCCGATGACCAGCCCCAGCACTATCGCGGCGACAGCGGCGATCAGCAGCCCGAGGAACCAGGCCCGGACGGTCTGCCAGACCGCCAGCCAGAATCCCGCCGAGCCGAGCTGCTCCCCGAGCTCCAGCAGGACCTCGCTGGCCGGGGGCAGGTACCGGGGGTTGACGATGCCGGTCAGGGGCAGCAGCTCCCAGGTGAGCAGGAATCCGAGGATTCCCAGCACACCGAGGACGCCGGGCCCCCAGGACCGGCCGGCGCGGGATCGTGCCATGTGGTGGTCCCTCCTCCTGTCGATCGGAGCTCCCGCGCTACGGCAGGAGCGTGTCCAGGTCGGGCTCGTTCTCCAGCGAGCCGTACTCCACGGCCGCGCTGCCCAGCTTCTGGAAGGACTCCCGGTCGAACTCGGTCCGGTAGCGGGGCAGGGCCATCTTCTCGCGCAGCTCGTCGCTGATCTCCGTATAGGTCCCGACGATGTCGCGGACCTCGTCCGGGTTCTCGTTCGCGTACTCGAGGGACTTGTTCATGGCGTTCTGGAAGCTCTCGACGAGCTCCGGGTCCTCCTCGATCTTCTGCGCGGTCGTGAAGTAGCCGGCGATGTCGAGCTCCGGGTCGAACTCCACGAAGTTGTAGGACACCGCGCGGGCGCCCTCGTCGAGGACCTGGGTGAGGAACGGGTCGAGGATCCATGCCGCGTCCACCTGGCCGCGGTCGAGGGCCGCCGGGGCGTCCGGGAAGCCGACCTCCACGAACTCGATGGAGTCGGGGTCGCCGCCGGCCTGCTCCACGACGTGGCGGATGGTCGTGTCACCGATGTTGTTGAGGTTGTTCACCGACACGGTCTTGCCGGCCAGGTCCTCGGGGCCCTGGATGTCCGAGTCGGCGGGCACGACGACGGCGCTGAAGTCGCGCTCGGTGTCGCCGGAGGTCGTGGTGCCGTTGGTGACGAAACGGATGTCCAGCCCCTCGTCCTGGGCGACCATCACGGAGAGGGTGTTGCCGAAGGCGAAGTCGAAGTCCCCGCTGACCACGCCCGGCACGGCGGCGGCCCCGCCGGTGGTGGTCTGGATGTCGAGGTTGATCCCCTCCTCCTCGAAGAAGCCCTGCTCCTTGCCCAGCCAGATGGCGGCCGTGTCGACGATGGGGATGACGCCGACGGTGACGTCCTGCATCTCCCCCTCGGCGCCGCCGCCGTCGCCGCCGCACGCGGCCAGCGCCAGTACGGACCCTGCTGCTCCCAAGCTCATGAGCGGACGCCGCATCATGCCTCCCTGTGGTGTTCGGTAATGGTGTTCGGTGCTGGAACTCGGTCGTGGAGCTCCCTGGTCGGTGCCGGGCCCGTCGTCCGCACCACACTGTGCGACCGGCCAGCCGGGGCTGTGATAGGGATCACTCTAGTGGCGTAGCATTCACAAACCAGTGCATGTTGTCGATGGACCGATACATGTCCTCTATGAGTCGCTGATCGAGGAGTGCCCCCGTGGAGCTGGACCTGAACCTGATGCGCGTGTTCTGCACGGTCTACGAGCAGGGCAGCGTCACGGGGGCCGCCGCCGAGCTGCACCTCACCCAGCCGACGGTGAGCCACGCCCTGAAGAACCTGCGCCGGCAGTGCAACGACCAGCTCTTCGTCCGCGAGGGACGCGGCCTGAGCCCCACCCCGTTCGCGGAGAGCATCTTCCCCCAGGTCAAGGCGGGGATCGCCCAGGTGACCGCGGCCGTCTCCTCCGGCGGCCTGTTCGACCCGGGGACCGCACGCGAGCGCTTCACGCTGGCCCTGACCGACCTCGGCGAGCTGGCGTTCCTGCCGTCCGTGATGACGGCGCTGCGGGAGCAGGCGCCCGGCGTGGAGCTGACCGTGCTCCCCCTGGACGTGGAGCACGTTCCGGAGGACCTGCTGCGCAATCAGGTGGACGCCGCGATCTGCGCCCCCTACATCGGCGGACCCGGCATCGTCCGGACGGTCATCGGCACGGACGAGTACGTGGTGATCGCCGCCCGCGGCCATCCGCGCGTCCGGGAACGGCTGACGCTCGAGCAGTTCGCGCAGGAGCCGCGGATCCGGCTCGCCCCGTCGATGGGCCACGAGCTCGCCGAGGTCGCGGCGGAACGGGCGGGCGCCCCGGGCAGCACGGCCCTGCGGCTGTCCCACTTCACGGGCCTGGTGTCCGTCGTGGAGCGCACCGACTGCCTCGCGGTGCTGCCGCGGTTCCTCGCCGAGACGCTCGTGGAGGCCGCCGGGATCCGCGTCTTCCCGCACCCCGTGGAGATGCCGGCCCTGCAGCTGGCCGTCTACACCCGCGAGGCCGACCACCAGCGCCCCGCGCAGCGCTGGTTCGCCCAGCTGATCGTGGACACGCTGCGGGAGTCCGTCTCCCCGGACCCGTCCGCGCCCCTGCATCCCGAGGCCTGGCATCGTCGCCGTCGATGAGGGGATAGAAACGAGGGGATAGAAAACATCGACGGGCCGTGCCCCCGAGCACGTGGAGGAGATCGCCGGCCTGCTGGCCGGCGCCCGCCGCCCCGGGCGCGGCTCAGCGGCAGGAGACCATGAACACCCGGGCGTCACCGGACAGCTCGACGGTGCCGGCGCCGCCCCGGTGCAGCAGCGACTCCCCGCCGCCCAGCTCCCACTCCCGGTCCGCGGCACGCACCAGCACCCGGTCCCCCGTGCTCAGCAGGACCGTGGTGCCCCGCAGCTCGACCGGGACAGCCCGTCCCGGCACGAGCTCGTGGGCGCTCAGCGACAACCGCTCGTCCCACAGCGGGTAGACGCGGCGGCCGTGCTCGTCGGCGGCGGGCTCGACGACCTCCGGTGCCGCCTGCTCGTCGGCCAGCACGGCGAGCAGCTCGGCCACGTCCACGTGCTTGCCCGTCAGACCGGCGCGCAGGACGTTGTCGGACGAGCTCATCACCTCGATCGCCGTCCCGGACAGGTACGCGTGGAGCTGCCCGGCCGGGGTGTGCAGGGACTGCCCGGGGGCGAGGCGGACGTGGTGCATGCACACCGCGACCAGCAGCCCGCGGTCGTCCGGGTGCCGGTCGTGCACGTAGCGGACCAGGGCGGCCACGGGGTCCTCCGGGCCCGCGTCGCGGGCCGCGGCGACGGTCGCCGCCACGGCGGCCCCGGCGGCGTCGTCGTCCATGGTCAGCACGGACGGCAGGACGGGGCGCCCGCCGTCGGCGACCTCGCGCAGCCAGTCCAGTCCCAGCCGCTCGGCCGTGGCGCGCAGCCGCTCCGCCGGCTGCACCCCCGTGAGCAGCTCCACGCCGGTGAGCGCCACCACGGTCTCGGGCTTGGCGGAGCGGTCCTTGTAGTTGCGCCGCGGGTCGTCGAGCGGGATCCCCGCCCGCTGCTCGCGCTCGAAGCCCTCCTCGGCCTGCTCCGTCGAGGGGTGGACCTGGAGGGACAGCGGGGCGTCGATGGCCAGGATCTTGAGCAGGAACGGCAGGCCCTCCAGCGGCTCGTCCCGGCCGTCCCGCACGACCAGGGACGGCGCGGCGGGGTGCCCGCCGACCCACAGCTCGGCCTCGGGCTCGGGGCTCGGCACGGGCCGGCCCTGGAGGCGGGCCAGCACCTCGCGGGAGCCCCACGCATAGTGCTGGACGGGGTTGCGCATGCGGAGGATCTCGACCATGGTCGTCATCCAATCACAGGACCGCCCGCGCCCGGCGGCGCCCGGGAGCGGCCGTGGCCTAAGATCACCCCTTGTGACTATCGATCTCTCAGCTTCGTTCAAGGCCTACGACGTCCGCGGCATCGTGGGCGAGTCCATCACCGCGGAGACGGTCCGGGCCACCGGCGCCGCGTTCGTGGACGTCCTGGGCCTCGCCGGCCTGACGGTCCTCGTGGGCGGGGACATGCGCCCCTCCTCCCCGGAGTTCGTGGACGCCTTCGCCGAGGGCGCCGTCCGCCGCGGCGCGGACGTGGTGAAGATCGGGCTGATCTCCACCGACGAGCTGTACTTCGCGTCCGGGACGTTCGACGCCGCCGGGGTGACCTTCACGGCGAGTCACAACCCCGCCGAGTACAACGGCATGAAGATGTCGAAGGCCGGGGCCGTCCCGGTCTCCTCGGAGTCGGGGCTCTACGACATCCGTGACCTCGCCCAGCGCTATCTCGACGAGGGCGCGGCCCCGGAGGCCGCCATCCCCGGCACGGTCACCGAGCGGGACGTCCTGGCCGGCTACGCGGAGTACCTGCGCTCCCTCGTGGACCTCTCCGGGACCCGCCCGCTCAAGGTGGTGGTCGACGCCGGCAACGGGATGGCCGGGCTGACCACACCGGCCGTGCTGGGCGACGCCGTGCTGGCGCCGCTGCCGCTGGAGGTCGTGCCCCTGTACTTCGAGCTGGACGGCACTTTCCCCAACCACCCCGCCAATCCGCTCGAACCCGAGAACCTGGTGGACCTCCAGCGGGCCGTGCGCGAGCACGGCGCGGACCTGGGCATCGCGTTCGACGGCGACGCCGACCGCTGCTTCGTGGTCGACGAGCAGGGCGGCGCCGTGTCGCCGTCCGCCGTCACCGCGCTGGTCGCCGAGCGCGAGATTGACCGCGCCCGGGCGGAGGGCGTCGAGCAGCCGGTGATCATCCACAACCTCATCACGTCGCGCGCCGTCCCCGAGCTGGTCACGGCCCGCGGCGGCCGTCCCGTGCGCACCCGGGTGGGCCACTCGTTCATCAAGGCCGTCATGGCCGAGGAGGGCGCCGTGTTCGGCGGCGAGCACTCCGCCCACTACTACTTCAAGGACTTCTTCAACGCGGACACCGGTATGCTCGCCGCGATGCACCTGCTGGCCGCCCTGGGCGAGCAGGACCGGCCGCTGAGCGAGCTGATGCACCAGTACGATCCGTACGCCGCGTCCGGGGAGATCAACTCCACGGTCGAGGACAAGGCCGGGGCCGTCCGGCGGGTCGTCGACGCCCTGGCCGGCCGGGACGTGACCGTGGAGGAGCTGGACGGCACCACGCTCAGCCGCCCGGACGAGGGCTGGTGGTTCAACCTGCGGCCCTCCAACACCGAGCCGTTCCTGCGTCTCAACGTCGAGGCGAAGGACCGGGAGACGATGGAGCGGGTCCGGGACCGGGTGCTGGAGCTCGTGCGCGCCTGACGCCCCCGGGACGCACGGAGCCCCGCCGGACAGCTCGTCCGGCGGGGCTCCGTGCGCTGCGGGTGCCTCAGACCGCGGCGGTCTCGCGCGCCTCGTCGTGGAGCATCCACTGGTCGGGGCCCAGGATCTCGTAGGCCACGTTGCGGCCCGGGACGCCCTGGGCGATCACGGCGGAGCGGACGGCCTTCATGAAGGGCAGCGGGCCGCACAGCACCACCTGGGCGTCGGCCGGGACCCGCACGGCGTCGAGGTCCATGAACCCGTCGTGGTCGCCCTCCCCCGGGGTCTCCATCCAGGTCTCCAGGCGGGCGGAGGGCAGCTCGGCGACCAGCAGCTCGTGCAGCTCGCGCAGCGGCCAGGTCGCGGTCGAGCGGTCGGCGTGCAGGACGAGGACCTGCCGCTGCGACTCCTGGCGGACGAGCCGGTCCAGGAACGCGAGCATGGGGGTCACACCGATGCCGGCGGAGGCCAGCACGAGGGGTCCGTCCCCGTCCGGGAGGACCACGTCGCCGTAGGGGTTGGAGACCCGCAGGACGTCGCCCACCTGCACGTCGTGGGAGAGCACCGGGGTGACCTCGCCGCGCTCGTCGAGGCGGACCGCGATGCGGCGGGTCCCCTCGGGCCCCGGCACCAGCGTGAACTGCCGCGGCTGCTCCACGCCGTCGGGCATCCGGACCTCGACGGTCACGTACTGGCCGGGCACCGCGGGGGTCATCGGGGTGTCGTCGGCGGGCTCGAGGGTGATCGCCGTGGTGGTGGTCCCGGTCCGCTCCTTGGCCGCGACCCGGTACGGGGCGAACACCACGGTGTTGGCCTGGCCCGCGTAGAGGCCCTCCTCGATCTTGATCAGGGCGTCGGCCATCAGCCAGTACACCTCGTCCCAGGCGGCCACGACCTCGGGCGTCGCGGCGTCGCCGAGGTCCCGGGCGATGGCGCCGAACAGGTGCTCGTGGACGATCGGGTAGTGCTCGGGCAGCACGCCCAGGGACGCGTGCTTGTGCGCCACGCGGGAGAGGAGCTCGTCCGGGTAGCCCTCGGGGTGGGTCAGCAGCCAGGAGGCGAACATCGCGATGGAGCCCGCGAGGGCCTGCGCCTGGGTCCCGTTCTTCTGGTTGGAGCGGCTGAACATGCCGTCCAGCAGATCGGGGCGCGCCTCGAACATGGACCGGTAGAACTCGGGGGTGATGAACGGGATGCGCTCGGCGACGACGCCGATGGTCTGCTCGATGACGGGACGGGACTGGTCGGACAGCACTGTTGCCTCCTGGGGAGCCGGTGGATGACCTCCCCAAACTAGCATCTCAGATGCTGTATTACCTCATCGGCGCCCCGGCCGGCGCACCGCCTCCCGGCGGCTCGGGCGGGCGCAGCCCGATGGACACCAGCACCGGGCCGACCTGCCGCTCGCTCACCAGGTCCCGCACGCGCACGTCGTCGAGCGCGCCGTAGAAGGCCTCCCGCGCGTCCGCGAGGGCGCGGCGCAGCCGGCAGCCGTGGTCCAGGGGGCAGTTCCCGCCGGCCGACTCGCACTCGACCATCGCGGAGCCGGCCTCCAGCTCGCGCAGGAGCGATCCGACGGTGGCGTCCAGGCCGGCGGGGGTGATCGACACCCCACCGGTGCGGCCGCGGCTCGAGGCGAGCAGACCCAGCCCGCTCAACCGGCCCACGGTCTTGGTCACGTGGTGGTAGGGGGCGCCCACGCCCTCGGCGATGGCGCGCGTGGTGAGCTTCTCCCCCTCGGGAACGGCGCCCGTCAGCAGCAGGACGCGCAGGGCGATGTCCGAGAAGGCGGTCAGCCGCACGGCCGGGTCCTCCACTCGCTCATGGCGGCTCCTTCCCAGACCTCGCGCGTCCCGGCCGACCGCGGGAGCACCCCCATTGTCCCACGTGACCCCCGGACACGGACGAGGGGCCTCCTGCCGGGAGGCCCCTCGTCCGTGTCCGGGCCCGGGACGCGGCGCCCCGGGCGGGGGATCACGCCTGGTTCAGGCGGTCCTCCAGGCCGGCGCGCTGCTCGAGGATGGGCTCGGGCACGTGGCCGAGCCGGTGGAACCACTCGTCGATGCTGGGCAGCTCGGCCTTCCACTCCTCGACGTCGACCTTGAGGGCGGCCTCGAGCTCGTCGTCGGAGACGTCCAGACCCGTGAGGTCGAGGTCCTCCTTGGTGGGCACGGTGCCGATCGGGGTCTCCCGGCCACCGGCCGTGCCCTCGAGCCGGTCGAAGATCCACTTGACCACGCGGGAGTTCTCACCGAAGCCCGGCCAGGCGAAGCCCCCGCTCGGGGTGCGGCGGAACCAGTTGACGTAGAAGACCTTCGGCATCTCGTCCTCGCCGATCCGCTCGCCGACCTCGACCCAGTGCTCGAGGTAGTCGTTGGCGTTGTAGCCGATGAACGGGAGCATGGCCATGGGATCGCGCCGGACGACGCCGACGGCGCCCTTCGCGGCGGCCGTGGTCTCCGAGGACAGCGTGGCGCCCTGGAAGACGCCGTGCTCCCAGCCGAAGGACTGCGAGACGAGCGGGACGGTGGTCTTGCGGCGGCCGCCGAAGACGATCGCCGACAGCGGCACGCCCTCGGGGTCGTCGTACTCGGGGGCGAGGATGTCGGCCTGCTTGATGGGGGTGCAGAAGCGCGAGTTGGGGTGCGCGGCCGGACGGCCGCTCTCCGGGGTCCAGTCGCGGCCCTTCCAGTCGGTCAGGTGCTCAGGCGTCTCGTCCGTCATGCCTTCCCACCAGACGCCGCCGTCGTCGGTGAGCGCCACGTTGGTGAAGATCGTGTTGCCCCGGGCGATGGCGCGCATGGCGTTGGGGTTGGTGGGCCACCCCGTGCCCGGAGCCACGCCGAACAGACCGGCCTCCGGATTGGTCACCCGGGCCTGCCCGTCCTTGCCGAAGCGGATCCAGGAGATGTCGTCGCCGACCATCTCGGCCTTCCATCCGTCGAGGGTGGGCTCGAGCATCGCGAAGTTGGTCTTGCCGCAGGCCGAGGGGAAGGCCGCGGAGATGAACCGGCTCCTGCCCTCGGGGTTCGTGACCTTGAGGATGAGCATGTGCTCGGCCAGCCAGCCCTCGTCGTGGGCGATGGCGGAGGCGATGCGCAGGGCGTAGCACTTCTTGCCGAGCAGCGCGTTGCCCCCGTAGCCGGAGCCGAAGGACCAGATGGCCCGGTCCTCGGGGAAGTGGACGATGTACTTGGCCGGGTTGCAGGGCCAGGGCACGTCCTCCTCGCCCGGGGCCAGCGGGGCGCCCAGGGAGTGCAGGCACTCGACGAAGAAGGCGTTGCTCTCGGTCATCTTCTCCAGCACGGGGGTGCCGATGGTCGCCATGATGCGCATGGAGCACACCACGTAGGCGGAGTCGGTGATCTCCACGCCGTAGCTCGGCCGGGAGGCCTCCAGGTGGCCCATGACGAAGGGGATGACGTACATTGTGCGCCCGCGCATGGCGCCGCGGAACTTCTTGCGCAGGCTTCCCCTCATCACCTCCGGGTCCTCCCAGTTGTTGGTGGGGCCCGCGCCCTTCTCGGTCTTGGTGCAGATGAAGGTCCGCTCCTCGACGCGGGCGACGTCGTCCGGGTCGGAGAACGCGGCGAAGGAGTTGGGGAACTTGTCCTCGTCCAGGCGGACGAAGGTGCCGGCGTCCACGAGCTCGTCGGTGAGCCGCTTCCACTCGGACTCCGAGCCGTCGACCCAGTGGATGCGGTCCGGCTGGGTCAGCTCCGCCATCTCCCGGACCCACGAGAGGAGGTGCGCATGGGTGGTGGGCGCGTTGTCCAGGGCGCCCTTCACAGCCTCGTTCAGCCCGGTGGTCTCCGTCGTTGCAGTGGGGTTGTCAGCCATTGACATGTCTCCTCGTTGAGGCCGTCCGCCGACCGCCCGGGGCTCTCGTGGTGGTGCTCGTCGTCGAACACTCGACCCGGTGTCATCGGGCCCACAGTGAGCGGCGTGGAGGTGGGCGGCCGGTCTCTACTGTGATGTGGCCCCATCCTATCGTCCCGGCGCCGCCCCGCCCCAGCAGGGTTACGCGCGCCGCGGCCCCTCGCTCCGGGTGTCGAGCGGGGCGCCGGCGGATTTTGCGCAGCCGGGGGCCACATGTAGAGTTGTGTCCGGCTTGAACGGCGGTGACGCCGGGACGCCGATGCGCCTGTAGCTCAACGGATAGAGCATCTGACTACGGATCAGAAGGTTGGGGGTTCGAATCCCTTCGGGCGCACCCCACCGAGGAGCCCCTCACCAGCGGAAACGCCGGTGAGGGGCTTTTTCGTGCCCGGCCGCGCCGGGCACGGGCCGCGGACGGGTCAGGCCGGGGCCGCGGCGAGGGCGTGGATGTCGCCCCCGGCCCGGCCCACGAGACCGCGGGTCACCACGGAGTCGAGCCCGGGCAGGGCGGCCAGGCGCAGCGCCAGGCGCCGCGCCTGCCGGCGCGTCCGGGAGGACGGCAGGAACCACTGCGCCCCGCTGCGGGCGACACGCTGCTTCTCGGCCACGACCGGCCGCCAGACCCGCTCCCAGTCCGCCAGCGCCTCCTCGACCGATGCCGCGCGGGCGAGCCGTTCGGCGAGCAGCCACGCCCCGGCGACCCCCAGCGAGGCGCCCTGGCCGCCGAGCAGGGACACCGCCTGGCCCGAGTCCCCGAGCAGCACGACCCGGCCGCTGCTCCACCGCGGCACCTCGATCTGCGCCACCTGGTCGTAGTAGAGCCGGTCCGCGCCGGGGCAGGCCGCCAGGGCGCGGGGCACGATCCAGCCGAGCGAGCCGTGGACGTCGCGCAGGGCCTCGCGCGGATCGGCCGGCAGGGACGGGCCGGGGACCCGGTGCACGGCGAAGGCGGCCACGCGCCCGTCGCGCAGCCCGTAGAAGCCCATGGCCCGGTCGATGCTGTCCGTGAGGCAGAAGCGGTTGCCGACCTGCCGGCGGGCCTCCGGGTCCTCGAACACGTACGCCGCCGTGTGCAGGCCCAGCCAGCGGCGGAAGCGCTCCTCGGGCCCGAACGCGGAACGCCGCACGGCCGAGTGCACCCCGTCGGCACCGACGACCAGGTCCGCGTCGAGCACCGTGCCGTCGTCGAGCACCGCGCCCGCCCCGCCGGGGCGCTGCCGGACCCCGACGACGCCCCGCCCGAAGCGGATCTCCGCGACGCCCCGGGCGTGCTCGCGCAGCACCCGTTCGAGGTCGGGGCGCATCACGCTGACGAGGTGCCCGTCGAGGGCGCGGGCGAAGCGGGCGAACGGCAGCCCGGCCCGGTCGCGGCCGCGGTCGTCCACGTAGGTGAGCCGCTCCACCGTGTAGCCGAGCTCCAGCACCGCGGGCAGCACGCCCATCGCCTCGGCGGCGTCCCAGCCGGGCCCGAAGTAGTCCATCATGTAGCCCTGCTCCCGCGGGCGCGGCGCCCGCTCCAGGACGACGACGTCCCAGCCCTGCCGGCCCAGGCACCCGGCCAGGGCCAGTCCCGCGATGCCCGCCCCGCAGACGACCGCACGCACGGCCCGCGCCGCTCAGTACCGGTCGCCGACGGCGACGACGCCGTCCAGCAGGTCGAGGTCCCCGGCCGTCAGGCGCAGCTCCGCGGCCGCCGCGTCCTCCCGCAGGTGGCCGGGGTCGGTGGTGCCGGGGATCGGCAGCACGTGCTCGCCCCGCACCGTGGTCCAGGCGATCGCGACCGCCGCGGGGGAGGTCCCGTGCCGGCGGGCGACCTCGCGGAGGGGCGCGAGCACGGCGTCCTCGTTGGCGGCCATGGCCTCCGGCGTGAACCGGGGGTTGCGCGAGCGGAAGTCGGAGTCGGAGAACTCCCGTCCCGCGAGGGCGCCGGAGAGGTAGCCGCGGCCCAGCGGGGAGAAGGGGACGAACACCGCCCCGTGCTCGGCGCACCACCCGATGACGTCCCCGGAGGGGTCCCCGTCGGCGGTGGGCCCCGACCCGTCGGGGTTGCGGGTCCACAGGGAGTACTCCGACTGGACGGCCGCGACCGGGTGGATCGCGTGCGCCCGCTCGGCCTGCTCCGTGCTGACCTCGGAGAGCCCCAGGTGGCGCACCTTGCCCGCGGTCACGAGCTCGCCCATCGCGCCCCAGGTGTCCTCGAGGGGCACGTCGGGGTCCACACGGTGCAGGTAGTAGAGGTCCACGACGTCGGTGCGCAGCCGGCGGAGGCTGTCCTCGACCGAGCGGCGCACCTCGTCCGGGTGCCCGCAGCGCTCCGTCCGGGGCGGGTCGAGGGAGGCGGCGCGCAAGCCGGTCTTGGAGCAGAGGAACACCTCGTCGCGGCGCCCGCCGAGGGCGGCGCCGACGAGCTCCTCGTTCGCTCCCCCGCCGTAGAGCACCGCGGTGTCCACGACGTTCATGCCGAGGTCCACCGCGAGCCCGAGCACCTCGTGCTTGCGCCGCTCGGTCAGCCCGTGCCGGTCGTAGACCCAGCTCAGGCCCATGGCCCCGAACCCGATCACGCCCACGCGGTCCCCCGACGGGGTGAATTCGATCTGTCGCATCCTTGGCTCCTTTCGCTCCGGCCGCCGCGCGGGCGCCCGGCGGCCGGGCCGCCGGTCAGCTTCCCCCCGCGGACGGGCGCGGCACCGTGAAGTCCACCAGGCGGGCGTCGGCGCCGTCCAGTCCGGCCCAGGAGCCCGGGACCTCCAGGACCGCCACGCCCGAGGTCGGGCAGCCGTCGGCGAGGGCCATGACGGCGTCGTAGTCGGAGTCCGGGGTGGCCAGACGGAGAGCTGCGTCGCGCAGACCGGGCAGGTGGCCGATGAGCAGCAGGGACTCCACGGTCTCGGGCACGTGGTTGAGCACCGCGATGATCCGGCGGTCCTGGGCCGCGTAGAGGGACTCGTCGAGCCGGGCGGTCGGCGCGAGGTCGCCGAGCTCGCTGCACACCCACGTGCAGGTCTGGCGCGCGCGCAGGGCGCTCGAGCACAGGATCATGTCCGGCACGTGCCCGTGGGCCAGCAGCCAGCGTCCCGCGGCGGCGGCGTCCGAGGCCCCGCTCCGGTCCAGGGGGCGGTCGTGGTCGGCCACACCCCACGGGTGCTCGGCCTCCGCGTGGCGCATGAGGACGAGCTTCTTCCGGTCGTGGCGGGTCATCGGTTCATGATGCCACGCGCCCGCCGGGCACGGAGCGGCCCCGGCACCTCCGCGTCGCGGGAGGGACGCGCAAGGGAACCGGGGCCTGCACGGGTGGGCGGCGGATCGGGGAACGGATCAGATCGAGTACTCGGGGGCCGCCCACACGACGACCTCGGGGTGCTCGTAGAAGCGGTAGCCCTGGCCCCGGACGGTGCGCACGGTGTTCGCGAGCCGGCCGAGCTTGGAGCGCAGGCGCCGGATGTGCACGTCGATGGTCCGCTCGTTGGGCACCTCCTCGGAGTCGCGCCACAGGCTGTGCAGGAGCTCGTGGCGTCCGACGGTCCGGCTGCCGTTCTCCACGAGGTAGTTCAGCAGCTCGAACTCCTTGAACGTGAGGTTCAGGAGACCGCCGTCGAGGAAGACCTCCCGGCGGGAGAGGTCGATGAGCACCCCGGTGGACTGGCTGGTATTCGTCTCGGGCGCCGGCGTCGGCACGGCGGGCGCCGTGGGCCGCACGGCCCCCGAGGTGGGGTCGCCCAGCGCGTTGCGGACGACCTCGAGGTCGGTGCCGGCGGTGTCGGCCGGGGCCAGGGCCACGGCGGCGTAGGAGTCGGCCTGCGGGACCAGCTGCTGGGCGTACGCCCGGATGCTCTGGACCATCTTGACCAGCGAGGTGCCGCTGGCCGCGGCGGTCTCCTCGTTGAGGCCCACGTAGATCACGAAGCCGCGCGCCTCGTTCTCCTGGGCCTGCGGGCGCGGCGCGGCGTCCCGCTGCAGGCGGGTGGGGAGCGGTGCCTCCCCCGGGGCGGCCGGCATGGGGCCGAGCGTGTTCCGGAGGCTGCGGTAGTCGGCGGGGGCCGCCTGCCCCCGCTCGGGGGCCGCAGCCGGACCGCGGGCAGCACGAGCCTCGCTCGTGCGGTTGCGCTGGGAGATGTGCACGTATCCCGGTGTGCCTGGCATCTGGTGCCCCTCGTCTTTCCGTCGTGCGGCGGACGACGTTCCGTCCGCCTGAGTCGATCCGCTCCTCGGAACGGCCTCACCACTCCCAGCTCGCAGATCCCCGGCTCCGTGGTGGTTCGGGGAGGGTCCCCGCGAAGCTGGCAAATCCCTGACAGTGGCGTTGCTCTCATCGTCCACCAGCCCTACCGATCCCGCAAGTAATATTCTCGACGCTATCTCACGATGTGAGATTAGAACGGCTACTGTCCAGATCCTCCGCCAAAATGAACCCCCTTCACCAGGTCGCCGGGGCGCCGCGCGCCACGCCTCCCCCGGAATATCAGACATCTGGAACGTTTTTCGCCCTTCTCAGCACCAAGGGCAGGTTGGCCATCTCTTGTCAAGACACCTCTGACCACCACGATTTCGTCTCACCATGTGAACATTTGCTGAACGGGACGAAAAAGGCCCGCCGATCGCGTCGACGGGCCTTTTTCGCCCCTGATCCGCGGGTTCTCGCGGATGCGGTCAGTCGACCACGCCGTAGAGCCGGTCCCCGGCGTCCCCGAGGCCCGGGACGATGTAGGCGTTCTCGTCGAGCCGTTCGTCCCTCGCAGCCAGGACGATGTTGACCTCCGAGTCCCCCAGCTCCTCCTCGAGGGCGGCCAGGCCCTCGGGCGCGGCCAGGAGGCACACGCAGGTGATCTGCTCCGCCCCGCGGCGGTAGAGGAACTTGATCGCCTCCCGGAGGGTTCCGCCCGTGGCCAGCATCGGGTCGAGGACGAAGACCTGGCGCCCGGTGAGGTCGTCGGGCAGCCGTTCGGCGTAGGTGATGATGTCGAGGGTGTCCTCGTTGCGGGCCATGCCCAGGAAGCCCACCTCGGCCGTGGGGATCAGCCGGGTCATGCCCTCGAGCATGCCCAGGCCGGCACGCAGGATCGGCACGACCAGCGGCCGGGGCTTCGACAGCCCCACCCCCGTGGTGCGCGTGACCGGCGTGTCGATCTCCACCGGTTCCACGCGGACCCCCCGGGTGGCCTCGTACGCGAGCAGCGTCACGAGCTCCTCGACGAGCAGGCGGAACACCGGGGACGTGGTGTTCTTGTCCCGGAGCACGGTCAGTTTGTGTGCCACCAATGGGTGGTCGAGAACGGTCACTCGCATGGACCAAAATTACCACCGGGCCACCGGGGCACCCCGCCCCCTCGCCGGGCCCCGCCCTGCGAGGGGACCCGCCCAGGAGGAGACCTGCATGGCACTGCCCCCGCGCACCCGTTCCGAGGCCCTGGCCGAGGAGTGGATGCGGCTGGCCCTCGCCGAGGCCCGGGCCGCGCTCGGGACGGAGGACGTGCCGATCGGCGCCGTCGTCGTCGGCCCGGACGGAACGGTGGTCGGGCGGGGCCGCAACCGCCGGGAGGCGGACGGCGACCCCACGGCCCACGCCGAGATCCTGGCCCTGCGCGACGCCGCCCGGACTCTGGGCTCCTGGCGGCTGGACGGGTGCACGCTCGTGGTGACCCTCGAGCCCTGCGCGATGTGCGCGGGCGGGATCGTCCTGGCCCGCGTGCCCCGGGTGGTGCTGGGCGCGTGGGACGACAAGGCCGGGGCCGCCGGCTCCGTCCTCGACGTGCTCCGGGAGCGGCGGCTCAACCACTGGGTGGAGGTGACCGGAGGCGTCCTGCAGGAGGAGTGCTCCCGGCTGCTCCTCGACTTCTTCGCGGCGCACCGGCGGGACGGGGACGACCGCGCCGGCCCCGCGGGTTTTGGCGATTGAGCACGCCAGCCGGTACAGTACTGCGAGCTGGTGACGTGTCCGAGCGGCCGAAGGTGCATCACTCGAAATGATGTTTGGTGTAAGAGCCAACGAGGGTTCAAATCCCTCCGTCACCGCCAGTTGAAAGGGCGCTACTCCCCCGGTATTCCGCGGAAGTAGCGCCCTTTCTCATGTCCGAGCAGCGTCGTCTGCCCACATTATGCCCACACTCGACCGTGAGACGGCCTGATCCAGCGCGTCCGCCACGGCGTCCAGATCCCTGTCGAACAGGTCCGCGTAGACGTCCAGCGTCATGGCCGCCGAGGAGTGGCCGAGCATCCTCTGGACCGCCTTCACGTTCGCCCCGGCCGAGACGGCGAACGACGCCGCCGTGTGCCGCAGATCGTGCGGCGTGATCCGGGGCGCTCCGGCCGCGTCCAGTGCCGAGGCGAACCACGAGTAGTTGTCCGCGTGGACGCGCGCCGTCCGCAGGTGCCCACCGTCCGGGCCGGGGAACACGAGGTCCGCTGGCGCTTTCCCCTCGAGTTGCCCGGCCAGCCTCTCCCCCAGGAACCGCGGGAAGGGCACCGTCCGCGCCCGGTGGCCCTTGGGAGTGCCCACATGGATACGCCCGCCGACCTCCACGGCGTTCTCGTGGACCGTCAGCCGGCGGCGCTGAAGGTCCACGTCCTTCACCCGTAGCGCCACGGCCTCGCCCCACCGGAGGCCGCAGTAGGCGAGGACGAGCACGAGGACTGGATACTTCGCGGCATCCGCGACGGCATGAACCTGCTCATGGGACAAGTAGACGTGCTGCTTCCGTGTCTTCCGCGGGAGCGTGTCCACGGTCCGCGCCGGATTGGCGAGGAGGCGCCGGTCCTTCACTGCGGCGTCCAGGATGCCGGCGAGGACCCCGTAGGCGCGGAGGACCGTGGTCGCGGACTTCGCCTTCACGGGCGGGTCCGCGCCCTCATCTCCGGTGGACAGGGCTGTGACCCACGACTGAACATCGGAGGGGCGGACCTCGCCCACGTGGACGGCTGCCCACCGGGGCGCGACGTGGACCCGCCACGCGGCGTCCAGGGGCCGGAAGCTGGACGGCTTCAGGCTCCGCTTGCCGTCCAGCCACGGGCCGGCCAGCTCCCCCACCGTGGCCCGCGCGTCCGCCGGGTCGATCCACTCCCCCCGGTCCTTCGACACCTCGACGGTCCGTGCGAACCGTTCCGCGTCCCGCTTCGTAGTGAAGCCGCGTCTGTCCGTCTGCCGGCGGTCCGGCGTCCGGTAACGGACCCGGTAGCGCTTGCCGGCTTTCGTCGCGTAGCTCTCAATGGTCGCCACTGCTCTACTGATCCCGCCGCTCGAGCACCTGCAACGGCGTCCACAGGGCACTGTCCACGAACGCACGGTCCAGCGGATGCAAGCTTTCCAGCGTGGCCGGCGGGAGGGCCTGGAGGGCCGTCCGCGCCCGCTCCAGCTCGTGCGCCTTCGCCACGAGTTCGCCCTGAAGGTCCCTGATGCGGTCCCCGAGCTGGAGCGCCCGCTCGACGTCCCCGCCCTCCCCGCCCTGACCGAGCAGCGCCGACAGGGGCACGCCGAGCACAGAGGCCAGCGTGAGGGCCTCGTCCAGACGGACGGCGCGCTCCGCGTTCTCCGTGCGCTTCACAGTCACTTGCGAGTACTTGTCCCAGCCGCGATCCACTATGCGGCGCGCTAGCTCCGACTGGTTCCAACCGTGGGCCTCACGGACCTCTCGCACCTTCGCGCCGAAGGCCGCGTTGGGGTCGCGTCCGCTCCATTCATCTTCCATGTCGAACAGTATTCATCACAACAGTTGACAACACCACCCTGCCAGTGGATCATCATTCATGTTGGTTACATATCGACATACAAGATGGAGAAGCTCCCATGACCGCCCCGACCGACAAGCTACTGACCCCTGCCGAGCTGGCCGACTATCTCGGCACCACTACCGGCAATCTCGCGCAGTTCCGCTACCGCGGGACCGGCCCCGCCTTCGTAAAGGTGGGCCGCCGTGTCCTCTACCGCGAGTCCGACGTGACGGCGTGGATCGCGGCCAACGTCCGCACCATGACCGGGACCGCGGCGTGAACGGCGACCGGCGCCGCGACCTCCTCGCCGCGATTGCCCACGCTCACCGCTACGGGCAGACCGCATTCGTCCTGCTCTACGAAGCGCAGCTGCGCACTCTCGACGCGCCCACCATTCATGGCGCCCCCGGACATGCGGAAGGCCGGCGCCTCACCGAACGCCGGCCTTCCTGACCCACCCGAACGACCGCCCCCACTCACAGGGAACAACCGTCCGCGACGCCGCCGCGCATCGCCAAGAGAAAGAGAACCGTTCTCATGTACTCCGATTCTACCGCCGGCGCCGCGGACGTGGGGGCCGCAATCCGCGCCGCAGTTGACGAGCTAGCACTCGCCGGCCTCGCCGTGCTCCCCGTCCAGCCGGAGACCAAGAGGCCCGCCGTCCAGTGGAAGGACCTCCAGGGGAAGCGCCCCACGGAGGCCCAGCTCGCCGCATGGTTCGCCCCCGAACGCCTCGCCGCTGGCGTGGGCGTCGGCGCGATCATGGGCACCGTCTCCGGCGGCCTAGAAATGGCCGAGATTGAGGGGCGCGCCTCCGATCGGCTGCCCACGATCGCTGAAGCCATGCGCGCCGCCGGCCTCGCCCTGCTCTGGAAGCGACTCCAGGCCGGCTGGCTCGAGATTTCGCCAAGCCGCGGCGTTCACTGGCTGTACCGGCTCGAGGTCCCCGTGGGCGAACCGTTCCCCGGGAACACGAAGATAGCTCGCCGTCCGGCCGGCGAGGACGACGGCGGGCGCCCCATCGTGGAGGTCCTCGCGGAAACGCGCGGCGAGGGCGGCTTCGTCGTCCTGCATCCAACTCCGGGAACGCACCACGACACGGGCCGCCCCTGGGTCCGAGTGAAGGGTGGGCCGCTGTTCCCGGCCGTCCTCACCCTCGAGGAGCGCGCCGCCTTCCACGCCGTCCTCCGGGACGTCCTGGACGAGATGCCGTCCCGCCCCGTGCAGGAGGCGCCGCGTACGAACGCGGCGGACCGGGCGGATGCCTACGGGTCCGGGCGCTCGCCGGTGGACGACTTCAACGCCCGCACGGACTGGGCGGACGTCCTCGAGCCGGCCGGGTGGACCTTCCACCACCAGCAGGGCCGGACGCGCTACTGGACCCGCCCAGGGAAGGACCCGGCGGACGGCTTCTCCGCGTCTACCGGCCGCGCCGAGGACGGGGACCGCCTGTTCATCTTCTCCACGTCCACGGACCTCCCTGCGGAGGAGCCGCTCACGAAGGCATGGGCGGCCGCCCAGCTCCAGGGAGTCAGCATGTCCACGTTCTCCTCCCAGCTCCGCGCAGACGGCTACGGGGACCCGCTCGAGCGCCGCCCGGAGATCCTGGACCTGACCGGCCTTCCATGCCGCCAGGAGGCCGCGAGCGCCGCCCTGAGCGCCCTGGACGACGAGGAAGCCCCGGAGGAGACCACCAGCGCCCAGGGCGGCGCGGAGGCGGAGCCGGTGGCCTCCTGGGCGGACATCGACATGGCCGCGGTCCTGGACGGCACCTGGTCCGCCCCGGAGGCCACGCTCATGTCCCGCGAGGACGGCGCGTGTCTCCTCTACCGCGGCATGGTCCACTCCTTCCAGGGGGAGAGTGAGTCCGGGAAGTCATTCCTCCTCCAGGCCGAGGCCGCCCGCGTGCTCGCCGCCGGCGGATCCGTCCTCTACCTGGACTTCGAGTCCGACCAGGGGACAGTCGGCTCCCGTCTCCTCGCCCTGGGCGCCCCCGCGGACGCGGTCCGGTGGCGCCTGTCCTACAAGCGCCCCGAGTTGTCCCCGATCGTCAACGGCGAGGAGACAGCCGCGTGGCGCGCCATGCTCGCCCGGCCTTACGACCTCGCCGTGATCGACGGCGTCACGGAAGCCTTCGCCGTGTTCGGCGTGTCCTCCGTGGACAACGACGAGGTGACGACCTGGGGACGTCAGGTGCCGCGCAAGATCGCCCAGCGCACCGGGGCGGCCGTCGTCGTGGTCGATCACGTCACGAAGGCCACGGAGGGCCGCGGACGGTTCGCGATCGGCGCCCAGGCGAAGATGAGCTACCTCACCGGCGCGTCCTACACGGTGGAGGTGAAGGCTCCCCTGGGCGTGGGCATGCTGGGCGTTCTCTCCCTCCGCGTGGGGAAGGACCGGCCGGGGCGCGTCCGTCCCGTCTCCGGCGCCTACCGGACCACCGACCGGACCCAAGAGACAGCACAGGCCGTCATCGACTCCACGGAGCCGGGGAGAACCTCCTACCTCCTCCGCGCGCCGGACGGTCCCCTGGGCGGCGCAGTGAGCAGCGGCGACCACTCCAACGACTGGCAGCCGACCGGGTACATGGAGCGCGTGTCCCGGGCGCTCGAGATCGCGCCAGGGCACGAGCTGTCCAAGACGAAGATCCGTTCCCTCGTGTCCGGCGGAACGAAGTTCGTGGACGCCGCGATCCTCCACCTCGAGCAGAGCCGCTACATCGGCCGACACTCCAGCAACCAGCCTTACCGACTCCTGAAGCTCTATCGGGAGAACGGCGAGGAGCTGGAGCTGCCCGGGACCCTGACCCTGACTCCTGACTCCCCTAAAGGGGGGGAGTCAGGGAGTCAGGCCTGGTCCGAGGAGGAGTCAGGAACGAGTCAGACCCCTGACTCATGCGGGAGTCAGGGCGAGTCAGGGGGAGTCAGGACCCTGACTCGGGGGGCGAGTCAGGGTCGCAGCACCAAACCGGCCGGCTCCTCCACGCCGACCACCACCGAGGAGAACGGAGAAGACCAGTGACCGCCCGCAAGCCGCCCGAGCAAGCGCTCGCCAACGCTCACGGCCGAGCTCGCCAGGCCCTCGAGCAAGCGCTCGCAGCCGCCGAGCTATCCGGTCGCCCGGTCCCCTGCCGAGGCGCGGAGGCGCCCGCCTGGACCGCGGACGATGCGGAGACGCTCGAGGTCGCCGCCCTCTACTGCACGGACTGCCCGGCACTCGAGGAGTGCCGGAGCTACGCCGTGGCGGCCGGAGAGGACGGCGGTGCGTGGGGAGCCATGACACCTGCCCAAATCAGGCGCGCACGCCGGCGCGCCCAGGAACAGAAGACCCGCCGCGCGGACCGCGCGGCCTGAACAAAGGAAGAACGATGAGCAACGACCAGCACGAGCAGGACACCGTGGCCTACCAGGCGAAGCGGACCGCCGCCCGCCTCGTAGACGCGATCCACCGCCAAGACGGACCGGGCTTCTACGAGGCCCTACGCTTCGCTCTCTCTGGGGAGCTGCCGTTCCTCGCCTCCTCCGTGGTCCAGACCCTCGCCGCGGAGGTAGCGGCCCACCAGGTAACACTCCTGGGCAGGCAGGACGCCCGCGAGTCCACCACGGTCGCCATGCATGACCTCGACTGGACCGGCGACAGCGACGACTACGGGCCGAACGCCGTGGACACGTCCCTTCCCGACCGGCTCCAGGACGGCGAGGAGGAGGGGCGGCCGTGAGCGCCCGTCAACGGCGACGCCCCGTGAATTAAGCTGGGAAGCGTCGGGCCGGAGTTTGATTCAGTCCTTTCGCCGGTCCGACAAGTTGCCTGAAGGTCCCGCCAGCCGGGGCGCTGGGAACGCCGAGGAGTCCACAGGGACCAAGGCGAACCGGGCGCCCCGGCGGCCAGGCCGTAGGGCACACGGATAGGGCACTCCGCCGCGAGTCCTCCGCCGCAAGGCGTTGAGGCCGCCGCCGAGACTCCGCAGGTCCGATCAACACACACGCAAGGCGCACGCGCCGTCATGCCGTGCGCTCACCTGATCGGAGAACCATCATGACTACCAAGACCACTGAGCAGCTCGTGACCGAGGCCCGGACCCTCGTGGAGAAGCACCACAAGGGCACGCTGACCATCGCGGAGGCGGAGCGCATGACCGCTGTCTCCGCGGAGCTGAAGGCCGCCCGCGACGCCAAGGCCGCAGCCGGTCCGACCGACGCCGAGCGCGCCGAGGGCGAGCGCTTCCTCCGCGCTCTGTCCGGCTCCGGCCGGAAGTCCGGCGGGGACACCGGGACCCGGCTCACCTCCGCCTCGTTCAAGTCCGCGGCCGGGGAGCTGGCGACCAAGATCGCCGGCGGGGACCGGCAGATCTACACGAAGACGGCCACGGTCGGGAACTTCGACGGCTCCCTGATCGGCACGCCCGTCGTGGAGCTGCCCGCCCGGGTCCCGAACGTGCTGTCCGCCCTGCCGCTGACCGTGGTCGTGGACCGCTTCTTCGACGTGATGATCCAGCAGTCCCGGACCATCCGCGCCGGCGTCGTGCCCGAGGGCGGCCTGAAGCCGGAGTCCGACATCGCCTACGAGCGGCGCCAGCTCCAGCTCGCCGTCGTCGCCCACACCGTCTCGGACGTGGACGAGTACGTGGTCCAGGACGTCCCGCTGATGCAGTCCCTCCTGAACGCGGAGATGGTGGGCGGCCTGTGGCGCACCATTGAAGGTCAGGTCCTCAACGGCGACGAGAACGCCGGGGAGCTGCCCGGCATCCTCAACGCCTCCGGGATCGGCCTCGTGGCCGCCTCCGCCGCCTCGCCCATGCTCCGGCTCCGGGAGGCGATCACCCTCCTGGAGTCCACCGACCAGGCGCCCGGCCTGATCGTGCTGTCCCCGTCGCAGTGGGCCGGCATCGAGACGGCCCAGGCGACCGGCTCCGGGAACTTCCTCCTCGAGGGGTCCCCGGTCAACGCGGCCGAGCGACGTCTGTGGGGCGTGCCGGTGGCCGTGTCCTCCGTGATGCCGGAGAACACCGGCCTTGTCCTCGACGTCACGGCCGTGACCCTGGCGACGGACAACAGGGTGAAGGTGAACCTGGGCCAGCCCGGCGACGACTTCAACCGGAACCTCTACACGATGCGCGCCGAGACGCGCGTGATGCCCGTCGTGCTCCGGCCGGCCGGCGTCGTGAAGGTGGACCTGGGCGCGGCCGCGTGATGATCCCGCACAGGTTGCTGGCCGTGGTCCTCGCCGTCGTGGAGACGGTAGTCCGGCTGATCCTGTGAGCGGGTGGACCCGGTGCCGGTATCCGGTGCCGGGTCTGTCCCGTTCCGGGGTTCACGGCGGGGAGGGGCGGGTCCGAATGTTGGGGACCGGCTCCCGGCTACGGGGGCTCCGGTAGCCTTCCGCGCGATATGAGACCCCCCACCCCATCGCACGCACGCGCGGGATTGTACCAAAAGTCGTGCTAGACTTAACAGCTTCGGTGCAACCGACAAGGATGCAAAGCGAACCCAAGAGGCCACCCGTGCAGCGTCACGGCATGTTACCTTTTGTGACGATCGGACGGCAAGCGTTCTAGCGGCCGACAAGGGCGCGCCAACAGACGCTTCACCGGCCCGGGAAGAGCAAGTTGCCGACACGGCCGCGGCCCGGCGTAGCGAGTTGACTCCACACCGACTTCGCGCGAAGCTGGGCACACTACGCACTCGACTTGAGTTTTCGAGTCGAGCATGAATAACGGGACGTCCCGAAGGTAGCTCCTGACGCCCCGAAGGAGGGAAGCATGCAGAGCCACACGCCTAGCGAGGTTGAGTTACGCGCTCTGGTTACCTCCATTGGAGAGCAGACACTGCTCTACTTGGGTAAAGACAATTTGACTGCTGCCCGAGTCACGCTCGATCCGAAGATCGAAGCTGCCACTGTTGAGGTCGCCCTAGAAGAGTCCACGCCGGCCAACCGTCAGCGCGCATTCACTAAGTTTATTGAAGTCATCGACCTTTTCGATGATGAGGTCGATCTGATGTTGCGCATCGCCGACCACGAGTCCCTGCAAAGTGATATGGCTGAAAGCCGAAAGCTGGCACACTGCGCTTTATGAGTGACAGTGGACTCAATGTGGACCAACGTCTGGCCCGTGTTCAGGAACATCTGAGCACGGGCCAGATGCTCATGGGCCAGAGAAACGACTGGGCAGGGGTCTGCTTTTTCTATGCCGCGTACCACCAAATGTGCGCAGCCCTTGTAAGCGACCCCATTTTTCAGGACGAGGCGCGGCTGACCAGCATCAATGTTTATCTGACCCGGATGGACTGCTACGCAGAGCATCACCAAGGTCACCCTAAACGGGGTCGGGGATACGGCATCTCCGACCTAGTCCGCATTCTTTATCGGACCTACTCCCCCATGTATGAACAGTTGCACTCGGCCAGCAACGACGTGCGGTACCACGCTGGTCTTGGGATGACCTCACTGGAAGAGCTAGAAGAGCACGTTTCCTGCATCACGCAAGCATTCAACGATGGGAAGCTACTAGCCCCCGCCTGAGCGGACCACGACGATCCGTGATTCGTGCCCACATTCTGCCCACACCTGCCCATGATCCACACGCATTTGGCGTGAGCTGAACTGAGCGAGAACTGCGTCATTCCGGGCCATAGACGAAGGACGTGGACCGCTGAGGGGTTTCAAATCCCTCCGTCACCGCCAGTCGGAAAGACCCCGGGTCCTGAGGGACCCGGGGTCTTTCGCGTGCCCGCCCGCACCGTCCGCTGCCCCGAGGGCCGTCGGGCGCCCACAGGAGGACGTGGCCGGCCGGGGCCCGGAGCGGCTCGCGGCGAGGAGTGCGTGCCGCCATTGGATACCGTGGTGGCGACCACCACGCCCGCCGAGCGGCGGGCCCGGACGGAAGAGGCGCAGCATGACGACGTCGGCGCAGGCAGTCGGACACCTGGGAACGGACGGGGAGGAGTACCCGGACGCGTATTTCGTGCGGCTGGACGGCACCCGGTTCCGCTCGACGCTGCACTCGCAGGGGGCGTGGAACGAGGCCGAGCAGCACATGGGCGCCGCCTCGGGGCTGCTCGCCCACGCCGTGGAGGTCGACCATCCCCGCGAGGATCTCCTGCCCGCGCGCTTCTCCTACGACATCCTCGGCTTCATCCCCGGCGGCGAGGTCGAGGTGACCACGCGCGTGGTCCGCCCGGGGCGCACCATCGAGCTGGTCGAGGCCACGATGAGCCACTCCGGCCGCTCCTGCATCCGGCTGAGCGTGTGGCGGCTGGTCCGGGGCGAGACCGCGGGCTCCGCCGGCACGCACCGGGAGTCGCTGCCGCCCGTGACCGACGCGCTGCCCACCACGATGACCGGGCGCTGGCCGGGCGGGTACATCGCGTCACTCGAGGGCCGGACCGTGCGAGAGCACCGGCCCGGCCGGGCGGCCATGTGGCTGCGCGCGCCGCACGCCGTCGTCGCCGGTGAGGAGTCGTCCACCACGGCGCGGTTCCTGGCGGCGGTGGACGCCGCCAACGGCATCGCCGTGCGGGTCGGCCCCGACGAGATGGCCTTCCCCAACGTGGACCTCGGCGTGCACCTCGTCCGGGATCCGGTCTCCCCGTGGGTGGGCCTCGACACGCACGTCACCTTCGGCGACACCGGCGTGGGCCTGACCGAGTCCGCGCTGTACGACGAGGCCGGCTACCTGGGCCAGGTGGCCCAGTCCCTGACGATCCGGCCGCTCCCGGTCTCCGGCTGAGCCGACCCGGACCCGGAGGGCACGGCACCCGTCCGTCCGGGGCGCCCGCCGCGCGACCGTACAATGGGGCGGGATTCCCGACGTCGAGACCAGGGGCGACCGTGCCCCGAGGAGGCCATCGAAGTGAGCAGCATCAACATCACCGTGATCGATCGCGAGGGCAACCGCACCGAGGGTGTCGAGTGGAAGGACTACGAGAGCCTCATGGAGGCCCTCACGCGCCACAAGTACCCGATCCTGGCGACCTGCGGCGGCAACGCGTCCTGCTCCACCTGCCACTCCTACCTCGACCAGGGCTCCTTCTCGAAGGCCAACGAGATCAACGACGAGGAGGAGGACCTCCTCGACATGCTCGACGACACCCGGCACGACACCTCGCGGCTCAGCTGCCAGGTCGAGTGGGCGGAGGAGCTCGACGGCGCCGAGGTCACCATCGCCCCCGAGTGGTGAGCCCCTCGTCCCCGCGGGGACGATCCCGCCAGCTCTGACCAGACCCCGGACGGACCGCCGCCGGCGCCGCGCAGGAAGTGGACCATGACCGACATCCGTGACGACCTCACGACCCGCGCCGCCTACGTCTCGGACGCGTCGATCTACCGCCGGCTGCCCGAGGCGGTGGCCGAGCCGCGCAGCGTCGAGGAGGTCCGCGAGCTGCTGGCGCTGGCGAAGGAACGGGGCTGGCCGGTGGTCTCCCGCGGCGGCGGCACCTCCGTGGCGGGCAACGCGATCGGCGAGGGACTGGTCATCGACACCTCCCGGCACTTCAACCGGATCCTGTCGATCGACCCCGAGGCGATGACCGCCACCATCGAGCCCGGTGTGATCTGCGACCAGCTGCGCACCGCGGCGTCCGAGTTCGGCCTCACCTACGGCCCCGACCCCTCGACGCACTCGCGGGCCACGATCGGCGGGATGGTCGCCAACAACGCGTGCGGCTCCCACTCCGTGGCGTGGGGCACCTCCGCGGACAACTTGGTCTCCCTGAAGGTCATGCTGGCAGACGGCCGGGTGGTCGAGCTGCACGAGGGCGGCACCTCCGAGCCGAGGATCGACCGGGCGCTGACCGGGATCCGGGACCGGCACCTGGCGATGCTGCGCACCGAGCTCGGCCAGTTCCCCCGCCAGGTCTCCGGCTACGGGCTGCACTACCTGCTCGGCGAGAAGGGCTTCGACGCAGCCAAGGCCTTCGCCGGCACGGAGGGCACCTGCGGGATCATCACCGAGCTCACGGTCCGCCTGGTGGCCAAGCCCGCCCACACCGCCCTGGCCGTGCTGGGCTTCGAGGACGCGTTCGAGGCCGCCACGGCGGCGCCGAAGCTGCGGGTCCCGGGGGTGTACACGATCGAGGGCATGGGCTCGGACCTGCTCGAGGCCCTGCGCACCCGCCAGGGGCAGGAGCGCGCCGGCTCGGAGCTGCCCCGCGGCGGCGGCTGGCTCTACTGCGAGGTCGGCGCGGACACCCTCGAGGAGGCCGAGGCGGCCGCCCGCACGCTGCCGGGGCTCGTCCCGGAGAACGTCGTGGACTCCGTGATCGTCTCCGACGCGGGGCAGGCGCGGGCGCTGTGGCGGATCCGTGAGGCCGGGGCGGGCATCGTGACCCGCCTGCCCGAGGGCGGGGAGGCCTGGCCCGGATGGGAGGACTCCGCGGTCCCGCCGGCGCGCCTGGGCGAGTACCTGCGCGACCTCTACGACCTCCTGCACGAGCTGGGCCTCACCGGCATCCCCTTCGGGCACTTCGGGGAGGGCTGCGTGCACATCCGCATCTCCTTCGACTTCTCCGACGAGGCCGGGGTGGCGGCCTATCGGACGTTCATCGAGCGCGCCGCCGAGCTCGTGCACCGCTACGGCGGCTCGGTCTCGGGCGAGCACGGGGACGGCCGGGCCCGCTCCGAGCTGCTGGCCACGATCTACTCCCCCGAGGCGCTGTCCTCCTTCGCGGAGTTCAAGGCCGTCTTCGACCCGGACGGCGTCTTCAACCCCGGCGTGCTGGTGGATCCCGAGCCCATCGACCAGGGCATCCGGCCCGGGCCCGGCGCCCGGACGTTCGACCTGACGCCGGTGCACGCGTTCTCCCGCGACGGCGGCTCGTTCTCCAGCGCAGTGAACCGGTGCGTGGGCGTGGGCGCGTGCCGCTCCGACGTCGGTGCCATGTGCCCGTCCTTCCAGGCGACCCGGGACGAGGTGCACTCGACCCGGGGCCGCGCCCGGTCCCTCGCCGAGATGCTGCGCGGGGAGTCCATCACCGACGGCTGGAAGTCGAAGGAGACCCTCGAGGCCCTGGACCTGTGCCTGTCCTGCAAGGCGTGTGCCACCGAGTGCCCGGTCAACGTGGACATGGCGACCTACAAGGCCGAGTTCCTGCACCACCACTACCGGCACGGCCTGCTCTCCTTCCTGGGCCGGGACCGGCGGCCGATGGCGCAGTTCACGATGGGCTGGATGCCGTGGCTGATGCGGATCGCCGAGAAGGTGCCCTTCTCCTTCCGGGTGATCAACCTCCTGGAGTCCAACCGGGCCGTCGAGGAGCTGACCAAGCGGCTCGGCGGCATCGAGCCGAGGCGGCGGATGATCTCCTTCGCCGAGCAGCCGCTCACCCGCTGGTTCCGCGGCCGTTCCGCCGCGCACCGCCCCGCTGACGACGCCGAGGGCCGGCCCACCGTGGTGCTGTGGCCGGACACGTTCACGAACTTCTCCGCCGACGCCCCCGGCAGGGCCGCCGTGGAGGTGCTCGAGGCCATGGGCTACCGGGTGCTGATGCCCATGGGCAACGTCTGTTGCGGGCTGACGTGGCACTCCACCGGGCAGCTGGACATGACGCAGAAGGTGCTGCACCAGACCCTCGACGTCATGGAGCCGCTGCTGGAGGCCGGGTACCCGATCATCGGGCTCGAGCCCTCGTGCACGGTCATGCTCCAGGAGGAGATCACGGAACTGCTCCCCGACGACCCCCGGGCCCGGCGCGTCACCGAGCTGACGACGACGATCGGCGCGTTCGCGGCCCGCCACCTGGCCGAGGGCGGCCAGTGGCCGTTCCAGCAGCTGGCCACCGAGGCGGGTCCCGCCGGTGCCGTGTGCCAGGTCCACTGCCACCAGCAGTCGATGAGCGGATACGGCCCGGAGCTGGAGGTCCTCGCGAAGCTGGGCGTGGACACCGCCGTGGTCGGCGGCGGTTGTTGCGGGCTCGCGGGCAACTGGGGTTTCGAGCCCGGCCACTACGAGGTCTCCCAGACCCTCGGCGAGCGGGAGCTGTTCCCCGCGATCCGCAACGCCGCGGACGGGACGATCGTGCTGGCCGACGGCTTCTCGTGCCGCACCCAGATCGCGCAGGGCACCGGCGCCGACGGCGTCCACCTCGCCGAGGTGATGCGCGCGGCGCTGCCCCCGGCGGAGCCGGACGGGCGGTAGCGCGGGCCCCGGGAGCGGCACCGGCCGGGACCGCGCGTCGTCCGCCCGGGACGGTGCCGCTCCCGGCCGCCGTGTCGGTGGCCCTGCCTAGAATGAGGGTCCCGGGAGGGAACCCCTCCCGGCGCGTGGCACGCCACGTCGTCCGCACGAGGAGGATCTCCCCCCATGTCTTCGCTCTTCCCCGCGTCCCGCCCCGTCCTGGGCGCTCTCGCCCTCGCCTCCGCCCTCCTCCTGTCCGCCTGCGCGGGCGAAGCACCGGAGGCGACCGGCGCCGCCGATGCCGCCGCCGGGAGCGGGACGTCCCCGTCCGCGGCGGCGCCGGCCGAAACCGGCCCGGCCACCGGGACGGGGGACGCCACGGAGCCGGCCGGAGCAGGAACGGGGGAACAGACCGGCGAGCAGCCCGGCGACCGCTCCCCCACCGAGCCCGCGGAGTCCCGCGCGGCGGACGCCCCGCCGGAGGGGCCTGCCGCGGCCGGGGGCGGGTCGGCCGGGGACGGAACGGACGGCGGCGGGACGAACGGCGCCGACGCGGACGAGAACGGCACGGCTGCCGGGGGCGGCACCGCGGGCGCGCGCACAGGGGGCGGCGCCCCGCTGTGCACCACGTCCCAGCTCGAGGCCGCGGCCGCTCCGGTGGGCGGCGCCGCCGGCTCCGTCCACGTGGACCTCGTCCTCACCAACGCGGGCGGGAGCCCGTGCACGCTCGCCGGCTACGCCGGGGTGTCCCTCGTCGACGCCGCCGGCACCATGATCGGCTCCCCGGCGGTGCGGGACGCCGCCGTCCCCGGCGCCGGCCGGGTCGTGGCGCCCGGGGAGTCCGTCAGCGCCGGCCTGCGCGTGAGCCAGGCCGGCAACTACCCGACCTGCGACGCCCGGACCGCCTCCGGGCTGCGCGTCTACCCGCCCGAGAACACGGAGTCCGTCGTGATCCCCTTCCCCGTGGAGGCCTGCGGCGATCCGCAGATCCACCAGCTCGAGATCCAGGGCTTTGGCGCCTGAACCAGCCCTGAACCTGTTCACCGAGCACACCCGGGCCTGGTTCTCGGGTGCGTTCGCCGCGCCCACCGCCGCCCAGGAGGGCGCGTGGCGGGCGATCGCCGCGCGGCGCCACGCCCTGATCGTGGCGCCCACCGGCTCCGGCAAGACCCTGGCCGCGTTCCTGTGGGCCCTGGACCGGTTCGTGGCGGGCCACTACGGAACCGTGGACCTGAGCACCGACCCCGCCAACGCGAAGCGCCGGGCCATCCTCACCGCCGTGCGCGAG
>NZ_CANMRA010000022.1 GCF_947500125.1 uncultured Kocuria sp. | reverse complement strand
GGGGGGGGGCCGGGGGTGGGGGGGGGGGGGCCCCGGGGGGGGGCGGGGGGGGGGGGGGGGCCGGGCGCGGGCGCGGGGGGGGGGGGGGGGGGGGCGGGCGGCCGCCCGCGGCGCGGCGCCGCGCTCGTGCGAGCGGACCTCGCGGCGGTCCGGGAGCTGGCGCACCGGCACGGCGGGACGGTCAACGACGTGGTGCTCACCGCCGTGGCGGGCGGCGCCCGGAGTCTGCTGGCCGCACGCGGGGAGCTGGCCCGAGTGCCGGAGCTGAAGGTCTCGGTGGCCGCCTCCGTGCGCGGCCCGGGGGACCCCGTGGGCGGCAACCGGACGGGCGTGCGCGTGGTGGCCGTGCCCGTGGCCGAGCCCGACCCGGTGGCGCGGCTGCGGCGGATCGCGGCGACGACCGCCGCGCAGCGGGCCCGCCCGCCGTACCGCCCGGGCGGTCGTCTCGCCCAGCGCTGGATGGTCCGGGTCATGGACCGGCAGCGGCTCGTCAACCTCCTGCTCAGCAACGTGCGCGGCCCCGCGGCGCCCCTGCTCTTCGCGGGGGCGCCGGTGGAGGAGCTGTTCCAGCTCGGCGCCGTGCAGGGGAACCTGGCCCTCGCCGTGGGGGTGGTCTCCTACGCGGGGGCCCTGGGCATCGACGTGGTGGCCGACACCGACGTGGTGCCCGACCTCCCGGTGTTCGTCGAGGGGCTGGCCGGGACGCTCGTGCGGCTCGGCGCCGGAACGCCGCCCCCGGGAGCCGCCGCAGGACCTTAGACTGGCCGCCATGGATGCCACCGACGCCGCCGCCCCGTCCCCGTCCGGCCCCCCGTGGGAGCGCATGGCCCGCGGGGGCGGTCTGCTGACCGGCACCGGGGAGCTCTCGGGGACCGTGTTCGAGGAGATGTCGCGGCTGGCCGCGCGGACGGGCGCCATCAACCTGGGGCAGGGCTTCCCGGACGTCGACGGGCCGCAGGAGATGCTCGACGCCGCGACGGCGGCGCTGCACGGCGGCGGCAACCAGTACTCCCCGGTGGCGGGTCTGCCGCTGCTGCAGGCGGCCGTCGCCGAGCACCAGCACCGCTTCTACGGGATCGACCTGGACCCGGGCACCGGGGTCGTCGTGACCGTGGGGGCGTCCGAGGGCCTGGCCGCGAGCCTGCTCGCGTTCCTGCGGCCCGGGGACGAGGTGGTCGTGTTCGAGCCGCACTACGACCTCTACGGCGCCGTCGTGGAGTTCGCGGGCGCGCGCCTGGTCACGGTCCCCCTCGAGCCGCCGTGCTTCTCCCCCGACCTCGACCGTCTCGCCGCGGCCTTCGGGCCCCGCACCCGCATGGTGATCCTCAACGACCCGCACAACCCGACCGGGACCGTGTTCGACGACGCCGTCCTGTCCCGCCTGGCCGGACTCGCCGCCGAGCACGACTGCGTGGTGGTGACGGACGAGGTCTACGAGCACCTGCGCTACGCCGGCCGGCACCGGCCCTTCGCCGCGCTGCCGGAGGCCTTCGAGCGGACCCTCACCGTCTCCTCCGTGGGCAAGTCCTTCTCGGCCACGGGCTGGCGCGTGGGCTGGGTCAGCGGGCCGGCGCACCTCGTGGGCCCCGTGCGCGCCACCAAGGCCTATCTCACGCACAGCGCCGCCACGCCGCTGCAGATCGGGGCGGCCACCGCCCTGGGCGGGCCCGACGACTTCTACACCCGGCTCACGGAGGACTTCCGGCGGCGCCGGGACGTGCTCGTGCGGGGTCTGGCCGCCGCGGGCGCGGAGCCCTTCGAGCCGCAGGGCACGTTCTTCGTCGTGGCGGACGTGCGCGGGCTGTGCGAACGGTACGGGGTCGAGGACGCCGCGCACCTGGCCCCGGTGCTGGCCGAGCGGGCCGGTGTGGTGGGCGTGCCCGTGCCGGCCCTCGCCTCCGCGGAGCACCGGAGGCTGTACGCGTCCTGGATGCGCTTCTCGTTCGGCAAGCGCCTGGACGTCCTGGAGCAGGCGGGGCGGCGCCTGGCCGGCTGAGGCGCCGCCCCGGTGCGCCGGGGCGGGCTCAGACGGAGGCGGCCCGGCGGCCGAGGGCCCGGTAGCTGAACCCGGCCGCGGTCCAGCGGTCGGGGTCGAGCACGTTGCGGCCGTCGAGGATCTGCGGGACGGCCACCAGGGGGTCGAGCTGCTCCGGGGTCATCGCCTTGAACTCGGCCCACTCCGTCAGCAGCACCACGACCTCGGCCCCCGTGACGGCGGCCTCGAGGGAGTCCACGTAGTCCAGACGGGGATAGCGCTTGGCGGCGTTCGCGTTGGCCTTGGGGTCGTAGACGGCCACCTCGGCGCCGATCGAGTGCAACCGGGCGGCGATGTCCAGGGCCGGGGAGTCGCGCACGTCGTCGGAGTCCGGCTTGAAGGCCGCCCCGAGCACGGCGACCTGCCGGCCCACCACGGAGCCGCCCAGCATCTGGGTGACCGTCTCCACCGTGTGGCCGCGGCGGCGGACGTTGATGTCGTCGACCTCGGCGAGGAAGCGCACCGCCTGCTCGACCCCGAGCTCCGCGGCCCGGGCCCGCAGGGCGCGGATGTCCTTCGGCAGGCAGCCGCCGCCGAAGCCCACGCCGGCGTTGAGGAACTTGCGCCCGATCCGCTCGTCGAGGCCGATCGCGTCGGCCAGGGTGCGGATGTCCCCGCCGACCGCCTCGGTGAGCTCGGACAGGGCGTTGATGAAGGAGATCTTGGTGGCCAGGAAGGCGTTGGCCGCGACCTTCACGAGCTCGGCGGTCTCGAAGTCGGTCACGATCAGGGGCACGCCGGCGGCCAGCTGCCGGGCGTAGACCCGGCGCATCACGGCCTCCGCGGCCTCGTCCTCGGCGCCGAGCACCATCCGGTCCGGGGTCAGGGTGTCCTCCACGGCGTAGCCCTCGCGCAGGAACTCGGGGTTCCACACCAGGGACACGTCCACCCCGTCGCGGGCGGAGGCCTTCGCCAAGTCGGCCAGGCGGCGGGCGGAGCCGACGGGGACCGTGGACTTGCCCGCGATGACGCAGTCCTTCGTGGCGGCCGCGGCGATCGAGCCGACGGCGGCGTCGACGTAGCGCATGTCCGCCGCGAAGGACCCGGCCCGCTGCGGGGTGCCGACCCCCACGAAGTGGACGTCGCCGAAGGCGCCGGCCTCCTCGTAGCTCGTGGTGAAGCGCAGCCGGCCGGTGCCCACGTGCTTGCGCAGCAGTTCGCCCAGGCCCGGCTCGTGGAAGGGCAGCTCGCCGCGGGACAGGGCGTCGACCTTCTCCGGGTCCACGTCCACCCCCAGCACCTCGAAGCCCATCTCCGCCATCGACGCGGCGTGCGTGGCCCCCAGGTAGCCCGTTCCCAGAACCGTGATCCTCATGGACGTCCTCCGTTCCTCCCGGGCCGTGGCCCGGGCTCGTTGCTGCCTGTCGAATCTTGTCAAAGCGGGCGCGCGCTGCGGCGCAGGTGTCAGTCCGGCGCGCCGGACGAGGGCGGCGATGTGACGTCCGTCTCGGCGAACCACATGGTGGTCTCCCCGTGCCGCTTGTGCTCGAACCGGCGCAGGCCGGCCGGCCAGTCGGGCTCCGGGGAGCGGGAGGAGCGCTCGACCACCAGCACCCCGCCCTCCCGCAGCCGGCCCACCAGCGGGGCGAGGACCGCGGCGAGCTCCGGCTCCGGGAGGGGGTAGGGCGGATCGGCCAGCACCAGGTCCCACGGCCCCTCGGCGGGATCCGCGAGGTAGGCGCCGACCGCTCCGTGCCGGACCTCGACGACGTCGTCGTGCCCGAGGGCCCCGTGGACCGTGCCGGCGTTGGCGCGGCAGACCCGCGCCGCGCCCGCGTGCCGCTCCACGAGGGTCACGGCGGCCGCCCCGCGGCTGGCGGCCTCGCAGCCGAGGGCCCCGGAGCCCGCGAACAGGTCGAGGACCCGGGCGTCCCGGAGCATGCCCCACGCCTCGAGGCGCGCGAAGAGCGACTCCTTGACCCGGTCGGTCGTGGGCCGGGTGTCCCGGCCCGGCACGGACCGCAGGCGCAGCCCTCCGGCGGCCCCGGCGATGATCCTGCTCACGCGTGCTCCTCTCCTGATCTCGGCGGTGCCGTTCCCTGCGGTGCCGTCTCCTGCGGTGCCGTCCCCGGCGCTCCGGGGCTCAGCGGCACGGGGCTCAGCCCCGGTCCAGGAACGCCTCGGCGTCCGGGTCGAGATAGCGCTCGATGGCTTCGGCCAGCTCGGGGTGCTCCAGCAGCTGCGGGTCCTCGCCCAGGATCGTCACGGCGTCCCGGCGGGCCCGCTCGATGAGCTCGGCGTCGTCGAGGGCCCGCAGCAGGCGCAGCGTCGAGCGGCCACCGGACTGGGCGGCGCCGAGGATGTCGCCCTCGCGGCGCAGCTCGAGGTCCGCCCGGGCCAGCTCGAAACCGTCCGTGGACGCCGCCACCACCTCGATCCGTTCCCTGGACGGGTGCTCGGCGGGGCGCCGGGTGACGAGCAGGCACGTCCCCGCGTGCCCGCCGCGGCCGATCCGGCCGCGCAGCTGGTGCAGCTGGGAGATGCCGAACCGGTCGGCGTCCACGATGATCATCAGCGTGGCGTTGGGCACGTCCACGCCGACCTCGACCACGGTGGTGCACACGAGCAGCTGCACGTCCCCCGCCGCGAACTCCTCCATGAGGCGGGACTTGCGGTCCGTGTCGAGCCGGCCGTGCAGCACCTCGGCGCGCACGCCGGCCAGCACGGGCTCGGCGGCGACGAGCTCCGCGAGCCAGGTGACGGAGGCCATGGACGCCTCGGACTCCTCGTCCTCGGAGGCCGCCGCGAGGGCCGACTCCGCGAGGGAGGCGTGGGGCCGGGGCCCGTCGTCGTCGCCGATCTTGGGCGCGACGACGTACACCTGGCGGCCGGCGTCGATCTCCTCCCGGGCGCGCCGCCACAGGCGCCGCTCCCACCCCGGGTGCTCCACGAGACCCACGGTGTGGGTGGCGATCGGCTGCCGGCCCGCCGGGAGCTGGTCCAGGACGGAGACGTCCAGATCCCCGAAGACGGTCATCGCCACGGTGCGCGGGATGGGGGTCGCGGTCATCACCAGCAGGTGCGGGGGCCGCCCGGCCTTGTCCCGCAGCCGGTCGCGCTGCTCCACGCCGAAGCGGTGCTGCTCGTCCACCACGACCAGCCCGAGGTCGGCGAACTGCACGACCTCGGAGAGCAGGGCGTGGGTTCCGATGACGATCCCGGCCTCCCCCGACGCGATCCGCAGCAGGGCCCGCTTGCGCGCCGCGGCGCCCATCGACCCCGTGAGCAGCACGACCTGCGTGCCGTCCGGGTCCCCGCCGAGCAGGCCGGCCTGGGCGAGCGGGCCCAGGGACCGGACCACGGAGCCGTGGTGCTGGGCGGCGAGCACCTCGGTGGGGGCCAGCAGCGCCGCCTGCGCGCCGGAGTCGACGACCTGCAGCATCGCGCGCAGGGCCACGAGCGTCTTGCCGGAGCCGACGTCGCCCTGGAGCAGCCGGTTCATCGGGTGGGTGCCGGCGAGCTCCGCGGCGAGCTCCTCCCCCACGGCCCGCTGACCGGCGGTCAGCTCGAACGGCAGCCCGGCGTCGAACCTGGTCAGCATCCCGTCGGGCACGCCCGGGCGGGCGGTGGTGGGGTGCGCGGCGAGCTCGGCGCGGCGGCGGGCCAGGGCGCACTGGAGCAGGAACGCCTCCTGGTAGCGGAACCGGCGGCGCGCCTCCCCGTGGGCGCGGGTGTCCCGGGGCCGGTGGACCTGCCAGTACGCCTCCTCGAGCCCCATGAGCCCCTCCCGCTCCAGGATCCCGTCCGGCACGGGGTCCGGGACCGCCCCGAAGTCCACGACCGGCAGCAGCGAGTGCACGGCTCGGGCGATCTTGTCCGTGGTCAGCTTGGCCGTGGCCGGGTAGATGGGGATGGGCCGGCCCGCACGCTCCTCGGCGGTCTCCCCCGCCTCCGGGGCGTCCGGGTCGAGGATCGCGTAGTGCGGGTTCGTCATGGTCACGGCGCCGTTGTAGAGCCCGACCTTCCCGGAGAACAGGGCGTGCGTGCCCGGGGGCAGGTCCCTGGCCGCGGTCCAGGCGTTGAAGAAGCTCAGCCGCATCGTCCGGCCCGGGCCGGGGTCCCCGTCCGCGAAGAGCCGGTGCGGATCGGAGGAGACGCGGTCCGTGATCACCACGTCCGTGATGGACCCGCGCCGGGAGCGCATCTGGCGGGTGGAGGCGTGCACGACCTCGGCCACGATGGTCACCTGCTGGTCGATGCGCAGCTCCGAGAACGGGGTGAGCTCGCCCCGCGGCATGTACCTGCGGGGGAAGTGGTCGAGCAGCTGCCCGATCGTGGACACCGAGAGCTGGCGGGCCAGCTGGTCGGCCGTGGTCCGGCCCAGCAGCCGGGCCAGCGGCTGGTCGAGCTCGGAGACCGGGTCGGGGAACGCCCCGCCGCCGTGGGATCGGGTCATCTCAGGGGCGCCTCATCCGTCCGCCTCCGAGAGGGAGGTCACCGTGAGGTTGACGGCCTTGCCGCGGGCGCCGATCACCGTGAGTGCGTCCTCGGGCCGCGGCACGTGGACGTGGACGCGCCACCGGTACCCGTCCCCCGTCTCGGACACCGCGCTCATGATCACGCTGGTGCCCACCTCGCTGAGCTCGTGGCGCAGCTCCGCGGCGTCCAGCGGGGTCAGCTCCACGGTGCACATCACCTCCACGCCGCCGTGCACGGCGTGCGGCGCGTCCTCGGCGCCGGCGGCCCGGGACGCGGCGCCGTCGATCAGCGCGTCGAGGGCGTTCTCGTCGCCGGCGTCGTCGCCGCCCACGGTGCGGGCGAGCGCGTCGAAGACGACGAGCATGCCCAGCGCGCCGGCGTCGACCGTGCCGGTCTCGCGCAGGATCTCGAGCTGGTCCGGGGTCACGAGCACCGCGGCGCGGGCGGCGGTGCTGACGCCCGCCAGGAACTCCTTCAGCTGCTGGTTGGACCCGTCCTCCACCCCCTGCGGGACGGGGACGGCGGCGGCCGCCTCCAGGACGGAGAGCATGGTCCCGTCCACGGGGTCGGTCAGGACGCTCCAGGCGCGCACGTGACCGGCGTGCAGGGCCAGTCGCACCGACTCCGCGGTCATCCTCGTGCTCCCCTCCAGGGAGCGGCCCACGGCCGTGAGGAAGACGGAGAACAGGGTGCCCGAGTTGCCGCGGGCCTCCTCGAGGGCGGCCTGACCGGCGAGGGAGAGCAGCTCCCCGACGTCGCCGGTCTCGAGCACGGCGGCGGCCTCGGCCGCGGCGCGCACGGTGGCCGAGAGGTTGGTCCCCGTGTCGGCGTCCGCGACCGGGAAAACATTGAGGGCGTTCAGGACGGGGCTGTGGCGCACGAGATCACGGTGGGCCAGGTCGAGCCACCGCCGCATGACGGCCGCGTTCGATCCGATCCTATGGTTCAAAGTGATCCCATCCTTCGCCGACCGGGTGCCCGAGAGCGAGGTGCGGCGCTCGTCCGTCGAGCAGCACCCGGGGGAGGGTGTCGTCGTGCGCGGGGGGCGCGGGCGCACACGAGCCTATCGCACGGAACATGCCGGGCAGCGGCACGCCGTGGGGAAAGACGGCGAGCAGCCCGTGGTCCTCGCCGCCGGTCAGCACCCAGTCGCGAGGGTCCGTCCCGAGCAGCCGGGCGGCCGGGCGCAGAGGCTCGGCCAGCTCGGCCACGGCCGCGCCGTCGAGGTCCACGACGACGCCGCTGGCGGCCGCGACCCGGCCGGCGTCGCGGAGCAGCCCGTCGGAGAGGTCGATCATCGCGGTGGCCCCGGCGCGGGCGGCGGCGGGACCGGCGGGCACGGGGGCGCACGGCCGCAGCTGCGCCGCCGCGAGCGCGTCCAGGAGCTCGTCCTGCCCGGGCCGGTAGCGGCGGTCCTCGAGCAGGGCCACGCCCGCGGCGGCGCGCCCGGTGGTCCCGGCGAGCGCCACCGTGCCGCCCGCCCCCGCCCCGGACCGGCGCACCGGGTCCCGGCCCTCGAGGTCGCCCGTGACCGTGGCGGTGACCGACAGCTCCCGGCCGGCGCCCAGGTCCCCGCCGACCACGGCGCAGCGGTCCGCGCCCATGGCCTCGAACCCGGCCACGAGGCCGCGGGCGAAGTCCAGGGGCCAGGACACGGGCGTCCCCGGCGGCAGGGTCAGCGAGACGACGACGGCGGACGGGACGGCGCCCATCGCGGCGACGTCGGCGAGGTTCTGCGCCGCGCACTTCACCCCGGTGTCGTAGCCGGTGGTGACCGCGCCGCCGGCCCAGGCGAGCCGGAAGTCCTGGTCCTGCACCTGGGTGTCCGTGGTGATCACGTACCGCCCGTCCGGGGCCGCGACCACGGCGCAGTCGTCGCCGGGGCCGAGCAGCACCCGGTCCGCTCCGGCACGCGCGGCGGCGGGACGCAGGAGCAGCGGGAGCACGCGCTCGAGCAGCTCCGCCTCGGAGAGCTCCCCGACGGTCGGCCCCGGTCCGGGCGGTGCATCGGGCACGGGGGTCTGCTCCGCTGGGGGTCGGGTCATGGCGCTCATCCTAACGACGGCCCCGGACGCGGGAACGGGGCTCCTCGAGGATTACGCTGGGGGCATGCCCTCGCTCCCCCTGTCCCGATCCGTCCGCGCCGTGCTGGGGGCCGGAGCCCTGCTGGCGGTCCTGTCGGGGTGCTCCCCCGCCGTCACCGTGGACCCCGCCGAGAACGCCGCCGACCCGGGGTGCGCCCCGGCGATGCTCGCCATGCCGGAGACCGTCGGCGAGCACGACCGGCGCGAGACCACGAGCCAGGCCACCACGGCCTACGGCGAGCCCACGGCGGCGGTCGTGCGCTGCGGCGTGACGCCGCCCGGGCCCACGACCGACGCCTGCTCCTCCGTCAACGACGTCGACTGGCTGATCCGCCAGGACGAGGACGAGAGCACGTGGACGGCCACGACCTACGGCCGGGACCCCGCGATCGAGGTGGTGTTCGACAGCACCGCCGTGGCGTCCTCCACCCTGCTCGTGGAGCTGGGCTCGGCGGTGGAGCAGATCCCCGCGGAGCGCCAGTGCCTGGACCTGCAGGACACCGTGGAGGGTCTGTGACCCGGGGTGCGGGGCGGCGGCCCCCGACCCGTCCCCGGCAGGTCCCGGGAGCTCGGGAATAGGCCCATGCCCCGCCGGGTTGTGGCGTGGACACGTACGCGACCGCACCACGCCCAGAAGGAGGCACACCCGTGGCAACCGATTACGACGAGCCCCGCGTCAAGCCCGAGGACGAGCCCGCCAACGAGTCCCTCGAGGTGATCCAGGCGCAGCGCAGCGCCACCTCGCAGAGCCCGGCGATCGACGTCGACGACGCGGACACGGCGGAGGGCATCGACCTGCCCGGGGCGGACCTGTCCCAGGAGGAGCTGCTGATCCAGGTGGTTCCCGAGCAGGACGACGAGTTCACCTGCATGTCCTGCTTCCTCGTCCGCCACCGCAGCCAGCTCGCCCGCGAGAAGGACGGCGCCCGGTACTGCATCGAGTGCGAGGGCTGACGGACCCGGCCCACCGGCCCCGCCGGGGCCGGCCCGGTCACTCGTGGCGCAGGGAGGCGATGGGGTCCTTCCGCGCGGCCCGGACAGCGGGGATCGTCCCGGCCAGGAACGCGATCCCCATGACGGAGAGCACGATCAGCGCCACCCGCCACGGCTCGAACGCGAACAGGGCGAGTCCGGGCAGCCCGGACAGGAACCCCTCGGCCAGCGCGCCGCTCAGGGCGGATCCGCCGAGCACGCCCGTGACGGCGCCGACGACCGCCCCGAGGAAGCCGATGAAGACGGCCTCGAGGGAGAACAGGCCGAAGACCTTGCCCCCGCTCATCCCCATGGCCTTCATGAGGCCGATCTCTCGGGTCCGCTCCTGCACCGACATCAGCAGGGTGTTGACGATGCCGAGGCCCGCGGCCACGAGGGCGATGACGGCGCAGGCGTTGAGGATCCAGACGATGGCGTTGATGACCGCGCGGAACATCCCCAGCTGGTCCTCCACGGTGAGGCCGAGCATGCCGTGCTCCTCCAGCCGCGCCTGGATCCCGGGGGCCCGGGCCATGTCCTCGACCGTGACCGTGGCCATCGCGAAGCTCTCCGGGACCTCCTCCGGGACGCCGCTGACCTGGTAGTCGTAGAGCCGCTCGTTGAAGGAGTCCGACGGGATGGGGTTCAGGGACGTCCCGACGAGGCTGGCCTGGGTCACACCGGAGATCGTGGCGGGGAACGCCCGGTCCTCCTCCGCCATGTTGGTCATGACCACGTCGACGCGGCCCCCGACCGCGTCCTGGGCGGAGGCGAAGCCCAGGTCGGCGACCCAGCTGTCGGGGACCGCGATCTCGTCCCGCCCGGCGACCGGGGCTCCGCCGGCCACCATCTGCAGGCCCACGGCGTCGACCGGGATCCCCGGGGAGAGCTGGAACCGGCTCCCGTCGGCGGCCTCCAGGTAGGTGGGGGCCACGGAGTACATGGGCTTCACGGAGCGCACCCCGTCGATGCCCTCGATGGTCTCGATGTCCTCGGTGGTCAGCCCCTCGAAGGACACGCCGAACCCCGTCCGGATCCGCGTGGTGTCCGGGTCGTAGGCACGGGGACCGGAGGTCGCGGACAGCTCGATCAGGGGCTGCGACTTCTGCACGTAGAGCGCGTCGGCGTCGCCGAAGGCCGCCACGGTGTCGTCGATGTACCGGTTCACCCCGGTGCCCATGCCCGAGGTGAGGGTCAGGGCGAACGCGCCGATGAAGACGGCGAGCACGGTCAGGGTCGCGCGGATCTTCGCGCGCCGGGTGTTGGCGACCGCGGAGCCGAGCAGGTCGGGCCATCTCACCGGGCGCCCCCGGCCGCTCCGACGACGACCCCGGTGTCCGTCCCGGGGGCGCCCGCTCCGGCGGGGGCGACGGCGCCGTCCACGACGAGACCGTCGTGCAGGTGCACCTGGCGGCCGCAGCGCCCCGCGAGGTCCTCGTCGTGGGTGACGACGACGAGGGTGATGCCGTGCTCCCGGTGGAGGTCGAACAGGAGGTCCTGGACCACCGCTCCGGTGGCCGAGTCGAGGTTGCCCGTGGGCTCGTCGGCGAAGATCACGGAGGGGTCGTTGACCAGGGCACGGGCGAGCGCGACCCGCTGCTTCTGCCCGCCGGACAGGTCGGCGGCGCGGCTGGAGGCCTTGTCCGCCACCTCCAGGCGCTCCAGCACGTCCAGGGCACGGCGTCGGCGCGCGCCGGGGCGGACGCCGGCGATCTTCAGCGGCAGGACCACGTTCTCCAGGACCGTCTGGTCCGGGGTGAGGTAGAACTGCTGGAACACGAAGCCGAACGCGGCGTTGCGCGTCTCGTTGAGCTCGCGGGCCGTCATGGACGCCGCCGGGCGGCCGTCGAGGGACACGGTGCCGTGGGTCGGCGCGTCGAGCAGCGCGAGCAGGTGCATCAGGGTCGACTTGCCCGAACCGGACTTCCCGACCACGGCCACGGACTCCCCGTGCCGGATCCGCAGGTCCACGCCGCGCAGCGCGGCGAAGCGGCTGTCCCCCCGGCCGTAGATCTTGACCAGGCTCTCGGCCTCGAGCACCGCGGACGTCATCGGATCCCCCCTGTCGGAGCGTTCGTCCCCCCGGACGGCCGCCGTGGGACCACGTCCCTCCCCCCATCATGTGCACAAGTTAATGGTGGGGGCGACCCGATCCGTGTCCCCACTAGTGCAGCACCCTCCCCGTCCGGCCCGGGGCCGCCGGCGACGACGCCCCGGGCCGGCCCGGCCCGACGGGCCCGGTGGGGCCCGGCGGCGAGAGCCCGACTCCTCCCGTCACGTAGGAGTTCACCCTTGCTAATGCCAGGATCTGGACGATAGTTAACAGCACAGCTGTTCTTCGGCAGGGGGTTCCGGCTCCGCGGGACGGGCGCACGGTCCGTCCGGGCCGAACGACGAGCGGCACGACGTGACGGGGGTCCGTCCGCGCGGGGGCGCGGGAACGATCCCATGGGATCGTGCGGCGCGCTGGCGGTCCTGGGGTGGGCCCGGGCCGACGACGGATACAGGAGACGCATCGACATGACTACTACGAGAAGACTGGCTGTCGCCGGTGCCTCGGCGACCGTGCTGGTGGGGGGCCTGTTCCTGGGCGCCCCGGCAGCCGTCGCCGCACCGGGCGACGCCCCGCCGGGCACGGCCGCTGCCGCCGAGGGCGCCGGTGCCGTGCCGGAGCTGCCCGCCGCGGCAGCCGTGGAGGTCCCGGCCGCCGAGGTCCTGGTCGCCGAGGCGGGTCCGCCCGCACCGGCGGAGGCCCCCGCCCCCGAGCCGGCACCGGTCCTCGCCGACGTGGCACCGGAGGCACCGGGGCTCCCCGACGCGGCGCCCGCGGCACCGGCCGCACCGGCCGCAGCCGCGGTCGAACAGGCGGTCGTCCCGGAGCTCGCGCCCCAGGAGACCGTGGTCGGGGCCGCGAACCCGGGGCTCAACGTGGACACCCGGCTCACCGCGGCACCGTTCGAGCAGTCGGCCGGCGCCGGTCTGCTCACGGCGCTGCTCGCGGCGGCGGTGGCCCTTCCCGGTGCGCTCGCGTACCGGGCACGGCGGCTCGGGCGCAGCGGCGCCTGATCGTCCGTGCCGTGCCGGTGGCGCCCGCGGGGCGGCGCCGGCACGGCACAGCACCCGGCCACGCCGGCAGCGGGGACAGGACGGCGACAGCGACAGCGACAGCGACAGGACAGGACAGGACAGGATGGCAACCAGCACCGTGGCGGGGTCTCCGCGTCCGCTGCCGGTCGCGGAGAAGGACCGGGGGGCCCGCCGGGCGGCCGTGGTGACGCTGTGCGCCGCCGTGCTGTGGGTGGCGCTGATGAACCAGTGGTTCCTCGCCCAGACCCTGCTGGGGCACGTGCCGGCCGCGGCGTCGCCGGTGCGCCTGAGCATCGACTCGGTCGGCTTCGACACCGACGTGCTCCCCTACGACCCGACGGACGAGGACCTCGCGGGCGGCTCGCTCGTGCCGCCGCAGACCTACAGCGGCTACCGGCTCACCCCGTACGGGATGCCCGGCGAGGGGTCCACGAACACCACGTACATCGCGGGGCACAGCTACGACAAGGTGGAGCTGCCCTTCAACAAGCTGAGCGATCCGGGCCTGGTCGGGGAGGAGCTCGAGGTCGAGACCGTGGACGGGACCCTCGACTACGTGGTGGACTCGGTGACCACCTACGAGAAGGACACGCTGAAGGACAGCGAGATCTGGCGGGTCGCCCCGAACCGGATCGTCCTGATCAGCTGCTACACCCAGGACGCGGTCGGCAAGAACGTCGTCGTCACCGCGTCACCGGCACCGTGAGGCGGAGGCGCCGCCCCCGCGCCGTGCCGCGGCTCAGCGCAGCCCCACCGGCCGTTCCAGGGCGAGGCCCAGGAGCTCGTCGATCAGCTCGGCGTAGCCGAGTCCCGAGGCCGCCCACATCCGCGGGTACATCGAGATGGGCGTGAACCCGGGCATGGTGTTGATCTCGTTGATGACCACCCGGCCGTCCGGGGTGTAGAAGAAGTCGGCCCGGCACAGACCTTCCCCGTCCAGCGCCTCGAAGGCGATCACGGCGCCGCGGCGGATCGTCTCGATCGCCTCCTCCGGCAGGTCCGCGGGGCAGCTGAGCCGCGCGGAGGCCTGCGAGACGTACTTCGCCTCGAAGTCGTAGAACGCGTGCTCGTCGACGATCTCGATCTCGCCCGGCATGGAGGTCCGGGTGGCGCCGGTGCCGCGGCCCTGGAGCACGGCGCACTCGATCTCCCGCCCCACGATCCCCGCCTCGACGACCAGCTTGCGGTCGTGCTCGCGGGCGGTCCCGATCGCGGCGTCCAGCTCCTCGGCACCGTCCACCTTCGTGATGCCGAAGGAGGACCCGGCGCGGGCCGGCTTGACGAACACGGGAAAGCCCAGCTCGGCGATGCGCTCGCGCACGGCGTGGGGGTCCGTCGTCCACTGCCGGTCGGTCACCACGGTGTAGGGCCCCACCTCCATGCCCGCCGCCTCGAAGGCGAGCTTCATGAAGTGCTTGTCCATCCCCACCGCGGAGGCCGTGACGCCACAGCCCACGTAGCGCAGGTCGGCGAGCTCGAGCAGGCCCTGCAGGGTGCCGTCCTCGCCGAACGGGCCGTGCAACAGGGGCAGGACCACGTCGATGTGCCGGTCCCGGCTGACGGTCTGCCCGCAGGGACCGTCCTGGCGCACGATGAGCTCGCTCTCCCCGACCTTCAGCGGCAGGCTCACGAGCTCGTCGCCCACGGGCAGCTCGGCGATCGGGTTCGCGTCCAGCAGGGCCTCGAGCTCCTCCTGCGGGCAGAGGAACCACTCGCCGGAGGTGGCGATGCCGACGGTCACCACGTCCCACTTCTCGCGGTCGATGGCGCGCAGGACGCCACGGGCCGTGATGAGGGAGATGGAGTGCTCGCTGGAGCGCCCGCCGAACAGCACGGCGACGCAGGGGCGGGGGGTCATGGGGCGGTCCCTTCGGATTTGATCTCTCGGCCCAGCAGCAGCTGAGCCACGTCGTCGATGGTGATCTCCTCGCGGAGGATGGCCACGACGGCCTCGGTGATGGGCATGTCCACGCCGTGGCGGCGGGCCAGGGCGAGCACGGCCGGGGCGGACTTGATGCCCTCGGCCGTCTGGGTCATCTCCTCCTGCACCTCCTCGGGGGTCAGGCCCAGGCCGAGGAGCCGGCCCGCGGTGCGGTTGCGGGACAGCGGCGAGGAGCAGGTGGCCACGAGGTCCCCCAGCCCGGCGAGCCCGGAGAGGGTCTCCAGCCTCCCGCCCAGGGCGAGCGCGAGCCGGGTGGTCTCGGCGAGACCGCGGGTGATGATGGAGGCCTTGGAGTTCTCCCCGAAGTGGCGGCCGTCGGCGATGCCCACGCCGAGGGCGATGACGTTCTTGACGACGCCGCCGATCTCGGTGCCCACCACGTCCGTGTTCGTGTAGGGCCGGAAGTAGCGGGTCCGGCAGGCGTGGGCCACCCAGCTGGCCAGCTCCGTGGCGGGCGCCGCCACGACGGAGGCCGTGGGCTGCTCCTCCGCGATCTCCATGGCCAGGTTGGGCCCGGAGAGCACGCACGTGCGCTCCCGCCAGTGCTCGGGGCCCAGGCCGGTGGCCCGTCCCAGCTCCTCGGCGACCACCTCGCTCATCCGCAGCCCCGTGTCCCGCTCGAGCCCCTTGGCGAGGGACAGCACCACGGCGTCCCGCCCGAGGTGCCCGGCCACGGCGGCCAGCTGGGCGCGCAGGGACTGGGCGGGCACGGCGAGGACCACGAGGTCCGCCCCGTGCACCGCGGCGGCGAGGTCGGCGGTGATCTCCAGGCGCTCGGGCAGCCGGATGCCCGGGACGTAGCGGTCGTTGACGCGGGTGCGCGCGGTGTGGTCCATCGCCGTGCCGCTGCGGCCCCACAGCGCCACGGTCCGCCCGAGCGGCTCGTGACGGTCGTGGGCGGCCTCCCGGGCGCTGTCGGCGAGGATCTTGGCGAAGGTCGTGCCCCACGACCCGGCGCCGAGGACGGCGATCCTCCGCGGCCCGGCGGCGGGCAGCGCGCCGGGGGACGGAGCGGTGGTCTCGGGCTTCGTCACGGGCGGCCTCCTCGGCGGCGGTCCCAGAGGGCGGCCGGCGCGTCCGTCCCGCGCAGCACCGCGAGCTCCCGGGCCACGGCGCGCATGACGGCGTCGGTGGCGTCCTCGAGCCGTGCCGCGTCGCGGCCCACCGGACGGGTCAGGTCGGGGACGTCGTCCCGCCACGGCGCGAGGTCCACGGGCGGCCCGATCCGCACGCGCACGTCCTTCCGGGGGAAGAGGCGGACGGTGCGCCGGCCGGTGGAGCGGTCGTGGTCGAGGACCTCCTGGTCCCCCCAGTGCGCCACCGGGACCACGGGGGCCCCGGTGGCGAGGGCCAGGCGTGCGGCCCCCGTGTGCCCGGTCATCGGCCACCGGTCGGGGTCACGGGTGAGGGTCCCCTCGGGGTAGATCACCACCGCGCCGCCGGAGGCCAGTTCGGCGCGGGCGGCCGTGAGCGCCGCCGCGGCGTCCGCCGTGCCGCGCAGCACGGGGACCTGGCCCGTGGCCCGGAGCACCGCCCCCACGCCGGGGGCGCGGAACAGCGACTCCTTCGCCAGGAAGCGCGGCATGATCCCGTTGTCGTAGAGCGTGATGGCGACCGTCAGGGGATCGAGCTCGGTGAGGTGGTTGGGCACCACGATGAACCCTCCCGCGGCGGGCAGGTGCTCCTCCCCCGTCCAGCGCAGCCGCGCCACCAGCCCGTAGGCGGGTTTCACGACGCCCGCGAGCACGCGGAAGAGGCGGCGGTTCGAGGTGCGGCTCATCGGCGGGCCCGGCTCACTCGCCGTCGAGCTCGAACGACGCCCCGAGCCCCGCCAGCTTGTGGGTGAAGTGCTCGTAGCCGCGCTCGATGAGCTCCACCCCCGTGACGTGGGACGTGCCCTCGGCGGCCATGGCCGCGATGAGGTGGGAGAAGCCGCCGCGCAGGTCGGGGATGTTGATCTCCGACGCCTGCAGCGGGGTCGGCCCGGAGATGACGGCCGAGTGCACGAAGTTGCGCTGCCCGAAGCGGCACGGCACGGAGCCCAGGCACTCGCGGTGCAGCTGGATCGTGGCCCCCATCCGGTTGAGCGCGGCCGTGAAGCCGAAGCGGTTCTCGTACACGGTCTCGTGCACGATGGACACGCCCGAGGCCTGGGTCAGGGCGACCACCAGCGGCTGCTGCCAGTCGGTCATGAACCCGGGGTGCACGTCGGTCTCGACGATGAGCGGGTTGAGGTTCCCGCCGGGGTGGTAGAAGCGGATGCCGTCCTCGGTGATGTCGAGGCCGCCGCCGATCTTGCGGAAGGTGTTGAGGAAGGTCATCATGTCGGACTGCCGGGCGCCGGCCACGAAGATGTCGCCGCCGGTGGCGAGGGCGGCGGAGCCCCAGGACGCCGCCTCGATGCGGTCGGGCATGGCCCGGTGCCGGTAGCCGGTGAGCTCGGGGACGCCCTCGATGCGGATCACCCGGTCGGTCTGGACCGTGATGATGGCGCCCATCTTCTGCAGGATCGCGATGAGGTCCATGATCTCGGGCTCGGTGGCGGCGCCGCGCAGCTCGGTGTGGCCGTCGGCGCGGGTGGCGGTGAGCAGCACCTGCTCGGTCGCGCCGACCGAGGGGTAGGGCAGCTCGACCTTGGCGCCGTGCAGGCCGTGCGGCGCGCTCATCCGGATCCCGGACTCCAGCTTCTCGACGCGGGCGCCGAAGTGGCGCAGCACGTCGAGGTGGTAGTTGATCGGCCGGTCGCCGATCTTGCACCCGCCGAGGTCGGGGATGAACGCCTCGCCGATGGCGTGCAGCAGGGGCCCGCACAGCAGGATCGGGATCCGGGAGTCCCCGGCGTGGGCGTCGATGTCCGCGTGCCGCGCCGTGGTGACGTTGCAGGGGTCCAGGGAGAGTCGGCCGTCCTCGCGCCCCACGTCGACCCCGTGCAGCGCCAGCAGGTTCGTGACGACCTGGACGTCCTTGATCTCGGGCACGTTCGCCAGGACGGACGGCGTGGAGCCCAGGAGGGCGGCCACCATGGCCTTGGGGACGAGGTTCTTGGCACCTCGCACGGTGACCTGCCCGGACAGGGGGACCCCGCCCGTGATGTGCAGTGCGCTGCTCATGACCTTCCGATCTGCTGTTGCCGGGCCACCCCCGAGCGGGAGCGGCACCCGTACAGTGTAGGTTCCCCGGCGCGGGCCCCCGCACAAGGGCGGACGTCGTGCGTGTCCGGGACAGCACGACGGCCCGGCGGGGCCGTGGAGGGCTCCGCCGGGCCGTGCAGGCCGTGGCGAGGTCAGGTGCGGGCGGGCAGCGTGGTCGGCTTGAACGCGGGGCGCCCGGCCTCGAACGCGACGATGTCCTCCTCGCGCTGGAGGGTGAGACCGATGTCGTCCAGGCCCTCCATGAGGCGCCAGCGCGTGTAGTCGTCGATGGTGAACGGGACGGTGACCGTGTCGCACGTCACGGTGCGCGACTCGAGATCCACCTCGATCTCGGTGCCCGGGTGCTCCTCGATCAGCTTCCACAGCAGCTCGACGTCCGCCTGGTCCACCTGCGCGGCCAGCAGGCCCTGCTTGCCCGAGTTGCCGCGGAAGATGTCCGCGAACCGGGAGGAGATCACGGCCTTGAAGCCGTAGTCGCGCAGCGCCCACACCGCGTGCTCGCGGGAGGAGCCGGTGCCGAAGTCGGGCCCGGCCACCAGCACGGAGCCGTGCCGGTACGGCTCCCGGTTGAGCACGAAGTCCTCGTTCTTGCGCCAGGCGGCGAACAGGGCGTCCTCGAAGCCGGTCTTGGTGATCCGCTTGAGGTAGACGGCCGGGATGATCTGGTCGGTGTCCACGTTGGACTGGCGCAGCGGGACGCCGACTCCCCGGTGGGTGGTGAACTTCTCCATGGCAGGGCCTTTCTGGGCTTCGGGTCGAGGGCTCAGGCGCCGGCGGACGCGAGGTCGGACGGGGAGGACAGCGTGCCGCGCACCGCGGTGGCCGCGGCCACCACGGGCGAGACGAGGTGGGTGCGCCCCCCCTTGCCCTGCCGGCCCTCGAAGTTGCGGTTCGACGTCGAGGCGCACCGCTCGCCGGGGGCGAGCTGGTCCGGGTTCATGCCCAGGCACATCGAGCAGCCCGCGAAGCGCCAGTCGGCGCCGAACTCCTTGAACACCCGGTCCAGGCCCTCGGCCTCGGCCTGCAGCCGCACCTTGGCGGAGCCGGGCACCACCATCATCCGGACGTTCTCGGCCTTGGTGCGGCCCTTGACGATCTCCGCCGCGGCCCGCAGGTCCTCGATCCGGGAGTTGGTGCAGGAGCCCAGGAAGACGGTGTCCACCGGGATCTCTTTCATCGGGGTGCCGGCGGCCAGGCCCATGTACTCCAGGGCCCGGCGGGCGTTGGCCTTGTCGTTCTCGTCCCCGATGTCCTCGGGGTCGGGGACGGACTGGGACAGCGGGACGCCCTGGCCGGGGTTGGTGCCCCAGGTGACGAACGGCTCGAGCTCGTCCGCGTCGAGGAAGACCTCGGCGTCGAAGACGGCGTCCTCGTCGGTGCGCAGGGTCCGCCAGTACTCGACGGCCGCGTCCCAGTCGGCGCCCTGCGGCGCGTGCGGGCGGTCCCGGACGTAGTCGAACGTGGTGTCGTCGGGGGCGATCATGCCCGCGCGGGCGCCGGCCTCGATCGACATGTTGCAGATGGTCATCCGGGCCTCCATGGACAGGGCGCGGATGGCCGAGCCCCGGTACTCCAGGACGTAGCCCTGTCCGCCGCCGGTGCCGATCTTCGCGATCACGGCCAGGATGATGTCCTTGGCGGACACCCCCGGGCGCAGCGTGCCCTCGACGGTGATGGCCATGGTCCGGAAGGGGGCCAGCGGCAGCGTCTGGGTGGCCATCACGTGCTCGACCTCGGAGGTGCCGATGCCGAAGGCCAGGGCGCCGAACGCCCCGTGGGTGGAGGTGTGGGAGTCGCCGCAGACCACGGTCATCCCCGGCTGGGTGAGGCCCAGCTGGGGGCCCACCACGTGCACGATGCCCTGCTCGGCGTCCCCGAGCGGGTGCAGGCGCACGCCGAACTCGGCGCAGTTGGCCCGCAGGGTCTCGATCTGCTTGCGGGACGTGTCGTCGGCGATGCGGGAGAAGATGTCCTGCGTGGGCGTGTTGTGGTCCTCCGTGGCGATCGTCAGATCGGGACGGCGCAGCGGGCGGCCCGCCAGCCGCAGGCCTTCGAAGGCCTGCGGCGAGGTGACCTCGTGGAGCAGGTGGAGGTCGATGTAGAGCAGATCCGGCCGGCCGTCCTCGCCCTTGCGCACGAGGTGGTCCGCCCACACCTTCTCGGCGAGGGTGCGTCCGCCCGCGGCTCCGGAGGCGGTGGCCGACGTCGCGGCGGAGGTCGTGGTGGGGGTCGAGGACTGGTAGTCCGGCATGGCGGATCCTTCCGTGCTGCCTGTGCAACGTGTTTCCTCCATGGTCGGCGCACGGCTCGCGCCGGGCCAGCTTTCCGGCTTGCTTCTCACATTCTGAGACGGCAGTATCAGTGCATGGACACATCTGGACACATGGACCCGTCCGGCGCCCCGCTCGGCACTCCGCTCGGCGGGCAGGGCACCGGAGAGGCCCTGGCGCTGGCCGCGGCCACCGCGCCCAGCGGGGTGGGGGTGGTCGACAAGGCCGCGATGATCCTCGACGCCCTCGAGGCCGGGCCGGCGACGCTCGCCCAGCTGGTGAGCGCCACGGGGCTCGCCCGCCCCACCGTGCACCGGCTGGCCGTGGCGCTGGCCCACCACCGGTTCGTGGGCCGGGACATCCAGGGCCGGTTCGTGCTCGGCTCCCGGCTCGTGGAACTGGCCTCCGCGGCCGGCGAGGACCGTCTCATCGCCGCCGCCGGCCCCGTGCTGGTGAACCTGCGCGACGCCACCGGGGAGTCCGCGCAGATCTTCCGCCGCCAGGGCGACTGGCGCGTGTGCGTGGCCTCGGCCGAGCGGCCGATCGGGCTGCGGGACACGATCCCCGTGGGCACGCAGCTGTCGATGAAGGCGGGCTCCGCCGCGCAGGTGCTCGTCGCGTGGGAGGACCACGACCGGCTCCTCGAGGGCCTGCGCCACGCACGCTTCTCCGCGACGGTGCTGGCGGGGGTGCGCCGCCGAGGCTGGGCACAGTCGCTGGGCGAGCGGGAACCGGGCATCGCCTCCGTCTCGGCGCCGGTGCGCGGGCCCTCGGGCCGGGTGATCGCCGCGGTGTCGATCTCCGGGCCGATCGAACGGCTCACCCGGCAGCCGGGGCGGCTGCACGCCGAGGTCGTGGTGCAGGCCGCGCGCCAGCTCACGGAGGCCGTCCGGGCCACCGCCCCGTAGCCGGCCTCCGGCGGCCGCCGCCCAGCCGGGCACGGCGGCCGCGCGGTGGGACCCGCCGTGCCCGGGGGCCGGGACGGTGCCCGGGGCCGCAGCCCCGGGAGGGACCGGTCCTGCGGGCGCGGACGACGGCGGAGGACGTGAGCGCCCTCCCGGCGCGCTCCGTGCCCCTCGGCCCGGGGAAGACCCCCTTGTCCCCGGATACCCGCGCGAGTACCGTGAGCGCCATCCGGCCGATGATCCACCAGGAGGTGGTGGCCATGGAGGGCTCGGTCCCGGTCCTGCTGATCGCGACCGACGACCCGATCTCCCGGGAGATCCTGGGGGACGAGCTGCGCCGACGCTACGGCGCCGACTACGAGGTCGTGGTCTGCGGCTCCCACGCCCACGCCCGGGCGGTGCTCCAGGGGCTGCGGCACTGGGGCCGCACGGTGGCTCTCATCGTCGGGTGCTACGGTCCGGCCGACCGCGGCGGCCTGGATCTCCTGCGGCGCGCCTACGCCGACCACCCCGCCGCCAAACGCGCCGTCGCGGTCATCTGGGGCGACTTCGCCAGCGGTCCCGCCGTGTTCAGGGCGCTCGCCCAGGGCCACGCCGACCTGCTCGTCCTGCGTCCCGAACGACCCCGCGACGAGGAGTTCCACGGCGCGATCACCGACGCTCTCGACGACTGGCACCTGGCCCAGGGCGCCGGGTTCGTGGCCGTCCGGATGATCGGGGAGCAGCGCGACGACCGGGCCCGCTCGCTGCGCGACACCCTCGTGCGCAACCACATCCCGGTGGGCTTCGATGCGGCAGACTCCCCGGCGGGGCAGCGGATGCTGGCGGGGCTGGGCCTGCACGACCCCGAGCTGCCGGTCCTGGTGCTGGAGTTCACCTCGCCGCCGACCGTCCTCGAGAACCCCAGCGACCCGGAGATCGTCGAGGCGTTCGGGCTGAGCCGACCGCTCCCGTCGGACACGGTCTTCGACGTCGTCATCGTCGGGGCCGGCCCCGCCGGCCTCGCGGCGGCGGTGTACGCCTCGTCCGAGGGCCTCTCCACGATGGTGGTGGAGAAGCAGGCCGTGGGCGGCCAGGCCGGCACCAGTTCGCTGATCCGCAACTACCCCGGCTTCTCCCGCGGCGTGAGCGGTGCCCACCTGGCCTTCCGGTCCTTCCAGCAGGCCTGGGTCTTCGGGACCGAGTTCCTGTTCATGCGGCAGGCGGAGAGCCTCGGGGTCGACGGGTCCGTGCGCACGGTGACGACGTCCGACGGCGGGGTCGTGCGGGGCCGCACGGTCGTGGTGGCCACCGGCGTGGACTACCGCCGCCTCGGCGTGCCGCAGCTCGAGGAGCTGGTGGGCCGGGGCGTCTTCTACGGCGCCGCGGTCTCCGAGGCGCCGTCGCTGGCCGGTCAGCGCGCCTGCGTGGTGGGCGGCGGCAACTCGGCCGGGCAGGCGGCCCTGCACGTCGCGCGCTACGCGAAGCACGTCACGCTGCTGGTGCGGGGACCCTCGCTGGCGGCCAGCATGTCGGACTACCTGATCGCCCAGCTCGAGGCGACCCGGAACGTGAGCATCCGCTACGGCACCGCGGTCGTGGGCGCCCGCGAGCTGGACGGGTGCCTCGCCGCCGTCGAGGTCGCCGCCACCGGGGGCGCCGAGGGCGGGTCCACCGAGGAGCTCGAGGCGGCGGCGCTGTTCGTGCTGATCGGCTCGGCGCCGCGGACGGCGTGGCTGCCCGGGGCGGTGGAGCGCGACAGCGCCGGCTTCCTGCGCACGGGCGGCACCCGGGCGGACGGGGACGCCGTGTCCAGGGAACCGGCCGTGCCGCCGCTGCTCCTGGAGACGACCATGCCGGGCGTCTTCGCGATCGGCGACGTCCGGGCCGGCTCGATCAAGAGGGTGGCGACCGCCGTCGGGGACGGCGCCACCGTGATCGCGCTCCTGCACGGCTACCTGGCCGAGCACCCGCCGGCCGGCCCCGAGGCTGCCCCCGAGCAGGCGGCCGGCGATGCCCTCCCGGGCTGACGCCGCGCCGCTGCTCCCGGCGATGCGGAGGCTGCTCCTCGTCGCCGCGTTCCTGGTGTTCCTCGCGGGGCTGCTGCTGTTCGTGTTCCCGCTGCGCACGGCGGACTGGTTCGCCTGGACGGTCGACCCGCCCATGACCGCGGTCTTCCTGGGCGCGGCGTACTGGTCGAGCGCGGTCCTCGAGGTGGCGGGCGCCCGCTCCGCCGCCTGGGACCGGGCGAAGCTGGCCGTCTGGCCGGTGTTCGTCTTCACGGCACTGACCCTCGGCGTGACCCTGCTCCACCTCGAGCGCTTCCACCTGTCCCCGGACCACCCGTTCCTCGCCCGGTTCGCCACCTGGGCGTGGTTGGCCATCTACGCCGCCGTGCCCGTCGCGATGCTCGTCATCGGCCGGGTCCAGACGCGGTCCAGGCTGCCGGCCGCCGCGTCCGTGGCGGAGGCCCGGGCGCCGCTGCCGCCCGGTCTGCGGCTGCTGCTGGCGGGGATCGCCGCCGTCCTGCTGCTGACCGGTGTCGCGCTCCTGGTCCTGCCCGCGCAGAGCGCCGCGCTGTGGCCGTGGCCCCTGACCGCGCTGACGGCGCGGGCGGTCGGGGCCTGGCTGGTCGGTCTCGGCTGGGCGGCCGCGTACGCCCTGGCGGGCGGCGACGTGCGCACCGTCCGCCCGCTCGGACTGAGCGCCCTCGTCTTCGCGCTCCTGCAGGGCGTCGCCCTGCTGAGACACGGCGACGCCCTGGCGTGGACGGGCGCGCCCGCCATCGGCTACGCGGCCGTCCTGCTCGCCGTCGGCGCCGCGGGCGGATGGATCCTGGCGCTCCGCCCGGCGGCCGCTGAGAGCGGCGTGCCCGCGGGGCGGGCGCCGTCCCGGTGATCCGCGGGGCGGGTCGCGGTCGGCGGCCGCGCCCGGGGCTCAGCGGCGCAGGACGGCCAGGGCCTCCCGGAAGGCGGCGAAGGCGGCCAGCTCGGCCCGCACGGGGTCGACGACGGTGCGCCGGCCCGCCTCGGCCACCGACGCGCGCAGCCGGCGCCGCACCGATCGCTCCCGCATCCGGGCGCCGAAGCCCGCGAGGATCCGGCCGGTCAGGGCCGTGAAGATCCCGAGCACCACCCCGGCGAGGACGAGCAGCGTGGGCACGGGCAGCGGGAAGCCCTCGACGTACGGGGGCGGCGGGACGGGGATCTGGAACCACTCGAGCAGGAACAGGCCCAGGAGCCACACCAGGCCCGCCACCACCGCGAGCATCGCGAGCCACTGGACGACGTCGAGGACGATCCACCACCAGGAGATCCGCCCGGCCCGGAAGTCCGTGCGGGCGACAGCCTGGTCGATTGCGTCCGGCAGCCTCTGCTCGTGGGTGCGGGCGGCCTGGCGGACCGACCGGGTCCACGGCTCGGCGGCCCCGTCCGCGGCGTCGTGGGCGAACGTGCGCACCGCGGAGTCGGCCGCCGCCCGCTGGGCGGCGCCCATGGGCGGCAGGGACGTGCGGTTGACCTCCGGGTTCACGGTCCCGCCCCGGTCCAGGTTCAGCCGCCGCATCGGGTCCTTGCGGAACTTCAGCAGCCAGCGGGTCGCGATCCACCCGGTGTGGCCCGCGGCGTGCAGGGCGTAGGACCTCCCGGCGGCCCGGGCGATGCCGGGCACGTTGGCGGCCTGGGCCAGGCCGTCGGTGAGCCGCTCCTGCGCCGCCTCGGTGATCCCGGCCGGCGCCCCCTCCCCGGAGGCCTCGGCCAGGCGCGCGGCGGCGTCGTCGACGTCGGCGTCGAGCCGGGCGCCGGCGGCGGCCTTGGAGTCGGCCACCTGGCGGATCCGGGCGCGCAGGGCCTCGACGCCCTCCCCGGTCACCGCGGAGACGGCCACCGGCTTCGACAGTCCCGTGCTGGGCAGCCCGTCCCGGGCCACGAGCTCCTCCAGGGAGGCCATCACGGCGGGGACCTCCGCGGGCGGCAGCCGGTCCACCTGGTTCATCACCACCATGGTCACGGCCCCGTGGCGGGCCAGCGGGGCGATGAAGTCCTGGTGGATGACCGCGTCGGCGTACTTCTGCGGGTCCACGACCCACACCACGACGTCCACCATGCCGACCAGGCGCTGGACGATGGTGCGGTGGTGCAGGCTCACGGAGTCGAAGTCCGGCAGGTCGAGGAGGATCAGCCCGCCGGGCCCCTCCGCCGCGGGCCCGCCCGTGAACCGCTCCTTGACGCGCGTCCACCGGCCGGAGTCCCCGTGCGCCGTGGGCAGGGGCGTGTCGACGTGGTGGCGCTGGGAGACGTCGAGCCAGTCGAGCAGGGCCTCGCTGCCCGGCTCCCCCCAGACGGCGGCCAGCGGTTCCGAGGTGGTGGGGCGGCGGGCTGCGGCCCGGGCGATGTCCCGTCCCACGACCGCGTTGAACAGGGTGGACTTCCCGGACCCGGTCGCCCCGAAGAAGCCCACCACGGTGTGGTCGGCCGACAGGGAGCGCCGTTCGGCGGCGAGGTCCAGGACCGTCCGGGAGGCCCCCACGGCCTCCTCGTCGAGTCGTCCGGAGGCCAGCTCCGTGGCGCGCGCGAGCGCCGTGAGCCGCTCGGAGAGGGTCGGGGCCGCCTGCCGGGCGGGGCTCACCGGCTCTCCCCCAGCGTCCGGCCGGCGGTGCGGATGCGCTCTGCCACGGCGGCGAGCTCGTCGGCCTCCGGGTGCCCGTCCAGGACGTCGAGGCGCCGCAGGAACACGGACGCCTGCTGGTCCATGAGCGTGGAAATCCGGGACTCGAGGTTCTGGCGGGCGTCCTCGGCCATCCGCCGCACGGCGTCCTCCCCGAAGACCGCCTCGAGCAGCTTGGTGCCCACCACACCGGAGCCGCCGGCGATGCCGACCTCCAGACCGGTGAGCCCGCCCGTCATGGAGAACACACCGATCATGAGGACCACGGTCAGCGCGTTGACGCCCAGGGACATGGCCCGCGCCTTGGTCCGCTTGTCCGCCCCCTCGCGCTGGATCAGCGCCATGAGGTCGCCCTGCCAGGCGCGCACCTGCTCGGCCGTGCGCTCGCGGAAGTCGGCGGGCAGGGAGCCGAGATCCGACCCGCCGAGCAGCACACGGCCCGCGGGCTCGTCCTGCCAACGGCGCTCGACGGTCTCGGAGGCGCGCGCGGCCTCCTCGACGATCACGGTCTGCAGCCCGGTCTCGATGGCCTCCTCGACCTCGACCTCGGGCGCCGGCCTCCCGCTGAAGAAGGCGGTGATCCGGTCCCGCATCCGGCCGATCCCGGCCTCGAGGTTGCGGAAGAACTCGCCGGTGCCCACGAAGTCCTGCCAGCGGGCGAGGACCTCTCCGCGCAGCAGGGTCCCGTCGCGGGTCGACTCGATGACGGCGGCCAGCGCCTCGTCGAAGGCGCGGGCCACGTCGTTGCGCAGCCGCGCCTCGACGCGCTGCTGGGAGAGCACCGCGGTGCCGGCCGCGCCGGTGCGCTCGGCGATGGAGCGCACCGCGCCGCCGAGGGTCCGGCGGGCGATCTCCGAGCGGGAGGCCGCGTTGTGCCCCAGCTCGGCGAGGAAGTCCGCGACGGGGGCGACGACGTGGGGCGGGAGCATGCCCGTCTCGTTGAGGGGCGACTCCGGGACCGTGAAGACCGGGGCGTCCCCCAGGCCCTGCTCCGCGAGCATCCGCCGGAGGTCCTCCTCGATCTCGGCCTCGAGCCCGTGCGGCACCCGGTCGAGGACCACGGCCACCGTGATGTCCCGCTGGGCGGCCTCGACGAGCAGCCGCCACGGGACGGCGTCGGCGTAGCGGTTCGCGGTGGTCACGAACAGCCACAGGTCGGCGGCGGCGAGCAGCTGGCCCGCGAGCCGGCGGTTCTCGTCGGAGATCGAGTCGACGTCCGGGGCGTCGAGCAGGGCGACGCCCTCGGGGATGCGCGGCTCGGCCAGCAGCACGAGCGCCTGGCCGTCCGCGGTGCCGGGCAGCGCGGACGGGGAGGCGGTGTCCGCGGCGGTCGAGCCCGCGGGGGTGACCTTCTGCGCGTGGATCCGGCTCAGGTGCGGGAGCACCCGCTGGGTCGAGAACGCCTCGGCGTCGCGCGGGTGGTGGATCAGGATGGGCTGCCGGGTGGTCGGGCGGATGGCGCCGGAACGGGTCACGGGGTGCCCCACGAGCGCGTTGACCAGGGTCGACTTGCCGGCGCCCGTGGACCCGCCGACCACCGCGAGCAACGGCGCGTCGAGGGAGCGCACCCGGGGCAGGACGTAGTCGTCGAGCTGGGCCACGGCGCGGTCGATGTCCTCGCGCTCGCGCAGCACGTCGCTCGTGGACAGCGGGAGGCTCGACGCCGCGAGCAGCGCCCGCGCGTCCTCGAGGGCGCTCAGGATCTCTGTCTGGTCGGTCACAGGGCCATTGTGCCAGTCAGCCTGCTGTGCACCTACGCGCCGCCGGGCGCCGGGGCTCACGCCATGCGGACGGCGATCTTGCCGCGGACGTGCCCCTCCTGGCTGAGCCGGTAGGCCTCCACGGCCTCGGCCAGCGGCACGCTGCGGGCGAGCTCGATCCGGAGCGCGCCCCGGTCCACCAGCCGGCCCAGCTCGGTGAGGTCCTCGGCGGAGGGACGCACCCACATCCACGTCCCGCCGTGGGCCTCGACGGCGTCGTCGGCCACGGAGGCGTGCCGTCCGCCGTCCTTCAGGACGGCGAGCGTCTGCTCGACGACCCCGCCCACGAGGTCGGCCACGACGTCCACGCCGTCGGGGGCCAGCTCCCGGACCCGCTCGGGCAGCCCGTCCCCGTAGGCCACGGGCTCCGCGCCGAGACCGCGCAGGTAGTCGTGGTTGGCCTCCGACGCCGTGCCGATCACGCGGGCGCCGCGGGCCACGGCGAGCTGCACGGCGTAGCCGCCCACGCCCCCGGAGGCGTTGTGCACGAGCACGGTGTCCCCCGCGGCGACCTCCAGACGGCCGAGGAGCTGGTAGGCCGTGAGCCCGGCCAGCGGCAGAGCGGCCGCCCGGTCCCAGTCCACGGCGGCGGGCTTCGGCGCGAGCAGCCGGGAGGGCAGGGCGACGTACTCGGCCATCGTGCCGCCGTGCACCCAGTCCGTGCGGGCGTAGGAGATCACCTCGTCGCCGGGGGCCCACTCGGGCACGTCGATGCCGACGGCCTCCACGACCCCGGACACGTCCCACCCGGGCACCACCGGGAACTGGACCTCCATGAGCGGATCGAGGCCGCCGGACATGATGATCCGGTCCACGGGGTTGATCGCGGCGCTGCGCACCTTCACGAGCACCCAGCCCGGGGGGACCTTGGGCTCGGGGAGGTCGGTGAGCTCGAGAACTTCGGGGCCGCCGTAGCGGGCGTACGTCAATGCCTTCATGCTCGGCGCAACCGGCGGCACCGGGGGCGTATTCCCCGTGCGGTCTCAGCGGCGGGGCTCGCGCCCGTGGTCCTCGGCGTACGCGGCGAAGACCTCCTCGGGGGTCTCCCCCGTGCTGAGGAAGTCCTCCCGCAGCTTCTGCCCCAGCTGATCCAGGGCCAGTCCCAGCCGGCGGGCGCTCGTGCGCACCCGCGGCGCGGAGCACGCGGCGGCGCGGTCGCGCAGCTCGAGCGCGTAGGTCAGGTGCCGGGCCAGGGAGAGGTCCGGGTCCTCCTCCTGGAAGTAGTACGTCTCACCGTGCTGCGTGAAGTCGATCCGGGCCTTGGTCACCTCGGCGGCCAGGCCGTCCAGCACGCGGGTCGCCGTCACCGGGTCCTCGTCCGCGAGGCCCTCCGCGTAGTCCACGTCGGCGAGGGACTTCAGCTCGAGCGCGAGGGACCGCCGGCGGGACAGGGGCGGGTAGATCTGGGTGAACCACGTCAGGGCCGCGGTGAGCAGGGCGAACCCGGTCAGCGCCTCCAGCGGGGACGCCATCCGGATCCAGGGGTCGGTGGCCACGACGTCCCCGAAGCCCAGCGTCGCCAGCGTCACCAGGGAGATGTAGAGCGCGTCCAGGACGTCGGGGTAGGCGGCCGGGTCCACCCCGGGCGAGTACGCGAAGCCGCCGGGGACGTGCGGCAGGTAGACCAGGGCCCAGCCGACCCCCTGCAGGAGCACCCACAGGAGCACCACCGTGATCATCGAGCCCGGGCCCACGGCCGAGCCGAAGCGGTGCCCGGTGCGCCGCGAGAGCCACCAGACGGCGGCCTGCACCCTGCTGCCGATGGCCCCCGAACCGCTGGGGTGCAGCAGGCTGTGGTAGATGTCCCACAGGCCGACCAGGACGATCGCGATCCCGGTCACTGTCATCAGCACGTCCACGTCGTCGCTCCGTTCCCCTTGGCGCGTGTCCTCGTCCGGTGACCCTACCCGGTGCCCCGCGCCCGGGGCCGCTCTTGCTCCGTCCACCATCAGCAGGGTTACGGTGGACGTCCCGGGTCCCTGCCCGGTCCGTGACGGCGGCGGAAGGAGCCACATGGACATCAACCTGGTGCTGGCGCTCTTCGCCGGCGCCGTTCTGCTGCTCTCGGCGTTCTCGACGCTGCTGCAGCGGATCAGCCTCCCCGGCCCCGTGCTGGCCCTCGCGTTCGGCGCGCTGATCGGCCCCTTCGCCCTCGACCTCGTGCGGATCGAGGACTTCGGCCTGCCCCCGGGCACGCTGCTCGAGCAGGCGGCGCGGATCACCCTGGCCGTGGGTCTGGCGGGGGTCGCGCTGCGCCTGCCGCACGGGTACTGGCGGCGGGACGCGCGCTGGATCGCGGTCGTCATCGGTCTCGGCATGGTCCTCATGCTCGCCGTGGCCACCGGCGTGCTGTGGGCGGGCCTCGGCGTGCCGTTCCTCGTGGCGCTGCTGCTGGGAGCCGTGCTCACCCCGACCGATCCGGTGGTCACCACTCCCATCGTCACGGGGTCCCTGGCCGAGGACAGGATCCCGGAGCGGGTCCGGCACAACCTCTCGGCGGAGAGCGGGATCAACGACGGCCTGGCCTACCTCTTCGTGCTCCTCCCGGTGCTGCTGCTGAGCGAGCCGGACCGGGCCTGGCACGAGCTCCTGACCACGGTCCTGCTGTGGGAGGTGCTCGGCGCCGCCGCCTTCGGAGCCCTGCTCGGGTTCCTGCTGGGGCGGCTGTTCGTCCTCGTCCGCCGGCACGGGCTCATGGAGGAGAGCTCCTACCTGGCCTTCGTCGTGCCGCTGGCGCTCCTCGTGCTGGGGACCGGCAGGCTGCTGGGCACCGACGCCCTGCTGGCCGTCTTCGTGGCCGTCGCCGTCTTCGGCCAGGTGATCCCGCAGCGCGACGAGGCGCAGGAGGACAAGGTCCAGGACGCCGTCGCCCGGCTGTTCCTGCTGCCGGTGTTCATCCTGCTGGGCCTGGCGCTGCCGGTCGACGAGTGGGCGCGGCTGGGCTGGGCGGCCCCCGTGGTCCTCGGCGCCGCGGTGCTGCTGCGCCGGCTCGTCGCCCTGTGGGCGCTGCGGCCCCTGCTGCGGGGCGTGCACGACCGCTCCGAGACGTTCTTCCTGAGCTGGTTCGGGCCCATCGGGATCTCCGCCCTGTTCTACGCCACCCTGGCCGAGCGGCACACGGGCCACCGCGAGATCTTCGTGTACACGACCCTGGCCATCACCCTGTCCGTGCTGGTCCACGGGCTGTCCACGGCCCCGCTGAGCGCCTGGCTCCAGCACCGGGAGCCGGAGCGGAGACAAGAGAAGGAGACCGCCGCATGAGTCCCCCGCAGCGCTGCCCCGGGACGGCCACGACGGAGCGGGGGTTCCCCCGTGTGGTTTGACTCCTGGTCCGCCATCCTCCGCATCCTCCTCGTGGGCGCCGCGTCCTACACGACGCTCGTCGTGATCCTGCGCCTGTCCGGCAAGCGCACCCTCGCCCAGCTCAACGTCTTCGACTTCGTGGTCACGGTCGCCCTCGGCTCGACCCTCGCCACGATCTTCCTCAGCACGGACGTCTCCTGGGCCGAGGGGATCACCGCCCTCGCCCTGCTCGCCGCCCTCCAGCTGCTGGTGGCCTGGATCTCCGCGCGCTGGCCGCGGGTGCGCGGTGTCTTCACCGCCGAACCCGCGCTGCTGCTGGCCGGGGGACGGTTCCGCCACGACGCGATGCGGCGGAACCGGCTCACCGAGTCGGAGCTGCGCCAGGCCGTGCGGATGCAGGGCACCGGTGACCTCTCCCAGGTCGAGGCGGTCGTGCTCGAGACCAACGGCAAGCTCAGCGTCATCACGTCGAGCTCCTACGGGGACGGGTCCGCCCTCGAGGACGTCCGCGGGACCGAGGCCCTGGGCGACGACGACCGGCGGGGACCGGCACGACCGGAGGCATGAACGGCACCGTGCGAGGGGTCCGCCGGCCGGACGGACCCGGGGCGCTCACGGGCCGGGGCGGCCCTCCTGCTCGAGCAGCCGCAGCCGCTCCCGGTACTCGTCCTCGGTGAGTTCACCGGCCGCGTGGCGCTCCAGCAGTCCGTCGCGGGCCCGGCGCAGACCGAGCCGGGTGCGCGACCTGCGTCCCCAGCGGGTGTTCTGCCCGTAGCGGCCCACGACCCAGCGGAGGCCCCGCGCCGCGGTCCAGACCGCGGCGGCGAGCAGCAGCGCCCAGGACATCACCTCCCAGCCCTGGAAGGGCGTCAGTCCCATCACGACCACGGTCCCACCCGTCCCTCCGGCGTCGTCCGTCGCTCCCGCCCCCCGGCGTCCCGCTGCCGGTGCGCTCGGTGGCGGAAGCGTAGCAGTCGCCTCCGACGCCGGGCCGGTCCCGGCCGGGACCGGCCCGGCACGGTGCCGTCGGCGGGGTCAGCGGCCGAGCGCGCCGATCCCCTCGACGATCGCCCGGTGCACGCGGGGGTCACTCAGGGGCAGGAAGTGCCCGCGGGTGCCGAGCCGGACGTTGCGCGCCCCCTCGAGCCGGCTGCCGCCCGGGATGTGGGGGTCGAACCGGCCGTAGACGGACACGATGTGCCGGTTGACCTCCCGGCTGGTGGTCAGTGCGGTGAGCTCAGGGGAGTGGGGCAGGAACACCCGGATCGTCGGGAGGGGCAGCAGACGGGCGAGCACCGAACCGGAGAACGGCGTGTTGACCGCCACGAGGCCCTGGATCACGGTGCGCTCGTTGTGGTGGACCAGGAGGTGCTTGCCGATCAGCCCGCCCTTGCTGTGCGCCACCAGCACGCAGCGCTCGAGCCCCTCGCGCCGGATGTGCTCGTCGACCAGCGCCGCCATCTCCTCGAGGGTCCCGGTGTTGTACCTCAGGTCCTCCACCACGTGGACGTCGTGGCCGTGCTCCCGCAGGAATCCGGCCACCGGGAGCATGAAGGTCCACGACTCGTAGATGCCGGGGATCAGCACCACGGGGAGCTTTCCGGGCTCCCCCGGAGCCCGGTAGTGGGCGGGGTCCCAGCGGCCGAGGAGGCCGGCGGCCTGCCACCGGAGGGCGTAGGCGTAGTCCCGGGCCCAGGCCGCGAGATCCGCGCCCGCCCCGCCCAGCCGCCGCGCGGTCACGACGGACCGGCCGGACGGGGACCGGGGCGGCAGGCGGCGAGGAAGGGCGCGCACGCCGCGGCGAGCTGCCCGGGGTCGGTGTGCTGGACGTTGTGCGGGGCGCCGGGGATCTCGAGGAGGCGGGCGTCGGGGGCGGCCCGGGCCAGCCGGCGCGCCCAGTCCCGCCGGGCGATGGGGTCGCGGGCCCCGCGCACGACCAGTCCGGGGGGCGTGCAGCCCCGGATGTCCTCCTCGATCCGGTCGCGGAGCATGTGCCGGGCGGTGCGCAGGTAGCGGAGCGGTCCCATCCGGAGGTAGTCGCGGACGATGAGGGCGTTGGTCCGCGGCGGTTCGCGCAGGGTGTCCCGCAGCAGCCGCCACGCCTGGCGGAGCAGGGTGCGGGCGGTGGCGTCCACGGTCGGTCCCACCAGCACGTAGCCGGAGCACAGCCCGGCATGGTCCTTGACGGCGTCCACGACGATCTGGCAGCCCATGGAGTGGCCGACGACGACGGGGGCCTCCAGCCCCAGCGCCGCGACCGCTCCTGCGACGACCCGGCCGAGCTCGGGCACCGACAGGGCCCGGTCCGGTCGCGGCGCGGACCCGTAGCCCGGCAGGTCGAGGGCGTAGACGTCGTGCGTGGCCGCGAGCGCCTCCGCCAGGCCCAGGAAGTAGGAGCCCGAGACCCCGATGCCGTGCACGAGGACGACCGGGGGCAGCCCCCGGTGGAAGCTCCCCCGCACGACCACCGTGCAGGCTCCCACGTCGAGACGACGCCGCTCGAGCACGGGGTGCCGCCGGGCCCTCACCGGTGGGTCGCCTCGAGTGCCGTGCGCACGACGTCGTGCGGGTCCTGCCGCGCCGCGAAGGCCGCGCGCTGCCGCCGGGCCCCGGACCCGTCCCGCAGGACGCCGGCCACCACCGCCTCCACCTGCTCCGCCTCGCCCCACTCCGCGAGCACGGGGTGCACGAGGTCGAGCAGCTCGGCCACGACCTCCGCGGCGGGCGCGGGCGCGCCGGAGACCGGGCTGACCAGCGCGCCGCCGACCCCGGCGGCGCCGGCCTGCCAGGACCACGCGCGCAGCTGTCCCACGCCGGTCCGCGGAGCAGTGGCACCGCGCCGCCACTGCCGGGCGGTCGTCTCGACCAGGGCACGGGCCAGGGCCGCCAGCACCGCGGCGTGCTCGGCATCGAGGCACACGTCCGCGACCCGGATCTCCACGGTGGGGTACCGGGCGGAGAGCCTGGCGTCGAAGTACAGCATGCCGCGGTCCAGGGCCACCCCGGAGCGCAGCAGGGCCTCGCACCGGCGGTCGTACTCCTGGGGCGTGCCCAGCAGCTCGTCGGGCCCGGCCGTGGGCCAGCGGGTCCACGTCTGGTACCGGTAGCTGCTGTACCCGGTGTCCTGGCCGTACCAGAAGGGCGAGTTCGCGCTCAGCGCCAGGAGCACCGGGAGCCAGCCGCGGATCCGGTCCAGCACGGCCACGCCCTCGCCCCGGTCGGAGATCCCCACGTGGACGTGCAGCCCGCACGTCAGCTGCTCGTCGGCGACCAGGCCGAAGCGCTCGCGGAGCCACTCGTAGCGGGGATGCGGCACGAGGTGCGGTCGGGTCGGGAACACCGGTGAGGCCAGGGCCACGACCCGGGCGCCGGCGCGGCGCGCGGCGGCGTCCAGCAGTGCCCGGCCTGCGCGGATGGCCGCGAGCTGGTCCGCGAGACCGGTCACCGGTGGGCTCGCGACCTCGATCTGCTCCTGCTGGAGCTCGGTGAAGACCCGGTGCCCGGACCGCGCGGGGTGCTCGTCCTGGTCGCGGACCACGCTGCGGCTCACCGCCGCGGGCTCGAGGGTCCCGGCGTCCACGAGGAGCAGCTCCTCCTCCACGCCGAAGGTGCGGGTGGGGCCGGTGGGCCCTGCGGGGGACGGGTGCGGGATAACGGTGATCACCACCATCCGGGACGGGCTGGAGCGGTGCGGTCGGGCACGGTGGGAGTGCCCGCCGTCGTCGCCGGGGAACTCCCGGCTCACTCCGGAGCGTAGCACCGGGCGCCGGTCGGGCGGCCCGGCGCACGGCGGCCGTGGCCGCCTCTTGACGCGGAGGACGCGGCGAGGTTCGCTGGAGGCTCCAGGAGGGGAGTATCCCCCCGCGCAGCGTCGTCACGACGGTCCCTTCGCAGGATCCGGCGCGCGGGCCCGGAACGGGCCGGGAGAGACCTCCGGTCCGGAACCGGAGGGTGGCTGGTGTCGATGGACGTCCCGTTCTGGGGGTGGGCCGCGGTGGTCGGCGGCATCGTGGCGCTGCTGGCCGTGGACCTGCTCGCCCACCGGCGCCCGCACGCGATCGGGCTGCGCGAGGCCGCGGTGTGGACCGCGATGTGGGTGGCCTGCGGGACGGGATTCGGGGTCATCGTCTGGGTCCTGTTCGGGGCGCAGGCGGGACAGCAGTACTTCGCGGGGTACCTGATCGAGAAGTCCCTCTCCGTGGACAACGTCTTCGTCTGGGCCGTCCTCCTCAGCTACTTCGCCGTCCCCCGCGCCTACCAGCACCAGGTGCTGTTCCTGGGCGTCTTCGGCGCGCTGGTGCTGCGCGCCGGCTTCATCGCCGCGGGCGCGGCGCTGATCCACGCCTTCGAGGGCGTGCTCTACCTCTTCGCCGCGTTCCTCCTCTACACCGGGTGGCGGATGCTCCGGCAGCGCAACGCGCGCCTGAACCCGGATCAGTCGAGGGTGCTGCGGCTCTTCCGCCGGTGCGTGCCGATGACGGAGGTCTTCTACGGGCAGCGGCTGGTGGTGCGCGTCGGCGGGGCGCTGCGGGCCACGCCGCTGCTGGCGGTCCTGGTGCTGATCGAGGCGACCGACGTGGTCTTCGCCGTCGACTCCATCCCGGCCGTCTTCGCGGTCACCGACGACGTGTTCATCGTCTTCACCGCCAACTCCTTCGCGGTCCTGGGGCTGCGGGCCATGTACTTCCTGCTGGCGGACCTGATGCACCGGTTCGTCCACCTCCGCGCCGGGCTGGCCCTGGTCCTGGTGTGGGTGGGCGTCAAGATGACGCTCAAGGTCGACCTGGTCGACATCCCCACGGGTCTCTCGCTCGCGGTGATCACGGTGATTCTCGGCGTGTCGGTCGGGACGAGCCTGCGCGCCACCCGCGGCCAGGGGCGGCGGGCGCCGGAGTGCGCGCAGGCCCCGCCGTTCCGGACCGCGACCGCCGCGGAGCTCGCGGCCCTCCAGCCCCTCCGGGCGTCCCGCCCCGCTCCGCCGGACCGGGGCGAGGACGGCCGGGGCGACCGCTGACACCCCGCGCCGGACGCGGGCGAGCTGCTGCACTGCGCGGTGCCGGGCCGCCCGGCCCGGCACCGGGCACGGCCCGGTGAGCCTCCCGGCGCAACGTTGCCGCGACCACGGGCACGGGTGCGAAGATTGGCGGCAGTGCACACGACATCCTTCAGCGCGGCCCACCGTGGGGCCGGGGATGAGGAACAGGACGGCGGGACCCATGAACGACCACCCCACGCGAGACCGGCCCGCGGCGGCCACCGGCGGGCTCGACCCCCGCCGGTCGGCCGGGCGCCTGGTCGCCGTGGACGCCGCGCGGGGACTGGCTCTCGTCGGGCTGACGGCCGTCCACTTCCTGCCGCAGTCCTACCCCGACAACGACCGGCCGACGCTGTCCTGGCTGCTGTTCGCCGGGGACTCCGCGGCGCTGTTCGCCCTGCTCGCCGGGGTCAGCCTCGCCTTCTCCACCGGCGGGCGCAGGCCCCGCCGGGGCCGGGACCTCACCGCCGCCCGCGCCGGGATGGCGGTGCGCGCGCTGCTGATCATGACGGTCGGCCTGACCGTGGCCTACCTGATGCCGGAGGACCCGCCGGCCGTCAGCATCCTGGTCCACTACGGGCTCTTCTTCCTGCTCGCGCTGCCCTTCCTCGGCCTGCGCGCGCGGACCCTGTTCCTGTGCTCCGGGGCCTTCCTGCTCCTCGGGCCCTTCCTGATCCACTGGCTGGGCGATCTGGTCCCCGAGCACAGCGCCGTCAACCCGACCTTCGCGCAGGTGGTCACCGAACCGGCCGGGCTGTTCTGGCAGCTGACGCTGACCGGCACGTACCCGGCCGTGACGTACATGGCGTACCTGCTGGCCGGACTGGCGCTCGGCCGGCTCAACCTCAAGAGCCTGCGCCTGCAGTCCCGGCTGCTGGCGGTGGGGCTGGGCCTCGGGGCCCTCGCCAAGCTCGTCTCCTGGGTGCTCCTCTACGGCATGGACGGCTACAACGTCCTGCTCTACAGCATCGTCTCCCTGACCCGGGCGGACCTGGACCACATCATCGTGTTCGGCGGCGACGGACCGCTGCCGACCTCCTCCCTGTGGTGGCAGGCGCTCTCCGCCCCGCACGCCAACACGCCCCTCTCGGTGGCGTGGAGCCTCGGCGTGAGCATGGCCGTGCTCGGCGCCCTCCTGCTCGTCGGGCGCGAGTTCGGCAAGTGGCTGCTGCCGCTCACGGCCATGGGAGCGATGACCCTGACCCTGTACACGGCCCAGCTGGTCCTGCTCTCCACCGAGGTCCACTACAGCAGTCCCCTGCTCTGGTTCCTCGCCTGCCTCGTCGTCTCCGCTCTCGTGGCGCTCGCCTGGCGGCACGCGTTCGGGAGGGGCCCGCTGGAGCGGGTGGTGTCCGCGGCAGCGCACGCGACCACCCGCGCCGTCGCCGACCGCGGGACCCCCCGCGGCCCGGACACCCCGCGGAAGCCCCTCGGGTAGCGCTTGCGGTGGTCCTCCGCGGCGCACTGAGCACCGCAACACGGCCCCGGCCGGTCCTACGCCGCGCCGGATCCGTTAGCGTGACAGCAGCGCCGCCCGGCGCCGGCAGGCGGAGCGCCTGCCTGCCGTGGACCTCAGGAGGAACTATGCCGAAACCCGTCGTCAGCAAGGCCAGCACCGTCTGGACCGGCGATCTCTTCAACGGCTCGGGCACCACCAGCCTGGGCGGCTCGGGCCTGGGCCCCTTCGAGGTGGACTGGGACACGCGCGCGGAGAGCGGCGCCGGGCCCCGGACGAGCCCCGAGGAGCTCCTGGCCTCCGCGCACGCCACCTGCTACGCCATGGCGTTCTCCAACATGCTCGCCCAGAACGACACCCCGCCCACCCGCCTGGACTCCTCCGCCGAGGTCACCTTCGTGGCGGGCGAGGGCATCAAGGGGGTCAGGCTGATCGTCGAGGCGCAGGTGGAGAACATCTCCCAGGAGGACTTCGCGCGCATCGCCGAGGAGGCCAAGTCCGGCTGCCCGGTCTCGCAGGCACTGTCCGTGGACATCACCCTGGACGCCTCGCTGGCCTGATCCGGTCCCGGCCCCGCCGGCCCCGGGGAGGACCCGGGGCCGGCGGGGCCCACCGATCCGTTCCCCACGCTCCGCCTCCACGGCGTCGCGGCCGGCTCCCCTCGGGGGCGCCCGTCCCTGACGACGGCGCCCCCCGGAGCGGCGGCTCGGCCGCACCCGCGCGCGGATCCGGGCACGGACAGGCATCCGCTGCCCGCCGGGGGTGCCGCCGGGAACGGCCTATCGGCCCGGTGCCGTCGGACCGTGTGCGGTCAGCGCACGGTCGAGGTCCTCGGCCAGCAGATCCGTGTTGACGGCCGTGCCGGTCTTCAGCCCCGCGGCCGCCGCCGCGAGGACCTGGGCGTGGAGGTCGGTGACGTTGCCCGCCACGTAGACCCCCGGCACGTCCGTGCCGCCCGTGGGCGCGGAGGGCACGCAGCTGCCGACCGCGTGCCCCTTCTCCTCCTCCTCGGCCGTGCGCAGCCCCAGGGAGTCGATGAGGCCGGAGCGGACCGTGAACCGCGGCACGACCACCACGGCCCGGCACGGCACCAGGTCCCCGGACGCGAGCCGCAGCCCGGCGATCCGGTCCCCGGACACCTCCACGCGCGCCACCTCGCCCGCCACGCACGCGATGCCCAGAGCCGACAGCTGCGCCCGTTCGTCGTCGTCGGGATCCGGGGCGGTGTGCTGCACGAACGTGACGTCGTGGCTCCACTGCCGGAACAGCTGCGCCTGCTGCACCCCCGTGGGACCCGTGCCCAGGACCGCCAACGGCTCGTCGCGCCACTCCCAGCCGTGGCAGTAGGGGCAGTGGATCACGTCGCGTCCCCACCCCTGCGCCAGGCCGGGGAGGTCCGGCAGCTCGTCGGTCAGACCGGTGGTGATCAGCACCCGGCGCGCCCGCACGGACCGTCCGTCCTCGAGGGTCAGGACGAACCGCACGTCCCCGGGGCCCTCCCCCGCGGCGCGCGCGGAGGCCACGGTGCCGTCGACGACGTCGGCCCCGTAGCGGGCGATCTCGGCCCGCCCGTCGGCGAGCAGCGCTCCCGGGGCGTCGCCGTCCCGGCCGAGGTAGTTGTGCACGTGCTCGGCCGGGTCGTTGCGCGGGGCCCCGGCGTCCACCACGAGGACGGTGCGCCGGGCACGGGCCAGGCACAGCGCTCCCGCGAGGCCCGCCGGACCCCCGCCGGCGACGACCACGTCGTAGCTCTCGTTCATCCTGCGCTCCCTCGTGCCGGGGACGGTCGCGGCGACGGTCCGTGCCGCCCTGCCAACGTAGCAGTGCGGGCGGGACAATGTAAGCCTGCTTAGTGCCTGCGGTGGTGCGGGGACGACGAAGTCCCCCGGACCGTGCGGTCCGGGGGACTTCTCTCGTGGTGACCCCAGCGGGATTCGAACCCGCGTTACCGCCGTGAGAGGGCGGCGTACTAGGCCGCTATACGATGGGGCCCTGCCGAACCGGTCCGCGGCTTCCCGCGACCGGCCTCGTACACTGTACCAGGTCCGCGGCCGTGCTCCGGACGCCCGCGCGCCCTCCGGAGAGCGGACACGAGAACACCCCCGGACCACACGGTCCGGGGGTGTTCAGCGGTGGTGACCCCAGCGGGATTCGAACCCGCGTTACCGCCGTGAGAGGGCGGCGTACTAGGCCGCTATACGATGGGGCCGTACTGATCCGATGGAGCAGTGCTGGGATACCAGGACTCGAACCTAGAATGACGGTACCAGAAACCGTAGTGTTGCCAATTACACCATATCCCACTGTCGTCCCCGGCCCGGCGGTTTCCCGCGGCGACCGGCGCAACGCAAGAAAACTATACCGGCCTTCCGGCGGGGCGGCAAATCGGGCTCAGCCGCCGTAGCGCTCCTCGAGCTCGCGGTCGATCCCCCGGCGACGGGCGATCCCCGCCAGCACCCGGAGGACCGGTCCGAGCCAGCGGTAGAGCCCGGGCAGGTTGATGTCGGTCCACTGGACGAGCAGGGCCGTGCGCAGCAGGCTCCGGGGCCGGCCGTCCCGCCGGACCCGCCCGTCCCGGGCGAGCCCGTACAGGACCACCAGACCCTTCTCGAAGCCCTCGTGGGCAGGACGCACCTCGACCACGAACCGGGCCGGTGCCCCGGCCGTGTTCTTCCAGCGGAACAGGTGGTCCTGGGGCACCTCGACCTCTCCCCCGGCGCCGAGGTCGCGCACGACGTGGCCGACCTGCACCCGCAGCGCGCCCTCGATGACTCTCAGTCGCATCCCGAACCGGCGGTGGTAGTGGGCGAGCACCTCTCCCCCGGGATCCACCTCGACGTGCAGCAGGGCGTGCTCGCCCCCCGTCTCGGCGCCGGTCCGCAGCCACGTGACGGCGTCCCGCTGCACGGGATTGCGGTGCTGCGGGCGCCCCGCGCGCATCGCGTCGATCTGGTCGTCGGTCCGGTCCATGGTGATCGCCCCCGTGCTCCAGGCTACGCCGGAGCGAGCCGGTGCGCGCAGATGACGTCCACGACGACGACGGTCCGGCCCACCGCCCGCAGGAGGTGCGCCGGACCGTCGTCGTCCGGGCGGGCGCTCAGCCGAGCTGGGCGGCGAGTGCGCACAGGCGGGTCAGGGAGGAGTCCTTGCCGAGGATCTCGAGGGACTCGAACAGCGGCGGGGAGATCCGCCGCCCGGACACGGCGGTGCGGACGGGGCCGAAGGCCAGGCGCGGCTTGATGCCCAGCCCGTCGACGATGGCCTCGCGCAGCGCTGCCTCGAGCGCCGCGGAGCTCCACTCCTCGAGCGGCTCCAGGGCGGCGAGCGCGGCCCGGAGGACCTCGCCGGCGGAGTCCTTGAGCTGCTTGCGGGCGTCGTCGGCGACCTCGATCTCGTCGTCGCCGGCGAAGAGGAAGGACAGCAGCTCGGGGGCCTCGCCGAGCAGGTTCATCCGCTCCTGGACCAGCGGCGCCGCCCGGTCGAGGATCTCCCGCTCGCGCTCGTCGAGGGTCTCCCCCAGCACGCCGCCGGCCTGCAGGTACGGGACGAGCCGGTCGCGGAAGTCCTCGGGGCCGAGCCTGCGGACGTGGGTGCCGTTGATCGCGGTGGCCTTCTTGAGGTCGAACCGCGCGGGGTTGGCCAGGACGTCGTGGACGTCGAAGTGCTCCACGAGCTGCTCCACGGTGAAGACGTCCTCGTCCGCGGACAGGGACCAGCCCAGCAGGGCCAGGTAGTTGAGCAGGCCCTCGGGGATGAACCCGCTGTCCTTGAGGTGGAAGAGGCTGGACTCGGGGTCGCGCTTCGACAGCTTCTTGTTGCCCTCGCCCATGACGTAGGGCAGGTGGCCGTATTCGGGCACGTACTTCGCGAAGCCGATCTCCACCAGCACGCGGAACAGGGCGATCTGGCGCGGCGTCGAGGAGAGCAGGTCCTCGCCGCGCAGCACGTGGGTGATCTCCATGAGGGCGTCGTCCACGGGGTTGGTGAGGGTGTACAGCGGCTGGCCGTTGGCGCGCACCACCACGTAGTCCGGGATGGACCCGGCCCGGAAGACGATCTCGCCGCGGATCATGTCTTGGACCACGATGTCCTCGTCCGGCATCCGCAGCCGCAGCACGGGCTCCCGGCCCTCGGCGCGGAACGCAGCGATCTGCTCCTCGGTGAGGTCGCGGTCGAAGTTGTCGTAGCCGAGCTTGGGGTCGCGGCCGGCCGCGCGGTGGCGGGCCTCGACCTCCTCCGGGGTGGAGTAGGCCTCGTAGACGGCCCCGTGCTCCCGGAGCCGGGTGGCCACGTCCCGGTAGACGTCGAGGCGCTGCGACTGCCGGTACGGGGCGTGCGGGCCGCCGGTCTCGACGCCCTCGTCCCAGTCGATCCCGAGCCAGGCCAGCGCCTCGAGCAGCTGCTGGTAGCTCTCCTCCGAGTCGCGCAGGGTGTCGGTGTCCTCGACGCGGAAGACCATGGTGCCGCCGGTGTGCCGGGCGTGGGCCCAGTTGAACAGGGCGGTGCGGATCAGCCCCACGTGCGGGGTGCCCGTCGGGGACGGGCAGAAGCGCACGCGCACGGGCGAGGACGTGGCGGGGGTGGTGGCCGGGGTGGCGGGCGTGTCGGTCATGGCTCTTCCGTGGATCGGTCGGGGTGCGGGGCGGGGGTGTGCGGTGGGGCGGGGCGCGCCGGGGCTCGGGGAGGTCAGCGGCGCAGGACGGTCGGCAGGACGCCGATGCCCTCGACCTCCACCTCGATCCGGTCGCCCTCGTCGACGATGCCGACGCCGGCGGGCGTGCCCGTGAGGATGACGTCGCCGGGCAGGAGCGTGAACGCCTGGGAGACGTAGGAGACGAGGAACGGGACGTCGAAGACCATGTCCCGGGTGTTGCCGTCCTGCTTGGTCTCGCCGTTGACGCGGCTGCGCACGGCGAGGGCGGAGGTGTCGAGCTCCGTCTCGATCCAGGGCCCGAGCGGGCAGGCGCCGTCGAAGCCCTTGGCGCGCGCCCACTGGCCGTCGGTCTTCTGCACGTCACGGCCGGTGAGGTCGTTGGCGGCGGTGTAGCCGAAGACCACCTCGGGCACGCGCTCCACCGGGACGTCCTTGCACATCCGCCCGATGACGACGGCGAGCTCGCCCTCGTAGGAGACCTGCTCGGTCCACGAGGGCAGGGTCACGGGGTCGCCGGGACCGGCCACGGAGGTGTTGGGCTTGAAGAACAGCATCGGAGAGGTAGGCAGCTCGTTGCCTAGCTCCGCCGCGTGGTCGGCGTAGTTGCGGCCGACGCACACGATCTTGGAGCGCGGGATCACGGGGGCCAGGAGGCGGACGTCGGCGATGTCGTGGCGCTGCTGGGTGGGGTTGATCCCGGTGTAGAAGGGGTCGCCCGCGAGGACGGTGACCGTCTCCTCGCCGGCGGCGCCCTGCACCGCGCCGAAGTGGATCTCGTTGTCGACCGTGAACCTGGCAATTCGCATGGGACCAGGCTATCCCACGGCCTGCGGGAGGACGCGCGGCCCCCGTTGGCGCCGCCGGGGGCCGCGGGAGCTCAGACCAGGCGGGTCAGCCAGCCGTGCGGGTCCTCGGCGCGGCCGGTCTGGATCTCCAGGAGCTGCTTGCGGATGTCCATGGTGACCTCGCCGGGCCGGGCCCCCTCGTCCCCGATGGTCTCCTCGGTGGAGACGAGCCGGCCGATGGGCGTGATGACGGCGGCGGTCCCGCACGCGAACGCCTCGGTGATGGTCCCGGCCTGCCAGCCCTCGCGCCACTCGTCGAGGGTGAAGCGGCGCTCCTCGACGCTCATCCCGCGGTCCTCGGCGAGCTGGATGATCGAGCGGCGGGTGACGCCCTCGAGGATCGTGCCGGTGAGCTCGGGCGTCACGAGGCGGCCGTCCTCGTAGACGAAGAACACGTTCATGCCGCCCAGCTCCTCGACGGCGTCCCCGCGGTCGCGGTCCAGGAACATCACCTGCTGGCACCCGTGGGCGTCGCCCTCCATCTGGGCGATCAGGGAGGCGGCGTAGTTGCCGCCGCACTTGGCCGCTCCCGTGCCGCCGCGCCCGGCCCGGGCCCAGTCGCGGGACAGCCAGATGTCCACGGGCTTCACCGGGCCGCCGAAGTAGTTGCCGGCCGGGGAGGCGATCACCGAGTACAGCACCTGCCGGGACGGGCGCACGCCCAGGAACGCCTCCGTGGCGATCATGAACGGGCGCAGGTACAGGGACTCGCCGTCCCCGTCCGGCACCCACTGCTCGTCCACCGAGACGAGCTCCCGCAGCGAGTCCAGGAACACCTGCTCCGGCAGCTCCGGCAGCGCCAGCCGGCGGGCGGACCGGTTGAGCCGGGCCGCGTTGGCATCGGCCCGGAACGTCCACACCGAGCCGTCCGCGTGCCGGTAGGCCTTGAGTCCTTCGAAGATCTCCTGGCCGTAGTGCAGCACGGCCGCGGCGGGGTCCAGCACCAGCGGGCCGTACGGCTCGATCCGGGGGTCGCTCCAGCGCCCCGTGCCCTTCTCGACGTCCCCGAACCAGTCGATCTTCACCATGTGGTCGGTGAAGTTCGTGCCGAAGCCCGGATCGGCGAGGATGGCCGCCCGCACCTCCTCCGGGACCGGGTCCTGGCTGAGGTGGTGGGTGAAGGTGGTGGGCTGTGTGGTCACTGCGTCTCCCTGCGAGGTCGACCCCGTGGCGACCGGCACGCGGGGCTCAGCTGTTGATTCCGTGCCCCAGCCTATCCCCGGAGCACGGGCGGGTCGGCTCAGGCGAGGGCGGCGAGCACGCCGTCGCCCACCTGGGCGGTGGTGCGGGTCTCGTTGCCGTGCTCGGCGAGGTCCTTCTCCACCGCGGCCTCGATCCGGGCGGCCGGCCCGGGGTGGCCGAGGTGGTCCAGCATCATGGCGGTCGCGAGGATCGCCGCCACGGGGTTCGCCTTCTGCTGTCCCGCGATGTCAGGGGCGGAGCCGTGGACGGGCTCGAACATCGACGGCGCGGTGCGGTCCGCGTTGATGTTGCCGGCCGGGGCCAGGCCGATGCCGCCCGTCACCGCCCCGGCGAGGTCGGTGAGGATGTCCCCGAAGAGGTTGTCGGTGACGATGACGTCGAAGCGTGCCGGGTCGGTCGTGAGGAAGATCGTGGCCGCGTCCACGTGCAGGTAGTCGACGGTGACGGCGGGGAACTCGGCGCCGATCTCCTCGACGAGGCGGGCGTAGAGGCGGCCCGCGTTCACGAGCACGTTGTGCTTGTGCACCAGCGTGAGCCGCTTGCGCTCCCGCCCGGCGGCGAGCTCGAAGGCGTAGCGCACGAGGCGGCGCACGCCGTAGGCGGTGTTGAGGGAGACCTCCGTGGCGATCTCGGCGTCGGTGCCGCCGCGCAGCACCCCGCCGTTGCCGGCGTAGGGGCCCTCGGTGCCCTCGCGCACCACCACGAAGTCGATGTCCCCGGGGGCCGCCAGCGGGCTGGTGGTGCCGGGGAAGAGCTTGGACGGGCGGAGGTTGACGAAGTGGTCGAGGCTGAAGCGCATCTTCAGCAGCACGTCGCGCTCGATGATCCCGGACGGGACCCGCCGGTCGTCAGGGGCCGCTCCGACGGCCCCGAACAGGATGGCGTCGAAGGCGCGCAGCTCGGCCAGCGTCCGGTCGGTGAGGGTCTCCCCCGTCTCCAGCCAGTGCTGGGCGCCGAGACCGAACTCCTGCTTCTGCACGGTGACGCCGGCCGCGGCGGTCACGGCGTCGAGGACCTTCTCCGCCTCGGCCACGACCTCGGGGCCGATGCCGTCACCGGGCACGAGGGCGATCTTCAGGTGGGCGGGGGCTGCTGCGGCTGTCGGCTGGCTCATGGCCCCAGGATAGGAGCACCACGAGCCGTCCGACCACGGAGTGGACGGACGTCTCACATCGTGGACGGAGCGGTCGGCTCAGGCCTGCAGCGCGGCGGGCTCCTCGTAGCGCGGGAACACCGGCGCGGGCGGGGGCAGCTCCGTGCCGGCGACGAGGGGCGTGCCCAGGGCGGTGAACAGCCGGGCCTCGCCCTGCTCCTGGCCGAGCACGTCGAGCAGCCGGGCGGCGGCGTCCGGCATCACCGGCTGCACGAGGACGCCGACCACCCGCACCACCTCGAGCGTCACCCAGAGCACGGTGGCCATCCGCGCCGCGTCGGTCTTGCGCAGCTTCCAGGGCTCCATGGCGGTGAAGTACCGGTTGGCCTCGGCGACCACCCGCCAGATCCGCTCGAGCGCCCGGTGGAACTGCTGCTCCTCGAACTCGGCGCGCACCGGCTCGTAGAGCCCGGCCGCGGCGGCGAGCATCGCGCGGTCCTCGGCCGTGAGCTCGCCCGGCGCGGGGACCCGCCCCTCGCAGTTCTTGGCGACCATCGACAGCGAGCGCTGCGCGAGGTTGCCGAGGTCGTTGGCGAGGTCGGAGTTGATGCGGTTCTTGATCCCGTCGTGCGAGTAGCTGCCGTCCTGGCCGAACGGCACCTCGCGCAGCAGGAAGAAGCGCAGCGGGTCCAGGCCGTACTCGGCCACGAGGGCGTGCGGGTCGATGACGTTGCCCACGGACTTGGACATCTTCTCGCCCTGGTTGAACAGGAAGCCGTGGGCGAAGACGCGCCTGGGCAGGGGCAGCCCGGCGGACATCAGGAACGCCGGCCAGTACACGGCGTGGAAGCGGGCGATGTCCTTGCCGATCACGTGGGCGTCGGCCGGCCAGTACCGCCGGAAGGTCTCGGCGTTGGTGTCCGGGAAGCCCACCCCGGTGAGGTAGTTGGTGAGGGCGTCCACCCACACGTACATCACGTGGTCCGGGTTGCCGGGCACGGGCACGCCCCAGTCGAAGGTGGTCCGGGAGATCGAGAGGTCCTCCAGGCCCGAGCGCACGAAAGAGGCGATCTCGTTGCGGCGGGTCTCGGGGAAGACGAATCCCTCCTGCTCGTAGAGGGCCAGCAGCCGGTCCTGGTAGGCGGAGAGGCGGAAGAAGTAGGACTCCTCCTCGGTCCAGGTGACCTCCGTGCCGGTGCCCGTCGAGCACCGCACCCCGTCCTCGCGGACCTCGGTCTCGTCCTCGCCGTAGAACGCCTCGTCGCGCACGGAGTACCAGCCGGCGTACTTGCCGAGGTAGATGTCCCCGGCCTCCTCCATCCGCCGCCAGATGGCTGCCGACGCCGCGTAGTGGTCGGCGTCCGTGGTGCGGATGAAGCGGTCGTAGGAGATGTTCAGGGCGTCGTCCATCTCGCGGAAGCGCGCCGAGTTGCGGTCCGCGAGCTCCCGGGCCGTGAGGCCCTCCTTCTCCGCGGTCTGCTGCATCTTCTGGCCGTGCTCGTCGGTGCCGGTCAGGAAGCGGACGTCGTAGCCGTCCAGCCGCTTGAACCGGGCCATGACGTCGGTCGCGACGACCTCGTAGGCGTGCCCGATGTGCGGGGTGCCGTTGGGGTACGCGATGGCCGTGGTGATGTAGTACGGGGTGCGGTGGGAGGAAGTCACGGCCTCCACTCTACCGACCTCCGGGATCGTGCGGGGTCGGGCGCCCCGGTGCCAGGATGGGTCGCGACAGCGAGCACCGACATCCCAGGAGGCCACCGTGCGCAGCGAGCTCTTCGCCCAGGACCACTTCGAACGCCCGAGCCAGGAGCGCTGGACCCGGCAGTCCGACCGGATGCTGCGCGTGGGCCTGGGCCCCGACGTCGTCGCCACGAAGGGCGCCATGGTCGCCTACCAGGGCGGGATGGCCTTCCGGCACGAGGGCTCCGGCTCCGTCGGCAAGCTCATGAAGAAGATGCTGACCAGCGAGGACGCGCCCATGATGCGGGTCTCGGGCGAGGGCGAGGTGTTCTTCGCCCGGCAGGCGCGCCACGTGTTCACGGTCCTGCTCGAGGGCGAGGCCATCACCGTCGGCAGCGCGTCCCTGCTGGCCTTCGACGACACCCTGTCCTGGGACATCCGGCGGGTGGGCGGGGCGGGGCTGATGGCCGGCGGGCTGTTCAACCTGGAGCTCTCCGGCCACGGCGTGCTCGCCCTGTGCTCGGACGGGCCGCCCATGATCCTCGACTGCTCCGTCCGGCCCACCTATGTGGACCCGCAGGCGGCGGTCGCGTGGTCGGCGAACCTCGTGCCGGGAATCCGGAACGACCTGTCGATGGGCTCGCTGCTGCGCGGCGGCTCCGGCGAGGCGTTCCAGCTCGCCTTCTCCGGCCCGGGCTTCGTCGTCGTCCAGCCCTCCGAGGGCGTGCCCGCGGTCCGGCAGGGCTGAGCCCGGTCACCGCCGGGGGCGCGCGGCGCCCAGGCGCCCGCGGGTGAGGGCGACGACGAGCAGCGCGGCCCCGGCGTAGGTGCCGAACAGGACGAGGTCCACGGTGTCCAGCAGCCCGGTGTGCACCGGCTCCGCGCCGAGCAGGACGAGGTGGTCCTGGGCCGGCGTGAAACTCGCGTGCAGCAGGACGCACAGCAGCACGCTGCCGGTGCGGTTGTACAGCGGGGTGTAGAAGAACGCGAGGACGAGCGGCACCACGAAGCCCAGCGGCCCGTACAGCGGGACGTGCCACACGCCCCACAGCAGCCCCAGGAGCGCGGTGGCCCGCAACGGGCCCAGCCGCTCCTGGAGGCGGGGCAGCGCGAAGCCGCGCCAGCCGGGCTCCTCGAGGCCGCCGCCGAGCACCGCCACGAAGGCGAGGCCGGCCAGGTAGGCGGGGGCCCGCTCGAGCGCCAGGGACCAGTCGACCTCGCGGCCCAGCGCCACCAGCACCGCGTTGACCACGGCGTACAGCAGCACCGGCAGCCCCAGCGCCCAGGCCCACCAGCGGGCCGGGGCACGCCACCGCGCGATCGCGCGGGCCCAGTCCCGGACCGGATCCCCCGCCAGCACCGTGACGGCCCACGCCGCCACCAACGGCCCGAACCCGCCGAGCACGAGCAGGACCGCGCCGCCCGCCCCGAGCACGAGGGGCGCCCACCACGCCCAGGACCACGCGTACGCCAGCGCGAAGAAGGCCACGAGCTGGTGGCGCCCGATCCAGCCCCGCACGCCCCTTCCGGGCGCCTGCTCGCGTGCACTGACGTCCGCCATGCGGACCACCCCCGGGATCGCGGCCACCGTGTCCGCCCCCAGGGTAGGACCCCGGACGCGGCGAGGGGCCGCGTCCGCACGGAATGCTCGGCGCATGACGTGCGGACGCGGCCCCTCGGCCGGTGCCCCCGGCGTGCTTCGCGGCGGTGGGGGCGGGTGCGGATCAGCGGGCCGCGGTGCCCTCGACGTAGTCGGCGTCCGGGGAGGTCCACGCGAAGAGCTTGCGCAGCTCCCGGCCGGTGACCTCGATCGGGTGGGACTCCTCCTTCTCGCGCAGCTTCTTGAACTCGGCGCCCCCGTTGTCCTGGTCCTCGATGAAGCGCTTGGCGAAGGTGCCGTCCTGGATGTCGGCCAGCACGGCCTTCATGTTCTCCTTGACCGCGGGGCTGATCACCCGGGGGCCGGAGACGTAGTCGCCGTACTCGGCGGTGTCCGAGATGGACCAGCGCTGCTTGGCGATGCCGCCCTCGACCATGAGGTCCACGATGAGCTTGAGCTCGTGCAGGACCTCGAAGTATGCGATCTCCGGCTGGTAGCCGGCCTCGGTCAGGGTCTCGAAGCCGTACTGGACCAGGTGGGACATGCCGCCGCACAGGACCGCCTGCTCGCCGAAGAGGTCGGACTCGGTCTCCTCGGTGAAGGTCGTCTTGATGACGCCCGCGCGGGTGCCGCCGATGCCCTTGGCGTAGGACAGGCCCAGCTCGAGCGCCTTGCCGGAGGCGTCCTTCTCCACGGCCACGAGGGCGGGCACGGCGCGGCCGGCCTCGAACTCGCGGCGCACGGTGTGGCCCGGGCCCTTCGGGGCGACCATGACGACGTCGACGCCCGCGGGGGCCTCGATGTAGCCGTAGCGGATGTTGAACCCGTGGGCGAAGAAGATGGCGTCGCCCTGCTCCAGGTTCGGGGCGATCGACTCGGCGTAGACGTGACGCTGGACCTGGTCCGGCGTCAGGATCATGATGACGTCGGCTTCCTTGACGGCGTCCGCGACGGTGAGCACCCGCAGGCCCTCGGCCTCGGCCTTGGCCCGGGAGCGCGAGCCCTCGGCGAGGCCGATGCGCACGTCCACGCCGGAGTCGCGCAGGTTCAGCGCGTGGGCGTGGCCCTGCGAGCCGTAGCCGATGACGGCCACGGAGCGGTCCTGGATGATCGAGAGGTCGGCGTCGTCGTCGTAGAAGATCTCTGCCATGGGATTGTCTCCTTGAAGCATGGGTGGGCGCGGCGGGTGCACCGCCGCGAGGTGGTTGGGGTGTCTGTGGGCCGGCGCCCGCGTCCACCGCCGCCCGGGGGCGTCAGTGGCGCAGGGCGCGGTCGCTCATCGACTTGGGACCACGTCCGAGGGCCAGCGTACCGGCCCGGACGATCTCCCGGACGCCGAAAGGCTCCAGGATGTCCAGCAGCGCCCGGAGCTTCTCCGGGGCGCCGGTGGCCTCGATGACGAGCGACTCGGTGGAGACGTCGACAACGGTGGCCCGGAACAGGTCCGCGGCTTGGGTGACCTGCAGACGGGTCGCGGCGTCGGCGCGGACCTTGACCATGATGTGGTCGCGCTGCACCGACGAGTCGGGGGTGAGCTCGACGATCTTGATCACGTTGATGAGCTTGTTCAGCTGCTTGGTGACCTGTTCGAGCAGCTCGCCCTCGGCGTCCACCACCACGGTGATGCGGGAGACGCCGTCGAGCTCCGTGGGTCCCACGGCGAGCGAGTCGATGTTGAAGGCGCGGCGCGCGAACAGTCCGGCCACCCGGGTCAGCACGCCCGGCTTGTCCTCGACCAGCACGGAGAGGGTGTGTCGGCTCATGGGTCAGTCCTCCTCGTCCCAGTCGGGGGTCATGTTGCGGGCGATCTGGATCTGGTCGTTGGACACGCCAGTGGGCACCATCGGCCACACCATCGCGTCGGCGGAGACCACGAAGTCGATCACCACGGGGCGGTCGTTGATCTCGAGGGCCTGCCGGATGACGTCGTCCACGTCCTCGTCCCGGGTGCAGCGCAGGGCGGCGCACCCGTAGGCGTCGGCGAGCTTGACGAAGTCCGGCACCATGATGCTGTCGTGGCCCGTGTTCAGGTCGGTGTTGGAGTACCGGCCGTCGTAGAACAGGGTCTGCCACTGGCGCACCATGCCCAGCGAGGAGTTGTTGATCACCGCCACCTTGATCGGGATCTTGTTGATCGTGCAGGTGGCGAGCTCCTGGTTCGTCATCTGGAAGCAGCCGTCGCCGTCGATGGCCCAGACCACGCGGTCGGGCTGGGAGACCTTGGCGCCCATCGCTGCGGGGACGGCGAAGCCCATGGTCCCCAGCCCGGCCGAGTTCAGCCACTGCCGAGGCCGCTCGTACTGCACGAAGTGGGAGCTCCACATCTGGTGCTGGCCCACGCCTGCGACGTAGACGGCCTCGGGGCCGGTCAGGGCGGAGATCCGCTCGATGACGTGCTGCGGCGACCCGAGTCCGTCGGCCGGCTTGGGGTAGCCCAGCGGGTAGGTGGCCTGCAGGCTGCTCAGCGCCGTCCACCACGAGGAGAGGTCGGGGCTGCCGCTGCGCTCGAACTCCTGGCGCACGGCGCTCACGAGATCCGGCAGGATCTCCTTGACGTCGCCCACGATCGGGACGTCGGCGGTGCGGTTCTTGGAGATCTCGGCGGGATCGATGTCCGCGTGGATGATCTTGGCCGTGGGGGCGAAGGTCTCCAGGTGGCCCGTGACCCGGTCGTCGAAGCGCGCGCCGAGAGTCACGAGCAGGTCCGCCTGCTGCATCGAGTACACGGCCGGGACGGTGCCGTGCATGCCGGGCATCCCGAGGTTCTGCTCGTGGGAGTCCGGGAACACCCCCCGTGCGGTCAGCGTGGTCACCACCGGCGCGCCGGTCAGCTCGGCCAGGTCCATGAGCTCGGCGGCCGCGTCGGCGCGCATCGTGCCGCCGCCCACGTAGAGCACGGGCCGCTGGGCCGCCGCGATGAGCCTGGCGGCCTCCCGGATCTGCTTGGCGTGCCCGCGCGTGACGGGCCGGTAGCCGGGCAGGTCCATCCGGGGCGGCCAGGAGAACGTCATGGAGTCCTGCTGGGCGTCCTTGGCGATGTCCACGAGCACCGGGCCGGGGCGGCCGGTCGACGCCAGGTGGAACGCCTCGGCGAGCACGCGCGGGATGTCCTCGGCGTGCGTCACCAGGTAGGAGTGCTTGGTGACCGGCATCGTCATCCCGACGATGTCCGCCTCCTGGAAGGCGTCGGAGCCGATCACCTTGGACGAGACCTGCCCGGTGATCGCGACCATCGGGATCGAGTCCATGTGCGCGTCCGCGAGGGCCGTGACGAGGTTCGTGGCGCCGGGGCCGGAGGTCGCGATGCACACGCCCACGCGGCCCGAGGCGAGGGCGTAGCCCTCGGCGGCGTGACCGGCGCCCTGCTCGTGGCGGACCAGGATGTGGTTGATCTTGTCCGAGTCCAGGAGCGGGTCGTAGGTCGGCAGGATCGCGCCGCCGGGGAGGCCGAAGACGTCGGTGACCCCGAGCTCCTCCAGCGCCCGGATGACCGCCTGGGAGCCGGTCATCTCCGTGGGAGCCACCGTGTTGCTGGGGCCCATGACGGACGGGACGGCGGGGACGGACTTCTCCGGGGCCCCGGGGGGCCGGTGGTCGGCGGCGGTCTCCGCGCGCTTGGTGGCCATCAGCGCTGGGCTGATCGGCTGTCCCTTGCTCATGTCAGCAGTCCTTCTGGTCTGGGTGGTTCTGTTCCGGCTCGGCAGTCGCTCCGCCGTGGGCGCCGGGCAAGAAAAAAGGCCCTCGCTGCACCGGGAGGTGCGACAGGGCCCGTGCGCTCGACCGGTCGTCGGCTCAGGCCCCGCGTCCGACGAGGACGCGTACCGTGAGCTGGACGACACCGTGGCTGAGTTGCATGCTCCCATGCTCTGCCGCCCGCCCGGGCGTGTCAATCTTCGGACGCCGTGTCCCACGATGTGAGACAGGGCACGTTGGGAGCTAGCGGTCCCCGGGCTCGGGGACGTCGAGCCGGCCCTCCTGCTGCAGGAACAGGGGGCGCTCCCCCGCGGCGATGCGCTCGAGCTGGGTCTGCAGCAGCCTCCGCACGCGCGGCCGGTACGAGGTGCAGGAACCACCGGTGTGCGGGGTGAGGATCGACCCGGGGGCGCGGAACAGCGGGTGGTCGCCGGGGAAGGGCTCGGGCTCGACGACGTCCAGCGCGCAGCGGAGCCGCCCGGACACCACCTCTTCGGTGAGCGCGGGGGTGTCGACCACGCGGCCGCGGCCCACGTTGACCACCAGGGCGTCGTCGGGCAGCAGGGACAGCACGCCGGCGTCGACGAGGCCGTCGGTCGCCGGGCTCGCGGGCAGGGCCACCACGAGCACGTCCGTATCGGGCAGCAGGGCCGGCAGCTCGTCGACGCCGTGCACGGGGCCGCGCCCGTCGGTGCGGGCACGCGAGGCCACGCGCGTCACCTCGACCTCGAAGGGGAGGAGCCGGTCGACCACGGCGGAGCCGATCTCCCCCGCCCCCAGCACCAGGACGCGGCTGTCGGCCAGGCTGCGGGTCGCGAAGCGGCGCCAGATCCCGTCGTGCTGCTGGAGCACGGCGCGGTCGAGCTCCCGCTGGGCGGCGATGATCAGGCCCAGGGCCAGTTCGGCGGTCCCGGCGGCGTGCACCCAGCCCGCGGTCGAGAGCGCGAGATCGGGCCCGATGGCCTCCGGCACGCCGTCGAAGCCCGTGCTCTGCAGCTGCACGAGCCGCAGTCGCGTCGCGCCCGGCAGGGCCTCGATCCAGCGGCCGGCGAAGTAGGGGGTGACCGCCACGTCGATCTCGTCGGCGCGGGCCCCGACCGGATCCCCGGCCATGTCCCACAGCACGTAGCGGAAGCCCGGGACCCGGGTGCTCAGGTGGTCCACGAGCTCCTGCTCCGGGAGGGAGACCACGCGGAGCTCGGAGAGGGGGACGGAGCAGGTGGACGGCGCGGGAGTCTGTGCGGAGGCCATGACGGCCATGGTAGACGCCGCGGCCGCCGGGACGGGGGGTCGCGGAATGGACAAGCCGGGCCGAGGTGGTAGAGTACTTTCTCGTTGCGAGGCGGGACACGGCGGAAGCCGACCGGCGCGATTCGGCCCCCGGGCCGAGGGCGTGCTAACGTTCTTGCCGCACCACCAGCGCCTCTAGCTCAATTGGCAGAGCAATTGACTCTTAATCAATGGGTTCTCGGTTCGAGTCCGAGGGGGCGCACCACGGAAGGGCCCCACCGCAGAACAGCGCGGTGGGGCCCTTCGTCGCCCCACGACGCCCGGTCGGAGCCCGGCCCGAGCCCGTCGGGCCGGGCCTGCACCCGCCCCCGGCGCACCACCGCCGGGCGGGCGCGGCCCGCCCGTGCGCACGAGTCACCGGGCACGAAAAACCCCCGGGGTCGTCGCCGCACCCCGGGGGTCTCCCCGCGCGAGGCCACGACCTCGTGACCTCGCTCGCCTGCACTCTCACCGGGGTCCTCGCCCCCCTGGTGACCCGGCTCCCGTCCCGCACCGGCGGGCACCGTGGGCCGGGTCAGGGAACGACGTCCTCCTGACTGCCGGTCTCGGCGATCTCGCGAGACTCCTCGGGAGTGGTGGCGTCGGCGGAGCCGGCGTCGGTGACGGTTCCGTCCGACTGGACCCGCAGCTTCCAGCGGGCGCCTCCCAGCGTGGTGATGATGTCGGCCAGGGTGCGGCGCAGGTTCTCGTCCGTGAGCAGCCCGTGGTCCACCAGCTCGTCCTCGAGCTGGGTGGCGGCCTCCAGGATGCGCTCGCCCTCCTGGGTGATCGACACGAGATGGCTGCGGCGGTCACGGACGTTCTTGGACCGGGTGACGTGGCCGTGCAGCTCGAGCCGGTGCAGCGTCTTGCCCATGGTCTGGGCCTGCACCCGGACGCGGTGGGCCAGCTGGGCCTGGGTCATGCTCCCCGCCGTCTTCAGCACGTCCAGGGCCATGACGCCCGCGTGGGTCACCCCGAGCGTGGCCAGGCGCTCGTTCCACGCGTGCTCCACGAGCCGGGCCGCGGTCGAGAGCAATCGGTTGGTCGGCCATTGAGTGGTGAAAGGCATGCAAAGCAGTCTACCGACCCGGAACACGGAATACAGCACCATGCTAAGCAAACTTATGAGCATTTCTCTGCGCGTGAACGCCCGGCGGGGCGTGCCGGACCCCGGCGGACCGCGCGATTCCGGGCGCGGGCGCCGGTAGTGTTCGTGGTCCGCGGCCGTCCCGCGGCACCGGCACCACCACCGACACGGCCACCGACACGACGGAGGAGCATCCCCATGGCAGCACGTCTCGAACCGGGCCGGCAGGCCCCCGACTTCGCCCTGCCCGACGCCCGGGGCCGGACCGTCTCGCTCGCCGACCACCGCGGTCAGCGAGTGGTCGTCTACTTCTACCCGAAGGCGTCCACCCCCGGCTGCACCACGCAGGCCTGCGACTTCCGGGACAGCCTGGAGCGATTCGCCGCGGACGGGTTCGCCGTGCTCGGCATCTCCCCCGACGGGCCGGAGGCCCTGGCCCGGTTCGCCGAGAACGAGTCCCTCACGTTCCCCCTGCTCTCCGACGCCGACCACCGGGTCGCCGAGGCGTACGGGGCCTGGGGCGAGAAGAAGAACTACGGCAAGACCTACGAGGGTCTGGTGCGCTCCACCGTGGTGGTCGGCCCCGACGGCGACGTGGAGCTCGCGCAGTACAACGTGCGCGCCACGGGCCACGTGGCGAAGCTGCGCCGCGACCTCGGCCTGGAGGGCTGAGGCTAGGATGGACGAGGGGCCCGGACGGGCCCCTCGGCGCGAGTGGTGGAACTGGCAGACACGCAGGATTTAGGTTCCTGTGCCCTGACCGGCGTGCGGGTTCGAGTCCCGCCTCGCGCACCCGACGGTCCCCGGGCTCCGCCCGGGGCCCGCCCACGACGACCCCCACGACCGATCCGGCGAGGCAGCGAAGGACCCATGGCGCCCAGGCGAATCCCCCGCACCGCGGCCGCGCTCGTCGCGGGGCTCCTCGCCCTCGGGGGGTGCGCCCCCGGGGGCGACGACGCGCCCGGCGCCCCCACCGCCTCCCGGTCCGTGCCCAGTGCGGAGTTCGTCTTCGCCAACGCCGCCGCCGCTCCCACCCTGGACCCGGCGACGGTCAACATCCTGGAGACCTCCCGGATCGGGGCCCAGATGCTGGAGGGGCTCGTCTCCGCCGACCCTTCCACGGGGGAGGCGGTCCCGGCCCTCGCGAGCTCGTGGCGGCGCTCCGAGGACGGGCTCTCCTACACCTTCGACCTCCGCGGGGGCGTGCGCTTCCACGACGGCACCGACCTGGACGCGGCGGCGGTGTGCGCGAACTTCGAGCGCTGGGAGGCCCTGGCCGCCGACGGGGCGCGGACCCCGTTCGCCACCGTCTTCCGCACCGCCGCCCCCGGGACCGAGCCCCTCTACGAGGGGTGCACCGCGGCGTCGTCCTCCTCGGTGGAGCTCTCGCTGACCGCGCCGCACACCCCCCTGCTCCGGGCGCTGACACAGCCCGCGTTCGGGATCGCGTCCCCCGCGGCCCTGGCGGCCGGCACCCACGAGACGCACCCCGTGGGCACCGGCCCCTTCCGCTACGAGTCGGGGGACGGGGAGAACGTGGTGCTCAGCGCGAACCCGGACTACTGGGGCGAGCTGGGGGACATCGGCCGCCTCGAGTTCCGCACGATCGCCGAGCCCGAGCTGCGCTACGTGGCGCTGCGCCTGGGCCAGGTGGACGGCTACGACCAGGTGGGCCTGGACTCCTTCGCACCGCTCGCCCGCGAGGGCGTCCAGGTCCTCCAGCGCGACCCGTACTCCGTGTCCTACCTCGGCATCAACCAGGACATCGCGCCCCTGGACGACCCCGACGTGCGGGCCGCGATCGCCTCCGCCGTGGACCGCGGCGCCATCGTGCGCGAGCACTACCCCGACGGCACCCGGGTGGCCGACCAGTTCCTGCCCGCCCGGTTCGCGATGGACGGGACCGACCTGCGGATCCCCTCCTACAACCCGCAGCGGGCGCAGGAGCTGCTGGAGGCCTCGTCCTACGCCGGCGAGCCGCTGCGGTTCTACTACCCGCGCAACACCTCCCGCACCTACATGCAGGAGCCCGAGAAGATCTACGCCGACATCGCGGCCCAGCTCGTGCGCGCGGGGTTCGTGATCGAGCCCGTCCCGGTGGAGTGGTCGGACGGCTACGTGGCGCAGGTCCAGGACCCGGACGGCGACCACGCCCTGCACCTGCTCGGGCTCAACGGCGGATACCGCGACCCGGACTACTTCACGGCAGCGCTGTTCGGCGCCCCCCACGGCGAGTTCGGCGTGGACGCCGCGTCCCTGTTCGGCGCCGTCAACCGCGCGCCGGCGCTGCCCGACGGCGAGGACCGCTCGAGCGCGTACGCGTCCATCAACAACCGTGTCTCCCGCCTGCTGCCCGCCGTCCCGCTGGCCCACCCGATCTCGGCGGTCGCCGTCGGCGACTCCGTGACGTCGTTCCCCCTGAGCTCCACCGGCTACGAGGAGTTCAACCGGGTGGACCTCGACACCGCCGGGTGAGCACGGCACCCGGCGCGCGCCCGGGCGCATTCGGGGATCGTCCGGGCGTGGCGATAGTCTGATCCCGACCATTCACCGGCGCAGCGCCGGGCATTCAACGGGAGCATCGACTGTGACATCACCTCAGGCAACGGAATCGACCGACGTCCTCCTGATCGGCGGCGGCATCATGAGCGCCACCCTCGGCGTGTTCCTCAAGGAGCTCGAGCCGCAGTGGGACATCACGATGCTGGAGCGCCTCGACCAGGTGGGCGCGGAGAGCTCCAACGTCTGGAACAACGCCGGCACCGGGCACTCCGCGCTCTGCGAGCTCAACTACGCCCCCCAGGCCGCCGACGGATCCGTGAGCCCCGAGAAGTCGCTCGGCATCAACGAGCAGTTCCAGCTCTCCCGCCAGTTCTGGGCCGCCCTCGTGGCCGAGGGCAAGCTGCAGGAGCCCAGCACCTTCATCAACCCGGTGCCGCACATGTCGCTCGTCTTCGGCGACGCCCACAGCGACTACCTGCGCCGCCGCTGGGAGGCGCTCCAGCCGAACAAGCTCTTCGAGCGCATGGAGTTCACCGAGGACCGCGAGAAGATCGCCGAGTGGGCTCCGCTGACCATGCACGGCCGCGGCGCCGGGCGCGTGGCGGCGTCCTGGTCCCCCGAGGGCACGGACGTCGACTTCGGGGAGCTGACCCGGCAGCAGGTCGCCCACCTCCGGGCCCGGGGCGGCGAGGTGCGCTACGGCCAGCAGGTCGTGGACCTCGACCGCCAGGGCGACGGCACCTGGGTGGCGAAGGTCAAGAACCGCCTCAACACGGAGGGCGACCGGCTCGTCCGCGCGAAGTTCGTGTTCGTGGGGGCCGGCGGCGGCGCCCTGCCGCTGCTGCAGAAGTCGGGCATCCGGGAGGCCAAGGGCTTCGGCGGGTTCCCGGTCTCCGGCCTGTGGCTGCGCAACTCCGACGAGGACGTCGCCGCCCAGCACAACGCCAAGGTCTACGGCCAGGCCTCCGTGGGCGCCCCGCCCATGTCCGTCCCGCACCTGGACACCCGCTACGAGCACGGGCGGCGTGCGCTGCTGTTCGGCCCCTTCGGCGGGTTCAAGCCCAACTTCCTGAAGCAGGGCTCCTTCCTGGACCTGCCGCTGTCCGTGCGCCCGCACAACCTCTACCCCATGACCCGGGCGGGCCTGGCCAACCTGGACCTCGTCAAGTACCTGCTGAGCGAGCTGGCCAAGTCCAAGGGCCAGCGGGTCGAGGCGCTGCAGCAGTTCTACCCGACCGCCGACGGCTCGCAGTGGGAGCTGATCGAGGCCGGGCAGCGCGTGCAGGTCATGAAGCGGGACAAGCAGAAGGGCGGCGTGCTGCAGTTCGGCACCGAGCTCATCGCCGCCGCGGACGGCTCCATCGCCGGGCTGCTCGGCGCCTCCCCGGGCGCCTCCACCGCGGTGCCCATCATGCTCAACCTCCTGGCGAAGTCCTTCCCGGCGCGGATGCCCGGGTGGGAGCCGCGGATCAAGGAGCTCATCCCCTCCTACGGCGCGAAGCTCAACGACAACCCGCAGCTCGCGGACGAGGTCATGGGCCGCACCGCCCAGGTGCTCGGCATCAACTGACGCCGCCCCCGACCGGCACCGCACCGCACGCCGCGGCGCCCACGGCACGAGGCCCCGGACCGACCGGTCCGGGGCCTCGTCGTCGTCTCCGCCCCCTCGCCCGCTGCCCGGCCCCGGAGACCCGGTGACCTGTCGGTAGGCGGCGGTACGCTGAGGGGCGTGCGTCCCGGCTCCGGCCGGGACGCCCTCGCCCGTCCCTCTCCAAGGAGCACGAGTGTTTCTCCTCGCCCGCGCGTCGATGGCCAACCGAGCCCTGATCGTGCTCATCACGCTGTTCGTCGCCCTCTTCGGGGTGCTCAGCATGCGCTCCATGAAGCAGGAGCTCATCCCGTCCCTCGAGATCCCCGCCATCAGCGTGGTCTCGGCGATGCCCGGCGCGTCCGCGGAGGTCGTCGACGAGCAGGTGGGCCGGCCCCTGGAGCGCGCGCTCAACATCGTGGAGGGCCTCGAGAGCTCGACGTCCACCTCACGCGCCGGTCTGTCCAACATCCAGCTCGGCTTCGAGTACGGCACCGACCTGGACCGGGCCCGCAACCAGGTGGAGCGGGCGATCTCCAACGTCCGCACCCAGCTGCCCGACGACGTCGAGCCCACCGCGTTCGCCGGCTCCGTGGCGGACTTCCCCATCGTCTTCCTGGCCGTGTCCTCCGACGAGGACCTCAGCCCGCTCGCGGCCGACCTGGAGCGGCTGACCGTCCCGGACCTGCAGAAGATCGAGGGCGTGCGCTCCGCAGAGGTCAGCGGCGCCCCCGACCAGGTCGTCTCGATCCTGCCGGATCGGGCCGACCTCGCCCGGGCCGGCGCCACGCCCGCCGACATCCGCACCGCCCTGGAGGAGAGCGGCGGGCTCGTCCCCGTGGGCACCGTGGACGACGGCGCCACGACCCTCCCCGTCCAGGCCGGCTCCCCCCTCGACTCCCTCGAGGCCGTGGAGAACGTCCCGCTGCCCCTCCCGGAGGACGCCCCCGACGGCGCCGAGCCCACCACCGTCGGCGCCGTGGCCACCGTGGAGCTCGGCGAGCAGGAGCAGACCTCGATCACCCGCACCAACGGGGAGCCGACCCTCGCCCTGTCCGTGACCAAGACCCCGGACGGGGACACCGTGGGGATCTCGCAGGCCGTCGAGGAGATGATCCCCGGGCTCGAGGAGGACCTCGGCAACGGCGCCGAGATCACCGCGGTCTTCGACCAGGCCCCCTACATCGAGCAGTCGATCGAGGACCTCACGGTCGAGGGCCTCCTCGGTCTCGCGTTCGCGGTGCTCGTCATCCTGGTGTTCCTGGCGTCGCTGCGCTCGACGCTGGTCACCGCGATCTCCATCCCCCTCTCCCTGCTGGCCACGTTCATCGGGATCAACGCCCTGGGCTACTCGCTGAACCTCCTGACCCTGGCCGCGATCACCCTGTCCGTGGGGCGGGTCGTGGACGACTCGATCGTGGTGATCGAGAACATCAAGCGCCACTACGGAACCGTGGACCTGAGCACCGACCCCGCCAACGCGAAGCGCCGGGCCATCCTCACCGCCGTGCGCGAGGTCGCGGGGGCGATCACGGCCTCCACCCTCATCACGGTGGCGGTGTTCGTGCCCATCGCGTTCGTGGGCGACGTGACCGGTGAGCTGTTCCGCCCGTTCGCCCTCACCACGACCATCGCGCTGCTGTCCTCGCTCGTGGTGTCCCTGACCATCGTGCCCGTCCTCGCGTACTGGTTCCTGCGGGACCCCCGCCTGGTCCGGCGCGGCCACCGGGCACCGGCGGACCGCCCCGCCCCCTGGGCCGGCCCCACGACCGGCACCCCCGCGGGCGCGCCCGCCGGGACGCCGACGCGGCTGGCACAGGGCTATCTCCCGGTGCTGCGCGGCACGCAGCGCCACCCGTGGGCCACCCTCGGCGTGAGCGTCCTGGTCCTGGGCGGGACGGCCGCCCTGCTTCCGGTGCTGCCGACCAACCTGCTCGGGGACACCGGGCAGAACACCATGACGATCGACCAGGACCTGCCGCCCGGCACCGCCCTCGAGGTGACCTCCGAGCAGGCGAGCCGCGTCGAGGAGGTGCTCGACTGGACAGAGGGCATCGAGGACGTGCAGGTCACCATGGGCCCGGGCGGCGGCTTCTCCGCGTTCCTGCCCGGCAGCGGCACCAACAGTGCCACGTTCTCCGTGACGACGGACGCCGCGGTGGACCAGGAGCGGCTGCGCCGCACCGTCGGCGAGCGCCTGGACCGGCTGGACGGCGCCGGGGAGTTCTCGGTGCAGGGCGCCCAGGGCTTCACGAGCAACGACGTCGAGATCTCCGTCACCGCCACGGACCAGCCGACGCTCGCGGAGGCCGACGAGGCCGTGGTCCGGGCCATGCGGGAGCTCGGCTCCGCCGGGCAGGTCACGAGCAACCTGGCCGCGACCCAGCCCACCGTCGTCGTCACGGTCGACCGGGCGGCCGCCGCAGGGCGCGGCCTGAGCGAGGAGGAGGTCACGGGGGCGCTCGCCGGCACCGTGAACCCGCTCCCCGCCGGGTCCATCGACCTGGACGCCGACTCGGTGGCCGTGACCATCGGCGAGGGCCGCGCCGTGGAGGACGTCGAGGCGCTGCGGGCCCTGCCCGTGCCGGCGGCGGGCGGGACCGTCCGGCTCGACGAGCTGGCCGAGGTCGAGGAGGCGCTGACGGTCGAGACCATCACGTCGAGCAACGACCAGCGCACCGCCACCGTGGCGGTCACCCCCGCCGGCGACGACCTCGGCGCCACGAGCACCGAGGTCCGGGAGGCCCTCGCGGACCTGGACCTGCCGCAGGGGGCCTCGGCCGAGCTGGGCGGGGCCGCCACGGAGCAGGAGACCACGTTCCGGCAGCTGGGGCTCGCCGTGCTCGCCGCGATCGCGATCGTCTACGTGGTGCTCGTGGCCACGTTCAAGTCGCTGGTCCAGCCGCTGATCCTGCTGATCTCGATCCCCTTCGCGGCCACGGGCGCGGTGCTCGCGCTGCTCGGCTCCGGGGTGCCGCTGGGCCTGGCGTCGCTCGTGGGCGTGCTGATGCTCGTGGGCATCGTGGTGACCAACGCTGTCGTGCTGATCGACCTCATCAACCAGTACCGGGGCGGGGAGCACCGGATGGTCCTGGAGGAGGCCATCGAGAAGGGCGCGGCCCGCCGGCTGCGGCCCATCGTCATGACGGCCCTGGCGACCATCCTGGCGATGACGCCCATGGCGCTGGGGATCACGGGCCAGGGCAGCTTCATCTCCCAGCCGCTGGCCGTGGTGGTGATCGGCGGGCTGATCTCCTCCACCCTCTTGACCCTCGTGCTCGTGCCGGTGCTGTACCGGCTCGTCGAGGCGCGCAAGGAGGAGCGGCACCGCCGCCGGGAGGAGCGGATCGCGGCACTGACCGGGTCCGGGGCGGGAGCGGCCCGCCCGCCGCGCGGAGCGTGACGCCCGTCACCGTGCGCTCTTTCGTGGACGTTTGCTATAGAAAATACAGCCGGGCGCGTGGTGCCCTGCTGCGCGCAGGAGCCCCGGGAGCTATCATCTGCGCAGGTCACGTCGGGAATCGTGGACGCCGTGCGGGCGGGGCGCCGCGCGCCCGGACGGAGCATCCCCCGAAAGGGGGGACACCCGGGCACCGCACGCCGATGTAACCGGGTCGTAGCATTAACGTGTGCCCCGCAGAGAAACAGATCGTGTGCAGAACAGCGCCGACGCCTGGGAGGCCCTCTTCAGGGCCCAGGTGACGGTCATGCGGCGCCTCCAGCGCCAACCCGAGTTCGCGGAGCTGTCCGCCCGCGAGTACGACGTCCTGTTCAACCTCTCCCGCTCCGACGAGGCCGGCATGCGCCTCAACGAGCTCAACGAGTACGTGCTCCTCACCCAGTCCAGCCTCAGCCGGATGCTCGAACGCCTCGAGCTCAAGGGACTGGTGCACCGCTGGCAGGACCCGCAGGACCTGCGGGGGCTGCGGATCCGGCTGACCGACCGGGGCCGGCAGATACAGGTGCAGATCGCCGAGCAGTTCCGGCTGCACGTCCACGAACTGATGTCCGCGGGACTGGACCCGGAGGAGCTGCGCATCCTCACCCGTCTCGCCGACCGCCTGCGGGAAGCCGTCAACGACCTGTGAATCGAGCCCCCTGGCCGTCCTACAGGGGGAGGACGACCCGGGCCTCCGGGTCCTCGCGCCCGGGCGCGGAGGACTCCGCGGACACCCGCATCTCCCCCAGCGTGATCTCGCCCTCGAGGGTGGTCAGGAACGCCGTCTCGGCGGCGTCCGCACCCGTGGCGATGCGCACGAACTCCGTGCGCGGGGCGAGCCCGGTGGCGTCGAGGACGTACCAGGCGCCGTCGTGCCACGCCTCGACCACCGCGTGGAAGTCCATGGGCGAGAGCCCGGGCGCGTAGACCGACACGAGCCGCGCCGGCACCCCGAGGCCCCGCAGCAGGGTGATGAGCAGGTGCGCGTAGTCCCGGCAGACGCCCCGCCGGGTGAGGAACGTGTGCACGGCGGTGTCGGTGGCCGTCGAGGACCCGGCCACGTAGTCCAGGTGCTCGTGCACCCAGTCCCGCACCCGCTGGAGCGTCGCGTAGCCGCCGCCCCGCGCCCCGGGGAAGAGGGCGTCCGCGGTGCCGGCCATCTCGTCGAACGGGCAGAACCGGCTCGGACGGGTGTAGCGGACGAAGTCGACGCTCTCCGCCGGCGGCGGGGGGCCCGCCGCGCCGTCCAGCTCCAGCGCGTAGGACACCGTGCACCGCGCGCCGCCCGGCACGCGGGCCAGGTGCAGCCGGGTGCCGTGCAGGTCCTCGGCCTCCTCCAGCTCCACCTCCGCCCCGTCGACGCGCAGGCTCAGGCGCTCGCCGGGACGGCTTCCGCCGCCGGTGCGGGCGGCCGCGACGGAGAGGACCGCCAGGTGGTCGGTCTCGGACGCGAAGTCGACCTCCGCCGAGACGGTGCGCCGGGTGGTGGGCACGGATGGCCTCCTGGTGTGGTGGGTTGCGGGGCGGACCGGTGGCCCGCCCGATCCATTGTCGCCCACCGGCGCGATCGTCAGTACACTGATGCACGAGACATCCCCCACACGCCCCGCCGCCGGCCGGAGTCCGCGCACCGCAGCCGGCGCCCCGACCGCGAAGGACGCAGCATGGCCCAGGACACCACCCAGGACAGCCGCTCCAAGGAGCGCACCGCACCGGACCCCGAGGACTCCCGCAAGCCGGACAGCCCCACCGAGATGAGCAAGCCCTCGTGGGGCTACGTCGTCAAGCGCGCGCTCTCCGAGTTCTCCAAGGACGACTGCACCGACCTCGCCGCGTCGCTGACGTACTTCGCGGTGCTCTCCCTCTTCCCCGCGCTGCTGGCCATCGTGTCCCTGCTCGGTGTGTTCGGCCAGGGACAGGCCACCACGCAGGCGATCACGGACTTCCTCGCCCAGTACGCACCGGCCGAGCTCGTGACCCTGCTCGAGGGCCCGATCAACAACCTCACCACCAGCACCGGTGCAGGAATCGCCCTGTTCACCGGTCTGCTCGGCGCGCTGTGGACCGCCTCCGGCTACACGGGGGCCTTCGGCCGGGCCATGAACCGCATCTACGAGGTCGAGGAGGGCCGGCCCGTCTGGAAGCTGCGGCCGATGAACATCCTCGTGACGCTCATGCTGGTCCTCATCGTGGTCCTGATCATGCTCATGGTGCTGCTCTCCGGCGGCATCGCCCAGTGGGTGGGCGACCTCGTGGGCCTCGGCACCACGGCCGTGACGGTCTGGAACATCGCCAAGTGGCCGGTCGTCGTGGTCCTCGCGATCATCCTCATCGCGGTGCTCTACTACTTCACGCCCAACGTGCAGCAGCCCAAGTTCCGCTGGATCAGCATGGGCTCGATCGTCGCCCTGCTCGTGGCGGCCGTGGCGGCCGCGGCGTTCACGTGGTACGTGATCAACTTCGCCTCCTACAACGCGACCTACGGCATCATCGGCTCCGTCATCATCCTGCTGCTGGGGCTGTGGATCATCAACAACGTGCTGCTGCTGGGCGCGGAGATCGACGCCGAGGTGGAGCGCGGCCGCCAGCTGCAGGGCGGGATCAAGGCCGAGGAGACCATCCAGCTCCCGCCGCGCGACACCCGGCAGGTCGACAAGAAGGAGAAGAAGGAGGAGAAGCTCGTCGACCGGGGCCGCAAGCTGCGCCTGGAGCACGAGCACCTCGACTACTCCTCCGACGACTCCGGCAACGGCTCCGACCAGAACTCCGACCAGAACTCCGACAAGAACTCGTAGAAGAACCCTGGAAGAACCCCGCCAGGGTCTCCCCCCACGGTCGCCGGCAGGGCTGAGCACCGCCCCTCGGTCCGGGTTGCGGGCGCGCCCGGAGCCGCTGGAACCCGGCGGTGAACCCGACGGCGTACCCGTGGTGCTGATCCACGGGTACGCCGTCGCTGCGTCCCACCGCTCCCCCGGTGTCCTTCCCTAGACTGGGGAGCGGTGTTCCGGACCGGAACCGTCACGTCGTCCGAAGGAAAGGTCCCACTCATGCACGAGGTCAGAGCCGTCGTCGTCACGGCGAAGAACGCACCAGCCACCCTCGAGACGATCCTCGTCCCGGACCCCGGTCCCGGGGAGGCGCTCGTGGACGTCCTCACCTGCGGGGTCTGCCAGACCGACCTGCACTACAAGCAGGGTGCGGTGGGCGACGACTACCCCTACCTGCTGGGCCACGAGGCGTCGGGCGTGGTCGCGGCGGTCGGCGAGGGCGTCACCGAGATCGCCGTCGGGGACAAGGTCATCCTCAACTGGCGGGCGGTGTGCGGCGAGTGCCGGGCCTGCCGCAGGGGCGAGCCCTGGTACTGCTTCGACACCCACAACGCCACCCAGAAGATGACGCTGGCCGACGGCACGGAGCTGTCCCCCGCCCTGGGCATCGGCGCGTTCGCCGAGAAGACGCTGGTGGCCGCCGGGCAGTGCACCAGGATCGAGGGCGAGCTCGAGGACCACCAGTACGCGGCCGTGGGCCTGCTCGGCTGCGGGGTGATGGCCGGCATCGGCGCCGTCCTCAACACCGCGAACGTCCGGCGCGGGGAGTCCGTGGCCGTGATCGGCTGCGGCGGGGTCGGCACCGCCGCCGTCGCCGGGGCCGCCCTGGCCGGGGCCACGACGATCATCGCCGTGGACCTCGACGACGACAAGCTCGCCACCGCGCAGCGGTTCGGCGCCACCCACACGGTGAACTCGAAGGAGCAGGACCCCGTCGCGGCCGTCCAGGAGCTCACGGGCGGGCACGGCGCCGACGTCGTGGTCGACGCTGTGGGCATCGCCGCGACCTTCCAGCAGGCCTTCGAGGCCCGCGACCTCGCCGGGCGGATGGTCCTGGTGGGCGTGCCCGATCCGGGCACCACGTGGGAGATCCCGCTGGACCAGGTCTTCGGCCGCGGCGGGGCCATCAAGTCCGCCTGGTACGGCGACACCCTGCCCTCCCGGGACTTCCCGATGCTCGTGGACCAGTACCGGGCCGGCCGGCTGGACCTCGACGGGTTCGTCACCGAGCGGATCGGGATCGAGGACGTCGAGCCCGCGTTCGAGCGGATGACCGCCGGCAAGGTGCTGCGCTCCGTCGTGGAGATCGACCGATGAGCCCCGTCGACGGCCACGACGGCGAGCCCCTGCCCGACCAGGAGCGGGCCCACCCCGCGGACCACGGCGCGGTCCCCGAGCGGCGCGCCGACGGCGCCGGCCGGGCCCGCATCGACCGGCTGGTCACCTCCGGGACGTTCTCCCTCGACGGCGGGACCTGGGAGGTCGACAACAACGTGTGGATCGTGGGCGACGACGACGAGTGCGTCGTCATCGACCCGGCCCACGACCCCGCCGCGGTGGTGGAGGCCGTCGCCGGGCGGACGGTGACCGCCATCCTGCTCACCCACGCCCACGACGACCACATCCGGTCCGTCAAGGAGGTGTCCGGACAGGTGGGCGGGCGGATCCACCTGCACCCGGACGACACCATGCTGTGGGAGCAGGTCTATCCGGCCACGCCCTTCGACGCCGGGATCGCCGACGGCGAGGAGTTCTCCGTGGCCGGGACCACCCTGACCGCGCTGCACACCCCGGGCCACTCGCCCGGTTCCGTGTGCTTCTGGGCGCCGGGTCTGGGCACGGGCGGGGTGCTGTTCTCCGGGGACACCCTCTTCCAGGGCGGGCCCGGGGCCACCGGCCGGTCCTGGTCGGACTTCCCCACGATCGTCGACTCCATCCGGGACCGGCTGCTCACCCTGCCGGACACCGCGGAGGTGCTCACCGGTCACGGGGACCCCACCACGATCGGCGCGGAGGTCCCCCACCTGCAGGAGTGGATCGACCGGGGCCACTGACCACCCCACCCGCCGGGCCCCCGGCCCGGCGGGTGCCCGGCGGGGCCGCTCAGAGGTCGCGGGGGTCGCTGCGCCGCCAGCGGTGCACGAAGGCCAGGGCGGTGGCCAGCAGGGCCGCCGCCGAGATCACGGGCACGAGGGCCGCGCTCCGGTAGCCCCAGGACTCCCCCGACCACCCGGACAGGGCGAGGCCCCCGGTCAGCCCCACGCTCATCATGGCGGTCATGACCGTCGTCAGGGCCGTGACCCGGGAGGTCGGTGCCACGAGCCGCGCGATCTCGTAGACCGCCACCAGGCACGGGCCGGTGGTCAGCCCGGCCAGCGCCAGCACGACGACCATCCCCACGGAGTCGTCGGGGATCGTGAGGAGCATCGCCGCGAGCACGGCCCCGGCGGCCGCCGCCACCCAGCGGTTCCACAGCCGGAGCTCCTCGCTGCGGGCGGACGCGGCCACCGCCGCCAATGCCGAGGTGAGCCCGGAGACCGCGTACAGCCAGCTGACCGAGACCACCGCGTCCACGGCGGTCGCGAAGACGACGACCGCGCCCAGGGTCGACCCCACGAGGGCCCCCAGCGCGGCCATGCCCAGCACGGGGAGCGTGCGGAGCCGGCGCGCCCTGCGCCGCCGCCGGCGGGCCGCCCGGGTCGGCGCGGCCGCGACGGACGGCAGGAAGCCGATCGGACCCCGCGGCAGCCGCGCGGAGCAGTGCAGCAGGAACACGGTGGTGCCCACGAGCGTGAGCGTGGCCGCGAGCACCAGCACGGCGACCGGCCCGAGGGTCACCGCCACGAGGCCGGTCACCGCGGCGGCCAGGACGGTGCCCAGGGAGTCCATGACGCTCTCGTGGCGCAGCGCGGTGTCGAACAGGTCCTCCCGGGAGTCCCGGGACAGCAGGGACCACCAGCGCAGCCGGCACGCAACGCCCATCTGCGGCAGCACGAGCCCGGCGAGCAGGCACGGGAGCAGCAGCTGGGCCGGGGCCGCGTCGCTGTCCGCGGCGAGCTCCGGCAGCCGGCGCACGAGCCACCACACCACGAGCGGATTGACGAGGGTCAGCAGCACCAGGCCCACCTGGCGCCGGCGCCACGAGGCGGCCGCGCCCATGGCGAGCCCGCACAGGGCCGAGCCGAGCGTCACGGCCGCGGCGCAGAACGCGCCGAGGGCCGGGGAACCGGAGATCAGCGCCACCGTGGTCAGCACGCCGAGCGGGACCATGGTCTGGGGCAGCCGCACGAGCAGGGTGAGCACGGGGTACAGGGCGCCGCTGACGGCGGCGAGCTCCCGGGAGTCGGCCAGGGGCGAGCGGGAGGCCGTGCCGAAGCCCCCGAGGGGTTCGGCGGCGCGCACACTGCTCACGAGGTTCCTCCGCTTCCTGCCGACGGCGGCCGGGCAGGCACCAGCCTAGCGGCGCCGTGCGGACGATGACGGAAAGCGTCGGCCCCGCCGGTGGGCGGAGCCGGCGGCCCGTCCGGACACGGCTGGGGCCGCCGGCTCAGCCCTCCCGGTCCGACGGAGTCGACGCGGCCGGTGCCGTCCCGGTCGCGGCCGGCTCATCGGCGCCGCGGCGCGGGCGCGCCAGGTCCACCGAGCGGTGGACGAGACCGGCGACGAGACCGCCGAGCAGCGGGGCGACCCAGAACAGCCACAGCTGGGCGAGGTGCGTGGCGCCGGAGACCACGGCGGCGCCCGTCGAGCGGGCAGGGTTCAGCGATCCGCCGTCGAACGGTGCGGTGATGGTGAGCAGGACCGCGAGGGCGGCCCCGATGGCCACGGGGGCGAGCACCGCGTTGGCCCGCGGCGCGGTGGAGCCCAGCACCACGAGGGCGAACAGGGCGGTCGCCACGAACTCGACGAGCAGCACCGTGGCCCACCCTGCCTGGGAGGTGGAGTTCTCCCCGAAGCCGTTGGAGACGGCGCCGAGCACCTGCGCCGTGGTCGAGGAGTCGAGCAGCGTGACGAGCACCGCCCACAGCACGCCCGCGGCGGCCAGCGCGCCGAGCACCTGGGCCACCACGTAGCCGATCGCCGACCGGGCGGGGGTGCGCCCGGCCACGACCGCGGCGAGCGTCACCGCGGGGTTGAAGTGCCCTCCGGAGACGTGCCCGAAGGCGACGATCGCTGCGACCAGGCCGAGGCCGAAGCCGAGCGCGGAGTCGATGACCTCGGTGGCGAACATGCCCGTGCCCAGCCCGGCGAAGACCAGCAGCGCCGTGCCGCCGAACTCGGCGGCCCACTGGGCAGGCGCGGACACGGCGGCCGGCGCACCGGCGGGCGCGGTCTCCTTCCGCGCCGCGACGGGCACGGGTGCCGCGAGGCCCTCCGTGCCGGGGGCGGTGGGCGCGCCGTCGTGGACGGCGCCGTCGGCGCCGTCGGCGCCGGGGCGCGCGGTGGTGCCGGGAACGTGGTGACTCATGGAGTTCTCCTCAGGGGTCGGGACCGCACGGTGGGGGTGCCGTGCCGGTGCTGGCGCCGGGCGCCCGTGCCATGCAACCACAGCAGCCTGAAGGGCGGTTGAACCCGCCCGGGACGTGTCGCCCGCCGACTACACTGACCGCATGCCCGCCCCCCTCCTGTCCCCCGACACCGGCCTCGACCCCGCCTGGCCCGAGTACGCCGACTCCGTGCGCGCCGTCCTGCTGGGCGGAGCCCTCGGGGACGCGCTCGGCGCCCGCGTGCCGTCCGGCGGTGAACCCCGTCCCGGGGGGACCGGCGCGGACACCCCCGGCGCCCTCGGCGGCCCCGGGACCGCCGGCGGCCCGGCCGCGGCGCTGCAGGTCTCCGGCGGCACCCAGCTGACCCTCTACACCCTGGACGCCCTGCAGGAGGTCGTCGAGTGGGCCAACCAGGGCCAGGCCGCCGACGAGACCGCGTGCCTGTGGCTGGCCTATCTGCGCTGGCTGCGCACCCAGGACGAGCCCCACCCCGCCGAGGCGCCGCGGCCCCTGCCCCGCCGGATCGACGAGGACGAGGTCCTGCACGCCGTGCGGGCGCCCGACGGGACGGTGCTGGAGGCGCTGCGGTCCGGCCGGATGGGCGAGGTCGAGCGTCCCGTGCTGCCGGACGCCGGGGGCGCCGGAGCGGTGCAGCGCTCGGCCCCGTTCGGTCTCCTCCCCCACGTCGGCTGGCGCACGCTCGCCCCGCTGGCCATCAACGGCGCCGCGCTCACCCACGGGCACCCCGAGGCGCAGACCGCGGCGGCCGTCCACGGCTTCGTGGTCCACGCCGCCGTGCGGGCCCGCCGGGAGGGCCTGCCGCGGCCGGTCGCCGCGGCCGTGGCCGCCGCCCGGGAGACGGCGGGGAACCTCACGCGCCCGGTGGCCGGGACCCTCGCCCGGCTCGAC
>NZ_CANMRA010000021.1 GCF_947500125.1 uncultured Kocuria sp. | reverse complement strand
GCGCCGAAGAGGTCCTTGGCCCGGTCGATGGCCAGCTGCTCGATCACGTCCACGTGCTCGCAGCCGCCGTAGTAGCGCCGGCCGGGATAGCCCTCGGCGTACTTGTTGGTCAGCACCGAGCCCTGGGCCTGCATCACGGCCACGGCGGTGTGGTTCTCGGAGGCGATCATCTCCAAGCCCTCGCGCTGCCGGCCGAGCTCCTGGTCGATCTGCGCGGCGACCTCGGGGTCGAGCACGGCGAGATCGGCGTTCAGGGTCTCGAGGTCCTGCCGCGTCTGCGCGGCGGTGCTCATGCCTGCTCCTCCTGGGCCTGCGCGTACTGCTCGGCGGTGAGCAGCTCGCCCTCGCCGGTGACCTCGACGGTGAACAGCCAGCCGTCCCCGTACGGATCGGAGTTCACCAGGCCGGGCTCGTCGACGACGGCGGTGTTGACCTCCGCCACGGTGCCGGAGACCGGGGCGAAGAGCTCGGAGACGGACTTGGTGGACTCCACCTCGCCGCAGACCTCGCCGGCGGTGACGGTGGAGCCGGCCTCGGGCAGGTCGAGGTAGACGACGTCGCCGAGGGCGTCGACGGCGATCGCGGACAGGCCGATCCGCACGGGGGAGGACTCGTCCACCCATTCGTGCTCGGCGGAGTAGCGCAGGTGGGAGGGGATGGTGCTCATGGGCGGGAACCTTTCAGCAGGACGGGACGACGACGGGTGGCGGAACGGGCTGCCGGCGCGGGCGGACCCGGTCAGGGACGGATCGGGCGCAGGTCACTGCCCGCGCCGGTAGAAGGGCAGGGCTACGACCTCGAACGGCACCGGCTTGCCGCGCAGGTCGACCTGCACCTCCGTGCCGGGCTCGGCGTGCTCGAGGTCCACGTAGGCCATGGCGATGGGGTAGCCCAGGGTCGGGCTCAGCGCCCCCGAGGTGACCTCCCCGACGACCTCGCCGTCCACGCTGATCGGGTAGTGGCCGCGGGCCGCGCGCCGGCCCTCGCCGCGCAGGCCGACCAGCTTGCGCTCCGCCCCGGCGGCCTTGCGGGCCTCCAGGGCCGTGCGGCCCACGAAGTCCTCCTCCTTCTTGAAGGAGACGATCGGGCCGAGCCCGGCCTCGTAGGGGGTGAGGTCCCGGGTGAGCTCCTGGCCGTAGAGCGGCATCCCCGCCTCCAGGCGCAGGGAGTCGCGGCAGGCGAGCCCGCAGGGGACGAGCCCGTGGCCCTGCCCGGACTCCAGGAGCGCCTTCCACAGCGGCACGGCCCGGTCGTTGGGCACGTAGAGCTCGAAGCCGTCCTCGCCGGTGTAGCCGGTGCGGGCGAGCAGCACGTCGATCCCGGCGACGGTGGCCGGCGCGGCGGAGTAGTACTTCAGCTCGGCGACCAGCTGCCGCTGCTCGGCGGGGACCAGCTCCTGCAGGACCGCCTGCGCGGACGGCCCCTGGACGGCGACCAGCGAGGTGTCGGCGGACTCGTCGGCCACGGTGACGTCGAAGCCGGCGGCCCGTTCCTGGAGGGCGGCGAGCACGGTCGGGGCGTTGCCGGCGTTGGGCACCACCAGGTACTCGTCCTCGGACAGCCGGTAGCTGATCAGGTCGTCGATGATCCCGCCCTCGGGGGTGCAGATCAGGGAGTACTTGGCCCGGCCCACGGCGATGGCGGCGAGGTTGCCCACCAGCGCCGTGTTGAGGAAGCTCGCCGTGTCCGGGCCGGTCACCCGGATCTCGCCCATGTGGGAGAGGTCGAACAGACCGGCGGCGCCGCGCACGGCGCGGTGCTCGGCCAGCTCGGAGCCGTACTTCAGGGGCATGTCCCAGCCGCCGAAGTCGGTGAAGGAGGCCCCCAGGGCGGCGTGCTCGTCGTGCAGGGCGGTGTGTCGGGAGGTGGTGCTGACGCTCATGTCGGTGCCTTTCGTGGCGGTGCGGTGCGGGTGGCCGGCAGGACGGTGCCGGATCAGTTCTCGAAGGCCTCGGGGGCCGGGCAGGAGCAGATCAGGTTGCGGTCCCCGGCGGCGCCGTCGATGCGCCCGACCGGCGGGAAGTACTTGTCCTGGCGCAGCTCCGGGACGGGGAACGCGCCCTGCTCGCGGGAGTAGCGGCGGTCCCAGTCGCTCGCGGCCACGACCTCGGCGGTGTGCGGGGCGTGGCGCAGCGGGCTCTCCTCGGCGCTGAGCTCGCCGCGGGCGACCTGCTCGATCTCCTCGCGGATGGTGGTCATCGCGGTGATGAACCGGTCGATCTCGGCGAGGTCCTCGGACTCGGTCGGCTCCACCATCAGTGTCCCGGCGACCGGGAAGGACAGGGTCGGGGCGTGGAAGCCGAAGTCGATCAGCCGCTTGGCCACGTCCTCGGCGGTCACCTTGGTGCGGGCCGTGAGCGCCCGCAGGTCCAGGATGCACTCGTGGGCGACCAGCCCGTTGTTGCCGGTGTAGAGCACCGGGTAGTGCTCGTTCAGCGCGGCGGCGACGTAGTTCGCCGTCAGCAGCGCCGTCTGCGTGGCCCGGGTGAGGCCGTCGCCGCCCATCATCGCGATGTAGGCCCAGGAGATCGGCAGCACCCCGGCCGATCCGAACATCGTGGCCGAGATCGGTGCGCCGGCCGCACCGGCGGTCCCCGGGCGGGTGGCGTCGCCGGGCAGGAAGGGGGCCAGGTGCGCGGCCACCGCCACGGGGCCGACGCCGGGCCCGCCGCCGCCGTGCGGGATGCAGAAGGTCTTGTGCAGGTTCAAGTGGGACACGTCCCCGCCGAACTTCCCCGGCTGGGCCAGCCCGACCAGGGCGTTGAGGTTGGCCCCGTCGATGTACACCTGGCCGCCGGCGGCGTGGACGGCGTCGCAGACCTGGCGCACGTCGGCGTCGTAGACCCCGTGGGTCGAGGGGTAGGTGATCATGATGGCGGCCAGCTGCTCGCGGTGGGCCTCGATCTTCGCGTCGAGGTCGGCGTGGTCGATGGTGCCGTCGGCGGCCGTCTTCACCACGACGACCTTCATGCCGGCCAGGACCGCGGAGGCGGCGTTGGTGCCGTGGGCCGAGGCGGGGATGAGGCAGACGGTGCGCTGCTCCTCGCCGCGCGAGCGGTGGTAGCCGCGGATGGCCAGCAGACCCGCCAGCTCGCCTTGGGAACCGGCGTTGGGCTGGAGGGACACGGCCGCGTAGCCGGTGATCTCCTCCAGGCGGGTCTCGAGGTCGGCGATCAGCTCGCGCCAGCCGGTGGTCTGGTGGGCCGGGGCCAGCGGGTGGATCGAGGCGAACTCGGGCCAGCTCATGGCGGCCATCTCGGCGGTCGCGTTGAGCTTCATGGTGCACGAGCCCAGCGGGATCATCGTCCGGTCCAGGGCCAGGTCCCGGTTCTCCAGGCGCGTCAGGTAGCGCAGCATCTGCGTCTCGGAGCGGTGGGTGGAGAACACGGGGTGGGTGAGGAACTCCGTGCTGCGCCGCAGCCCCGCGTCCAGCTCGAGCCCGCGCGGCCCGGCGGCGACCGTCGCGGCCGCCTCGGCCACGCCGAAGGCCTCGGCGACGAGCAGCAGGTGCTGCTCCGTGGTCGTCTCGTCGCAGGAGACCCCGACGTGGTCGGCGTCGACGTGCCGCAGGTTCACGCCGCGGGCCTCGGCCGCGCGGACCACCTGCTCCGCCCGCCCGGGGACCCGCACGGTGAGGGTGTCGAAGAACTGCTCCGCGACGAGCTCGTGACCGGCGTTCCGCAGCACGGTGGCCAGGGTGCGGGCGCGGTCGTGCACGCGCAGGGCGATGGCCTTCAGCCCCTCGGGGCCGTGGTACACGGCGTACATGCCGGCCACGACGGCCAGCAGCGCCTGGGCGGTGCAGATGTTGGAGGTGGCCTTCTCCCGGCGGATGTGCTGCTCGCGAGTCTGCAGCGCCAGGCGGTAGGCGGCCCGTCCCGTGGCGTCCTTGGAGACGCCCACCAGGCGGCCGGGCAGGTTCCGCTCCAGTCCGGGGCGCACCGCCATGTAGGCCGCGTGCGGACCGCCGAAGAACAGGGGGACGCCGAAGCGCTGGGAGGAGCCCACCGCGATGTCCGCGCCCTGCTCGCCCGGCGGGGTGATGAGGGTCAGGGCCAGCAGGTCGGCCGCGACCGTGACCATCGCCCCGCGCTCCTTGGCCTCGGCGATCACCGCGGCGTGGTCGGCGACCCGCCCGGAGACCCCGGGCTGCTGCAGGACCACACCGGTGATCTCGCCGTCGGGCAGGCCGGCCGTCAGATCGGCGACCTCCACGGCGAAGCCCAGCGCCTCGGCGCGGGCCAGCACCACGGCCAGGGTCTGCGGCAGCGTGTCGGCGTCGACGACGATCGCCCCGTTGCCGCGGGCCTTGTTGGCCCGGCGCATCAGCAGCACCGCCTCGACCACCGCCGTGGCCTCGTCCAGCAGCGAGGCGTTGGCCACGGGCAGCGCGGTGAGGTCGGCGACCATGGTCTGGAAGTTCAGCAGCGCCTCCAGGCGCCCCTGGGAGATCTCGGGCTGGTAGGGGGTGTAGGCGGTGTACCAGCCCGGGGACTCCAGCACGTTGCGCAGGATGACCGGGGGCGTGTGGGTGTCGTAGTAGCCCTGCCCGATCATCTGCACGGCCGTGGTGTTGCGGTCCGCGAAGGCGCGCAGCTGCTCGAGCACCTCCTGCTCGCTGAGCGCCTCCGGCAGGTCCAGGGGGCTGCTCTGCCGGATGTCGGCGGGCACGGCGGCGTCGGACAGGTCGTCGAGACTGGTGCGGCCCACACGGGCGAGCATGGTCTGCACGGCGTCGGAGCCGGCACCGATGTGCCGGTCGGCGAAGACCGTCGTCGGGGACGTGGTGCTGAGCTGGATCGTCATGAGGAACTCCCGGGTGCTGCACGCCAGGACGGCGTGGATCGGTTCGAGTTCCTCCCCGCTCTGTCTGGGACCTGAGAGATTCCGCGGCCGGGGGCCGCTTGCACCGTCGGTGAGACCGGCGACGCGCGCCGGGCTGCTTTCCAGAGTTGCCGAACCGTGGTGGTACAGGGGCCTGAGAGTTTCCTGGGGAGGAATTGCTCCTACGGCGCCCGCCGGTCAGGTGCACCGGAGGGACTCTCCCACCACAGTTCATGGGCGTCTTCCGTTCCAGAATAGCCGGATCCGAAAAGGGGTGTCCACCGTCACGCGGGAAAGGGGCGGCCGCGCCGGGGTTCGTTGACGATGTGTGACAGCTCACATAACATGTCAGATGTCTTATGTGTCGGGGTCGTGCTCGGGGAGCCCCCGGGGGACGAGCGGTGCGGACCCGGTGCCGCCGTCCTCGGCCCGGGGCTTCACCGTCTCCCGCCCGGCCTGTGATCCACCGACCAGAGGAGCCCCGCGGATGACCGCTCCACGGACCCTGCTCGTGCTCGACGACGACCCCACCGGGTCCCAGTGCGTCCACGACGTCGACGTCGTCCTCGAGCTCGACCCCGAGCCCGTGCTGGACGTCGTCCGGCACCCCGGGCGCACCTGCTTCGTGCTCACCAACAGCCGGGCCCGGCCCGAGGCCGAGGCCGTGGCGATCAACACCGACCTCGTCTCGGCGGTGCTGGGGACCCTCGCGGCCGAGGACCTGCCGCTGCCCCACCTCGTCTCCCGCAGCGACTCCACGCTGCGCGGGCACGTCATCGCCGAGCCCACGGCCCTGGCGGACGTCCTCGAGCAGCGCGGTGTGGCGGTCGACGGGTTCCTTTTCGCCCCCGCCATGCTCGAGGCCGGCCGGTACACCGAGGGCGACGTCCACCACGCGGTCCTGCAGGGCCGCCCGATGCCCGTGGGAGAGACGGACTTCGCCGCGGACGCCACCTTCGGCTACTCCTCCTCCGACCTCAAGGACTTCCTCGTGGAGCGCTCCGGCGGGACGCTGGACCGGGACTCCATCCTGTCGATCGGCCTCGAGGACATCCGTTCCGGGGGCGTGCCGGCCGTCGCGGAGATCCTGCGCCGGGCCCGGGACCGGGCGTGGGTGGTGGTCAACGCCACGGAGTACGCGGACCTCGACACCGTGGCGCAGGCCCTGGCAGTCCTCGAGGCCGAGGGCCGCACGTTCGTCACCCGGTGCGGCCCGTCCTTCGTCCGTCCCCTCGCCGGGCTGAGCGGCTCGCGCGAGCTGGGTCCCGCGGACATCGTCGTCGGCCCCGGGCGCCTGCCGCACGGGCTCGTGGCCGTCGGCTCCCACGTGGGGCTCACCAACCGCCAGCTCGCCGAGCTGCGCGAGCGGCGGGACCTGTACGAGGTCGAGCTGGACGTGCCCACCCTGCTCGACGACGAGGCCCGCTCCGCGTACGTGGCCGATGCCGTCGCGCGGATCGTCGGGGCGCTGGAGAGCAGCGACGCGGTGGTGTGGACGAGCCGGGAGCTCGTGCGCACGGACGACCCCGACGAGTCGCTGGCCATCGCGCGGTCGGTCTCGGACGCGCTCGTGGCGGTCGTGCACGGGGTGGCGCGGGCCCGCCCGGCGTGGGTCGTGGCCAAGGGCGGGATCACCTCCCACGAGGTGGCCCACCGGGGCCTCGGGATCCGCCGGGCCACCGTGACCGGCCAGTTCTTCCCGGGTCAGATCTCCCTGTTCCAGCCCACCGACGCCCCCGCCACCACGCAGGGCGGACCCTACGTGGTCTTCCCCGGCAACGTGGGCGGGGAGAGCGCCCTGGCCGACGTCGTGGACGTCCTCGACCGGGCGGCCGAGCGCGCCCGGGCCCAGGGCCCGCGGCGCGGCCGGCCGGACCCGCACGAGTCCGGTCCGGACACTGCCGGTCCGGACACCGCCGATCCCGAGGAGAACCCGTCATGAGCACGCCCCTGTCCGTCGGCTTCCTCGGCCTCGGGGCCATGGGCGCGCCCATGGCCCTCACCCTGGCCCGGGCCGGCTTCCCCGTCCGCGGATTCGACGTCTCGCCCCGCGCCCAGGAGCAGGTGGGCGACGCCCTGGAGCTGCTGCCCGATCCCCGGCGGGCGGCGGCCGGCGCGGACGTCGTGGTCGTCATGGTCGCGACCGGGGCGCAGCTGCACGACGTGCTGTTCGGCGAGCGCGGCATCGCCGAGTCCCTCGGACCGGACACGGTGCTGCTCGTGATGGCGACCGTCGGCCCCCAGGCCGTGGAGTCCTGCGCGCGGGGCCTCGAGGGACGCGGCGTGCGGATCGTCGACGCGCCGGTCTCCGGGGGGACGGCGCGCGCCGCCACCGGGGAGCTGCTCGTCATGGTCGGCGGCGCGGACGAGGACGTGGCCGCGGTCCGGCCGCTGCTCGACGCGATGGCCGCCAACGCGCCCCTGGTCGGCCCCCGGGTGGGCGACGGGCAGCGCCTCAAGGTGGTCAACCAGCTGCTGTGCGGTGTGCACATCGCCGTGGCGGGCGAGGCGCTGGCGCTGGCCGAGTCCATGGGCCTGGACCCGGCGCAGTGCCTCGAGGTCCTCTCGACCGGGGCCGCCACGTCCTTCATGTTCGAGGACCGGGGTCCGCGGATGCTGCAGGGCGAGGAGGCGGAGGTCCGCTCCGCTCTGGACATCTTCGTCAAGGACATGGGCCTCGTCACCGACGCCGCCCGGGCGGTCGCCCAGCCGGTGCCGCTGGCCTCGGCGGCCGAGCAGCTCTACGTGCGCGGCCGCCGCGAGGGCCACGGCCGGCACGACGACTCCTCGGTCTTCGACATCCTCCGTTCCCGCTGACCGGGTCTCCCTGCAGGGCGACCCGGGTCTGCGTGCCGGGCGGTGCGCCGTCCGGCACGGAGGGGCTGCGCCGCCCGGCCGTGCCCCGGGAGGCTCCCGGTGGATCAGCTCTTGACGGACCAGAAGCGGCGGTCGCGGTCCCACTGCACCGTGCCGCCGTGGGCCTTGCGGAACTCCGTGAGGACCTCCTTGCTGATCCCGGTGTGGCCGTTCTCCAGGGTCCGGACCCACTCCGGCCCGAAGGTCGCGGGGATGTCCTGGACGGCCTGGTCCTGGGACAGCCGTCCCTCCGTCCGGATGCGGTCGATCATCCAGCTGGCGATGTCCTGTGCGCTCGTCATGCCCCCGAGCCTACGCGGGTCCGCGCGGCCGGGATCCCGGGCCGGCCCTCAGGCCAGCTGCACCACGGTGCGGGCGTCCGCGTCCCAGCGGCGCAGGGCCACGGCGCGCACCGGCTCGGGGTGCGGGGCCAGGACCTCCAGCGCGGCGGCCACCTGCTCCGGGCGCATCCGGCGCGCCAGGGTGACGTGCGGCGTCCAGGCGCCGGGGAAGGAGGTGCGCGCCTGCCCGGGGACCGCGCCGACGGCGTCGCAGACCCGCCGGTGCAGCTCGAGCAGCTCGGGGGTGGTCACGACCTGGCGGACCACCACGTAGCCGCCCCGGCCCGGGCCGAACAGCAGCACGCCGGCACTGGCCAGCGGCAGGTCCACGAACCCGGCGGCCGCGGCGACCCGCTCGTCGATCCCCGGCACGGTCTCCGGGGCCAGGGACGGGGCGGCCACCAGGGTGATGTGGGGCCGGTTGGACTCGGAGCGGTGCCGGCCGGAGCTGGGCAGCCCCGCCTCGGCCAGCCGGTCCCAGTCGGCGCGCACGGCCGCCTCGGCGTCCTCGTCGAGCAGCAGCTCCAGGCTGTGCATCGTCACACCTCCTCCGCGTCGGCCGGAGGCCCCGCGGGAGCCGCTCCGGTGGACGCGAGTCTAGCGGGGCCGCCGAATCGCTTGCCTATACTGGCCGGACGGCAACGGGAGGACCTCCATGACCGACATCGCGATCCGTTTCGAGGGCGCCGGCAAGACGTACCCGGACGGGACCACGGCCGTCGAGGCGCTCGACCTCGAGATCCCCCGTGGGTCCCTCACCGTGTTCGTGGGGCCCTCGGGCTGCGGGAAGACCACGTCCCTGCGGATGATCAACCGCATGGTGGAGCCCACCTCCGGCACCGTCACGGTGGAGGGCCGCGACGTCACGTCCGTGCCCGCCCACGAGCTGCGCCGCTCCATGGGCTACGTCATGCAGCAGTCGGGCCTCCTGCCGCACCGGACCGTGGTGGACAACATCGCCACCGTCCCGCGGCTCAACGGGGTGCCGAAGAAGCAGGCGCGGGAACGGGCCCGTGAGCTGCTGGCCACCGTGGGCCTCGACGAGGCCCTGGGCTCCCGCTACCCGTCCCAGCTCTCCGGCGGTCAGCAGCAGCGCGTGGGGGTGGCCCGTGCGCTCGCCGCCGACCCGCCGGTCCTGCTGATGGACGAGCCGTTCTCCGCCGTGGACCCCGTGGTGCGCCAGGACCTGCAGCGCGAGCTGCTGGACCTCCAGCACCGCCTGCACCGCACCATCGTCTTCGTCACCCACGACATCGACGAGGCGGTCCTGCTCGGCAACCGGGTGGCCGTCTTCGCCACGGGCGGGCGGCTGGCGCAGTACGCCACCCCGGAGGAGCTGCTGCGCGCGCCCGCCGACGACTTCGTGGCGGACTTCGTGGGCCGGGACCGCGGCTTCCGCTCCTTGACCTTCGACTCGGCCCACGACATCCCCGTGCACCCGGTGGCGACCGTGCGCCCGGACGGCACCCCGGGCGTGGTCGGGACCGGGGACGGGCACGTCCCCGGCGGGTGGACGCTGCGGATCGACGACGACGGCGCCCCCCGCGGCTGGGTGCGGCCCGGCGCGGAGGACGACCCCGTGGTCGGCGGCACCCTGCACCGGCCCGGCAGCTCCCTGCGCAGCGCCCTGGACGCGGCCCTGTCCTCGCCGTCGGGCCTGGCCGTGGTCGTCGACGACGCCGGCCGGGCGGTCGGGATCATGCAGCCGGGCGAGATCATCGCGGCCATCGAGGACGCGCGGCTCGGCGGGCGGACGCCCCGATGAACTGGACGAGCCGGAACTGGCCCTACGTCCTGGAGCTCACGGGCACGCACCTCGTCCAGTCGGTGCTGCCGCTGCTGCTCGGGGCGCTGATCGCGATCCCGGTGGCCCGGCTCGCGGCCCGCAACCGTACGCTGCGCCCGGTGTTCGTCACGGGCTCGTCCCTGCTCTACACCATCCCGTCCCTCACCCTGTTCGTGGTGCTGCCCCTGGTCCTCGGCACGCAGATCACCTCGGTGGTGAACGTGGTCGTGGCGCTGACCATCTACGTGGTGGCCATCCTGGTGCGCTCCTCCGTGGACGCCTTCGAGTCCGTGGACCGGGACGTCCTGCAGGCCTCCACCGCGATGGGCTACCGTCCGCTGCGGCGCTTCTTCGCGGTCGAGCTGCCGCTCGCGGTGCCCGTCCTGGTCGCCGGGCTGCGGGTCGCCTCCGTCAGCAACATCTCCATGGTCAGCGTGGGCGCCGTCATCGGGGTGCAGTCCCTCGGCACCCTGTTCACCGACGGGCTGCGCCGGTCCATCCTCGAGGAGATCGCGGTCGGCATCGTGCTGACCGTGGTCCTGGCCGTGCTCATCGACCTCGTGCTGCGGGGGGCCGGCCACGCGCTGACGCGCTGGCAGCGGGCCGGCGCGGTCACGGTCCCGCGCGTGCGCAGAGGGGTGGTCGCATGAGCCTCTTCGGCGCCGCACTGGCGTGGCTGACCGACCCCGAGAACTGGTCCGGGACCGGCGGCATCCCCGCCCGGATCCTCGAGCACCTGACGTACAGCGGCATGACCCTGGCCGTGGCCCTGGCCGTGGCGGTCCCGCTGGGCCTGTGGGTGGGTCACACGGGGCGCGGCTCCGGCGTCGTCGTCGGCCTGGCCGGGGCGCTGCGCGCCCTGCCCACGCTGGGCCTGCTCACCCTCTTCACCCTGCTGCTGGGGCTCGGGCTGGTGCCGCCGATCCTCGCGCTCGTCCTGCTGGCGATCCCCCCGATCCTGTCGGGGACCTACGCCGGGGTCGCGAACGTGTCCCCGGCCCTCAAGGACGCCGGAGCGGCGATGGGGATGACCGGCGGCCAGGTGTTGACCCGCGTGGAGGTGCCCAACGCGCTGCCCGTGATCCTGGGCGGGATCCGCAACGCCGCCCTGCAGGTCGTGGCGACCGTGACCGTGGTCGCCTACATCAACCTCGGCGGCCTCGGCCGCTACCTCATCGACGGCCTCGCGGTGCGCGACTACGACCGCATGCTCGGCTCCGTGGTGCTCGTGGCGGTCCTCGCGCTCGCCGTGGACGCCGTCCTGGCGCTGGTCCAGCGGCTGTCCACCTCGCCGGGCCTGCGCCTCGCCGCCCCCTGACCCCCCGAACCTCAGACCGTCCGACGCACCGTGCCACCGACCGACAGGAGAACCACCATGACCACCGCTCCCGTGCTCCGCCGCCGCGCCGCCGCACCCGCCGTGGGCGCCGCCCTGCTGCTGGGCCTGACCGCCTGCGGAGGTGGCGGAGACCCCCTCGCCGGGGACGGAGGCTCCGAGGACGGCTCCACCGAGACCGTGACCGTGGGCTCCGCCGACTTCCCGGAGAGCCAGATCGTGGCCGAGCTCTACGCCGGGGCGCTCGAGTCCGCCGGGGTCGGGACGGAGACGTCCCTGGGCATCGGAGCCCGCGAGGCCTACGTGGGGGCGGTGCAGGACGGGTCCGTGGACGTGGTCCCGGACTACTCCGGCAACCTGCTGCTCTTCGCCGACCCGGAGGCCACCGCGAGCTCCGCCGAGGAGATCATGGCCGCCCTGCCGGACGCGCTGCCCGACGGGCTGACCGTGCTGGAGGCCTCCGAGGCGGAGAACAAGGACGCCATGGTGGTCACCCCGGAGACCGCGGAGCAGTACGGGCTCACGAGCATCGCCGACATGGCGGCGGTGTGCGACCAGCTGGTGATCGCGGGTCCGCCCGAGTTCGCCGAGCGCGCCTACGGCCTCGACGGCCTCGAGGAGAACTACGGGTGCGTGCCGCAGTCCTTCGAACCGATCAACGACGGCGGGGGGCCCCTGACCGTCGAGGCGCTGCTCAACGGGGACGTGGACGTCGCCGACATCTTCACCACCACCCCGGCGATCGCCGACAACGACCTCGTGGTGCTGGAGGACCCGGAGAACAACTTCATCGCCCAGCAGGTCCTGCCGCTGGCGGCGGCGGACCGGCTCCCCCAGGAGGCGGTGGACGCGCTGAACGAGCTGTCCGGCAAGCTCACCACCGAGGACCTCATCGACCTGAACCGCAAGGTCAGCGGCGACCAGCCGGTCAGCCCGGCCGCCGCCGCCGAGGAGTGGCTCTCCGCCAACGGCTACTGAGCCCGCTCGCAGGATCGGCACCGCCCCCCCGGGAGCCCGCGCTCCCGGGGGCGGTGCCCGGACGGCACCGGCGTGCGGATCCTTCCACGGGCCGGGCCCGACAGCGGCGCCGCCGGGCCCGCGGGGGCCGCGCTGCACAGGGTTCTCCACACGTGCGGCGGCCATCCCCCGAGACCCGGCAGGCCCGTCGGCCCGCGACGGCGGGGCACCGGCGGGCCCTCGCCACGGTGTCCCCAGGACTCGTCCACACCTGTGGACAACTCTGTGCACAGGGATGTGGAGGCACACCCCGGTCATCCGGTGAAAAGCCGGGAGCGCATCAGTATGCTGAGGGGCGGACCGCTCCCGCCGACCGGCGGGGGGCGTGTCCCTGACCATCCGAGGGCTCGTCGTCAAGGAGGATCTCGAGTTCGGAGACCGCCCCGCCCCGGGGTGGACGACCGAAGGAGCAGTGTGCCGAACACCAGTACGCCCGGGATCCCGGGCCTGTCGCCGGAGAACCAGGCACGCGTGATCACCGCGTGCGTACGCCAGCAGGTGCACGAGCGTCGTCCGGCGGACCTGCCGGGCACGGGGTGGGCGGACTTCGACCGCCGGTTCGACGAGCACTTCCCCCGGCTGACGCTGCTCTTCGCCGAGGTCTACGGCCACCGCGAGGACTTCCTCGACCAGCTCACCGAGCTCGGGCTGCAGCTGGCGCACTCCTGGGCCGAGCGCCCCGAGGACCTCAAAGCCCTGGACGCGCGGCGCGAGCAGGACCCCGCGTGGTTCGGCGCGCGGCAGATGCTGGGCGGGGTCTGCTACGTGGACCGGTACGCGGGGAACCTGCAGGGGGTCCGGGAGCAGATCCCCTACTTCCGGGAACTGGGCCTGACCTACCTCCACCTCATGCCCCTGTTCGAGGCGCCGGAGGGCAACTCGGACGGCGGCTACGCGGTCTCGTCCTACCGCCGCGTGGAGCCGGGGCTCGGGACCATGGAGGAGCTCGCCGAGCTGAGCCGCGAGCTGCGCCGGAACGGGATCAGCCTGGTCCTCGACTTCGTCTTCAACCACACCTCCAACGAGCACGAGTGGGCGCGCCGGGCCGCCGCGGGGGAGCGGGAGTACGAGGACTACTACTGGATCTTCCCGGACCGCACCGTCCCGGAGCAGTTCGAGCGCACCACGCGGGAGATCTTCCCGGACGACCACCCCGGGTCCTTCACCCGGGTCCGCGCCACCGAGGAGGACCCGCGGTGGGTGTGGAGCACCTTCTACTCCTTCCAGTGGGACCTCAACTACACCAATCCCGCCGTCTTCCGGGCGATGGCCGCCGAGCTGCTCTTCCTCGCCGCCCAGGGCGTCGAGGTGCTGCGCATGGACGCCGTCGCGTTCATCTGGAAGCAGCTGGGCACCACGTGCGAGTCGCTGCCCCAGGCCCACGTGCTGCTGCGCGCCTACAACGCGCTGTGCCGGATCGCCGCGCCGGCCGTGCTGTTCAAGTCCGAGGCGATCGTCCACCCGGACGAGGTCGCCCGGTACATCGAGCCCGGTCAGTGCCAGCTGTCCTACAACCCGCTGCAGATGGCCCTCACGTGGGAGGCGATGGCCACCCGTGAGCCGAAGCTGCTGGCGCAGGCCCTCGAGGAGCGCCATGCCCTCCCGCCCGGCACCGCGTGGGTGGACTACGTGCGCGGCCACGACGACATCGGCTGGACGTTCTCGGACGAGGACGCCGCCCGGCTGGGCATGGACGGCCACGACCACCGGCGCTTCCTCAACGCCTTCTACACGGGACGACACCCCGGCAGCTTCGCGGACGGCGTCCCGTTCCAGGAGAACCCCCGCACGGGGGACTGCCGCGTGTGCGGCACCACGGCGTCGCTGCTCGGCCTCGCCGAGGACCCGGGACCCGCCGTGGACCGGGTCCTGCTCGCGCACTCCGTGGCGATGAGCACCGGCGGCATCCCGCTGCTGTACCTGGGCGACGAGGTCGGCCAGCTCAACGACCCCGCCTGGAACGAGGACCCGGACCACGCCGGCGACGCCCGGTGGGTGCACCGCCCGCCGCGGCCCGTCCAGGACTACGAGCGCCGCCACGAGCTGTTCTCCGTGCAGGGCCGGATCTTCGGGGGCATCCGCCGGATGGTCGAGCTGCGCCGGAACTCCCCGGAGTTCGACGGCAACACCCTCGTCCCGTTCGACGCGCGCAATCCCCACGTGCTGGGCTACCAGCGCCCCGGCGGCAACACGGTGGTGCTGTGCCTGGCCAACTTCTCCGACTGGTCCCAGTTCGTCACGGGGGAGACCCTCTCGGGGTTCCTGCCCCAGGCGGTCGAGCTGCACGGCAACACCGAGCTCGACCTGCGGCACGGTCTGCTGATCGACGCCCACGGGTTCCTCTGGATCCGTGTGGTCCCGAAGCGCTGACCCCGTGAGCGCGTGGCTGGTGCTGGTGCTCTCGGGCGTCCTCGAGGCGGTGTGGGCCTCCGCGCTCGCGGCCTCGGACGGACTCCGCCGTCCCGTGCCCGCCGCGGTGTTCGTCGTGACGTCCACCGTGAGCCTGGCCGGGCTGGCCTACGCCATGGCCGAGCTGCCCACGGGCACGGCGTACGCCGTCTGGGTGGGGATCGGCGCGGCCCTGACCGTGGCCTGGTCGATGCTGACCGGCCGTGAGTCCGCGACGCCCCTCAGGATCCTCCTGGTGCTCGGCATCGTCGGCTGCGTGATCGGGCTCAAGGTTGTCGGCTGAGGCCGGAGCGGCGCAGGCCGTGCGGGACCGGCGCGCCCGTGCCTGGGCGCTGCTGGTGGTCAGCGGGATCCTCGAGGCGGTCTGGGCCACCGCCCTGGGCGCGTCCGAGGGCTTCTCCCGGCCGGGCCCCGGCCTGCTCTTCGCCGTGACCCTGGTGCTGAGCATGCTCACCCTGGCACGCGCCGCCCGCGTGGTGCCGATGGGCACCGCCTACGCCGTGTGGACGGGGATCGGCGCCGTGCTCACGGTCGCGTGGGCGGCCGGCACGGGCCAGGAGCAGCTCTCCTGGGCGAAGGCCCTCTTCCTGGCGGGGATCGTGGCGTGCGTCGTGGGCCTGCACGCCGCCGACCGGCGCACCCCGGGGAAGGACCGGTGACCCGGGACCGCAGGCCGGGCGCGCACCTCATGCTCGTGCTCACCGCCACGATGGCGGTGGGCCCGCTGCTGACCCACAGCCTCTCGGCGATGAGCCCCCTGGTGATCGAGGACCTGGAGCTCACGGAGGCGCAGTTCGGGCTGCTCGCCACCACCACCTTCTTCGTCGCGGCCGTCACCGCGGTGCGCACGGGCCGCTGGGCGGACCAACTGGCCGCCCGCACCCTGCTGGTCGTGATGTTCGGCGGGGCCGCGCTGGCGATGCTGCTCACCGCCGCGGCCCCGGGCTACACCGTGCTGCTCCTGGCCATGGTGCTGTCCGGGCTCGGGCAGGTCATGGCCAATCCCGCGACCAACCGGCTCATCCGCCTGCACGTGCCCGCCGGGCGGCGCGCGAGCTGGCTCGGGATCAAGCAGGCCGGTGTGCAGGCCTCGCAGCTCGTGGCGGGGCTGACCTTTCCCGCGCTCGGACTGCTGCTCGGCTGGCGCACGGCCGTCCTGGTGGCCGTGGGGGCGGTGCTGCTCCTGCTCGTGCACGGCTGGTGGACGGTCCCGGACAACTCCTCCGGCGCTCCGGCGGGGCACCCGCCCCGGGCGACGCACCGGTCCGGGGTGACACCACCGCCCAGGACCGGGGCGACACCACCGCACCGGTCCTGGGCGGCCCTCCGGTCCCGGGCCGCCCGCCGCTCCCGGAGGGCGCAGACGCCCTCGTCCCGGACGGCGCGCGCCGCCGCACGGCCGCCGATGCCCGGCGTGGTCCGCGCGTACGCCGCGGCCGCGGCCCTGACCGGCCTGGGGGCGCAGGCCGCCAACGTCTACCTGCCGCTCTACGCCCACCGGGACCTGGACCTCGACGTCGTCGCCGCCGGGGCCACCGTGTCCGTCTCCGCGCTCGTGGGCATCGCCTCCCGGGTGCTGTGGGCGCGCGTGATGGACCGTCCGCACGCGGACGGGTTCGTCCTGCTGGCCGGCATGGCCCTGGGGGCGGCCGCGAGCGCCGTGCTGCTGATCCTGGCACCCCTGCACCCCGGCCTCGCGTGGGCGGTGTGGCCGGCGGCCGTCCTGCACGGCGGCGCGGCGCTCGCGGTGAGCGTGGTGGTGATGTCCGGGGCGATGCGCGCCGTGCCCGCCGAACGGGTGGGAGCCTCCACCGGCGTGGTGACGATGGGTCTGTACGGCGGGTTCTGCGCCGGTCCGCTCGTCCTCGGCGGTCTGCTCCAGCTCACGGGCTCCTTCGCGGTGGGCTGGGCCGTGGTGCTCGTCTGCTACCTGGCCTGCGCGGTGCTCGCCGTCCTCGTGCGCTCGCGCGCGAGCCGCTAGGTCGTCCCCCGTCCGGGGGTGCTCCCGTCCGGACGCCGGCCGGTGCCGTCCCCGTCCGGACGGTCCGGGGCGCCCTGTGCGACGCTCCGTGACGTCCGGTTCCGGTCTTCTCAACAGCTTCTCCACAGGCGTTGTCCACAGCGTGGATAACTTCCATCCATGGAATTACGGTGCCGTGCTCTCCGTCGACCCCGCGCTCACCTGCAACGGCGCGGTCCTCGGAGGGCGGGGCGTACAGGTGTTCGAGCTGTGCACACGCTCCTCCACACCTGTGGACAACTTTCTCCACCCCCTGTGCACTCGGAGCGGGGAGTGGCGCGGGGGACCGTCGCTAGAGTAGTTGTGTGCACATGCGAATTTCTTCAGTCCGTGCGCGGCACCCGTCTGTCACGAACCCGACCGGGGAGCGGGGGCCACGATGCTGAAGGGCGCCACGACGTTCCGGCTGGTGGACACCGCGGTGGTCGCGGCGGGTCCGCCGCTGGTGGAGCGGTTCCTGCTCGACCCCGGCTGCCTGCGCCGCTGGAACCCGATCCCGGAGCGGAACTACCAGGTCAGCACGGCGGTGCTGCAGCTCGGCACGTCGATCGAGTCCACCGTCCGCGTGGGCCCGCTCCGCTTCGCTTTCGTGAACATCGTCTCCGACCACGTCCCGGGCCGGCGCCTGGGGATGCGCACCACCAAGGGACTGGTGGACCTGCTGGTGACCATCACGTGGGAGCAGGTGGAGGGCGGCACCCGGATCGAGAAGGTCGTGGACGGGCGGTTCACGGAGTCGAAGGCCTGGATCTGGCACCTGCTCGAACCAGCCGCCCGCCGGAGCGCCCGGAACGCCCTGGAGACGCTCAAGCGGATGATCGAGACGGGCGACTACGAGTTCACGGTCCCGTCCCAGCTCACGCCCGACCCGCCCCGCTGCCCGCTCGAGAGGCCGCCGGACTTCTTCTGAGCTCCCGGCCGGCCCGCCCGGCGGCGCACCGTACGCTGGTGGCGGAACCTCCTTGACCCCCGCGCGCGCGCGGGACGAGGGTGGAACCACACGACAGCTATCGAAAGGATTCTCCTATGGCCGAGAAGTACACCCTTCCCGATCTCCCCTACGACTACGCGGCGCTCGAGCCCCACATCTCCGCGAAGATCATGGAGCTGCACCACGACAAGCACCACGCCACCTACGTGGCCGGGGCCAACACCGCCCTGGAGAAGATGGCGGAGGCCCGCGCGAACGGTGACGGCGCCGCCGCGGCCAAGCTGTCCAAGGACCTGCAGTTCAACCTCGGTGGGCACGTGAACCACTCGGTGTTCTGGCAGAACCTCTCCCCGGAGGGCGGCGACAAGCCGACCGGTGAGCTCGCCGCGGCGATCGAGGACCACTTCGGGTCCTTCGACGCCTTCCGCGACCACTTCACCGCCGCGGCCACCACGATCCAGGGCTCCGGCTGGGCGATCCTGGCCTACGAGCCCGTCGGCGGCAACCTGGTCATCGAGCAGATGTACGACCAGCAGAACGGCGTGCCGGTCGCCACGATCCCGCTGCTCCAGCTGGACATGTGGGAGCACGCGTTCTACCTCGACTACCAGAACGTCAAGGCGGACTACGTCAAGGCCTTCTGGAACATCGTGAACTGGGCCGACGTGCAGGAGCGCTTCGAGAAGGCGCGCACCGGGGGCCGGTCCATCATCTGATCCCCACCCCGCACCGTCGTCCGCCGCGCGCGGCCGACCCGCGAGCAGAGCCCCCGGACCGCACGGTCCGGGGGCTCTGTGCCGTCCGGGACCGGGCGGGCCGGGGTGCGCGGGCGGCACCCGTGCGGGGACGGGGAGCCGGGGCGTGGGGCACAATGGCCGGGACCCTGTTCGCACTCAACGACGAGAGCACGAGGAACGCGCATGAGCGACGAGAACGTCCGGTCCGGCCCGATCACGCACGAGGAGATCTTCCGCTCCCACGAGGGCGGCAAGCTCTCCGTGGTCTCGAAGTCGCCCCTGAAGACCCGCCGTGACCTGTCCATCGCCTACACCCCCGGGGTCGCCGAGGTCTCCCGCGCGGTGGCCGCCGATCCCGCCATGGCACGCACCCACACCTGGGCCGGCCGGCTCGTGGCCGTGGTCTCCGACGGCTCGGCCGTGCTCGGGCTCGGGGACATCGGCCCGGCCGCGTCCCTGCCGGTGATGGAGGGCAAGGCGGCCCTGTTCAAAACCTTCGCGGACCTGGACTCGATCCCGATCGTGCTCGACACCCAGGACGTCGACGAGATCGTGCGCACCGTCACGCTGCTGCGCCCGACCTTCGGGGCGGTGAACCTCGAGGACATCTCCGCCCCGCGCTGCTTCGAGATCGAGCAGCGGCTGATCGAGGAGCTGGACATCCCGGTGATGCACGACGACCAGCACGGCACCGCCGTCGTCGTCCTCGCCGCCCTGCTCAACGCCGCGACCCTGGTGGGCAAGGACCTGGCGGGGCTCAAGGTCGTGATCGCGGGCGCGGGTGCGGCCGGGATCGCGATCACCGAGATCCTGCTGGCGCAGGGCATCACCGACGTGGTGCTGATGGACTCGCGCGGGATCGTCTCCCGGGAGCGGGACGACCTCAACGCGATCAAGGCCGGCTACGCCGCGCGCACCAACCCGCGCGGGCTCATCGGAGGTGCGAAGGACGCGCTCGAGGGCGCGGACGTGTTCGTGGGCGTCTCGGGCGGCACGGTCCCCGAGGAGTTCCTCACCGAACTCGCCGAGGACGCGATCGTGTTCGCCCTGGCCAACCCGGACCCGGAGATCATGCCCGACGTCGCCGCGAAGCACGCCTCCGTGGTGGCCACCGGGCGCAGCGACTTCCCGAACCAGATCAACAACGTGCTGGCCTTCCCGGGGATCTTCCGCGGGGCCCTGGACGCCGGGGCACGGCGGATCACACCCGTCATGAAGCTGGCGGCCGCCCGGGCGATCGCGCAGATCGCCGCCGAGGACGGACTGCGTCCGGACCACATCGTGCCGTCGGCCCTGGACCCGCGGGTCGCCCCCGCCGTGGCGCAGGCCGTGGCGGCGTGCGTGCAGGAGACCACGGCCGTCTGACCCCGTCCGACCCCGTCGGCACCGGCGGATCCGTGAGGGCCCGGGCGACCACGGAAGAACGTGGTCACCCGGGCCCTCACGGCTCAGGGCTCCGGTGCGCTCAGGCGTAGAACCGGTTGAGGAAGGTGGCGACCACGGCGGGACGCTCCTCGCCCTCGATCTCGATCGTGCCGTCGGCCACCAGGTGCAGGCCGTTGCCCTTGACCTCCTGCACGTCGGTGATGGTCACGGTCATGCGGATGCGCGAGCCGACCTTGACCGGGGAGGTGAAGCGGACCTTGTCGAGGCCGTAGTTGACCTTGGTCTTCACGCCCGTGACGTCGAAGAGCTCGGACCACATCGGGATGAGCAGGGACAGGGTCAGGAAGCCGTGGGCGATCGGGGCGCCGAAGGGTCCCTCCTGGGCGCGCTCGGGGTCCACGTGGATCCACTGGTGGTCGTCGGTGGCGTCGGCGAACGTGTTCACCTGGTCCTGGGTGATCTCCCGCCAGGCGGAGTGCCCGAGGTTCTTCCCGACGAGGCTCTTGACCTCGTCGAAGGCGACGACGGTCTGGGGCTGGGTCTGTGCTTCGGTCATGGCGTGTCCTCCGTGGTGGTGTCCGTGGTGTCCGTGGTGTCCGTGGTGGTGTGGTGCCGGGCGGCTCAGGCGAACGCGCTCCGGCCGGTGAGCGACCGGCCGACCACGAGCGCGTTGATCTCGTGGGTGCCCTCGTAGGAGTAGACGGCCTCGGCGTCGGCGTGGAAGCGGGCGACGTCGTGGGCCAGGGTGATGCCGTTGCCGCCGACGAGCTCGCGGGCCAGCGCCACGGTCTCGCGCATGTGCAGGCTGATCCACATCTTCGCCAGGGCGGAGTCCTCGTCCCGGTAGACGCCCTCCTGCTGCCGCTCGGCGAGTCCGGCGACCATGGTCAGGGACGCGGTGACGTTGCCGAGCATCCGGGCCAGCTTCTCCTGGACGAGCTGGAAGCTGCCGATCGGGCGGCCGAACTGCTCGCGCTCCCGCACGTAGCGCAGCGCGGCCTCGTAGGCGCCGGCCTGGATGCCGGTGGCGATCCAGGCGACGTCGGAGCGCATGGCACGCAGCATCGCGGCGACGTCCTGGAACGAGTTCACGTTCCCGAGGCGCATGGACTCAGGCACCCGCGCGCCGTCGAGGTGGATGTCGGCGTTCTGCATCATCCGCAGGGACGTCTTGCCGGTGATCTTCTCCAGCCGCACGCCGGGGGCCTGGCGGTCCACGAGGAAGCCCTTGACCTGTCCGTCGGCCTCGTCGCGGGCGAACACGGCGAGGAGGTCCGCGGTGAAGGCGCCGCCGATCCAGCGCTTGGCGCCGTGCAGCACCCACTCGTCGCCCTCGCGCCGGGCCGTGGTGGCCAGCCCGCCGGCGATGTCGGAGCCGTGCTCGGGCTCGGTCAGGCAGAACACCCCGGTCATTTCGAAGGAGGTGATCCTCGGGTCCCACTGCGCGAACTGTTCCGGGGTGCCGCCCACGCGGCAGGCCGTGCGGAACAGTCCGGCCTGGGCGGTGTAGAACGTGGCGATCGAGGCGTCGGTGCGGGCCAGCTCGAAGATCCGGAACCCGTGGTACAGGGACCGGGGCTGCTCGCCGCCGGCGGTGAGCTCGGGCGGGGTCATGAGGTCGAGGCCGTGCAGGGAGGGGGCGACCTGGTAGGGGAACTCCCCGGCCTCCCAGTACTCGGCCAGCAGCGGCCGCACCTCGTCCTCGAGCACCCGGCGCAGCCGGCGCAGGGGCGCCTTCTCGGCCTCGGTCAGCTTCTCCTCGATCCCGTACGGGTCGCAGCCGGGGTAGAGGCGGGTCTGCTCGAGCTGCGCGCTCATGCCCGCGCCTCGTCCAGGCCGAGCAGGCGCACGGCGTTGTCCTTGAGGATCTTGGGGCGGACCTCGTCGCTGAAGGACTGCTGCTCGAAGGCGCCGAGCCACTTCTGCGGGGTGATCAGCGGGTAGTCGGTGCCGAAGAGGACCTTGTCCTGGAGCATCCGGTTGGAGGCCTTCACCAGCGACTCGGGGAAGTACTTGGGCGACCAGCCCGAGAGGTCGATCCACACGTTGGCCTTGTGCGTGGCGATGGAGTTGGCCTCCTCCTGCCACGGCACCGAGGGGTGGGCCATGATGACCTGGAGCTCGGGGAAGTCCGCGGCCACCGCGTCCAGCAGCAGCGGGTTGGAGTAGCCCAGCTTGATGCCGAAGCCGCCGGGGAGCCCCGCGCCCATGCCGTTCTGGCCGGTGTGGAACAGGGCCGGCACGCCCAGGGCCTGGATCGCCTCGTAGAGCGGGTAGAACCGCTCGTCGGAGGGGTCGAAGCCCTGCAGGGACGGGTGGAACTTGAAGCCCTTGACGCCGTGCTCCTCGACGAGCTTCTTGGCCCGCTCGACCGCGGCGGAGCCCTGGAGCGGGTCCACGGAGCCGAAGGGGATCAGCACGTCGTTGTTGCGGGCCGCGCCCTCGGCGATCTCCTCGATGGAGTTCGGCTCGTGGCCCAGCGCCGTGGTCGCGTCGACGGTGAAGACCACCGCCGCCATGTTCCACTGCCGGTAGCGCTCGGCGATGGTGTCCAGGGACGGGGACCGGTCCTCGGACTTGAAGTACTTGGTCGAGGCCTCGGTGAGGGCCGAGGGCAGGGACGGGTGCCCGTGGTCGGAGCACTCGATGTGCACGTGCATGTCGATCGCGTCCAGGGACGCGAGGTCGAGACCGTATTCGTAGCGCATGGTGACGACTCCTAGGACTGCTGGGTCGCGGACTCGGGCTTCAGCTCCTCCGGCAGCGGCGGCATCGTCTCGCCGACCGGCTGGGAATTGTCCTCGATCAGCGCGGGGAACTGCTCGCGCAGGGCCTCGAAGGTCCAGCCGCCGTCGCGGTACTCGGTGACCACGGGACGGGGGTGGCTGAAGACCTGGAGGCGGTCGCCGCCGGCGCCGATGGCCTGGCCGGTGACCCCGGCGGCGTCGTCGGAGGCGAGCCAGGCGATCAGACCGGCGACGTCGGCGGCGTTGCCGAAGCCGAGGTCCTTGCGGAAGAAGTCCGGCATGGGCTCGCCGCGGCGGTCCGCCTCGACGGCGGCGCGGAAGAAGGGGATGGTCTCGGTCATGGCGGTGGCGGCCACGGGGATGACGGCGTTGGCGGTGACGCCGGCCTTCTTCATCTCCAGGGCCCAGGTGCGGACCATGCCCACGATCCCGGCCTTGGCGGCGGCGTAGTTGGTCTGGCCGAAGTTGCCGTACTGGCCGGTGGGGGAGCCGATGGTGATGATCCGCCCGGGGACCCCGTTCTCCTTGAAGTACCGGTAGGCCTCGCGGGCGCAGGTGAAGGTGCCGCGCAGGTGGACCTGGATGACGAGGTCGAAGTCCTCGTCGGTCATCTTCAGCAGGGACTTGTCGCGCAGCACGCCGGCGTTGGTGACGAGGATGTCGAGGCGCCCGAAGGCCTCCACGGCGCCGTTCACGAGCGCGGTGGCGGTCTCGGTGGAACCCACGGGTGCGACGACGGCGACGGCCTGTCCGCCCGTCTCGGTGATGGAGGCGACGGCCTTCTCGGCGGTGGCCTGGTCGACGTCGTTGATCACGACGGCGGCGCCCTGGCGGGCGAGCTCCTGGGCGTAGGCCAGGCCCAGGCCCTGGCCGGAGCCGGTGACGACGGCGACCTTGCCGGCGAGAGGGGCGGTGCTCGGGGAGGTGGTGCTGTCCTGTGCCATGGAGTGGCTCCTTCGCTCTGGATCGTGGCGGTGGATCTTCGCTCGTGGATCGGCGGACGGGGTGACGCCCGTCACTGCTTCCGGGTTCGGTCCCATTCCACCGCTATTCGTTGAAAATGTCAATGGTTAAGAAACTCCATCTATGCTGGGTGCACGGATTCCGTAGACTGGGGTCCCCGGCCCCAGGAGAGACGCTATGACCACGCCCACCGACCCGTCCGCCGGTCTCGAGCGCCTCCTCGAGGCCGAGCTGACGACGGAGCCGGTCTTCCTGATGGCCCGTGCTGCCTCGACGGGCTCCTCAGCGGCCAACAAGAAGCTCGCGCAGCTCGAGCTGAAGGTGCGCCACTACTCGGTCCTGGCGCTGGCCTGCGGCGAGGAGCGGCTGACGCAGCGCGAGCTCAGCCAGTTCCTGGTGCTGGACCCCAGCCAGATCGTGGCCATCCTCGACGACCTGGAGCGGCGCGGGGCGGTGGAGCGCCGGACCGATCCGAGGGACCGCCGCTCGAAGATCATCGCGCCCACCGCGGCCGGGCGGAAGCTGTACGCCCAGGCCAGGACCCTGGTGGAGAACTCCACCGCGGAGTCGCTCTCCCCGCTCTCCCCGGCGGAGCGCGACGAGCTGTCCCGGCTGCTGAAGAAGGTGGCCTTCTGACCGCGCAGACCCCGCAGACCGCGGCCCCCGCCTGATCGATCGGGCGGGGGCCGCGGTGCGTGCGGTGGCGCGGGTCAGTGCTCGTGGGTCTCCAGGTCGAAGTCCTTGGACTCGCGGGTGAGCAGGATGAACACCGCGCTGACCACGGCCATCCCGGCCAGGTACCAGACCACGGGGGCGATGGCCTGCCCGGAGGACGCGTAGATCGAGGCGAGGATCGTCGGGGTGAAGCCGGCCCCGATCAGGGTGGCGAACTGGTAGCCCAGCGAGGCGCCGGTGTAGCGCGACGACGTGCCGAACTGCTCGGAGATGAAGGCCGCCAGCGGTCCGTAGATCGCGGCGTGGCAGGCCAGCCCGATGGTGAAGGTCGCGAAGATCAGCAGCACGTTGCCGGTGGCCAGCCACGAGAACATCGGGAAGATGAGGGCGATGAACAGCACCAGCCCCACGACCATGACCGGGCGCCGGCCCAGCTGGTCGGACAGGCGTCCCATGCCGACCACGAAGAACACGCTGAGCACCGAGGCGAGGGCGAAGGCGTAGAGGACCGGCTGCCGGTCGGCGCCGCGCTCGACCGCGTAGGCCACCGCGAAGGTGGCCAGGAAGACCTGCAGGGCGAATCCGGAGGCCCCCGCCAGCATCGTGTAGATCAGGGCGCGGGGACGGCGCAGCACCTCGACGATGGGCACCTTGCGCTTGACGGCCGGGCCCTCCGCGGCCTCCTTGGCCAGGGCGGCCTGGAAGATGGGGCTCTCGGACACCTGGGAGCGCACGAAGACGCCCACGGCCAGCAGTAGGACGGAGAGCAGGAACGGGACGCGCCAGCCCCACGAGAGGAACTGCTCCTCCGGCATGGCGGCGAACAGGCCCAGGACGAAGGTGCCCAGTGCGGCACCGGTCGGGGCGCCGGCGTTGGTGAAGGACGCGGCGAATCCGCGCCGGCCCTTGGCGGAGTGCTCCAGGGCCATCAGTGCGGCCCCGCCCCACTCGCCGCCCACGGCGATGCCCTGGCACACCCGCAGGAGGATCAGGATGACCGCTCCCCAGGAGCCGATGACGGCGGCGCTGGGGATGAGGCCGATGAGCGTCGAGGCGATGCCCATGATCAGCATCGAGATGATGAGCATCTTCTTGCGGCCCAGGCGGTCGCCGAAGTGGCCGAAGACCGCCCCGCCCAGCGGGCGGGCCAGGTAGCCGGCGGCGAAGGTGCCGTACGCGGCGATCGTGCCGGCCAGCGGATCGAGGTCGGTGAAGAACACGTAGGGGAAGACCAGGGCGGAGGCCGAGGCGTACAGCAGGAAGTCGTAGAACTCGATGGTGGAGCCGAGGTAGCTCGAGAAGATGACCTTGCGCGCCTCTTTGTTCCTGGCGCGGGCGTCCAGGGACGCCAGGGTGTCGGGTGCTGCTGACATGGCGGTTCCTTGCTCTGGGGCGGAAAGAGTGGGCGCGGCACCGGGGTCGGGCACCGGTGCGGCGAGCAGGTCGGCCCCGGTCCCCGGGGGCCTCCCGGCGGTCGTGCGGACCGGCTCGCGGTGGACCCATTGGAACAGCAATCTATTGAAAGTGTCAACCATTGAGAAGATGACCTAAATCGGGAGGTGTCGCAGGATCCGGCCGCCCGGAGGTCTGGACAATGTGATCCAGCTCTCTCTACGCTGGAGGGCAAATAGTGGAAGTTTTCAACTATTGGCTTTGACGACTGTTTGAGGAGACGATCGCATGCGCAATCAGGGACTGGGATCCTGGCTCGTCCGGAGGCTCGAGAAGTCGGGCCCCAAGGTGGCGGTGGTCCACGGCGAGCGCACGCTGACCTACCGGGAGCTGCACGACCGGTCCCGGCGCCTGGCGACGGCCCTCTCCGGCCAGGGCGTGGGGCCCGGGGACCGGGTGGCCTTCCTCGGGGAGAACAGCCCGGCCTTCCTCGAGACGATGTTCGCGGCGGGAGCGCTCGGCGCGGTGCTCGTCCCCCTCAACACGCGTCTGGCCGTCCCGGAGATCCGCTACCAGCTCGAGGACGCGGACGTCTCGGCGCTGATCCACGACGACGCCCTGACGGGCCTGGCCGCACCGGCCGCCCGGGAGCTGACGGACGTGGTCCGGTGGGTCGTGGCCGAGGAGGACGCGGACGGGGTCCCAGCCCTCGAGACGGTGATCGCGGCGGCCGAGCCCTGGACGGAGGACGTCCCGGTGGAGCTGGACGACCTCGCCGTGATCCTCTACACCTCCGGGACCACCGGCCGGCCCAAGGGCGCCTGCCTGACCCACGGCAACTTCACCTGGAACTGCGTCAACGTCCTGGTGGACTACGACGTGGCGGCCGACGACGTCGCGCTGATGATCTCCCCGATGTTCCACGTTGCCTCGCTCGGGATGGGGGTGCTGCCGACCCTGCTCAAGGGCGCCACGCTGGTGCTCGAGTCCAAGTTCGTGCCCGGCCGGGTGCTGGAGCTCATCGAGGCCCACCGCGTCACCTGGCTGTCGGGGGTGCCGACCACCTACCAGCTGCTGTGCGAGCACCCGGACTGGGACGCCACGGACCTGTCCTCGCTGCGCAAGCTCACCTGCGGCGGCTCGGCGGTGCCCATGCGGGTCCTGGAGGCCTACGAGAGCCGGGGGTTGGCCTTCACCGCCAGCTACGGCATGACGGAGACCTCCCCGGGCGCCACCAACCTGCCCGCGGCGAAGTCCCGCGAGAAGGCGGGCTCCTCCGGGCTGCCGCACTTCTTCTCCGACGTGCGGATCGTGGACGCGGCGGGGGAGCCCGCGGGGCCCGGCGAGGCGGGGGAGATCCTGCTCTCGGGGCCCAACGTCATCCGGCAGTACTGGAACCGCCCCGACGCGGCCGGGTCCTTCGAGGGGGAGTGGTTCCACTCCGGGGACCTGGGCTACCTCGACGAGGACGGCTACCTGTTCGTCTCGGACCGGATCAAGGACATGATCATCTCCGGCGGGGAGAACATCTATCCGGCGGAGGTCGAGGCGGCCATCCTCGAGCTGCCGGAGGTGGCCGCTGTGGCGGTCATCGGCGTGCCCGACGAGAAGTGGGGCGAGGTGCCGCACGCCGTCGTCGTCCCCCGGGAGGGCCGGGAGCTCACCGCCGGAACGATCCAGGAGCACCTGGCCGGGCGGCTCGCCCGCTACAAGGTGCCCAAGACGCTGAGCCTCGTGGAGGAGATGCCGCGGACCGCGTCCGGCAAGATCCGCAAGAACGTCCTGCGCGAGCAGGCCGCCGGCTGAGCCGCTCTCCCGGGCGCACCTCGGGCGGCCGCCGTGCCGTCGCGCTGGACGCATCCACTGATCTTCATTAGCCTCCCCACCACGGCCTGACGGCCGGACTCCTGTCGGGGGACAGGAGGGACTGGGGGGACGGAGTGAAGAAGAGACTGCTGGCCTGCGTGGTGGCCGCCGCCACGGCCGCTTCCATCGGGCTGAGCGTGCCGGCTACGGCGGCCGTGACGCTGCGCGCCGACGGTACGGGCTCCGTGGGCCGGGAGGACGTCCTGCGGGCCGTGGGCTGGACCAACGACCGGCTGCAGACCTCCGCCGCGGAGCTGGACCTCGTCGCGGAGACGGTCACCGTGGCCACGGCCTCGTGGGAGTGCGTGCAGGAGTCCACCGGCGCCGTGACCGTCCAGGAACGGCGGACGACGACGACGGCCCGGGCGGACCTGCTCGCCGCCGTGCAGCGCAGCTCCGTGACGGGTGCCGTCACGGGCTTCGAGCTGCAGGGCTTCGCCGAGGACGCCGTGTCCGTCGCCGTGGTCGAGGGCCCGGAGCTCGACGCCTGCCCCGCCGACGGCGGCTCGAACGCCACCGAGAACGCGAACAAGAACGAGAACGCGAACGAGGCCGGGGCCTGGTCCCGGGTGCCGCGGTCCACCGAGCGGGCGCAGGCGCACGAGGGGCCCGCTCTCGAGCTCGTCCACGAGGGCGTGGCGCACCGGGTGCCCACCGAGCGGGACACCGCGGCCTGAGCGCCGGCGCTCCACGGTGCGGCATGTGTCGTCGCAGGTCGGACGGGGGTCACAGAAAGGTCACGCCGCTGGATCCGCCCCCCGCGCCTGCATTAGCGTTCGGAAAAACGGCCCAGGAGCTCCTCTCCGGTGCCGGGGGACAGGGGAATGGGGAAGCACATGCAGAAGTTGATCGTGGTCCTGGCGGCTCTCGCGGCGGCGGGGGTGTCGATCGGGCTGACGGCGCCCTCCTGGGCGGCCACGCAGCTGCACGAGGACGGCACCGGCTTCGTGACCGGCGCCGACGCCATGACCGCGCTCGGCTGGGACGACGCGACGCTGCAGGCGAACGCGGCCTCGCTCGAGTTCGTGGCCGAGACCGCGTCGGTGACCACGTTCTCGTGGGAATGCGTCAACCCGGAGGGCACCGAGGTGCTGTCACAGCGCACGGATCTGGTGGTCACCGAGACCCGGGGGATCGCGAGCGCGCCGAGCACCCTGTGGTGGGGGACCGTCGTCGGCTTCCGGCTACAGGGCTTCGACGGCCTGGGCGCCTCGAGCGCGGTCCCCGAGGGGCCCGCGCCCCACTCCTGCCCCGATCCCTCGTGGAGCCTGGTGCCGGAGAGCACACGGACCGTGGAGGAGAAGGGCGAACCGGTCCTGGCGGTCGTGCACGGCGGGGTGCAGCACCCGGTGCCGGCCGGCTGAGCCCGCTCAGCCGCGCGGGGCGCTCAGGCGTTCGAGGACGTCCCTGACCGCCGCCACGATCCCGTCCACCTGCTCCGGGGTCACCGCGGCGGACAGCGTGAACCGGACCGCGGTGGTGGCGACCTCGGCCGGGAGCCCCATGGCGGTCAGCACGTGGGAGGGCTCGGTGTCCCCGGCCGAGCAGGCCGAGCCCGAGGAGACGAGCAGCCCGCGCGCCTCCAGGTCCACCAGGACCGTCTCGCCGTTGACGCCCGGGAAGCAGAAGGAGGCGTTGCCGGGCAGCCGCGCCGCCGGCCGCTCCCGCGGGTCGGGGCCGGTCAGCACCGCCGAGGGGACCGCGGACAGGACCCCGGTGATCAGCCGGTCCCGCAGTCCGGCGAGCCGCACCGACCGGTCCGGGCGCTCCTCGGCGGCGAGCCGCAGGGCCGTGGCGAAGCCCACGGCGCCGGCCACGTCCGAGGTCCCGGAGCGCCGGCCGCGCTCGTGCCCGCCGCCGCTCAGCAGCGGGCGCAGGGGGGTCCCTCGGCGCAGGAAGAGCACGCCCACGCCCTTGGGTCCCCCGATCTTGTGCCCGGCGAGGCTCAGCGCCGCCACGTGGAGCGCTTGTACGTCCAGTTCCAGCGCCCCGGCCGCCTGGACCGCATCCGTATGGAACGGGACGTCCCGCGCCCGAGCCACCGCAGCCAGTTCGGCGATCGCCTGGACCGCACCCGTCTCGTTGTTCGCATGCATCACGGATACCACTGCCGTGTCCGCACGAACAGCCCTCGCCAGGGAGGAGGGGTCCACGAGTCCCTCGGAGGACACGCCCAGCTCCGTGAGCTCGAAGCCGTCCCAGCGGGCCAGGTCCCGCGCCGAGCCGAGCACGGCGTGGTGCTCGACCGCGCTCGTCACCACGTGCGTGCGCGCGGGGTCCCGGTCCCGGCGCCCCAGGGCGATGCCCTTGACGGCCAGGTTGTCCGCCTCGGTCCCGCCGGACGTGAACACGACCTCGGCGGGCCGGCAGTTCAGCACCTGCGCGACCGTCCCGCGGGCCTGGTCGAGACCGGCCAGTGCCCGCCGGCCCGCCTCGTGGTGGCTCGAGGCGTTGCCGAACTCCTGGGTGAGGTAGGGCCACATGGCCTCCAGGACCTCCCGCCGGACGGGGGTGGTCGCGGCCGAGTCGAGGTACAGCATCGTCATCCCGTCCCGGTGCCGTGGCCGCTGCCGAGCCCACTGCCGAGCCCGCTGCCGAGGCCGATGTCGAGGCCGAGGTCCAGGTTCCGGGCGGAGTGGGTGAGCGCGCCCACCGAGATGACGTCCACCCCGGTGGCCGCGATGTCCCCGACGCTCTCCAGGCTCACGCCGCCGGAGGCCTCGACGGTCGCCCGGCCGTCGATGATCGCCACTCCGGTCACGAGGTCGTCCACCGAGAAGTTGTCCAGCAGGATCGTGTCCGCGCCGCCGGCCAAGACCGCCTCGATCTGGTCGAGGCGGTCCACCTCCACCTCGAGGTGCATCGTGTGGGGGAGACGACGGCGCAGCTGCCGCAGGGCGCCGGCCAGGTCGGTGCCGTCGGCCGTGAGCAGGGCCAGGTGGTTGTCCTTGGCCATCACGGCGTCCGAGAGGGAGTGCCGGTGGTTGTGCCCGCCCCCGCTGAGCACGGCGTGCTTCTCGAGCGCCCGCAGCCCCGGGGTGGTCTTGCGCGTGTCGGCCACCCGGGTCCGGGTGATCGTGCCGGGCGGCAGGTTCGCGGCCCGCTCCACGCGGGCGACTGTCTCCTCGACGGCGGCGACGTAGCGGGCGGTCAGCGTGGCGATCCCGCACATCCGCTGGGTGAGGTTCAGGGCCACGCGCTCGCCGGTCAGCACGGCCCGGGCGGGACCGATCACCACGGCCAGGGTGTCCCCGGCCGCAAAGCGGTCGCCGTCGGCGGAGACCAGCTCGACGGCCACGGCGGGGTCCGCGGCGGCGAACGTCGCGGCGAAGACCTGCCCGCCGGAGAAGACGCCGGCCTCGCGCGCCACGAGCTCGGCGCGGGCGGCGGCGCCCGCGGGGATGAGGTGCTCGGAGGTGATGTCGCCCCAGGGGGCGTCCTCGGCGAGCCCCCGCTCCACGACCTCGGTAATGGCGGCTCGGGTCAGCATGCGGGGGTCCTCTCCGGGATGTCGAATATGTCAAGACGGGTATATCCCCTGGTCAATGAGGGTTTGTCGAGCGCGACCGGGGGTGGGTCCAGGCGCCAGAACGTGCGCCGCGCGCGGGCGGGATCGGACGCCGGGAAGTCCTCCCGGTAGTGGGCACCCCGGGACTCGGTGCGGTGCAGGGCCGCCGCGGCCACGGCGCGGCCCACGGTCAGCAGGTTCCGGTCCTCGACCGCGCGGCGGGAGAGACCGGTGGGTGGGCGGAAGCCGGCCAGCCGCCGGGCCAGCGCCTCGAGCCGCGAACGGTCGCGCAGGACGCCGGCGCCGGCCCACATGGCGTCCTGGAACTGCTCGCGGTCGAACGGCTCGGTGTTCCCGTCGGCCGGCACGGCACTCCCGTCGCGCCGCTCGGTGTCCCCGTCGACCGGCAGAGCCTTTCCGTTGACCGGCAGAGCCTCTCCGTCGACCGGCTCGGTGTCCTTGTCGAACAGCACGGTGTCCTTGTCGACCGGCACGGTGTCCCTGTCGACCGGCGCAGCGCTCCGCGACCGGGCGGCCGCGATCCCGGAACGACCGGCCGCCGGCAGGATCTCGGCGCGGCCGGGCAGGACGAGGCGCGCCGGGGCGTCGTCGTCCGCTGGGCCGGTCCCCAGTGCGTCCGTGCGCAGCGCGTCCGCCTGCAGTGCGCCGGCCACGCGGGCCCCGAAGACGGCACCCTCGAGCAGCGAGTTGGAGGCGAGCCGGTTGGCGCCGTGCACGCCCGTGGCCGCGCACTCGCCCACGGCGTAGAGCCCCGGGACGGTGGTGCGGCCGAGTCCGTCGGTGGCGACCCCGCCCATGAGGTAGTGGGCCGCCGGGGTGACCGGGACCGGTTCGCGGGACCAGTCGACGCCGTGCGCCCGCAGGGCGGCGTCGATCGTGGGGAAGCGCCGGGCGAGGAACTCTGCGGTCGTGCCGGCCCCATGCAGGCCGGGGCCGGACGGAGCCAACCCGGTGCAGTCGAGCAGGACCGGCCGGCCGCCCTGGGCCAGGGACCGGCGGACGTTCTCGCGGGCCACGACGTCGCGGGGCGCGAGCTCCGCGCGCGGGTGCACGTCCTCGAGGTAGCGCCGGCCCGTGGCGTCCCGCAGCACGGCGCCCTCGCCGCGGACGGCCTCCGAGACCAGGAAGCAGCCCGGGGCGGCCAGCGCCGTCGGGTGGAACTGCACGAACTCGAGGTCCGCCACGGCGGCGCCGGCCCGCAGGGCCGCGGCGACGCCGTCGCCGGTGGCCACGGCCGGGTTGGTGGTGTGCGGATAGAGCTGCCCGGCCCCGCCCGTGGCGAGCACCACGGCGTCGGCGGTCAGCTCGTGCAGCCGGTCCCCGGGGCCCGTCAGGACGAGGGCCCCGGCCGCACGGCCGCCGGGGCCGAGTACGAGGTCGACCAGCATGGTGTGCCGCAGGATCTGCAGGCGCCCGGACGTCTCGGCCGCCAGCGCGGCGGCCAGGAGGGCGCGCTGGATCTCGTGGCCGGTCGCGTCGCCGCCGGCGTGCAGGATCCGGGGCACGGAGTGGGCGCCCTCGAGGCCCTCGAGCCAGGGGGAGTCCGTTCCGGCCTCGCGGTCGAAGCCGACACCGCACGCCACGAGCTCGTCGATCGCGGCCGCCGAGTCGCGCACGAGGACGCGCACGGCGTCGTCGTCGCACGTCCCCGCCCCGGCGGCGACGGTGTCCTGGACGTGGAGCTCCTCGGAGTCGCGGGGCTGGCCGGCGGGGAGCGCGGCCGTCATGGCCGCGATCCCGCCCTGCGCGCGGGCCGTGCTGGTCTCGTCGAGGGCGCCCTTGCTCAGCAGCGTCACGTCGAGCCCGTGGCGGACGGCGCCCAGGGCCGCGGTGAGACCGGCGATGCCGGAGCCCACCACGAGCACGCGCGGTGCCGGGTGCGTGCTCACCGCGGCAGCGCCGCCAGCATCCGCTCGAGCGCCACCTCGGCGTCCCGGGCGGTCGTGGGGTCCACGGTGATCTGGTTGATCACGCGCCCGGCCACGAGCTCCTCGAGCACCCACGCGAGGTAGCCGGGGTGGATCCGGTACATCGTGGAGCACGGGCAGATCACCGGGTCGAGGCAGAAAATCGTGTGCTCGGGGTGCTGGTCGGCGAGCCGGTTGACCATGTTGATCTCGGTGCCGATCGCGAAGGTGCTGCCGGGCTCGGCGGCCTCGATGGCCTTGCGGATGTAGTCGGTGGAGCCGTTCTCGTCGGCGGCGTCGACCACGGGCATGGGGCACTCGGGGTGCACGATCACCCGCACCCCGGGGTGCTCGGCGCGAGCCTTGTCGATCTGGGCCACGGTGAAGCGGCGGTGCACGGAGCAGAAGCCGTGCCAGAGGATCACCTGGGCGTCCTGCAGGTCCTGCGCGGTGTTCCCGCCGAGGTCCTGGCGCGGGTTCCACATCGGCATCTGCTCGAGGGGGATCCCCATGGCCTTGGCGGTGTTGCGGCCCAGGTGCTGGTCCGGGAAGAACAGCACCCGCTGGCCGCGCTCGAACGCCCACTCCAGGACGGTCGCGGCGTTGGAGGAGGTGCACACGATGCCCCCGTGCCGGCCGCAGAACGCCTTGAGCGCCGCGGAGGAGTTCATGTAGGTCACCGGGACGACCGTCTGGCGGCCGTCCGCCGTCGTCTCCCCGAGGACGTCCATGAGCTGCTCCCAGGCCTCCTCGACGGAGTCCTCGTCGGCCATGTCCGCCATGGAGCAGCCGGCGGCGAGGTTGGGCAGGATCACGGACTGGTGGTCGCCGGAGAGGATGTCGGCGGTCTCGGCCATGAAGTGCACGCCGCAGAACACGATGGCCTCGGCCTCCGGCTTGCTCCTGGCGGCGCGGGCGAGCTGGAAGGAGTCGCCGAGGAAGTCGGCGTGCTTCACGATCTCGTCCCGCTGGTAGAAGTGGCCGAGCACCACCGCGCGCTCGCCCAGGGTCTCCTTGGCGGCGGTGATCCGCCGGTCGAGCTCCTCGGCGGAGGCGTGCTGGTACTCCTCGGGGATGACGGGCTGGGCGGGGGCGCCGGTGGGCACCACGTCGGCCTCGGAGGCGCCGGGGCCGTAGCCGGCGGCGACGGTGGGCGCGAAGTCCCACGGGTTCGCGGCGAGGTCGGTGCTGCAGGTGCTGGTGGCCGGGGCGGTGCCCGGAAGCTCGGCCGGCTTCTCGGCCAGCAGGTCGATGCGGGTGGCGACGGAGGTCATGTCTGCTCCTGGGTGGTGCGGCCGGCCGGGGTGCGGTCGGCGAGGTCGAGGTCGGTGTCGTAGCGGTAGAGCCGGGGCGGGCGGTGTCGGGTGCCCTCCAGGCGGGTGCCGGTGTCGAGGACGGCGCCGGAGGCGAGCACCTGGCGCCGGAAGTTGGCCGGATCCAGGGGGGTGCCGAGGATCGCCTCGTGCACCTCCCGCAGTGCGGCGAGGGTGAAGGTCTCGCCGAGGAAGGAGTGCGCCACGCGGCTGTAGGTGATCTTGTTGCGCAGCCGGTAGAGGGCGTAGTCCACGATGTCGGTGTGGTCGAACGCCAGGGGCGGCAGCTCGGTGGTGCGCATCCACGTGACGTTGAGGTCGGCGTGGAGGTCGGAGGCCTGGTCGGCGCGGATCGAGGCCCAGTAGACGATCGACACGACGCGCTCCTCGGCGTTCGCCGAGCGGGTCAGGCCGCCGAAGGCGTAGAGCTGCTCGAGGTAGCCGGGCTGCAGGCCGGTGGTGAGCTGCAGCGAGCGGGCGGCGGAGGCCTCGAGGTCCTCGTGCGGCTGGAGCGGCCCCCCGGGCAGGGCCCACATCCCCCGGAAGGGGTCGCGGATGCGCCGGACGAGGGGCAGCCAGAGCTCCTTGCGGCCGTCGGGGCCGGTGTCCCGGGCGGCGAAGATGACGGTCGACACGGCCAGCGCCACGGTCTGCGGGGTCATCGTCACCTCCTTCACGACCAGTACCTTCAGGTTGCAGTGACTATAACACTGTTCAAGTCAGTGTGACATTAACGAATTCGTGACGAGGGTGCTGCTGACCTGGCCCCATGAAAACGCGTATTTTCCGGTGTCCACAGGGGTTGCTCCCGCACAGCGGAGGGCACTTACCATCTGACCCATCCAGCCGGCCCGTCCGGCCGTGGCAGAGCGAAGCGGGGAACTTCATGGTCCGGTCCAACCCAGTCGGCACGGCGGTCGGGGGGCTCGTGCTGGCGGCACTGCTCCTCACGGGGTGCGGCAGCGACGACGACGGCGCCGCGGCGTCACCTTCCAGCGCCACCCCGTCGGTCTCGGCGGACTCGGCGACCTCGGCGGCGCCCAGCCCTGAGGGCACTCCCGCCGACTACGTGCCGGCCTCGCTCGCGGGCCCTGCACAGAACGTGCCGAAGCCCGTGATGCCGGAGCTGGCGCGGGAGGAGTCCCGGGAGGGGGCGCAGGCTTTCCTCGACTACTGGTCCGACGCCATGTGGTACGCCTACCAGACCGGCGACACCTCGTATGCGCGGGAAATCACAAGCGATGCATGTGAAGCATGCATGGACGAACTAGACGAGTTGGGTGCCGTCTATGAGGAGGGAAGCTGGGCAATTGGTGGCCGAGAGTCAGTTGAAATCAGTCAGGCGGAACTTTTCAGGGCCGCGGACGGCATATACAAACCCGTGGTCGTCTACAAGCGAGAATCAGGGCAATTGGTAAGCGATGCCGAAATCGAGGTGGATGCACCGGGAGAGCCGGGCGATAAATCCATACTTTATATGGATTTCGCAGACGGCAGTTGGATTTATATCACCCTCGCCCCGATCCCAGGCGGACAGTAATGAATGCCTCCCGTACCGTAGTGCTGCTGTCCATATTGCTAATTCTTCCACCTTCCATTGCGAGCCACGCAGCGGAAGAGGACGAGAGTAGCTCCAGCCAAAAACTTTTCAGGAAGAATGAGCTACAAAAAAGCGAATCCTACACTTTTGATTCATATGCGGATGGCGAAAAGGTGAAAATATCGGTCGACGTACGCAGAGAAAACGAACGGAATGACCTGAAAAATTTCGTGTCTGGTAAGCACGAGGCGGCCACACCCGTCGACTACGACCCGGACGAGGACCCCGTCTTCCAGAAAGCCCTCCGCCAGTACCTGAACGACCAGGGGATCGACCGGCCGTTCAACCCGGACACCATCGCGCAGTCGAAGCAGCAGACGTTCGGTCTGCAGAACCCCTGCACCAACCGGACCGGCGACATCCTGGAGGACTGCCTGGCCGAACGGGACTGCACCACGGCCGACGGTGGGGAGGGCGTCTACATGAACGTCGTCGTCCGGCAGGGGGACGGTCCCAGCACGCCGTGGGGCGAGCCCATGTGTGTCTCGGTGGCCGAGGCGGAGGGCGGCGAGGAGGTCGTCGAGCTGCCGACCTTCACCCTGCAGGACTTCAAGACGCTCGCCGTCGCGCCCGCGGCCAGTGCCGTCCAGCCCGCACCCGACACGCTGCGGGGCATGCACACCAACGTCTGGGCGGAGGCGCGGCCCCAGCAGTTCAGCACCGAGCTGGGCGGGTTCCCCGTGCAGGTGCGCGCCGTCCCGGTCCGGTACGCGTGGGACTACGGCGACGGGACCGCGCTCGGACCCACCGAGCTCAGCGGCGCCCCGCTCGCGGAGGGAGCGTGGGACGTGGAGACCGACACCAGCCACGTCTACACCGAGACCGGTGACTACGCCGTCTCGCTCACCACCTGGTTCTCCGGCGAGTACTCCGTCGCGGGCGGTCCGTGGCTGCCCGTGGCGGGGCTCAACGACGTGGCGAGCGCGCCGGTGCCGATCAGCGTCTGGCGCTCCACGGTGCGCAACTACGCGGACGACTGCCTGGAGAATCCGCAAGGCGTCGGCTGCTGATTTCCGCTCCGACCGGTACACCGTCGGATTGTGGTGGGATGATCGATGCACATGGTTCCCCGGTCCCCGGAGAACCCGGTCAACGGTCCCGCCGGTGCTCGCGCGCCGGTCGAGGAAAGGGGCGGAACAGTGACGATCTCCGGTCCGTGGGTGCTCCACTTCAGCTGGGGCTGCACCGACGACTACGGCCGGGTGAGCCTGGCGTTCAACCCGGACGGCACCTTCTCGGGCGGCGGCTTCTCCGGCGCCTGGCGGCAGCACGACGGCACGCTGCTGCTCCGTTTCGCCGACGGCCCCGCGCAGTACGGCGGCACGATCACCGGAAGTGCGGGGGCGGGGGCGATGTCCTCCTTCGACGGCACGCCGGGCGGCTGCTGGTACCTGACCAGGCAGGGGGCCACCGGCGAGCCGGAACCCGCGGACAGCAGCGCCGGACAACCGGCCGACGTCGCCGGGCGGCGGCGGGACTCCGCGGGAACGGCGCCCGGTGAGCTGGACGCCGCGGGCAACCGGATCTGATGCGGACAGGTGGGGAGACGATGAGCATGGAGCACGGACACAGGCCCGAGCGCAGGCCCGGGCACGGACCGTTCTGCGGCGTGATCCCGCCGTACGTGCACGAGCAGATGGCGGTGCACGGGGACGAGCAGACCCGCAGGAACGCCCTCGCCGCACTCGCCGTGGACACCACGGTCCGGGCGGAACGTCTGATCGCGGATCTGACCGCCCGATCCGTCGCGATGCAGGCGACCGCCCACCGGGAGCGCAGGGTGCACTCGGCGGGCAACACCGCCGAGCTGCCGGGGACGCTCGTGCGCTCCGAGGGGGACCCCGCCAGCGGCGATCCCGCCGTGGACGAGGCGTACGACGGGCTGGGCTCCACGTTCGACCTCCTGCAGGACGTCTTCGGGCGCAACTCCCTCGACGACGCCGGCATGCCCCTGCTCGGCACGGTGCACTACCAGAACAAGTACAACAACGCGGCGTGGGACGGCCGGCAGATGATCTTCGGGGACGGCGACGGCCAGTACTTCAACCGCTTCACCGCCTCCGTGGACGTCATCGGGCACGAGCTCGCGCACGGCATCACCACGCACGAGTCCGATCTCCTGTACATGTACCAGTCCGGAGCGCTCAACGAGCACTTCTCCGACGTCATCGGGGCCATGGTCGCGCAGTACGTGGCCGAGCCCCGGCAGACGGCGGCGAACGCCGACTGGATCATCGGCGCCGGCCTCTTCACGAGCGCCGTCGACGGCGTCGGCCTCCGGTCGATGAAGGCACCCGGCACCGCGTTCGACGACGACGTGCTCGGCAAGGACCCTCAGCCGGACCACATGTCCCGCTTCGTGCACACCCTGGACGACAACGGTGGGGTGCACATCAACTCCGGCATCCCGAACCGGGCCTTCCACCTCGCGGCGATCGGGCTGGGCGGCTACAGCTGGGACCGGGCCGGCAAGATCTGGTATGCCGCGATGCGGGACCCCGAGCTGCGGCGCCTGCGGTGGACCGCGCAGTTCAAGGACTTCGCGGGGCTCACGATCAAGCACGCCGCCGCCCTGTTCGGGCCGGCGGAGCAGGCCGTGGTGGCGGACGCGTGGCAGCAGGTGGGGGTCACCCCCGAGGCGGCCCGGGCCGTGAGCGCCCTCGTGGACGAATGGGTGCTCCACTACAGCTGGGGCTGCACGGACCCCTACGCGCAGACGAGCCTCATGTTCCACGACGACGGGTCGTTCACCGGTGAGCTGTCCGGCAGGTGGCACCAGCAGGACGGCACCCTGCTCCTGTCCTTCGACGCCGGTTCGGCCCGCTACGCCGGCACGCTCGCGGGCGACGTCGCCACGGGTGCCATGTCCACCTTCGAGGGAGCGGACGGGTGCTGGCGCCTGACCAGGAAGGGCGCCACGGGTATAGTCGGGAACTGATTCCCCACCGGCCCCGCCGGTCCTCGCGCGGGACCGGCCCGGGCCATCCGCGTCCTACGGAGGGACGGTGCCGTTCATGGCGAGAGTCAGCTACCGCCTCGAGGGAGGCATTGCGTACTTCCCCGGGCTGGCCGTGGAGAGAAGCTTCGAGACGGAGTCCCTGCCCCGGGCGCAGCAGGACGCGCTCCTCGACCTCTTCGAGACCGTCCGTGCGCACCGGCTGGAGTCGACCGCCCCGACGACCCGCGGTGGGACGGCCGACCAGCAGTCCTACGTGATCGAGGTCCAGGAGAGCTCCGGTGTCCGGCGCCTCGTGGTGAGCGAGTTCGACCAGGACCCGGCGGCGCAGGAGCTCGTGGCGCGGCTGCGCGACTGCGCCGACCAGTGCGAGCCCGGCGGAGGACAGTGAGGCGGATCCGGGCCCGCCGGAGGTCATCCGGGGTCACGCCGCGCCGCCGACCCGCCTCCGGGGTGGGACGTTAGCCTCCGCAAATGCATCGCCCCTTATCAGAGGGGGATCGGGTGGTTACACTCGGCCGGACTTGACCGCCGCGCCCACCGCCAGGAGTCCGAGATGTCGAAGAGATCGCGCGCTCGTTCCGTCACCCTTCTCACGGCGGCCGCCCTGGTCGTGTCGGGGGCCCCGGCTCTCGCGGCCCCGCCGCCGAGGATCCTGCAGCAGCCTGATGCGCCTCCGCTCGTGCCCGCCGCCGACGAGCTGGTCGCCACGGCCGAGACCTACCCGGAGGCGGACGCGAACCTCTACACCGTCTCGGTGGCCCGCAACGGCGTGCCCGTGGAGCCCCGTGGCTTCGCCCTGGACGTGCAGCAAGTGGTCGACGCCGCGCTGGACGACCTGCAGACCCTGGGCTCGGCCCCGGACGACCCCCTGCTCGTGCTCAACCCCTACGGCACCAACACCACGGGCGTCTACGCCCAGTTCGGGACCCAGGGCGACGGCACCCTGACCTACACCGTGAGCTCTCCCGGCACCGAGGACTTCACGCGCGTCGCCGCGGACCACGACCCGAACGCCGCGTCGTTCGAGGGGCAGCTCATCGGGGTGGTGCCGGGGGTCGAGAACACCGTGACCACCACCTGGCAGCCCGACGACGGCGAACCCGTGGAGTTCTCGTTCACCATGACCGCTCCGCCGAGCGCGTCGGGCGACCGCACGACTCTCGACCGCACCGTGGTGGGGAACGCCGAGGAGCTCACCGATGGGCTGTTCGCGGTGATGGGGCTGAGGCGCCACATCGACTACACCCTGCTCTACGACAACGCGGGGGTGCTGCGCGCCGAGTTCGACCTCGACGGCTACCGCACGGATCGGCTGGAGTTCTACGGCGACACCATGGTGACCACCGTCGGGACGGACAAGGTCGCCCGGATCGACGGCCTCGGCCGGGTCGTGGCCACGCACGTCTTGGCGGGCTTCGAGATGCACCACGACTTCGACATCACCGACGACGGCAAGCTAGTGATCCTGGCGACGGAGACCGCCAAGGGCAGCGTGGAGGACGTCCTGGTGTCCCTGGACCTGGAGACCGGGACCTACGGGAAGACGGTCGACTTCACGCAGCTCCTCGCCGGCTACAAGTCCCGCACCCAGCCCTACGGCCCGGGGCCCTACGGTCCGGGCGAGGTGGACGACTGGCTGCACCTGAACTCGGTCGACTGGTCCCCGGACGGGGACTCCGTGATCGTCAGCGCGCGCGAGAACTCCGCGATCCTGAAGGTCGACGACGTCCACGGGAACCCCTCGGTCGACTACATCATCGGTCAGCGGGAGGTTTGGGCCGGCACCGACGCCGAGGGCCTGCTCCTCGAGAAGGCGGGGGACTTCCCCGACACCGGCGGACAGCACTCGGTGGTGCGCCACGACGACGAGACGCTGGCGGACGGCCAGTACTACCTCACGATGTTCGACAACTCGTTCTGGAGGATGAACAGCCGCCCGGACTACACGGGTCCCGTGCCCGCGGGGACCTCCCCGGTGGCCACGGCGGATCCCTCCCTCCGCTCGGAGTACCGGAAGTATCTCGTCGATGAGAACGCCGGGACCTACAGCGCGGTCGAGACCGTCCCCGTCCCCTACTCCGCGATCGTCAGCAACGTGCAGGACCTCGGCGGCCCGCTCGTGATCAACAGCGGCCAGGCCCTGACGTTCGCCGAGTACGACGCCCAGCGCGAGGTTGTCGCCCGCTACGACTACGCCCTCGAGGGGGCGACCGAGAACGACTTCGCCTACCGGGTGCTCAAGTACGAGTTCGAGGATTTCTGGTTCGCCGAGTCCTGAGCCGGCGCGCCCACGACGGCGGAGACGGGCCGCGGGACCGGCGGCACCACGCAGGAGTCCTGCTTCAGCTCGTGTTCAGCGGGAGCTGGTTGGCTGAGTGGTGCGAGGGGATCCCCGGGACACAGGGAGAAGCTGACGGTCCCGGTCGCGAGGTGGAGAGCCGCGACCGGGACCCGTCCCGGAGGCCGGGCCCTGCGCGCGTCCGAGGAGTTCGCGTGCGGGGTCCGGATCCTCGCCCGCAGGGGTGGAGCCCCGTAGAGTGCGTGTCCTGCCGTGCGCACCGGGGGCAGGCACTGCCCCCGGTGCGCACGGCAGGACATCCCGCTCGTAGCGCCACCCCGATGACACCGGAGAACACTGTGCCCATCAGCGCCACCGATTACGCCCACGTTCGGCTCACGGTCACCGACATCGACCGGTCCCGCGCCTTCTACGACGCCGTCTTCGGCTTCCCGGTCGCCTTCGAGGCTCCGCCAGCGGACGCCGACCAGGAGACGAAGGACCAGCTGTCCTTCCTCTTCGGCGGCGTCATCTACCAGTTCGGCGGTGGCCTGCTGGGCCTCCGGCCGGTGGCGCCGGACGGGGACCGGCACGACGAGGACCGGGTGGGGCTGGACCACTTGTGCTTCACCGTGGCGTCGCAGGCCGACCTCCAGGACGCCGTCGTCGTCCTGGACGACCTGGGGATCGCCCACGAGGGGATCAAGGACATCGGCGTCGGACACATCCTGGAGTTCCGCGACCCGGACGACATCGCCCTGGAGCTCCTCGCCCCGGCCGCCGGCCCCCAGGACGCCTGAGCCGCGCGGCGCCTCACCCCTGCCTCATGGACTCCGCCCACTCGGCAACACGGGCGGTGCTCTGCTCCTCGGTGAGGTCCTCGACCCGGGTCATGACCGACCAGCGGACGCCGAACGGGTCGCGGATGCTGCCGTAGCGGTCGCCGGAGACGAACGTGCTCACGGGCTCGCGGACCGTGGCGCCCGCGGCGACGGCGCGCGCCACCGCGTCGTCGACATCCGGGACGTAGAGACCCAGGGAGTAGCAGTCGTCGTCGCCCGCAGGCGGTGCCACGAGGTGAAAGGCGGGATTGACCTCGCCCAGCTGGAGCCGTCCGTCGCCGAGGTCGAGGGTCGCGTGCACGACGACGGGCGCCCCGTCCGGCCCGGGCATGTCGGTGCGGTCGACGAGGACGGCGCCGAAGGTGCGGGTGTAGAAGTCGATCGCCGCGGCCGCGTCGACCACCGCGATGAAGGGGGTCAGGGACGTGAACCCGTGGGGCGTGCCGTCGGTGGTGTGGGCTCCGGTGACCCCGCGGGGGTTCTGCTCTGTGCTCATGCCCCGAGCCTAGGGAGCGGGCCAAGGCCGGTCTTGAAGATTTCCGCCACCCTCGGCTGGTTACGCTCGTGCGCTGATTACGCTCGTGCCATGAGCGAGCCGCCCACCACGCGGGGCCACCTCACCCCGGGACCGCACGCCGCGGTCGTGCGCCTTCCTGCGCCCGACGACGTCGCCCACCTCGTCCGGCAGCTGTGGATCCCGGAGTGGGACCTGCCGGCGGGGGAGCGGGTCGAGCAGCTGGTGCTGGGCTATCCGGCGAGCAACGTGGTGGTCGAGCCGGACGGTGTGGCGCTGCACGGGCCCACGAGCCGTGCGTCCACCCGGGTCCTCACGGGCCGGGGCTGGGCGGTCGGCGCGCTGCTGCGACCGGCAGGGGTCCTGCTGTTCACGGAGCGCCCGGCGGATCTGCTCGACGGGTCGGCGCCCCTCCTCGCCCCCGGGCTGCGCTCGGCCGTCGCGGAGGCCATGACGGGGGCCGAGCCGGCCAGCCGGCACGCTCGGACGGCGGATCTGCTCGACGGGGCGGGACCTCCACCTGCACCCGGACCACGCTCGTCCGTCGCGGGGGCCGTGACGGGGGCCGAGCCGGCCGGTCGGCACGCGCGGGCGGCCGCCCTGCTCGTGGACCACGTCCGGGTGCTGGCGGCGGCGGTGCCCCCGGCGGCGGCGCGGGACGGTGCCGTGGCCAACCGCATGGTCGATCTCCTCGAGGCGGGCGGACCCGTGCGGAGCCCGGCCGATCTCGCCCGGCAGCTGCACGTGTCCGAGCGCTCGCTGCAGCGACTCGCGGCCCGGTTCGTGGGGATGCCGCCGCAGCTGCTGCTCCGCCGTCGTCGGCTCCAGGAGGCGGCCGAACGGATGCGCGCGGAACCGGACGCGGACCTGGGGGCGCTCGCCGCGGAGCTGGGCTTCGCGGACCAGTCCCACCTCACCCGGGAGTTCCGCGCGGTGCTGGGCGCCACCCCGCGAGGCTACGGCCGCGCGCGGGCCGGCCGGGCGGACGGGTGAGGAGCCCGGGGACTCCGGCTGCGGCTCAGGTGATGGTGCCGGGCCGGCCGTTCTTGGCCACCACGCGCTCACCGGCGCGCTGCCAGGCGGTCATGCCGCCGCGGAGGCTGGCCACCTGGTAGCCGGCCTCCGTCAGCTGCCGGGCGGCGTTCGCCGACCGGGCGCCGGAGCGGCAGACCGTCACGACCTGCCGGTCCTTGGAGAGCTCGCGCTGACGGGTGGCGATGGCGTCCAGAGGGATGTGCCGGGCAGCCGGGGCGTGGCCCGCGCGGTACTCCTGGGCCGTGCGGACGTCGACGAGCACGGCACCGCTGTCCAGCAGCTCCCGGGCGCGGGCCACGTCCACGGTCTCGTAGGTGCTGCCGAAGAGTCGGCCGAGAAAGCCCATGGCTCACTTCTCCTTGGTGGTGGTCGAGGGGTCGGCGCCGGGTCGGGCGGGCGTCCCGCCCGGTCCGGGCACGGTGGCGCTGTTCCTCATGGGGTGTCCTTCTGTTCGCTCCGACACGGTCGGGGTACGTGGCGCCAATGATACCCCGGGGGGTATGGATTGTGCCAACTGTGAGGAACGAGACAGCAGGGCCGCAAATAACTCCGAGGGATCTTCCGTTGACACGGAAGAACCAGTTCCCTGATGAAAGGTCTCCTTGTGCAGCCCTCCACCTCGTCCTCCCCCTCCACCTTGTCCACACCCTTCGCCCTCGGCTCCCTCGAGCTGCCGAACCGTCTCGTCATGGCGCCGCTCACCCGGATGCGCTCCGGCCGTGACGGCGTCCCCGGCGAGCTCAACGTGGAGCACTATGCCCAGCGCGCCTCGATGGGACTCATCGTCACCGAGGGCACGTACCCCGACGTGGCGGGGCAGGGCTTCGCCTACCAGCCCGGCATCGAGACGCCGGAACAGGTCGAGGGCTGGCGCCGTGTGGCCGAGAGCGTCCACGCCGCCGACGGCCGGCTGTTCATGCAGGTCATGCACGCCGGGCGCGTCACGCACCCGGACATCAACGGCGGTTCCCAGCCGGTGGCCCCGAGCGCTGTCGCGATCGAGGGCAGGACGCACACCTACCAAGGCAAGGCCGACTACCCCGTCCCGCACGCCCTGACCGCCGAGGAGCTGCCGGCCGTGGCGGAGTCCTTCGTCCGCGCGTCGCGCAACGCGATCGAGGCGGGCATGGACGGCGTGGAGATCCACGGCGCCAACGGCTACCTGCTGCACGAGTTCCTCGCGCCCGGAGCCAACCAGCGGACCGACGAGTACGGCGGCTCCCCCGAGAACCGTGCCCGCTTCGTGATCGAGGTGGTGCGGGCCGTGGCCGAGGCCGTCGGCGCGGAGAAGGTCGGCCTGCGGATCTCGCCCGAGCACAACGTCCAGGACGCCTGGGAGACGGACCACGAGGACGTCCGGGCCACGTACGCCGCTCTCATCGACGGCGTCGAGGACCTCGGCCTCGCCTACCTCTCCGTCCTGCACAAGGAGCCGGAGGGGGAGTTCGTGCAGGGACTGCGCTCCCGCTTCGGCGGTCCCTTCCTTGCCAACAGCGGCTTCAGCGACGTCCCGACCACCCGCGAGGAGAGCGTTCGGCTGATCGAGGAGGGCGTGGCGGACGGTGTCGTCGTCGGACGCCCGGCGATCGCGAACCCGGACCTGGTGCGACGCTGGGCCGAGGGCCTGCCGGAGAACGTGCCGGATCCGAGGACCTTCTACACGCAGAGCGCCGAGGGCTACACGGACTACCCGTTCGCGCAGGCCTGAGCGCTTCCCCTGCGTCCCGTCCGGCCGTGCCGGGCGGGACGCGAACACCTCTGGCCGTGGTCCAGGTCACGTCTTAGCGTGTCGGAGCCGGTTGGGACCATGAACCATGGCCGCCACCGCTGTTCCGCCGCGAAGCCTGGAGGACGCCCTCCGGGAGGAGACGGACCTGGCCGAGATCGGCGAGGAGTTCTCCGACGGCGTCCGGGCACTGGTCGAGGAGTCCTGCGCGGAGGCCCGGGCGGCGGGGCGCCAGTACCGGCTGCTCCACCGGCTCTGGCAGCTCCAGGAGGAGGCCCGGGAGCAGCGCTGGATGGTGGAGGCGCTCTGGATGCGTCCCGGGGCGGACCGGCTGGGCCCGTACTCCCTCGAGCCCGACGAGCAGACGGTGCGGGACGTGGCCGACGAGATCGGCCCGGCCCTCCGGCTTCCCGCGGGCACCGCGCTGCGCCGTGTCGAGGACGCCGTGCTGCTCGCCGAGTCCTTGCCGGAGGTCCTGGAGTCGCTGGAGCAGGGCCTGATGGGCGCCCGGCAGGCGGGCGTGCTCATCGAGCTGTGGCGCGAGCTCGTCTGGGACGCCGGCAGTCTCCCGCCGGAGCTGCAGGCGCCGGTCGAGGGCGTCCGCCGGATCGTCGACGAGCTGCTCCTGCGGGCGCCGGACAGCACCGTGGCCCAGCTGCGCGCTCTGGCACGTCGACGCCGCGCTGGTCTGCTCCGGGAGACCGAGGAACAGCGCCACCGGCTGGCGCTGCAGGACCGTCGCGTGTGGGTCGAACCCCGGGAGGACGGCATGGCACAGCTGTGCGCCCTCTTGGACGCAGCCACCGCGCACGCCATCCAGGACCGCCTCGACACGCTGGTCGATCGTGCTGCCCCCGCAGCCCCGGCCCATGCCCCCGCGGTCCCGGCCGGAGTCTGTGCAGCGCAGGCTCTGACCTCGGCGTCGCCCGCCGCGTCGCCGGCGCCGTCGGAGGCGGCGGACGACGGGCCGTCCGATCTCGCCACCGGTTCTCCGGAGCACCGCACGGCGCCCCAGCTGCGGGCCGACGTGCTGGCGGACCTCCTGCTCGACGGCGAGCCCGCCGATCTGCCGGATCATCTGCGCGGCATCCGCGGGCACGTGACGGTCACCGTGCCCGCTCTCGCACTCCTCCGGAACCCGGCGGAGGTGCTCACCGGCTCTCCCGAGGGCCCGCCGTGGACCTCCCGCTGTGCGGAGCTGGAGGGCTACGGGCCCATCCCGGTCAGCCTGGCCGAGCGGATCGCGGCTCGAGCGCCGTCCTGGTCCCGGATCCTCACCCACCCCGTCACCGGAACCGTCCTGGACCGGGACCGAAGCACGTATGCCGTGCCCGCGGACCTCAAGCACCGCCTGCGGGCCCGGGACGGCACGTGCCGCTTCCCGGGCTGCCGGCGTCGGGCGTCGCGCTGCGACCTCGACCACACCATCGCCTGGGCCGACGGCGGCCGGACCTCGGCGGACAACCTCGCGCACCTGTGCCGGCACCATCATCTCCTCAAGCACCGGGACGGCCCGCTGGGCCGGTGGCGGGTGGAGCACGTGGCGCCCGAGCGCCTGGAGCCGGGGCACCCGCAGCCCGCGCACCCCGAGTACGGACACCTGGAACCCGGGCGCGTGGAGTCCGGGTGCGTGGAGCCCGGCCGTCCGGGCCCGGGGGTCCTGCGACCGGGGCGCGCGAATCCTGTCGCCGAGGAATCCGGAGGGGCGAGGTCGCTGCACCAGCACGGCGTGCTGGAATGGACCTCTCCCGCAGGGCAGGTCCATCGGACCTATCCGGAGGAGCACCGTGACACGGCTACGGACCCCCGTCTGCGCCGTGCTCCGCACCTTGCTCCGTACCCCGCTCCAGACACCGCTCCGCACCGTTCTCCGGACTGCGTAGCGTACGGTGTCGCGGACCCCGCGCCGGACCCCGCTCCGGACCCCGCTCCGGACCCCGCTCCGGACCCCGCTCCGGACCCCGCTCCGGACCCCGTTCCGGACTCCGCACCCCGGCCTCGCTCCGGTCCGGCCGCTGACCCGCCGCCGTTCTGACATCCTGGAGTCGGACCCGGCACGGATCGAGCGCAACCCTGATCGGACGCGCCTTGGGCCGGACCCGCACGGAGAGGAGCCGCCCGTGACCACCCCGTCGCCCGCCGAGATGCGCTCGGTGCTGCTCGACCTGGTCCAGCGCCGCGGGCCCGAGAAGACCGTCTGCCCCTCCGAGGCCGCCCGCGCTCTGGCCCCGGACGGCTGGCGGGACCTGATGGAGGACGTGCGTCAGGAGGCCTACCGGTTGGCCGACGAGGGGCTCGTGGACATCACCCAGCAGGGCCGCACGGTCGACGGCCGGACGGCAAGAGGGCCGATCCGTGTCCGACTCCGCTGAGCGGGACACGAGCCCCCGGGTAGCGTGTGGGACATGACGACCGCACCCATCAGCACCCTGCTCGGGTCCGCTGCCCGCGCGCCGTTCTTCCTGCTCAAGCAGTTCCGGGCCCACCGGCCCATCCACTCGGAGGGTGTCGGCCTCGAAGGCGTCCTGACCCGGACCGGTGGCGGCAGCAGCGGCATCCACTGGATCGACGAGGCCGGTGAGGACCCCGTGCGGGCCCGTTTCTCCCGCTCCTTCGGCTTCCCCCAAGGGTGGCCCGACATCCTGGGCCTCGCCCTGCGCTGTCCCGTGCCGCCCTCCGGGCAGATGGAGGGGCGCAGCGGCGGCCGCGCCGACATCCTCCTCGCGACCGCCGGCAGCGGGCGGTTGTCCCGCTTCGTCCCGACCTTCCACCGGTACGTGCCGGACGGTGCGTTCGCCTCCTTCATGCCCTACCGCGGCCTCGGCGGCCCCGTGCTGGTCGCCGCGCACCCCGAGCCGCGGGCGGAGCGCCTGCCGGCCCGCTCCGACCGCTTCCGGGCAGCGGTCGCCGCCGAGCCGTGGGTCCTCGGCCTGCACTGGGCCACACCCCTCGGGCCGTGGCAGCGCTTCGGGACGGTCGAGCTCGCTCCTGGCGCGCCGTTCGGGGACGACGAACGCTTCGACCCCCTGCTCAACGTCCCCACGGGCGCGGAGAACTACGGGTGGACGTACCGGTTGCGGGAGCCGTCCTACACCCTGGCCCGCACTCCGCGGGAGCAGCTGCACCGGGCGTAGAATCGGCCCATGGGACTGAGACTGGGCCCGGCACCCACCACCGCGACCGTCCGTCGTCACGCCGTCGTGGAGTCGCCCATCGGCCCGCTGGCTCTCGTCGAGGAGGCCGGGGCGCTCGTGGCGCTCTCGGTGGAGGGAGCACGCCAGGGTCCGGTCCCCACCTCCTTCGGAGCACGCGACGACAGCCTGCTCCCGCACGTCCGCGAACAGCTCGGCGAGTACTTCGCGGGTCGGCTGCAGGAGTTCGACGCCGACGTCGTGCTCCACGGGACGCCGTTCCAGGTGCGCGTGTGGCACGCCCTCGCGCAGATCCCCTACGGCACGACCGGCACCTACGGGCAGGTCGCCCGCACGATCGGGGTGCCCCGGGCCGCCCAGGCGGTCGGCGCCGCCAACGGCCGCAACCCCGTCAGCCTGCTGGTCCCGTGCCACCGGATCATCGGCGCCGACGGGCGGCTCACCGGCTACGCCGGCGGCATGGAACGCAAGGAGTACCTGCTGCGCCTCGAGGGCGCGCTGCTCTGAACCCCGCACCGCCGACGCTCCACCAGGAGGACCCATGACCCGCCTCGACGACCTCGCCACCGTCAATCTCGAGAAGGCGCGCGCGTCGGGAACCGGGCGCAGCGCGGAGCTCGTGGTCCACGACGGCGTGCTGCGGCAGACGGTGATGGCCCTGTGCGCCGGCAAGGAGCTCGCCGAGCACGTCTCCCCGCCCGCCGCCACCCTCCAGTTGCTCCACGGCCGGGTCCGGGTGCTCAAGCGCGGTCAGCTCGCCGAGGAGCTCACCGCCGGCGAGCTGCTGTCCCTCACCGACTCCCGCCACTCGGTGGAGGCGCTGGAGGACTCGGTGTTCCTGCTGACCACGGTCTCCCGGCCGTCGGACGGCTACGACCCCCGGGTGGCATGACTCTGGAGCGCCGGCCCGGGAAGCGGGCTGGGCACCGCATCAGAACGCGTAGCGGACGGCGCAGTACGGCAGCTTCTCGTGCAGCAGGTCCAGGAACTGCTCCAGGTACCGCTGCTTGTCCCGGAACCGGTACCGCACGTTCAGGGCCCCGTTCTGGGAGCGCTTGGTCTCCTGGAGATCCGGGCGCCACAGCACCTCCTCGGCCTTGGGGTGCCACTGCGTGTTCACCTCGTGGAGCTGCTCGTTGTGGGTCAGGAAGATGACCTCCGAGGCCAGCTGCTCCTTGGCCGCCGTGCTCAGGCCGTCGTCGAGTTGGTCGAACAGCTCGGCCCAGTCCGCCAGCCAGGTGTCCGTGACGATCACCGGCGAGAAGTTCACGTGCACCTCGTACCCGGCCGCCACGAACTCGTCGACGGCGGCGATCCGCTCCGGCACCGGGGTGGTCCGGATGTCCGTCAGCTTGGCCAGGTGCGCCGGCATCAGCGAGAACCGCACCCGCGTCCGTCCCTGCGGGTCCCAGTCCAGCAGGTCCCGGTTGACGTACTTCGTGGCGAAGGACGCCTTGGCCGTGGGATGGCGGCGGAACAGGTCCACGAGGTCGTGCACGTTCTCGCTGAGCAGCGCGTCCACCGAGCAGTCACTGTTCTCCCCGAGGTCGTAGACCCACGCGTCCGGATCGCACTGGTTGGGCTCCGGCTTGGTGCCCTGGCGGCGGATGTGCCGGTCCAGGTAGCCGGTGATCTGCTCGATGTTGGCGAAGACCGTCACCGGGTTGCTGTAGCCCTTCCGGCGGGGCACGTAGCAGTAGGCGCACGCCATGGCGCACCCGTTCGCCGTGGACGGCGCGATGAAGTCCGCCGACCGGCCGTTGGGGCGCGCCGCCAGCGACTTCTTGACCCCCAGGACCAGCGCCTCGCGCTTGATCCGCACCCACCGCCGGGCGTTGGTCTCGTCCCCGTGCAGCTCCGGGATCTGCCAGTGGCTCGGCACCTCCACCAGGGTGGCGTCCGGCCACCGCTCGAGGACCTCGCGCCCCCGGGGCAGCTCGGCGGCGGCCGGCTCGTAGTAGATGCGGGTGATGTCGACCATGGACGGTTCCGGGGGCATGGCGACGAGTCTAGGAACCGCCTCCGACAGCCGGCTCGCGGAGTCCTCCCGGTCAAGCCCCCGGAAATGGACAGTGGACTTCGCACCTGACGGCCGGGAGGATGGCATCACGGTCCGACCACGACGACCACTCCGGCAGCAGCGACCCCGAGGGAGTTCCTCCATGAGATCCGTATGGCTCGACACGTACGAGGTGCCGTCCACCGCGACGGACCAGTTCGTCCCGGGGGCGCACTACGACACCGTCGTCGCGGGTGCCGGGCTGACCGGACTGACCACCGCGGTGCTGCTCGCCCGTGCGGGCCAGCGGGTCGCCGTGCTCGAGGCCCGCACCGTGGGGGCCGTCACCACGGGCAACACGACGGCGAAGCTGTCCCTGCTGCAGGGCACCACGCTCTCCCAGATCCACCGGCACCAGTCGGACAAGGTGCTGCGCGCCTACGTGGACGGGAACCGCGAGGGCATGGACTGGCTGGTCCGGTTCCTCGAGGAGCGAGGGGTCCCGTTCCAGCGCCGCGCCGCCTACACCTACGCCACGACCTCCAAGGGCGCTTCCACCCTGCGCAAGGAGCTCGAGGCCGCCCGTGTCGCCGGTCTGCACGTGAACTGGACCCGGGACACCGGCCTCCCCTACAAGGTCTCCGGTGCCATCACGATGCCGGAGCAGGTCCAGTTCCACCCCATGGAAGTGCTCGGCGCCCTCGCCGCCGAGCTGCGGGAGCTCGGCGGGACGCTCGTGGAGGGCGTTCGGATCACCGGCGCCGGCGTCCGCTCGCCCCTGACCGTGCAGACCTCACAGGGATCGGTGCGCGCCGACCGGCTCGTGCTCGCCACGGGCACCCCGGTCCTGGACCGCGGCGGGTACTTCGCGAAGCTCTCCCCGAACCGCTCCTACGCCATGACCTACCGGGTCCCCGGGGCGCCGGGGTCCATCCCGGAGGGCATGTACATCACCGCCGACAGCCCCACCCGCACGCTGCGCACCGTCCCGGTCGGCGGGGAGGAGCTGCTGCTGGTGGGCGGCAACGACCACGTGGTGGGACGCTCGGCCTCCCAGCAGGTCGCCGTGGACGACCTCGAGTCCTGGACGCAGCGCTGGTTCCCCGGGGCCGAGCGCACCCACGCGTGGGCGGCGCAGGACTACCAGTCGATCAACCTCATTCCTTTCATCGGCACGCTGCCCCGCGGCGGCGGCCACATCTACCTCGCCACCGGCTACAACAAGTGGGGGATGAGCAACGCCGTCGCCGCCGCGATCGCGCTGAACGCCGAGATCCTCGGCGGCAGCGTGCCGTGGGCCGAGACGCTGGGCCGGCGCGTGACCTCGCCGTCGGACATCCTCACCGCCCTTCGTGTGAACGCCGGCGTGGGCCTCAACGCACCCAAGGACTGGCTCAAGGCCGAGCTCAAGGAGCTGCCGGGCGGGGCGCCCGCGGAGGGGCAGGGCGTCGTCGGCCGCGAGCACGGCCGCCCCGTGGCCGTGTCCACCGTCGAGGGCACCACCTGCAAGGTCTCCGGTGTCTGCACGCACCTCGGCGGTGTGCTGCGCTGGAACGACGCCGAGCGCTCGTGGGACTGCCCTCTGCACGGATCCCGGTTCGCCGCGGACGGCTCCCTGCTCGAGGGTCCCGCCGTGAAGGACCTGCCCCGGCCCGGGCACTGATCCGCCCCCGGACGTGACGGCGGTCCGCCTCCCCTGCGGGAGGCGGACCGCCGTGGTGCTGAGGGTGCCCGGTGACTACTTCTTCTTGCCGCCGGTCGTCTCCTCGAGCTTCAGGGCGACGCCGAGGGCGAAGAAGGTCGGGGCCCACTCGCCCACGAACAGACCCCAGCGGTCGGCCTGGGCCTTGTCCTTGGACTTGCCGAGGTCGATCGCCCAGGAGGCGAAGGACAGGCCGATGGACACGAAGCCCGCCGTGTAGGCGTGCTCGCTGCGGATGCCGAAGTCCTGGAGCGTGCTGAGCATGGGACAACCTCTTTCGTTAGCTCGTTCGGATGTGGTGCTCGAAGCCCCAGTCTCACACGATCCACACGAACAGAAAAGCAGGCTGACTAAAAAATCAGGGGAGTTCGCCGACAGCGGCCCGGAGACCTCCTCCGTCCCCGCCGGGCAGGAGGGCGTGCCTGTGGGCGGATGTGGGGTCGCCCGAACGCCCATTAACAGATGCAAAAAGCTGTTTCCTCATGCAAACTGATCCATACCCGTTCCTTCGGTGGCCACCACCGCGGACGGGCGGACGTCGAACCGGTCGGGGGGCCGGTGGCGTCCGCGACCCGGAGCGAAGGAGCATCCGGGCCGGGCCGATCTTCTCTGGGGGGAAACATGCTGCCATCCGTCGTGGGTGCTCTGCTGAGCACCGTCGTCCTCGTCTACGTCCTGTCGAACGCCGCCTACACGCGACACAAGCGGTTCATCGCCGGCGCCAGGACGCTGCGCCGGGCCATCGTCATCGTCTACTCGGTGCTGCTGCTGCTCAACCTGTGGTGCGCCACCATCATGCCCGTGACCCTGGTCTGCGACGCGATCGCGGTGGCGACCCTGGTCGCCACCGGAACCTTCGGCTTCGTCATCGCCGAGCGGCGGATCCCCGCCACCACCGTGGTCGAGCGCCGGAGGGTGCTGGCCGTGGGGGCGCACCCGGACGACCTCGAGCTCGCCTGCGGGGCGACCCTGGCCAAGCTGGTGGACACCGGTCACGAGGTCCGCGGCCTGGTCATGAGCTCCGGCGAGGTCGGCGGCAACGCGGGGCTGCGTCCGGCCGAGGCCCAGCGCGGGGCCTCGTTCCTGGGGCTCTCGGGGCTGCGGGTGCACGACTTCCCGGACACGAAGCTCGAGACCGTCAGCAACGACATGGTCCGGGCCATCGAGGCCGCGATCCGGGAGTTCGAGCCGGACGTGATCTTCACCCACTCCGCCCACGACCAGCACCAGGACCACTACGCGGTGCACCAGGCCACCCTGCGCGCGGCGAGGGCCCACCACTCGATCCTGTGCTTCGAGTCCCCGTCGGTGACCCGCGACTTCGACCCGTCCGTGTTCGTGGACATCGACGGCTACGTGGACGTCAAGGTCGAGGCCGTGCTCTCGCACCGGGACCAGGCCGGCAAGCCGTACATGACCCCCGGGCGGGTCCGCGGGATGGCGGCCTTCCGCGGGGCGCAGGCGAAGAACACCAACGCGGAGGCCTTCGAGCCGGTCCGCCTGCTCGGCTCCGCGATCGGCGACCTCTGACCCCTGGGGGGCCGGGACGACCCCGCGGTCAGCCCGGCCCCCCGCCGGATCTCGGCGGGGGAGCCGGGCGGGATCTCGACGGGGATCCGGGCAGGGAGCTCCGGCGGGGGCCCGGGCGGAGCGCTCGGCAGGGGGGCGCGGGCGGGAGCTCGCCGGGGATCCGGGCGGAGCGCTCGGCGGGGGCCCGGGCGCGGAGCCCGACGGGGATCCCGACGACGGCGCGCTGCGGCGCCGGCCGCGCTCCGGCCGGCGCCACCCCTCAGACCGGGCCGGAGCTGCCGGCCGGGTACTCGAGCAGCGGGACCCGGCCGTCCTCGAAGGCGGCCAGCACCTCCTCGACGATGCGCCACCCCTGCTCCGCCGCGTCCCCGCGGACACTGAAGGTGTGGTCGCCCTCCAGGATGCCCCGCAGCACGCTGCCGTAGGCGGTCAGGCCCGGCCGGGCCATCCCGGACGAGAGCGTCACCCGCGTCATCCCGCGGGAGTCGAAGGGGCCGCCCACGTTCAGCTCCAGGCTCAGCTGCTCCTCCTCGAGGCCCATCCGCAGGACGTTCGGCGCGACGTCCCCGGAGCGGGGCAGCTGCTCGTAGTCGTGCGGCGGACGGCGGAACGTGACGGCGATCTCCTGGCGGGGGTTGCCCACCGCCTTGCCCGAGCGCAGCGTGACCGGCACGCCGTTCCAGCGCCACGTGTCGACCTCGAGGACCACCTGCGCGAACGTCTCCGTCCCGCGCTCCGGGTCCACCCCCTCCTCGGCCGTGTAGTCGGGCAGGGCACGGCCCTCCACGCTGCCGGCGGTGTAGCGGCCCCGGGTCGCGGCCCTCTCGACGTCGCCCTCCCAGAGCTTCGCGGCCCGCAGCACGTGGCTGGTGAGGGTGGGGATCTCCACCTGGTCGAACGAGGACGGCGGTTCCATCATGACCAGGGCCATGACCTGCAGCAGGTGGGACTGGACCATGTCCCGCAGCGCCCCCGTGGCGTCGTAGAACCCCGCGCGGCCCTCGAGGCCCAGGGTCTCGTCGAAGACGATCTCCACGGACTCGACGTGCTCCCGGCTCATGAGCGGCTCCAGCAGCCGGTTGGCGAAGCGCAGCCCCACGAAGTTGAGCACCGCCGGCATGCCCAGGAAGTGGTCCACCCGGAAGGTCCGCTCCTCCGGGACGAGCCGGCCCACGAGCCGGTTCAGCTCCCCGGCGGTCTCCGTGTCGGAGCCGATCGGCTTCTCGAGGGCCAGGACCAGGTCCTCCGGCAGCTCCAGCCCGGCCATGACCTCGCACGCCTTCGCGGTGACCGCAGGGGGCAGGGCGAAGTACAGGCACACGGGGCCCTCCACGGCGTCGAGCAGGCGCTCGAGGTCCCCGGCGTCGGTGACGTCGCCCGCCACGTAGCGGGCGCTCTCCCGCGTGTGCGCGGCGGCGGGTCCGGACGCGCCGACGGAGTCGAAGGCCTCCGCCACGACCTGTTCCCAGCCCTCCGCGGGCTCGCGCGAGGAGCCGACGACGTCGATCCGCAGCTCCGGTGCGGAGCTCAGGAGCGTGCCCAGGCCCGGTAGGAGCAGGCGGGACGTGAGGTCGCCGGTGGCGCCGAGGATGATCAGGGTCCTGATGCTCGTCATGTCAGCACGGTACCCCGGGACCGGGCGCTCAGACCTGCTGCGTGGTCCCGGCGGTGACGTCCCGCGCGATCTCCCGCTTGAGGATCTTGCCAGTGGCCGTCTTCGGCAGGTCCCCGACGACGTGCACCTCCCGTGGGTACTTGTAGGCGGCGAGGGAGCGCTTCGCGTGCTCGACGATCTCCTCGGAGGTCACGCTCGTGCCCGGCCGGGCGCTGATCACCGCCACGATCTCCTGACCGTGCCGGGGGTGGGGCCTGCCGACGACCGCGACCTCCGAGACGGCGGGGTGCGCGGCGATGACCTCCTCGACCTCGCGGGGGTAGACGTTGTACCCGCCGCGGATGATGAGCTCCTTCTTGCGGTCGACGACGAAGACGAAGCCGTCCTCGTCCATCCAGCCCATGTCCCCGGTCCGCAGCCAGCCATCACGCAGAGCGGCGGCCGTGGCCACCGGATCCCGGTAGTAGCCCTTCATGATCGTCGGACCGCGGTAGAGCAGCTCGCCCACGTGCTCCGGACCCCGCGGCAGCACCTCGTCGTCGGCGCCCACGACACGGCACTCGGTGCCCCACAGGGGTCTGCCGATCGACAGCGGCCTGCGCTCCTCCCGGGAGACGTTGACCGAGACGGAGCTCGTGGACTCCGACAGGCCGTAGCCCTCGAGCACCGTCGCGTTCGGGAACTCCGCCTCGAAACGGTGCAGCGTCTCGCCCGGCAGCGCGGCGCCGCCCGAGGTGACGCGCTCCACGCTGGACAGGTCCCGCCCGGCGGTGCCGGCCTCGAGCATGGCGATCAGCATGGTGGGCACGGCGGAGAAGCGCACCACCCGGTGCTGCTCGATGAGGTCCATGGCCGCGGCCGGGGCGAAGCGGGGGAGCAGGACCATGGGAACGCCGAAGCGCACCGCGATGTTGAGCACGCTCGTGAGCCCGTACACGTGGAAGAACGGCAGGATGGCCAGCGTCGTGTCGTCGGGGCCGATCCCCACGCGCTCGGTCGACGCGGTCGAGTTCATGTAGATCCCGAAGTGGGTGAGCTCGGCGCCCTTGGGGGTGCCGGTGGTCCCGCTCGTGTAGATGATCACCGCGGTGTCGTCCGCGTTCGTCGTCGCCGCCTCCACGGGGGCGCGGGGGGCGAGGAGCTCGGCGAAGTCGGCGGTGCCCTCGGGCCGCGACCTCGACCCGGTGTCGACCACGTACACCGCGACGTCGCCGGTCTCGCGGGCCGCCTCGAGGGCCTCAACCGCCACCAGGTCTGTGGTCACGAGCAGCCGGCAGTCCGAGTTCCTCAGCTGGAAGGCCATCTCCCGCGCGGTCAGCAGCGGGTTCATGGGCACCATGACGTAGCCGGCGCGGACGAGGCCGTAGTAGGCGAAGAGGAACTGCGGGACGTTCGGGAGCTGGACGCCGATCGTGGCGCCGGGTTCCAGGCCGAGGGCCCGGAGGTTCGCGGCCACGAGGTCCGCCGCGGCGTCGACCTCCCGGAAGGTCCAGCGCCGCTCCCCGAGCACCATGCAGGTCCTCCCGGGGGAGGTCGCGGCCGTCTCGCGCAGCATCACGGACAGGTTGAAGCTCATGGATCTCTCCTTCTCGGGCGCTCGCCGGCGGGGCGATCTCCCGGCGTTCTGGGGGCGGACCGGCTCAGCTGCGCAGCAACGAGACGATCTCGGCGACGCAGGCGGGCTTGTCGCTGTCCTCGACCTCGACCGTGACCCGGACGGTGGACTGCGCTCCCTGCGGGCCCCGTTCGAGCTCGATCAGCTCCGCGCCGGCCCGGACCCGGCAGCCGACCGGCACCGGGCGGGGGAAGCGGACCTTGTTGGAGCCGTAGTTGACGACCATCGACAGGCCCTCGACGCGGTAGACCTCCCGCAGCAGAGCGGGGAGCAGCGAGAGGGTGAGGAATCCGTGCGCGATGGGTCCCCCGAAGGGACCGGACCGCGCGCGCTCCGGGTCCGTGTGGATCCACTGGTGGTCGTCGGTGGCCTCGGCGAAGAGGTCCACCTGCTCCTGCGTGACCGTCCGCCACTCGCTGTGGCCGAGGTGCGCGCCCAGCGCCCCGGCGTAGTCGTCGATCCCGGTGAAGTTCTGCATCGTGGTGTCTCCTGCGGTCGGAAGGGAAGGGGGGTCAGGCGCGGGGGCCGCCGGCGACGTAGAGCACCTGGCCGGAGACGAACGACGCGTCCTCGCGCACGAAGAAGGACGCCGCCGCGGCGATGTCCTCCGGCGTGCCCGTCCGGGCGACGGGGATCTGCCGGGCGGCGTTCTCCACGAACTGTTCGTAGCCCACGCCCATGCGCTCGGCGGTCGCCCGCGTCATCGCGGTCTCGATGAGCCCCGGCGCGATGGCGTTGACCGTGACGCCGAACTTCCCGAGCTCGATCGCCAGGGTCTTCGTGAAGCCCTGGATCCCGGCCTTGGCGGCGGCGTAGTTGGCCTGGCCGCGGTTGCCCAGGGCCGAGGTGGAGGAGATGTTCACGATCCGGCCCCAGCCCTGCTCGGTCATGTGCGCCTGCACGGCGCGGGACATGAGGAAGTGGCCGCGCAGGTGCACGTTCATCACGGTGTCCCAGTCGTCGGCGCTCATCCGGAACAGCAGGTTGTCCCGCAGCACGCCGGCGTTGTTGACGAGGACGGTGGGCGGGCCCAGCTCGGCGGCCACGGAGTCGACGAGCTCGGTGACGGAGGTCTCGTCGGCGACGTCCGCGGCGTAGGCCCGGGCCGTTCCCCCGGCCGAGCGGATCGCGCCGACGACGTCGGAGCACGCGTCCGCGGAGAGGTCGACGGCCGCGACGGCCATCCCGTCGGCGGCGAGCCGCTGAGCGAGCGCGGCACCGATGCCGCGGGCCGCGCCGGTGACGACGGCGGTGCGCTGGTTCGTGGTCATGGTTCCTCCGGTGGGTCAGGTGGGTCAGGTGGGTCGAGGTGCGTCACGTGGGGCGAGGTGGTCGAGCGGGTGCGGTGCTGTCAGAGCGGGCCGGTGAGCCCGGACCTGCCGTCGAGCACGAGGGAGCGGCCCGTGATCCAGGAGGCGTCGGCCGCGGTGGCCTGCGGTGTCGTTCACGAGAGCCGTTCCACGATCATGGCCATGCCCTGACCGCCGCCCACGCACATCGTCTCCAGACCGATCTGCTTGTCGTGCTGTCGCAGGGAGTTCAGCAGCGTGGCCGTGATCCGGGCGCCGGTCATGCCCCACGGGTGGCCGAGCGCGATGGCCCCGCCGTTGACGTTGAGCCTGTCCTCCGGGACGCCGAGATCCTCGGCGGACGGCAGCACCTGGGCCGCGAAGGCCTCGTTGAGCTCGACGAGGTCCACGTCGCCGATGCTCATCCCGGCCCGGGCGAGCGCCTGCCGGGACGCCTCGACGGGGCCCATGCCCATGATCTCGGGCGAGAGCGCGGTCAGCCCGGTCGAGACGATGCGGGCGAGCGGGGTGAGCCCGAGCTCCTTCGCCCGGGTGTCGCTCATGACCACGAGCGCGGCGGCGCCGTCGTTCATGGGGCACGCGTTGCCGGCGGTGACCGTGCCGTCGGGGCGGAACACCGGGCTCAGCTGGGAGACCGCCTCGAGGGTGGTGCCGGCCCGGGGGCTGTCGTCCTGCGTCACGCGCGTGCCGTCCGGCAGCGTGAGGGGGGCGATCTCCCGGTCCCAGAACCCGGAGTCCCGGGCCTGCTCCGCGCGGTTCTGCGAGCGCACCGCGTAGGCGTCCTGCGCCTGCCGGGACACGCCGCGCAGCTGCGCCACGTTCTCCGCGGTCTGGCCCATGGCGATGTAGATGTCCGGGACCCCGCCGTCGGCGCGGGGGTCCTGCCAGGTCCCGGCTCCGCCCGCCGCCCGGCGGGCGGAGCGCTCCCAGGCCTCCCGGAAGTACGGGTTGCGCGTGTCCTCGTCCGAGCGGCCCCGGCCGAGGCGGCTCGTGGCCTCCACCCCGGCCGAGACGAACACGTCCCCCTCGCCGGCCCGGATGGCGTGCATCGCCATCCGGGTGGTCTGCAGGCTGGAGGAGCAGAAGCGGGTGATCGTGGTCCCCGGGACGTCGTCGAGGCCGGCGCGGACGGCCACGACGCGGCCGAGGTTCTGGCCGGACTCCGCCTCGGGGACCCCGCAGCCCAGGATCAGGTCGTCGATCTCCGAGGGGTCCAGCGCGGGGACCTCGGCCAGGGCCGCGCGGACCATCTGGGCCGCCATGTCGTCGGCGCGCATCTCGCGCAGGGAGCCCTTCCGGGCGCGGCCGATGGGGGAGCGGACGGCGGAGACGATGACAGCTTCGGGCATGGTGTTCCTTCCGGTGGTGGCGGGTGCGGGTGCGGGTGCGGGTGCGGTGCTGGTGCGGCTGATCAGGCGAAGGCCGAGACGCCGGTGATCGCCCGGCCGACGATGAGGGACTGCATGGAGTCGGTGCCCTCGTACGTGTAGACCACCTCCATGTCGGTGAGGTGGCGCGCGACCTCGTTCTCGAGCAGGAGCCCGTTGCCGCCCAGGATGTCGCGGGCGGTCGAGACCACCCAGCGGGCCTTCTTCGCCGCGGTGAGCTTGGCGAGGGAGGCCATGGGGCCCGTGAGGGCGCCCTCGTCCTGGAGCTCGACGAGCCGGAAGCAGATCAGCTTGATCGCAGTGGTCTCGGCGAGCATGTTCGCGAGGTTGTTCTGCACGAGCTGGTAGCTGCCGATCGTCCGCCCGAACTGCAGGCGCTCGCCCGCGTACCGGACGGCGATCTCGTAGGCGGCGACGGCGTGTCCGAGCGCCTCCCACGCCACGCCGCCGCGGGTGGCGTTGAGGACCTTGTTGACGTCCTTGAAGGAGTCGCAGTGCTGGAGACGGTTCGCCTCGGGGATGCGCAGGCCCTCGATGACGATGTCCGGCTGCAGGATCGCGCGCTTGCCGATCTTGCCGGTGATCACCGTGGGCCGGAACCCGGCGGGGAACTCCTCGTCCGGCTCGCGCTCCAGGACGAAGGCCTTCACCTGGCCGTCCTCGGCGTCCCGGGCGTAGACGACCACCACGTGGGCGTAGGAGGCGTTGCCGATCCACCGCTTCGCGCCGTCGAGCACCCAGGTGTCCCCCTCGCGGCGGGCGGTCGTCTCGAGGGCCACGGAGTCGGAGCCGTGGTTCGGCTCGGTGAGCGCGAACGCCCCGATCCGCTCGAACCGGGCCATGGCCGGCAGCCACCGCTGCTTCTGCTCCTCGGAGCCCATGGCGTTGATCGAGCCCATGGCCAGGCCGGAGTGCACCCCGAAGAAGGTGTTGATCGAGCCGTCGCCGCGGGCCAGTTCCAGCGAGACCTGGGCGCCGGCCATCCGGCTCATCCCCGGGCAGCCGTGGCCCTGGATGACCGTGCCGGCCACACCGAGCTCCGCGAGCTTCGGGACCAGCTCGAAAGGGAACTCCGCCCGCTCCCAGTAGTCGTTGATGACGGGCCGGACCTCCTCGTCGACGAAGGCGCGGACCTTGTCGCGGATCGCGACCTCCTCCGCGGTGAGGCGGGCGTCGAGCCGGTAGATGTCGTGATCCTCCAGCACGGAGGACCGGGGGGCGGTGGCGGTCTGGGTCATGGGGTGCTCCTGGGATCGGGCGGGCATCATCGCTCAGAGCCCCATCCTGTGCCTCGGATCACAGCGGGTACATGGGCACGGCGCACAAGAATCGTTGTGCAACGGGCGCCGTGCCGTGGTCCGGACTGTGCACTGCGTGCGATCGTAGAGCGATGGAGCACAGCGAGGCACACGGTCCGGCGCAGCGGGGCGGGCAGGACCGGCTGCGCCGCGCCTGGACGGGGATGCTGGAGGACGTCGACCGGATCGCCGACGGGATCACCGCCGTGCTGCTCGCCAAGAGCCCGGCCGGTGGCGGCTGGTCCACCCCGGAGCTGCAGGCGCTGCTGCGCCGGAGCACCCGGGAGCACGTCGGCCGAGGTCTGCGCACCCTCGCCGGACGCGCGGACGATGACGGAGGCGTGGCCCGTGCGGTCGACGTCTGGCGTGCCACGGGAATCGAGCGGGCCCGTCAGGGCGTCCCGCTGGAGGCGGTGCTGTCCGCCTACACCACCGGCAACCTGCTGCTCTGGGAAGCGATGACCGACCGGGTGCGCGACGGCCGGGCGGAGATCACCGCCGAGGAGCTCGTCGCCGCCGGCCACCGGCTGTGGCACGACCTCGGCGTGCAGAGCGAGGTCATGAGCGAGGCCTACCGGCGCGAGACCTCGCGGCGGGAGCTTCGGGACCTGCGCCGGCAGGAGAACTACCTGGCGGGGCTGCTCGAGGGCCGGGCCGCCGATCCGGAGTTCGCCGGACAGGCCGAGCAGATCCTCGGGATCCGCGCCGACGCCTCGGTCGCCTGCGTCGTCGCTGTGATGGAGGACCCGCACAGCGAGCCTCTGCACCACCCGGAGGACCGGGTCGAGCGGATGGGCGGGACCTCCCGGTGGGGCGTGCGGGACGGCGCGCTCTACGGAGTGGTCGCCATGCAGGGCGCCGACGAGGCGTGGTTGAGCGACCTGCTGCGCCCTGCCGTCGAGGGCCGGGTGGGTGTCGCCCTGGCCAGGCAGGGCATGGCGGACACCGCGACCGCCTTCCGACTGGCCGCCCGGGCCGCCGCCACCCTGCCGGCCGGGACGCGGCAGCTCGTGTGGGCCTCGGCCCGCCTGCCGGAGCTGCTGCTCGAGACCGGCCCGGAGGTGGGCTCGATGATCGTCGAGCACGTCCTGTCCCCCGTCCTCGCCCTGCCGGCCCACCAGCGCACCACGCTGCTGGACACGCTGCGGGCGCTGCTGCGGCACAGCGGTTCGGCGACGTCAGCGGCCGAGGAGCTGTTCTGCCACCGCAACACCGTGATCTACCGCAGTCGCCGGCTCGTGGAACTGACCGGGTGCAGTCCGCAGGAACCGCGCGGCCGGCTGCTGCTCGAACTCGCCGTCCTCGCCCACGATCTGGCCGTGTCCGCGGGCCGGACGGCACCGGCTGGTTCAATGGGGGGATGAGCGACGACGCGATCCGGCCCCCGTCCACCCCCCTGGAGGACTACGCGCTGCTGTCCGACCTGCACACCGGGCCTCTCGTGTCCCGGGACGGCAGCGTCGACTGGCTGTGCTTCCCCCGCTTCGACTCGCCGTCCGTCTTCGCGGCCCTGCTGGGCGCGCCGGAGGACGGGCGCTGGAAGCTCTCCGCCGTCGACGGCGAGGTCACCTCGCGCCGCTACCTCCCCCGCACCTTCGTGCTCGAGACGACGTGGCGCACCCCCACCGGGACCGTCGTGGTGACCGACTTCCTGCCCCCGGTGGCGGCCCGGGACGACCACCCGGACCACGCCGACCTCGTCCGGCGGGTCGAGTGCGTCTCGGGGACGGTCGAGGTGGAGCACGACCTGCGGATCCGCTTCGACTACGGGCGCGCCCTGCCCTGGACACGGCGGGTCGACGTCGACGGCGACGGCACGTGCGGGCAGCTCTCCATCGCGGGTCCGGACGCCCTGCTCCTGACGGGGCCGATCCTGCACCCCGAGGACTTCCCGCGCGTCGACCCGCTCGAGGACGCCGGCCCGGAGGAGCCGGGGCGCTCCGATGAGGAGGAGGGCGCTGTCGCCGACCGGCTCGGCGGACGCTTCGCGCTCTCGGCGGGGGAGTCCCTCGACTGGGTGCTGACCTGGTACGAGTCCCACCACGACCTGCCCACCCCCGTGGACCCCGCCGTCGCCCTCGACCGGGCGGTGTCCTTCTGGACCGAGTGGTCCTCCCACGTGAGCACCCACAAGCGCCACGAGCAGGCGGTCCTGCGCTCGCTGCTCGTGCTCAGGGCCCTCACCCACCGCGGCACCGGAGGGATCGTCGCGGCCCCCACCACCTCGCTGCCCGAAGAGTTCGGGGGCAGTCGCAACTGGGACTACCGCTACACCTGGCTCCGGGACGCCGCCCTGACCATCGAGGTGCTCGTCGCCCACGACTTCACCGACGGCGCCCTGCACTGGCGCAACTGGCTGCTGCGGGCCGTGGCCGGGGACCCCGGCCAGATCCAGATCATGTACGGCCTGGCGGGGGAGCGCCGGCTGCCCGAGAGCGAGCTGGGCCACCTCGGCGGGTACGAGGACTCGACCCCCGTGCGGATCGGCAACGGCGCCGTGGGCCAGTACCAGGCGGACGTCGTCGGGGAGGTCATGCTCGCGCTCGCCGCCCTCCGGGACGCCGGCGTGGCGGAGGACCGGTGGTCGTGGGGACTGCAGAAGAACCTGCTGCTCTTCTGCGAGCGCAACTTCGACCGGGCCGGCCACGGGATCTGGGAGATGCGCGGGCCCTCGGCGTTCTTCGTGCACGGGCGCGCCATGATGTGGGCGGCCTTCGACCAGGGCGTGCGCGCCGTCGAGGAGCACGGGCTCTCCGGTCCGGTGCAGCGGTGGCGGGACCTGCGGGACCGGCTGTGCGCCGAGATCATGGAGCACGGCTTCGACGCGGAGCTGAACACGTTCACGCAGACGTACGAGAACTCCGAGGTGGACGCCTCGCTGCTGCAGCTGCCGCACACGGGCTTCGTTGCCTACGACGACCCGCGGATGCTCGGCACCGTGGCCCGGATCGAGCGGGACCTGCGGGGCGCGCACGGGCTGGTGCACCGCTACCGGACCGCCTCCGGCCTGGACGGTCTCGAGGGGGACGAGTACCCGTTCCTCATCTGCACGTTCTGGCTCGTGGAGCAGTACGCCCGCAGCGGCCGGATGGACGACGCCGGTGAGCTCCTGGAGCAGCTCGTCGGCTACGCCAACGACCTCGGCCTCTACGCGGAGGAGTACGATCCCGCCGGCGGGCGGCTCGCCGGGAACTTTCCGCAGGCGTTCAGCCACCTCGGGTTCATCCGCGCCGTCGACGCCGTGGTGCGGGGGCGCGCGCGGGCCGACGTCGAGGCCGGCGCCCGAGCCCGTGCCGAGGAGTAGCGCGGAGCAGCACGGAGCAGCAGAGCGGAACAGCAGAGCGGAGCAGCGAGAAGGAGAAGGGACGGCATGAGCACCTCCGACCGGGCGGCCGACCTGCCGCAGGACCTCACCGACGGCCTCGGCGTGGAACGGGCCACCCCTCTCGGTGGCGGCGACACCGCGTCGGCCTTCCTGGAGACCGCGCAGGGATCCCTGTTCGTGAAGACGATGGCGGACCCGCCCGCCGGGATGATGGCGGCGGAGGTCGCCGGCCTGCACGCCCTGCGGGAGCACGCCCCGCAGTTCCTCGGGGTGCCGGAGGTCCTGCGGTGGACGGAGGACGGCATCGTCCTGGAGTGGATCGAGGAGGCCCCGGGCCGGCGTCCGCCGGGGACCGAGGAGGAGTGCGGGCGCGGGCTCGCGGCGCTGCACCGTGCGCAGGGCGGGGCCTTCGGGGGGCTGGACCCCGAGCTGCCCGGGAGGATCGGGTCCTTCGCGGTGGACCTGTCCCCGACCCAGGACTGGGCGGCGTTCCTGCTCGACCGGCGGATCCGTCCGCTCCTGCGGGACGCGGTCGAGTCCGGCCGGATCGACCCCCGCGCCGCTGACCTGCTCGAGGAGCTCGCCCCGCGGGCCCAGGAGCTCGCCGGGCCGCCGGAGCCGCCCACCCTCGTGCACGGCGACCTGTGGGCCGGGAACCGGCTCGTGGACGCCGCCGGGCGGAACTGGCTGATCGACCCGTCGGCGTACTGGGGACACCGCGAGGTCGACATCGCGATGATGCTGCTCTTCGGCGGCTTCGGCGAGGAGTGCCTGGCCGCCTACGACGCCGAGCACCCGCTCGCGCCCGGCTGGCAGGACCGCGTGCCGTGGTACCAGCTGCCGCCGCTGCTCGTGCACGCCGTCCGATTCGGCGGCGGCTACGGGGACGCGGCCGTGCGGGCGCTCCGGCGGCTGCGCGGCTGATCGGCCGCGGGCAGATCGGCGCCGGCGCGCCGGCGGAAGGACGCCGTGGCCAGCACCACCAGGATGGCCGCCGCGGCCGCGCCCCAGGCCAGGAGCATGGACCGCGGCTCGTCCGTGGCCCGGCCGACCGCGATCCAGGACAGCCCCCACGCGGAGGCGGCCGCCACGGCCCAGCGGCCGCCGACCCGCCGCTGGACGGCCGCGACGACCGCGGCGAGCACGAGCACGACGACGACGCCGATCCACTCGGCGCCCCGTCCCTCCTGCGGCACGCCCGACGCCACGAGGGCGGCCGCCACGTTGGCCGCCGTCGCCACGGACACCCAGCCCAGGTACAGCCCGAAGGTGCCGTCCACCACGACGAGGTCCAGCGGGCCGCGCCGGCCCGGAACGCGCGTCAGGCGGTCCACCAGCAGACCCAGGACCAGGACCAGGGCGACGATGACCCCGACGCTGGCCCAGATCCAGCCCTGCTGCGTGACCAGCAGCCAGCCGGCGTTGAGGAGCATGGACGCCGCCGCGAGCCAGCCCGTGGCCCGGGCCCGGGGGTCGGTGGTCCGCGACGGCAGCCACTGCCAGACGGTGTAGGCGAACAGCCCCAGGTAGATCACCGACCAGATCGAGAACGCCGTGCCGGCCGGTGCGAGCAGCGTGGCGTCCGCGGAGAGGCTGCCGCCGGAGGACTCCTCGACCCGGGTGCCGAAGATGCCGATCCCCACGAGGGTGCCCAGGAGGCACGCGATCTCGCTGACGGTGACCACGACCTGACGGACGCGGTCCGCGGTGGTGGGCCGGGGATCGGTGCGGCGGGCGCCGGCGGGGGAGGAAGGAGAGGCGGTCACGGCGGGGCCTTTCTCGAGTGCCACGGGACGAAGGGCTCGGGGCGAGGAGGTCGGTCGAGGAGCCCGGGTCGCGGACGCGGGTCCTCGACCACCACGGTAGGCCCCGGACCTGACCGCCACCAGGGGCGGTGCGGTGTCCAGGGCGTCCCCGGTCCCGGCCGGCGGACCGACCGGTCCCCTAGAGTGGCCGGATGGAACCCCATCGGAACTCCCGGCCCGTCGTGGGCCTCCTGGGCGCCACCGGCATCACCGGGCGCGTGGCGCTGGCCCATCTCCTGGCGCGGGCGCCCGAGGCGGGAGCGGACGTCGTCGTCGGCGCCCGGGACCCCGAGCGCGTGCGCGCCCTGTGCGCCGAACGGGACCTCCCCGTCCCCGAGGTCGTGCACGCCGACATCGCGGACCCCGAGTCCCTGCGCGCGTTCGTCCGCCGGGTCGACGTGCTCGTCGACCTCGCCGGGCCCTACACGCGGCTGGCGCCCCCGGTGCTCGCCGCGTGCCTCGCGGAGGGCACCCACTACGTCGACGTGACGGGCGAGGCCCAGCTGGTCCACCGGACGGACCGGGACCTGCACGAGACGGCGCGGGCCGCCGGGGTCGCCCTGGTGCACACGGCGGGCTTCGAGGCCCTGCCCGCCGACGTCCTCGTCGACGCCGCCCGCCGGCACGCCGCCGCCCGGGGCGAGACCCTGCGCACCGCGGACCTCGTGACCTCCGTGCGCACCCCGCCGGGAGCCGGCTTCTCGGAGTCGGTCTCGGGCGGGACCGTGCAGAGCCTCGTCGAGGTGCTGCGGGACCCCGATCCCGCGCGCACCGGGGACGTCGCCGCCCGGCTGCCGGACCCCGCGCCGGGCAGCGGGACCGCCGCGGATCCCGACGCCGTCCGCGCCTTCAGCCCGCTGCGCCTGCGCGCCCGGACCGCCGAGGGCCGGGTGCTCGCGCCCATGAGCCCGCTCGCGGCGATCAACCCCCCGGTGGTGCACCGCACCCAGGCCCTCAGCCCCGTTCCGGGGGCCGCCGCCCACCCCGTGGCCTTCCGCGAGGCCATGGCCGTGGGCCGCTCGGGCGGGCTCCGAGGAGCCGGGCGCTTCGTCGCGGCGGAGGCGGTGGCCGTCTTCCAGGCGCTCGCCGGGCTCGCCGCCGGTCTGCCGCACCCGGTGCGCGCGCGGCTCGCCGGCGTCCTGGCGCGGGTCCTGCCGCAGGTCGGGACGGGGCCGGTGGGCGACGTGCGCACCGGCTGGTCGTGGACGACCCGCGGCGCGTTCACCACCCACGAGGGGAGCAGCTTCCCCGCCGTGCTGGAGGCGCAGGGCAACCCCGGCTACGGCACCACCCCGTGGCTGATCACGGAGCTCGCCCTGCGCATGGCGGTGCACGGCGTCCCGGACGCCGCCCTCGGCTCGTCCACGCCCGCCCTGGCCCTGGACGGCGATCTCGACGCCCTGCGCCCGGCGCGGGTGCACATCACGGTCGGCTGAGCGCGGTCGGCCGAGCGCGCGCCGGCCCCCGTCCCTCTCGAGGGGCGGGGGCCGGCGGCACGTCCGCGGTGGGCGGGGCTACGGCTTGAGCACCACCTTGATGCAGCCGTCCTCCTTCTTCTGGAACTTCTCGTACATCTCCGGCGCCTGCGCCAGCGGCACCTGGTGGGTCGCCAGGTCGAGGACGCCCAGCGGGTCCGACGGGTCGTCCACGAGCGGGAGCAGGTCATCGATCCAGCGCTTCACGTTGCACTGGCCCATGCGCATCTGGAGCTGCTTGTCGAACATCGTCAGCAGCGGCAGCGGGCTCTTGGTGCCGCCGTACACGCCGCTGAGCGAGATCGTGCCGCCGCGCCGGACGGCGTCGATGGCGGTGTGAACGGCGTCGAGCTTGTCCACCCCGGCCGTCTCCATCGCCTTGCGGCCCAGCGGGGACGGCAGCAGCCCCACCGCCGCGTGGGCCAGCCCGGCCACGGGGGAGCCGTGCGCCTCCATCCCGACCGCGTCCACCACGGAGTCCGGGCCGCGGCCGTCCGTGAGGTCCTTCAGCCGCTCCGCCACCTCGCCCGAGGAGTCCAGCGTCTCGATGCCGTGGCGCTCGGCCATGGCCCGGCGCTCGGCGACCGGGTCCACCGCGAACACGCGGTAGCCCAGGTGCCGGCCGATCCGGGCGGACATCTGGCCGATCGGTCCCAGGCCCAGCACGGCCAGGGAGCCGCCCTCCGGGGGCGCGGCGTACTTCACGGCCTGCCACGCGGTGGGCACCACGTCGGAGAGGTACAGGTACCGCTCGTCCTCACCGGTCTCGGGGACCTTGATGGGTCCGTAGTCGGCGTGCGGCACCCGCAGGTACTCCGCCTGCCCGCCCGGCACTGAACCGTACATGCGGGAGTAGCCGTAGATGGCGCACCCGCTGTTGTACTCCCGGACCTGGGTGGTCTCGCACTGCGACTGCAGCCCCTGATTGCACATGAAGCAGCGCCCGCAGGAGATGTTGAACGGGATCACCACACGGTCCCCGGCCTTGATGTTCGTGACGGTCGAGCCGACCTCCTCCACGATGCCCATCGGTTCGTGGCCGACGACGTCGCCCTTGTCCATGAACGGGCCCAGCACCTCGTACAGGTGCAGGTCCGACCCGCAGATCCCGCTCGAGGTGATCCGGACGATCGCGTCCGTGGGCTCCTGGATCTGCGGATCCGGGACCTCCTCGACGCTCACCGAGCGCTTTCCCTGCCATGTCAGAGCCTTCATCGATCCTCCATTCCCAGCGCTGTCCGCTCCGGACCGGATGGACAGCCTGCTGATCTGTTCGGTCGGGCCCAGCCTACTCGGCGTTCTCGCGGCCCGCATAGTGCCCGGTCCCTGAGCCGGACCGGGAACCGGTCCCGGATCCGGAGTCGGCTTCGGACCTCGACCCGCACCCGGCCCCGGACTCGGATTCGGACCCGGCCCCGGACTCGGATTCAGACCCGGAGTCGGTCCCGGCGCCGGCCGCGGCCTCGCCCCGGAGGAAGTACGCCCCGACCGAGCCGGCCAGGGTGGCGAAGACCGCCACCGAGTAGAGCGCCAGCACCACCTCCAGCACCCGGGGGAAGCCGCCCTGCGCCCCGAGCTCCCGGCCCGTGACGGTGGACATCGCCGCGTCGGAGAGCGCCGGGCCGTACTCCGCGTAGTGGCCGAGGACGTACAGCAGCTGGCTCGAGACCAGCACGACGACGCCGGTGACCGCCGCGAGCCAGCCGATCCGGCTGGACAGCAGCTTCCCCGCCGAGCGCGAGCCGCGCACCCCGGCCGAGAGCACGCTCCCCGCCCGCGTCAGCCGGGTGAGCCGGAGCAGCCGGGCGGCCTGCAGGGCGCGGACGAAGCGCAGGAAGGGCAGCAGCAGGAACAGCACCTGCCACCAGTTGCGCTTCCAGAACCGGGCGGAGAACCGGGCGACGTACGCCCGGAGCAGGAACTCGCCGACGAACACGGCCCAGAAGAGCCAGCCGACCACGTTGAGGAGAGCTGCGAGCCCGGGGTCCTCGGCCAGCAGCTGGCCCAGCACCACGAACAGGAACAGGACGCCCAGCACGCCCATCGGCCGGTCGAGCCGGCGCGCGAGCCCCTCCGCCAGTCCGAGCTGCTCCGCCTCGTCGACCGGCCGCCGGTCCGCGTGCCGGGCGTCGTCGTTGCGCTCCACTGCTGTCCTCTCCGTCGCACCGGCCTTCTCCTGGGCCCACGGTAGGCCACGGCGCCCGGGGCGCGGCCCCTTGACCGCCCGCGCACGCCCGTTGACGGCGCGTGCAGTGAACCGGCCGAGCCCCTGCGGAGGGGTGTGTCCGGGCTCACACTGATCGTGTTCCCACCCGGGGTCGCATCCGTTCCCGCCGAAGGAGTACCACCGTGCAGCAGACCGCTCTCACCACCTCGCCCTCCGAGCTCGGGGGTGTCCACCCGCCCGACACGCTCACCGCCGCCGGCCGGTGCTGCGACACCGAGGTCGGCCGCTCCGCACCGGCGCCCGCCACGGGGGGCGCCCACGCCGGCCCGGACCGCGATCACGGCGGCGTCCGTCCCGCCCACGACTGCACCTGCGAGGGCTGAACCGTGAGCACCGAAGCCAACCGCCGCAGCCGGCCCGCCGAGCACGGCCACCTCACCGAGAGCACGGGCCTGGAGCGCCGGACGCTGACCGTCCCCTCGCTGGTCTTCCTCATCATCGCGGCCTCCGCGCCGCTCACGGTCCTCGCCGGCGGCGTGCCGTCCACGTTCGCCGTGACGGGCCTGCTGGGAGTGCCCCTGGGCTTCCTCGTCCTCGGGGTGATCCTCGCCCTGTTCGCCGTGGGCTACGGGGCGATGTCCTCGCGGATCACCAACGCCGGCGCCTTCTACGCCTACGTGGCCGACGGGCTCGGCGCCCGGCAGGGCATCGGGGCCTCCTGGCTCGCCCTCATCAGCTACAACGCGATGCAGATCGGGCTCTACGGGATCTTCGGCTTCGTCCTGTCCTCCTTCCTGGAGGCGCGCCTGGGCCTCGCGGTGCCGTGGTGGGCGGCGGCCTTCGCCGGGCTCGTCCTCGTGGGACTGCTGGGCGTCAGCCGGGTCGACCTCTCCGCGAAGGTCATCGCGGTCCTGGTCACCCTGGAGTTCCTCGTGGTGATCGTGGTCGACGTGGTCTCCCTGGGCGTGGCCCCCGAGGGCCTCAGCACCCAGCCCCTGATGCCCTCCGAGTTCTTCACCTACGGGATCGGCGCCGTGCTGTCCTTCGGCATCGCCGCGTTCATGGGCTTCGAGTCCGCCGCGATCTACAGCGAGGAGGCCAAGGACCCGGCGCGTGCCGTCCCCCGGGCCACGTTCACGGCGGTGGCGATCATCTCGGTGTTCTACGCCGTCTCCGCGTGGGCCCTGGCCGTGGGGGTCGGCCCGAGCGGGATCGTGGCCGCCTCCCAGGAGTTCGGGCCGGACCTCGTGTTCGTGTTCCTGGGCGAGCACGGCGGGGTGCTGCTGGCGGACATCGCCCAGGTCCTGTTCATCACCAGCCTGCTCGCCGCGCTCATCGCCTTCCACAACGCGGTGGCCCGGTACTTCTTCTCGCTGGGCCGCGAGAGCGTGCTCCCGCGGTGGCTGGGTGCCGTCGGGCGGCGCAACCATGCCCCGGTGGCGGGCTCGCTCACGCAGAGCGCGCTCGCCGTGGTGCTCGTGACGGTCTTCGCGATCGCCGGACAGGGCTCCGAGCTCGGTCCGCTCTTCCCGGTGCTGACCCTGTTCACCTGGCTGGTCAACGCGGGCGCCTTCGGGCTGATCTTCCTGCTGGCCATCACCTCCCTGGCGGTCATCGGGCACTTCCGGCGGGATCCGGACGGGCAGTCCGCCTGGGTGCGCTGGATCGCCCCCGGGCTGTCCGCGGTGGGACTGGGCGCGGTCTTCCTGCTGGTCCTGGTGAACTTCGACGTCCTCATCGGGGCCGAGGGGCCCAGCCTCCTGGCCGTCGTCATGCCGGCGATCATCCTGGCGGCAGGGCTCGCCGGGCTGCTCTGGGGCGAGCTCCTCCGCCGCCGCCGGCCCGAGGTGTTCGCCGGGGTCGGCTCGGGCCGCGCCGTGGCGGGCGGTGGGTCCGTGGCGGCGCCGGACGCCGCGGAGGCGCCCGAGGCGCCCGAGGCCGCCGGCGTGGCCGGGGACGTGCGGTGAC
>NZ_CANMRA010000020.1 GCF_947500125.1 uncultured Kocuria sp. | reverse complement strand
CGGCCCGGGGCCCGGGGGCCGAACTCGCGGCGACCCGCGTCCCCGGCGACCCCGCCGTCCTGGGGGTCGTCGGTGGACGGCGTGGACGGCGCGGGGGACGGGCGCTGCGCGCGGGCGGCCGCGCTCGTGCGGTCGTCGGGCGCGGGACCGAGGGCCTCGAGCTGCCGGGCCAGGTCCGCGCGCACGTCCTCCCGCCGCACGGCGGGCACCGGACCCGGGGACGGGGTCCCGAGCATCGCCTCCGTGCGCAGCCACGCGTCGGCCCGCACGACCTCGTCCGGGGGCACCGGACGAGCGGACTCCAGCCACCACGCCCCGGCGGTGCCGCCCACGAGCAGGACGCCCAGCAGCAGCGGGAGCGCCCGGGGCGCGGGCGTGCGGGAGTCGGTCACCGGGGGGCTCCTGGAGGACGGGCGGGGGCGAGCGGAGGGCCGCGTTCATCATAGGATCTCCAGGACCGACCCCGCCGTCCCGACAGCACGAGGAGACCCCGTGAGCGAGCACAGCACCCCCGGACCCGACGACCACCGGCGGCTGGCCGAGCTGATCGGCCCGGCCGTGGAGGAGTCGGGGCTCGTCCTGGAGGACGTCGCCCTGAAGCCGACCGGCACCGGTCTCGTGCTGCAGGTGCTCGTGGACCTCCCGGAGGACAGCACCGACAGCGTGGACATCGACCGGATCGCCACGGTCTCCCGGGCCGTGTCCGACCTCCTGGACCGCACGGACCCCGTGCCGGGCTCCGCCTACGAGCTGGAGGTCTCCTCGCCGGGGGCCACCCGGGAGCTCACGGCGCCGCGGCACTGGCGGCGCTCCGTCGGCCGGCTGGTGCGCGTCACCCCGGTGGAGGGCGAGAAGTTCACGGCCCGCCTGCTCGAGGTGGAGCCGGACGGCGTGGTCCTGCAGCGCAGCCACCAGGTGAAGAAGGGCATGCCGCCCCGGCTGCTCGACCCGGAGCGCTGGGCCTTCGACGCCGTGCGCCGCGCCAAGGTGGAGGTCGAGTTCACCGACTGACGGACCCGGCCGGACCCGGCACGAGTGTAAGATGTGCCGTTGACGCCGCGGCGCCCACCGGCGCCGCGGTCCGCAGTGCGACGACAACCGAGTGCGACGACGAGTGCGCGAGCACGACCCGTGGCAGCGCCCCGTCATCCCCGACGGCGCGATGCTCCGTCCCCGGGGTCGACAGGTGAGGAAGGCCGGACATGGACATCGATATGAGCACCCTCCGACTGCTGGAGCGTGAGCGCGACATCCCCGTGGACCTGCTCATCCCCACCATCGAGCAGGCCCTCCTGCTGGCGTACCACAAGACCGCCGGCGCGCTTCCGGGAGCGCGCGCGGAGATCGAGCGCAGGACCGGCCACGTCACCATCTGGGCCCCCGAGCTGGACGAGGACGGCGAGGCGGTGGGGGAGTTCGACGACACCCCGGCCGGCTTCGGGCGGATCGCCGCCTCCACGGCGCGCCAGGTCATCCTGCAGCGGCTGCGCGACGTCGAGGACGATGCCGTCCTGGGCCACTTCAAGGGCCGTGAGGGCGAGATCGTCTCCGGGCAGATCCAGCAGGGGCACAACCCCCACATGGTCCAGGTGGACCTGGGCACCGTGGAGGGCGTGCTGCCCCCGCACGAGCAGGCCCCCGGCGAGAAGTACCCGCACGGCGCCCGCATCCGCGCCTTCGTCGTCGAGGTCAAGCGCGGCATGAAGGGCCCGTCCATCACGCTGTCCCGCTCCCACCCGGACCTGGTGCGCCGCCTGTTCGAGATGGAGGTGCCGGAGATCGCCGACGGCACCGTGGAGATCATGGCGGTCGCCCGCGAGGCCGGGCACCGCACGAAGATCGCCGTGCGCGCCACCCAGTCCGGGATCAACGCCAAGGGCGCCTGCATCGGGGAGATGGGCTCCCGCGTGCGCGCCGTGATGAACGAGCTGCACGACGAGAAGATCGACATCGTCGACTGGTCGGACGACCCCGCCCGCTGCATCGCCAACGCCCTGTCCCCGGCCAAGGTGTCCCGGGTGACCGTGCTCGACGAGCGGGCCCGCTCGTCCCGCGCCGTCGTCCCCGACACCCAGCTGTCCCTGGCCATCGGCAAAGAGGGCCAGAACGCCCGCCTCGCCGCGAAGCTCACCGGCTGGAAGATCGACATCGTCCCCGAGTCGAAGGCCGCCGAGCGCCGCTGAACGCCGTCCCGGCGGGGCCGGCGCCCCCGCCCCGGGGCCGGCGCCCCCGCCCCGGGGCCGGTCCCGGGATCCCGCGCGCGCCCGGTTTCGGCCCAGGGCGGTCCCCGGGATAGACTGGACAGCGGTCAGATCGTTGGTGGTCCCTGTCCGGCGCCGTCTCCAGGCCCGCACGGGACGTCCCCGACGTCCCGGCGCGAGACGAGGAGTACCGAGCGAGTGAGTGCAGACTCCCGTCGCACGTGCATCGGATGCCGGACCACCGAACACCCTGACCAGCTCGTACGTGTGGTGACCGAACCGACCGACGGCGGCCTCCGGGCCGTGGTCGACCGGACCGGTCGCCTCGGCGGTCGCGGAGCCTGGCTCCACCCCTCCCACGAGTGCCTGGACTCGGCCCTGCGCCGGCGCGCCTTCCGGCGCGCGTTCCGGGCGGTCGTGGACACGGAAGCGGTCGCCCCCGAGCTGGACACCCTGCTGTCCACGAGGGCGGCCCGGTGACCGGGCGCACGAGTGCCGACCACAGCCGTCTTCGGACGGCAGCCCGCGCGGTCCGACCGGACCGGTGACCACGTCCGCACGCGGGTGAAGAACTGGAAAGCGAGTCAGAGAACCGATGGAAAACCGATGAGTGCCCAGCGATGAGTGCTTCGTTGTGCTCTGCCAACGGCCTCCCGCGACCCCGCGCCGTCCTCGACGGCCGACGCTCCGGGAGCCTCAACGGAAAATAAGTGGTTCGTGCCTGTTTCGGTGCGGACCGAGACAGGAGAGAAGTGGCCAAGCCCCGCGTTCACGAGCTCGCGAAAGAGCTCGGAATAACGTCCAAGGAAGCGATTTCCACGCTTCAGACCCTGGGTGAGTTCGTCCGAGGCGCGTCCTCGACCGTCGAGCCGCCCGTCGCCAAGAAGCTGCGCTCGGCGCTCGCCGGCAAGGCGGAGAAGTCCGCTCCGGCTGCCGCGGCACCGGCCGGCAGGCCCGCGCCGAAGGCCGGCGCGCCCGCCAAGCCCGGCACCGCCGCGCCCGCCCCGGGCCCGGCTGCCGCCAAGCCCGCCGAGAAGGCACCGGAGAAGGCCGCCGAGCAGCGGCCCGCCGCGAAGGCCGCCGAGCAGAAGCCCGCCGAGAAGGCGCCCGAGCAGAAGCCCACCGAGCAGTCCTCGACCCCGGAACGGTCCGCGCCCCAGCGCCCCGCCTCCCCGGGCGCCAAGGCGCCTGCCCCGGGTCCGCGCCCGGGCAACAACCCGTTCGCCAGCCAGCAGGGCATGGGACGCAGCGGGGCGCCCCGTCCGGGCTCCGCCGCGCCGCGCCCCGGTGGCACCGCGCCCCGCCCGGGCTCGGCCGCACCCCGCCCGGGCGCTCCCCGCCCGGCCGGTCCGCGTCCCGGCAACAACCCGTTCGCCGCCCAGCAGGGCATGCGCTCCGGGCGTCCCGAGCGCCAGGGCGGGCCCCGTCCCCAGGGCCAGGGCCCGGCCGGTCCCCGTCCGCAGGGCCAGGGCCAGGGCGGCCCCCGTCCGCAGGGCCAGGGCGGTCCGCGTCCCCAGGGCGGTCCCCGCCCGGGCGGAGCGCGCCCCAGCCCGAACATGATGCCCGGTCACACCACCGGCGTGGCCCCGATCGGTTCCCGGCCGGCCGGCGGCGGTGCGGGTCCGCGCCGCGGCGGTCCCGGCGGCGGGGGCGGGTTCTCCCGTCCCGGCGGCGGCCCCGGCCGCGGCGGCCGCGGCGGCACCCAGGGCGCCTTCGGGCGCGGCGGTGCCCGCGGCAAGCAGCGCAAGTCGAAGCGGGCGAAGCGCCAGGAGCTCGAGCAGATGAAGGCCCCGTCCGTCGGCGGCGTCGCCGTGCCCCACGGCGACGGCACCACGGTGGTGCGGCTGCGCCGCGGCGCGTCCCTGACGGACTTCGCCGAGAAGATCAACGCGAACCCGGCCTCCCTCGTCACGGTGCTCATCCACCTCGGCGAGATGGCCACGCAGACGCAGTCCCTCGACGAGGAGACCTTCCAGCTGCTGGGCGCCGAGCTCGGGTACAAGATCCAGGTGGTCTCGCCGGAGGACGAGGAGCGCGAGCTCTTCGAGTCCTTCGACATCGACCTGGACGCCGAGGCCGCGGCCGAGGGCGACGACGTCCTGGAGGCGCGTCCTCCGGTCGTCACCGTCATGGGTCACGTCGACCACGGCAAGACCCGCCTGCTCGACGCCATCCGCAACACGAAGGTGACCGAGGGGGAGGCCGGCGGCATCACCCAGCACATCGGCGCCTACCAGATCGACACCGAGCTGGACGGCCAGGAGCGGCAGATCACGTTCATCGACACCCCGGGCCACGAGGCGTTCACCGCCATGCGTGCCCGCGGTGCCCAGGTGACGGACATCGCCGTGCTCGTGGTCGCCGCGGACGACGGCGTCATGCCGCAGACGGTCGAGGCGCTCAACCACGCCCAGGCCGCCGGCGTGCCGATCGTGGTGGCGGTCAACAAGATCGACAAGCCCGAGGCGAACCCGGACAAGATCCGCGGCCAGCTCACCGAGTACGGCCTGGTCCCCGAGGAGTACGGCGGCGACACCATGTTCGTCGACGTCTCCGCGCGCCAGAACCTCAACATCGACGAGCTGCTGGACGCGATCGTGCTGACCGCTGACGGCGCGCTCGAGCTGACGGCGAACCCGAACAAGGACGCCCGCGGCGTGGCCATCGAGGCGAACCTGGACAAGGGCCGCGGCGCGGTCTCGACCGTGCTCGTGCAGTCCGGCACGCTGCGCGTCGGCGACGCGATCGTCGCCGGCGCCGCGTACGGCCGTGTGCGCGCCATGTTCGACGAGAACGGCCAGGCCGTGGAGGAGGCCGGTCCCTCGCGCCCCGTGCAGGTGCTGGGCCTGGACTCCGTGCCCCGGGCCGGCGACACGTTCCTCTCCACCCCGGAGGAGCGCACCGCGCGCCAGATCGCCGAGAAGCGCCAGGCGGCGGACCGCAACGCCCTGCTCGCCAAGCGCCGCAAGCGGATCACGCTCGAGTCCTTCGACGAGGCCGTGGCCGCCGGCAAGATCGACACGCTCAACCTCATCATCAAGGGCGACGTGTCCGGTGCCGTGGAGGCGCTCGAGGACTCGCTGCTCAAGATCGACGTGGGCGAGGAGGTCCAGCTGCGCGTCATCCACCGCGGTGTCGGTGCGATCACGCAGAACGACGTCAACCTCGCGACCGTGGACAACGCGATCATCATCGGCTTCAACGTCCGTCCCGCCGAGCGCGTGACGGAGCTGGCCGACCGCGAGGGCGTCGAGATGAAGTTCTACTCGGTCATCTACAACGCCATCGACGACGTCGAGAGCGCGCTCAAGGGCATGCTCAAGCCGGAGTACGAGGAGGTGGCGCTCGGCACCGCCGAGATCCGCGAGGTGTACCGCTCCTCCAAGTGGGGCAACATCGCCGGTGCCTACATCACCAAGGGCACCATCCGCCGCAACTCCAAGGCCCGGCTCGTCCGGGACGGCAGCGTCGTGGCGGACAACCTCACGGTCGACTCGCTGCGCCGGTTCAAGGACGACGCGACCGAGGTCCGCGAAGGCTACGAGTGCGGTATCGGGCTCGGCTCCTTCAACGACATCCGCGAGGGCGACCTCATCGAGACGTGGGAGATGCGCGAGAAGCCGCGCGCCTGACCCGTCCCGAGCCCCGCGCCTCGAGCGCGGGGCACCCGCGGCGGCACGGGCGGGCCCAGTGCCCGCCCGTGCCGCCGCGACCGTTCCAGCACCGTTTCGAGCACCACCGCCCCGACCCGAGGAGCATCCACCATGGCTGACGCAGCACGCGCCGCCCGACTCGCCGACCGGATCAAGGTCGTCGTCGCCCAGGCGCTCGAGCGCCGGGTCAAGGACCCCCGGCTGGGCTTCGTGACCATCACGGACGCCCGCGTCACCAACGACCTCCAGCACGCCACCCTGTACTACACGGTGTTCGGCACCGCGGAGGAGCAGGAGAGCACCCGCGCCGCCCTGGAGTCCGCCAAGGGCGTCCTGCGCAGCGAGGTCGGCCGCAACATCACGGCCCGCTTGACGCCCACGCTGACGTTCGTCCCGGACGAGATCCCGGTCAACGCCTCCCACCTCGAGGAGGTGCTGCGCGCCGCCAAGGAGAAGGACGCCGAGGTCGCAGCCCAGGCCGCCGCCGCCAGCTGGGCCGCGGGGGAGGACCCCTACCGGAAGCCGGCCGAGGAGGACGACGAGTCCTCCCGGGACCGCTGAGCCGACGGAGGCACCGGGGAAGTGACCCGCACGAAGTTTGACGTCCCGAGCCCGGACCCGTCCCTGCCGACGCCGTCCGGGCTCGTGATCGTGGACAAGCCCGCCGGCTGGACCAGCCACGACGTCGTCGCGCGCACGCGGCGTCTCGCGGGCACCCGCAAGGTCGGCCACGCCGGGACGCTGGACCCCATGGCCACGGGGGTGCTGGTCCTCGGCGTGGACCGGGCCACCCGTCTCCTGACCTGGGTCGTCGGACGGGACAAGACGTACGCGGCGACGATCCGGCTCGGCATGACCACCGTCACCGACGACGCCGAGGGCGAGATCCTCGACGTCGCCGACCCCGGGGCTGTAGCCGCGGTGGACGGGGACGCGGTGGCCGCCGGCGTCGCCCGGCTCACCGGGGACATCCAGCAGGTCCCCGCGAAGGTCAGCGCCATCAAGGTCGAGGGCCGCCGCGCCTACGCCCAGGTCCGGGCCGGGCAGGACGTCGAGCTCGCCGCGCGCCCCGTCACCGTGTCCGAGTTCGCCGTGCACCGGCTCGTGCGGACCACCGACGACGCCGGGCGGGCCGTCCTCGACGTGGACGTCACCGTGACCTGCAGCTCGGGCACCTACGTCCGGGCCCTGGCCCGGGACCTCGGCGCCGACCTCGGGGTGGGCGGTCACCTGACCGCCCTGCGCCGCACCCGGGTGGGCGCGTGGAGCCTCGAGGACGCGTCGACGCTCGACGAGCTCGCCGCGGAGGTGGCCGCCGGCCGCCCGCTGCCCGTGACGAGCCTCGAGGAGGCCGCCGCCGGCCTGTTCCCCGCCCGCCGGCTGAGCGCGGCCGAGGCCGAGGACGTCGCCCACGGACGCCGGATCGGCCCCAGCGCCGCGGATCCCGGCGCGGGCCCCCTCGACAACGACGCGGTCACCGGCGGCTTCGCCCCCGACGGGCGGCTCGTGGCCCTGCTCTCCGACCGCGGCCACCGCGGCGAGCGCACCGCCAAGCCCGCCCTCGTCTTCCTCCCCGGGGAGCGCTTCCTCGCGCCGCCGGAGGCCCCCCGGGGGGAGCGCTGATGCTGTGGGGCTACGACGGCTGGTTCTGGGCCGCGGTCCTGCTGGGCGCCCTCTCCTTCCTCGTGTGCGCGGTGCAGGCCGTGCGCGGACGGCGGCCCGACGACTGGACGCAGGGCTCCGTGCTGCTGCTCGAGGCGTTCCTGCTCGTCTACGCGGTGGGCACGGTCGTCATGCACGTCCTGGGGCCCGGGCCCACCGGATCGGCCCTGGAGTACTGGGGCTACCTGCTGACCGCGCTGCTCATCCCGGCGGGAACCTTCGTGTGGTCGCTCGTGGAGCGCTCGAGCTGGTCCAACTGGGTGCTCGCGGCGGCGGGCCCCGTGGTCGCGATCATGGTCTACCGCATGAACTTCATCTGGTACTACCAGTGAGCCCCCGCCCCCGGCCCGCCCCGACCCCGCAGGAGACGCCCCGATGACGCACGAGTCCCCGGAGAACGGCCCCACCCGGCTGCAGCAGCGCTTCGGGCCCCGCACCGGCACGGTGCGCAGCGACCGCAAGTCCGCGGGCTTCGGCCGCCTGGTGGTCGTGGTCTACGCCGTCTTCTCCCTCTCGGCCGGTGTCCGCTCGCTCTACCAGATCCTGACCGGCTTCGGGACCGCGCCGCTGCCGTACCTGCTCTCCGCGTTCGCCGCGGCCGTCTACGTGGTGGCCACCGTGGCCCTCGCCCGGCCCGGCCCTCGGTGGCACCGGCTGGCCACGGCGGCCGTGGGCGTGGAGCTGCTCGGCGTGCTCGGCGTGGGCCTGCTGTCGGTGCTCGTCCCGGAGCTCTTCCCCGAGGCCAGCGTGTGGTCCCACTTCGGGCAGGACTACGGCTACGTCCCGCTGGTGCTGCCGGTGGTCGGCCTCGCCTGGCTCCGCCGGTCCCGGCCCCGGGGCGGTCGCGCCCCGGCCTGATCGCCCGGCCCTGCCCGCCGGCACCTCCCCGCCGGCACCTGCCCGTCCGCACCTCCCCGCGCGGCACCCCGGCACGCACCGGGTAGGCTCGATCGCGGGCCCGAGCGCCCCGCGCCGCACGCCTCCCGAAAGGAACCCCGCCGATGCCCGTACGCCCCGACGGCGCCGAGGACTACGACGTCCCCGTCCTCACCGACGGCACCGTGGTGCTGCGCCGGCTCGAGGAGCGCGACGTCCCGCAGCTGGCCCGCAACTGCGCGGACCCCGCGGCCGCGGAGTTCACCACCGTGCCCCTCGGCTACACGGAGGCCGACGCCCGCTGGTACGTCGAGGAGTTCGTCCCCGCGGCCTGGCGCGCGGGCCGCGAGTACAACTGGGCCGTGGCGGACGCCCGGACCGACCGCCTGCACGGGACGGTGGGGCTCAACGCCCTGCGGGGGACCACGGCCGACATCGGGCTCAACTTCGGCCCGCACGCCCGCGGCACCGGCGCCGCGGAGGTCGCCTGCCGGCTGCTGCTCGAGCACGCCTTCGGCTCCCTGGGCCTCACCTATGCTTACTGGATGGCCAAGGTCCCCAACTGGGCCAGCCGCAAACTCGCCTGGAGGCTCGGCTTCCGCTCCCCGGTGCAGATCGACGGGTTCATGGAGCAGCGCGGCGCCTCGGTCGACGCCTGGATCCTGACCCTCGGGGCGGAGGACCCCCGCGCCCCCCGGACCCCGTGGGACGGCCCGCCGTCCGCAGCCCGCGCGGAGGAGCCCGGCGGCCCGCACCGACCCGCCCCGCACCGACCCGGCCCGCACTGACGAGCCCCCCCATCCGTACCTGCCTGTTGTCGTTCCTGCGAGGAGAACCGTGTTCCGCTGGCGAGATCTCTCTGACGTCCCCCCGGGCTTCGGCCCGTCGGTGGTCACCATCGGCAATTTCGACGGTGTCCACCGGGGCCACCAGCGGGTGCTGTCCCAGCTCGTCGACTCCGCCCGCGAGCGGGGCTGGGCCTCGGTGGTCGTGACGTTCGACCCGCACCCCGCGCAGGTGCACCGCCCCGGCAGCCACCCGGGGCTGATCATGGGCACCGAGGACAAGCTGGACGCCCTCGAGCGTGCCGGCGCGGACGCCGCCCTGGTGCTCGAGTACACCCTCGGGTTCGCGGAGCAGTCCACCGAGCAGTTCGTGCTGAGCACCCTCGTGGGGCCGCTCGGCGCGCGGTGCCTCGTGGTGGGCGCCGACACGCGCCTGGGCAAGGGCAACACCGGCAACATCGACACGCTGCGGGAGCTGGGGGAGCGCCACGGGTTCGAGGTCCGCGTGGTCGACGACCTGCTGGATCCCCTGCACGAGGACCACCCGGAGCACGCCCCGGCCGTGACGACCGCGGGGGAGCGGCGCTGTTCCTCCACGTGGATCCGGGCCTGCCTGCAGGCGGGGGACGTGCGTGCGGCCGCCCGGCTGCTCGGACGCCACCACCGGATGCGCGGCGAGGTGGTGCACGGGGCCGCCCGCGGGCGGGAGCTCGGCTACCCCACGGCCAACCTCTCCCCGGACGCGGCCGGATTCGTCCCCGCGGACGGGGTGTACGCCGGGTGGCTGCTCGACGCCTCCGGCACCCGCTGGCCCACCGCGATTTCCGTGGGGTCCAACCCCACGTTCGAGAACGTGCCCCGGCAGGTCGAGGCCCACGTCATCGACCGCCCCGAGGAGCGGGTCGAGGACTTCGACCTCTACGGCCAGGAAGTGGTCGTGGAGTTCGTCGCCCGGCTGCGCGGGATGGTCGCCTACGAGGGCGTCGACAAGCTCGTGGCGCAGATGGACGACGACGTCGAGCGCACCCGGGGGATCCTGGCCGCCGAGGCCTGAGCCCCGGCCGCCGGACCGGCTCCCACGGCGGGCCCGCCGCGTCACCGCTGCTGCGTGTCCGCTGCTACATCTCCTCGTGGGTGTTGGGGTCGTAGCCGGACCCGCTGATCCCCGTGTGCAGCATCCGCATCCGGTGCATCTGGTCCTCGTCCAGCTCCCAGTCGAAGACGTCGAGGTTCTCGGCCATGCGCCGGGTGTCGGAGCTCTTCGGAATCGGCACGGTGTGCGACTGCAGGTGCCAGCGGAGGACGACCTGAGCCGGGGTACGGCCGGTCCGCCGGGCGATCCGCGCGATCCACTCGTGCTGGAGCAGGTCGGTCTTGCGGCCCAGCGGGGACCAGGCCTGGGTGACGATGCGGTGCTCCTCGTGGAACTCGCGCAGTCGCTCCTGCTGGTACTGCGGGTGCAGCTCCACCTGGTTCACCACCGGCGTCTCACCGGTCTCGTCGACCAGGCGCCGGATGTGGGCGGGGGTGAAGTTGGACACCCCCACCGAGCGGACGAGCCCCTCCTGCTTCAACTCCAGCATGGTCCGCCACGTCTCGACGTACCGGCCGACCGACGGGTTCGGCCAGTGGATGAGGTAGAGGTCCACGTGGTCGGTGCCCAGCCGCCGCAGGGAGCCCTCGAGCGAGCGGCGCACGGAATCCGTGCCGTGGTCCCGGCCCGGCAGCTTGGTGGTGAGGAACAGCTCGCCGCGCGGCACGCCGGCCGCCGCGACCGCCCGCCCCACGCCGGTCTCGTTGCCGTAGTTCACCGCGGTGTCCACCATCCGGTACCCCAGCATCAGGGCCTCTGCGACGCTGGCCTCGGCCTCGGCGTCGTCCATGGGGTACGTGCCCAGCCCGATCGCGGGGATCCGCCGGCCGTCCCGCATCGTGTGCGTGCGGTCGGCGACCGCCAGGCCCCGTCCGTCCTTCTCGTCCTTGCTCACGTGCTGCTCCTGCTCGTCTCGTCCTGCTCGTCCCGGCGCCCGGGCGCCGGGACCGGTGTCCCTCCCATCTTGGCCCACCGGCCGGGGCGCGCCCAGCCCAGCGCGCCGCGCGGCCCGAGGGTGGGGCGGCGCGCCCGCGTCCGGTAGACTGGACGGCGGTCCGACTGCAGTCCGTGGTTGTCGGACCCCCGGGATGCCCCGGGACCCGGCGACGAGCCCGTCGTCCGGGCCGCACGGTACTGACTCGAACGGAGTTACACGTGGCACTCGACGCCGCCATCAAGCAGGAGATCATCAAGGACTTCGCGACCCACGAGGGCGACACCGGTTCGCCCGAGGTCCAGATCGCGGTCCTGACCCGCCGGATCGCCGATCTGACGGAGCACCTGAAGCAGCACAAGCACGACCACCACACCCGCCGCGGCCTGATGGCCCTGGTCGGTCGCCGTCGCCGCATGCTGACCTACCTGCGCGACACCGACATCACGCGCTACCGCACGCTCATCGAGCGGCTCGGCCTGCGCCGCTAGTCGGCACCCGGCGGCGTCCACCCGGCAACGGGAGGACGCCGCCGAGCACGGCGCCCGCCCGGCACGGCAGCCGGACGGGCGTGGTGCACCACCAGAGACAGCACCATCGAACACCAGACGGGGCCACCGCGCCGATCATTCGCGGTCCTCGGTAGTGATCTCCGGACACCGGACGGCCCCCGTGGCCCCGGCTCTTCCGTGGATCTCGATCGAAGACCGGGTGACGCGCGGACGGTCCCGCCCACACGAAACGGAGGTGACCCTTGGAGGGTCCCGAGATCCAGTACGCCGAAGCCGTCATCGACAACGGTTCCTACGGAAAGCGCGTCGTGCGCTTCGAGACCGGCCGCCTCGCCAAGCAGGCCGCCGGCTCCACCCTCGTCTCCATCGACGAGGACACCACCATGCTCGCCGCCACCACGGTGGGCAAGTCCCCCCGCCAGGGCTTCGACTTCTTCCCCCTGACGGTCGACGTCGAGGAGCGGATGTACGCCGCCGGGCGCATCCCGGGCTCGTTCTTCCGCCGCGAGGGCCGCCCCTCCACGGACGCGATCCTCACCTGCCGGCTCATCGACCGCCCGCTGCGCCCCGCCTTCGGCAAGGGCATCCGCAACGAGGTGCAGGTCGTCGTCACGATCCTGTCCATGAACCCGGACGAGATCTACAACACCGTGGCGATCAACGCCGCGTCGATGGCCACGACCCTGTCCGGGATGCCCTTCCAGGGCCCCGTCGGCGGCGTGCGCGTCGCCCTCATGGCCGGGGAGAACGGCCAGCACCAGTGGGTCGCCTTCCCCAAGCACTCGCAGCTGGAGAACGCCGTGTTCGACATGGCCGTGGCCGGCCGCGTCGTCACCGGCAAGGACGGCACCGAGGACGTCGCGATCATGATGGTCGAGGCCGAGGCCACCGACAACTCCTGGAACCTGATCAAGAACAACGGCGCCGTGGCCCCCACCGAGGAGCTCGTGGCCCAGGGCCTGGAGGCCGCCAAGCCGGCCCTCAAGGCGCTGTGCGACGCCCAGGCGGACCTGAAGGCCCGCGCCGGCAAGCCGGACATGGAGCTGCCCCGCTTCGGCGGCTTCGGGGACGACGTCAAGGAGGCCGTCGCGGCCTCCGTCGGCACCCGGCTCGCCGAGGTGTACTCGATCGCCGACAAGCAGGAGCGCGAGACCGCGACCGACGAGCTGCACCAGGCGACCCTGGCCGAGCTCGCCGGCGAGGACGGGCCCTTCGCCGACCGCAAGGACGAGGTCAACGGCGCCTACCAGGCGCTGACCAAGCAGACCGTGCGCCAGCGGGTCCTCACCGAGCAGGTGCGCATCGACGGCCGCGGCCTGACGGACATCCGTCAGCTCACCGCCGAGGTCGAGGTCCTGCCGCGCGTGCACGGCTCCGCGATCTTCGAGCGCGGCGAGACCCAGATCATGGGTGTGACCACGCTGAACATGCTGAAGCTGGAGCAGCAGATCGACTCGCTGTCCCCCGTCAAGCACAAGCGGTACATGCACCACTACAACTTCCCGCCGTACTCCACCGGCGAGACCGGTCGCGTCGGCTCCCCGAAGCGCCGCGAGATCGGCCACGGCGCGCTGGCCGAGCGGGCCATCACCCCGGTGCTGCCCTCCCGCGAGGAGTTCCCCTACGCGATCCGGCAGGTCTCCGAGGCGCTGAGCTCCAACGGCTCCACGTCGATGGGCTCCGTCTGCGCCTCGACCCTGTCGCTGCTCAACGCCGGTGTGCCCCTGCGCGCGCCGGTGGCCGGCATCGCGATGGGCCTGGTCTCGGACGAGGTGGACGGGGAGACCCGCTACGCCGCGCTGACCGACATCCTGGGCGCCGAGGACGCGCTGGGCGACATGGACTTCAAGGTCGCCGGCACCTCGGAGTTCGTGACCGCGATCCAGCTCGACACCAAGCTCGACGGGATCCCCTCCTCCGTGCTCGACGCCGCGCTGACCCAGGCCCGCGAGGCCCGGCTGCACATCCTCGGCGTGCTGAACGCGGCCATCGACCAGCCCGACGAGATGAGCGAGTTCGCCCCGCGCGTGATCTCCGTGACCGTCCCCGTCTCCAAGATCGGCGAGGTCATCGGCCCCAAGGGCAAGATGATCAACCAGATCCAGGAGGACACCGGCACCGACATCTCGATCGAGGACGACGGCACCGTCTACATCGGCGCCACCGACGGCCCCTCGGCCGAGGCGGCCCGCGCGGCGATCAACGCGATCGCCAACCCGCAGGTGCCCGAGGTCGGCGAGCGCTACCTGGGCACCGTGGTCAAGACCACGGCCTTCGGCGCCTTCGTCTCGCTCACCCCCGGCAAGGACGGCCTGCTGCACATCTCGGAGCTGCGCAAGCTCAACGAGGGCAAGCGCGTCACCGACGTCGAGGACGTCCTCGGCGTGGGCCAGAAGGTCCAGGTCGAGATCACCAAGGTCGACGACCGCGGCAAGCTCTCCCTGGCCCCCGTGGTCGCGGAGGAGCCCAACGTCTTCCCGGAGGACGACGACGACACCGAGGCCTGAGCCGGGTCCGTCCCGCGCACAGCACCGCACGAGCAGAGAAAGCAGCACAGCTGGATGACGGCAGTCGATCTGCCGCTGGAGGCGGGCGACCGCGGCCCGGGGAGCACCCCGGGCCCGGACGCCCGCCTCTCGGCGGTTCCCCGCAGTTCCCCCTCCGCCGCGGCCGCGGCCCTGACCACGGCCGCCGCGGGATTCAGCCACACCGTCCACGAGGGCGCCGGCGGCAACGTGGTCCGCCGCACGGTCCTGCCGTGCGGCACCCGGGTGATCACCGAGCGGATGCCCGCCCAGCGGGCCGTGACGGTCGGCTTCTGGGTCGGCGTCGGCTCCCGGGACGAGCAGCCCGGCCGCCTGGGCTCCACGCACTTCCTCGAGCACCTGCTGTTCAAGGGCACCGCGCGGCGCTCGGCGCTGCAGATCGCGGAGGCCTTCGACGAGGTCGGCGGGGAGTCCAACGCGGCCACGGCCAAGGAGCACACGTGCTACTACGCGCGGGTCCTCGCCGAGGACCTGCCGATGTCGATCGACGTCATCACCGACATGGTGACGTCGGCCGCCCTGGATCCCGACGAGCTCGAGCGGGAGCGGGGGGTCATCCTCGAGGAGCTCGCGATGGACAAGGACGACCCCGAGGACGTCGCCTTCGAGGTGTTCACCCAGCGCGTGCTGGGGAGCCACCCCCTGGGCCGGCCCATCGGCGGCACCCCCGAGGAGATCCTCGAGGTGCCCCGCGACGCCGTGGTCGAGCACTACCGGCGCCACTACCGGCCCGAGGGGCTCGTGGTGACGGCCGCCGGCGGGCTCGAGCACGACCTCGTCGTCGCCCTCGTCGCCGAGGCCCTCGAGCGCGCGGGCTGGGACCCGGCCACCCCCGCGGCCCCCTTCCCGCGGCGCGAGCGCACCCCGGCGGCCCTGGACCCCGACTGGGGCGAGCACTTCCTGGAGCGGCCCGTGGAGCAGACCAACGTGGTCGTCGGCCGGCCCGGGCTCGTGGCCGGGGACGACCGCCGGTTCGCGATGACCGTGCTCAACGCGGCCCTGGGCGGCGGGATGTCCTCCCGGCTGTTCCAGGAGATCCGCGAGAAGCGCGGCCTGGCCTACAGCACGTTCTCCTTCTCGGGGGCCTACTCGGACGCCGGCTACTTCGGGATGTACGCCGGCTGCCTGCCGGCGCGCACCGACGAGGTCGTGGCGCTCATGACGGGGGAGCTGGAGACGCTCGCGCGGCACGGCATCGGGGCGGAGGAGCTGCGCAAGGTCGTGGGCCAGCTGGGCGGAGGAACCGTGCTCGCCCTCGAGGACACCGGCTCGAGGATGTCCCGCCTCGGCTCCGCGGAGCTGAAGTCCGGGGAGTTCCTCGACATCGACGAGTCCTTGGACCGGATCCGCTCCGTGACCCCGGAGCAGGTCCGCGAGCTCGCCGGTTGGCTGGCCGAGGGGCCCGTCGTGACGACCATCGTGGCGCCCACCCGCCGCTGACCGACCGCCGCTGACCGACCGCCGCCGCCGGGTCCCGGCCGGCGGCCCCGCCCGTCCCGTGACCCGGAGCCCGTGACCTAGAGTTGGAGCCATGACCGAGCGCACTGCCACCGAGACCACCACCGCCACGGCGACCACCGCCGCCGAGCTCAGGGTCGCCGTCCTCGGCGCCCGCGGCCGCATGGGCAGCGAGGCCGCGCAGGCGGTCCGGCGCGCCGAGGGGCTGCAGCTCGTCGCGGAGCTGGACCACGAGGACTCCCTCGAGGTCCTGGTGGCGGCGGGCGCGCAGGTCGTCATCGACTTCACCGTCCCGTCGGTCACGGAGCACAACGTGCGCTTCGCCGTGGAGCACGGCATCCACTGCGTGGTGGGCACCACCGGCTGGGACGACGAGGGCCTGGACCGGACCCGGGCACTGCTCGCCCAGCACCCGGGCGTGGGCGTGCTCATCGCCCCCAACTTCTCCATCGGCGCGGTCCTGGCCATGCGTTTCTCGGCGCAGGCCGCCCGGTTCTTCGAGTCCGTGGAGATCGTCGAGCTGCACCACCCGGACAAGGTCGACGCCCCCTCCGGGACGGCCGCGCGCACGGCCGCCCTGGTCGGCGAGGCCCGGCGGGCCGCGGGGGTCGCACCGTCGCCGGACGCCACCAAGCAGGACCCGGACGGGGCCCGCGGGGCGCTCGTGGACGACGTCCGGGTGCACTCCGTGCGCCTGCGGGGGCTGGTCGCCCACCAGGAGACGCTCCTCGGCAACCTCGGCGAGCAGCTCACCATCCGGCACGACTCCTTCGACCGCATCTCCTTCATGACCGGCGTGGTGCTGGGCGTCCGGGAGGTCGTCTCCCACCCGGGGCTCACGCACGGTCTCGAGGACTACCTCGACCTGGGCCTGTAGAGCCGATGGACTCGATCCGGGCCTGGATCTGGGGCCTGCTCGCGGCGGCCCTGCTGACCCTGTGGCTGCTGCCGATCCCCGGCGGCTCGAAGCTGTGGATCCTCGCGGTGCTCGCCTTCGCGGGCGTCTTCACGCTCCTGGAGTCCACGAGCAGGGCGAAGCTGCTGGCGGCGGCCATGGTGTCGCTGCTCGTGGTCTACCTGGGGCTGAGCCTGCACCGGGCCGTGCTGCTGCTGGGCACGGACGGCTGGATCGCCAAGGCCTTCGGCGTGGCCATGCTGGTGCTGCCGGCCGTGGGCGTGTGGGCGCTGGTGCGCGAGATCCTGTTCGGGGTCCGGACCGAGCAGCTCGGCCGGACCCTGCACGAGGAGGGCGGGCTGCCGCCCGACGACCTGCCGCGCACCCCGGGCGGGCGCGTCGTGCGCGAGGCCGCCGACGAGCGGTTCGGGACGTACCGGGCGCAGACCGAGGAGGACCCGGGCGAGTGGCGCAACTGGTACCGGCTCTCCCTCGCCTACGCGGCCGCCGGGGACCGGACCCGCGCGCGCTCCGCGATGCGGGACGCCGTGGCCCTCTCCCGCGGGCGCGCCGCCCGCAACGTGGAACCGGCCGAGCGCCCGGACGAAGGACGGGCCTGAGCCGTGGCGAGCAGGACCGGTCCCGTGCACGGCACGGGGACCGCCCACCGCACCGCCGGCCCGGACGGCTCCTCCGGCGGTGCTCCCGGAGCGAAGACGGTAACCTGGCACCCATGACTGCCAACGCCTCGCCTTCCCCCGCCGACCTGCCCTCGACCCGGTCCGAGCCCATGTTCGGGACGCTGCTCACCGCGATGATCACCGTCTTCGCCGAGGACGGCTCCGTGGACCTGGACGCCACCGCGGCCACGGCCGAGCAGCTCGTCGACGACGGCTGCGACGGCCTGGTGGTGTGCGGCACCACCGGCGAGTACTCCACGATGACCGACGACGAGAACCTCTCCGTGTTCCGCGTGGTCAAGGACGCCGTCGGCTCCCGCGTGCCCCTGCTGGCGGGCACCGGCTCCAACGACACCGAGCACTCCCGCTACCTCTCCCGGGCCGCCGAGAAGATCGGCATGGACGGGCTGCTCATCGTCACCCCGTACTACAACAAGCCCTCCCAGGCCGGCGTCGAGGCCCACTTCCGCAGCCTCGCCGACTCCGTGGACCTGCCGATCATGCTCTACGACATCCCCGGCCGCGCCGGCATCCCGATCGCCACCGAGACCCTGATCTCCCTGGCCGGGCATCCCAACATCGTGGCCGTCAAGGACGCGAAGGCGGACCTGGTCGCCGCGACCCGGGTGCTGGCCGAGACCGACCTGCTCTACTACTCGGGCGACGACGGGCTGACCCTGCCCTGGATGGCCATCGGCGCCGCCGGGCTCATCGGCGTCACCACCCACGTGGCCACCGCCCGGTACCGGCGCCTCGTCGACGCGATCCTCGCCCAGGACCTCGGCACGGCCCAGCGGATCAACCGCGAGCTCGAGCCCGTGGTCCGCGCCACCATGACCCGCGCCCCCGGGGCCGTCGCGGCGAAGACGATCCTCATGTGGCAGGGCAGGCTCAAGGACAACACCGTGCGGCTCCCGCACGTCCCGCCCACGGAGGCCGAGGCCGCCCTGATCCGCGCGGACCTGGCGGACTCGGTCATCTCGGACACCCTCCTCGAGACCATCGACTGACGAAAGGGGTCTCATGACCCAGTGGCACACTGACCTGTCGGCTCCCCCCGCCCTCGGCACGGACGTCCTGCGCGTCGTCCCGCTGGGCGGGCTGGGCGAGGTCGGACGGAACATGACGGTGTTCGAGATCAACGGGCAGCTGCTCGTGGTCGACTGCGGCGTGCTCTTCCCCGAGGAGACCCAGCCGGGCGTGGACCTCATCCTCCCGGACATCAACCACATCGTCGACCGGCTCGACGACGTCGTGGCCGTGGTGCTGACCCACGGCCACGAGGACCACATCGGCGCCGTCCCGTACCTGCTCAAGCGCCGCCCCGACATCCCCGTGATCGGGTCCCGGCTGACGCTCGCGCTCATCGAGGCGAAGCTCCAGGAGCACCGGATCAAGCCCTACACCATGGCGGTGCGCGAGGGGCAGGTCGAGCGGCTCGGCGAGTTCGAGTGCGAGTTCGTGGCCGTCAACCACTCCATCCCCGACGCGCTCGCGGTGTTCCTGCGAACGAAGGCCGGCACCGTCCTGCACACCGGCGACTTCAAGATGGACCAGCTGCCGCTGGACGGCCGGATCACCGACCTGCGCCACTTCGCGCGGCTGGGGGAGGAGGGCGTGGACCTCTTCCTCACCGACTCCACCAACGCCGAGGTCCCTGGGTTCACCCCCACGGAGAAGCACATCGGGCCCGTCCTCGCGGACGTGATCGGGCGCGCGCCGAAGCGCGTGGTCGTGGCGTCCTTCTCCTCGCACGTCCACCGCGTGCAGCAGGTGCTCGACGCCGCCGCCGAGCACGGGCGCAAGGTCGCGTTCATGGGCCGGTCCATGGTGCGGAACATGACCATCGCCGAGAAGCTCGGCTACCTCGACGTCCCGCCGAACACGCTGATCGACCAGAAGCGGATCGACGACCACGCCGACTCGCAGCTGGTCATCATGTGCACCGGGTCCCAGGGGGAGCCGATGGCCGCGCTGTCCCGGATGGCCAACGGCGACCACAAGGTCCAGCTCACCGAGGGCGACACCGTGATCCTCGCGTCGTCGCTCATCCCCGGCAACGAGAACTCGGTGTTCCGGATCATCAACGGGCTCATGCGGCTCGGCGCCACCGTGGTCCACAAGGGCACCGCCAAGGTCCACGTCTCCGGGCACGCGGCCGCGGGCGAGCTGCTGTACTGCTACAACATCGTGGAGCCGGAGTACGTCATGCCGGTGCACGGCGAGGTCCGCCACCTCATCGCCAACGGCAAGCTCGCCGAGGAGACCGGCGTGCCCACCGACCACGTGCTCATGGCCGAGGGCGGCACCGTGGTGGACATGGCCGCCGGCGAGGCGCGGATCACCGGCCAGATCGAGTGCGGCTACGTCTACGTGGACGGCTCCTCCGTGGGCACCATCACCGACGCCGACCTCAAGGACCGGCTCGTGCTGGCCGAGGAGGGGTTCATCTCCGTCATCACCGTGGTGAACCGGGACACCGGCAAGGTCGTCACCGGGCCGGACGTGCACGCCCGCGGCGTCGCCGAGGACGACAGCGTGTTCGACGAGATCAAGCCGAAGATCACCGCCGCGCTCGAGGACGCCATCAACCACTCGGGCAAGAACCACACCACCCAGCAGCTCCAGCAGGTGGTGCGCCGCACGATCGGCTCGTGGGTCAGCCGGAGGCTGCGCCGCAAGCCCATGATCGTGCCGGTGGTCATCGAGGCCTGAGCGAGCGGTCTCCTCCGGTCCGTGCGGCACCGCGGACAGGGGGAGGCCGTGGTCTACCCTGGGAGCATGGCGACTCGTACTTCCCCTGCCCGCAAGGGCGCCTCGACGTCGCGTGGCAAGAACAGCACGTCTTCTGCGCGGTCGTCGGGATCCAGCCGGTCCACCTCCTCCCGCCGTCCGTCGACCGCCGGACGGGGCTCCTCGGCGCCCGCCGGGAGCCCCCCGCGCGTGCTGACCGGCCTGGGCGCCGCCCTGGCGTGGTGCGCCCGCGTCGTCGGAGGCGTCTGGACGGCCGTCGCCCACGTGGTCGGCGGCGCCGTGCGCCGCATGGGCACCCTGCGCACCGACGTGCCCGCGGAGTCTCTGCGGGACGGGGGCGCCCTGTTCCTGCTGCTGCTCGGCCTGCTCGCGGCGGCCGTCGAGTGGTGGAACCTGCCCGGTGCGCCGGCGCCGTGGCTGTCGCTCCCCGCGGTCGCGGTGCACGAGGTCCTCGCCGGGACCTTCGGCTGGACGGCCCTGGTGCTGCCGCTGCCGCTCGTGGGCTTCGCGCTGCGCCGCTTCCGCCACCCCGAGGACACGTCCGCGAACAACCGCATCGCGATCGGGCTGGGCGCCGCCGTCGTCGCGGGCTCGGGCCTGGCGCACGTGCTCCTGGGCCGGCCGTCCCCGAGCCAGGGCCAGGAGGCGCTCCGGAGCGCCGGCGGCTACGTGGGCTTCCTCGCCGCGGACCCGCTGAGCGCCCTCATCACCCCGGTCGGCGCCGGCGCCATCTTCGTCGCGGCCCTGTTCCTGTCGGTGCTCGTGGTCACCGCGACGCCGGTCAACCTCATCCTGCCGCGTCTGCGGCAGGGCTACTGGCGGCTCATGGGCCAGGAGGGCCCGGTCTCCGCGACCGACGTGTCCGCCGCCCGGCACGACCGCTCCTACCTCGAGGAGCACCACGCGCGCGCCGAGGCGGCCAAGACCCGCCGCGAGAAGCGCCGCGAGCGCAAGGAGGCCGAGGCGGAGCGGCGCGCCCTCGACGGCTACCGCGGGGACGAGGCCTTCGAGCGGGCCGTCGTCGACGAGGAGGCCGCCGACGGCCAGGCGCCCACCCGCGTCTTCGACGTCGACTCTGCGCGCGCCGCCCGGCAGCGGGCCGCCGCGGCGAAGACCGCGGCAGGCACGTCCGCCGAGCCCGCCGCCGGGACGGACCCCGGTGAGGACGCCGGGGAGGACGTCGGCGACGCCCCGCGGCCGGGCCAGAAGCGGCTCACCCAGGAGCAGCTCGCGGCCCGCCGGCTCCGCCGGGAGCAGGGCCTCGAGCCGGCCGCGGACACCGCCGCGGGCTCCGGCTCGCCGGCGCTCGAGGACGTGGCCGCCGAGCCCACCGGCTCCACGTCCGTCACCGCCCGCACCCACACCCCCGAGTCGCCCATCCCCGCCCGCGCCGAGCAGCTCAAGCTCGAGGGCGACATCGCCTACTCCCTGCCCGCGCCCGGCGCGCTCGTGCAGGGGCCGCCGCCGAAGGAGCGCTCCGAGGCCAACGACGCCGTGGTCGCCGCCCTGACCAGCGTGCTGGACCAGTTCAACGTGGACGCCGTGGTCACCGGCTTTTCCCGCGGGCCCACCGTCACCCGGTACGAGATCGAGCTGGGCTCCGGCACCAAGGTCGAGCGCGTCACGGCGCTGTCCAAGAACATCGCCTACGCCGTGGCCTCCGCGGACGTGCGCATCCTCTCGCCGATCCCCGGCCGGTCCGCGATCGGCATCGAGATCCCGAACACCGACCGCGAGACCGTGTCCCTGGGCGACGTCCTGCGCTCGCACAACGCCCGCAAGACCGAGCACCCCATGGTCATGGGAGTGGGCAAGGACGTGGAGGGCGGCTACGTGGTGGCCAACCTCGCGAAGATGCCGCACCTGCTCGTCGCCGGCGCCACCGGCGCGGGCAAGTCGAGCTTCGTGAACTCGATGATCGTCTCGCTCCTGATGCGCGCCACCCCGGACGAGGTGCGGATGGTGATGGTCGACCCCAAGCGGGTCGAGCTCACCGCCTACGAGGGCGTGCCCCACCTGATCACGCCCATCATCACCAACCCCAAGAAGGCCGCCGAGGCGCTGCAGTGGGTCGTGCGGGAGATGGACGCCCGCTACGACGACCTCTCGCACTACGGGTACAAGCACGTCGACGACTTCAACAAGGCCGTGCGCAACGGCAAGGTCCAGCCCGAGCCCGGCTCGAAGCGCGTGATCCGGCCGTACCCGTACCTGCTCGTGATCGTCGACGAGCTCGCGGACCTCATGATGGTCGCCCCGCGCGACGTCGAGGACGCGATCGTGCGGATCACCCAGCTCGCCCGCGCCGCCGGCATCCACCTGGTGCTCGCCACCCAGCGGCCCTCGGTAGACGTGGTCACCGGCCTGATCAAGGCCAACGTGCCCTCCCGGATGGCGTTCGCGACGTCCTCGGTCACCGACTCCCGCGTGGTCCTGGACCAGCCGGGCGCCGAGAAGCTCATCGGCCAGGGCGACGCCCTGTTCCTGCCCATGGGCGCGTCCAAGCCGATGCGCGTGCAGGGCGCGTGGGTCTCCGAGTCGGAGATCCACGAGGTCGTCGACCACGTCAAGGGCCAGATGAAGGCGCACTACCGCCAGGACGTGGTGCAGGAGGCCCCCAAGAAGACCATCGACGAGGACATCGGGGACGACCTCGACGTCCTGCTGCAGGCCACCGAGCTCGTGGTGACCACCCAGTTCGGGTCCACCTCCATGCTGCAGCGCAAGCTGCGCGTCGGCTTCGCCAAGGCCGGCCGGCTCATGGACCTGCTGGAGTCCCGCGGCGTCGTCGGACCCTCGGAGGGGTCCAAGGCCCGCGACGTGCTCGTCAAGCCCGACGACCTCGCCGCGACCCTCGCCGTGATCCGGGGCGAGGACCCGCCCGCGCCGCAGGGCGGGTCCGTGGACTACGGCGAGGACCCGGTCGAGGCGTCGCTGGCCCGGACCGCGACCGACCACGGCGACGGCGCCGAGGACCCCGAGGGCTCCGAGGACGCCTGGCAGCTGACCGGCCGCTGAGCCGGCCCTGCCCCCACCCACCAGGAAGTGAGCACACGATGAGCCCCGCGGACCCGGCGTCCAACCTCAACCTGCCGAACGCACTGACCGCCCTGCGCATCGTGCTGGTGCCCTTCTTCGTCTGGTTCCTGTGGGCGGGCGGCACCCAGGGGGAGGACTCCCTGGGCATGCGGTGGGCCGCCCTGGCGGTCTTCGCGGTCGCGATGTACACGGACAAGCTCGACGGCGACATCGCCCGGGCGCGCGGGCTGATCACGAGCTTCGGCAAGATCGCGGACCCGATCGCGGACAAGCTGCTGACCGGCGCCGCGTTCGTGGTCCTCTCCATGCTCGGCGAGCTGTGGTGGTGGGTGACCGTGGTGATCCTCGTCCGGGAGTGGGGGATCACGCTCCTGCGGTTCGTCGTCATCCGCTACGGGGTCATGGCGGCCTCGAAGGGCGGCAAGCTCAAGACGGTCCTGCAGACCGTGGCGCTCCTGCTCCTGCTGCTCCCGCTGGTGCCGCTGGTGGGCGAGTGGTGGCCGTGGCTGGGCTGGACCGCGATGGGCGCGGCCCTCGTGGTCACGGTCGTGACCGGCGTGGACTACGTCGTCAAGGCGGTGCAGCTGCGCCGCCGGGCGCTGGCCGAGCGGGACGCGGCGTGACGGAGCCGCAGCCGGCCGCCCGGGCGCTCGTCGAGGAGGCCGTCCGGCGGGCGCTCACGGTGGCGACCGCGGAGTCCCTCACCGGGGGCGCGCTCGCCGCCGCCGTCGTCGACGTGCCGGGTGCCTCGGCCTGTTTCGAGGGCGGGGTCGTGTCCTACTCGAACCGGGTGAAGACCGAGGTCCTCGGCGTTCCCGGTCGGCTGCTCGCCGAGCGGGGCTCCGTCGACCCGGACGTCGCGGTCGCCATGGCGGAGGGCGCCCGCCGCCGCCTCGGCACGGACTGGGCCGTCTCCACGACGGGGGTCGCGGGCCCCGAGCCGCACGACGGCAAGCCGGTGGGCACGGTCTACCTGGGCATCGCGGGACCGGCCGGTTCCGCCGTCCACGAGCTGGCCGCGGCGGGGGACCGGACCGCGATCCGGGCGGCCGCCGTGCGCGCCGCCCTGGAGCGGCTCACCGCGGCGGTGGTGCTCCCAGCCAACTCCCAGTGAAAAATCGACCCTCGCGGGGAAGAATGGAACCGTCAGCGGGGTTAGCAATGATCGCAGGCTCGAGTTGAGCCGATCGAAGTCAAGATGTCGACCGGCCGGCGCCGGGGCACCGCCCGCAACAGGCGGTGAAGCTGCCGTACACACGAGGAGACAAGCGATTCACATGACCAAGCAACCCGTGTCCGTCAATGGCGTCGTCCGTTGGAAGGACGTGGGCCTGGACGAGGACGACAGCACCGAGACGAAGGACATGAAGATGGGTGTACTCCGCCAGGAGATCGGCGAGGTTCTCCGCAGCGTCCGTCAGCGCCAGGGGCGCACCCTCCGAGAGGTCTCGCACAGCGCCCGGGTGTCCCTCGGCTACCTCAGCGAGGTGGAGCGCGGCCAGAAGGAGGCCTCCTCCGAGCTGCTCGCGTCGATCTGCGCGGCGCTCGACATCCCGATGTCCCAGATGCTGCGCGAGGTCGCGGACCGCCTGGCCTACGCCGAGGGCCTCCTGGTCCCGGACACGGTGCCCAGCGATCTCACCGAGCAGTACTCGCGGGAGTTCGGCAGGGTCAACGGCGGCGAGGCCGCCGCGGCCGGCGCCCGCTGATCCGCCCGGGCGGCCCGCCGCCCGTCCACGACGTCCCGGAGGGCTCGTCGGTCCCAGGACCGACGGGCCCTCCGGCCTGCGGCGGACGGGACGCGCGGATGGCAGGATGGACCGGCACGGCGCCGGGCACGCCCCCCCCCGGCCGGCAGCACGACGAAGGAGGACGCGGATGAGGCTGAGCAGCTTCTGGCAGCTCATGGCCGACGAGTTCGGCGCGGGCTACAGCAAGGTCCTGGCCCGGGACCTGGTGCTCGGGGAGCTCGACCACCGCACGGCCACCGAGGCCCTCGAGGCCGGCGTAGACCCGCGGACCGTGTGGTTCGCTCTCTGCCGCGCCCAGGACGTCCCGGAGACCCGGTGGTGGGGCGTGGATCGCCCGCCCCGGGACTGACCCCCATCGGGTTCCCGGCGTGCCCGTGGACCCACGACCGCTTCGAAGGTATATTCGATGCAGCGGGGCGCGGACTGCACAGCCCGGTCCGTCCCGGGACGGTGGTTCCCGGTCCTCCCCAGGCCCCGCGCGAGAGCCTTACGGTGTCCGACCCCGGCGATACCGTGGAACACGAAAAGATCAGCAGCAACGGTTCCGGCCGCACCGGCGGAACCCCCCGAACACGAGGTGGACCATGGCAGCCAAGGGCAACAACAAGCAGAGCGCCGACCAGCAGTTCGGCAGCGACCGCGAGAAGGCGCTCGAGACCGTCCTCGCGCAGATCGACAAGAACTACGGCAAGGGCTCGGTGATGCGCCTGGGCGACCGCCCGGCGACCAAGATCGAGACCATCCCCACCGGCTCCATCGCGATGGACGTCGCGCTGGGCATCGGCGGTTTCCCGCGCGGTCGTGTCGTGGAGATCTACGGCCCGGAGTCCTCCGGCAAGACGACCGTGGCTCTGCACGCGGTGGCCAACGTCCAGAAGGCCGGCGGGATCGCCGCCTTCATCGACGCCGAGCACGCGCTCGACCCCGCCTACGCCGAGAAGCTCGGTGTGGACACGGACAGCCTGCTGGTCTCCCAGCCGGACACCGGTGAGCAGGCCCTGGAGATCATGGACATGCTCGTGGGCTCCGGGTCCATCGACATCATCGTCATCGACTCGGTGGCGGCCCTGGTGCCCAAGGCCGAGATCGAGGGCGAGATGGGCGACAGCCACGTGGGCCTGCAGGCGCGCCTGATGAGCCAGGCCCTGCGCAAGATCACCGGCCGGCTCTCGCACTCGAACACCACCGCGATCTTCATCAACCAGCTGCGCGAGAAGATCGGCGTGTTCTTCGGCAGCCCCGAGACCACCACCGGCGGCAAGGCGCTGAAGTTCTACGCCTCGGTCCGCGTGGACGTGCGCCGCATCGAGACCCTCAAGGACGGGGCCAACCCGGTGGGCAACCGGACCCGGGCCAAGATCGTCAAGAACAAGATGGCCCCGCCCTTCAAGCAGGCCGAGTTCGACATCCTCTACGGGGAGGGCATCTCCACCGAGGGCGGGCTCATCGACATGGGCGTGGAGCACGGCATCGTGAAGAAGTCCGGGGCGTGGTTCACCTACGAGGGCGACCAGCTGGGACAGGGCAAGGAGAACTCGCGCCGGTTCCTCAAGGACAATCCGGAGCTGGCCGAGGAGATCGAGCGCCGGATCCTGGTCAAGCTCGGGGTCGTCCAGGAGCCGGAGGCGGCCGAGGAGACCGCGGAGGAGCCGCCGGTGGTCGGGCTGCCCACCGAGGTCGCCGGCCCGGCCTTCTGAGCGGGTCCGTGACCGAGAGCCCGTACGCACGCCGGCGCCGCCGGTCCTCCGCCCGTCACCGCGGGCCGGAGGGCCCGGCGGCGGCGTCGTCCCCGGCCCAGGACCCCGAGCCGGACCCCCGCGAGGTGGCCCGGGCGATCGTCCTGCGCCAGCTCACCGCCTCGGCGAAAAGCCGCAAGCAGCTCGAGGACAAGCTCGCGGACCGCAACGTTCCCGAGGACGTCGCCCGGGAGGTGCTGGACCGCTTCGAGGAGGTCGACCTCGTCGACGACGCCCAGTTCGCGGAGCTCTACGTCCGCTCCCGGGCGAGCTCCCGTAAGCTCTCCCGCTCCGCGATCCGCCGGGAGCTCGCCACCCGCGGGGTGACCGGGGAGATCGCCGAGTCGGCCCTCGAGCAGCGCACCGACGAGGACGAGCGGGAGGACGCCGCCGAGCTGGTGCGCCGCAAGCTCCCCGCGGGGCTGGACCCGGCCGACCGCGCCGCCCGGGACAAGGCCGTGCGGCGGCTGGTCGGGATGCTCGGCCGGAAGGGCTACCCGCCCGGACTGGCCTTCGCCGTGGTGAAGGAGGAGCTCGAGGCGCGCTCCGGCACCCCGGTCCAGGACGACGAGATCGGCGAGGAACACCCGGACATCCCGTGACCGGGTCCGGCCCGTACAATTGACCGGTGATGTCGACCCCCGCAGCCCTGTCCCCGGACCCGACCGCGTCCTCCGCCGCCCCCGCCCCGCGCTCCTACGAGGTGCGTACGTTCGGGTGCCAGATGAACGTCCACGACTCCGAGCGGATCACGGGTCTGCTCGAGGCCGCCGGCTACGTCCCCGCCGCCGGCGGCGAACCGGACCTCGTGGTGTTCAACACCTGCGCCGTGCGCGAGAACGCCGACAACAAGCTCTACGGCAACCTCGGCCAGCTCGTGCCCGCCAAGAAGCGCAACAAGGACCTGCAGATCGCCGTCGGCGGCTGCCTCGCGCAGAAGGACCAGGACACGATCCTCGAGCGGGCCCCGTGGGTCGACGTCGTCTTCGGCACCCACAACATCGGCTCCCTGCCCACCCTGCTGGAGCGCTCACGGCACAACGCCGAGGCCCAGCTGGAGATCCTCGACGCTCTCGAGGTCTTCCCCTCGACCCTGCCCACCAAGCGGGACAGCGCCTACTCCGGGTGGGTGTCGATCTCCGTGGGCTGCAACAACACCTGCACCTTCTGCATCGTCCCGTCCCTGCGCGGCAAGGAGAAGGACCGCCGCCCCGGGGAGGTGCTCGCCGAGGTGCAGGCGCTCGTCGACGACGGCGCGGTCGAGGTCACGCTGCTGGGGCAGAACGTGAACTCCTACGGCGTCGAGTTCGGGGACCGCGGCGCGTTCGCGAAGCTGCTGCGCGCGTGCGGGCAGATCGAGGGCCTGGAGCGCGTGCGCTTCACGAGCCCGCACCCGGCCGCGTTCACCGACGACGTCATCGACGCCATGGCGGAGACCCCGAACGTCATGCCGCAGCTGCACATGCCCCTGCAGTCCGGTTCCGACCGGATCCTGAAGGAGATGCGGCGCTCCTACCGCTCGAAGCGGTTCCTCGGCATCCTGGACACCGTCCGCGAGCGCATCCCGGAGGCCGCGATCACCACCGACATCATCGTGGGCTTCCCGGGGGAGACCGAGGAGGACTTCCAGGCCACCCTCGACGTCGTGGCCGCCTCCCGCTTCTCCTCCGCGTACACGTTCCAGTACTCCGTGCGGCCCGGCACCCCCGCCGGCGAGATGGCGGACCAGGTGCCCAAGGCCGTGGTGCAGGAGCGCTTCGAGCGGCTCGTGGCCCTGCAGGATCGGATCGCCGCGGAGGAGAACCGGGCGGTCGTCGGCCGGCAGGTCGAGCTGCTCGTCACCGCGGAGGCCGGCAAGAAGTCCGAGCAGACCCACCGGCTCTCGGGCCGCGCGCGGGACCAGCGGCTCGTGCACTTCTCCGTCCCGGAGGGCGCCGAGGTCCCGCGGCCCGGCGACTTCGTGACGGTCGTCGTCACCGGCGCCGCCGCCTACCACCTCGTCGCCGACCCCCGCTCCCCGCAGGACTACGCGCTGCGGCGCTCCCGGGCCGGGGACGCCTGGGACCGCCGCCAGGCCGCGTCCTGCGGCGTCCCCGCTGCGCCGGGCGCCGCCGCCCCCGGGCCCGTGAGCCTGGGCATGCCGGGCCTGCCGGTCCGGTGACCGGCGCGGACCTGCCGGTCGTCGCCGTCGTCGGGCCCACGGGCACCGGCAAGACCGCGCTGGGCGTCGAGCTCGCGCTGCGGCTGGACGGGGAGGTGGTCAACGCCGACTCCATGCAGTTCTACCGCGGCATGGACATCGGCACCGCCAAGGCCACCGTGGAGGAGCGGCGCGGTGTGCCCCACCACCTCCTGGACGTTCTCGACGTCACCGAGGAGGCCTCGGTCGCGGACTTCCAGCGCGACGCGCGATCGTGCTTCGCCCGGATCCGCTCTCGCGGGCGTGTCCCCGTCCTGGTGGGCGGCTCGGGGCTCTACGTGCGCGCGGCCCTGGACGTGCTCGAGCTGCCCGGCACCGACCCCGCGGTGCGGGCCCGGATCGAGGACGAGCTCGCCGAGCGCGGCCCGGGTGCCCTGCGGGAGCGGCTGCGGCAGGTGGATCCCGAGTCCGCCGCCCGGCTGCAGGACGAGCGGCGGGTGGTGCGCGCCCTGGAGGTGTGGGAGCTGACCGGCCGCCCGTTCACCGCGTTCATGCCCCGCCGGGAGCACGTGCAGCCCACGGTGCAGCTCGGTGTGGACGTCGACCGCGCCGAGCTGCACGACCGCCTCGCCCGGCGGGTCGGGGCCATGGTCGAGGCCGGCCTGGAGGCCGAGGTGCGCGTCCTGGCGGCGCGCGGGCTGCGCGAGGGGCGCACGGCGTCCCGGGCCCTGGGGTACGGGCAGTTCCTCGACGTGGTGGACGGCCGCGCCACCGTGGAACAGGCGGTCGAGGCCACCGTGGTGGCCACCCGCCGGTTCGCCCGCCGCCAGCGGACCTGGTTCCGCGCGGACCCGCGGGTGCACTGGCTGGACCCGGCCGAGCCCGGCCTCGTGGAGCGCGCCGCGCGTCTCGTCCGCGGAGCCCCGGCCGGGGGCTGAGACGGGGACCGGCCCGCGGTCCGTCCTCCTCGTCCGCGTATCATGGCCGGGTGACTTCCGCCCAGACCCGCGCCGCCCCGCCCCAGGACACCCGCCACGCCCCGGACACCGGCCCGGGCGCCGACGCCGGCCCGTGGGGGGAGCTCCGGGGCCGCGACTTCACCAAGGGCCACGGCACGGGCAACGACTTCGTGCTGCTGACCGACCCGCACGCGGCGCTCGCCCTGGACGCCGAGCTGGTGACCCTGGTGTGCGACCGCCACCGCGGCATCGGGGGGGACGGGCTGATCCGCGCCGTGCGCTCCGAGGCGATCCCCGAGGGGAGGGCCCTCCTGGAGACGGCGCCCGAGGCCGAGTGGTTCATGGACTACCGCAACAACGACGGCTCCGTCGCCGAGATGTGCGGCAACGGCGTCCGGGTGTTCGTGCACTACCTGCTCCAGCGCGGCCTCGCCGAGGTCCCCGAGGGGGACGTGCTGCGCATCGGCACCCGCGCCGGCGTGAAGACCGTGGCCCGCACCGACTCCGGCTACGCCGTGGACATGGGCCCGTGGACCTTCCTCGACGGGGCGGCGGCCCGCTCCCGCGGCTCGGACGCCGTGGTGACGGCCGAGGGGCTGAAGGTGCCCCGCCCCGCGCTGTCGATCGGCATGGGCAACCCGCACACCGTCGTGGCGCTCGCGGAGGGGGAGAAGCTCGACCAGCTCGGGCTGCACACCGCTCCGGTCGTGCGCCCGGAGCCCGCGGACGGGACCAACGTGGAGTTCGTGGTCCCCGCCGACGGCGACGACGACGGTGTGGGCCGGGTGCGGATGCGCGTGCACGAGCGCGGCGTGGGCGAGACGCAGTCCTGTGGGACCGGGGCGTGCGCCGCCGCGGCCGCGACCCGCTTCTGGGGCGGCGCCACGGCCCCCGACCAGTGGCTCGTGCAGGTGCCCGGGGGCGTCGTCTCCGTGACGTTCGTCCCGGCGCCCGACGGCGCCGAGCACGTGGTGCTGGCTGGACCGGCCGTGCTGGTGGCGGACGGCACGTTCGTCTGAGCCCCGGGGCGGGGCCCGGCGCCCGGGACGGTCGTCCAGACCCCTCCTGCAGCCCGGTCCTGCTGTGCGGTCCTTCAGTGCGGTCCTTCAGTGCGGCCCTTCAGTCCCGGCGCTCGACCAGCAGGACCCGGAACCCCTTGTCGGTCGCGTGCCGGGAGACCCGGAAACCGCCGCCCAGCGCGGAGCCGAGCCACTTCTGCAGCGAGTCGGCGCCGAGGTTCTTCTGCACCACCAGCCACGCCGTTCCGCCGGCGGCCAGCCGCGGCAGCCACTGGAGCAGCAGCTCGTGCAGCTGCTGCTTGCCGATCCGGATGGGCGGATTGGACCAGATGGTGTCGAAACGCCGGTCCCCGGGCACCTGCTCCGGGAGCAGGGCCTCCACGTTGGCCAGGCCCAGGGCCGCGGCGTTGTCCCGGGTGAGCCCCAGCGAGCGCTCGTTGACGTCCACGGCCGTGACGCGGGACCCCGGGGCGGACCCGGCCAGGCTCAGCGCGATCGGGCCCCAGCCGCAGCCGATGTCCAGGAGCTCCGGACCGGTGGGATCGGGAACATTTTCCAGCAGCACGGACGTTCCCTTGTCGAGGCCTCGCGGGCTGAACACCCCGTTGGAGGTCTGCAGCACGACCTCCCGCCCCCGCAGGGTCACGGCCACGGAGCGCCGCACCTCGGGCGCCGAAGGGTCCTCGGAGAAGTAGTGCTCGGTCCCCGGGTTCGGGGTCGCCGGGCCGGCCACGGGATCGGGGGAGTCGGGACGCGGTGCCATAGCGCCCCATGCTACCGACAGCGCCCGCCGGGCCCGCAGCCGACGCCGGATCGGCCACCCCCGGGGGTCTCCGCCTCCGCCGCCGGGATGTCCGGCTCCGCCACTAGAATGAACCGATCAGCAGTTCGTGTCGAAAGGAACCATGACCCACCCCCGTGAAACCCCTGCCGAGCCCCGCGCCGCCGCGGAGCCCGAGAACGGCCTGAGCCGGCAGGACCTGGAGGACGTCGTCGAGCGCGTGCTGTCCCGGGCCCGCGCCCGGGAGCAGGCCGCCGGGCAGGACGCCGCCCCCGAGGACGACTCCACCGCGCCGGGCTGGCTCTCCGGCCGGGCCCGCGAGCTCGCCGACGCCGAGGACGGGCACACCGTCCACGACGGCGACCAGCAGGACCTCGAGGAGCGCCGCGCCCTGCGCCGCGTCGCCAACCTGTCCACCGAGCTCGAGGACGTCACCGAGCTCGAGTACCGCCAGCTGCGCCTGGAGCGCGTGGTGCTGGCCGGGCTGTGGACGGAGGGCACGCTCGCCGAGGCCGAGAACTCCCTGCGGGAACTGGCCGCGCTCGCCGAGACCGCGGGCTCCGAGGTGCTCGACGGCATCGTCCAGCGCCGGCCCAAGCCGGACCCGGCCACGTACCTGGGCTCGGGCAAGGCCAAGGAGCTGCGGGACATCGTCGCCGCGACCGGGGCGGACACCGTCGTCGTCGACTCCGAGCTCGCCCCCTCCCAGCGGCGCGGACTGGAGGACGTCGTGAAGGTCAAGGTCATCGACCGCACGGGTCTGATCCTCGACATCTTCGCCCAGCACGCCAAGTCGAAGGAGGGCAAGGCCCAGGTCGAGCTCGCCCAGCTCGAGTACCTGCTCCCGCGCCTGCGCGGCTGGGGCGAGTCCCTGTCCCGCCAGGCCGGCGGCCGCGCCGCCGCCGGTGAGGGCATCGGCTCCCGCGGCCCCGGTGAGACCAAGATCGAGCTGGACCGCCGCCGCATCCGCACCCGCATGGCCAAGCTGCGGCGCGAGATCGCCGCCATGAAGCCGGCGCGGGAGACCAAGCGGCTCAACCGCCGCCGCCACTCCGTGCCGTCCGTGGCGATCGCCGGCTACACCAACGCGGGCAAGTCCTCGCTGCTGAACCGGCTCACGGACGCGGGGGTGCTCGTGGAGAACGCCCTGTTCGCCACCCTGGACCCCACGGTCCGCCGCGCGCAGACGCCGGACGGCATCGGCTACACGCTCTCGGACACGGTCGGCTTCGTCCGCTCGCTGCCCACCCAGCTCGTCGAGGCGTTCCGCTCCACCCTGGAGGAGGTCGCCGACTCCGACCTCATCCTGCACGTGGTGGACGCCTCCCACCCGGACCCGGAGGGGCAGATCCGCGCGGTGCGCCAGGTCTTCACGGACATCGACGCCCAGAACATCCCCGAGATCATCGCCCTGAACAAGGTGGACGCCGCCGACCCGTTCGTGGTCGAGCGGATCAAGCAGCGCGAGCGCAACGTGGTGGTGGTCTCCGCCCGCACGGGGGAGGGCATCGAGGAGCTCCGGCAGCGGATCAGCGAGTCCATCCCGCGCCCCGAGACGGTGCTGGAGCTGCTGGTCCCGTACCAGCGCGGTGACGTGGTCAGCCGGCTGCACGACTGGGACGCCGAGATCCTGCGCACCGAGCACCTGCCCGAGGGCACCCACCTGCTCGTGAAGGTCCGCGAGGACCTCGCGGCCGAGCTCGCGGAGTTCGCCCCCGAGCACGCCCCCGGCTTCGACGCCGAGAGCGCCTGAGCGCGTGGCCGCCGCCTTCGTGGACGAGTCCGGGCACGACGTCCCGGACGTGCGCCCGGAGACCCTGCCCGGGGCCCAGGACGCCCTGGCCCTGCTGGACACCGCCGTGACCGCGATGGGCGGGCAGGTCCGGGACGGCCAGCGGCTGATGACGGCCAAGGTCGCCGAGGCCCTGGACCGCGGCCGGCACCTGCTGGTCCAGGCGGGGACCGGCACCGGCAAGTCCCTCGCGTACCTGGCGCCGCTCGTCGAGCACGCCCAGCACGCGGACAAGCCGGTGGTCGTGGCCACCGCGACGCTCGCGCTGCAGTCGCAGATCGTCGGCCGGGACGTGCCCCGCCTGCTGGCCGCGCTCGAGGGCGAGCTCGAACGGGACGTGGACGTCGCCCTGCTCAAGGGCCGCAGCAACTACGCCTGCCTGCACAAGATCGAGGGCGGCTACCCGTCCGACGACGAGCCCGGCGCGCTCTTCGCGCTGCCCGACGCCGCCCCGCACCCCGGTGCGCCGCAGCCCGAGGCCGCCGAGAACCCCGGGCGGCTGGGCCAGGAGGTCCAGCGCCTGCGCGAGTGGGCCCGCGAGACCGGGACCGGCGACCGGGACGAGGTGCTCCCGGGGGTCAGCGACCGCGCCTGGCGCCAGGTGTCGGTCACGGCCAAGGAGTGCCTGGGCCGCAGCTGCCCCCTGGTCGAGGACTGCTTCGCCGAGCTCGCCAAGCAGCGGGCCGGTGAGGCCGACATCGTCATCACCAACCACGCCCTGCTCGCGATCAACGCGTTCGAGGGCATCACCGTGCTGCCCGAGCACGACGTCGTGGTCATCGACGAGGCCCACGAGCTCCAGGACCGGGTCACGGGCGCCGTGACCGGGCAGCTCTCCGCGGCCATGGTGCGCTCGGCCGCCGCATCCGCGCGCAAGCACACCTCGGCGAGCCCCGACTCCCTCACGGCCGGGGCCGCCCACCTCGAGGCCGCCCTGATGGGCGCGCCGGCCGAGCTGCTGCACCGCGGCCTCGGGGACGCCCAGGCGGCGGCCGTGGCCCAGATCCGGGACGCGGCCCGCACCGTCATGACCGAGTCCAAGGCCGGCGCCGGGGAGAAGGACGGGGACGCCGGCCGGCAGATGGCCCGCTCCCGGGTGAGCGACGTCCTGGAGCTGGCCGAGCGGATCCTCGCCGCCGAGGAGCACCGCGAGGTGCTGTGGATCTCCCGGCAGGGCGGCTGGGAGCCCGGCCGCGGCTACGTGCCCGCCGAGGACTCCGATCCGGCGACCCTGCACGTGGCGCCGCTGAGCGTGGCGGGCACCCTGCGGGAGGGACTCTTCGACGGGCGCACCGTGGTCCTCACCTCGGCGACCCTGTCCGTCGGATCGTCCTTCGACTCCGCCGCCGGTGCCCTCGGGCTGCGCGGCGAGGGCGCCCCGCGCTGGGAGGGCGTGGACGTCGGCAGCCCGTTCGACTACCCGAAGCAGGGCATCCTCTACCTCGCCAAGCACCTGGAGAAGCCCGGCCGCCGACTCACCGAGGCCCAGCTGGACGAGATGCTGGCCCTGCTGGAGGCCTCCCGTGGCGGAGCCCTGGGACTCTTCTCCTCCCGCCGGGCGGCGGAGGAGGCGGCCGAGGCCCTGCGCGAGCGCACCGACCTGCCGATCCTGTGCCAGGGGGAGTCCTCGCTCGCGGGACTCGTCCAGGAGTTCACCGACGACCCGTCCACGAGCCTGTTCGGCACGATGAGCCTGTGGCAGGGCGTCGACGTCCCGGGGGCCTCGTGCCGGCTCGTGATGATCGACCGGATCCCCTTCCCGCGCCCGGACGACCCGCTGGCGAGCGCCCGCAGCCGCGCCGCGGAGCGGGCCGGCGGCAACGGGTTCATGTCCGTCTCCGCGACCCACGCGGCCGTGCGGCTCGCCCAGGGGACCGGGCGGCTCATCCGCGCCGGCGGGGACCGGGGCGTCGTGGCGATCCTGGACTCCCGGATCGCGACCGCCCGCTACGGCGGGTTCCTGCGCGGTTCCCTGCCGCCGCTGTGGACCACCACGGACCGGTCGGTGGTGCTCGGGGCGCTGCAGCGGCTCTCCGCGGGCTGAGCAGCCCCTCCGGCACCGCCCGGAGCACGTCCTGAGCACGCGCGCCCCGGACGGCACCGGGCCCCCGCCGGCGGCGGGGGCCCGGGCACCGGGGCGCGCGGCGGCCTCAGAGGCTGCGCAGCACCGAGACGACCTTGCCCATCACGGTGGCGTGGTCGCCGAGGATCGGCTCGTACCGCGTGTTCTGCGGCAGCAACCAGGTGTGGCCGTCCCGCTGGCGGAAGGTCTTGACCGTGGCCTCGTCGTCGAGCAGGGCCGCCACGATGTCCCCGTTGTCGGCGGCGCTCTGCCGGCGCACCACCACCCAGTCGCCGTCGCAGATCGCGGCGTCGATCATCGAGTCGCCCTTGACGCGGAGCATGAACAGCTCCCCGTGCCCGACCAGCTGGCGGGGCAGCGCGAGGACGTCCTCGACGGACTGCTCGGCCGTGATCGGCCCGCCGGCGGCGATGTGCCCGACCAGGGGAACCATCGTCACGTCCGCCGAGGTGGACAGCTCGGCCACGGCGTCGTGGGCGGCGGGCCGCGCGGTGCGGCCGGTGGGCTCCGCCGCGACCTCGTGCGCAGCCGCGGCGGGCTCCGCGGCGTCGGTCCCGCGCAGCTGCAGCGGAGTGAGCACCTCCATGGCCCGGGGGCGCTTGGGGTCGCGGCGCAGGTAGCCCAGCTTCTCGAGCTGGGAGAGCTGGTGGGTGACGCTCGAGAGCGAGGCCAGCCCCACGAGGTCCCCGATCTCGCGCATGGACGGCGGATAGCCGTGCTCGGCGATGGAGCGCTGGATGGCCTCGAGGATCGTGCGCTGGCGCACGCTGAGCCCGCGGCTGCGCGAGCGCGCCCCGGAGCGCGCGCCCCGGGCGCGGGGCTCCTCGGGGGTGGGGGGCTGGGCCATGGGAGCGTCGTCCTTTCCCGTCCGGCTGCTGGTGCCGCAGCCGGTGTGCGCGGACCCGGTTCCGATGTCGGACCCGGGTGGTTCGATGGGTCCCGGTCGGCAGGCGCCAGGGGGTCCGCGGCGCGCGCCGACCCGAGGCCGGAACACGCCTTCAGCCTAGGCGACACGCCGTGGGTGTTCAAACATATGTACGACCCCGTCTCGACAGCCTTCGCAGACACGTGCTAGACATGGGTCATCGGTATTCGAAAGTATGTTCGATCGAATGAAGACCCCGAGGGGGTCGTCGACCGGACCGGTGTTCGAGATCGCCCGCCCCGTGCGGGAACGTCAAGGAGTTCATGTCATGAGTGCCAGTGCCACCCTCAGCGCCGTCGTCGCGCGCCGCCGCGGTTCCGCAGGAGCGGCGGGCGGCCTCGGCCGTGCGGCCCGGCGTGCCCGCCCCGCGGGCTCCCGCACCCCGTTGACCCTGACCCGCCGCGGCCGCCTGGTGTTCCTGGGGCTGCCCGTCCTCGCCGGTTCCGCCGCCCTGGTCGTGCTGGCCGTGATCTTCCTCGTCCCCTCGACGGCCACGGCCACGAGCGAGCCCGTCCCGGGCCCCGGGACGGAGCAGACGACCGTCTTCCCCGGGCAGAGCCTGTGGGAGATCGCCGTCACCGCCGACCCGGACCGGGACCCGCGGGAGGTCATGGACGAGATCGTGGAGCTCAACGACCTGGACAGCTCCGTGCTCGTGGCCGGCCGGCTCCTCGAGGTCCCGGCCGCCTGAACCGCGCCCCGAGGAGCGGTGCGACCGGCGCGAGGCCCCGTGAGCAGGGCTCCCGAGCAGGGGCAGGAGCCGGAGCGGGAGCCCTGGGCCGGAGCACCGGGGCGGAGCACTAAACTGTTCGGGTGACGCAGAACCTGGACCGACTCAACGCCCTCCCGCTCCGCGACGACCTGCGCGGCAAGACGCCGTACGGCGCCCCGCAGCTCGACGTCGCCGTGGCGCTCAACACCAACGAGAACACCCACCCGGTCCCGGCGGACGTGCACGCGGCGATCGTCCAGGAGGTGACCGAGGCGGCCTGGTCCCTCAACCGGTACCCGGACCGTGAGTTCACCGCCCTGCGCCAGGAGCTCGCCGCGTACCTCGGCCACGGACTCGGGCCCGAGAACCTGTGGGCGGCCAACGGCTCGAACGAGATCCTGCAGCAGATCCTGCAGGCCTTCGGCGGCCCCGGCCGCACCCTGCTCACCTTCGTCCCCACCTACTCGATGTACCCGCTGCTGGCCTCCGGGACGCACACGGGCTTCGTCGCGGGGGAGCGTGCGGCGGACTTCGGGCTCTCCGCCGAGTCCGCGGCCGAGCAGGTGCGCCGGCACCGCCCGGACGTCGTCTTCCTGTGCTCGCCCAACAACCCGACGGGCACGGCGCTGGGCGAGGACGTCGTCACCGCCGTGTACGAGGCGGGGGAGGAGTTCCGCACGGTCGTGGTGGTCGACGAGGCCTACGCCGAGTTCTCCCACGGCGGGACCCCCACCGCGCTCACGCTGCTCGAGGGCCGGCCCCGCCTGATCGTCTCCCGCACCATGAGCAAGGCGTTCGCGCTCGCCGGCGCCCGCCTGGGCTACTTCGCGGCGGCGCCCGAGGTCGCCGACGCGGTGCGCCTGGTCCGGCTCCCGTACCACCTCTCGGCCGTCACCCAGGCCACGGCCCTGGCGGCGCTGCGCCACTCGGGGTCGCTGCTGGCCAACGTGGAGGACATCAAGGTCCAGCGCGACCGGATCGTCGAGGAGCTGGAGCGGCTCGGGCTCGAACCCGCCGAGTCGGACTCGAACTTCGTGTTCTTCGGCGGCATGGAGGACTCCCGGGCGATGTGGGAGGCGCTGCTCGAGGACGGGGTGCTCGTGCGGGACGTCGGGATCCCCGGCCACCTGCGGGTCACCGCCGGCACGGAGGAGGAGACCACCGCGTTCCTGGCCAGCATGGAGCGGATCGTCTCCGGCGCCTGAGCGGCCCGGGTCCGGGGCCGCCCCGGCCCGGATAGCATGGAAGCAGACCACCCCCGGGCCCGAGCCGCCGCCCCGCGGCCCGGCCCGGGCCATCCGCGGCCCGCCGACGGCCGCGCCGCGCCCGCGAGGAGTTCCCACCGTATGAGCGACCAGACCCCCACCGGCACCCGTGCGCCCCGCCGCGCCGCCCTGGAGCGGCGCACGAGCGAGTCCTCGGTGTCCGTCGAGATCGACCTCGACGGCACCGGCGAGAACGACATCGACACGTCCGTGCCCTTCTACGACCACATGCTGACCGCGCTGTCGAAGCACTCGCTGATCGACATGCGGATCCGGGCCACCGGCGACACCCACATCGACGTCCACCACACCGTGGAGGACACCGCGATCGTCCTCGGCGACGCCCTGCGCCAGGCGCTGGGCGAGAAGGCCGGGATCCGCCGCTTCGGCGAGGCGACCGTCCCGCTGGACGAGGCCCTGGCCAACGCCGTGGTCGACATCTCCGGCCGGCCCTACGTGGTGCACACGGGGGAGCCGGAGGGCCAGCAGTACCACCTCATCGGCGGGCACTTCACCGGCTCCATGGTCCAGCACGTCTTCGAGTCCCTGGCCCACCACGCCGGGATCTGCCTGCACGTCACGCTGCTGGCCGGCCGGGACCCGCACCACATCGCCGAGGCGCAGTTCAAGGCCGTGGCCCGCGCCCTCCGCCAGGCCGTGGAGCCCGATCCCCGGGTGCACGGCATCCCGTCCACGAAGGGCGCCCTGTGAGCACCGAGGACACCACCACGACCTCCGCCAGCACCCGGCCCACCGTCACGGTCCTCGACTACGGCGCGGGCAACGTGCGCTCGGCCGTGCGCGCCCTCGAGGCGGCCGGCGCGGACGTGGTGCTCAGCGCCGACCCCGAGGCGGTGCTCGACGCCGACGGCCTCGTGGTCCCCGGCGTCGGGGCGTTCGCCGCCGTCATGGACGGACTGCGCTCCGTGGACGGGCTGCGCCTCATCGGCCGCCGCCTGGCCGGCGGCCGCCCCGTGCTGGGCATCTGCGTGGGGCTGCAGGTCCTCTTCGAGTCCGGCGTGGAGCACGGCCGGCAGACCGAGGGCATGGGCGAGTGGCCCGGCGTCGTCGAACGGCTCAAGGCCGACGTGGTCCCGCACATGGGCTGGAACACGGTCGAGCCGCCCGAGGACTCGGTGCTGTTCCGGGGGATCGAGGACGAGCGGTTCTACTTCGTGCACTCCTACGGGGTGCAGGAGTGGGACTTCCCGCAGAGCATCGAGAAGATGCGGCCGCCGCAGGTCACCTGGTCCGACCACGGGGGGCGCTTCGTCGCCGCGGTGGAGAACGGGGCCCTGTGCGCCACCCAGTTCCACCCGGAGAAGTCCTCCGAGGCCGGCATCCAGCTGCTGCGCAACTGGCTCGGCACGCTGCCGCGCACCGGGCGCCTGGACCACCTCAAGGCCGGCGACCCCCTGGGCGGGGACACCCTGGCCGGCCGGCCGACCCTGGAGACCGAGGACGGCGCGGCGTGAGCGCCGCGGTCCTCGTGATGGTGGCCGGGGCCTTCGTCGCCGGCGGCGCCATCTCCTTCCACCAGCAGCGCAAGCCGCTCTGGACGGTCGTGCTCCTGGCCCTGACGGCGGCGGGCCTGATCGGCTACGGCTGGTTCGCCTGGTTCCAGGGCCGCTGAGCACGCCCCTCCCGTCAGTCCGTCCCACACCCCGACCCCCGAGAAGAGAGATCCCATGCCCCTGAGCGAGACACCCCGACTCCAGCTGCTGCCCGCCGTCGACGTCGCGGACGGCCAGGCCGTGCGCCTGGTCCAGGGCGAGGCCGGCTCCGAGACCGGCTACGGCGACCCGCTCGAGGCCGCCCTCGCGTGGCAGGAGGCCGGCGCCGAGTGGATCCACCTCGTGGACCTCGACGCCGCCTTCGGCCGCGGCGACAACATCGACGTGCTCCGCCGCGTCGCCGCCGAGCTCGAGCTGAAGGTCGAGATGTCCGGCGGCATCCGCGACGACGCCTCGCTGGAGCGGGCCCTGTCCCTGGACCCCGCCCGGATCAACCTGGGCACCGCGGCCCTCGAGAACCCCGAGTGGACGCAGAAGGTCATCGCCGAGCACGGCGACGTCATCGCGGTGGGCCTCGACGTGCGCGGCACCGTCCTCGCCGCCCGCGGCTGGACCGAGGAGGGCGGGGACCTCTGGGAGGTCCTGGACCGCCTCGAGGACCACGGCTGCGCCCGCTACGTGGTCACCGACGTCACCAAGGACGGCACCCTCAAGGGCCCCAACCTCGAGCTGCTGCAGGAGGTCGCGACCCGCACCGACAAGCCGGTGGTCGCCTCCGGCGGCATCTCCTCGCTCGAGGACCTCGCGGCCCTGCGCACCCTCGTGCCCTCGGGCGTCGAGGGCGCGATCGTGGGCAAGGCCCTCTACGCGGGCCGGTTCACCCTCGAGGAGGCCCTCGACGTGGCGGGCCGACCGGGAGCGCGGTGACGGAGCGGCCCCTGCCGGGGCACATCGCCGCCCAGCTCGCCGGCGCGGGCGGCACGGAGGACACCGGCGGCCAGGCCTGGGCCGGGCGCAACCTGGGGGAGGGCACCAGCCACACCCACCGGTTCCCGGAGGACGACGGCGCCGCCGCCCCGGCCGTGCTGCAGGCCCTCCAGGCCCTGCGTGCGGGGACGGGGGACGAGTCCTCCGTGGTCGCCGCGCTCGCCGGGACCCGGGTGTTCGTGCCCGTCGTGGCCGAGGTCTCGGCCTCGACGGTGACGGAGGCCGGTCTCGTGGCGGACAAGGAGGCCGACATGGCGCTCGTCTCCCTGCGCGCCGCGGACGGCCGGCAGGTGCTGCCGGTCTTCACCTCCACGGCGGCGCTCGCGGACTGGCACGCCCAGGCGCGGCCCGTGGCCACGGACGTCCGCCGGGCCGCCGTGGCCGCGGTCAAGGACGGCACCCAGCTGCTCGTGCTCGACCCCGGCACGGCCCTCCCGTTCGTGGTGCGCCGCCCGGCCCTCTGGGCGCTGGCGCAGGGCCGGGCCTGGACGCCCTCCTACCGCAGCCCGGCCGTCGAGGAGGCCGTCCGGCGCTGCGCCGTCGACCTGCCGGGAGTGCTCGGGGTGGGCACGGCCCCCGGTGACGGGGTGGCCGTGCGCGCCGCGGACGGGGCGCTCGTCCAGGGCGGCGGCGCCGGCCCCGAGCTCGCCGTCGTGCTCACCCTGCGGGCCGGGCTCGACCGGGGCGGGCTGGACGACGTCGTCGCCCGCTTCCAGGCCCGGCTGAGCGTCGAGCCGGCCCTCGCGGAAGACGTGGACTCGATGCAGCTGCGCCTCACGACCGCGGGCTGACCCGGGGAACCCGGATCAGCCCGCGACGGACGGCACGGACCGCGCTCAGGTGACGGGGCCCGTGAACCGCTCGCCGGGTCCCTGGCCGGGGGCGTCCGGGTAGCGCGAGGCCTCGCGGAACGCGAGCTGGAGGGTGCGCAGCCCGTCGCGCAGCGGAGCGGCGTGCTGCGAGCCGATCTCCGGGGCCGCGGCGGTGACGAAGCCGGCCAGCGCCGTGATGAGCTTGCGCGCCTCGTCGAGGTCCTTGAGCTCCTCGGCGTCCTCGCCGGCGGCGAGCCCGCACTTCACGGCGGCCGCGCTCATGAGGTGCACGGCCGCGGTCGTGATGACCTCGATGGCGGGGACCTCCGCGATGTCGCGCATCTGCTCGTCGACGGCGCTGACCGTCTCCTGCGGGATCTCCTGGCCGGAGTTGGCGGCGTCGTCGTCGAAGCGGAAGGTGTTCTCGGAAGTCATGGCCCAACTCTGCCACACCACCGGTCGCCGGCCGGACCGCCCTGCGGCCTCCCCGCACTATCCTGCAGGGGAGGCCGGGAGCCGGCCGGAAGGGGGCGGGGCGCCGTGTGGATCGGGTGGATCGAGTTCGACCTTCTCCTGGGGGACGTCCACTCCCTCAAGGGCAAGCGCTCCGTGGTGCGGCCCCTCGTCGCGGAGCTGCGCCGCCGCTTCCCGGTGACCGCCGCCGAGGTCGGCCACCTCGAGCTCCACCGCCGGGCCCTCGTGGGCACCGCCGTGGTCGCGGCGGACGCCGCCCGTCTCGTCGAGGTCCTCGACGAGGTCGAGCGCTTCGTCGCCGCCCGGCCGGAGACGGAGCTGCTCTCGGCCCGGCGGGCCCTGCACAGCACCGAGGACGAGTGAGGCGCCGGCGCGGCCGCTGTTTCCCGAACCCGCGGCCTATGGGCTAGACTGGTCGGCAGTGTGCAAGTGGAGGAGACTCCCACCCGCGCCGGCCACGGTCCCCGAGCCTTCGGACGACCTGCCCACGGCCGCCGGGTCCGCGACGACATCGTCCGCACGACGGCACGGCCGGGACATCCCGCGTCCGCTCCGTCACGCAGCGCGTCACCCCACGGGTGCCGCACCGATGAGCCTCCGCTTGCCGACCGCAGCGGGGGCTTTTGTCGTTGCGGACCGGACCGAACCATGAGGTCCCCGGAAACCTCCGGGTGATCACGCAGAACATCAGGAGCACGGCATTAGCGATCCACGTATCAATGACAGAATCCGAGTCCCCGAAGTCCGTCTCGTCGGACCCGCAGGCGAGCAGGTCGGCATCGTCCGCGTCGAGGACGCACTGAGGCTGGCCCGCGAATCGGATCTCGATCTGGTCGAGGTGGCGCCCAACGCCAAGCCGCCGGTGGCCAAGCTCATGGACTTCGGCAAGTACAAGTACGAAGCCGCGGTCAAGGCCCGGGAGTCGCGCAAGAACCAGACGAACACGGTCCTCAAGGAGGTCCGGTTCCGGCTCAAGATCGACACCCACGACTACGAGACCAAGGTCGGCCACGCCAAGCGGTTCCTCGGGGCCGGCGACAAGGTCAAGGCCATGATCCAGTTCCGCGGCCGCGAGCAGCAGCGCCCCGAGATGGGCGTTCGCCTGCTCGAGCGCTTCGCGAACGACGTCGCGGAGGTCGGCGCGGTCGAGTCGAGCCCCCGGGTCGACGGCCGCAACATGGTGATGGTCGTGGGCCCGCTGAAGAACAAGGCCGAGGCCAAGGCCGAGGCGCGCCGCCAGAAGCAGCGCGACGAGGCGAAGGCCGAGAACGAGCGCAAGGCGAAGGACAAGGTCGACACGTCCTCCGCGGAGCCCGTGACCCAGTCGATCGGGGACGCGTTCCCGGCCGAGCTGCGCGAGCGGGCCGGACAGGCCGAGGAGCCGGTGCAGCAGCCGGAGCCCGAGGTTCAGGAGTCGGCGCCGGCCCCCGAGGCCCCGGAGACGGCGCAGCCCGCCGCCCCCGAGGTCGTCGAGGTCGCCGAGGCCCCGGCCCCGGAGCCCGAGGTCGTCGAGGCCCCGGAGCCTGAGGTCGCTGAGGCCCCGGCACCGAAGGCCGCCGAGACCCCGGCACCGAAGGCCGCTCCGAAGCCGCCGGCGCCGAAGGCACCCCGGCCCGGACCCAAGCCGGGCGCCAAGCCCGGGCCGCAGGCCTGAGCGGAGCACGAACTTCCGCGCGAGCGGAGCAGAACTGACAGCGCCCCGTGGGCGCAGCCGGGACCGGCTGCGCCCAGGGGCACCGTGGAGGTGCGGCGGACGTCGCCGCGCCCTCCGGTGGCCACCACCGGAAGAAACGCAAGGAGAGCGGCCCACATGCCGAAGATGAAGACCCACAGCGGGGCGAAGAAGCGCTTCAAGCTCACCGGTACCGGCAAGGTGAAGCGCCAGCAGGCCAACCGCCGCCACTACCTGGAGCACAAGTCCTCCCGGCTGACCCGTCGCCTGGCCTCCGACCAGATCGTGGCCCCCGGCGACGCCAAGGTCATCAAGAAGATGCTGGGCAAGTAGCCTCCACCGCATCCGTTGGGGAGCACGCCTCCCCGCCCCGCACAGATTTGACCTCCCGGCCGAGCGGCCGGGACCGAAGTGAAGGAGTACACACGTGGCACGTGTGAAGCGGGCGGTCAACGCCCACAAGAAGCGCCGGGTCATCCTCGAGCAGGCCTCCGGTTACCGCGGCCAGCGCTCGCGCCTGTACCGCAAGGCGAAGGAGCAGGTCACCCACTCGTTCGTCTACAGCTACAACGACCGCCGGAAGCGCAAGGGCGACTTCCGTCGGCTGTGGATCCAGCGCATCAACGCCGCGGCCCGCGCCAACGGCCTGACCTACAACCGCTTCATCCAGGGCCTCAAGGCCGCCGAGGTGGAGGTCGACCGCCGGATGCTCGCCGAGCTGGCCGTCAACGACGAGAAGGCGTTCGCCGGTCTGGTCGAGATCGCCAAGAACGCACTGCCGGAGGACACCTCCGCGCCGCGCGAAGCCGCCGCCTGAGCCCAGTCGGAGCAGTGAACCTCACGGAGCGCCTGGCCGCCCAGCCGATGTCCAACCCCCGAGCCGATCGGGTCAAGGACGTCGCGGGACTGGCCGGGCGCTCCGCGCGTTCCAAGCGGGGGCTGTTCCTCGCCGAGGGCCCGCAGAACGCCCGCGAGGCCCTCGTCCGGCACCGTGAGTCCCCGTGCGTGGACGCCGTCTACGTCACTGAGGACGCCCTGGGCCGCCACCCGGACATCACGGCCCTGCTCGAGCGCGTGGCCGAGGACCGCTCCGTGTTCGTCCGCCTCGTGACGCGTGAGGTCCTCGCGGCCATGAGCGACGCGGTGACCCCGCAGGGCGTCGTCGTCGTGTGCCGTCCCCTCGACGCGGACCTCGGGACCGTGCTCGCCGCCCGGCCCCGGCTCGTGGCCGTGCTGGCCCGGGTGCAGGACCCCGGCAACGCCGGCACCGTGCTCCGCGCCGCGGACGCCGCGGGGGCGGACGCAGTGGTGCTCACCGCCGGCAGCGTGGACGTCTACAACCCCAAGACCGTGCGATCGACCGCCGGGTCCCTCTTCCACCTGCCCGTGGTCGTCGGCGCCGACCTGCCCGCGCTGCTCGGTGCCGCCCGCGCCGCCGGCTGCGGCGTGCTGGCCGCCGACGGCCACGGAGACGTCGACCTCGACCGGCTCCAGGACGCCTCCGCCGCCCGCGCCGCCGGTGCCGCCGGCGTCGACGCCGGCTACGACCTGGCCCGGCCCACCGTGTGGCTGTTCGGCAACGAGGCCCGGGGCCTCTCGGAGGAGGAGAAGGCGCTGGCCGACCACCGCGTCGCCGTGCCGGTGCACGGCCGGGCGGAGTCCCTCAACGTGGGCACCGCCGCCACCGTGTGCCTCTACGCCTCGGCCCGCGCCCAGCGGCGCCCCGGTGCCGGCGACGGGCGCTGAGCCGATGCCCGCGCCGCTGCCCGCCGCGTACCGCACCCAGGTGGTCGGTGCCGCCCTCCTCGACGACGCCGAGCGCCCCACGGCCTTCCTCGCCGCGCAGCGGGCCTACCCCGCGGCGCTCCGGGGCCTGTGGGAGTTCCCGGGCGGCAAGCAGGAGCCGGACGAGAGCTGCGAGCAGGCCCTGGTGCGGGAGTGCGCCGAGGAGCTCGGCGTGCAGGTCCGGCTTCTCGCGGAGGTGCGCGGACCGCACGCGCAGGGCTGGCCGCTCAAGGACACCGCCGCGATGCGGGTCTGGACGGCCGTGGCCGCCGGCGCCGATCCGCGGCCCGTGGTGGGGGAGGACCACCTGGCCGTGCGGTGGCTCCCGCTCGCCGACCCGGCCGCCGCGCTCGAGCTCCCCTGGATCCCCGCCGACCTGCCGATCGTGCACGCCCTGTTGGACCACCTCGACCACCTCGCCCCCTGACCCCGCGGCCCTTTTACGCTGAACTCACCGCTCCGACCCGAGACCGCCGCATTTCCGCTGGCTTCCGGGGTTGATCCGGTGAGTTCGGAGTCGGTGATGTTCGGCGTCAGCACGTTCAGCGTCGGGGAGCGCGGCCGCGGAGGACGCGGTGGAGCCGGGCGACGAGCTGTTCGGGCCTCCGTGTGACCGTCTCCCAGTCGGTGCGCAGCACCGTCCAGCCGGCCTCGACCAGGGCGAGCTCCCGCTGCCGCTCCGCGTAGAGCACCTCACCGGTCGGCGTGTCCAGGAAGTACTTGACTCGGCCGTCGAACTCGAGGAGCACCCGGGCCTCGGGCCAGGCGAAGTCCGCCCGGTATCCGCCCCTGCCGGTCCGGACGGTCAGCTGCGAGACGAACGGTGGCAGCGCGGACTGCAGCAGCACGATCCGGGTGAGCGACTCCCCTGGGGACTCCGAGAGCGGATCCGCGAGGTCCAGTGCTGTCCGGGCTCGCCGCACGCCCCGGTGCCCGGGCAGCCGGGCCAACCGCGCCGCGAGTGCTGCCGGTTCCACGCCCGCGGCCAGGGCCTGGTCCAGCACGACCACGGCGGAACCCAGTGGGAGGAACCGGGCGCAGTCCAGCGCGGTTCTCTCCGGAGTGGTGAGCAGCACCCCGTTCCGCTCGGCGATGTCCTCGTCGGGCAGCCGGCCGCTGTGGGGGTGGGCCGCCCGGTCGGTGCTGCGGGTGCCGGACCCGGGGGCGTGGAGCACCTGCGGGGTCGGGGGGTCCCGCAGCAGACGCCAGCCGTGGAGCAGTGCCGCGGAGTCCTGGCAGAACACCGGCGGAGCCGCCGCGGTGCGGGTCACGGCGAGGTGCCTCTGCACGGTCCGCTCCCGGTCGCCGAGGGCGTGCCACCAGGGGGAGCCGGCGTAGACGCCGTGGGCCACCCGGTGCAGCGTGCCCGACCGGACGAGGCGCTGGGCGCCGGTGGAGGAGACACCCATGGTCTCCAGATCGGCCAGGGTCAGCAGCCGGGGCGGGAATTCGGTCATCCAGGAATCCTGCGCCGAGTCGTCGCGCCCGGGCACGGCCAGGGCCTGCCCTGTGGAGCGGCGGCCGCGGAGCCCTCTCCTCTGCAGTGCGGATGATCTCCTCGCTCCCGCCGCCGCTCCCGCCGCCGCTCCCGCCGCCGCTCCCGCCGCCGCTCCCGCCGCCGCTCCCGCCGCCGAACTTACCGGTTCGCCCCGAGCAGCCTGCAGAAGTCTCCCCGTCTCGGGCAGAAGTGGTGAGTTCGGCGAAGAGGGGGTGGGTGTCAGCGGTGGCCGGGCGGGTGGTAGCCGCCGTCGGCGAGACCTGCCCGCACCTCGAACGGGTTGTGCAGCGCCGGGTGCCCGCAGCGCAGCATCGACCACCCCGCGGCGACCAGATAGGCCGGCAGGAACGGCAGGCCCAGGCACTTCGCCCACTGGCTCGCGTGGCGCGACTCGTGGGCGAGGAGACGGGGGCGGGCCGCGACGTCCTCGATCCCGGCGCGGAACAGGACCACGTTGCCCACGGTGAACGCCCCGGCCTTCGGCAGCCGGGGCCGGTAGCCGAAGCCCAGGAGCAGCCCCTCGGGTCCGCGGACCACCCGGGTGCGCGTGGCCGCGGCGACCAGCAGCCCCAGCGGCGTCGACAGGTTCGTCATGTTCCACACCTGCCGCAGGCGTGCCGCGCGGCTCAGTTCGGGCGTCATGGCACCAGCGTAGGTCCGCTGCGTGCGCCCGCCCAGGCGGAGGAGCAGCACGCCGGCGATCACCAGGGAGACCCACCTGGGTCACGGTGAGGTCCGCGGTGAGGTCCGCGGTGAGGTCCACGGTGAGGTCCACGGTGAGGAGCGCGGCGCGGTGCTCCGGTCCGACCAGGTGCGGACAGGTCGTGGGTGCCGTGCCGTGGCGGGGGATCGGTGGGTGGCCCCTGAGGCGCGTGCCATAGACTGGGATCCGCCCGCGATCCGTGCCGATCCGGGCTTTCCCGTGGTCGCTGTCACACGAAACACGTGACAGCGTGCCCGGGCGCATCCGTCCCCGAGCCGAAGAAGTCGCCAGCTGATGTCTGAACTGCCACCCGAGACCGCCCCGAGCGGCGCGGTCGACCCGACCGACGAGGCCGCGGTCGCCGCGGCTGTCGAGGCGGCCCTGAGCGCCGTCGAGAACGCCCACGATCTGGACGAGCTCAAGGAGGTGCGGCTCGCCCACGCGGGGGAGCGCTCGCCCCTGGCGCTGGCCAACCGGCAGATCGGCTCCCTGGACAAGTCGCAGAAGGCCGCCGCCGGCAAGCTGGTCGGCCAGGCCCGCGGCCGTGTCAACCAGGCGATCGCCGCCCGCACCAGGGTGCTCGAGGAGGAGCGAGAGGCCCGGATCCTCGTAGAGGAGGCCGTGGACGTCACCGCCGCCGGCCGGCGCCGGCGCCTGGGCGGCCGGCACCCGCTGACCAACCTCATGGAGCGCGTCGGCGAGACGTTCGTGGCGATGGGCTGGGAGGTCGCCGACGGCCCCGAGGTCGAGTCCGAGTGGTACAACTTCGACTCCCTCAACTTCAAGCCGGACCACCCCGCCCGGGAGCTGCAGGACACGTTCTTCGTGGACCCGCCCGAGGCGCACCTCGTGCTGCGCACGCACACCTCGCCGGTGCAGATGCGCACGCTGCTGAACCGCGAGCTGCCGGTCTACGTCGTCGTCCCGGGGCGCACCTACCGCACCGACGAGCTCGACGCCACGCACACCCCGGTCTTCCACCAGGTCGAGGGCCTGGCCGTGGACCAGGGGCTGTCGATGGCCGACCTCAAGGGCACGCTCGAGCACTTCGCCCGGCAGATGTTCGGCCCCGAGGCGAAGATCCGGCTGCGGCCCAACTACTTCCCCTTCACCGAGCCGTCCGCCGAGCTGGACGTGTGGCACCCGAACGCCAAGGGCGGGCCGCAGTGGATCGAGTGGGGCGGCTGCGGCATGGTCCACCCGAACGTGCTGCGCGCGGCCGGCATCGACCCCGAGGTGTACTCGGGCTTCGCGTTCGGCATGGGCATCGAGCGGACCCTGATGTTCCGCAACAACGTCCCCGACATGCGCGACATGGTCGAGGGCGACGTCCGCTTCAGCGAGCACTTCGGGATGGAGATCTAGAACATGCGAGTTCCTTTGTCATGGCTGCGCGAGCACGCCCCCGTCCCGGCGGACGCCACCGCCGAGGACGTCCTGGCCACCCTGGTGACGGTGGGCCTGGAGGAGGAGGACGTCCACCGCCCCACGGACCACCTGAAGGGCCCGGTCGTGGTGGGCCAGGTGCTGTCCAAGGAGCCGGAGACCCACTCCAACGGCAAGACCGTCAACTGGTGCACCGTCCGCGTGGTCCCCGAGGGCCAGGAGCAGATCCTGACCGGCAAGGGCATCGACCCCTCCGGCGTGCAGGGCGTGATCTGCGGGGCCCACAACTTCGAGGTCGGGGACAAGGTCGTGGTGACCCTGCCCGGCGCCGTCCTGCCCGGGGACTTCAGGATCTCGGCGCGCAGGACCTACGGCCACACGTCCGCCGGGATGATCGCCTCCGTGCGCGAGCTCGGCATCGGCGAGGACCACGACGGGATCCTGGTGCTCTCGACCCTCGGCCTGGACCCGGAGCTCGGCGCGGACGCCCTGGAGCTGCTCGGACTCCACGACGAGGCCGCCGAGATCAACGTGACCCCGGACCGCGGCTACGCGTTCTCGATCCGCGGCGTGGCCCGCGAGTACTGCCACGCCGTGCACGAGCCCTTCACGGACCCGGCCGGGACCGTGGCCGCCCGGGTGCCCGCGGCCACCGGAGACGGCTTCCCCGTGGCCGTCGACGACGACGCCCCGATCCACGGCAACCCCGGGTGCACCCGCTTCGTCGCGCGCACGGTGACCGGCATCGACGCGACCGCCCCCACGCCCCCGTGGATGTCGGCGCGGCTGCGCCTGGCCGGGATCCGCTCGATCTCCCTGCCGGTGGACATCTCCAACTACGTGATGCTGGAACTGGGCCAGCCGCTGCACTTCTACGACCTCGGCAGGCTGACCGGGGGCATCGGGGTCCGCCGGGCGGCGCCGGGCGAGACGCTGACCACCCTCGACGGCAAGCAGCGCGCCCTGGACCCCGAGGACCTGCTGATCACGGACGGCTCCGGGCCGATCGGCCTGGCCGGGGTCATGGGCGGCGCCGCCACCGAGGTCTCGGACGGCACCGTCGACGTGCTCGTGGAGGCGGCCCGCTTCGACGAGGTCTCGATCGCCCGCACCACCCGCCGGCACCGGCTGCCCTCGGAGGCGTCCAAGCGCTTCGAGCGCGGCGTGGACCCGCAGGTCGCCCCGGTGGCGGCCCAGCGCGCCGTCGAGCTGCTCGTGGAGCTGGCCGGCGGCACGGCCGGCCCCGAGGTCACCGACGTGGACGACACCACCGTCCCCGCGCCCATCGAGCTGCCCTGGGACCACCCGGGGCGCCGCACGGGCGTGGAGTACACGGCGGAGCAGGTCGTCTCGACCCTCACCGAGCTCGGTGCGCAGGTCGAGGCCACCGACGACGGGTGGCGCGTCGTGCCCCCGTCGTGGCGCCCGGACCTGGTCGCCAAGGAGGACCTGGTCGAGGAGATCGCCCGCCTCGTCGGCTACGACACCATCCCCTCGCGGCTGCCGGTAGCGCCCCCCGGCCGCGGCCTGACCGCCGAGCAGCAGGCCCGCAAGCGGGTCGCCGACGCGCTCGCGGCCGCCGGGCTGACCGAGGTGCTCGCCTACCCGTTCGTCTCGCAGGCGGACAACGAGCTGTGGGGCGCCCCGGAGCCCGGGGTGCCCGTGCCGTCGGTCAAGCTGGCCAACCCCATCAGCGAGGCCCAGGGGATGCTGCGCGTGTCCCTGCTGCCGGGCCTGCTGGAGGTGCTGCGGCGCAACACCTCCCGGGGCTTCCGGGACCTGGCGCTCTACGAGGTCGGTCGGGTCTTCCGCCCCGGCGAGCAGCTCGGCAGCGCGGGCATCCCCCCGCTGGGAGCGCACCCGGGCCGGGCGGTGCTCGACGAGATCGAGGCCGGCATTCCCGCCCAGCCTCGCCACCTCGCCGCGGTCCTGGCCGGCCGGGACGCGGCCGAGGGCCCGTGGACCGCCCCGCGGGCGTTCGACTGGCAGGACGCCCTCGACGCCGCCCGGCTGGCCGCCGAGGTGCTGGGGATCGAGCTGACCGTCCGCCAGGGCACCCACCAGGCGTTCCACCCGGGCCGCACCGCCGTGCTCGCCACCGACGACGGCACCCCGCTGGGCTACGCCGGCGAGCTGCACCCCCAGCTGGTGGCCGCGCAGGACCTGCCCGAGCGGACCGTGGCGATGGAGCTGAACCTCAGCTCGCTCGTCGACGCGGAGGTCGAGGTCGTGCAGGCACGCCCGATCTCCGGGTATCCGGCCGCCACCCAGGACGTGGCGCTCGTGGTCGACGCCTCCGTCCCGGCCGCCGAGCTGCGCGCCGCGCTCGAGGATGGCGCCGGGGAGCTGCTCGAGGACGTCCGCGTCTTCGACGTCTACCGGGGCCCCGGCATCGAGGAGGGCCGGAAGTCCGTCGCCTTCGCGCTGCGCTTCCGGGCCCCGGACCGCACCCTGACCGCGGAGGAGGCCTCCGCCGCCCGCGAGGCGGCCGTCGCCGTGGCCGCCGAGCGCCACGGCGCCGTGCTCCGCGGCTGAACGACCGCGCCCTGGACGACCCCGCCCCGGACGGCCCGCCCCCACGCCGGGAGCGGGCTGTCCGTCGTCCCGGCGCTCTCGCCCCGGCCCTCTCGGTAACACTTGCGAACGCCAGGGCGGACGGCGTGAACTTCGGTACTGTGGCACCGGGTCCCCGGCCGCGACCCCGGCACCGCGATCTGGCCCCCTTCCCCGACCCCGTTCCAGGAGCTCACCATGACCGAGGAGACCACCGACCGCCAGGACACGTTCTTCGCCTTCGACGAGGACCAGGACGACCAGGACGAACAGGACGGGCGTCCCCGCCGGTCGATCGCCTGGAAGCCGACGGCCGTGGGGCTGCTCGGGCTCCTGCTGGGACTGGTCCTGGCGGTGAGCGCGGCGCTCGCCTGGGACGACTCCCGGAAGCTGGCCGGCTACGCGGACCGCTCGTGGGTGATCTCCGGGCAGTACCAGGACCTCACCAACGACCTGCGGACCAAGACCTGGAACCCCATCTACCGCGGAGTGCTGCCCGCGGACGAGGCGGTCACCGAGCAGCCCTTCGACTCCGGCCTCGCCGACCCGCGCGTCCCGGAGGCGGGTGAGGAGATCGTCTTCCGCGGCACGCAGACGGGCTCCACCGAGGACGACTTCCACCAGGAGGCCGACGCCCTGCTCGCCGTGCAGGACGGCACGCTGCAGGTGGTCGAGACGGCCGAGGCCGGCGAGTTCGGGGACGGCATCACCGCGGGGACCATCGCGTGGCAGCGGGCGCAGGCCGCCCTGCTGCTGCTCGCCGGGCTCGGTGCGGCCGCGGGCGGCGTCTGGTTCGCCCGCCGGCTCTACCGCCGGCAGCGCTGACGCCGCGCGGACCGCACCGCGCAACGGGCCCCCGCCGGACGCACAGCGCCGGGCGGGGGCCCATTCGCGTCGGGGGCCGCCGGAGCGGGGCCCGGGACCCCGGATCCCGGATCCCGGGTTACGGAGTCCCGGCGCGGCTCAGGGCAGGACGGGCAGCTCCCGCCTGAGCAGCCACGTGTCGAGCAGGGCGTCGACCTCCGCCCACCGGTGCTGGGGCACGAAGCCGCGCAGGTGCTCCCGGAAGCCCTCCGTGCTCACCCACCCGTCCCGGTTGGCGGTGGCCCAGCCGCGCAGCAGGGCGCGGAAGGCCTCCTCGCCCACGGTCTCCCGGATCGCGTGGACGGTGAGGGCGCCGCGGACGTACACCACGTCGTCGAAGAGCCGGACCTGCCCCGGGTCCCCGATGACGAGGTCCTGGCGCATCTTGGACAGCGTCCGGTGCGCCTTCTCCGCGTGCCAGCGGGCCGGCCTGCCGCCTGAGGCCTCGGACCAGATCCACTCCGAGTAGGACGCGAACCCCTCGTTGAGCCAGATGTCCTGCCACGTGGACAGGACCAGGCTGTTGCCGAACCACTGGTGGGCGAGCTCGTGCGCCACGAGCCGCTGCTCCTCCCAGTCCGTGCCGAGCTGGTTCTTGCCGAACACCGAGCACGCGTAGCACTCGAACGGGTCCTCGAGCGACTCGTCGACGACCACCACGGTGTAGCTCGGGAAGGGGTAGGGACCGAACCAGTCGCTGAACACCTCGATCATCCGCCCCTGCTCCGCGAAGGTCTTCTCCGCCTTCTTGCGCCGCTTCCTGGAGCACACCAGGTACTGGGGGACGCGGGAGCCCGTGAGCTCGTGCCGCTCGTACGGACCGATCTGCACGGTCGCCAGGTAGGGCGGCAGCGGCACCCGGGAGGTGTACACCCAGTGGCGTTCGCCGTCGCGCTCCACCACGGACTCCAGCTCGCCGTGGACCACCACCTCGTAGTCGGCGTCGGCGTGCACGGCGACCCGGTAGGTGGCCTTGTGGGAGGGGTGGTCGACGCACGGGAACCAGGTGGAGGACCCGGTGGGCTGACCTGCGACGAGCACGCCGTCGTCGAGCTCGGCCCAGCCGATCTCACCCCACGGCCCGTCCAGGGACTCGGGGTAGCCCTCGTAGGCCACGGTGAGCGTGAAGGACTCCCCGGCGGGGACCGTGCGCGGCAGGGTCAGCGCGAGGCGGCTGCCGCGGTGGTCCGCGCGGACCCTGCGGCCGCCGAGCAGCCCGCCGAGCCCGCCGGTGCCGAAGCGGACGTCGGTCACGGCGAGCTCGGTGAGGTCCAGCTCGATCCGGTCCGTGTCCTGCAGGGCCCGGCAGGTCAGGGTCGCCTTCGCCTCGAGGCCGTTGTCCTCGACGTCGTAGTCGAGGTCCAGGTCGTAGTGCTCCACGGTGGCCGCGCAGCACCCGACGAACGGGGTGTACGGGTCCCGCGCGCCGTCCGCGCCGAGGAAGCGGTGCCTCTGTGCGGTGCTCACGGGACCAGCAGCAGCTTGCCCTGGGCGGCGCGGGACTGGAGCAGCTCGTGCGCCTGCCGTGCCCGGTCGAGCGGGAACGTCTCGGCGACCCGGATGGTCAGCGACCCGTCGAGCACCGCGTCGAACAGTTCGCCCGCGCGCCAGGCCCGCTCCTGCGGATCGAGCAGGTAGTCGTTGAGCGTGGGCCGGGTGATGTACAGGGACCCGTGCTGGGCGAGCCGCTGCGGGTCGAACGGGGGGACCTGGCCGGAGGAGCCGCCGAAGAGCACCAGCATCCCGCGCGTGCGCAGCGCCCGGAGGGACTCGTCGAAGGTGTCCTTGCCCACGGAGTCGTAGACGACGTCGGCGCCGCGGCCGCCGGTGACCTCGCGGACGTGCTCGGCGAAGCCCTCGTAGCCCACCAGCGCGAAGTCGGCGCCCAGCGAGCGCGCGGTCTCCGCCTTGGCCTGGGAGCCCACCAGCGCGATGACCGTGGCCCCGAGCGACTTCAGCAGCTGCACGGCGAGGCCTCCGACCCCGCCCGCGCCCGCGGTGACCACGGCGACGTCGCCCTCCTGGACCGGATACGTCGAGCGGACCAGGTAGTGCGCGGTGAGGCCCTGCAGGGGGACGGCCGCGGCGACCTCGTCGGAGACGCCGTCCGGCACGCGCAGGGCCTTGTCGGCGTCCACCACGAAGGCGTCGGCGTAGGTGCGCGAGGCCTGCGACGTGGTGATCCGGTCGCCCGGGGCGAAGTGCTGCACCTCGGAGCCCACGCCCGTGACCACGCCCATGCCCTCCGAGCCCGGCGTGAAGGGGTGCTCCACGGGGTAGACGCCTTCGCGCTGGTAGACCTCGATGAAGTTCACCCCTGCCGCACGGGTCTCGACGAGCAGCTGGCGCGGGCCCGGTTCGAGGTCCGGGCGCTCGCCGAGGGTCAGGACCTCGGGGCCTCCGGCTCGCTCGACCATGACGGAACGGATCATGACGGGTACCTCCTGGGGATCGCGGACGGGAACTCCTGCCATGGTAGGCGGCGAGCCCGGCCGCGCTCTCCCTGCGGGGGTCTCCGAGGGGTAGCGTGAGCACAAGTGGGGGCACGGGGATGCCCCCGTAATCATCGAGATTTGCACACGGGAAGCGTAGATTCAGGGGCAGAGCCGTTCCGGGGGGATGTGACAACGGCCGTGGCCGGCGCGACGAGGGGGTCCCGACGCGCCCCGACGAGGGCGCACCCGCTCCTCCGCCTCGTCCGCCCTCGTCCCGTAGCGTGCATAATTATTGAAGACCATGCATAACTTTGAGCTAGAGTGGGCCTTATGACGTTCAGCGCAGCAGTTTCGGGGGCTTCCGGCTACGCCGGTGGCGAGGTCCTGAGGATCCTCGCCGGTCACCCGCAGATCGAGATCGGGGCCGTGGGGGCCCATTCCAACGCGGGCCAGCGGCTGGGGGAGCTGCAGCCGCACCTGCATTCCCTCGCCGACCGGGTGCTCGTCGACACCACGGTGGAGAACCTGGCCGGCCACGACGTCGTCTTCCTCGCCCTGCCGCACGGCGCCTCGGCCGCGCTCGCCGCGCAGCTGCCGCCGGAGACCGTGGTGATCGACGCCGGCGCCGACCACCGGCTCGACTCCGCCGAGGAGTGGGACCAGTTCTACGGCTCCCCGCACGCCGGGACGTGGCCGTACGGGCTGCCCGAGCTCGTCGTGGACACCGAGGGCACCCGTCAGCGCGAGCACCTCCGCGGCGTCACGCGCATCGCGGTGCCGGGGTGCTACCCGACGAGCGCGCTGCTCGCCCTGGGCCCCGGATTCGCGGCCGGTCTCCTGGAGCCCGAGGACGTCGTCATCGTCGCGGCGTCGGGCACGTCCGGCGCCGGCAAGGCCGTCAAGGCCCACCTGCTGGGCTCGGAGGTCATGGGCTCGATGAGCCCGTACGGGGTGGGCGGCGCCCACCGGCACACCCCCGAGATCGAGCAGGGCCTCTCCAAGGCCGCGGGGCGCCAGGTGCGGATCTCCTTCACCCCGACGCTGGCCCCCATGCCGCGGGGCATCCTCACGACCGCCACCGCGCGGGTCGCGGAGGGCGTGGACGCCGCGCAGCTGCGGGAGGCCTGGGAGTCCGCGTACGCGGCCGAGCCGTTCGTCACCGTCCTGCCCGAGGGCCGGTGGCCCGCGACGAAGTCGGTGGCCGGCTCCAACCACGCCCAGCTCCAGCTCGCCCACGACGCCCGGGCGGGCCGCGTCATCGTCACCTGCGTCATCGACAACCTCGTCAAGGGCACCGCGGGCGGTGCCGTCCAGTCCATGAACCTCGCCCTCGGCCTGCCGGAGGACACCGGCCTGAATCTCCAAGGAGTCGCACCGTGAGAACGTACCCCTCCCAGCAGCCCGCCGGCACCCTGCCGGTCGACACCACCCGCGGCGTGGCCGCCGCCCAGGGCTTCCGTGCGGCCGGCACCGAGGCGGGCTTCAAGGACTCCGGCGGACCGGACCTCGCCCTCGTCGTCAACGACGGGCCCCAGCACCACGTGGGAGCCGTGTACACGACCAACCGGATCGCCGCCGCGCCCATCCAGTGGTCCAAGGCCGCGACCGCGGACGGCAAGGCCGCCGCCGTGGTCCTCAACTCCGGCGGGGCCAACGCCTGCACCGGACCGCAGGGGTTCCAGGCCTCCCACCGGACCGCGGAGCTCGTCGGCGAGGCGCTCGGCATCGGCGCGGGCGACGTCGTGGTGTGCTCCACCGGGCTCATCGGCATCCAGCTGCCCATGGACGTCATGGAGCGCGGCCTCCCCGGGGTCGTGGAGGCGCTCGGGGACGACGACGCCGCCGGGGCCGCCGCGGCCCGGGCCATCATGACCACCGACTCCGTCTCGAAGCAGGCCGCCTACGTCCGCGACGGGTGGACGGTCGGCGGCATGGCCAAGGGCGCGGGCATGCTCGCCCCCGGTCTGGCCACGATGCTCGTGGTGCTCACGACCGACGCCGAGCTCTCCTCGGACGCCCTGCAGTGGGCCCTCGAGGACGCGGTGAAGGTTACGTTCAACCGCACCGACTCCGACGGCTGCATGTCGACCAACGACACCGTGGTCCTGCTCGGCTCGGGCGCCTCCGGGATCACCCCGGACGAGTTCGAGTTCAGCCAGGCCGTGACGGCGGTGTGCCACTCGCTGGCCCAGCAGCTGATCACGGACGCCGAGGGCGCGTCCCACGACATCGAGATCACCACGGTCAACGCCGCGACCGAGAAGCAGGCGGAGGACGTGAGCCGCTCGGTGGCCCGCTCCAACCTCTTCAAGGCCGCGATCTTCGGCAACGACCCCAACTGGGGCCGCGTCCTGTCCGCCGTCGGCACCACCGACGCCGCGTTCGACCCCGACCAGCTCGACGTCGCCATCAACGGCGTCATGGTCTGCCGCAACGGCATGATCGGGGACGCGCGCGAGGACGTGGACCTGGCGGCCGAGCGCAGGGTGACCGTCCTGGTCGACCTCAAGGCCGGGGACGCCGACGCCACCGTCTGGACCAACGACCTCACCCACGACTACGTCGAGGAGAACAGCGCCTACTCCAGCTGACCAGCCCGCCCACCAGGACAGCACCGACCGACGGCGCAGGAGAACCATGACCGACCCCAGTGACCCGACCCGCTACGAGACCGCCCAGCTGAAGGCAGCCGTCCTGATGGAGGCCCTGCCCTGGATCCAGCGCTACGCCGGGTCCGTGATGGTCTTCAAGTACGGCGGCAACGCCATGGTGTCCGAGCCGCTGCGGCAGGCCTTCGCGGAGGACATGGTGTTCCTGCGCCACGTCGGGATCAAGCCGGTCGTGGTGCACGGCGGCGGACCCCAGATCAACCGGATGCTGGAGCGGCTCGGCATCGAGTCCGAGTTCCGCGGCGGGCTGCGGGTCACGTCGCGGGAGGCCGTGGACGCCATCCGCATGGTGCTGACCGGGCAGGTCCAGCGGGAGCTCGTCTCCTTGCTCAACGACACCGGCCCGTACGCCGTCGGGCTCTCGGGGGAGGACGCCGAACTGTTCCGCGCCGTGCGCCGGGGCACCGTCGTGGACGGCGAGGAGGTGGACCTCGGCCACGTGGGCGAGGTCGTCGGCGTCAACCCCGAGCCCGTCACCCAGCTCCTCGACGCCGGACGGATCCCCGTCATCTCCTCCGTGGCGCCGGAGGTCGACGCGCAGGGCCGCCCCACGGGGGAGATCCTCAACGTCAACGCCGACACCGCCGCCGCCGCGGTGGCCGTGGCCCTGCGCGCCGAGAAGTTCGTGGCCCTCACCGACGTCGAGGGCCTCTACGCGGACTGGCCCGACAAGGACTCGCTCATCGCGTCCCTCTCCGCCTCCGAGCTGCGCGCGATGCTCCCGAGCCTGCAGGCCGGGATGATCCCCAAGATGGAGGCGGCCCTGCGGGCCGTGGAGGGCGGGGCCCGCCGGGCGTCCATCGTCGACGGGCGCAGCCCGCACACCTGCCTGCTCGAGATCTTCACCGACACGGGCATCGGAACCCAGCTCGTCCCCGACCACGGAGCATCGTCATGACCGCCCAGCACGCCACCGCCCAGCACACCGCTTCCCGGTACTCCGCCCAGACCGCCCTGCTCGGCGAGTACGCCGACTCGCTGCTCGGCGTCTTCGGCAGCCCGTCGCTCGTGCTCACCCACGGCAAGGGCGCCGTGGTCACCGACGCCGACGGCCGGGACTACCTCGACCTGCTCGCCGGCATCGCCGTCAACGCCCTCGGCCACGCCCACCCGCGCTGGGTGGAGATCGTCTCCCGCCAGCTCGCCACCCTCGGCCACGTCTCCAACTTCTTCACCTCCCCGCAGCAGATCGCCCTCGCCGGGAAGCTGCTATCCCTGGCCGGCGCGCCCGCGGGCTCCCACGTCTTCTTCGCGAACTCCGGGGCGGAGGCCAACGAGGCCGCGTTCAAGCTCGCCCGCCGCCACGGCCACGAGCACCCCGGCCCGGACGGCCGGCCCCGCGGCACCGTCCTCGCCCTCGAGTCCGCCTTCCACGGCCGCACCATGGGCGCGCTCGCCCTGACCGCGAAGGAGGCTTACCGGGCGCCCTTCGAGCCCCTGCCCGGCGGGGTGCGGCACATCCCCGCGACCGTCGAGGCCCTCGAGGAGCACCTCGACGGGACCGTCGCCGCGCTGATCGTGGAGCCCGTCCAGGGCGAGGCCGGCGTGCGCGAGCTGCCCGAGGGCTACCTCCGGCGGGCGCGGGAGCTCACCCGCCGGCACGGCGCGCTGCTCGTCGTGGACGAGGTGCAGACCGGGATGGGCCGCACCGGCCGCTGGTTCGCCTCCTCCGCCGAGCTCACCGGCAGCGACCTGCCGGACGCGATCACCCTGGCCAAGGGGCTCGGCGGCGGCTTCCCGATCGGCGCGATGCTGACCGTCGGCGCCGAGGTCTCCGCGCTGCTCGGCGCCGGCCAGCACGGCACCACGTTCGGCGGCAACCCGCCGGCCACCGCCGCGGGCCTCGCGACCGTGACGGTGATCGAGGAGGACGGCCTGCTCGAGCACGCCCGCACCGTGGGCGCCGTGCTCGGCGAGGGCCTGCGGGCGGTCCCCGGGATCGGGGACGTGCGCCAGCACGGCCTGCTGATCGGCGCCGACCTCGAGGTCCCCGCAGGGGCCACCGCCCCGTTCGGTCCCGCCGTGGTCGAGGCCGCCCGGGACGCCGGGTTCATCGTCAACGCGACCGGCCCCGGCACCCTGCGCCTGGCACCGCCCCTGATCCTGACCCAGGAGCAGGCGCACACGTTCCTCGACGCGCTCCCCGAGATCCTGCACACCGCCACCGCCGCCGTCACGGCCCCCGCCGCGACCGCGCCCGACACCCCGCCGAAAGAAGCATGAACCCGTCCATGACCCCCCGCCACTTCCTCGTCGACACCGACCTCTCCCAGCAGGAGCAGGAGGAGGTGCTCGAGCTCGCCGCCCGCCTCAAGACCGACCGCTGGGCCCACCGGCCCTACGCCGGACCGCAGACCGTGGCCGTGATCTTCGACAAGACCTCGACCCGCACCCGGGTCTCCTTCTCCGCCGGGATCGCCGACCTCGGCGGCAATCCCCTGATGATCAACCCGGGGGAGTCCCAGCTGGGCAAGGAGAGCGTGGCGGACACCGCCCGCGTCTTCTCCCGCATGGTCTCCACGATCGTGTGGCGCACCTACGCCCAGTCCGGCCTGGAGGAGATGGCCGCGGCCTCGGCCGTGCCCGTCGTCAACGGGCTCTCCGACGCCTACCACCCGTGCCAGATCCTCGCGGACCTGCTCACGATCCGGGAGCACCGGGGGCGCCTCGCCGGGCTGACCTTCGCCTATCTCGGGGACGCCGCCAACAACATGGCCCACTCCTACCTGCTGGGCGGGGCCACCGCCGGCATGCACGTGCGCGTCGCCGGCCCGCAGACCCACCACCCGGACCCGGCGGTCGTGCGGGCCGCGGAGGAGCGCGCCGGCCAGACCGGAGGGTCCGTGGGCGTGACCACGGACCCGGCCGAGGCGCTCGCCGGGGCGGACGTGGTCTGCACCGACACCTGGGTGTCCATGGGGCAGGAGGCGGAGACCGAGGCCCGGGCGCAGGTCTTCCGGAAGTACTCCGTGGACGCCGCGGCGATGGGCCGGGCGGCGCCCGGGGCGCTGTTCCTGCACTGCCTGCCCGCGTTCCGCGGCTCCGAGGTCGCGGCCGAGGTCATCGACGGCCCGCAGTCCGTCGTGTGGGACGAGGCGGAGAACCGGCTGCACGCCCAGAAGGCGCTCCTGGTGTGGCTCATGGCCCGCTCCGGACGGTACGACCTGGACGCCGCCGACGCCCCTGCCGTCCCGGCATGAGCATCCCCGCCACCAAGACCGCGCGGCAGGCCCGGATCGTGGCCCTGGTGACCGGCGGGGCGATCCACTCGCAGGCCGAGCTGGCCGCCCGGCTGGCCGAGGACGGCGTGCAGGTCACCCAGGCCACGCTCTCCCGCGACCTCGTGGAGCTCGGGGCCGTCCGGGTCCGCGACGGCTCCGGCACCCTCGTCTACGCCGTCCCGCAGGCCGGGGCCGACCGCTCACCCGCCTCGGGGATCACCCAGGAGGTGCTCGACGCGCGCCTGGCCAGCCTGTGCCGCGAGCTGCTGGTCACCGCCGAGGCGAGCGCGAACCTCGTGGTGCTGCGCACCCCGCCGGGGGCCGCCCAGTACTTCGCGTCCGCCATCGACACCTCCGTGCTCCCGGCCGTGCTCGGCACGATCGCCGGCGACGACACGATCATGGTCGTGTGCCGGGAGGCCGACGGCGGGCCCGCCGTGGCCCGTCGCTTCCTGGAGCTCGCCGAGTAGAGGTCCCGCCGCCGCCTCGTGCCGGCCGCGCGCTCAGCGGGCCGCGTGCTCCTCCAGGACGGGGACGAGGTCCGTGCGCTCGAAGACCCGGGCGAAGTCCAGGGCGGAGTGGGCGCCCGCCGTCTGGGAGGCCCCGGCCTCGAGCAGCGCGCGGACGATCGGCTCGTTGCCGCGGAAGACGGCGCTCATCAACGCCGTCTGGCCGTTGTCGTTGACCCGGTCGGGGTCCGCCCCGGCCTGGAGCAGCGCCGTGACGGTCTCCTCGCGCTGGTGGTAGGCCGCGAGGATCAGCAGGGTGTCGCCCTTGCTGTTGGTGAGGTTGACCGGGACGCCCGCGCGCACGGCCGGCAGGAGGTTCTCGGTGTCGCCCGTCCTGGCCATCTCGAACAGGGAGAGCACGTAGGCCATCTCCTCCTCGGTCAGCTGGGGCGCTGCCTGGTCCTGGGGCTGCTGGGGGGTCTGGGTCACGGGTGGTCCTTCGCGGTCGGTGGAAGCGGTCGGTGGAAGCGGTCGGTGGAAGCGGTCGGTGGAAGCTGTCGGTCGAGCGGGGTTCCTGCCGGCCAGTTTATCGAAGGCGGGGCCCGCGACACGCGCCTGCCCGGAGATACCCGGGTCTTGACGTTGCAGTAACCGACTGGCACGCTCGTGTGACACAGCTCACCTCCCGCCCGTTCCTCGCGCCGGTGCCCGCGCACCGGGGATCCGGAGTTCCTCCATGACGAATCTCGCCACCCTGCTGACCGATACGGCCGCGGCCTCCCCGGACTCCCGGGCCGTGCTCCTCGACGACCGGGTCCTGACCTACGGGGCCCTCGACGACCTGTCCGCGCGGGTCGCGTCGATGCTGGCCGCCAGGGGCATCGGGCCGGGGGACCGGGTGGCCATGATCCTGCCCAACGTCCCGCACATGCCGATCGCCTACTACGGGATCCTGCGCACGGGCGGCGTGGTCGTGCCCCTCAACCCCCTCCTCAGCCCCCGGGAGCTGGCGTACCACTTCGAGGACGCCGAGGTGTCCCTCGTGTTGGTCTGGGAGGCCATGGCCGAGGCCACCCGGGCCGCGGTCGGCGACCTGGACCGGGACGTCCCGGTGGTCGAGGTCTCGGCCGCCGGGACGCTGCAGGCGCTCGGGGACGTGCCCCCGCGGCCCGGGGTCGCCGACCGCGAGGACGACCAGCCCGCCGTCCTGCTCTACACCTCCGGGACCACGGGCCGGCCCAAGGGCGCCGTCCTGACGCACCACAACCTGCGGACCAACGCGGAGCTGTCCGCGAGCCTCTTCGACCTGCAGCCCGGGGACGTCATGTTCGGGGCCCTGCCGTTCTTCCACGTGTTCGGCCAGACCGTGGCGCTCAACGGCGTCGTCCGGGCCGGCGCCGCCGTCACGCTGCTGCCGCGCTTCGATCCGGCGAAGGCGCTGGAGATCCTGGTGCGGGACGAGGTCACGGTCTTCGCCGGGGTGCCGAGCATGTACGTGGCGCTGCTCCACGCGGCGGGCGAGGGGCCGGTCGAGGTGCCGCACCTGCGGGCCGGGGTCTCCGGCGGGTCCCCGCTGCCGGTCGAGGTCCTGGAGCGCTTCGAGAAGGTGTTCGGGGCGCCCATCTACGAGGGGTACGGACTGTCCGAGACCTCCCCGGTGGTGTGCTTCAACCAGCGGGAGCACGGGCGCAAGCCGGGGTCGATCGGGACCGTGGTGCGAGGGGCGCAGCTGAAGGTCGTGGACGACCTCGGCGAGGAGGTCCCCGTCGGGGAGATCGGTGAGCTCGTGGTGGCCGGGGAGTACGTGATGGCCGGCTACTGGCGCAACCCCGAGGCCACCGAGGCCGCGATCCGCGACGGCTGGTTCTCCACGGGGGATCTCGCCCGGGTGGACGAGGACGGCTTCTACTACATCGTGGACCGCAAGAAGGACATGGTCCTGCGCGGCGGCTACAACGTCTACCCGCGCGAGGTCGAGGAAGTGATCTACCAGTTCCCCGGCATCGCCGAGGCCGCGGTGATCGGGGTCCCCGACGAGGCGATGGGGGAGGAGGTCGCCGCCGTCGTCGCCTTCCGCGACGTGCCCGAGGAGGAGCTGGACGCGAAGGTCGACGAGCTGGACGCCTTCGTCCGCGAGCGCGTGGCCAAGTACAAGCACCCGCGCTACTACAAGGTGGTCGACGAGCTGCCGAAGGGCCCGACCGGCAAGATCCTCAAGCGCTCCCTCGACCTCGAGGGCGCCGGGCGCCGCGGCTGAGCACGCACGCGGAAGGGCCCGGCCGCTGGACAGCGGCCGAGCCCTTCACGTCACGGGTCCACCAGGACCCCGGCGAGGCGCCCCGGGCGGGGCGCCTCCGTGCACCGGGTCAGCTGGACATCATCGCGGGGCTCTGCTCCTGGGGCTCCCGCTCGACGACGACGCGCTCGTTCGGCACGCAGTGGGTCATGGTCAGACCCGCCACGTCGCGCGGGCCGTTGTCGCCGAGGTTCGCCACGCGCCGCTGCTCCTCCTCGGACAGTCGCTGGGTGGGCAGCGGGCCCAGGTCCTTGACGTCCTCGAGGGAGACGCCGATGCCGTCGCCCACGCGGCGGCCCATCTCGTCCTCGACCATGTAGAAGTGCCAGACCATGCGCTCCTGGATCGGGCGGTCGCACTGGGACAGCGCGTCGACCAGGTTGGCGATGAGCTCCTCCTTCTCCCACTCCTCCTGGAGCTGGAAGCGCTCGCCGGCCTGCTGGTAGTCGTTGGTCCGCTCGATCCGGGCGCGGGTCACGCGGCCGTTGATCTCCGGGCCGACCTCGGCGTGGTAGTCCTCGCCCTTCGGGGTCTCCTGGACACCGCCGGTGATGGTCGGCTCGTAGTTGACGTGCGGGTTCTGCCCCGGGGCGTGGTCCACGCCGTAGGCCATCTGGCCGTCGCGCTGGTTGGTGGCCACGGGGGCCTTCGGAGCGTTGACGGGAAGCTGCAGGTAGTTCGGGCCCACCCGGTAGCGCTGGGTGTCCGAGTAGGAGAAGGTGCGCCCCACGAGCATCTTGTCGTCGGAGAAGTCCAGGCCGTCCACGAGCACGCCGGTGCCGAAGGCGATCTGCTCGTTCTCGGCGAAGAAGTTCTCCGCGTTGCGGTTGAGGACCATCCGGCCGACCGGCTTGGGCGGGAAGATCTCCTCCGGCCAGACCTTGGTGTCGTCCAGCGGGTCGAAGTCCAGCTCCGGGTGGTCGTGGTCCTCCATCACCTGGACCTGCAGCTCCCACTCGGGGTGGTCGCCGGCCTCGATCGCGTCGTAGAGGTCCTTGGTGTGGGAGCCGAGGGTCTGCGCCTGGATGTTCGCGGCGTCGGCCGAGGTCAGGGACTTCACGCCCTGCTTCGGGATCCAGTGGTACTTCACCAGGAGGGACTCCCCGGCGGCGTTGACCCACTTGTAGGTGTTCACGCCGAAGCCCTGCTGGTGGCGGTAGTCCGCCGGGATCCCGCGCGGGGAGAACAGGATCGTGATCATGTGCATCGCCTCGGGCGACTGGCTGAAGAAGTCGAAGGCGCGGTTGGCCACCGAGGCCTCGAAGTTCACGGGGTCCGGCTTCTGGGAGTGGATGAAGTCGGGGAACTTGATGGCGTCGCGGATGAAGAACACGCCGAGGTTGTTGCCGACGAGGTCCCAGTTGCCCTCCTCCGTGTACATCTTCACGGCGAAGCCGCGCGGGTCGCGGGCCACCTCGGAGGAGTCCCGGCCGCCGGCCACGGTGGAGAACCGCACGGCCACGTCGGTGCGCTTGCCGGCCTCGGCGAACACCTTCGCGCGGGTGAACTTCGCGATGGGCTCGTCGCCGTACGTGCCGTAGGACTCGAAGTAGCCGAAGGCCGTGGTGCCGCGGGCGTGGACCACGCGCTCGGGGATGCGCTCGCGGTCGAAGTGGCTCATCTTCTCGAGGAACGCGTAGTTCTCGAGGGTCGCGGGCCCGCGCGAGCCGACGGTGCGGGTGTTCTGGTTGTCACGGACGGGGTGGCCCTGGCGCGTGGTCAGGGTCTGGTCGGGAACGTTCGTCATGGGGTTCCTCTCGGGGTAGGGACCGGGTGTCCGGGAGGGCCGGGGCGCGAGCGCTCCTGCCTGCCCGGGTGTGCTCATCGGTGAGGACGACACCTCTCGTCCAGTATGTCGGATGCACCAGGCTATTGCTAGCGACTCATAATTGCGGAGTGGCGCGCCGCGCCGGTCCAGGCGGGGGCGGGGTCGACCACCCCGGCGGGCGGTCCCGGTCGACCACCGGGCCCCGGGGCCGTCAAGGTCGCGTCCGGGGGACGCCGGAGGGCTCGCGGCGGGCGGTCGGGGCATGATGCATAAATACAAGTTGGCGTGTATAGTCATGCACAGAAGGCGGGGCCACGTCGTGGCGCCCGGACCACCGACGAAGGAGAACACCGTGACCGAGCGCGTTGTGCTGGCCTACTCCGGAGGCCTCGACACCTCCGTGGCCATCGGCTGGATCGGCGAGGCGACAGGGGCCGAGGTCATCGCCGTGGCCGTCGACGTCGGGCAGGGCGGGGAGGACCTGGAGACCATCCGCCGGCGTGCCCTCGACTGCGGCGCCGTCGAGGCCTACGTGGCCGATGCCCGCGACGAGTTCGCGGCCGAGTACTGCATGCCGGCCCTGCAGGCGAACGCCCTGTACATGGACGCGTACCCCGTGGTCTCCGCGCTGTCCCGCCCGGTGATCGTCAAGCACCTCGTGGCCGCCGCCAAGCGCTTCGGCGCCTCCACCGTGGCCCACGGCTGCACCGGCAAGGGCAACGACCAGGTCCGCTTCGAGGTCGGCATCCAGACCCTCGGCCCGGAGCTCAAGTGCATCGCCCCGGTCCGCGACCTCGCCCTGACCCGCGACAAGGCCATCAACTACGCCGAGAAGCACCACCTGCCCATCGCCACGACCAAGAAGAACCCCTTCTCGATCGACCAGAACGTGTGGGGCCGCGCCGTGGAGACCGGGTTCCTCGAGGACATCTGGAACGCCCCCACCAAGGACGTCTACGACTACACGGACGACCCCACGTTCCCCCCGCCGGCCGACGAGGTCGTGATCAGCTTCAAGGGCGGCATCCCCGTGGCCCTCGACGGCCAGCCGGTCACCCCGCTGCAGGCGATCCAGGAGATGAACCGCCGCGCCGGCGCCCAGGGCGTGGGCCGGATCGACATCGTCGAGGACCGGCTCGTGGGCATCAAGTCCCGCGAGGTCTACGAGGCCCCCGGCGCCATGGCCCTGATCGCCGCGCACCGGGAGCTGGAGAACGTGACGGTCGAGCGCGAGCAGGCCCGCTTCAAGCGGATGGCCACCCAGCGCTGGACCGAGCTCGTCTACGACGGCCAGTGGTTCTCCCCGCTCAAGCAGTCCCTCGACGCGTTCATCCAGGACACCCAGAAGTACGTGGACGGCGACATCCGGATGACCCTGCACGCCGGGCAGGCCACGGTCACCGGCCGCCGCTCGAACACCTCCCTGTACGACTTCAACCTCGCCACCTACGACGAGGGCGACGCGTTCGACCAGTCCCAGGCGCGCGGCTTCATCGAGCTGTTCGGCATGTCCTCGAAGGTCGCGGCGTCGCGCGAGCAGCGCCTCGCGGCCGAGGGCAGGTAGAGCGGGACCACGTAGGCTCGTCCCAGCAGGAACGGGCACGACGGCGGAGGGCCCCATCGTGGCGGTGGGGCCCTCCGCGCACGCCGGAGCACCGGGCCCGGCCAGGACGGAACGAGGAGAGACATGGCGGAGCAGGACAAGATGGCGGAGCAGGACAAGCACGGGACCAACGAGGGCGCGCTCTGGGGCGGGCGCTTCGCCGGAGGGCCGGCCGACGCCCTCGCGGCGCTCAGCAAGTCGACGGACTTCGACTGGCGGCTGGCCCCCTACGACATCGCGGGCTCCCGCGCCCACGCCCGCGTCCTGCACACCGCGGGGCTGCTGACCGGTGACGAGCTCGAGGGCATGCTCGAGGCCCTCGACCGGCTCGAGGCCGACGTCCGCTCCGGGGCCTACGCGCCCGCCCCCTCGGACGAGGACGTCCACGGCTCCCTCGAGAAGGGCCTCATCGAGCGGGCGGGGCCCGAGCTCGGCGGCAAGCTGCGCGCCGGCCGCTCCCGCAACGACCAGATCGCCACCCTGGGACGGATGTACCTGCGCGACCACGCCGCGATCATCGCCCGCAACGTGCTCGACGTCGTGCAGGCCCTCCTGGACCAGGCGAAGGCCCACCCGGAGGCCCCGATGCCCGGGCGCACCCACCTCCAGCACGCCCAGCCCGTGCTGCTGTCCCACCACCTGCTCGCCCACGCGTGGGCGATGCTGCGCGACGTCCAGCGCCTCGTCGACTGGGACGCCCGCGCCGCGGTCTCGCCCTACGGCTCCGGCGCGCTCGCCGGGTCCTCCCTCGGTCTGGACCCGCGCGCCGTGGCCACCGAGCTGGGCTTCGACTCCGCCGTGCACAACTCCATCGACGGCACCGCCGCCCGGGACGTCTACGCCGAGTTCTCCTGGGTGACCGCGATGATCGCCGTGGACATGTCCCGGATCTCCGAGGAGATCACCACGTGGGCCACCAAGGAGTTCTCCTTCGTCACCCTCGACGACGCCTTCTCCACCGGCTCCTCGATCATGCCGCAGAAGAAGAACCCGGACATCGCCGAGCTCGCCCGCGGCAAGGCGGGCCGGCTCATCGGTGATCTCACCGGGCTGCTGGCCACGCTCAAGGGCCTGCCCCTGGCGTACAACCGGGACCTCCAGGAGGACAAGGAGCCCGTCTTCGACGCGATCGACCAGCTCGAGGTCCTGCTGCCCGCCGTGGCCGGGATGATCGCCACCCTCGACTTCAACACGGAGCGCATGGCCGAGCTCGCCCCGCAGGGCTTCGCGCTCGCCACGGACGTCGCCGAGTGGCTCGTGCGCCAGGGCGTGCCCTTCCGGGACGCCCACGAGATCGCCGGGGACGCGGTGCGGGTCTGCGAGCAGCGCGGCATCGAGCTGTGGGACCTCACCGACGAGGACTTCGCCGCCGTCTCCGCCCGGCTCACCCCGGGGGTGCGCGAGGTGCTCACCGTCGAGGGCTCGCTGGCCTCCCGCAGCGCCCAGGGCGGGACGGCGCCCTCGGCCGTGGCCGCGCAGATCGGCGAGCTCGAGCGCCAGGTCGCCGAGGCGGCGGCCTTCTCGCGGCGGGCCCCGATCGTCGCCGGATGAGCCAGGACGGCCCGCTCACCGGGGCGGCGCTGCTCGAGCTGCTGTCCCGGCCGGCCCCCGAGGTGGCGCCGCGGCTGCTCGGCGGTCTGTTCGGCCACCGGAACGGCGAGGGCGCCGTGGTCCTGCGGATCACGGAGGTCGAGGCCTACGGCGGTCCGGACGGCTCCGACCTGCCGGACCCCGGGGCGCACACGTGGCGCGGGCGGACCGCTCGCAACGCCTCGATGTTCGGTCCGCCGGGCCACGTCTACGTGTACTTCACGTACGGGATGCACCACGCGGTGAACCTGGTGTGCCGGCCCGAGGGCACCGCCGGCGGGTGCCTGATCCGGGCCGGTGAGGTCGTCGAGGGCGCGGCCCTGGCCCGCGCCCGCCGCGCGGCGGGCCGGGCGCGTCCCGTGCCCGACGCCGCACTGGCCCGGGGACCGGGCAACCTCGCCAAGGCCCTGGGGATCGACCTGAGCCACGACGGCGCGCCCCTCGCCGCGGCGGAGGACACCGCGGCACCGGGCTTCTTCCTGCGGCCGGCCCGCCCGGAGAGCGGCGCCCCCGTGGGCAGCGGGCCGCGCACCGGGGTGTCCGGAGCCGGTGGGACCCCCGAGTTCCCCTGGCGGTGGTGGCTCCTCGGAGAGTCCTCCGTCTCGCCGTACCGTCCGGCGGTCCCGCGCCGACGCCGCTGAGTCCGCGGGGCCCGGGCGGATAGCATGAGCCACGTGACTGAATCCGTTGAGCAGATGATCGAGCGCCTGTGCGTGAAGATCCCCGACTACCCGGAGCCGGGGATCCTCTTCCGCGACCTGACGCCCCTGTTCGCGGACGGTCCCGGCTTCCGGCGGACCGTCGACGCCCTGGCCGACGCCTTCAGGGGCCAGTTCGACTACGTGGCCGGCATCGAGGCCCGCGGCTTCCTCATGGCCGGGGCCGTGGCCTATGCGACGGGCGTGGGCCTCATCCCGGTGCGCAAGGCCGGGAAGCTGCCCCGGGAGACCTTCCGCGAGGAGTACGTCCTGGAGTACGGCTCGGCGGTGCTGGAGATCCACACCGACGACGTCCCGCGCGGCGCCCGCGTGCTCGTGCTCGACGACATCCTCGCGACCGGCGGCACCCTCGGGGCCACGGCCCAGCTGCTGCACCGGGCCGGGCTGCACGTCGCCGGGTTCGGGCTGATCATGGAGCTCACCGACCTGCGGGGGCGCAGCCAGCTCGGCGGACACCGTGTCCGGGCACTGTACCGGGTCTGACCAGGGACGCCGCCACGGGAGGAACGCCTGTTACGCACCGCACGGCCTGGTCGCCGTGCGAACGCCCGCGGACCGGTAGAATCGATGGTCTGTTCGATCCGGAACGAGGTGTCCACCCATGGCAGAGACCGTCGCCACGATGGCGGCCGAGCAACTTGCTGTCGAACGCGCGTACGTCGCGATGCTCTACGACCGGCTCGACGAGCTGCGGGCCGAGAAGACCGCCGAGCTCGCGGCCGTGCGGCGCAGCGAGTCGTTCGGCAACCACCAGAACCGCGCCGAGCGGGACGCGTTCGCGTCCCACTACGAGGACCGTCTCGCTCAGCTCGAGGCCGTGGACCACCGGCTGGTCTTCGGCCGCCTGGACGGCCAGGACGGCGACCGCCGGTACGTCGGGCGCATCGGTCTGGCCACCGCGGACCACCAGCGGCTCATGGTGGACTGGCGCGCCCGCGAGGCGGCCGCCTTCTACCAGGCGACCGCGCAGAACCCCATGGGCATCCGGCGGCGCCGCCACCTGATCCTCGAGGGCCGCGACGTCGCCGCGCTCGAGGACGACGTCCTCGACCCGGACATGCTCGAGGACGAGGGCGTGCTCCACGGGGAGGGCGCCCTGCTCGCGGCGCTGAACCAGAAGCGCACCGGGCGGATGTCGGACATCGTCGCGACGATCCAGGCCGAGCAGGACAAGATCATCCGCGCCCCGCTGCCCGGCGTCCGCGTGGTGCAGGGCGGGCCCGGCACCGGCAAGACCGCCGTGGCGCTGCACCGGGCGGCGTACCTGCTCTACGAGCACCGGGAGCGGCTGCGCAAGGCCGGGGTGCTGATCGTCGGCCCGTCGTCGTCGTTCATGTGGTACATCGAACGGGTGCTGCCGGCGCTCGGGGAGACCGGCGTCGTGATGTCGTCCCTGTCCGAGCTGTTCCCGGGCGTGGCCGCCGTCCCCGAGCGCGATCCGGGCACCGCCCGGCTCAAGGCGGGCCTCGACATGGCCGACGTCATCGCACGCGCCGTGCGGGACCGGCAGAAGGTCCCGGCCCAGGACCAGGTCCTGCGCGTCGACTCCCACCGCGTGACGCTCACCCCGCGCACGGTCAAGCGTGCCCGGGACAAGGCCCGCGCCACCGGCAAGCCGCACAACGAGGCGCGCAACACCTTCGTGAAGATCGCCCTGCGCGAGCTCACCGAGCAGCTCGGCGAGCACCTCAACACCACCAGCGGCAACGTCATGGACCGCTCCTACCTCGCGGAGGACATCCGGCAGTCCCGGGACGTGCGGATCGCGCTCAACCTCGCGTGGATGCCGATGTCCCCCCAGACCCTCGTGGGCCAGCTGTTCAGCAAGCGGCACTACCTCGAGTCCGCCGCCCCGCACCTGGACGCCGCGCAGATCGACGCCCTGCTGCGCCCGGCCGATGCCCCCTTCACCGTGGCGGACGTGCCGCTGCTGGACGAGGCCGCCGAGCTGCTGGGCGACCTCGACGAGGCCGGGGTGCGCCGGCGGGCCGAGACGGAGCGGGAGCACCGCAAGGCCACGGACAACGCCGAGCACGCGCTGGCGAACATGCACCAGAGCCTCGAGGACGTCGGCGCGGACGGCATCGTGACCGCGGCCCAGCTCACGGACTTCAACGCGGTGACCCAGCACCGGATGACCGCGGCCGAGGCCGCGACCGCGGACCGCACGTGGGCCTACGGCCACGTGGTCGTCGACGAGGCCCAGGAGCTCTCGCCCATGCAGTGGCGCGTGCTCATGCGCCGGTGCCCCATGAAGTCGTTCACCGTGGTCGGCGACATCGCCCAGGCGGGCTCGGCCACCGCGGCCCGCAGCTGGCAGGACGCCCTCGAGCCCTTCGTGGGGGAGCGGTTCGTCCTCGACGAGCTCACGGTCAACTACCGCACCCCCGCCGAGATCGCCGAGGCCGCGGTGGACGTCGCCCGGGCCGCCGGCCTGGACATCTCGGCCCCGCGGGCCGTCCGCGAGGGCGAGGCACCGATCGTGCAGCGGGTCGAGGCCGCGGACGTCGCCGAGGGCGTGCTCGACCAGGTGCGCACCGAGCTCGAGCTCGTCAACGGCGGTCTCGTGGCCGTGATCGTGCCCGAGGACCGCGTGCAGGAGATCGGCACCGCGCTCGCCGGAGCCCTGCCCGGTCTCGTGGGCGCCGGGGTGCGCCGGCTGGACCGGCAGATCGTGGTGCTCTCCGCGTGGGACGCCAAGGGACTCGAGTTCGACTCGGTGGTGGTCGTCGAACCGCAGGCCCTCGTCGAGGAGGTGGGCGGCGGAGTGGGCAACCTCTACGTGGCCATGACCCGCCCCACCCAGCGGCTGCGCGTCGTCGCGGCCCGCCCGCTGCCGGCCGGTCTCGACCGGTTCTGAGCCCCGGCCACCGGAGCCACCGGGACGCGGAGGGGATCCCCCTCCGCGTCCTGGTACCTTGGAAGCCGTGTCGAACGCAATAGACCTGGACCTCCAGCACAACGATCCGTCCTTCGCCAACGTGTGGCAGGAGCTGCAGTGGCGCGGGCTCGTGCACGTCTCGACCGACGAGGCGGCGCTCGAGAGGTCGCTCGCCGAGGAGAAGGTCACCTATTACTGCGGGTTCGACCCCACCGCGGCGTCCCTGCACCTCGGGCACCTGGTGCAGCTGCTGCTCATGCGACGGCTCCAGCTCGCCGGCCACCACCCGATCGGGCTCGTGGGCGGGTCCACCGGTCTCATCGGGGACCCCCGCCAGAGCTCCGAGCGCATCCTGAACTCCCGGGAGACCGTCGCGCAGTGGGTGGAGCTGCTCCGGGCCCAGGTCGAGCGGTTCCTCTCCTTCGAGGGCGAGAACCGGGCCGTGATGGTCAACAACCTGGACTGGACCTCGCAGCTCTCCGCCATCGACTTCCTGCGCGACATCGGCAAGCACTTCCGCGTCGGCACGATGATCAAGAAGGACATCGTGGCCAAGCGGCTGCACTCGGAGGAGGGCATCTCCTACACCGAGTTCAGCTACCAGATCCTGCAGGGACTGGACTACCTGAACCTCTACCGCGACCACGGCTGCACCCTGCAGACCGGTGGCTCCGACCAGTGGGGGAACCTCACCTCCGGGACCGATCTGATCCGCAAGGTCGAGGGCGCGGCCGTGCACGCCGTGGGCACCCCGCTGATCACCAACTCGGACGGCACGAAGTTCGGCAAGTCCGAGGGCAACGCCGTGTGGCTGGACCCGGAGCTGACCTCGCCGTACGCCTTCTACCAGTTCTGGCTCAACACGGCCGACGCGGACGTGGTCGACCGGCTCAAGGTCTTCACCTTCCTCACCCGTGCCGAGATCGAGGAGCTGGCCCGCGCCGTCGAGGAGGAGCCCTACAAGAGGCAGGCCCAGAAGGTCCTGGCCTGGGAGGTCAACTCGCTGGTGCACGGGGTGGAGGCGACCGAGAAGGCGATCGCGGCCTCGGCCGCGGTCTTCGGGCGGGGCGAGCTCGCGGAGCTCGACGCCGAGACCCTGGGCTCGGTGGCCCGCGAGCTGCCCGGCGCCAGCGTGGCCGCGGGCCCGCTCCAGGTCGCCGACCTCCTCGTGGCCACCGGGCTGTCCGAGTCGAAGTCCGCCGCCCGCCGGACCCTCAAGGAGGGCGGCGCCTACGTCAACAACGAGAAGGTCGTCGGCGAGGACGCCGAGCTCGGCCCCGACCAGCTCCTGCACGGCCGGTGGGCGCTGCTGCGCCGCGGCAAGAAACACCTCGCGGCCGTCACCGTGGAGGCCTGATCTGAGGGTTGGTCCGCGCGCCGATCCACCCGCCACCCCCGTCCGGGAGCCGAGCTTGCAGGCCCCTGGGCGGGGGTGTAGTGTTCATCGAGTCGTCAGGCAGGGCCGAGAGGCCGGCGGACGGCAACACCGCAAAGAGCAGCAGGACCAACGGGTACTGCCTAGTTCATGCGGGAGCGACCGTTCAGGTCGGTCCGAACCCGGAACAACGCAAGTTGACACGCCGAGAACGGACTGCGTAGGATGGTCGAGCTGCTTGAGGCGGGGAACGAAGTTCCGACGCGGAGGGCACCGAAAATTCCAACACGGTTTCCGGGTGTTCGGCCTGGTTGCTGGTCTGTTGTTTGAGAACTCAATAGTGTGCCATGTTTGT
>NZ_CANMRA010000019.1 GCF_947500125.1 uncultured Kocuria sp. | reverse complement strand
CGGCGGGCGCGCAGCCGGCGCGCCGAGGGCTGGCTGCGCGAGACGCCCAGGCCCGTGGCGCTCAACAGCGGTTCGCCGTCCGCCGGAGGGCCGTCGGCCGCGCACGCACTCCCCGCAGCAGGAGTCCGGGCGGGCCCGGCACCCGGACTCCTGGCGGAACCCGCGGCAGGACCTCCGGCAGGACCCGCGGACGGGCGCGCGGGCGCGCGCGTGGCCGGCACCCGGCCGGGAACCCACACCCCCGCCCTGCTGAGCTCGTCGGCCGCCGCGCCGAGCACCTCCCCCGGGGGCCCGTCGTGGGTGATCCCGCCGTCGTGGCCGAGCACGACGACGCGGTCCACGACCTCGGCCCACACGGCGACGCGGTGCTCCACGACCACGAGCGTGGCGCCGCTGCGCTCGAGGCAGGACACCACGGCATCGCGGACCTGCTGCACGCCGGCGGGGTCCAGGTTGGCGGTCGGCTCGTCGAGCAGCAGCAGCCCGGGACTCATGGCCACGGCGCCCGCGAGCGCCAGCCGCTGCTTCTGCCCGCCGGACAGGGCCGCCGTGGAGTGCTCGAGCGGGAGGTCGAGGCCCACGTCGTCGAGCGCCGCGCGCACCCGCGGCCAGATCTGTTCCCGGGGCACCGCGAGGTTCTCGAGGCCGAAGGCGGTGTCGTCGCCGATCCGGGACAGCACCACCTGGGACTCGGGGTCCTGCTGCACGAGTCCGGCGCGGCCGCGCGCCTGGTCCGGCGGGGTGCCGTCGAGCAGCAGCGCTCCGGAGCAGGACTGTCCGTCGTCGTCGTGGAGGACTCCCGCCAGGGCGTGCAGGAGGGTGGACTTCCCGGCCCCGCTGGGACCCAGCAGGAGCACCCGCTCCCCCGGTTCCACCACGAGGTCGAGACCGTGCAGCGCCGCCGTGTCCCGCCCGGGGTGGTGCCAGCCGAAGCCGCGGGCCTCGACGCGCGCGCCGCGGGCGGCGGGCAGCGCGCGGCGCCGGGCCGTGGGCGCCGTCATCGCCGCACGGCCCGCCCGGAGGCGAGGCCCTGCAGGACGCCGGTGCCCGCGAGGGCCCGCACGACGGCCTGCATGAGGAGGCCGGCGAGCACCGCCCCGGAGACGGCGGCCAGGAGCACGTAGACCGCCTGGTGGCCGAGCGTCCACTCGTAGTTGTAGATGATGTTCTCGTGGACGCCGAGGAAGATCCCGCTCACGGCACCCGCGACGGCCGCCGCGAGGGCGTCGAAGCGGCGGTACCGGAAGGCCGCGAAGGCCAGTTCGGCGCCGATGCCCTGCACGAGGCCGGAGAGGACGACCAGCAGGCCGAAGTGGGTGCCCAGGAAGCTCTCGATCACGGCGGCGAGCAGCTCGCAGAACAGCGCGGCCCCCGGCTTGCGGATGATCAGCCCGCCGAGCACGCCGGCCACGAGCCAGCCGCCGGCGATCAGGCCCACGGCGGGCGGGTAGGCGACCGCGGCCGTGCCGACCACGGGGTAGAGCAGGTTCGACCACGCCCAGAAGACGACCGCGCACACGGCGGCGACGACGGCGGCCACGACGATGTCGACGACGCGCCAGGACGAGGCGCCGGACGTGCCGGGGCGGCGGGCGGGGCGGTGGGTGGTGGTGTTCACGGTGGGTTCCTCCTGGGCTCAGCGAGCCGTCGGTGCCAGGAGGGGACGGGGTTCTTCCGGTCCGCGCCGGTGGCGCGCTGCCGGGGGAACACCCCTGAGATGCTCGACTCCCTTCGCCGGTGCTAACCGGAGCAGGTTCGAGGGTCTGCGGCGATCCGCACTCTCAGCGCCACGCCGGCGTCACCGGCGGGGCGCTCCCCTGTCGTTCAGTGGCACCGAGTCTACCCCTCCGTCCGCCCGACCGTGCGAGTCCGCCGGAACCGGCGCCCCGTCGTGCCCGCCCTGTGTCCCCTCCGTGCCCCTTCTGAGTCCGCTGTGTGCACCCACCGCACGTCCGCAGCACCCCCGCGGCACGCAGAAGGGGCCCGCCGCGCCGGACACCGGTGCGGTGTGCGACGGAACGGGCCCCTCCGCGCGAGGTGCTCGCCGGGTCTCAGACCTCGGCCTGGCTCGAGGCCTTGGGGTTCTCCTGGGGCCTGTTCTCCATCTTCGCGACCTGGCGGGAGATGGAGACCTTGATGATGGTGCCCACGAGACCGGTGACGAGCGCCCAGATGATGATGCCCGTCCAGGCCTCGTCGGGGTCCGGGTTCTTGGCGGGGGGCGGGTCGCCGGTGATGCGCTCCCAGGCGGCGCCGAGCACCTTGTGCGAGAGCGCCACGCCGCCGAGCGAGAGGCCGGTGCCCACGAGTTCGAGGACCTTGGTGTTCATGGAGTGCTGCTCCTTGTCGTCCGGGGGCGCGGGTGCGCCCTGTCGATCCTGACCAGCCTAACGCGTCCCCGTCGATCCGTCAGTCTGCTGTCCGTCCGCCCGCCGGCCGTCCGCGCTCGGTGCCGAGGTGTCTGCGGCGGCGTTCCCTGCGGCGTCCCCCATGGCGCTCCCCGTGGCCTTGCCTGCGCCCTTCCCCGTGACGTCCCCCGTGGCGTTCTCCGCGGCGTTTCCTGCGCCCTTCCCCGTGGCGTTCTCCGCCGCGCGGTTGAGGACCGCCTGCAGGTCGTCCTGGGTCAGCGTGGTCCGGTTCAGGTGCTTGGTCCGGTAGGTCGAGCGTCCCACCATGTGCGCCGAGACCGGCACCGTGAGCAGCTGGAAGATCCAGCCGAGGGCGATGAGCGGGACCATGACGGGGTCACGGTTCTCCAGGGCGACCGCCGTGAGCATGAGGAGCAGCCCGAAGACCTGCGGCTTGGTGCCGGCGTGCATGCGCGTCAGCAGGTCCGGGAACCTGACCAGGCCGATCGCGGCGGCGAGGGACATCAGCGCGCCGACCACGAGGCACACGGCCGCGGCGGCGTCCAGGACGGTGTCCAGCACGGCGCTCACCGCCCGTGCTCGGCGGTCTGGGTGGCGAAGCGGGCCACCGTCACGGAGCCGATGAACCCGACCAGCGAGACGATCACCATGAGGATCAGGTTGTTGAGGTGGCCGTGGTAGGCCATCTCCACGGCGAGAGCGGCCGCGACGATGGCCAGCAGCACGTCGGTCGCCACCACGCGGTCCAGCAGGGAGGGGCCCTTGGCCAGGCGGTAGAGGGTGCCCGCGGCGGCCGTGCTGAGCAGCACGGCCGCGACGGCCACGGCGATCTCCATCACGGGCGGTCCTCCTCGGGGGCGTCGGTGAAGGTGTCGGCCGGGGCGTCGGCCGGCGTGTCGGCCGGGGCGTCGGCCGGGGCGTCGTCGCGGCGGCCGCCCACGATCTGCTGGCTCGCGGTGACCGGGGAGCCGATCGCGGCGCTGTCCCGGCTGCCGGTGCCGGCGGCGCCTTCCCCGGGCCGCTCGGCCCGCAGCGCGGCGAGCTCCTCCGGCGTGCCCATGATCCTGATCCAGGCGGCCTCCACCCGCAGCGCGGAGCGGCGGAACTGCTCGGCCTCCTGGGCGTTGCGGACGTTGAGCGCGTGGAAGTACAGCGTGCCGGCGGCGCGGTCCACCTCCACGACGAGCGAGCCGGGGATCAGGGTCATGGTGTGACCGGTGGCCGTCAGGAGCAGGTCCGAGCGCGTGCGCAGGCGGACGCCGACCACGGCGTTGCGCGCGCGCGGCCCCACGAGGATCGCGATGAGCATCACCTCGACGCTCGCCTTGGCGACCTGCCACACGAAGGTCGCGGTGAAGACCGCGAACTGGAGCACGTTGAACCGGCCGGACAGCTGCACGGACGGCAGGTAGAGGACCCACGTCACGAGCAGGGCCAGGACCAGGCCGACCAGCAGGTTGCCGGGGCCGAAGTCGCCCCACAGGGCGCCCCACACGAAGACGAGCCACACCAGCAGCGGCAGCTCGACGAGCAGGGAGTTCTTGGGCCGGGTCACGGTGCCTCCTCCACGACGGGCCGCGGCGCGGACGCGGGGTCCAGCACGGCCTCGACGTAGCGCTCGGGACGGACGAGGTTCTCCGCGGCGTTGTCGGCGAGCTGGAAGAGCGGCCCGGCGAACACCGTCAGGGCCACGCCCACGGCGACCAGCGCCGAGGCCCCGCCGAGCATCGAGGGGGACATCAGGCGCACGTCGCCCTTGCCCGCGAACTGCCCCGCCTGGTCGTCGACACCGCCCGAGCTGAGCAGGAACCGGGAGCCGGCGGGCACCGGGGCCAGCAGGATCGGGTCCGGGTACTCCGCGTCCTCGGGCGCGCGCAGGAACACGCGGTTCCACACCCGCATCAGGGCCAGCAGGGTCAGCAGGGACACCGCCACGGACCCCGCGACCAGGGCGTAGGCCAGTCCGTCGCCCCGCTCGACGCCGGCCTGCAGCAGACCGGTCTTGCCCAGGAAGCCGGAGAACGGTGGGATCCCGCCGAGGTTGAGCGCGGGCACGAGGTAGAGCAGCGCGAGCAGCGGGGAGATCCTGGCCATCCCGGCCAGCCGGTCCACGTTGGTGGAACCGCCGCGGCGCTCGATCAGCCCGGCCACGAGGAACAGGCTCGTCTGGATCACGATGTGGTGGGCCACGTAGTAGACCGTGGCGGAGAGGGACTCCTGGGTGCCCACGGCCACGCCGAAGATCATGTACCCGATGTGGCTGATCAGCGTGAAGGAGAGCATGCGCTTGATGTCGATCTGCGCGAGCGCGCCCAGGATGCCGACCACCATGGTGAGCAGCGCGACCCACATCAGGAGGTCGTCGAGCCGGTCCCCGGGGAACAGCACGGTCTCGGTGCGGATGATCGAGTACACGCCCACCTTGGTCAGCAGACCGGCGAACACCGCGGTGACGGGGGCCGACGCCGTCGGATAGGAGTCGGGGAGCCAGAAGGACAGCGGGAAGACCGCGGCCTTGATGCCGAAGGCGATGAGCAGCATCAGGTGCAGCTGCATCTGGGTGCCCACCGGGAGGCCCTCGAGCTTGACCGAGAGGTCGGCCATGTTGATGGTGCCCGTGGCCGCGTAGATCATCGCGATGGTGATGAGGAACAGCACGGAGGAGATCACCGAGACCACCACGTAGGTCACGCCGGTGCGGATCCGCTGGACGGTCCCGCCCATCGTCATGAGCACGTAGGACGCGGTCAGCAGGATCTCGAAGCCCACGTAGAGGTTGAACAGGTCCCCGGCGAGGAAGGCGTTCGACACCCCTGCCACGAGGATGAGGAAGGAGGGGTGGAAGATCGAGATCGGTCCCTCCTCGTCGCCGTCGGCCACACCCTGCCCGCTCGCGTAGACGAGCACGGCGAGCGAGACGACCGTGGAGACCACGAGCATCAGCGACGAGAGCTGGTCCACGACCATGACGATGCCCCAGGGCGCCGCCCACCCGCCGAGGTGGACGGCCTGCGGACCGATGTCCCACGTGCTCACGAGCACGAGGGCCTCGATCGCGAGGGTCAGCACGAGGGAGCCGATGGCCACGGTCCGCTGGAGGGCGTTGCGCCGCAGCAGCAGGAGGCTCAGGGCGGCGCCGAGGAACGGGATGATGACGGCCAGCGGGGCCAGCTGGGCGAGGTTGACGGTCACCGGCTCTCCTCTCCCCTGATGCCGCGCACGCCCGGGGTCTCGACGGACTCGTCCGGGTCCCGGGGCCGGGGCGCGTCGTCGAACTCGGAGGTGTCGGCGGGGACGTCGGCGTCGCTCTCCACGTCGTAGGAGGACTGCCGCGCCACGCGCCGGTCCTCGACGTCGTCCTGGATCTCGTCCCGGCGCCCGAGAACCCAGGAGCGGTAGATCATGCCCAGGAGGAACGCGGTGACGGCGAGGGAGATCACGATGGCGGTGAGGATGAGGGCCTGGGGCAGCGGGTCGCTGTAGTCCTGTGCGGCGATCGACTCCTCGTACAGGGGGGCGAACCCGGCGGCCCCGCCGGCGTGCAGGATCAGCAGGTTCGTGCCGTTGGTCAGCAGCATCAGCCCGAGCAGCACGCGGGTGAGCGAGCGCTCGAGCAGCAGGTACACGCCCACGGCGTAGAGCACGCCCATCACGACCAGCAGGGTCAGGTTCACGGTCATCGGTGCCCTCCGCCTCCGTCCGCGCCGGTCCTGGTGATCGGGGTCGGCGACGTCGCGGACGTTGCCGTGGTCGAGCCCGCGGAGGCCGCGGCGACCTTCCGCTGCCGCGTGACGCGGATGCGCGTGCCGCGCCCCGGGGCGCGCCGCCTCCGCCGGACGGCTTCCTCCTCGATCCGCTGGTCGATCCGCCCGCCGAGCGAGCGCAGGATGTCGAGGATGAGCCCCACCACGATGAGGTAGACCGCGACGTCGAAGATCAAAGCGGTCACGAACTTCTCGGCGCCGAAGACCGGCAGCTCGGCCTCGAAGGTGTAGCTCTGCATCACCGACCCGCCCAGGAACACCGGGGTGACGGCGTAGAGCGCGGCGAGCGCGAGACCGGCTCCGAGCATCGTGCCCGCGTTGATGGGGGTGGCCAGCTCGAGCTCGTAGCGCCCGCCCGCGAGGTAGCGCACCGTCAGGGCGAGACCCGCCATGAGCCCGCCGGAGAATCCTCCGCCGGGGTCGTTGTGCCCGGCGATCAGCAGGTAGAGCGAGACCATCATGAACGTGTGGAAGAGCAGCCGGGTGACCACCTCGAAGACGATCGAGCGCCGCTCGGGGGCCAGCGTCCGCCCGGCGAGCAGGTAGGGGTCCTCCAGGTCGTCGTCGCGGCGGGCGAGACCGACCTCCAGGGCCTCCCCTCCGGGCGAGACGGCCGCGGCGTTTCGGCGGCGGATCACCCGCAGCTGATCGGTCGTGGGGTCCTCCCCGGAGCGCACGATGCGGTCCCCGCGGCCCGTGACGAAGATCAGCGAGGCCACGCCGGTGGCGGCGAGCACGAGCACCGAGATCTCCCCGAACGTGTCCCACGCCCGGATGTCCACGAGGATGACGTTGACCACGTTCTGGCCGTCGCCGAGCTCGTAGGCCATCCGCGGCAGCTCCAGGGAGACGGGATCGGCCGTGCGCGAGGAGATGCTGAACGCCGCGAGCGCCATCATGAACAGGCCGAAGGTCACCGCGATGGTGCCGCGCAGGAGGCGGCGCCCGGCCGGGTTGCGGTGCCACAGCGGCGCGGGCAGCGAGCGCAGCGCGAGCACGAAGGCCACCAGCAGCACGGTCTCGACCAGCGTCTGCGTCAGCGCCAGGTCGGGCGCGCCCTGCAGGGCGAAGATGAGGGCCAGGCCGTAGCCGGTGACCGACACGAGCAGCACCGCGAGGAAGCGCTTGGTGGCCAGGGGCACCAGCAGGGCCGCCACGACCATGGCCGCGCCGGCGATCAGCTGCGCCGGGCCGTCGGAGACGCGCAGCGTGCCCAGGGGCGGGGTCTCCTCCAGGAACAGCGCCACGAGCGGCACGACGATCGCCGTGACCAGGATGACCGAGAGGTAGAACATCAGCGAACCGCGCTGGGTGCGGCCGGTGATCCACACGGCGGCGAGGTCCAGCGCGTTGACGACCCGCCGGTAGACGAGCTCGCCGGCCGGCAGGGACGGGAGCGCCCGCTGGAAGTCCGCGACCGGGCGCCGCCCCAGGTACAGCAGGAGCCCGCCCGCGACGACGAGGACGGAGAGCCCGAGGGCGGGGGTCAGTCCGTGCCACAGTGCCAGGTAGAACTCGTGCTCGGCCTCGACCGGGAACCGGTCGACGTAGGGCTGCAGCATCGCGTCGACCGGCTGGGGCCACAGGCCGAAGACCACGGTCAGCACGGAGAGCACGAGCGGGGCCGCGAGGAACGCGGGCTCGACCCGCTGCATGTCGCTGATCACAGCCTTGCCGCCGACCCCGGCGTCGAGCTCGGAGAACTCGGCGGACTTCTGCGCGAACCCTCCCCACACGAAGCGGGCGCTGTAGGCGAAGGTCAGGACGGAGCCGGCCACGAGCCCGGCGAGCACCACGGTCCCCGCCGCGCCGTCCACGTCGTGGGCGAACGCGGTCAGCACCGCCTCCTTGGCCACGAACCCGGCCAGGGGCGGCAGGCCCGCCATGGACGCCGCGGCGACGAGCGAGACGGCGAACAGCACCGGCACGCGGCGCGCGAGCCCCGACAGGCGGCGGATGTCCCGGGTGCCCGCCCGGTGGTCGATGATCCCGACCACGAGGAACAGCGTCGCCTTGAACAGCCCGTGCGCGAGGAGCATGGCCAGGCCGGCCTGCGCCGTGTCCGCCGAGCCGTGGCCCACGACCACCACGAGGAAGCCGAGCTGGCTGACGGTGCCGTAGGCGAGGATCAGCTTCAGGTCGTACTGCTTCAGGGCCACCCAGCCGCCGAAGAGCATGGTGCCCAGGCCCAGGACCGTGACGGTGGGCTGCCACATCGCCGTCTCGGCGAAGCCCGGGGCGAAGCGGGCCACCAGGTAGATGCCGGCCTTGACCATCGCGGCGGCGTGCAGGTACGCGGACACGGGGGTGGGCGCGGCCATCGCCGCCGGCAGCCAGAAGTGCAGCGGGATCAGGGCCGACTTCGCCACCGCGCCCACGAGGAGCAGGAGCACCGCCACGTCCACCACGGTCCCGCGCTGCGCCAGCTCGGGGGCCGCCGCGAGCACCTCGGAGATCCGGTAGCTGCCCGCCGCCTGCCCCAGCATCACGATGCCGACCAGCATCGCCAGCCCGCCGGCCGTGGTGAGCACCAGCGCCTGCAGCGCCGCGCGCCGGGCGGACAGGCGGGTCCGGCTGTAGCCGATGAGCAGGAAGGACAGGACGGTGGTGATCTCCCAGAAGACGAACAGCACCAGCATGTCGTCGGCGGTCACCAGACCGAACATGGCGCCCGCGAAGGCCAGCAGCTGGGCGCCGAAGCCGCCGATGCCGCTCGCGTCGGACTTGAAGTAGCGGGCGCAGTAGAAGAGCACCAGGGAGCCCACGCCGAGCACGAGAAGGGACATCGTCCACGAGAGGGCGTCCATCCGCAGGACCAGGTCCAGGTGCAGGGACGGGATCCACTCGCCGCCCTCGGTCCAGCCGCCCTCGGTCCCGTACACCCGGGGTGCGGAGCCCAGCAGCCACAGGAAGCCGGCGAGGGGGACCGCCGCGAGGAGGTAGAAGGCGCTGCGTCCCATCCGCGCGAACAGCAGGGGCGCGACCGCCGCCACCACTGCGTGGAGCAGGAGCACAGCGGTCATCAGGCGCCTCCGGAGGTCGGGGAAGGGAGCGGCGGTCGGGCGTCGAGGAGCCCGGACGCGGGCACGGAGGACCTGTGCGAGCACGGGGTGGCCGGGGCGCACCCGGGGGGATCCAGCCTATCAAAGGGGTGTCGCCGCCCCGTGCCCTCGCCTCCCCGTGGTACCTGCGCGCATGCTGCACGTTCCCGGCCGGTTGGCTGGGCAGCGGGACCCGGGTTCCGGGGCCGGCGTCGGCGAGGCCGGCGCCCCGGCCGGGTGCCTCGGGCCTAGCATGACAGCCATGGACGCCACGCCCCCCGGCCCCCCGGCCCCCTCACCGGCCCTTCCCGCGACACCGTTCGCGCCCCGCCGCTCGCACGTGTGGGCGTGGAGCCTGTGGGACGCCGGCTCCGCCGCCTTCAACGCCGTGATGACCACGTTCGTGTTCACGGTCTACCTCACGAGCGCCCCGTTCGGCGGGGAGGACCACGCCTCGGAGGTGCTGGGCTACGGGATCGGCGCCGCCGGCGTCGTCGTCGCCCTGCTGGCCCCCGTGGTGGGACAGCGCAGCGACGGCGCGGGCCGGCGCAAGCTGTGGCTCGGGATCAACACGATGCTGACGGCGCTGCTCACTGCCCTGTGCTTCCTGGTCTATCCCGAGCAGCCGTACCTCTACCTCGGCGTGGGGCTGCTCGCGCTGGCCAACGTCTTCGACGAGTTCGCGGTGGTCAACTACAACGCGATGCTGCCGGGGATCGCGGGCCGCGAGCACATCGGGCGGGTGAGCGGCCAGGGCTGGGCGATGGGCTACTTCGGCGGGATCGTGGCCCTGGCGATCGTGCTCTTCGGGTTCATCACCCCGGGTCTGCTCGGCCTCCCGGAGGAGGACGCCCTCAACGTGCGGGCCGTGGCCCTGTTCTCGGGGCTGTGGATCGCACTGTTCTCGATCCCCGTCCTGCTGGTGGTGCCCGAGATCCGCCCGACCCGGCGGGGCCCGCGCCCGTCCGTGGCCCGCTCCTACCGCCAGCTGTGGCAGACCCTGCGGGGGCTGTACCGGGACGCCCCGCAGACGCTGTGGTTCCTGCTCTCCTCCGCGGTGTTCCGGGACGGGCTCAACGCGGTGTTCACCTTCGGCGGCGTCATCGCGGCCGGCACGTTCGGCTTCACCCTGAGCGAGGTCATCGTCTTCGCGATCGTCGGCAACGTGGCCGCCGGGGTGGGCGCCCTCGTGGGCGGCCGGCTCGACGACCGGGTGGGGCCCAAGCGCGTCATCGTGGCCTCCCTCGTCGGCATCCTGCTCGCCGGGGCGCCGCTGCTCGTCCTCGAGGGCACGGCCGCGTTCTGGGTCTGCGGGCTGCTGCTGTGCCTGTTCGTGGGCCCCGCACAGTCGGCCTCCCGCACGTTCCTCGGCCGGCTCACGCGGACCGGCGAGGAGGGTGCCCTGTTCGGCCTCTACGCCACCACGGGCCGGGCCGTGAGCTTCCTGGCGCCCACCCTGTTCGCGGTGTTCGTCTCCGTGCTCGGCGCGCAGCGCTGGGGGATCCTCGGGATCCTCCTGGTGATCGGCGCCGGCCTGCTCCTGCTGCTGCGAGCGCGCGACCCGAAGACCTCGGCGGCGCCGACCGCCGCCCCGCCGTCCGGGGAGCACGCGGGATAGCAGCTCCTCGGGTGCGGGCCCCCGGAGACGGATCCTCGGCTGCGGGCCCTCAGATGCGGGTGCGGGAGAACCCGAGGTGGCTGCGGGACGCCGTGGGACCGCGCTGCCCCTGGTACCGGTTGGCGTAGGTACCGTCCCCGTACGGGTGCTCCGCGGGCGAGGAGAGCCGGAAGAAGCACAGCTGCCCCACCTTGGAGCCCGGCCACAGCTTGATGGGCAGCGTGGCCATGTTGGACAGCTCGAGCGTGACGTGCCCCGAGAAGCCCGGGTCGATGAACCCCGCCGTGGAGTGGGTCAGCAGCCCCAGGCGCCCCAGCGAGGACTTCCCCTCGAGGCGGGCGGCGATGTCGTCCGGGAGGGTCACCTTCTCGTAGGTGGAGCCGAGCACGAACTCCCCCGGGTGGAGCACGAAGGCCTCGTCCGGGTCGACCTCCACGAGGCGCGTGAGCCCGGGCTGCTCCACGGACGGGTCGATGTGCGCGTACTTGTGGTTGTCGAAGAGCCGGAACCAGCGGTCCAGCCGCACGTCGATGCTCGCGGGCTGGATCAGGGCGGGCTCGTAGGGCTCGAGGACGACCCGGCCGCCGTCGAGCTCCCGCCGGATGTCGCGGTCAGAGATCAGCACGGTCCCCAAGGTATCGCACGGCCGGCGGGGCCGGTCCGCGCCGCGACCGGCCCCGCCGCCGCGGGTGGTGTAGAGTGTGGGATGTCCTCGTCCGGTGCACGCGCCGGACGACCCACGGATGCGCGGCTGTAGCTCAATGGTAGAGCGCACGCTTCCCAAGCCTGATACGCGGGTTCGATTCCCGTCAGCCGCTCTCGCACCGAACGCCCCGAGCCCACCCGGCCGGGGCGTTCGCCGTCTTCGGGGACCGCGCGGTAGGATGTTGCCGCGCCCCGCTCCCCGACCTGCACCGGGGCGGCGAGCGCCCGGACGACCACCCGGGTCCTGCGCCATCATCCGCACCCTGCTCACGAGGAGCCCCTCTCCCGTCATGCTGCGCACCATGTTCAAGGCCAAGATCCACCGTGCCGTCGTGACCCAGGCCGACCTCCACTACGTCGGCTCCGTCACCGTCGACCAGGACCTCCTCGACGCCGCCGACATCCTCCCCGGCGAGCTCGTCTCGATCGTGGACGTCACCAACGGCGCCCGGCTGGAAACCTACACGATCGCCGGCGAGCGCGGCTCGGGCGTCGTCGGGATCAACGGCGCCGCCGCCCACCTCGTGCACCCCGGGGACCTCGTCATCCTCATCAGCTACGCGCAGATGGACGACGCCGAGGCCCGCGCCCACGTGCCGTCGGTGGTCCACGTGGACGCGGACAACCGGATCGTCGAGCTCGGGACGGACCCCGCCGAGGCGATGCTCGACGGCGTCGCGCGCCCCCCGCACTCCCGGCCCCTCGCCGACGCCCGCGCCGACCTGCCCGCGGCCTGACCCGTCCCGGCCCGACCGCGGACGGGCCGGCCGAAGGACGGAAACGGCGGCGGGACGGAACCGGCAACGGGACGGACCCGGCGATGGGATAGAACTGTAGGGGCCCGCGGACGCGGACCCGCAGCAGCGCGAGGGAGGGTCCCGTGGCCGGAGTGTTCTCGGGCTTCTTCATCGTGTGGGTCATCATCCTGACGGGCTACGCCGTGGGCCGGCGGGGTGTGCTGGGCCCGCAGGGGCAGCTGGTGCTGAGCAAGTTCGCCTTCTACGTGGCCAGCCCGCCGCTGCTGTTCCTCACCATCTCCGAGGCCGACATCGCCCGGATCCTCTCCGCCCCCCTGCTGGTCGCCGCGGTCTCGGCGGTGGCCACCGCCCTCGTCTACGCCGGGATCGCCCGGTGGGCGCTGCACCGCGACGCGGCCACCACGCTGATGGGCGCCCAGGCCGCCTCCCAGGTGAACTCCGCCAACCTCGGCATCCCGATCGCCGTGTTCGTGCTCGGGGACGCGACCATGGTGGTGCCCGTCATCCTGTTCCAGCTGGCGCTGAACACCCCCGTCTACCTCACGATCATGGACACCCTCACCGACGGCCGCCGCCCGAGCCCGGGCAGCGTCCTGGGCAACGTGGTCACCAACCCGATGATCGTGGGCTCGGGGCTGGGGATCCTCTTCGCGGTGACCGGCTGGCGGCTGCCGGAGGTGGTGTACGAGCCCGTGGAGCTGGTGGCCGGGGCCTCCATCCCGGCGATGCTGATGGCCTTCGGGATCTCCCTGGTGGGCGCCTCCCCGCTGCGGCGCGGCGGGTCGCCGCGCCGGGACGTGGTCCTGGCCAGCGCGCTGAAGCTCCTGCTCCACCCGGGGCTGGCCTTCCTCTTCGCCCGCTTCGTCCTGGGCCTGGACGGGCACCTGCTCTACTCCGTGGTGGTCATGGCGGCCCTGCCCACCGCCCAGAACATCTACATCGCGGCCGTGCGCTACGGCCGCGCCGAGCAGCTGTGCCGCGACACGGTGCTCGTCACCACCGTGGTCGCCATGCTGACCATGGCGGTCGTGGCCCTGCTGCTCTCCTGAGGCCCGACGCCGGGCCGGCTCCGGACGCGCCCGACCCGCCGGACACACCGGGACACGCCGGGGCACACTGATGCAAACAGTCAGGTTACTGGCCTGTGAGGTAGACCACTCATAGACTGAAAGCTCCGCGCAGGAGTGGTCGACCGGCAGCACCCGAAGCCGATCGTCCCGCCGACCGGGTCCCACAGGATCCCTTCGACGTCCCACGCGGACCGCCACATCGCCGAAGGGGAGGAACAGACCGTTGACCACCACCTCACACCCCCACAGGGCACCGGGCAGGCGACGGCTCAGCGCCGCCGCCGCGCTCGGTGCCGTGGGCGCCCTGCTCATGACGGGGTGCGGTGACGCCGACGCAGGCGCCACCCCGACCCTGACCTGGTACATCAACCCCGACGCCGGCGGCCAGGCGGAGCTCGCCCAGCAGTGCTCCGAGGAGTCCGACGGCCGGTACAACATCGAGACCTCGCTGCTCCCGCGCGACGCCGCGTCGCAGCGCGAGCAGCTCGCCCGGCGCCTGGCCGCCGGGGACACCTCGATGGACATCATGAGCCTGGACCCGCCCTTCATCCCCGAGCTGTCCGAGCCGGGCTTCCTCTCCCCCGTGCCGGGGGATGTCGAGGAGGCCACCACCCAGGACGTCCTGGCGGGCCCGCTCGAGGGTGCCATGTGGAAGGACGAGCTGGTCTCGGTGCCGTTCTGGGCCAACACGCAGCTGCTCTGGTACCGGGAGTCCGTGGCGGAGGCCGCCGGTCTGAACATGGACGAGCCGGTGACCTGGAAGCAGATCATGGACGCCGCCCGGGAGCAGGACAAGTACCTGGGGGTGCAGGGCACGTCGGCGGAGTCGATGACTGTCTGGGTCAACGGCCTGATCAAGTCCGCCGGCGGCGAGATCATCGAGAACCCGGAGGCGCCGGCCGACGAGATCGTGATCGGCATGGATTCGGACGCCGCGCGGAAGGCCGCCGACATCGTCGGCACCATCGGCCGCGACGGGCTCGGCGGGCCGGGCCTGCCGACCGCGGACGAGGGCGCCTCCATGAACCAGTTCCAGTCCGACGACGGCTCCTTCATGGTCAACTGGCCCTTCATCTACGCCGCCACCGCCGCGGCCGTGGAGGAGGGGACCGTGGAGCAGTCCATGTTCGAGGACATCGGGTGGGCCCTGTGGCCCCGGGTGGACGAGGACCAGCCCTCCGCTCCGCCGCTGGGCGGGATCAACCTGGGCGTGGGCGCCACGTCCGAGCACCAGGAGCTGGCGTGGGAGGCCGTGGAGTGCATCGTCCAGCCCGAGAACCAGGCGTACTACTTCGTGAGCAACGGCAACCCGGCGGCGTCCGAGGCCGCCTACGAGGACCCGGAGGTCCGGGAGGCCTTCCCGATGTACGAGACCATCCGTGAGTCCCTCGACCAGGCGGCCCCACGTCCGCAGACCCCCTACTACAACGAGGTCTCCACCGCCATCCAGCAGGAGTGGACGCCGCCCGCGTCCGTCACCGAGAACACGCCCCGTGAGACCTCCGCGTTCATCGAGGCCGTCCTGAAGGGAGACCAGCTGCTATGAGCACCGTCGTCAACCCCAACGCTCCCGGCACCGGCCCCCGGGAGGCCGCGCCCGCGCCCGTGACGGGGCGCCGCAGCGCGAAGCCGCTGATGTCCGACCGGGCCCGGTCGGAGCGCAAGCTCGGCTGGATGCTCGCCGGGCCGGCGTTCATCGTGATGCTCCTCGTCACCATGTACCCGATCCTGCAGGCGCTGTGGGACTCCCTCTTCTCGTTTCGGCTCACCGACCCGGGGAACAAGGAGTTCGTCTTCCTCGGCAACTACGCCACGGTCCTCTCCGACCAGGTGTTCTGGCGGGACCTGGGCGTGACGGTGCTCATCACGGTGGTCACCGTCGTCGTCGAGCTCGTCCTGGGCTTCGCCCTGGCCCTCGTGATGAACAACGCGATCCGCAACACCCGCGGACTGCTGCGCACCGCGATCCTGGTGCCCTACGGCATCATCACCGTGGTCTCGGCCTTCGCCTGGTTCTACGCGTTCGACATCACGACCGGCTACATCAACAACTGGTTCGACTGGGTGCCGGGCATCGGCCCGGACTTCAACTGGTTCTCCAACACCTGGTCGGCCCTGTTCGTGATCATGGCCTCCGAGATCTGGAAGACCACGCCGTTCATCTCGCTGCTGCTGCTCTCCGGCCTGGCCCAGGTGCCGAGCGAGTACACCGAGGCCGCCCGGGTGGACGGCGCCAGCTGGTGGCAGCGGATGTCCCGGGTGATCCTGCCCAACATGAAGGCCGCGATCATGGTGGCCGTCGTGTTCCGTGCTCTGGACGCGTTCCGCATCTTCGACAACATCTTCATCATGACCCAGGGCCAGTACGGCACGGAGACGCTGTCCCTGCTCGCCTACCGCACCTCCATCGGCCGTCTGGAGATCGGGCTCGGCTCCGCGATCTCCGTGATCCTGTTCGTCTGCGTGCTGCTGATCGCCTTCCTCGCCATCAAGGTGTTCAAGGTCGACCTCGCCGGCGCCGGGAAGGGAAGGTAACCGCCCATGTCCACCAAGCAGAAGGTCGGCTGGGCCGTCGTCTCGGTCCTGGTCCTGATCTACGCCCTGTTCCCTGTCCTCTCGATCCTCATGACGTCCTTCAAGACGCCCGCGGACCTGACGTCCGGGAAGTTCCTGCCCACGCAGTGGGTCGGTGAGAACTACGCCGCGATCTTCGTGGGCTCGGCCCGCGACCTGTTCGTGCCGTCGCTGATCAACTCGATCGGCATCTGCCTGATCGCCACGGCCATCGCCGTGGTCCTGGCCACGCTGTGCGCCTATGCGATCGCCCGCCTGGACTTCCCGGGCAAGAAGATGATCCTGACAGTCGCGCTGGCCGTGTCCATGTTCCCGGTCGTCTCGATCGTGACCCCGCTGTTCAACCTGTGGCGCCAGATCGGGCTGTACGACACCTGGCCCGGCCTGATCATCCCCTACCTCTCGCTGACCCTGCCGATCTCGATCTGGACCCTGACGGCGTTCTTCCAGCAGATCCCGTGGGACCTCGAGCGGGCCGCCCAGGTGGACGGCGCCACCACGTGGCAGGCGTTCCGCAAGGTGATCGTGCCGCTGGCCCTTCCCGGCGTCTTCACCACCGCGATCATCGCGTTCTTCATCGCGTGGAACGACTTCGTCTACGGCATCGGTCTCACCTCCACCGAGGCGGCCCGGCCCGTCCCCGCGGCGCTGGCGTTCTTCACCGGCGCCTCGCAGTTCCAGGACCCGGCGGGCGCGATCTCCGCGGCGGCCATCGTCGTCACCATCCCGGTGGTGCTGCTGGTGCTGCTGTTCCAGCGCCAGATCGTCTCCGGACTCACCCAGGGCGCGGTCAAGGGCTGAGCCCGTCCCGCCTCTCGCATCTTCCCGAACCGACCGAAGGACTGAGTTCCAGATGGCATCCATCACCCTCAACCATCTCGTCAAGAAGTACGGCGACGGCTTCCCGGCCGTCAACGACGTGTCCATCGACATCGCCGACGGCGAGTTCCTCATCCTCGTGGGACCCTCCGGCTGCGGCAAGTCCACGCTGCTGCGGATGATCGTGGGCCTCGAGGACATCACCTCCGGGGACCTCCTCATCAACGGGCAGCGCGTCAACGAGAAGGAGCCGCGCGAGCGCAACCTCTCCATGGTGTTCCAGAACTACGCGCTCTACCCCCACCTGACCGTGTACGAGAACATCGCGTTCCCGCTGCGGCTGTCCAAGGGCAAGTTCTCCGACGAGGAGATCGACCGGAAGGTGCGTCACGCCTCGTCGACCCTGGACCTCGACGAGCACCTCGAGCGCAAGCCGGCCAACCTCTCCGGCGGCCAGCGCCAGCGTGTGGCGATGGGCCGGGCGATCGTGCGGGACGCCGACGCGTTCCTGTTCGACGAGCCGCTGTCCAACCTGGACGCGAAGCTGCGCGGGCAGATGCGCACCGAGATCGCCCAGCTCCAGCGGCGGATGGGCATCACGTCGGTCTACGTGACCCACGACCAGACGGAGGCCATGACCCTCGGCGACCGGGTGGCCGTGCTCAAGAAGGGCATCCTGCAGCAGATCGCCTCGCCCCGGGAGCTCTACGAGCAGCCGGCCAACCTGTTCGTGGCGGGGTTCATCGGCTCGCCGTCGATGAACTTCCTCCCGGCGCACGTGAAGGGCGACGTGTTCGACACCCCGCTGGGCGACTTCCCCGTGCCGGACCAGGCGAAGGGCAAACTGCCCACGGACGGGTCGATCGTGCTGCTCGGTCTGCGCCCGGAGCACTTCGAGGACGCCAAGTTCGTGGACGAGGCGAAGGTCTCCCGCGGCACGACCTTCGACGCCGAGTTCACCCACACGGAGTGGATGGGCAACGAGCAGTACGGCTACATCAACTACGAGCAGGACCCCGCGGTCAAGGCGAAGCTCGACGAGCTGGCGCAGGACCTGGACGGGGACGAGATGCACCCGCAGATCGTCGTGGAGCTGGACGCCACCTCCCGCATCCGCGGCGGGGCGAAGGGCCGGATCTGGGTCGACACCCGCCGGATGCACGTCTTCGACCCCGAGACCGGGGAGAACCTGACCCGGGACGCGGAGGCCGGCGCCGAGCTGACCCGCGAGGCCGTCGAGGAGCGCAAGGCCGAGATCGAGCGGGCCCGTCAGGAGCTGGCCACCGCCGGCTGAGCACGGACCGCTCCACCCGGTGCTCGAGGAGCCCGCCGCCCGTTGTCGGGGCGGCGGGCTCCCGCACGTGCGGGCCGCTGCGCCGGAGCTGGATCCTGGGCGGGGCGGGGGCGCAGCCGGCGCACCGGGCTCAGCCGGTGCACGGGGGTCATCCGGTGTCCCGGGCTCGGCCAGTGCCCCCGTGCTCATCCGGCGCGCCCGGCCCGGCCAGTGCCCCGGGATCGGCCGGCGCCCCGGTGGCGCCCCGGGCTCAGCCAGTGCCCCGGGTTCGGCCGGTGCCCCGGCGGTCAGCCGGTGCCCGGCAGGCCGAGCGAGAACCAGGCCACGAGGCCGAGGACGGCGAGCAGCCCTGCGGAGGTCGCGGCGGAGCGCAGCCGCGGGTGCCGGAGCCCCCACGGCACGAGCCGGGGCCAGCGGGCGGCGGCCTCCCGCGCCGTCGCGCGCTCGAGATGGGTGCGGGGCACGCCCAGCGCCACGGCGACGTCCTCGAGGGCGCGGGCGTCCCACACCGCGCCGTCGAGACCCAGGACCCGGCGGCCCGAGCGGCCCGCGGCCCACAGGTGGGGGCGGGCGGCCGGGCGCGCGGCGCCGGACGCCCGGTGCAGGGCGCCGACCGTGACGACGTGCTCGACCTCCTCGAGCGGGGTCGCGGCGAAGCCCACGGTGCGGGAGCGCAGGACGTGGCTGTCCGTGCGGACGACCAGCACGGGGCGCAGCCGGACCCAGCACGCGGCGCCGGCCAGGAGCACGAGCGTGAGCACCACCACCGCGATGCCGGGCGCCGGCCGCCGCGCCCAGAGGAACAGCACGAGCACCGCGACCAGCAGCAGCGGGCCCAGACAGGAGAGCAGGCGCCGGCCGTAGGAGCCCAGCCGCGGGCGCAGCACGGCGCGGACGGGACCGTACTTCTCGGGGACCTGCCGGACGGAGTCGGCCATGGGGAGTCAGCTCCAGACGGGAACGGGAACGGGCTTGAGCTCGGGCTCGGGCTCGGGCTTCGGCTTGGGCTCGGGGGCTCGGGGGCTCGGACTCGGGCTCGGGCTTCGGCTCGCGCTCGGGCTCGGGCCCAGGTTCGGGAAGAGGAAGGGGTGCGGCACGTAGCGTACCCGTCCGGGGCGGCCTGTGCCTTCCGGACGGTCCCGCCCGGCCCGGTGCACGCGCAGGCCGGGAGCCGATCGGTTAGCGTGATCGGATGGAGTCCAACGTCCGCGTGCTCAAGGCCCTCGGGGCCTGGCTGTTCCTCGTCCTGCTCGGCGTGGCGGCCGCCGCCGTCACCATCGCCCTGGTCAACAAATACATGTACGGCCCGGAGACGGACGTGCGGGCGTACTTCGAGGACCTGCGGGACGGGGACGGGGGCGAGGCCCTGGGCCTGCTCAACGCCCGCGTCCCGGACGCCAACGCGGCGATGCTCGACGGCGACCCGCTGGAGGCCTCGGCCGAGGAGCTCGAGGACCTCGAGGTCTCCACCGTCTCGGACGACGGCGAGCGGGCCGTAGTGCGCGCGGACTACACCCTCGACGGCGAGCGGCGCAGCTCCGAGTTCGCCCTGCACCCCGTGGACACGCAGTGGGGCTTCTTCACCGTGTGGGCGTTCGACGAGACGCCGCTGCCCACGGTCACGGTCAGCCTGCCGGGAGCGACCTCGGTGGACATGAACGGCATGTCCGTGGCCCTGCCGGAGTCCTCCGGGGAGTTCTCCGCGTTCTTCCCGGGCGTCTACACGGCCTCCTACACGTCCGAGCTCGTGGCTGCCGAGCCGGTGCGCGCCGTGCTCACCGACCCGGGCCAACAGGCGGAGATCGTCCTGGAGGCCCGGCCGACCGAGGCCCTCGAGCAGGAGGTGGACCGGCAGCTGAAGGAGCACCTCGACGGCTGTGCCGAGCAGAGCGCCCTCTTCCCCTCCGGCTGCCCGTTCTCCTTCGAGTTCGACGGCCGGGTCGCGGGGGACGTGGAGTGGACGATCGAGTCCTATCCGGACCCGGAGATCGTCGTGGGCTCGAAGGGCGGCGGGGGCTGGGCCCTGGAGCCCGCACGGGGCACGGCCCGGATCGCGTTCGACTCCCTCGACCTGTTCACCGGGGACGTCGAACGGCTCGAGCGGACCGTGCCGTTCGAGGTCGCCGCCGACCTCGCCATCGACGGCTCGACCGTGCGGGTCACCCCGCGCGACTGAACCCGGCGCGCGGGGTGCCGCCCGGTCGACGCCGCTCAGGTCACGACGCTCAGTTCACGCCGCGCAGGTCCAGGACCAGTTCGGCATCCCCCTCGGCGTCCAGCACGAAGGGGATGCCCCAGTCCTGCTGGTAGAGGTGGCACGCCGCGTGGTCCGGGATCTCCCCGCCCGGCTCGCCGTCGCACGCCGCGGCGCGCGCCGTGATGTGCAGGACGCCCTCGGTGACGCCGTCCGCCAGCACGAGCTGCCGGCGCAGGCCCTGGGCCGTGCCCGCACCCTCGACGAGCGCCTCCTCGGGCGAGGACGAGATCTTCAGCTGCGTCGGATCGCCCCACCGGTCGTCGAGCTTCTGCCCGGTCGGCGCCGCGAAGCGCACCTCGATCCCGAGCGCCCCCGGGGCGAGCTTCGTGCGCGCCCGCTGGGTCCGCGACGCCCCCTCGTCGACGCGCTGCGCGGCGGCCGGGATCGGCACGCGCACCAGACGGTGGGCGTTGGCCTCGACGACGACGAGCAGCGGCTCCTCCCCCGAGACGTCCAGCAGCACGTCGGAGGGCTCGGCCAGACCGCGGGCCAGGGTGGCCACCTGGCCGGTCCGGGGGTCGTAGTGGCGCACGGCGCCGTTGTAGGTGTCCGCCACGGCCACCGACCCGTCGGGCAGCTGGGTCACGCCCAGGCAGTGCTGCAGGCGCGCCTGGCCGGCGTCGCCGTCGCGGAAGCCGAAGTCGAAGAGCCCCTCGCCCACGGCGGTCTCGACGGCGACGGCCCCGTCGTCGTCGAACCGGAGCACGCGCAGGGCCGAGGTCTCCGAGTCGGCGACCCACACGTTGCCCGCGGAGTCCTCCGCGAGCCCCGAGGACTGCGCGAACCACGCCTCGGCGGAGGGCCCGTCCTTGAGCCCCTCGTCCCCGGTGCCGGCGAGCACGGCGAGCCGTCCGGTCCGCGGGTCGAACGAGAACAGCTGGTGGGTGCCCGCCATGGCCACGATGAGCAGGTCGGCCCGGGCGGACCACACGACGTCCCACGGGGAGGAGAGGGCCACGTCCAGCGGATCGGCGGCGGGGTCGATGTGGTTGGGCTCCGCCCCGCGGGCGCGCTCCTCGTCGAGGAGCCGCTGCACCCCGTTGCCGGCCACCGTGCGCACCTCCCCGGTGGCGAGGTCCAGGCCGCGGAGCCGGTGGTTGACCGAGTCGGCCACGACCACGTCGTAGCCGGCCGCCGCGCGCACCTCCTCGGGCAGCAGCGTGAGCCCCTGGGGCTCGGTGAAGCGCGCGGTCCCCGGGTCCCCGTCCGCGTGGCCCTTCCCCGCGCCGATCACCCGCCGGACGGTCTCGAGGTCGTTGTCGAGCTGGACGAGGCGGTGGTGGCCCGTGTCGGAGACGAGGAACGAGCCGTCCGGCAGCGGCAGCACCTTGCCCGGGAACCGGAGGTCCCCCTCGGGTGCGGGCCGCGGCACGTACGGCCCGTCGCCGCGGTGCAGGGTGCCCCGGGCCTCGTGCTCGGCCACGAGCTCCTCCACGAGGGAGACGAGACCCTGGACGTGGCCCTCCCCCGAGAGGTGCGCCACGATGTAGCCCTCCGGGTCCACGACCACGAGCGTGGGCCAGGCCCGGGCCGTGTACGCGTCCCACGTGGTCAGCTCGGGGTCGTCGAGCACGGGGTGCTGGACCTCGTAGCGGTCCACCGCGGCCGCGAGCGCGTCCGGGTCGGCCTCGTGCTCGAACTTCGGGGAGTGCACGCCCACCGTGACCAGGACGTCGGAGAAGCGCTCCTCGAGGGGCCGCAGCTCGTCGAGCACGTGCAGGCAGTTGATGCAGCAGAAGGACCAGAAGTCCAGCACCACGACCTTGCCGCGCAGCGCGGCCAGGTCGAGGTCCTGGCCGCCGGTGTTGAGCCAGGCGCGGCCCTGCAGCTCGGAGGCGCGGACGCGGGAGGTGAGGCGCATGGAGGGGGATCCTTTCGGGACGGGACGGAGCGGGGCGAAGCAAGCGGAATCGGGACGGAGCGGAGCGGGGCGGGGCGGGCAGGATCGGGACGGAGCGGACGGCCGGGGGTCAGCGCCGGGCAGCGCGGTCGTCGCGCTCCGCGAGCCCGGACATCATCTCGTTGTAGGCCTTGAGCTCGGCGTCGTCCGTGCGGTCGGCCTTGCGGTCCGCACGGCGGTTCTCCTTGGTGCCCTCGATCGCCCACATGATCGCGACGACGACGGCGACGACGACCGTGGGGAACTCGCCGATCCCCCACATGAGGGCCCCGCCGAGCTGCTGGTCCTCGATCGCCGTGCGCCCCCAGTCCCGGCCGGTGTTGCCGAACCAGGAGGCCTGCAGCAGGGTGTCGGAGCCCATGAGGGCCACCCCCACGAAGGCGTGGTAGACCATCGTGGCCAGCAGCAGGACGAGCCGCATCATGTGGCCGGGGCGGTACGGGATGGGGTCCACCCCGATCAGCACGAGCATGAACAGGTACCCGGTGATCAGGAAGTGCACGACCATGAACACGTGGCCCACGTGGTAGTGCAGGGTGAAGTGGAACAGCGGGGTGAAGTAGAAGACCACGATGGAGCCGGCGAAGTTCACGGCCGCGAAGATCGGGTGGGTCACGACCTTGCCGAACCCGGAGTGGACGAGCCGCAGGATCCACTCGCGGGGCCCGCGGGTGCCGTCCGGGCGGGACTCCAGGGCCTTGAGCAGCAGGGTGACCGGCGCGCCCAGGACCAGGAAGATCGGCACGACCATGGTCAGCGCCATGTGCTCGACCATGTGCGCCGAGAACAGGACCCGGCCGTAGACGGCGAACCCGCCCGAGGTGATGTAGAACAGCACCCCGAGCCCGGTGAGCCACGAGAGGGTGCGCAGCACGGACCAGGAGTCCCGGCGCCGGCGCACGCGCACGAACGCCCACAGGTAGACGACCGCGAGGAACACGCAGACCGCGAGCCACAGCCAGTCGATGCGCCACGTGGTGACCCACGAGGCCGCGGTGGGCTCGGGCGGCAGCTCGTACCAGGTGAGGATCAGCGCCGGGGAGGCGTCCGGGGCCAGTTCCTCGGGCACCGGCGGGGCCGTCCGGGACAGGGCCACCGCGACGCCCATGACGGCGCCCATGAGCAGCAGCTCACCCAGCACCAGCTGCCACACGGCGCGGCGGGCCGTGAGCCGGCCGGCCTCGAGGGCGGGGACCAGCCACCGGCGGTGGGCGAGGCCGGCGAGGCCCAGGCCCAGCGTCAGCACGGCCTTGACGAGCACGAGCCCCCCGTAGCCGCTGAAGAGCTGGTCCCAGGAGCCGATGCGCACGGCCGCGTTGACCGTCCCGGAGAGGAGCACGAGGAAGAAGGCGCCGAGGGCGACCGCGGAGAACCGGCGCAGCACCACGGCCGCGATCGGCACGCGCCTCCGCGCCGCGGCCGGCCCTCGGCCCCGCGCGGCCCCCTCGGGCAGGGTCCCGGTGCCGGCGTCCGGGGCGCTCAGCTGCGGGGAGAGCCAGGCGAGCACCGCGAGCCCTCCGGTCCACAGCCCCACGCCCAGCAGGTGCAGGCCCAGGGAGTTGACGGCGCCCATGTGGTCCTCGCCGCCGGCGGAGTGCCCGTTGAGGGCCATCGCGACGAGGGCGGCGCAGGACAGGGCCAGGGTCAGCAGCAGCCCGAGCAGCGCCCGGACCCCGAAGACCAGGGTGGTGACGACGGCGGCCACCACGACGATCGCCGCCTGCGCCTGCCCCGTCGGGATGTCCGTGGTGTAGTGCAGCAGCTGCTGGGTGTAGGTTCCGTCCCCGCCCACGGGCACGCCCGCGACATCGGAGTAGGACAGGACGAGCACGGCCACGGCGGCCACCGTCCAGACCACGGCCGCGGCCTCGGCGAGGCGCATCGTGGAGCTGAAGAGCGGGTGCTCGGGCGCCGGGGCCCGGTCGCCCCGGCGGCGCGCGTCGCGGGTGCTGGGCACGATCCCCACCGCGAACAGCAGGGCGCCCATGACCACCACCAGCGCGCCGTTGTGCACGAGCTCGGCGGCGGGCAGCCCCCAGCGGACCAGCGCCCCCGGGTCGGCCGCGAGCCGGGCCGCGCCCGACCCGGTCCACAGCATCGCCAGGACGAGCGCCGTGAGGGCCACGACGGGCACGGCGGCGAGCCACCAGGGGTCGATCCCCCGGCGGCCCGGCCGGGCTGCGGTGCCGTGGTCGGCGCGCTCGGCCGTCCTCGAACTCATGGTCAGTCTCCTTCATCCGCCCCACGACGACAGGGCGGCCCGTCTCCATTGTCCCCCTCCGCGCGCACGGGCCCGTGCGCGTGTGCCGGAGCCCACACGGACGGGCCTCAGTCCGCGAAGAGCCCGTCCCCCACGAACCCGCCCTCGGCGCAGCCCGGTGGCACGGCGAAGACCGCGGACCCGACCGGCGTGGTCCAGGCGTTGAGCATGTCGAGCTCGTCCAGCCGGCGCTGGATCGGGACGAACTGGCGGTCGACGTCCGAGCAGTAGGCCGCGAAGACCATTCCCGCGTCGCTGATCCCTCCGGCGGTCGCGCCCCGGCCCCGCGAGCCCGAGGCGTCCGCGACGGGCAGGTCGTAGTTGTAGACCCGCCGGTGGATCCGCTCCAGGGGGTCCTCCGAGCGGGAGCGGCGCACGTGGGCGTAGTCCGCGATGACGGGGAAGCCCAGCGGCCCTCGCGCCTCGAGGTCGGGCTCGTCGTGCTCGGCGCCCCCGGTCAGCGGGGCGCCGTCGCTCAGGCGCCGCCCCACGGCGTCCTCGCGGGCCGGGGTGTCCGCCTCGTCCCAGGTGTCCAGGTTCATGGCGATTCGGCGGACGACGAGGGCGGCGCCGTCCTGGATCCACGGCGCGAAGCCGCCGTGGCCGTGGACCACCCGCTCGTACTCCTCGCTGCCGCCCCGGGGGTTGACGGTGCCGTCCACCTGGCCGAAGAGGTTGCGCATGCTCTGCCCGTCGGGGACCGAGCCCACCGTGTGCCGGAACCCGTCCTGCACCCAGCGCACGGCGGCGAAGGAGCGGGCGGCCTTGAGCAGCACCCGTTGGGCGTGCGAGACGGTGAGCCGGTCGTCGGCGCAGATCTGCAGCAGCAGGTCGCCGTCGCTCCACCGCTCCTCGAGCCGGTCGATCGAGAACGCCGGCAGGGGCCGCAGCCAGGCCGGTGCGCGGTCCGGGGCGACCAGTCGGAGCAGCCGCGGCCCGAAGCCGAAGGTGACCGTGAGCCGCGCCGGGTTCTCGGCGAGCCACGGCTCCTGGTCCGCGATCGGTGCCCGGCCCCGGGTCAGGGCGGCGGCGTCCTCGGAGAGCACCCGCAGCAGCCGCCGCACCGCGTCCCGGGTGGTGCCCCGGTGGAGGTCCAGCGCCACGAACGCGGCGAACGCCTGGGGCGCGGTGGCCACCCCGGCCTGGCGGGGGCCGTGGAAGGGCACTGTGGCCTGCCCATGCCTCTGCTGCGCCCGCCGGGGACCCTCCTGCGGCGCCGGGTCGAGGGCACCGGTCCGGCGGGCCGACTCCAGGCCCAGGGCCGAGGCGGCTCCGACGCCGGCGACGCCGCCCGCCACGAGCAGGCGCCTCCGGTTCACGCCGCGGGGCTCACCCACGGCAGCCCGGCAGGTCCGCCGCGGGCGTGGCGTCGGAGGACGGCCCCGTCCCGCTCCCGGTCGCGTGGCCCTCGTCGTGGCCCTCGTCGTTGCCCTCACCGTGGCTCTCGCCCGGGTCGTACTCCTCCTGCGCGCCGGCGTAGTCGCGGATGGCCGCCGTGACTGTCTGCTCCGTCCCGTCCTCGAAGCGCAGCACGAGGTCGACCTCGTCCCCGGCGCGCAGGTCGCAGCGCAGGTCCAGGAGCATGATGTGGTCCGCCCCGGGCTCGAGAGCGTAGGACTCCCCCGGGGCGATGCTGACCGGGTCCTGCATCCGTTGCATGACCGTGCTGCCGGTGTCGGGGTCGAGCACGGTCTCGTGCAGCTCGACCGCCCCGGCGGCGTCCTCGGCGGCCGCGCCGGTGAGCACGACCGGGGCGTCGCCCTCGTTGACGAGGGTGCCGAAGACCCCGGTCATGGCTCCGGCGGAGCCCGCCTTCGCCCAGGCCCGCTCCACGGTGAGCGGCCCCTGCGCGGCGGTGTCCCCGGCGTCGTGCGGGGACGGGCCGCCGGAGACGGACGTGGACCCGGTGGCCGGTGCGGCCTCCTGCGCGGAGGACGCGCACCCCGTGAGCGCGACGGCGCCGAGGGCGAGGACGGTGGTGGTGCGCAGCAGTGCGGTGGACACGGAGCTGGGCACGGATGGGGGCATGGAGATGGGCATGGAGATGGGCATGGTGGCTCCTGGAATGGTGTGCAGCCTGGGACGGTGTGCAGAAGGGTGCGCGACGGCGGCCGCGGGGCGCGGCGACGGCCCGGCGGCGGCCGGCGGATCGGACGGTGTGGGCCCGGGGGCGATCCCGGTCGGTTCAGCTCCGGCGGCGCCGGCGGGAGACGAGGCTCACCAGGCCGAGCACGCCGAGGGCCACGGCCCCGCCCACGACGGCGACGGCCCAGAGCGGGACGTCCCCGGACGAGGTGCGGTCGGCGGCGTCCTGGGCGCGGTCGGCGGTGTCCTCCACCGGGGCGCTCGGGTCCGCCGTGGGCTCGTCGCCGGAGCCGACGTCGTAGGTGAAGGTCCCCTCGATGGGGTGCCCGTCGCTGGAGACGACCCGCCAGACCACGCGGTAGGTCTCGTCCTCCGTCCCGGACCCGGCCAGCGGCTGGACCACCCGGTTGCCCTCCGGCTCGAGCGGGCCGTCCGTCACGGAGCGCCCCTCGGAGTCGGTGACCAGGATCTGGTGGCCGATGTCCATGACCTCCCCGGAGAAGGTGAGCTCGAGCTCTTCCGGCGCGGTGGCCAGGACGGATCCGGGCTCCGGCGAGACGGCGGTGAGCTCGTCGTGCGCGGAGGCGGGCAGGACGGGCAGGAGGGTGAGAGCACCAGCGGCCAGCAGGGTCGCGGTGCGTCGGGTGGTGGACGTGCGCATGAGGTCTCCTCGTGGGCCGGGCGGCGGTGGGCCGGGGCCGCCGGGCCGGAACGGCCGGACGGCGTGCACGGGCCGTCGGACGTCCCGCCGGGGCCCGTCACCCGGGCGGCGCCCCGCGGTCGGCCGGCTCAGCCGGCGGGCAGCGAGGTGGGTCCCGGGAGGAGGACCGGCAGCAGGGGTCGACGGCGGGCGCGCGGCGGCCCGCGATGGGAGCGCACCGGGCGCAGCAGGGACTGGTCGGTCAGCACGTGCGGGCGCCCGGCCCGCACGGCCCGCGGCCGGCCGACGACCACGGGAGCGGACAGGACCTGCCGCCACCGGCGCACCCGCAGCCGGAACGCCTCCAGCAGCACCACGGCCGCGACCTCGCCGTGGCGCATGAGCACGTAGGCGGCCAGCGCGGCCAGCACGTGGGAGACGAGCATCACGGCCCCGCCGTGCTCGGCGTGGGACTGGACCTCCAGCACGAGGGCGGGTCCCGCGCCGGGCGAGCTGCCGGCGGCGCCGTGGTGCCCGGAGAGGTGGGCGGCGTGGGCCACGGTGCTGACACCGTCTGAGCCTGCGAACAGGGCGTGCAGGACGGACTGGCTGAGCAGCACGCCCACCAGCAGGGACGACCGGGAGAGCACCCGGCCGGCCAGGGCCATGCACAGGGGCCCGGACAGGGCCAGGGACAGGAGCACGAGCAGCGCGGGTGGGGCCTGCCCACCGGCGGCCGCGTGGGAGAGGGCGGCGGCGGAGGTGGCGATGGCCGCTCCGGCCCAGCCGCGGGCGAGGCGCCGTGCACGTGGGCTCACGCCTCCACCTCCCGTCTCGTCGCCGGCCGCTCGGTCCGGTGCCCCCATTATGCGCGCCGCCCCCGGAGCCGGGCCAATTGCGGCACTCGCCCCGTTCCGGCAGCGAGCCCGCCACAGCGTCCGAACCGTTCCAGCGCCTGACCCGTTCCAGCGCCTGACCCGCTCCGGCACCGCACCCCTTGCGGCGCCGGGCGGGTCGCGCCCGGGACCGCGGCCCCGCCGGCGCGGGAGTCCGGTACGCCGACCGGACGGTCCGGGGACGCCGAAGGGGCGGCCCCCGCATGGGGGCCGCCCCTTCGGACGAAGCGGTGGGACGCGGTCCGGAGCGGAGCCGCGAGTGTCCCTACTTCTTGGACACGGCCGCCTTGAGCTTGGAACCAGCGGTCAGCTTGACGCCGTGGCCGGCCGGGATCTCGATGGTCTCGCCGGTCTGCGGGTTGCGGCCCGTGCGGGCGGCACGATCGGTGCGCTCGACGGCCAGCCAGCCCGGGATGGTGATCTTCTCACCGGCGGAGACGGACTCCTCGAAGACCTGGAACATCGCGTCCAGGACGCCGTTGACGGCGGCGTTGGTGGTACCGGCCTTCTCGGCGACCTCTGCGACGAGTTCACTGCGGTTCTTAGCCATGTTCATGTCCTCCTGGACTTGGGGTCGTGGGGAAGCGCGGCACGGGGGACCGATCGCGCTCCTGCGTCAGAAATTACCAGCTGGACTTGGAGATGCCGGGCAGTTCGCCGCGGTGAGCCATGTCGCGGAAACGGACGCGGGAGATGCCGAACTTCTGGAGGGTGCCGCGGGGGCGGCCGTCGATCTGGTCCCGGTTGCGCAGGCGGACCGGGGAGGCGTCGCGGGGCAGCTTCTGCAGGCCCAGGCGGGCCTCCTCGCGGGCCTCGTCGGTGGCGTTCTCGTCGACGAGGGTCTTCTTGAGCTCGGCACGCTTCGCGGCGTAGCGCTCGACGACGACCTTGCGCTGCTCGTTCTTGGCGATCTTGGACTTCTTGGCCATGGATTCAGCGCTCCTCGCGGAAATCGACGTGCTTGCGGACGACCGGGTCGTACTTCTTGAGCACCATGCGGTCCGGGTCGTTGCGGCGGTTCTTGCGGGTCACGTAGGTGAAACCGGTGCCGGCGGTGGACTTCAGCTTGATGATGGGACGAACGTCCTTGTCCTTGGCCATGCTAGATCTTCTCCCCACGTGCGATCATGTCGGTCACGACGGCGTCGATGCCGCGGGCGTCGATGACCTTGATGCCCTTGGCGCTGACGTTGAGCGTCACGCTGCGGCGCAGCGACGGCACCCAGTAGCGCTTCTTCTGGATGTTCGGGTCGAACCGGCGCTTGGTACGGCGGTGCGAGTGCGAAATGCTGTGCCCAAAGCCCGGCTGAGCTCCGGTCACCTGGCAGTGCGCTGCCATAGTGTTCTCCTCCAATGTTGACGAAATGACGGCACGCAGTGGGTGCCGCAGTTGATCACTCAGCTGCGGCAACGGGCGTCCCGCCACCTTCAGAATTGCCACCGTTCGCCAACCGGGCCCTCTCGTAAGGCCCGCGGCCGGAACCGGCGAAGGCCTCGCCACGATGAAGACGGTGAAGATCAAGGTGCCGGAAGGTGGACTCCACCACACGACAGCCTTGAAGTCTAGGCCCGGACGGACTTCCCCGCAACCTGACGTCAGGTGTGACCAGCTTCGGGTCAGTCTACCGGCTCCCCCGACCCCCGCAAACCGGGGAACTCCCCGGTCAGCCGCACGGGGCGGGGGCCGCCGCCCCGGTGCGGGGCGCGGGGCCGGCGGGGAGCACCGGACGCGGGAGCAGGGTCGTGTACCCGGGGTGGCGGGCGGTGACCGTGTCCCCGGAGGAGGTCCCGCGCAGCCGCCGCCCGATCCAGGGCAGCAGGTACTCGCGGGCCCAGCGGAGGTCCTCCGTCAGCACGCCCGGGCTCGCGGTGAGCGGCAGCCGGTCCGTGGGCGGGAGCTCCAGGGTGTGGTCCACGCCCAGCAGCTCGAGCATCCGGGCGGCCACGTGGGTGTGCCCCGCGGTCGACATGTGCAGCCGGTCCACCGCCCAGTAGCGCCAGTCCTGCAGGGTGCGCATCCGCCAGTAGTCGAGGACCAGGCAGCCGTGCCGGTCGGCGATCTCCCGGACGTGCTCGTTGTAGAGCGCCTGGCGGGGACGGGTCCAGGACGTGGGGGCGTCCCGGCCGGGGTCGAAGGCCGTGAACAGCACCACCTGGGCGCCGGAGGCCCGCAGCCGGGCGACCGCCTGCTCGTAGACCCCCATGAGCGCGTCCACGTCCGCCCGGGGTCGCAGCAGGTCGTTGCCGCCGGCGTAGAGGCTCACCAGGGTCGGCTGCAGGGCCAGGCACGCCTCCAGCTGCTCTTCCACGATCCCGCGGAGCAGCCGTCCCCGGACCGCGAGGTTCGCGTAGCGGGTGTCCGGGTGGACCGCGGTCAGCTGCTCGGCCACGAGGTCGGCCCAGCCGCGCACCCCGTTGGGGCGCGCGGGGTCGGGGTCGCCCACGCCCTCGGTCATGGAGTCGCCGAGGGCCACGTAGCGGACGGGTCGGACCAGCGGCGCGGCGGCCGGGCGGGGCGTCGTCGGCTCCGTCATGCGGTGTGCTCTCCGTTCGAGGCAGGGGCAGGGCAGGGGCGTGGTGCCGGCGCGGTCGCCGGGACCGGTCAGGGCGCCGTGCGGTCGGTGTGCTGGGGCTGCTCGGGCTCCCCGACCGGCCGGAAGCGGGACCGGTTGCCGAGCGCCTCGTTGACCGCGCGCACCAGGGAGTTCGCGCGGGCGTTGTCCGGCAGCTGCTCGATGAGCACCGGGTTGCCCGCCTGGTCGGCCAGGGGGACGCGCCAGTTGGGGTACTCGTCCCCCGTGCCCGGCTGGTTCTGCATCCGGCGCTCACCGACGGCGTCCACGAGGGAGACGTTGAACAGCAGCGCCGGGGACTGCGCGAGGTAGCGGTGCAGCGCCTCGACCAGGCCCTGCTCGTCCGTGGCGTCCCCGTCAGGGAGGAGCCCGTCCGCGGCGACGGCCGCGAAGAACGTGTCGAGCTGCCGGCTGGCCTCGGCCCGCTCCTCCTCCACGGGCCGCGCCAGCAGGCCGAGCTCCTGGCGCACGTCCACCTGCACGCCCTCCAGGAAGCCCGCGGTGGGCGGGAAGTCGTGGGTGCTGACCGAGGCCATGCTCAGCTCCCGGTACCGCGCCGGCGGGAGGGGCTCGTCACCGTCCACCTCGAACCACAGGATCGACGTCCCCAGCACGCCGCGCTCCGCGAGGTACTCCCGCACCCACGGCTCGAGGGTGCCGAGGTCCTCCCCGACCACCACCGCCCCGGCGAGCTCCGCCTCGAGCGCGAGGATGCCGACCATCGCCTCGTGGTCGTAGTAGACGTAGGCGCCCTCCGAGGCCTCCTGGCCGTCCGGGATCCACCACAGCCGGAACAGGCCCAGGACGTGGTCCACCCGGATGCCGCCGGCGTGCCGGAAGATCGTGCGCAGCATGTCCCGCCAGGGCAGGTAGCCCGCCTCGGCCAGGCGTTCCGGGTGCCACGGGGGCTGGGACCAGTTCTGGCCCTTCTGGTTGTACATGTCCGCGGGCGCGCCCACGCTGACGCCGGAGGCCAGCACGTCCTGGAGCGTCCACGCGTCGGCGCCCTGCTTGTGCACGCCCACGGCGAGGTCGTGGATCACGCCGATGTCCATCCCGGCCAGGTGCGCCGCGCGCTGGGCGGCCTCGAGCTGCTCGTCCAGCAGCCACTGCATCCACACGTGGAAGTCGATCCTGCGGGACAGCCGGGTCCGCGCCTCCACCGCGTACGGGGCGTCCGGGCCCGCGGCGACGTCGTCCCACTCGGGGGCGTCCTCGCCGAGCTCCTCCCGCAGCGCGCACCACAGGCCGAAGTCCTGCAGGCCCTGCCCGCCCTCGGCCACGAACCGGCGCAGCTGCTGCTGGCGGTGCGGGGAGCGGCGGACGGTGAACAGCAGCTCGAGGCTCTTCAGCTTGGCCGCGTACGCCTTGTCCCGGTCGATGGTGCTGGTGTCCAGGTTGTCCTTGCGCTGGATCGCGGCCAGCGTGTTGACCACCTCGAGGTCGGCCGGGCGCAGGTAGGAGTACTCGGGGACCTCGGCGATGCGCAGGTAGAGGGGGTTGAAGAAGCGGCGGCTGGTCGGCAGGTACGGCGAGGGCTCCACCGGCGGGGCGGGCTCGGCGGCGTGCAGCGGGTTGACCAGCAGGTAGTCCGCCCCCTGCTCCCCCGAGATCGCGGCGAGGCTCGCGAGGTCCGAGATGTCGCCCACGCCCCACGACCGCCCGGAGGTCACCGAGTAGATCTGCGCCATGTAGCCCCAGCGGTGCCGGCCGTGCAGCCGGTCGGTGCTGGACAGGTACCGCGGGGTCACGGCCAGCGGCGTCGTGACCGGGCGTCCGCCGTCGACCTCGGGGCACTCGGCGCGGACCTCGTACCAGCCCACGGCGAGGGCCTCGGGCACCTCGAACGTGGCCTGGCCGGTGAGGACGCCGTCCACGTCGCGCGGGGAGCGCCAGTTGTCCACCGGGGGCGCCGTGATCCGGGTCCCGTCCTCCGCCACGATGGTCACGCGCACCGTGGCGCCGTGCGGGACGTGCGCCGCGAAGCGGGTGCGCTCCCCCGCGACGGCGACCACCACGGGCGGCAGCACCCGCCGCCAGGGTGCCAGCTCCCGCTGGGCGAGGCACGCCTCGATCGCGTCGTCGTCGGCGGCGTCCGCGCCCAGCGCGTCCAGGACGGCGCGCAGCGTCGGCTCCGGGACGTCCCGCTCCCGTCCGTCGAACCCGGCGTAGGTCGTGGAGACCCGGTAGGCCTCGGCGAGCCGGCGCAGCGCGCCGTCGGTAGTGGTGGTGTCGGCCATGGACCCCACTCTATCCATCAGCACGGCCGGAGCCGCAGGCTGCTGACGGTCCGCGCGGCTACGCCAGGGTGCGGGCGACGTCGATGACGAAGCGGTACCGCACGTCCGAGGCGACCACCCGGTCGTAGGCGGCCTCGACGTCCTCGGCGCCGATCAGCTCGATCTCGGACTCCACGCCGTGCTCCGCGCAGAAGTCGAGCATCTCCTGGGTCTGCGGGATCCCCCCGACCATCGAGCCCGTGAGCACGCGCTGCGGACCGATCAGGGCGCCCGGGCGGACGCTGTACGGCTCGGTGGGGAGCCCCACGGAGCACAGCACGCCGTCGACCCGCAGCAGGGAGAGGTACTTCTCGACGGGCAGGTCCGCGGAGACGGTGTTGAGGATCAGGTCGAAGCGGCCCTTGTTGCGCTCGAAGGTCTCGGGGTCCTTCGTGGCCCAGTAGTCGCTCGCGCCGAACGCCAGGCCGTCCTCCTGCTTCGACAGACTCTGGCTCAGCACGGTGACCTCGGCGCCCATGGCCGCGGCGATCTTCACGGCGACGTGGCCGAGCCCGCCCATGCCCAGGACGGCGACCCGCCGGCCGGGCCCTGCGCCCCAGCGCCTGAACGGCGCGTAGGTGGTGATCCCGGCGCACAGCAGCGGGGCTGCCCTGGCGGGATCCAGGGCCTCGGGGACGCGCAGCACGAAGCGCTCGTCGACCACGATCGCGCCGCTGTAGCCGCCCCTGGTCACCGTGCCGTCGGCCTGGGGCGTGTTGTAGGTGGCCGTCACGCCCTCGGTGCAGAACTGCTCCTGGCCGTCGGCGCACTGCTCGCACCGGCCGCAGGAGTCGACGAAGCAGCCGACGCCCACCGTGTCGCCGGGTGCGAAGCCGGTCACGGCCTCCCCCACGGCGCTGACGCGGCCGACGATCTCGTGCCCCGGGGTGACCGGGAAGTGCGTGCCGCCCCACTCGTCGCGCGCGGTGTGGATGTCGGAGTGGCAGATGCCGGCGAAGTGGATGTCGATCTCGACGTCGCCCGGGCCCACCGGGCGGCGCTCGATCGTGGTGCGGTGGAAGCCGGAGTCGGCGGAGGCGGCCTCGAGGGCGGGGACGGTGGTCATGCGGTGCTCCTGTCGTGGTGCGGAGATCTCGGGGTGCAGGTCGTGCGGTCGGAGGTCGTGCGGTCGGAGGTCGGGGGGTCGGGACGGGCGGCGCCGGGCCGGTGCGCTCACCAGGCGTGGGCGACGAGCTCGTAGGACCGGGCGCGCACCTCGGGGTCGTGGGCGTAGCTGTTGAGCATCAGCTCGTCGGCCCGGGTGAGCTCGACGATCTGCTCGAGGTCGGCGACCACCCGTTCGGGCGTGCCGACCGCCGAGACGGCGAGGTGCTCCTCCACCATGCCCGCCTCCGCCGCGGTGAGCTCGACGCGCTCGACCGGGGGCTGGAGCGGGCGTCGGTCGTTGCGCGCGATCCCGCGCACCAGCAGCTGGTGGGTGGTGAACTGGCGCCGCGCCTCCTCGTCGGTGTCGGCGGCGAGGACGTTCGCCGCGACCATCACGTGCGGGCGCTCGACCGTGGCGGTCGGGGCGTGCGCGTCGAAGCGCTGCCGGTACAGGGCGATGGCGTCCATGATCATGGCCGGGGCGAAGTGGGAGGCGAACGCGTAGGGCAGACCGAGCCGGGCGGCGACCTCCGCGCCACCGGTCGAGGAGCCGAGGATCCACAGGGGAACGTCCGTCCCCCGGGCCACGGGCGCCCGGACGACCTCCTGCTCCTGGCCGCCGAACAGACGCACCAGACGGCGCACGTCGGCCTCGAAGGTGTCGTGACCGGCGTGGCCGCGCCGCAGCTCGAGGGCGGTGCGCATGTCGGTGCCCGGGGCCCGGCCCAGGCCCAGCTCCACGCGGCCGGGATAGAGGTTGGCGAGCGTGCCGAAGGCCTCGGCCACGGTCAGCGGCACGTGGTTGGGCAGCATGATCCCGCCGGAGCCCACGCGGAGGCGCTCCGTGGCGGCGAGGGCCTGACCGATGAGCACCGCGGTGGCGGAGGACGCGAAGGCCTCCGTGTTGTGGTGCTCGGCGTACCACAGGCGACGGTAGCCGGACGCGTCGAGCCGGCGGGCGAGGTCCACCGCCTCGCGGAGGGCGTCCGCCGTGGAGCGGCCCTCCGACAGGGGCACGAGGTCGAGGGCGGACAGCGGGACGCGGGAGGTGGTGGGCAAGGGCGGGCTTCTTCCGTCGGGGATGGCACGAAGGGGTTCGGTGGCGGCAACACCCCGGGACGGACGGCTTATTCCGGGCGTTGCCCTGCTCACACCCCCGCCGCGGCCGGGGTCCGGTGGGGCACCATGGGAGCATGACGTCTTTCCCCGCCCCCACGCCGTCGCTGCCCACGCCCTCCTCCGAGCTGCCGGCGCCCGCCCCCGGATGGGCCCCGGCGTGCGTGGTGTTCGACTGCGACGGCATCCTCATGGACACGGAGGCGAACTGGGCCCGGGTCCAGCGCCTCGTCTGCGAGCGCCACGGGCTCGAGTTCACCGAGGCCATGGAGCGCCGGATGATGGGCTGGTCCGCGGCGGACGTCGCCACGGCGATCGCCGAGGCCGCGCAGGCCGACCGGGCCGCGGTCCACGCCGATGTGCTGCGCACCGAGGAGCAGACGCTGACCGGTCACATCGTCCCCCTGCCGGGAGCGCTCGAGACCGTGCGCGCGTTCGCCGAGCGGCTGCCCGTGGCCGTGGCCAGCAACTCCACGAGCACGATCCTCGGCGTGAAGCTGGAGGAGGCCGGCTTCGCCCCCCACCTGAGCACGTGGGTCTCCTCCGAGGACGTGCCCCGCGGCAAGCCGGCCCCGGACATCTACGCCGAGGCCGTGCGGCGGCTGGGCTTCGCCCCGGGCCAGGCGCTGGCGGTGGAGGACTCCGTGGTGGGCGCGACCTCGGCCGTGGCGGCGGGACTCGTGGTCGTGGCCGTGCCGTCGGTCCCGGACGGGGACCCCGTGCCCGCGCACCACCGGGCGGCGGCGCTGACGGACCCCGTCTTCCGGGAGCTCATGACCCGCTGGCTGGGCTGAGGGGAGCGCCCGGGGCGCTCAGCGGTTCCAGAGCCCGTAGGTCTGCGCGAGCTCGGACACCTTGCGGGCCCGGGCCAGGCGCGGGAGGTAGCTGCCGTCGCCCACGACGTGCCCGGAGTCGTGCTGCGTGATGAGCTCGCGCGCCCAGGTGATCTCCTGATCGCTCGGGGCGAGGTTGCGGTTGATCCCGTCCGTCTGCTGCGGGTCCAGGCAGAGCTTGCCCGTCATGCCCATGGACTGCGTCACGGCGCACGCCTCGGCGAGCCCCTCCTCCGAGGCGCCCAGGGTCGGCCCGTCGATGGGACCGGGCAGCTCCCCCACCCGGGAGGCCACGACGAGGCTCGAGCGCGCGAACGCCAGCGCCATGGGGTCGGCGCTGACACCGGTGTCCCGGCGGAAGTCGCCGACCCCGAAGGCGAGCCGGAACACCCCGGGCGCGCGGGCGATGTCGTTGGCGTTCATGATCCCCACGGCCGACTCGATGAGCGCCACGACCGGCGTGCCGGCCGGGGCCATCATGGCCGTCTTGGTGATGTGGTCGGGGTGCTCCGTCTTGGCCAGCATGATCCCGCGCAGGTGGCCGACCCTGCTGAGGGCGGCGAGGTCCTGCTCCCAGTACGGGGTGGTGATGTCGTTGATCCGCACCCAGGCGCTCGCACCGGCCTCGAAGGCCTCCACGACGTTCTGGCGGGCCTGGTCCTTGCCCTCGGCGGGGATGGCGTCCTCGATGTCGAACACCACGGAGTCCGCCTCGGACGCGAGCGCCGCCGGGAAGACGGAGGGGTCGGCGGCCGACGTGAGCAGCCACGAGCGGGACGGGCGGGCGGGCAGCGCGGCGGCGCGCTGGTTGCGGTAGGGGGCCACGGAGGGGTCCTTTCCGAGAAGGGAGCGGCGGGGACGGGAGGCCCCTGGGACGCCCGTCCCCGCGGACGGGCCCGGGCCGTAGGAGCTGTCCAGTCTAGGCGGCGCGCCGACCCTGCGGAACGCTCAGACGGTCAGTGGCGTGTGACGTCGGTCAACCCGCTCCTCCGGCCGGACGGGTCCCGGTGCGGTCCCCGCCCCGAAGGGCGAACCGCCGAGGGCCTCCCGGCCGTGCGCGGACACCCAGTTGTCCAGGTCGGGGCCCACGGGAACGATCTGGGACGGGTTGATGTCCTCGTGGACCACGAAGTAGTGCTGCTTGATCTGCTCGAAGTCCACGGTGTCGCCGAACCCGGGGGTCTGGAAGAGGTCCCGGGCGTAGCCCCACAGGTGGGGCATCTCGGTGAGCTTGTTGCGCGAGCACTTGAAGTGCGAGTGGTAGACCGGGTCGAAGCGCACCAGGGTGGTGAACAGCCGCACGTCCGCCTCGGTGATGTGCTCGCCCATGAGGTAGCGGCGGGTCGCGAGGCGGTCCTCGAGCCAGTCCATGGCGGCCCACAGCCGCGCGTAGGCCTTCTCGTGGGCCTGCTGCGAGCCGGCGAAGCCGCACCGGTAGACCCCGTTGTTGACCTCGGTGTAGACGCGCTGCATGACCTCGCGCATCTCGTCCTCGAGATCGGCCGGCCAGAGGTCGGGGGCGCCCTCGCGGTGGAACGCGCCCCACTCTTTGGCGAGGTCCTCCGTGATCCGGGGGAAGTCGTTGGTCACGACCTTGCCGCTCTCGATCTCCACCACCGCCGGCACGGTGATCCCCCGCGGGTAGTCGGGGTGGCGGGCGAAGTACGCCTCCTGGAGCCGCTCGATGCCCAGCACCGGGTCCCTGCCGTCCGGGTCGAGGTCGAACGTCCACGAGCGCACGTCGTGGACGGGACCGGGCAGCCCCACCGACAGGACGTCCTCGAGCCCCAGCAGCCGTCGCACGACGAGGGTCCGGTTGGCCCAGGGGCAGGCCCGTGCGGCGACGAGGCGGTAGCGGCCGGCCTCGACGGGCCAGGCCTGGGCCCCCTCGGGGACGACGGCACTCGCCGGGTCGCGGACGATCCGGTCCTCGATGTAGGCGGTGTCCCGGGTGAACTCCTTGCCGGGGTGCACGTAGGCTCCGGCGGTGCTGTGCTCGGACCGCTGGGTGCTGCGCTGTGACATGGTGGCTCCTCGCGGTGCTGCTGGTCGGGGCGCCACCGGCCGGGACGGCGGTCGGCGGCGGGACGGCCGCACCTCCCGCCCCTCGTTTTTGATGATATGTCAATCACAGCAGGGGCGCCAGGGGAGGTCGCGTCGGGGGCGAGGTCTACAGTGGAGGCGTCCAGCACCCTCCCACCACGGAACAGTCCGCCCATGAGCACCCACGGCAACGAGCCCGAGTACGGGCAGCGCCTTCCCCCGCAGCACGTCCCGCCCCGATCCGGACCTCGGGCGGCGCGCGGGCCCGCGGCCTCACCGCGGGCCGCCCGGCGGATGGCGCGCGGACTCTCCTTCACCTTCGTGATGCTGGGCCTGCTGGTCGGCGGCGGGCTCGCCGCCCTGGGCACCGCGTGGGGCTGGGTGGCCGGAGCCCTGCTCGTCCTGCCCGGCCTCGTGGGCTTCGTCGTCGTCCAGGCCCAGCTGCACCCGGCCCTCCGGGACGCGTCGGTGCCCCCGCTGCGGAGCCGGTCGAGACTGTGGCTCATCCCTTCCGCGCTGCTGCTGCTGGGCGCCCTGCTCCTGGCCGGGGCTCTCGGGGCCCAGCCCCTGCTGGCGGGCACCGCGCGCGCGCACCTGGTCGAGGAGTACGTCAGCGTCCTGGTCGTCTCGGGCATGACCCTGGTGGTCGCGGCGGGCCTGGGCTTCGGCCTCGTGGCCATGGCCTCCTTCACGCCGGTCGACGACGACGACTCCCCGCTGCGCCCCACCGGCTACGCCGAACGCCTCCGGCGGCCCGCGCCCGGGCTCGGGGACCACTACGACTCGGAGTGGATCCACCGCCGCCGGACACGGTACGGCCGCGACGCCGGCGACGACCCCGGCCCGAAGGGTGGACCGCCGGGCGCTTGACATTTGTTGACACGTCATCTAATCTGGGTTCTTTCGCCCCACGAGAGGACTGCCGCATGAGCCACCCGGAGACCGACGAGGTCAACTGGCTGTCGGACGAGGAGCAGCGCGTCTGGCGCGGCTTCCTGGCCCTGAGCCGCGGCATGCAGACCGCGGTGGACCGCCAGCTCTCCCGCGACAGCGCACTGTCCGGCTCCGAGTACGAGGTTCTCGTGCTGCTCTCGGAGAGCGACACCGGCGTGATCCGCTCCCGCGACCTCCTCCACGACCTCGGCTGGGAGCGCAGCCGCCTGTCCCACCTGCTCTCCCGGATGGCCCGGCGCGGGCTGCTCGAGCGGCTGCCGTGCGACAGCGACGCGCGCGGACTCGACGTGCGGATCACCCCGGAGGGGCGCCATGCCATCGAGGCCTCCGCCCCCGGTCATCTCGAGCTGGTGCGCGCGGCGCTGATCGACCACCTGACCCGGGAGGAGATGGACGCACTGCTCTCAGTCTCCGGCAAGGTGGTCCCCCGGCTCGAGGAACTGGGGCTGTGCTGACACCGCAGTCCTGACGCACTCAGGGCTCAGGGCTCAGGGCTCAGGGCTCGGGGCTCAGGGCCAGCCTGCTCCACGGCGACCCCGGACAGGGGACAGGCCCTGCCGCATGGGGGGATCGGCAGGGCCTGTCGGGCATCCCGATCGGGGGAATGGGACGCCAGTCGTCGGCAGGAACCATCCGGAGGCAGATGGGGGGATCACCTCCGGGCCATCGCCGACGACAGATTTACCTTAGACCCAGTGATCTGCATGAGCAAGCCGACTGTGCGTTTTGTGTCCGTGTCGCCCCCGCCCGGGCGACGACCCCCGGAGATTTGCCCGGGCGGGGCGCCGCTCGGCACCTCCGCACACGGGAACGCCCCCGCCGGCCGAGGCCGACGGGGGCGTTCCTGATGCACCGCGGGCATCGCGCCCGCGGGGTGGGGTCCTACTTGGTCTGGCCCTCCTTGGCGAGGACGTAGTCGTAGACGACCTCCTCGCCCTCGCCGCCGTCGGTGCGCGGCTTGGGATCCAGCATCAGCTCGGGCTTGACCGCCGAGGCGATGTCGTCCTCGTTGTGCGGGTCGCCGGGGAAGTACAGCTGCTGGGTGACCAGCTGGTACCCGGGGGCGGAGACCTTGATGTGGATGTGCGCCGGGCGCCAGGCGTGCCAGCCGGCCGCGGCGATCAGCTGCCCACAGGCCCCGTCGGTGGGAATCTGGTACGGGGCCGGGCGCTTGGTGTTGATCTCGAAGTAGCCGTTCTCGTCGGCCTTCACCGTGCCGCGGAACAGCCACTCGGGTAGCTCCGGGGCGTACTGGGAGTAGAAGCCGTTGGCGTCGGCGTGCCAGATCTCCACCTGGGCGCCCTGCAGCGGGTTGCCGTCGGTGTCGGTGAACCGGCCCTTGAACAGCAGCGGGGTGCCGGGCTCGTCCTCGCGCATCTCCAGGGTCGCCGGGGTGGGCAGCACCGGGGAGTCGGGCACGTAGTAGGGGCCCTCGATGGTGCCGACGGCTCCGGGGCGCTCCTGGGAGTTGACGTCCTCGATGGTGTGCTCCAGCCACACGTCCAGGAACAGCGGCCACTCCCCGTCCGTGCCGACCTTGATCAGCCAGGCCTTCAGGGCGTTGTACTCCTCGTAGGTGACCTCGTGCTCGACCGCGATGTCGTTGATCGCCTTGATCGCGGCACCGGCCAGCAGGGACACCCGCTCCTTCGGCACGTCCAGCTTCGCCAGCTTGCCCGAGGCGGTGAACCGCTCGGTGGCCTTGGACCCGGCCTCGACCGCGGTGCCCTCGTTCTCCTTGCGCGTTGCCGCGTGGGTCTCCGTCATGGTGTTCTCCACATTCCTCGTTGAACGGTATTCAGGGACGCCCGTCGTGCCTGTCGCTCCCGATGCAGCTCGAGGCCCCCAGCGCGAGGCCTTCCGGTTGTGACACCGGACACGTCGACGTCCCCCTCAGCCTAGGTGGGCGATCAGGACGCGACAAATATCGATTGGACCCATTTTGTGCACATAATGCGGAATAAACCCACCCTGGGTTACTCCTAGGGGTTTGCCTGATGTGATCGGAGTCACGGGACACCAGACTGGCTCTGTACCGTCCGGCAGGAGCCGGTCGCAGCAGCGGCCCCGGCCCGCACGTCCCGAGCAGACGTCCCGCCCAGACATCCCGATCAGAAGGAGCACGTCATGACCGAGAACCTGACCCACGTTCGCGAGGTCCTCTCCGACGCCGTCGTGGACGACCGCGAGAACGGCGTCATCCGGGCGAAGCGGGAGATCTTCACCGACGAGGAGATCTTCGAGCTGGAGATGAAGTACATCTTCGAGGGCAACTGGGTGTACCTGGCCCACGAGTCGCAGATCCCCAACGTGGGCGACTACTTCACCACCTACATCGGCCGCACCCCGGTCGTGATCACCCGCGACAAGGACGAGAAGCTCAACTGCATCGTCAACGCGTGCTCCCACCGCGGCGCGATGCTGTGCCGGCGCAAGACGGACAACCGCACCACCTTCACCTGCCCCTTCCACGGCTGGACGTTCAAGAACTCCGGCGAGCTGCTCAAGGTCAAGGACGGCCGCAACGGCGGCTACCCGGAGAACTTCAACAAGGAGGGCTCGCACGACCTGACCAAGGTCGCCCGCTTCGAGTCCTACCGAGGCTTCCTGTTCGGCTCCCTGAACCCGGACGTGCTGCCCCTCGAGGAGCACCTGGGCGACGCCACCACGGTGATCGACTCGATCGTGGACCAGTCCCCCGAGGGCCTCGAGGTCCTGCGCGGCGCCTCGACCTACACCTACGACGGCAACTGGAAGGTCCAGGCGGAGAACGGCGCCGACGGCTACCACGTGACCTCGGTGCACTGGAACTACGCCGCGACCACCGCCCGCCGCACCGCCGGGGACTCCGCCAACAAGACCAAGGCCATGGACGCCGGCAAGTGGGGCAAGGTCAAGGGCGGGTTCTACTCCTACGAGCACGGCCACCTGCTGCTGTGGCAGGAGTGGACCAACCCGGAGGACCGCCCGCTGTGGGACCGGCGCGAGGAGCTCGTCGACAAGTACGGCGAGGAGATGGCGAACTTCATGATCAACATCTCGCGCAATCTCTGCCTGTACCCGAACGTGTACATCATGGACCAGTTCTCCTCGCAGATCCGCCACTTCCGGCCGATCTCCGCGGACCAGACCGAGGTCACCATCTACTGCATCGCCCCCAAGGGCGAGTCGCAGGAGAACCGCTCGAAGCGCATCCGCCAGTACGAGGACTTCTTCAACGCGACCGGCATGGCGACCCCGGACGACCTCGAGGAGTTCCGCTCCTGCAACAAGACCTACTGGGCCACCTCGGCCCCGTGGAACGACATGTCCCGCGGCGCCGCGCACGAGATCCAGGGCCCCGACGAGCAGGCCCAGGCCCTCGGCATGACCAAGGTCATCGCCTCCGGCGTGCGCACCGAGGACGAGGGCCTGTACCCGGTCCAGCACGGCTTCTGGAAGGACGTCATGGACAAGGGGCTGGCCGCGGAGGAGCGCGCCGCCGCGCAGTCCGCTCCCGTGACCGCCTGACCCGGACTCCCCCGAACCACAGAAAGAGTGCAGAACACCATGGCCAACCTGCTGAACCCCGTGACGGCGCTGAAGACCGCCGAGGAGATCGCGACGCTCGAGACCGTGCGCGCCTTCCTCTACAAGGAGGCCCGCCTCCTGGACGACCGCCAGTTCGACGAGTGGCTCGAGTGCTACCACCCGGACTCCGAGTTCTGGATGCCGTCCTGGGGGGACGACGACCAGCTGACCGAGGACCCCCAGAACGAGATCTCCCTGATCTACTACGACAACCGCGGCGGCATCGAGGACCGCGTGTTCCGCATCAAGACGGACCGCTCCTCCGCCACGTCCCTGCCGGACCCCCGCACCGGGCACAACATCACCGACGTGGAGATCCTCGCCCACGACGGCGACCAGGTGCAGGTCCGCTTCAACTGGTTCACGCTGTACTTCCGCTACAACACCACGGACACGTACTTCGGCACCAGCTTCTACACGATCGACCTCTCGGGCGAGAAGCCGGTCATCCTGAAGAAGAAGGTCGTCCTGAAGAACGACTACATCCACCACGTGGTGGACGTCTACATGATCTGACGCCTGCCGCGGCCGGCCCCCGCCCGGGGCCGGTCGCGGCGGATCGTCGGCACCCTGTGCTCACCGAGCACCCCACAGACTTTTCCGGGCCGCGCGGACGCGGCCCCCCACCCAGGAGGAAATCATGGGCCACCAGGTAGCCCTCAGCTTCGAGGACGGCGTCACGAAGGTCGTCAAGGTCGGCGACTACGAGACCGTCCTGGACGCCGCCTACAAGGCGCGCATCAACATTCCCGCGGACTGCCGCGACGGCGCCTGCGGCACCTGCAAGGCCTTCTGCGACTCCGGCACCTTCGACCCCGGGGACTTCATCGACGACGCCATGACCGAGGACGAGCTCGAGAAGGGCTACCTGCTCACCTGCCAGGCCGTCCCCGAGTCCGACATGGCCATCCAGATCCCGGCGACCGCCGAGTCCGCGAAGACCTCCGCGGCCACGTTCAGCTCCACGCTCCAGGAGCTGGACAAGCACTCCGAGACCACGATCTCCTTCACCCTCGACGTCGAGAAGCGGGAGGACCTCGCGTTCCTGCCCGGCCAGTACGTCAACATCAAGGTGCCCGGCACCGACGCCGAGCGCTCCTACTCCTTCAGCAGCGGCCCCGAGGTCGAGGGCGCGGCCTTCATGGTGCGCATCACCCCGCAGGGGGCGATGTCCGAGTACCTGCGCGACCGTGCCCAGGTCGGGGACACCATCGAGTTCAGCGGCCCCTACGGCTCGTTCTTCCTGCGCGAGCCCAAGCGCCCGCTGCTGCTGCTCGCCGGGGGCACCGGCCTGGCCCCGCTCCTGTCGATCCTGGAGAAGCTCTCCGAGAACCCGCCCAGCACCCCGGTGCACCTGATCTACGGGGTGACCCGCGAGGCCGACATCGTGGGCCTGGACTGGATCCGTGCGTACGAGGCCAAGCTGCCGGACTTCACCTGGGACTACATCGCCTCCGAGGAGGGCACCTCCGCCCCGCACACCGGCTACGTCACCCAGATCATCGAGCCGTCCCACCTCAACGACGGCGACGTCGACGTCTACCTGTGCGGCCCGCCGCCCATGGTCAACGCCGTCTCCAAGTGGCTGGACAGCGAGGGGATCGAGCCCGCGAACTTCTACTTCGAGCGCTTCGCGCCGAAGGAGACCACCGGCGGCGACGCCGAGACCGGCGCGCCGCCCTCCCCCGAGCAGATCGCTGCCGAGGGCGACACCATGACCCGCTCCGAGGCGCTCTCCTCGATGGAGACCGGGCGGCTGGAGTTCCGCAAGGAGGACAGCTTCGCCCACCTCGACGCCCGCATGGGCCTCGAGCTCGCCGTCACCGAGCTCATGATGGGCCGGCTGACCGAGGAGCAGCTGGAGCAGTTCCGGCGTCTCGCGGAGGCCACCACGCGCTCCGTGGGCGCCGGCACCGTCCAGGACCCCGAGGAGTACGTGCGCACCAATGAGGAGTTCCACGAGTACCTCTTCATGGTCTGCGACAACCCCACGCTGCTGGAGTCCTACCGCCGGCTCGACGTGCGCGAGCAGATGGCCGCGACCTTCGAGCAGGGCACCGAGATCTTCGCCCGGGTCGCCCAGGACCACCTCGACGTCGTCGAGGCGTTCGAGCGCGGCGACAAGGAGCGGGCCCGCGAGGTCATCATGATCCACGCCCGCGACGCCAAGCAGACCATGTCCACGGCGATCGACGCCAAGGAGGCCGGTCGCTGATGGGCGCACCGTACGCGGGACAGTTCGTGACCCCCGGCCGCTTCGCCGGCCAGGTGGCGGTCGTGACCGGGTCCGCGCAGGGCATCGGGCAGAAGGTGGCCGAGCGGATCGGCGCCGAGGGCGGCGCCGTCGTCCTCGTGGACCGCTCCGAGCTGGTGCACGAGGTCGCCCGGGGCATCACCGAGGCCGCCGAGGCCTCGGGCTCGGGCGGTTCCGCCACGTCCGTGACCGCCGACCTCGAGACCTGGGCCGGGGCCCAGCAGGCCGTCGAGGCCGCGCTCGCGGCCCACGGGCGGGTGGACGTGCTCGTCAACAACGTGGGCGGCACCATCTGGGCCCGCCCCTACGAGGAGTACGACGAGGAGAAGATCGAGAAGGAGATCCGCCGCTCGCTCTTCCCGACCCTGTGGACCTGCCGCGCCGTGCTCCCGGCCATGCTCGAGCAGGGCTCGGGCACGATCGTCAACGTCTCCTCGGTGGCCACCCGCGGCCTGCACCGCGTGCCCTACGCCGCGGCGAAGGGCGGGGTCAACGCCCTGACCCAGTCCCTGGCCATGGAGGTCGCCGGCCGCGGGATCCGCGTGGTCGCCACCGCCCCCGGCGGCACGGAGGCCCCGCCCCGCAGGGTCAGGCGCGGGCCCGAGGCCGAGAGCGCCACGGAGAAGGCCTGGTACCAGGTGATCGTGGACCAGACCGTGGACTCCTCGTTCGTGAAGCGCTACGGCACCCTCGACGAGCAGGCCGCGCCCATCGTGTTCCTCGCCTCCGACGAGGCCTCCTACGTCACCGGCAGCGTCCTGCCGGTCGCCGGCGGGGACCTCGGCTGAGCAGCCCCGGGGGGACGCCCGCCGGCGTGGCCGTGCCCCCTCCAGGGGTAGACTCGCGGCCATGACGGCGGGCCTGCACCACGGAGACCCCGGGGAGGAGTTCCCGCTGGTCGGGCGGGCCGGCGCGCTCGAGGAGCTCGTCGAGGTCCTGCGGACCGTGCGCAGGGGCCACGTCCGCACCGTGGTGCTCGACGGCCCGCTGGGCGCGGGCAAGACCGCCCTGCTCGAGCTGTTCCTGGAGCACTGCCGCTCCACCGCCCGAGGCGTCCGGGTGCTCAGCGCCACCGGCGACGAGTGGGAGTCCCAGCTCGCCCTCGCCGGGTACAGCCAGCTCATGCTCGCCACGCCGCTGCGCTCGTCCAGGGGCTTCGACGGCGCGCCCGCGCTGCCCTCGGCCCCGGTCGCGGAGCTGAGCCCCGCCCAGGCGGTCAACTACGCCGCGACCCTGAGCACCCACCTCGAGAGCCTGCAGACCCGCGGGAGCGTGGTGGTCACCGTCGACGACGCCCACCGGCTGGACGAGCAGACCCTGCGGATCCTGGTGTTCGTGATGCGCCGGCTGCACGGCAAGCGGGTCATGTTCGTCCTGACCCTCGACCCCGCGCAGGCCTGGCACGTCCCGGCCGGAGTGCTCGACTTCCTCACCGGCCACCAGGTGCAGCGCATTCCCCTCGAGCCGTTCGGGGCGGAGGAGGTCCGGACCGCGGCCCGCCGGTACTTCGGCCTGGACCTCAGCGCGACCGCCGCGCACCGGCTCGTCCGGCACACCGGCGGGCTGCCCCAGCAGGTCCTCGAGCTGCTGCGCGAGCTGCCCGAGGACACCTGGCACTCCTGGTTCGCGGACCTCCCGGCGAGCTCCCGGGTGCGCGCACGTGTGCACAGCGTCCTCGACGGGGCCTCCCCCGACCTGGTCCGCACGGCCGAGGCCGTCTCCGTGCTGGGGCGCAGCGCGGGCCTGGCCGAGGTGGCCCACGTGAGCGGGGTGGACGCCCTGATGGAGGCCCTCGACGAGGGCCACCGCGCCGGGCTGCTGGACCTGTCCGTGGACCAGGCCCGCTCGGTCGTGCAGTTCTTCGAGCCGGGCGCCGCGGAGGCCGTCTACGGGCTGATCGTGCCCAGCCGGCGGATCGAGCTGCACCGGCGGTCCTCGGCCGCCGTGCACGAGGAGGGCGAGCAGCTCGGCCACCGCGTCTCCGCCACCCCGGGGCCCGACGAGCCGCTGGCCGTGGAGCTCGAGGCCTTCGCCGGGCGGCAGGCGATGGTGGGGGCCTGGCAGGAGGTCGCCACGGCGCTGTTCTCGGCGTCCCGGCTCTCCGCGGACGCGCGCGCCCGCAACGACCGTCTCCTCCGGGCCGTGGACGCCCTGGTCGGCTCGGGCAACATCGCCCAGGCCGGCATGTGGGCGGCCGCCGTGGACGCCATGCCGTCCTCCCCCCTGCGCTCGTCGGTGCTCGGCTACCTCTCCACGGTGTCGGGGCAGAACCGCAGCGCGCAGTCCCAGCTCGAGATGGCGTGGCGCACGAGCAACCGGCAGCGGGACCCCGCGGCCGCCGCGCAGATCGCCCAGCGCTTCGTGCTGCACGGCGTGGCATCCTGGGACGGCCCCGTCATCACCCGGTGGGCGGAGACCGCGATGTCCCTCACCGATCCCGGCACCCCCGCCCACATCGAGTCCGAGGCCATCTACGGCCTGGGCCTCTTCGCCCAGGGCCGGCTGCGGGACGCCGAGTCCTCCTACGAGCGGGCCTTCGAGCACGCCGCGGAGAACGCCCAGAAGCAGCGCGTCCAGATGGGCTCCGGCTGGCTCGCCCTGCGCGCCGACGACGTCGAGACGGCGCTCGTCAACTTCCAGGCGGCCGCCCCCACGGAGTACCGGGGCGGGTCCCTGCGGATCTCCCTGTGGGCGGAGGCGTGGCTGGCCCGCACCCAGCTGGTGCTGGGCGACTGGGACGCCGCGGCGGCCACGGTCTCCCGCGCCTCGGTGCGCCTCGAGACCTCCCAGATGCCGCTGATCCGTCCGCTGCTGTACTGGACCGCCGCGGAGCTGTGGTCGATGCGCGGGGACTGGGACCGGGCCCGCCACTACGTCTCCCAGGCCGCCGTGCAGCCGGGCACCTACCGGGCCATGCAGGTCCCGGCCAGCCTCGCGCGGGCCCGCTTCCACGAGGCCCGCGCCGACTACGAGAGCGCCCTGGGGGTGCTGGAGCCGCTCACGGACATCGATCCGTGGACCGACGAGCGGGTCTCCTTCTGGCCGTGGCAGGACACCTATGTCAACGCCCTCGTCATGACCGACCGGCTCGAGGACGCGGACGTCTTCCTCACCGCGTTCGAGCGGGTGCGCCGCGAGCGGCGGATCCCCTCCGACGAGGCGCGCTCGGCGTGGGCCCGGGGGCGGATCCTCGCCGCGCAGGGCGATCCGGACACCGCGCGGGAGCACTTCGAGGCGGCCCTGGGGCACCTGCGCGGGCTCAACCGCCCGTACCTGCGCGCCCGGATCAGCTTCGCCTTCGGGCAGAGCATGCGCCGCGCGGGCAAGCGGCGCCTGGCCTCCACCGTGCTGCGGACCGCGCGGGACCTCTACGACTCGCTGGGCGCCGCCACCTACGTGGAGCGCTGCGACCGCGAGCTCAAGGCGACCGGCCTCGACGTCGGGAACCTGCCCGACCCCTCCGACCCGGTGCTCGCCGCCGTGGGCCGGACCGCCGTGCAGCTCACCGCCCAGGAGCAGGCGGTGGCCGAGCTGGTCTCGGGCGGGGCCACCAACAAGGAGACCGCGCGGGCCCTGTTCCTGGCGGAGAAGACCGTCCAGTACCACCTGACCCGCATCTACGGGAAGCTCGGGATCCGCTCCCGCAGCGAGCTCGCCGCCCGCTACCGCTCGCCCGAATGACCGCCCTTGGACGACCGCGAGGTGGCGGACGACGGCGACAGCCGGTGACCGGGTCGCCGTCGTCCGCCACCTCGCGGGGCGGGCAGGTGCTGCGGGTCCGTCCTACTTCACGTCGGAGGGGTGCTTGGCCAGGGGCACCACGGTGATGTCCATGTAGGGGAACAGCGGCAGGTTCTGCAGGACGTCGTGCAGCTCGTCGTGGGACCCGACGTCGAAGACCGAGTAGTTCGCGTACTCGCCGACCACGCGCCAGATCTCCGGCCACTTCCCGGAGCGCTGCAGCTCCTGGGAGTAGGCCTTCTCGGTGGCCTTGAGCTCCGCGGCCTCCTCGGCGGGCATGTCGGTGGGGAGGTGGATGTCCATGTGGACCAGGTACTTCACGGTGCGTCCTTCCGTCGGGTTGGTTCTCGGGCTGGTTCTCGGGCTGGTTCTCGGGATGGTCCCCGGGCTGGGTTCCCGGGCCGGTGTCCGGGTCCCGGGCGGGGTGTGCGGTGCGTTGCGGGGCCGGGACTACCGGTCGGTGCGGTAGCGGGTGAGCTTGTCCTCGTCCACGGCGGTGCCCGTCCCGGGCACGTCCGGCACGCGGATCCGGCCGTCGGCGATGATCACGGGCTCGGCGAGGAGGTCGTCGGACATGTCCAGGAAGTTGGACAGCTCCCCGGCGCGCTTCGAGGTGTGGGCGAGGGCCGCGCCGAAGACCACGGAGGCGATCGTGCCGACCTGGGTGTCGATCTGGTTGCCCACGTACACGTCCACCCCCATGCCCTCGGCCATGCCCACGATCTTGGCGGCCTCGGTGAACCCGGAGCGGGCGGTCTTCACGGCCAGCAGGTTCGCCCCGCCCGTGAGGAGCTCCTTCGCGGCCTCCCCCAGGTTCGGGGCGGACTCGTCGGCGGCGATCGGGATGGGCGAGCGCTCCACGAGCCGGCGCCGGCCGAGCACCTCGCGGGCGTCGTCGGGCTCCTCGAGGAACTGCAGGCCCAGCTCGCCGGTGCGGCGCAGCACCTCCATGGCCTCGTTGGCGGACCAGCCGCGGTTGGCGTCCATGTAGAGCTCGGCGTCCTCGCCGAGGCCCTCGCGCAGCACGCGGGCGGCCTCGACGTCGAGGCCGATCGGGTGCCGGCCGGTCTTGAGCTTGAACGTGGTGATGCCGTACGTCTCGCGGAACTCCAGGGCCAGGTCCAGCAGCTCGGCGGCGGGCTTGAAGCCGAGCATGTGGGAGACCCGCATCGAGTCGGTGAACCCGCCCAGCAGCCGGGTCACCGGCTGGCCCAGGGCCTGGCCGATGACGTCCCACAGGGCGATGTCCACGGCGCCCTTGGCGGTCTGGTTGTGGATGGTGCGGGCCAGCACGGCCTGGACCTTCTCGCGGTCGAGGACGTCGAGACCGACCAGCTGCGGGGCGAAGACGTCCTCGAGCACGGCCACGATGGACTTCTGGGTCTCGCCGTAGGTGTAGGGCCGCGGCGGGGTGTCGGCGGTGCCCACGATCCCCTCGTCGGTGGTGATCCGCACCAGCACGTGGTCCGCCTCGTGGACGGCGCCCGAGGCGAAGTGCAGCGGGTGGAGGTAGGGGATCGAGTAGGGGATCGCCTCGATGGTCGCGATATTCATGGGCGGGCGGGCCTTTCCTGGGCGGGCGGGACGGGCTCACCGCCGGGGGGTCCGGCAGCGGCCTGGGCGTCGACGACGAGGTCGATGAAGTTGTGGAGCAGGGCGGATCGGTCCTCGCGCCGCCACGCCACGGCGAGCTCGATCTGCGGCGAGTGCTCGATGTCGCGGTAGACCACGCCCTCGAGCTGGAAGGCGCGCACCCCCGCGGGCACCACGGCCACGCCGCCGCCGGCGGCCACGAAGGACAGCAGCGTGGACGTCTCGCCGGCCACCTGGGCGATCCGGGGCTGGAAGCCGGCCTGGCGGCAGAGGTCCGCGGCCGTGCGGTAGAGCACGGAGTCGGGCGGGTAGGTGATGAACTCCTGGTCCTGCAGCTCGTGCACGGTCACGGGCAGGTCCACGGCGAGCGCGCTGAAGGAGGGCAGCGCCACCACGAGCGGCTCCCGCGCGACGACCCGGTACTCGACGTCCGGGGAGGCCACGGGCGGGCGCAGGAGGGCGGCGTCGAGGGTGTGCTCCCGCAGCCCCTCCTCCATGGCGGGGGTCAGCATCTCACCGTGCAGCGCCAGCGACAGTCCGGGCATGGCGTCCTTCGCCCGCCGGACCACCCCCGGCATCACCCCGTAGGTGGCCGAGCCGGAGAAGCCGACGCGCAGCACCCCCGTGGCGCCCTGGCCCACCTGGTAGACGTCGGCCTTGAGGGCCTCGAGCTCGTTGATGATCCGCCGTCCGCGGTCCAGGAGCACCTGGCCGGCGGCGGTGAGGTCCACCCGGCGCGTGGTCCGGTCCAGCAGCCGCACCCCGAGCTGCTCCTCGAGCTGGCGGATCTGCTGGGACAGCGGCGGCTGGGCCATGTGCAGGCGCTTGGCGGCGCGGCCGAAGTGGCGCTCCTCGGCCACGGCGATGAAGTAGTTGAGCTGCCGGATCTCCATCGTGAACAGTGGCCCTTCCGCTCGGTCCGGGGCGTCGTCGTCGACCGCCACCTCGTAGATTGATCTACAGAGTACACCGAAACGGCCCTATTAGGACATATGCTCTTTCCAATCGACCGGCACTGTCCCGGGGCCCGGGCTGGCCGCGCTCCGTGACGGGGGCCGGTCGAGGTGGTGCAATGGGGCCATGCGCACCGACATCGTCCCCGACCGGCACGGTTCCTTCGCCCGGGCGGTCAAGTCCCTCGTGGTCCCCCGCCCCATCGCGTGGGTCAGTTCCCGCTCGGCCGCGGGGATCGACAACCTGGCCCCGCACTCGTTCTTCACGGTGGCCTCCGAGAACCCCACGATCGTCCAGTTCGTCTCGGTCGGGGAGAAGGACAGCCTCCGCAACATCCGGCAGAGCGGGGAGTTCGTGGTCAACTTCGCGTCCGCGGAGCTGTTCGAGCAGATCAACGCGACCGGCACCGACTACCCGCACGAGCTCAGCGAGTTCGACGCCGTGGGGCTGACCCGCGAGCTCTCCCGCACCGTGGCCGCCCCCCGCGTGGCCGAGTCCCCGGCGGCCATCGAGTGCCGGCTGTACGCGGACCCCCTCCCCGTGGGCGACAGCTTCCTGGTCCTCGGCGTCGTCACCCACGTGGCGGTGGACGAGCGGGCCATGGACGAGCGGGGCCCCGTGGTGGGGACGCTGGGGCCGATCGCGCGGCTCGGGCGCGACGAGTGGGGCGAGCTGGGGCGGATCCGGTCGATCCGGCGGACGGCCTACCGGGACGTCGCCCCGGAGGCGGACCTGCCCTGAGCGCCCGGGCTCAGAGCCGCACCCCCGTCCGCTGCAGCTGCTCGCGGACCTCCCGGCGCTGGATCTTGCCGAGCATCGTGCGCGGGAGCTCCTCGACGGTCACGATCCGCCGGGGCACCTTGTAGCGGGCGAGACCCGCGTAGCAGTGCTCGCGCAGGGTGGCCTCGTCGGCCTCGGCGCCCGGCACGAGGGTCACCGCGGCGACGACCACCTCGCTGCCGCGGGGGTCGACGAGCCCCACCACCGCGGCGTCCTCGACGGCGTCGTGCTGGCGCAGCGTGTTCTCGACCTCGCTGGGGGCCACGTTGAACCCGCCCGTGATCACGACCTCCTTGAGCCGGTCGACCACCCGCAGGAACCCGGCGTCGTCCACCGTGACGACGTCCCCGGTGCGCAGCCACCCGTCGTCCGTGAGCGTCCGGGCGGTCTCGTCGGGGCGCCTCCAGTACCCCTGGAAGACCTGCGGGCCCCGCACCCACAGCTCCCCCGGACGGTCCCGGGGGACGTCCTCGAGGGTCTCCGGGTCGACGAGCCGGATCTCGGTGGACGGGAACGGGATCCCGATCGAACCCGCCCGGCGGGAGTCGTTGAGCGGGTTGCAGGCGACGAGCGGGGAGCACTCGGTGAGACCGTAGCCCTCGATCAGGATGCCCCCGGTGGCGCGTTCCCACCGCTCCACGAGCGGGACCGGCAGGCTCATCGCCCCGGAGACGGCCACCGGGATGCCGCGCAGGTCGGCGCCCTGCTCCTGCGCGGCGTCGAGGAGCTTCTGGTACACCGGCGGCACGGCGGGCAGCACCGTGGGCCTCGAGCGCTTCATCGCCCCGAGGACGAGGTCCGCGCGCACGGTCGGGAAGAGCACGAGCCGCGCCCCGAGGGACATCGCGAACGTCACGCCGAGGGTCAGGCCGAAGGCGTGGAAGAGCGGCAGCACGCCGTGCACCACCTCGTGCTCGCCGGAGCCGAGCCAGTACCGCCCCATGAGGGCGTTGGACTCCAGGTTGCGGTGCGTGAGCATCGCCCCCTTGGGCAGCCCGGTGGTGCCGGAGGTGTACTGCAGCAGCGCGAGGTCGTGGGCGGTGGGCCGAGGGTGCTCCGCGGCGATCGGGTCGGCGGCCAGCAGCTCCTCCCAGGGGATCGTGCCGGGGGCGGGGCCGGTGAGCTGGGCGCGGGCGGCCCGTGCGCTCGGCAGCGGCAGGCGCAGGGCCAGCCGTTTCGCCCGCGGCATCGCGGCGGTGATGTCCACGGACACGACCGCCTCGACCCTCAGGTCCGCGGGCAGCGAGCGCACCCGGTCGGCGGCCCGGTCCCAGACGACCGCCACGCGCGCGCCGTGGTCCTCGAACTGGTGGCGCAGCTCCGGGGCGGTGTAGAGCGGGTTGTGCTCGACGACGACGGCCCCCAGGCGCAGCACCGCGTAGAACGCCACGACGTGCTGCGGGCAGTTGGGCAGGACGATCGCGACCCGGTCGCCGCGGCGCACGCCGAGCCGGCGCAGGCCCTCCGCCGCGCGGTCGACCTGCCGGCCCAGAGCGGCGTAGGAGGTCGTCGCCCCGAAGAACTCGAGCGCGGTGCTCGCACCGTGACGGGCGACGGAGCGCTCGAGCATGTGCACCAGGGAGGTCTCCGGCAGGTCCAGGTCCGCGGGGACGCCCGGGTCGTAGCTGGCGGTCCAGGGACGGGCGCGCAGGAAGTCACGCACGGTTTCGACAGGCATGACCCCGACCCTACTCGGCGACACCGCCCGCCGGCCGGGACCGCCCACCGGACCAGTCCCGGGACCGGCCGTAGACTCCGATGCCATGACGCCCTCCTCGACACCCGGCTCGCCCTCCCCCGACGACCCGATGCCCTGGTCGGACACCGGTCCGCACGACTCCTCCGACGCCACCCGGCCGCTGCCCCCCGTCAGCCGGTTCGCCGCCCCGGACGGCGGCGGCTCGCCGCACGACGCCCCGGGCAGGGACCGGGACACCGGCGGCGGGGCCGAGGACTGGTCCTGGTACGACGACGAGGACGACCACCACACCCGGCCGCTGCCGGCCGTGACCGCCCAGCGCCCGGTGCAGGAGGACCCCGGTCCGCGCACGGACCCGACACCCGCGGTCGGGTCCCCCGGCACCGCGCCCGCGGGCGGGTACGGCCCCGGACCGGCCGCCGGGGCCGGGCACGACCCCGGGCCAGGGACCCCCGCCGGCGTCCCGGTCGACGCCGCGACCCGGCACGCCCGGCAGCGGGAGGAGTTCGGGGGCCTCCAGCTGGTCCCCGGCTTCTTCGGCTGGCTCAGCGCGATGGCCCTGACCTGGCTGCTGCTCGCGCTGGCGGGTCTCGCCGCCGCCGCGCTCGGGCTGCGGCTCGTGGACGGGGTGGGCGGCGTGGTCGACGACCTCGCCGCCGGGTCCGTGACGGCCTGGACGGGCGCGGCGGCGCTCGGCCTGGTCGAGTTCCTCGCCTTCCTGGGCGGCGGGTACGCCGCGGGCCGGATGGCGCGCTTCTCCGGCGCCCGGCAGGGCGTGTCCGTGTGGCTGTGGTCCCTGTTCGGCCGCTCCGTGGCCACCGTCGCCGGACTGGTGTGGGCCGACACCGTCGGCCTGGCGCCCGTGGGAGTCTCGGCCCAGGCGCTGATCGGCGACCTGCTGGTGCCGGGCCTGCTCGCGGTCGTGGCCGTGCTCGTCGTCGACCTGATCGCGGCGGTGCTCGGCGGGCTGTGGGGCGTCCGCTACCACCGCCGGGTCGACCGCTGGGGGGAGGGCTGGGGGGATCCGGGCCGGTAACTTTGCGTCCCGGCACCGTGTCGAGTTCGCATCCCACCACAAGAAGGGGGACAATCGGAGCACCTCGGTGAGATCCGTCACCCCCACGCGGAAATCTGCGGACCGGCCCACCGAGCAGCACCCGGAGGAAACGCCCATGCCGTCCACCCTTGTCGCCGTCGTCGATGACCACGAGGTCGTCCGGGAGGGCGTCCGCCTCGTCTCCATGACCTCGCAGGCGGACGTGAAGCTCGTCGGATCGGCCTCCAGCGTCCCCGCCCTCCTCGACCAGCTGGGCCGGGACCCCGAGAACCCCGCCCTCACCGCCCAGGGCGCCACGCGGATCGAGTGCGAGGTCGTGCTCCTGGACCTGTCCCTCGACGACCTGTCCCGCCCCGCCACCAACGTGGAGCTGCTGCGCGCCGCCGGCATGAAGGTGCTGATCTTCAGCATCGGCGAGAACGCCGCGCTGATCCGCGAGGCGCTGCGGGCCGGCGCGCTGGGCCTGGTGCGCAAGTCGGACCCGCTCGAGCACGCGATCGAGGAGGCCCGCAACATCGCCGAGGGCAAGCCCGTGATCACCAAGGAGCTCGCCGCGGCGATCGACGGGGACGTGGAGTTCTCCCGGGCCAGCCTCTCCCCGCGGGAGCAGGAGACCCTGCGGCTCTACGCCTCCGGCTTCGCCCAGGTCCAGGTGGCCCGCCGGATGGGGATCAAGCAGAGCGCGGTCAAGACCAACATCGACCGCATCCGCGAGAAGTACGCGCGCGTCGGGCGACCGGCGCCCACCAAGATCGACCTGCGCATCCGGGCGATCGAGGACGGCCTCGTGGAGCCCACGGCGGACATCACCACGGCGGAGAAGCATCTGTGAGCCGCCCCTCGCCCCGGTGAGGACCCCCGCTCCGTGAGCCACCTCGCGCCCCGGCCCCCGCTCGCCTACCGGAAGGTCCCCGCCCGGCGGCGCCGCAGCAGCCTCCTGGTGCCGACCTCGCCGCAGGAGCTGGGGATGAACTCCTACCGGATCCACCTGCTCGCGAACATCTGCCAGGGGCTGGTCGTCGTCGCGCTGTTCCTGGAGGCCCTCACCGTCCTCGGGGACCAGCTGCCCGCCTTCGCCCGGTGGCACCAGGTGTTCCTGGTGGCGCTCCTGCTCAACGGGTGCGCCTTGCTCCTCCAGGGCGCCAGGCGCCAGGTGCGGATGTGGCCGGTGCTCGCGTCCCCGGTGCTCGTGGCGCTCGCCGTCCTGTCCCTCCCCCTCGCCTGGACCGGCACCTCCCCGGCGCAGGACCCGTGGGTGGAGCCGTTCATCCTGCTCGCGGCCGCCGCCACCGTGGTCGCGTGGAGCATCGAGCTGGCGGTGGCGTACCTGGTGTCCGTCACGGTCTTCTACGTCCTGGTCATGGTGCGCACCACGGAGTCGGCGGACGTGATGGGCGTGCTGTTCGACGCCACGAGCCGGATCGCGTTCGGCGTGGTCCTGGTGGTGCTGATCAGCCTGGTCTACAAGGGCGGGCAGAACGCGGACCAGGTCTACGCGGCGGCGATCGCGCAGGAGCTGCAGCTGAACCGCTCGCGCTCCCAGGCCGAGGAGCAGGAGCGGCTGGACCGGCTGATCCACGACAACGTCATGGCCGCCCTGCTCGACGCCGGGCGGGCCCCGGGCCCCGTCCAGCGGCGCACCCGCGAACTGGCGCAGCGGGCCCTCGGGGTCCTCGCCTTCGAGGAGCGCCGCGCCGAGGGCAAGGGCACCACCATGGTGCACACCCTCCTGGACGACCTGCTCGAGTCCCTGTCCCCGTGGCGCAACCGGGTGCGCTTCAACAGCATCACCCCCTACATCAGACCTCCCGGCGAGCCGCGGCCCCTCATCCCCGTGGAGACGGCGCAGGCGCTCGTGCAGGCGGTCACCGAGGCGGTCTCCAACAGCGCCCGCCACGCCGGCACCGAGGTCACCTTCGTGACCATGGACGGCGGCGTGTGCCCGCCCACCCCGGTCAACCCCGAGGGCTTCTTCCTGCGCTTCCAGGTGGTGGACCGCGGCCGCGGCTTCCAGGTCCGCAGCATCGACTCCCGGCGGCTCGGGGTGCGCGTGTCCATCCTGGGCAACGTGCGCCACGTGGGCGGCGCGGTGGACGTCGACAGCGCCCCCGGACGCGGCACCCGCGTGACGATCCTCTGGCCCCGGGACGCGCAGCCGTGATCTCCCGCGCCCTCTTCCACCCCCTGAGCCTGGTGGCCGCCGCGGTGTTCTTCCTGATCCCCGTGGTGCTCGGGGTGCTGCAGACGTCCAGCATGGACAAGCCGGACCTCATGCAGGCCGCGCTCGTGACGTACGTGGTCGCGGTGGCGCTGGTCGTGTACCCGTACGGGCAGCGCCGGCTCCCCGACCTGCCCGCGGCCCTGGGCGTGCTCCTCATGCTCGTGTCGATCCAGCGCTCCTACGACGCCCTGAACCCGCAGGCGGAGCTGTTCGGCGGCCAGTGGTTCACCCTGGGCTTCGACGGCTTCCTCGTGGCCCTGGGCATCCGGCGGCGCGCCGGGTGGGGCTGGGCCACGCTCGTCATCGCGGTCGCCGTGTCCATGACGTGGGGCGCCCGCTCGGCCCTCGGCCTCTGGGACGCGGCGCTGACGAACGCGGCGGCGGCGGCCCTGCTGCTCGCGAGCCAGCTCATCGCCCGCGAGTACGACCGCGCCTCCGCGGCGTTCGCCGAGGCCCGGGACATGGTGATCTCCGCGCGGTCCCACGACGAGGCCGAGAAGGACACCGTCAACGCCTCCGTGCAGCGCGTGCACGAGGTGCGCCGTCTCGCGGGCGGACTGCTCGAGCGGATCGCGCACGACCCCTCGCCGGTCTCCGAGTACGAGATCGAGCAGTTCCGGCTCACCGAGGCGCAGCTGCGGGACTCGATCCGCGGCCGCTCGATCGCCACTCCCTACCTCCTCGAGGTCACACGGGCGGCGCGGGCCCGCGGCGTGCAGGTGGACATCCTGGACGAGCGCGGCAAGCCCCTGCCCACGGCGGTGCTGCGCGCGGCCACCCGCCAGGCCATGGAGGTGCTCAACTCCGCGACCTCGGGGTCGGTCACGATCCGCGCCTTCCCGGAGGGAGAGCCCGCCGCGGTGTTCATCGTCCACGACGGCAACGCCGGGGACGAGGAGCCCGTGGCCATCGAGATCGCCGACGGCACCGGTGAGGTCTCCCGGTTCTGAGCGGCCGCACCGTGCACGGTGCCGGCGCCCGCACTGCACCCGGCCACCGGGGCCCGTGCCCGGGCGGCACCGTCCACAGGGGGCCGAGCGCACGGCGGCCCGCCGTCGGCGGCGTTCCTACCGTGGCCCCATGGACACCGCTACCCCCGGGCACGGCCCGCACCCCGTCGACGACCGCCGCTCCCCCGACGCCGAGCACCACTCGCCCGACGAGGCCCTTGGTGCCGACGACCCCTGCTCGCACCAGCGCGACGGCCGCTCCCCCGACGACGCCCACCGCGCCGACGGCCCCTGCTCGCACCAGCCCGATCGCCCCTCCCCCGACGAGGCCCACCGCGCCGACGGCCCCTGCTCGCACCAGCCCGATCGCCCCTCCCCCGACGACGCCCACCGCGCCGACGGCCCCTGCTCGCACCAGCCCGACGGCGGCTCCCCCGACGACGCCTTCCGCGCCGTGCTCTGCGGGGACGGCCTGCGCCGCTGCCCGTGGGCTCCCACGGGTCCGGCCGCCCTGGAGGAGCACGACCGGCGCTGGGGCGCGCGGCCCACGGAGTCCTCCGGCTGGTTCGAGGCTCTCAGCCTGGAGATCTTCCAGGCGGGCCTGGCCCGGTGGAGCATCGCCCAGCGCCGGGACGGCCTGCGCCGGGCGCTGCGGGGCTTCGTCCCCGGGGAGATCGCCCGGATGACCGAGGACGACGTCGACGACCTGCTCCTGGATCCCGCGGTCATCCGCAACAGGGTCAAGATCGAGGCCGTGGTGCACAACGCCCGGGCCTGCCGCGGGCTCGCACCCGAGGACTGGGCCCAGCACGTCGCGGATCTCCGGCCGGCCACCGCCGCGCCGCCGCTGACCGTGTTGGAGGAGTCCCGCCGCTCCCCCGAGGGGGACCGCCTGGCCGCACGTCTGAAGGAGCAGGGGCTCGTGTTCGTGGGGCGCACCACCGCGCACCGGTTCCTGCTCCGCACCGGGGTGCTCCCCGGGCACCTCGCGGAGTGCTTCAGGGCCGGGACTGGAACCGGAGGATCCGGGTGACGGCCTCCTCGACCCGGTCGGGACCCGCCGCGAAGGACAGCCGGACCGTGCGGTGGCCGCGCGCGGCGTCGAAGTCCAGCCCCGGCACGACCGCGACGGCCTCCGCCTCCAGCAGCCGCCGGCACCACTCCAGGGAGCTGCCATGCCGCTCGAGCTGCTCCCCGAGGTCGGCGTAGAGGTAGAACGCGCCGTCCGCCGGCGCGACCTCCCCCCACCGGAGCGCGGGGAGCGCGTCCAGGAGCAGGCTCCGGGAGCGCGCGAACTGCTCGACCGCCCGGTCCGCCTCGGCGTAGGCGTCCGGGGTGAAGGCCTCCACGGCGGCGTGCTGCGCCGCGGCGGGAGGGCAGAGGCTGAGGTTGCCGGCCAGCGCGTCGACCGCGGCCGCGAGGTCCCGGGGCAGCAGGGCCCAGCCCAGCCGCCACCCGGTCATCCCCCAGTACTTGGAGAAGGAGGAGATCACCACGGCGTCGCGGTCGTGCTCCCACGCACTGGTGCCCCGGTACGGCCCGGGCGTGCGGGGGCCGCTGTCCTCCGGGGCGGTGTGCACGATCCCGTGGTAGATCTCGTCGCTGATCAGACGCGTCCCGTGCTCGGCGCACCACCCGGCCAGCGCCGCCAGCTCCGCCGGCTCCAGCACGGTGCCGGTCGGGTTCGCGGGGCCCGCCACCACCAGGCCCTGCAGCGGCCCGTGCGCGGCGACCGCGTCGTCGAGCATCCCGGGCGTGGGCTGGAAACGGGTCGCCGCGCCGCAGTCGAGCTCCACCACGTCGGCCCCCAGGGCGGCCAGGGTGTTGCGGTAGGCCGGGTAGCCCGGCCGGCACACCGCCACCCGGTCCCCCGCGTCGAACGCCGCCAGGAAGGAGAGCACGAGCGCCCCCGAGGCCCCCGTGGTGATCGCGACCTCCTCCGGCCGGACCTCGAGGCCGTACCACCGGGCGTAGTGGCCGGCCACCGCCCGGCGCAACGGCTCGATGCCGAGGGCGGGGGTGTAGCCCAGCCCCTCGTTGCGGGCGTGCACCCGGGCGGCCGCACGCGCCACGGGGCCCGGGGCGCCGCCGGAGGGCTCTCCCGCGCAGAGGGAGACGACGTCCCGGCCCGCGGCCCGCAGCCGCTCGACGTCGGCGAGGATCTCCATCACCCGGAACGGCGGCACCGCCGAGCGTGCGGAGGGGTGGGGCGGCGGGTGCGGAGGCATGCGCCCAGCCTACGGCCGTCGCTCCCCTCGGGAGCACGGTCACGCCCTGTCATGCGCACTTCGGGGGACAGACTTTTGTCCAGACCTCCGCAATACTGGTCCCAGTCCTGGACGTCAGGAGGTCGCGCTGAGGCGGTCCTCCGGGCGTGGGGGGACAGGTCTCCGGCAGAAGTGCCGGGGGCCGACGGGCAGGTTGCCACCGCGGCCGGCGTCGCACGAGTGATCCATCGTGAATGAGATGTGTGATTGTGTCTGGGGGGATTTCAATCACGGGTCCACGGAGATGGGACGCCGGGCGCGGGAAGCCACCGCCCTGTTCCACGTCGGTGCGGCGCCGGGCCTCGGCCCGGCGGGGTGAGCCGCGGGACGTGGCGGCACGCGCGTCGACGACGCAGCACACGGCCCCGCACCGATCGGTGCGGGGCCGTTGCCGTGCCGTCCGTGTCCCGAGCCGGCCGGGGCTCATTCCAGCAGCAGCGCCGGTTCCTCGAGGATCCGGGCGACGTCCGCGGTGAAACGGGCCGCGAGGTCCCCGTCGACCACGCGGTGGTCGAAGGAACCGCCCAGCGTGGTCACCCAGCGGGGCACCACGGCGCCGTCCACGACCCACGGCTTCTGCTTGATGCTCCCGAACGCGATGATCGCCACCTCGCCGGGATTGATGATCGGCGTGCCCGTGTCGAGGCCGAGGGCCCCGATGTTGGTCACGGTCAGGGTGCCGCCCTGCATGTCCGCCGGCTGGGTCCGTCCCGCCCGGGCGGTCCGCGAGAGCTCGTCGAGGGCCACGGCCAGCTCCCGCAGCGACAGCTCCTGGGCGTCCTTGACGTTCGGGACCATGAGCCCGCGCGGCGTGGCCGCCGCGATGCCCAGGTTGACGAAGTGCTTGACGAGGATCTCCTCGTCCGTCCACGTCGCGTTGACCATCGGGTTGCGGGCCGCGGCCCACAGGACGGCCTTCGCGAGCACCAGCAGGGGCGTGACCTTGACGCCCTCGTAGTCCGGGGCGGCCTTGAGCCGCTGGACGAACTCCATGGTGCGCGTGGCGTCGACCTCCACGAAGACCGAGGCGTGCGGGGCGCTGAACGCGCTGCGCACCATGTTCTGCGCCGTGGCCTTGCGCACGCCCTTGACGGGGATCCGCTCGATCCGCTCCTCCGGGGCCGTGGGGCGGCGCCGGTCCCCGGTCTCGCCCAGCCGTGCCACGTGGGTCAGCAGGTCCTGCTTGGTGATCTGTCCGGCCGCGCCCGTCGCGGGGACGTCGGCGAGATCGACGCCCAGGTCCTGCGCGGCCTTCCGGACGGGCGGCTTCGCGAGCGCGGGGCGGCGCGGGACGCTCTCGACGGGCGCGGGCCCGTCACCGCGGCCGGGCCGGCGCCACACGCCGCTGTCCTCGGCCAGCCGGGCGGCGCGCCCGGCGATGCCCTGGGCCGCCGTGCCGATCCCGCCGCCGAGCCCGGACCCCAGCGGCCCCCGGGACAGCTTCTCCGACCACCCCGCGGGGCGGGCCGGCTCCGGCTGGGGCTCGGGCGCCTGCGGCGGGGCCACCCGGCGGCGCCGCCGCACGGGGTCGGCCTTGGGCCCGGAGCCCACGAGCGGGCGGTCCGCACCGGCGCCCGGTTCCCCGCCCTCGCCCAGCACCCCCGGGACGCCGGAGGCCGGGACGGGGTCCGGCGACTCGCCCGGGGAGCCCACGGCGATGATGGGGGTGCCGACCTCGACCGTGCTGCCCTCGGAAACCAGCAGGTCCAGGACGGTCCCGGCGTACGGGGAGGGCAGCTCGACCACCGACTTCGCGGTCTCGATCTCGACGAGCACCTGGTTGACCGTCACGGTCTCCCCCGGCGCGACCTTCCACGCGAGGATCTCCGCCTCGGTCAGGCCCTCGCCGACGTCGGGCAGGTTGAAGATCTGGGGCATGTCAGTACTTCCTCTCTCGCGCGGCACCCGGGCCGGCTGCGGTGCCGCCGGCCCGGGGTCCGGCGGCCGGGTCGGCGGGGTCAGTAGGCGAAGGACCGGTCCAGGGCCTCGAGGATCCGGTCGAGGTCCGGCACGTACCGGTCCTCGACCGCGGCCACCGGGTACGGCAGGTGGAAGGCGCCGACCCGCAGCACCGGCGCCTCGAGGGAGTAGAACGCCCGCTCGGTGAGGCGTGCGGCGATCTCCCCGCCGAGGCCGCCGAAGGTCGGGGCCTCGTGGGCGACGACGAGACGGCCGGTCCGGCGCACGGAGTCCTCGATGGTGTCGAAGTCGATCGGCGACAGCGAGCGCAGGTCGATCACCTCGACGCTGCGGCCGTCCTCCTCCGCGGCCTGCGCCGCGGCGAGCGCGACGGGCACGAGGGGGCCCCAGGCGACCACGGTGGCGTCCTCGCCCGGTCGGACGACCTGCGCGGAGAACGGGTCGGCGGTCGGGCGCTCGACGTCCACGGCGCCCTTGAGCCAGTACCGCCGCTTCGGCTCGAAGACGATGACGGGGTCCTCGCACGAGATGGCCTGCTGGGTCATCCAGTAGGCGTCCTGGGCGTTGGACGGCGTGAGGATGCGCAGCCCCGCCGTGTGCGCGAACAGGGCCTCGGGGGACTCCGAGTGGTGCTCCACCGAGCCAATGACCCCGCCGTACGGGATGCGGATCGTCACGGGGACGGTGACGTCCCCGTTGGTGCGGTTGCGCATCTTCGCCAGCTGCGTGGTGATCTGGTTGAACGCCGGGAAGGAGAAGCCGTCGAACTGGATCTCGCACACGGGCCGGTAGCCGCGCAGGGCGAGCCCGATGGCGGTGCCCACGATCCCGGCCTCCGCCAGCGGGGTGTCCAGCACGCGGTGGGCGCCGAAGTCCGCCTTGAGCCCCTCGGTGACGCGGTAGACGCCGCCCAGGGAGCCGATGTCCTCGCCCATGAGCAGCACCCGGGGGTTCTCCTCCATGGCCCGGCGCAGGCCCGCGTTGACCGCCTTGGCGATCGTCAGGTCGGGGGCGGTGCTCATGCGAGGTCCTCCTCGGTGCCGGCGGTCCGTGCGTCGGGGACCCCGGACACGGGGTCGGCGGCCACGGTCAGCCCCGAGGCCTGCGTGCCCCGGTCCGGCCCGGCGCCGTCGTCGTCGGCGGTGACGTCGTCGTTGCTGCCGGTGCCGTTGCTGCCGGTGTCGTTGCTGCCGGTGTCGTTGCTGTCGGTGTCGGCGAAGCCCGCCTGGTAGGCCGCGTACCAGGCGCGCTCCTCCTCCACGAGGGCGTGGCGCTCGGCGTAGGGCCGGTCGAAGAAGTCCTCGAACACGGGCGGGTCCATGGCCAGGACGAGCGCGCGGGCCTGCTCGGCGAACGCCTGGGCGTCGGCCGCGACGTCGGCGAAGTAGTCGTCGCCGGTGCCGTGCGCGTCGCGCAGGTGCGCCTCGAGACGGAGCAGCGGATCGAGCTCGCTCCAGCGGCTCTCGTCCTCCCGCAGGCGGTATTTGGTGGGGTCGTCCGCGGTGGTGTGGGCCCCGAGCCGATAGGTCTCGGCCTCCACGAGCACAGGGCCCTGACCGGTGCGGGCCTTCTCGAGCGCGTACCGGGAGGCCGCCAGGACCGCGAGGACGTCGTTGCCGTCCACGCGGATCCCCTCGAAGCCGTACCCGGCGGCGCGCTCGGCCAGGGGCACGCGGGACTGGGTGCTGAACGGCACGGAGATGGCCCACTGGTTGTTCTGCACGAAGAAGACCACCGGGGCGTCGTAGGACGCCGCGAAGACCATGCCCTCGTGGACCTCGCCCTGGCTGGAGGTGCCGTCCCCGAAGTAGACGACCGCGGCCGCCGGCTCGACCTCCCGGCCCTCCGCCTCGGCGGCCCGCCGGTCCAGGTCGATGCCCATGGCGTAGCCCACGGCGTGCGGGACCTGGCACCCGAGCACGATCGAGTAGACGTTCATGTGGTGCTCGCTCGGCTTCCAGCCCCCGGCGCTGTGCCCGCGGAACACGGTGAGCAGCTCGGCGGGCTCGACGCCCCGCTCGATCGCCACGGCGTGCTCGCGGTACGTCGGGAACACGTGGTCGGCCGGGCGCAGCGCGCGGGCGGAGCCCACCTGCGCGGCCTCCTGCCCGCGCATCGGCGCCCACAGCACCAGCTGTCCCTGCCGCTGGAGGTTGGTCGCCTCCTCGTCGAAACGGCGGGCCAGCGCCATCGAGCGGTACAGCTCGCGCAGCTGCTCGGCGCCGACGTCGCGCACGTACGGGGACAGGACCGGGTCCTCGCTCCGGCGGCCGTCCCGGTCGAGGAGCCGCACCAGGCGCGTGCGCACCTCCGGTGTCGGCACGGTGCGGACCGGCACGTGGGCGGCCGGGGACGATGGAGCGGCATCCATGGGCAGGACGTCCTTTCGGGTTGCTCGGGAGGGAGCCGGGCCGGCGGGGCCGCGGGTCAGAGCACGGGCGGGTGGGGGAACTGCGCGCACAGTTCCAGGAACCGGGTGTTGGCCTCCGGCTCGCCGATCGTCACGCGCACGCCCTCGGCGCCGAAACGGCGCACGGACAGTGCGTGGGCGTCGCACAGCTCGGCGAAGCCGCCGCTGTGCTCCCCCAGGTTCAGCCACACGAAGTTGGCCTGCGTCTCCGGGTACGGCCAGCCGAGCTCGTCGAGCCCGGCCAGGACCCGCTCCCGCTCGTCGACGACCCGCTGGACGCGCTCGGCCACCTGGTCGTAGTGGCGCACGGACGCGATGGCCGCGCGCTGGGCGAGGTCGGTCACGGAGAACGCGGGGGACGCCTGGCGCAGGTACTGGGTGATCCCCTGGCCCGCCACGGAGTAGCCGATCCGGAGGCCGGCGAGACCGTGGGCCTTGGAGAAGGTCCGCAGCACGACGACGTTGGGGTGCTGCCGGTAGAGGTCGATGCCGTCGACGAGGTCGTCGCGGCGCTGGAACTCCTGGTACGCCTCGTCGATGACCACGACGACGTCGCGCGGCACAGCGGCGAGGAACGCCTCGACCTGCGCGGTGGTGAGGCTGGGACCCGTCGGGTTGTTCGGCGTGCACAGCAGCACGACCTTCGTCCGCGCGGTGACCGCGGCGGCCATGGCCTCGAGGTCGTGGGAGCCGTCCCGGCGGTTCGGGACCGGCACGCCCAGCCCGCCGGAGAGCCCGATGCTGATCGGGTAGGCCTCGAAGGAGCGCCAGGCGTGCACCACCTCGTCCGGGGTGCCGTCCTCGCCGGCGCCCACGAAGGCGCCGAGCAGCTGGTTGAGCGCGCCGAGGCTCCCGGCGCCGGTGACGATGTCCTCGGCGGGCACGCCGAGGAACTCGCCGAGCACCTCCCGCAGCGCCGCGGAGGTCGTCTCGGGGTAGCGGTGCACCGCGTCCCAGTCGGCCAGGACCTCCTTGACGGCGGGCACGGGCCCGAACGGGTTCTCGTTGGAGGACAGCTTGTAGGAGACGAGCCCGTCCACCACGACCGGGGGCTTGCCGGCCGCGTAGCGGGGAAGTCGGGACAGCGCGGGGCGCGGCCGGACCGCCGAGGTGGTGGCGGTGGCCGGGCCCGGGGCCGGGGCGGTGCCGGCCAGGGTGCGGGTAGCGTCGCTGGTACTCATGGAGGTCATGCTATCCCCCGCTCCCCGGGGGTCCCGGGTGGATGACGCCCCTCCGGACGACCCGGTGGTTTTCGGCGCGAAAGCTACAACCGGGTCCCGGGAAAGTTGGCGGCGGACGACAAATCGTCCGCCCGGACGGGTCGGCGCGCCGTGGAAGAATGTGCCCATGCCCAACACCGATCGCATCCTGCCCTCAGGGCGCGCGGCGCTCGCCGCCGCCGTCCCGCCCGTCGCGCTGGGGCCCCTCGACGGCCGCTACCAGCCGGTGGTCGCCCCGCTGGTCGACCACCTCTCCGAGGCCGCCCTCAACCGCAACCGCGTGCACGTGGAGGTGGAGTGGTTCGTCCACCTCGCCGAGCGGTCGGTGCTGCCGGGCCTGGCGCCCCTGACCGCCGAGCAGACCGCCGGGCTGCGCCGGATCGTCACGGACTTCGACACCGACTCGATCGCGGAGCTCGCGGAGATCGAGGCCGTGACGGTCCACGACGTCAAGGCCGTGGAGTACTACATCGGCCGCCGGCTGCCCGCCCTGGGGCTGGAGCACCTCGTCCCCCTCGTGCACTTCGGCTGCACCTCCGAGGACATCAACAACCTGGCCTGGGCCCTGGGCGTCAAGGACGCCACGACCGACGTGTGGCTGCCCGCGGCCCGGGCCCTCGTGGCCGACGTCGCGGCCCTGGCCGAGTCCGCGGCGGAGATTCCCATGCTCTCCCGGACCCACGGCCAGCCCGCCACGCCCACCACCCTGGGCAAGGAGATGGCGGTGGTCGCCCACCGCCTGGGCCGCCAGCTGTCCCGGATCGAGCGCACGGAGTACCTGGGCAAGATCAACGGCGCGACGGGCACCTACGCCGCCCACTACGCGTCCGTCCCGGACGCGGACTGGACGGAGGTCTCCCGCGGCTTCGTGGAGGGCCTCGGCCTGTCCTGGAACCCGCTGACCACGCAGATCGAGTCCCACGACTGGCAGGCCGAGCTCTACGCCGACCTCGCCCGGTTCAACCGGATCCTGCACAACTTCTGCACCGACGTGTGGTCCTACATCTCGATCGGCTACTTCCAGCAGATCCCGGTGGAGGGCGCCACGGGCTCCTCCACCATGCCCCACAAGGTCAACCCCATCCGCTTCGAGAACGCCGAGGCGAACCTCGAGCTCTCCAACGCCCTGCTGGACGTCCTCGGCGCCACGCTCGTGACGTCCCGGTGGCAGCGTGACCTCACGGACTCCTCGTCCCAGCGCAACATCGGGGTGGCCTTCGGGCACTCCCTGCTCGCGATCTCCAACGTGAGCAAGGGCCTGGCCCGTCTGGACGTGGCGGAGGCGGTCCTGGCCGCCGATCTCGACGCGAACTGGGAGGTCCTCGCGGAGGCGGTCCAGATGGTCATGCGCGCCGAGGCGATCGCCGGTGTCGAGGGCATGGACAACCCCTACGAGCGCCTCAAGGACCTGACCCGCGGCCGGCGGGTGGACGCCGCGCGGCTCCAGGAGTTCGTGGCGGGGCTGGGTCTGTCCCCGGCCGCGGAGCGGCGGCTGTCCGGACTGACCCCCGCCGGCTACACGGGCATCGCGGCGGAGCTGGTGCGCTTCCTGTGAGCCGGCGCCCCGCCTGAGCACGGGGTGCCGGGTCCTGCTCGTGCCCGGGCACCCCGTGCCGCGGCCCGCGCCGTGCGTGCGAGCCGTACGCGCGGGCCGCGTGGCCGTGCCGTTGCGGTCCGTGCCGTTGCGGTCCGGGCCGTTGCGGTCCGTCCCATGGCGGTTGGTGCCGCACGGCCCGGTCCGGCCGCGGTTCAGACGGACGGGAGGTCGTGCAGGTCGTTGCAGACGGTGTCCTCCGGGGCGGCCCACAGCCGCTTCTCGCACCCGGCGGAGACCACGCGGACCCGCAGCTGCCCGGACGAGCCCGGGACGTAGTAGAGGTGGACCTCGCTCTCGATGTCCCGGATGATCCGGGTGGTCGACCGCGGGGACCACACCTCGGCGGGATTGCACAGGGCGACGATGTTCCCGAGGGGGTCCGTGCGGACGCCCGTGACGGGTCGCTGGTCGGTCATCGGAAGAACTCCTGAGCTCGTGCCCCCGGCCGGCACCGGCCGGCGGCGGGGAACTGCCTTGTACCACTGTCCGGGTCTGCGCGCCATCCTCGAGCAGGGTCGCGCGCCGGCCATCTCGAACTTTGTTTGCTTTTGACGCCCATCAGGCGTTCACTTTTGACTCACGGGCCGTCGCCCGGGATCATCGGTGCCTGAACCCTCTCTCGCGGCGGACCTGGATCCTGGTCCGCGGGACCGGAGAGGACGGTGCTCGGACCACGGCCTTCGGGGGAAGGCAGGCTCCGGGCGCACCGGGGAACGGTGATCATGACAGTGGGGGATCATGACAATGGATGGGGAACACTCGATCAGGCTGCGGCTGCTCGGCAACGTCGAGGTGGAGCTCGACGGGACCGTGCTGGCACTGGGCCACCGGCAGCAGCGCCTGCTGGCCGCGCTCGCCGTCCTCGGCCCCAAGCCGCGCCGCTTCCTCGGCGAGCTCCTGTGGCCCGACCGGACCGCGGAGCGCGCGATGGGCAGCCTGCGCACCACCGTCTTCAACATCTCGCGCCAGGTGCCCGGGGCCGTCGGGACCCGTGGCAACAACATCGCCCTGACGGAGCCGGTCACCGTGGACCTGCACGAGCTGCGCGAGTCCCTGCACCGGGCGGCCGCCGCCACGGCGCCCGTGGCGGCGGACCCCTGGTTCCTGTCCCCCGACGGCGCCCAGCTGCTGCCCGGCTGGTACGACGCCTGGGTCATGGCCGAGCAGGACCGGCTGCGGACGCTGTACGTCAACGCCGTGGAGCACCTCGCCCGGCTCTCCCTGGAGCACGGGGACTTCTACCGGGCCCATGTGCTCGCGGACAACGTCCGGGCCCTCGATCCCCTGCGGGAGAGCGCGGTCCGCGTGTCGATCGAGGCGGATCTGGGCCTGGGCAACAATGCCCCGGCCCTGCAGACCTTCCGCAGCTTCTGCAGCACGATGGCCGACGAGCTCGGGGCGCCGCCCTCCCCCCAGATCACCCAGCTGATGGGCCACATGCGCAGCGCCTGACGCGCGCCCGGCCGGAGCACTCCGGTCCGCGGCGTCTCCGGCCGTGGCGTCGCCGGGCGGAGTGTGCCGGCGGGAGGAGGGACGGTGTCCCCGCGACCCGGTGACGGGTCGCGGGGACACCTTCTTGCCGTTCATGACCGGGTCATCGTCCCGAGGTCACGGCGGCCGCCGCCGAGCGCACCGGGATGCCGCGCCAGGTGGTGTGGGGCAGCAGCTGCTCGCCCTTCATCACCAGCGACAGCGCGTCCACCGAGGCACCCGCGCCGACGGTCGTGTCGTAGAGCACGATCGAGCGCGCGCCGACGCTGGCCCCGGGCAGGATCTCCACGTGGGACATCTTCATCACGCGGTCCTCGAAAAGGTGCGTCTGCAGCGACACGTCCGTCGAGACGGCGGCGTCGTCGCCGATGTGGACGAGGTCGAACTCTGTCAGGTACGTGGTGCCGATGTAGGTCCGCTTCCCGATCTGCGCCCCGAACAGGCGCAGCACCGGCCCGATCAGGGGCGTGCCGACGAGGCCGCCGATGAGGGCGGGGACCGCCGCGGACTCGTACACGCCGGTGACGAACTCGCTGCGCCGGACGAAGTTGTCCCACAGCGGCTCGACCCGCTGGCGGTACCGGCCCACGATCGCCCACTTCAGGACGACGACGGCGAGGACCACGGTCAGTCCGGTGGCCAGCGCGATGAGCGGCAGCACGGCGACGAAGCCGAGCAGCGTCAGCTCGGGCACCAGGGCCACCGACGCGAGCAGCCCCAGGTAGCCGATCAGACCGATCAGCGCCGGCGGGACCGTGATGCGCAGCGCCTCGATGACGAGGCGGGCCGCCACCTTGCTGCGCGAGGGCCGGAAGGTGAGGCTCTCGTCGAAGTTGCCGCTGTCCTGCCGCCGCGGCAGGAACATGGCGGGCGAGCCCAGCCAGGACGTCCCGTCCGGCACGTCGGCCGGGGGCACGGAGGCGACGCCCACCAGGGAGCCCTCGCCCATCCGCGTGCCCGAGGGCACGAACGCGGCGTTGCCCACGAACGAGCGGTCGCCCACCACGGTGCGCTCCATGTAGAGGTGGCCGTGGTGGTAGACGGCGCTGCCGACGCTGGCCATGTCCGCGACGAAGCTGCCCTCGCCGAGGGTGAGGAGGTCCGGGTCGATGTGGCCGACCGTGGAGACCTCGGAGCGCGGGCCGACCTTGGCGCCCAGAGCGCGCAGCCAGGGCACGGTGTACATCGTGGCGTACAGGGCGTTCGTGCTCTCCAGGCTGGTGGAGAGCAGCTGGTCGGCCATCCACTTGCGCACGCCCAGCCCGCTGCGCACGGGGTGGATGCCGGTGGGCGTCCGGCGCAGGACGATCTTCCGGCCGGTCGCGACCACGGCGCAGACGGTGAGCACGTAGACGATGCCGACCGCCGGGGTGAGGGCGAGCCCCACGGGCAGGCCGAACTCCAGGGCCGCGACCCAGATCATGAGGAAGGACGGGAGCACCAGCACGAAGGGCATCAGCTCGAGGACAAGCCAGCCCAGGAGCAGCCCGGCCGCGAGCGGGGCCGGCCAGCGGCCGCTGGGCAGCGGGCGCCGCTCCATCCGCTCGAGCAGCTCGTCGTCGCCGTCACCGGGCCGGGCCGGGGAGCCCAGCCAGTGCTCGCCGGCGGGGATCGTCTGGTTCCGGGAGGCCAGGGACTGCTCGCCCAGGCGGGCACCGTCCTCGATCCGGGCGCCCGGCTGCAGGAGGGCGTTGGCCCCCACGAACGCGTCGTCGCCGATGTGCACCGGCGCGATGGTCACCCACCCCTCCTCGACCTGGGCGGTCTGCACGGAGGAGTTGTAGCCGATGCTGGCGCGGGAGCCGACGGTGACGAGCGAGGGCAGGCCGATGGCGGCGGTGCCCACGTGGGCGTCCGGACCGATCCTGGCGCCCAGCAGGCGCAGGTAGACGGCGGCCATCGGGGTGCCGGTCAGGAGGTTGAGCGGCGAGAGCCGGGTCAGGCCGTCGATGCACCACAGCAGGAAGTACTGCCGGCCCCACAGGGCGTGGTGCCCGGGTCTGACGAGCCGGCCCAGCACCCGGGAGCCGAGGAACGGCAGGAAGAAGCGGGCCAGCACGGAGACCAGGACGCCCACGAGGAGCATGTCCCACATCAGGGCGTAGCTGAACTGCCCGTTGTAGGAGTACAGGACCGCGGCGAGCGGGGAGCCCACGAGCATCGCCGCCAGGACCAGCGTCGTCACCTGCGCGAGGCCGCAGAGCGCCACCCGTCCGCTGGTGTGGTGCAGCGGCGCGGGGCGGTCGTCCGGGGCGGCCACGGCGGGGACGGCCGCCGGGGCGGCGTCCAGGTGCCGTGCCAGGTCCCGGACGGTCGGGTAGGTGTAGATGTCCGCGATGGAGATGTCCTGGTCGGGGTGTGCCCGGCGCAGCTCGGACGTGGCGGTCGCGGCGAGCAGCGAGTGCCCGCCGAGCTCCATGAAGAAGTCCGCCTCCACGGAGAGCTGGTCCTCGGGGATGCGGAAGACCTTCGACCACACCTCCGTGATCCCCCACTCGGTGTCCGTCTCCGGCGGGACCAGGCCCATCGTGGTCACGAAGCGGGGCGTGCTGGGATCCGGCAGGTTCTTCCGGTCCACCTTGCCGCTGACCATCATCGGCATCGCGGGCAGGATCTCGTAGAAGGACGGCACCATGTACGGCGGCAGGGCCGCGACCACGGAGTCGTGGAGCAGCTCGAAGAGGGCGCGCTCGTCGCGCACCGGGGCGCGCAGGGTGAGGAACGCCGCGACGTCGTCGCCGCCGGAGGTGAGCTTCACGGCGGCGTCCGCCACCGCGTCCTCCCGGCGCAGCACGTTCTCGATCTCCTGGAGGTCCGCACGGTGACCGCGGATCTTCACCTCGCTGTCGGCGCGGCCGAGGTACTCGATCTCGCCGTCGGGCATGAACCGGCCCAGGTCGCCGGTGCGGTAGATCCGTCCGGCCCGGGGACCGTCCGGGTGCGGGCGGAAGCGCTCCTCGGTGACGTGCGGCAGGTTGACGTAGCCGCGGGCCACGCCCGGGCCGGCGATGCAGATCTCCCCCGGCTCGCCGTCGGCGACCTCGTTCATCTCCTCGTCGAGGATCCGCACCTCGTAGGTGGGCAGGGGCTTGCCGATGGTTACGGGCCGGCCCGGGGCCAGCTCGCCCCACGTGGCCGTCACGGTGCCCTCGGTGGGGCCGTAGGTGTTGAGCATCCGGCGCTCGGGGGTGGACCACCGCTCCACGAGGTCGGCGGGGCACGCCTCGCCGCCCACCAGGATGCTGCGGATGCGGGGCAGGTCGTGCTCCAGGGTCGCCAGGACGGTCGGCACGCAGTAGAGCACGGAGATCTCCATGCGCTGCAGGAACTCGGCGAGCCCCTGCCCCAGGCGGGCGTCGTCGGTGGGACCGGCCACCAGGGAGGCGCCCACGGCCCAGGTGGGCCAGATCTCCTCGATGGAGAAGTCGAACGCGATGGTCATGCCCTGGTAGACGCGGTCCTCGGAGCGGACGTCGTAGACCTCGGGCACGATCTCGATGAAGTTGCAGATGCTCGAGTGCGCGACCTCGACGCCCTTGGGGCGGCCGGTCGAGCCCGAGGTGTAGATGATGTAGCACGTGGGGTCGCCCTCGTGGCGGACCGCCGGGCGGTGCGCGGGCGCCTCCTCGAGGCGCTCTCCGATCCGGCCGACGTCGACGACGTCGGCGGGCGCGTCCTCGACCACGGCCACGAACTCGGCGGAGGTCAGCATGAGGGAGAGGTCCGAGTCCTCGGCGATGAACTGCACGCGGTCCGCGGGCAGGTTCGGGTCGATCGGGACGAAGATGGCGCCCGTCTTGAGGATCGCCAGCAGGGACGCGTAGAGCATCGTGGAGCGCTGGAGCAGGATCCCGACGCGGTCCCCCGCGCTCAGCCCGTAGCCGGCGATCAGGTGGGCCAGCCGGTTGGCGAGCTCGTCGAGCTCCGCGTAGGTGTAGGCCCGGCCGTCGGCGTGCAGCGCCTGGGCGTCGGGGGTGAGGTCGCAGCTGCGCTCGAAGAAGTGGTGCAGCCGGGTGGGCTTCGTCTCCGTGCTCCGGGCGCCTCGGGTCGAGGGCTCCGTCCAGGGGAGCGCTGCGGCGGGGACGTCCGTCGCCGCGGCCTCGTCCCACAGCACTCGCTCTGCCGCCGCGGCCTTGTCGCGGCGGGAAGAGCGATGTGGCACTGAGGTCATGTCCAACTCCTTTCGATGCACGAACACCGGTGTTACCGGCATGTCCGTTCTACGGAGCGGGGTGTTATGGCCTCCTCACGGATCCGTCACGGCGGCGTTATTCCTGCGTTATCGATGCGTTTGCCGCCGGAGCAGCCAGGGGCGATGCCGAGCGCGGCCCGGTTTCCGGTGGTGAAGATCACAGCGCTCCGTCTCGCTCAACGAGACGTTTTCGACTGCAATCGCGCGGTTCCCGGTCCGTGGGCCGCCGGCCACGGGCCGTCCGGCCGTGCGCGCCGGTCGCCGGGAGGCGGGTCGCCGGTCGCTCGTCCCGGCCACGGTTGCGGGGACGGAGGAATTCGCCGTGTTACCTTTCGTGAACGCCCGCGGGGCCGTTCCGGCACGCACGAGGCCCCCGTGCGGGGACGGGACCGTCCGGTTCCTGTCCTCGCACGGGGGCCTCGTGCTGCGGCGCCCTCCGGGGCCGTTCAGCCGGCCGAGGAGCCCCGGTCCTCGTCGTCGCCGGACGGGGTCGTCGCGGCCCGGTCCGGCCGGGCCGCCCAGGTGAGGTAGCCGCCGTCGAGGTTGACGACATCGCGGCCGTGCTGCGCCAGGACGCGGGCGGCGAGGTAGCCGCGCAGGCCGGCCTGGCAGTGCACCACGATCTGGCCCTCCGGCAGCTCGTCGAGGCGGTCCCGGAGCTGGTCCAGCTCGATGTTGATCCCGCCGGGGATCGGCATCGACGTGTGCTCGCCCGGGGTGCGGACGTCCAGCAGGGTCGCGCCGGCGGCGAGGCGGTCGTCCAGCTCGTGCCACTGGACGGTCTCGACGAGTCCGTCCCGGTGGTTGCGGTCGATGTAGCCGAGCATGTTCACGGGATCCTTCGCGGAGCCGTAGAGCGGGGAGTAGGCCAGCTCGAGCTCGGCGAGGTCGGCCGCCGCGATCCCGCCGGTGATGGCGGTGGCGAGGACGTCGATGCGCTTGTCCACGCCCGCCCCGCCCACGCCCTGGGCACCGAGGATCGCGTCGCTCTCCGGGTCCACGAGCAGCTTGAGGGTCATCCCCTCCGCCCCGGGGTAGTAGCCGGCGTGGTTCGCGGGGTGCGTGTGGACGGCGCGGTAGGGCCGGCCCGCGGCGCGCAGCCGCTTCTCGTTCCAGCCCGTGGCCGCGGCCGTGAGGCCGAAGACGCCGACCACGGAGGTGCCCAGCACGGGACGGTCGGACACGTCCATGCCGGCGATGACGTCGGCGACCAGCCGGCCCTGGAGGTTGGCCGTGTTGGCCAGGGCGACGAGCGTGGCCGAGCCGTCGAGGGCGTCGCGCTTCTCCACCGCGTCCCCCACGGCGTAGACGTCCGGGTCGGAGGTGCGCAGGTGCTCGTCGACGACGATGCCGCCGTGCTCCCCGACCTCCAGACCCGCCGCCCGGGCGAGCGTGCTGTCCGGGCGGACGCCGACCGCGGCGAGGACCACGTCGGCCGGCAGCTCCGTGCCGTCGTCGAGCGTCACGGAGCGCTCCCCCACCTCGGTGACCGTGGCCCCCAGCCGCAGGTCGAGCCCGTGCTCGCGCATCAGGGTGTGGACGGGTTCGACCATCTCAGGGTCGAGCGGGGCCATGACCTGGGGCGCGGCCTCGACGAGGGAGACCCGCAGGCCGCGGTGGACGAGGTTCTCCGCGACCTCGAGCCCCACGTAGCCGCCGACGACGACCACGGCGGAGCGGGCGCCCTCGACCGCCGCCACGACCGCGTCGGTGTCCTCGATGTCGCGCAGCACGAGGGCGCGCTCCATCCCGGGCACGGGCGGGCGGACGGGGACGGCCCCCGGGGAGAGGACGAGGGCGTCGTAGCCCCGCTCCTCCTCCCGGCCCGAGGCGAGGTCCCGGACGCGCAGCACGTGCCGCTCCCGGTCGACGCCGACGACCTCGTGCCCCACGCGGACGTCGAGGCCGAACCGGGCCCCGAGGGACCGGGGGGTCTGCAGGAGCAGCGCGGAGCGCTCCTCGATGACGCCGCCCACGTGGTAGGGCAGACCGCAGTTGGCGAAGGACACGTGGCCGCTGCGTTCGTACACCGTGATCTCGGCGTCCTCCAGCAGTCGGCGCAGACGGGTGGCCGCGGACATTCCTCCGGCGACGCCGCCCACGATGACGATTCTCATGGGCTCATGCTACCGGCGCCGCTCAGGCCGCCGCGCGACCCGTCCGGCCCGGCCAGCCCGGCGTCCTGAGCCGGCGCCGGAGGGTGCTGCCGGGCCGGGAGCCGGTGAACTCGCCGTCGGCGCCGCACGCCGCGACCCAGCCGGGGGCGTCCCGTCCCAGCACGTGCGCGGCGCGGGCGTAGGCCTGCGCCTCCACCGCGCTCGCCGCGGCGACCACGACCCGGTCCCACGGGCTCTGCGCGGCGGCACCGGTCACCGGGTTGACCAGGGCGCTCCCGGGGTGCTCCAGCACGGCCAGGCCCCGCCGGCCGTGCCCGACCAGGGCGGCCAGGACCGCGGGGTCCACACCGGCGCCGGGGCGCGCGGGGCGCGCCACCACACCGGCCCCGCCCCGGGGGCGGGGGTGCGCGGCGGCCGGCCCGGTGGGTGCCGCGGGGGCGGTCCCGTGCGGGACCTCTTCCTCGGCCGGCCCGCCCTGGACCTGGACTTCACCACCGACGCGACGCCCGACG
>NZ_CANMRA010000018.1 GCF_947500125.1 uncultured Kocuria sp. | reverse complement strand
CGCCAGATGGTCCACAGGACCTTGCCCGCGTAGGCCGCGGACAGGGCCGCCGCCACGAGCCCGGCGGCGTAGAGCCAGACCGAGGCCTCGTGGGCCCCGGCGAGCACCGCGTCCTTGGTGGCCCACAGGGACAGCGGGGCGATCCCGGCCAGGGCCAGCGCGCCCACGGTGGCGGTCACGCCCACGACGCGCCACCGGCGGCCGGCCCCGCGCAGTGCGGTGAGCTCCTCGGTGCCCAGTGCTGTCAGCCACGCCCCGGCGGCCAGGAACAGCAGGGCCTTGGTGGAGGCGTGGGCCACGAGGTGGGCCGCACCGCCGCTGACGGCGCCCACCCCGGCGGCCAGCACCACGAAGCCCAGCTGCGCCACCGTCGATGCCGCCAGCAGCTGCTTGAGCTCCCGCTGGGCCAGGGCCACGATCCCCATCAGCACCGCGGTGGCCACCCCGATCCATGCCGCGGCCGGGCCCGCCCACCCGGTGGAGGCGAGCAGCGGTTCCACGCGCAGCAGCAGGTAGCCGCCCATGGCCACCATCGCCGCCGAGTGCAGCAGCGCGCTCACCGGGCTGGGGCCCTTCATCGCCCCGGAGAGCCAGAACGAGAAGGGCAGCTGCGCCGCCTTGCCCAGCGCGGCCACCAGGATCCCGGCCGCGAGCACGTGCCGCCACGGGTCCTCCGCCGCGGGGAGGTCGGCCAGGGCCATCCCGGCGCCGCCGGCCAGGGCGGCGCCGGCGGCGATGTAGAGCCCCAGGTCCGCGGTGCGGGTCGTGACGAAGGCGGTGAGCCCGGCCGAGACGCGAGCGGAGTCCCGCCACCAGAACCCGATCAGGGCGTAGGAGGTGGCGCCCATCAGCTCCCAGGCGAACAGCAGCGCCGGAAGGCTGGCGGCCGCGGCCGTGGTCAGGGCCGCGGCGGCGAAGACCAGCATCAGCCCGTGGAAGCGGGGCCGTGCCGCCCGGATGCTGCCGGCCGCGAAGACCAGCACCAGGAGAGTCACTCCCGCGACCATCGGGAGGGTGAGTGCTGCGAGGGCGTCGACCTCCAGCGCGAAGTCGGCGCCGGCTACGAACGGGGACGACAGGGCGGGCCGGGTCAGGGCGGCAGCGACCGCCAGCACCGTGGTCACCGCGGCGGTGAGCACCGCGACCGGGGCCGCGGCCCGCTCCGCCCTGCTCAGAGCGAGCACCGCGCCCACGCTGCCAGGGAGCACCACCACGGCGAGCAGCACGGCCTGGGCCGCGGTCATCGGGAGAGCTCCTCGGCCATGTCCGTCATGTCGGTCTGCCGTCTGCGGTGCAGCAGCGTGGCCACGGCGAAGCCCATGGCCATCTCCACGGTCATGGCCGCCAGGATCACCAGCAGCAGCACCTGCCCGGAGGGGTCCGGGGCGAGGAACCACCAGAACCCTGCCGCGGCCAGGAGCACCCCGTTGATCATCAGCTCCAGGCCCATCATCACCATCACCACCACCTGCTGGGACAGGGCGCCGTAGAGCCCCACCGCGAACAGCGCGGCGGCCACGACCAGCACGGCGTCGAGGGTCATCGGCCCACCCCTCCCGGCTGCGGGTCGTCGGCCGGGCGGCGGCGCAGGTCGTCACCGAGCCGGTCGTAGCGGGTGCGGTGGGCGGCCAGGACCACTCCGGCCACGATGGTGGCGACCATGACCGGACCCACCACGGCCATGACCAGCATCTTCTCGCCCATGATCTCCAGGCCCAGCGCGTGCGTGAGGTCCTCGGGCGGGGCGCCGCGCCGCTGCGGCCACGGGACGAGCAGGGCGCCGGCGGCCAGCAGCACGAAGACCCCGGCCGAGGCGCCGATCGCGGTCTTCTTCCCGTGGGTCATGTCCATGGGCATCAGCGCCGGGTTCATGCCCATGAACATCACCATGTAGACCGCCATCACCGCCATCTCCATCACCATCATGAGGATCGTGATGATCCCCAGGTAGCTCTGGCCCAGCAGCAGGATCTGCACCCCCACGGCGATGAAGGACAGCGCCAGGGCATAGGTGGCCCGGGCCATGGAATCCACCACGAACACGAGCGCCCCCGCGGCCACCGCCACCACGGCGAGCACCCAGAACACGATTCCGACCAGCACGGCTCAGCCCTTCCAGACGACGACGAGGGACACGACCAGGTCCTGGAGCACGGCGGCCGGGAGCAGGACCACCCAGCCGATCTCCATGAACCGGTCCGGGCGCAGCAGCGGGATCCTCCGCCGCAACCCCACGAGCACCGCCAGCACCAGCAGGGTCTTCACGAGCACCCACGCCCAGTCGGGCAGGACGGGCCCGGCGCCGCCGCCGAGGAAGATCGGCACCGAGAAGGCGGCGCCGGCGGTCAGGAACAGGTAGCGCCCGGCCTGGAGGACGAGGCGGTCGACCCCCGAGAGCTCGGCCAGCACGCCGCCGCCGATGTCGGCGGCCAGGGCCGGGGCGAACGGACCCCACACGGAGAAGCCCGTCACGCCGACGAGGAAGACGAGGAACGCCACCGGCATCCAGACCACGAACCACACGCCGTCCTGGGCCGCGGCGACGTCCCCCACGGCCAGGCTGCCGGCGGCGATCGCCGGGGCCACCAGGGCGAACATCAGCGGCAGCTCGTAGGCCAGCCCGTGCGCCAGGAAACGGTAGCCGCCCACCAGGCCGTGGGCGGAGTTCGCGCCCCACCCCGCGAGCCAGACCAGCGCCCAGACCATGACGTCCACGGTGTTGAACCACACGACGCCGACGTCCAGGTCCGCCAGCGTCCACCGGCCCAGCGGGATCACCGCGATCATCAGGAACGCCCCGACCAGCATGCCCGCGCCACCGACCCGCCACAGCAGGGTGTCCGCGGCCACGGTGGTCCGGCGCCGCTGCCGGATCAGACGGGCTGTGCGGTCCAGGGGTGCCGTCCAGCCACCGCTGCCGCCCTGCGCCCGGGCCGAGAGCACCGCATCCAGGGCCACGGCGAAGAAGGCCAGGCCGCACAGGAGGATCCCCGCCAGCACGGCCCATCCGCCGGGAACGGTCGTCACCACGCTCTCAGACACTCCCCACCTCCCGGACGGCAGGATGCGGATCGAGATCCAGGCTCGCCACGGCCAACCGCACGGAGGCCAGCTCCAGTCCGGTCACCAGGTCCGGCAGCGCCGCCCACGGCACCGCGCCGTCCTCCACCGGGGCCGCCTCCGTGTCGCCGGTCTCGACCCGGATCTGTTCCACCCGGGACAGCAGCCGGTCGTGGGCGTCCCCGAGACAGTGCCGGGGCAGCCCGTGGTGCTCCAGGTCGGACGGGGCGAGCGGCAGCACGCCCCGCAGCGACCAGCGCAGCAGCCGCGACCTCCGGACCGTCCGGTGCAGGCGCTCGGCGGCGGCCCGGGCGGCGCCCTGATCGCCGTGCCGAAGGGCGTCCCGGGCGCGGCGGGCGCAGGCCGCCGCGTCCTCGGCCCCGGCGAGTGCCAGCAGCGCCATGGTCCGGTCGCACCGCACCACCGCGGCGGGCGCGGGCCCCGGGTGCGGGGCGGTCGCTCCGGTCCCGTGGTCCCCGCCGTCGTCCCCTCCGTCGTCTTTGTCGTCGTCCTCGGCGGGGTGGTCCTCGCTGTCGACGACGGAGGCGTCGGCGTCGACCACGACATCCCCCTGCAGCGAGCAGCGCAGCACGAGGCCGGCCGGCCAGAACGGCAGCACGGGACCGAGCGGGAGATGGAGCACGTCCATCTCCAGTCCGTCACGGTCCTCCCCGCCCTCGGCCAAGGGGATCCCCTCCGGGGCCATGTCCATCCCACCGTGCCCGCTGTGGTCCATGCCGCCATGACCGCCGTGGTCCATCTCGCCGTGGTCCATCTCGCCGTGGTCCATGCCCCCGTGACCCCCATGATCCGGGTCCTCGGGAATCTCGGGCTCCTGCGCCCGCTCCTGGGCGTCCGTCCGGTGATGGGGGGTGTCGAGCAGGAGCGCCGCGGCGTCGTCGAGGGCGGAGCCCACCGCAGCGGGGGAGGCGATGTCGACGCGGACGCGGGGACCGGGCATCTGCTCCCAGAGGCGCTCCACGAGCCCCGCGAGCTCGGGGCCGGGTGCGCCGCACACGGCGAGCACGTCCGCGTCCGCGGGTGTCCATGCCGGTCGCCACCCGCGGCGGAGCAGTTGGTGCTCGACCTCCATGCGGGTCGCCCCGTGTCCCGGGACCTCGACGACGAGGACCTGGGCGGCCCGGACGGCGGATCGGGCGAGGATTCCGCTCAGGCCCATCGGAAGGCTCCCTCTCGCCAGGCCCAGGCCACGGCGACGAGCAGGGCCCCGAGGAACAGGAACATCTCCACCACCGCGGAGATCCCCTTCTCGATCACGACCACGGCCCACGGATACATGAAGAGCATCTCGACGTCGAAGGCCAGGAACACGATGGAGGCGAGGTACCAGCGGGCGTGAAACCGGGACAGCGCGTGCTCCTGCGGCATCCACCCGGATTGAGCGGGCAGCACCGTCAACGGGTCTGCCGTGACGGCGGCAACGCGGTGCAGCGCGTGGAGCAGAACGACGAGCGACAGCGCCACCAGGGCCATGGCCACGATCCCGGAGTACACGACGGTCTCCTCCTTCCGCGCGGTCGGCACCTCGAACTTCGTCGTCGATCGGTGGGCGCAGACCGTCCTACCGGGCGGTGCCCTCCCACCGATCGAGACGTGTCGTCCCGGTGACCACCGCGACGGCCGGAGCACCGGCCGTCCCGGCGGTCACGTCAGCGCTGCGCCGGGCTCAGCCCAGCGCGCTGAGGAGGTCGGCGCACGCCTGCTCGCAACGGCGGCAGGCCTCGGCGCACACCTTGCAGTGCTCGTGCATGCTCGCGTGCTGCTCGCACTCGTCGCCGCAGGCCTTGCAGGCGGCCCGGCACGCCTCGAGCGCCGCACGGGTGACCTCCACGTTGTTGCCGGTCTGGCGGGAGAGCACACGTCCGGTGCTTACACAGATGTCGGCGCAGTCGAGGTTCTTGCGGATGCACGTGGTCAGATCCGCGACCATGTCCTCGGCCAGGCAGGCGTCGGCGCAGGCGGTGCAGGTCTGCGCGCACTCGAAGCAGGCGGCGATGCACTCGGCCAGCTTCTGCCGGTCGATGTCTCCCAGGCCCTTCGGGTAGGTCTCGAGCATCGAGGTCACGTGGGTCATGGTCTCGCTCCTTCGTCCGTTCTGCCATGGTGCGGACCGGTCGGAGCCGGCCCGCCATGCAACCGACAGTAAACTGCTGATCTCACGGCGTGAAGCCCTCGGCCTTGAAGATTCCGTGAAGAAATCCCGGTCACGGAGTGCGGATGGACGAGCCGGTCGGCGCCGGACGCCACTGCTGGTCACGCCGCTGCGGTGTCCCGGCCTCCGCGGGGCTCTTCGGCCTCGCTGGGCCGAGGGTCCCGCCTCCGCCGCGCCGAGAACTCAGAAGGTGCGACGGGAGACCGCGGGGGCGCTCTTGCGGGTCATGGGACTGCCTCCTGGGTCGATGGACGGCGACGCGGGCCCTCGGCCCCGGCGCCGGAGGCCGGCCGCCCCACCGGCACGGCGGACCCCGGTGCCGGGGCCGAATTGACCATGGTTCTCATTTTCCTGAGAATGGATCTCATGAAATCTTCCTCTCCTCCGCCGGTGACGGCTCGTGCGGACCGCTCGGCGATCCGCACGGAGGACCTCACCGTGGTCCTGGGCGCCGCTCCGGTGCTGCGCGGGGTGGACCTGACCGTGGCCGACGGCGAGGCCGTGGCCCTGATGGGCGGCAACGGCTCCGGGAAGTCGACCCTCATCAAGTCCCTGCTCGGCATCGTGCCCATCGACTCCGGCGAGGCCCGCCTGTTCGGTGCCGACGTCACCGGTGCGCGCCGGGCCGTGCCGTGGTCGCGCATCGGGTACGTCCCTCAGCGCGTCGGCGTCGGCGCCGGGGTGCCGGCCACCGCACTCGAGGTCGTCGCCTCGGGGCTCACGGGGCACCGCCGCCTGCGCCCGGGCGCCGGCGCCCGGCGCGCGTGCCTCGACGCCCTGGAGCAGGTCGGGCTGGCCGACCGGGCGCGCGAGAGCGTGGCGATCTTCTCCGGCGGGCAGCAGCAGCGGGTGCTGATCGCCCGGGCACTGGTGCGCCGGCCCCGGCTGCTGCTGCTGGACGAGCCCCTGTCCGGGGTGGACCAGGTCTCCAAGGAGGCCATGGCCCGCATCCTCACACAGCTGCAGGCCGACGGCACCACGCTGCTGATCGTGCTCCACGAGCTGGGCGAGCTGGCCCCTCTGCTGGACCGCGCCGTGGTGCTGCGCCAGGGACGCATCGTCCACGACGGCAGTCCGCCGCTGCCGGCTCCGGGGCACGACGCCCCCGATCACGAGCACCTGCACCCCCACGGGGACGCGCCCTCCGCCGTTCCGACAGCCCCCGATCTCCACGGAAAGCCGCAGTGACCATGCTCGAGACTCTCGCCGCCATGCTGGCCAGCCCGCTGATGCAGCGCGGTCTGCTGATCGCCGCCCTGGTGGGCATCTCCGCGCCGGTGATCGGCACCTACCTCGTCCAGCGGCGCCTGGCCCTGCTCGGCGACGGCATCGGCCACGTGGCCCTGACCGGGGTGGCCATGGGCTGGCTGGCCGGCTCCGCGGCCGGGCTCACCCCGCACGACTCGCTGGCCGTTCCCGGGGCGGTGGTCGCAGCGGTCATCGGCGCGGTGCTCATCGAGGTGATGCGCACCAAGGGGCGCACCAGCGGCGACGTGGCGCTGGCCCTGCTGTTCTACGGCGGCATCGCCGGCGGAGTGCTGCTGATCGGGCTGGCCGGCGGTACGTCGGCGAACCTCACCGGCTACCTCTTCGGGTCCATCGCCACGGTCACCCCCCTGGACGTCTGGCTCACCGCCGGGCTGGCCGCGGTGGTCCTCGGACTGGGGCTCGGACTGCGCCCGGCGCTGTTCTCCCTGTGCCACGACGAGGAGTTCGCCCTCGCCACCGGGCTGCCGGTCCGGGCGCTGAACATCATGGTGGCCGTCATGGCCGCCTTCACCGTCTCCGTGTCGATGCGCGTGGTCGGCGTCCTCCTGGTCTCCGCCGTGATGATCGTCCCGGTGGCCGTGGCCCAGCTGGTCACCCGCTCCTTCGCCGGAACCATGGGCACGGCCATGGCCGTCGGGGCCGGGGTCTGCGTGACCGGCCTGTCCATCACCTACTTCCACCCGCTGTCCCCCGGGGCCACGATCGTGGTGCTGGCCATCGCCTGCTACGTGCTGGCGCTGATCGCCCGCCCCCTCCTGGGGCGCGCCCGGCGCCACGGCGCACCGCACGGCGCCGATCGCCTCCACGACGTCGAGGACGACCTCCAGCTGCGAGGAGCATGACCATGTCCCGGACCACTCGGCAGCGCTCCGCCCTGATCGAGCTGCTCGCCCGCACCCCCGAGTTCCGCTCGGCCCAGCAGCTCCACGCCATGCTGGGGGAGGAGGGGGAGTCCGTCTCCCTCGCCACCGTCTACCGCAACCTCAACGCCCTGGTCGAGGCCGGGGAGGTCGACTCCCTCGCCGCCCCGGGAGGGGAGACCCGGTACCGCCGGTGCCGGCGCACCGAGCACCACCATCACCTGGTGTGCCGCCGCTGCGGCCGCACCGTGGAGGTGGCCGAGACCGCGGTCGAGCGGTGGGCCACCCGGACCGCCCGCCGGCACGGGTTCACGGAGGTCTCCCACGCCATCGAGCTCCACGGGATCTGCGCCGCCTGCCGGCCCGCCTTCTGAGCGTCCGCGCGCCGGAGGTTTTTTTGACAATCATTCTCAGGTTGTCTGAGAATTGTTCTCATGATCCTGTCGCGCGCTCTCATCGCCCCGCTGTCCCTGGCCGCCGCTCTCGCGCTGTCCTCCTGCGCCTCCGGCTCGGGCGACCCCTCGGCCGGCACCGCGGGTGACGCGGGGGAGGGGCTGACCGTGCAGGCCTCCTTCTACCCGCTGCAGTACGTCACCGAACGCGTCGGCGGGGACCTCGTGCAGGTGGAGTCGTTGACCCCCGCCGGGGCCGAGCCGCACGACCTGGAGCTGTCCCCGGCCGCCGTCGACGGGCTGCGCACCGCGGACGCAGTCGTGTACCTCTCCGGGTTCCAGTCGGCGGTCGACGACGCCGTGGCCCAGGCTGCGCCCGAGCACGCCCTCGACGCGGTGCACGCCGGCGTGGAGGGCGAGGAGGCACACTCCGCCGAGGAGCACGAGGAGGCCGAGGCGTCCCACAGCGAAGAGGGCCACCGTGACGGGGCGCCCGTCGAGGAGCCCGCCGGTGACGACGGGCACGGCCACGAGGGAGAGGACCCGCACTTCTGGCTGGACCCCGCCCGGCTCGCCGCGGTGGCCACGGAGGTCGCCCACGAGCTGGCCGAGGTCGACCCGGACAACGCCGCGGCCTACGAGTCCAACGCCGAGCAGCTGACCACGGAGCTGGCCGCCCTGGACGAGGAGTTCGCCGCGGGACTGGCCACGTGCGAGCGGAACACCATCGTGGTCTCCCACGACGCCTACGGGTACCTGGCGGACAAGTACGACCTGGAGCAGGTGGCCATCGCCGGTCTGGAGCCCGACACCGAGCCCTCCCCGGCCCGGCTGGCCGAGATCGGCGAGGTCGTCGAGGCCGAGGGCGTCACCACGGTGTTCTCGGAGTCCTCGGTCAACCCGAAGGTCGCCGAGACCCTGGCGGCCGAGCACGGGATCGAGACGGCAGTCCTGGACCCGGTGGAGAGCCAGGTCGACGAGAACGCCGACTACCAGCAGGTCATGCGCACCAACCTCGAGGCGCTGCGCGCCGCGCTGGGCTGCGCCTAGACGTCCGGCCCCGTCAGGGCGGCGACGGCGGCACCGGCGGCACCGCCGGCGTGCCGGCCACAGCGGCCGGGACGGTCACCTCCGGGCTGCTGCGTCGCCGCCGCCGTCGGGACGGTCAGTGCCTTCGAGGGTCCGCCCTGCTACAGTTCATGTGCACGTAGGCGCACACGTGCACGCGAGGAGGCGGCATGCTGAGCTTTCTGGGCGACCGGGTCTACCGACGGCTGTTCACCGCCCAGGTGGTGGCCCTGCTCGGCACCGGACTGCTGACCGTGGCGCTGGGGCTGCTGGCCTTCGACCTGGCCGGAGCCCGCGCCGGGGCGGTGCTGGGCACGGCACTGGCGATCAAGATGATCGCCTACGTGGGAGTGGCCCCCGTGGTCAACGCCGCGGTGGCCCGACTGCCGGTGAAGCCGGTGCTGGTCGGGGCCGATGTCCTCCGGGCGGCGATGGCCCTGTGCCTGCCGGTGATCACCGAGGTGTGGCAGGTCTACGCGGTGGTGTTCGTGCTCCAGGCGGCCTCGGCGACCTTCACGCCGGCGTTCCAGTCGGTGATCCCGGCGGTGCTGCCGCGGGAGCGCGACTACACGCGCGCGCTGTCCCTGTCGCGGCTGGCCTACGATCTGGAGGCCCTGGTCAGCCCGGCACTGGCCGCGGTGGCGCTGACCGTGCTCAGCTACCACGACCTGTTCCTGGGCACCGCCGGAGGTTTCGTGGCCTCCGCTGTCCTGGTGCTCGCCGCGGCGGTGCCGGCCGGAGCGGCAGGACGTGGAGAACAGGGCTCTCTGTGGCACCGGACCACTCTGGGAGCCCGGATCTTCCGGGGCACGCCCCTGCTGCGCTCCCTGCTGGCCCTGGATCTCGCGGTGGCGGCCCCGACCGCTCTGGTGCTGGTGAACACGGTGGTTTACGTCCGCGAGGTGATGGGGCGTCCCGAGACGGATCTGGCGCTCGCCCTCGCGGCCTTCGGCATCGGGTCCATGGTGGTGGCGCTGTGCGCTCCTGCGGCCCTGGACCGGTTCGGCAACCGGGCGGTGATGCTCACCGGCGCCGGCGCCATTCCGCCGGTGCTGCTGGCCACCACGCTGCTGTCCTTCCGGGCCGGCGCGGACACCGGGTGGTGGGCACTGCTGGGCCTGTGGATGCTGCTGGGCGCGGCCACCTCGGCAGTGCTGACGCCCTCGGCCCGCCTGCTGCGCGACGCCTCGGACGAGACCACCCGGCCGTACGTGTTCACCGCCCAGTTCTCGCTCTCCCACGCCTGCTTCATCGTCACCTATCCGGTGGCCGGGTGGATCGGCGCCTCCGCCGGGCTGGGCTGGTCGGCGGCCGTGCTGACAGCGATCGCCGTGGTCGGGGCCGGGGTCGCGACGGCCTCCTGGCCTCGGGACCCAATGCGCTCCAGTGTGGTGGGGGAGGATGGGGACCGTGAACACCACGACTGAGACCACCACGGGCGCCGCGTCCCTGCGTCACGAGGCGGCCCCGGACCCGGAGCACCTGGCGGCCGCGACCGCAACACTGCGGTTGCTGGCCGAGCCGACCCGCCTGCACCTGCTGTGGCTGCTCACCCACGAAGCACGCAGCGTCACCGAGCTCACCCGGGCGACGGGGGCGCCGCGCACCGTGGTGAGTCAGCACCTGGCCAAGCTGCGGCTGTCCGGGATGGTCGACACGCACAAGGCCGGCCGGCACGTGATCTACTCCGTGCCGGACGGTCACCTGGTCCGTCTGATCCGCGAGATCGTCAACCACGCCGACCACCGGATCACCGGCGAACCCGTCCACGACTGACCTGTGCCCAGCCGCCCGGCCCCGAACGGGCGCCTCGAGGAAGGAGCCACCATGTCCTCACCGCCGACAGGCCGCGTCCTGGTGGTCGACGACGAGATCGACCTCGCGCAGCTGGTCGCAGGCTATCTGCGCAAGGCCGGGCTGGAGGTCGCCGTGCGGCACGACGGCGCCGAGGCCGTGGCCGCGGTGCGGGAGTTCGCCCCGGACGTGCTGGTGCTGGATCTGGGGCTGCCGGGGATCGACGGGATAGAAGTGTGCCGTCAGGTGCGGACCTTCTCGGACTGCCACGTGCTGATGCTCACCGCCCGCGACGACGAGGTCGACAAGATCGTGGGCCTGTCGGTGGGCGCCGACGACTACGTCACCAAGCCGTTCAGCCCGCGCGAGCTCGTGGCCCGGGTCCAGGCCATGCTGCGCCGGGCCCGCGCACAGCCTGCTCCTGGGGCACCCCCCTCGCAGGAGCAGGAGCTGGTGATCGGTGACCTCGTGGTGGACGAGGACTCCCGCGAGGTCCACCTGGGCGGGGAACCGGTGGTGCTGACGCGGATCGAGTTCGACCTGCTGGCCGCGCTGGCGGCCCGCCCGCAGCTGGTGCTCTCCCGCCGGCAGCTGGTGGAGCTGGTCTGGGACACGGCTTGGACCGGGGACGCGCACCTGGTGGACGTGCACATCGGGCGGATCCGCAAGAAGCTCGGCGACGAGGCAGCCAGCCCGCGGTTCATCCACACGATCCGCGGCATCGGCTACCGGATGGGCACCGGGCGATGAGTACCACCGCCACCGGCCGCACCCGGGCCTGGGGGCCGCTGACCGTGCGGCTGATGCTGGCCCAGACCGCGGTGCTGCTGGTGGGGCTGCTCATTGTGGTCGTGACCGCGGTGCTGGTCGGGCCGACCATGTTCTACCACGAGCTCATCGAGGCCGGTCACGCCGATGAGGCCCTCGGGCTGGTGCACCTTCAGGACGCCTTCCGCTCGGTGAGTCTCACGGCCCTGGCCATCGGCGGGTTGCCGGCGCTCTACATCGCCGGGATGCTCACCTTCTACCTTTACCGCACGATCGGGCGGTCCCTGGCCTCTTTCAGCACCGCCGCCGGTGAGGTGGCCGCGGGCAACTACGACGTGCGCGTCACCTCCACCAAACTGGGCCCGGAGTTCGACGCCCTGGCCTCCTCCTTCAACGAGATGGCGGCCAAGCTCAGTGCGGTGGACACCACACGGCGCCAGATGCTGGCCGATCTGGCCCACGAAATGCGCACCCCGCTGGCCAGCCTCAAGGGCCACCTGGAGGGCATCGAGGACGGGGTGGTCGAACTCGACGAACACACCACCGGGATCCTCAACGCCCAGATCACCCGCCTGGAGCGCCTGGCCCGCGACATCCGCCAGCTCACCGCCGCCGAGGAGGGCATGACCCGCCTGCAGCTCACCTCCCAGGACCCGCAGCACCTGGCGGCCCAGGCGGTCGCGGCCATCGAGCCCGACGCCGTGGGCAAGGGCGTGTCGATCACCTCCGTGAGCACCGGTATGGAGGTCACCGCGCTGCCGCTGGACCCGGAGCGGATGGGCCAGGTGCTGAGCAACCTGCTGGAGAACGCCCTGCGGCACACCCCTCCCGGGGGCACCATCGTCCTGCGCACCGACCACGCCCCGGAGGCGGTCACCTACACGGTCACCGATTCGGGGGAGGGCATCAGCGCGGAGAACCTCCCGCACGTCTTCGAGCGCTTCTACCGCGCGAACACCGGCCGGGAGGCCCACCGCGGCGGCTCGGGGCTGGGGCTGGCGATCAGCAAGGCCCTGGTCGAGGCCCAGGGCGGGACGCTGGAGGCCACCAGTGACGGTCCCGGTCACGGGGCCAGCTTCCGGATCCACCTGCCCCGCCACCGGCCCGCCGAGCGGACGCCCGGACCCGAGGCCTGAGCACGACGACGGGCCGTACCCGCCCCCCGAGCCTCGGGGCCTGGTGACGGGCACGGCCCGTGGGGGTGCAGCGTCGAGCTACCCGTGCAAGGTCCCCGACCTCCCGGAGGTCCCGCCGAGCACGGCCCGGCGGGTGCCCTTCACGGACAGCCCGATCACCCGCTCCAGCGGGCCCTGGCCCAGGGCCCGGTGCCAGGCCACCGCGAACAGGGCCGCGACCACCAGGTGGAGGACGTACCAGAGGTAGGGCTGGTCGTAGTGGGCCTCGAAGGACAGGGCCACCAGGTGGGCGGTGTAGAGGGTCAGGGTCATGACCCCCATCGCTGAGAGCGGCAGCAGCCAGGCCTCGGCCTTGCGGGCGATCAGCAGGAAGGCCCCGAGAACGGCCAGGCTCACTCCCAGGCTGGCCGCGATCGCCAGCGGGGTGTTGGTGTGCGGGGTGGCGATCGCCAGCCACCACACCGTGGAGGTGGGCAGGGAGTCCGGTCCCCAGATCAGGACCTCGGCCAGTTCTTCCTCGCCCATCGCCGAGGCGTCCAGCAGCCGCTGGTAGCCGCCGAAGGCGTAGAGCAGGAAGTAGGAGGTGGCCTGGGCGAAGATCGCCACCCCGATGCCGGTGACCAGCAGCCGGATCTGGACCTCGGACTTGCGCAGGTTGAGCCGGCCCAGACCCATCCCCACCAGCAGGTAGGTCATGTACGGGAGGGCCGGGTAGGACCCGGTGAGCAGCAGCTGGGAGGCCGTGGCCCCGGGCTCGGCGAGCACGGTGGTCAGCGTCGGGTTGTAGGAGCTCCAGGCGGGCAGCTCGTTGAGCAGACCCTGCATCAGCAGCGGGGACACCAGGCCGAAGACCGCCGCACAGATGAAGAGCACCTTCGGGCCGGCGTGCAGGAAGGGGATCGCCAGCAGGAAGAACATCCCGTAGTAGATGAGGATGTTGTAGGCGGGCGGGTCCTCGGGCATCAGGGTGCCGATCCACAGCCCCACGATCGCGATCAGCACGGCTCGCACGGCCAGCCCGATCCGGTCGGCGGTCATCGTCCTGCCCTCGTGCGGGTGGCGCCCGCCGGAGGTCAGCGCCAGCCCGACCCCGGCCAGCAGGGCGAACAGGGCCGCGGAGTCCCCGGAGAAGATCCGCCAGGTGACGCTGGCCTCCCCGGTCTCCTCGTTCCAGGACGGCAGGATGTGGATCGCCATCAGCCCGATCAGTGCCAGGCCCCGGGCCGCGTCGATGCCCACCAGCCGGCGGGTGGGCCGGATCAGTGCATGATCCAGTCCCCCTGGATCGGTTTTCTCCGCTCGTGGCATGACGCTCATGACTCCCCCTGTGGTGCCGGCCCCCTTCGGGGCCGGTGACGTGTGCGGCCCGTGGGGCCGTGTCCATGGCCCCGGGGCATCCGGAGCCGATCTGATTCCAGAGTGCCGGGCGCCTTTGGCGCTGACCTCGCGGGATCCTCAAGATTCCGTCAAGACGTCAACCGGATCTCGTGGCGGGGCCCGACAGCGACCGGGTCCCCGGGCGGCACGGCGGGATCGCCGTCCTCCTGGCCGAAAGCCATCGGCAGGTTCGTCGCCGCGTGGGCGTCATAGATCCGCGGGAACGTCCACGGGCGTAGGTGCCGGTCACCGACCGGAGTTAACGTGGCGGTCCCAGGGCCGGGGACCTTCCTGCCCACAGGCGGAGAAGGCCCGGACATGCTGACCGATACCGCACCTCTGATCAGGCAGACGCACCGGCCCGTCGCAGGCGGGCCCGTCCAGGCGGTCGTCGACGTCCGGGGCGCGGTCCGTGCCGGGCGGGCCGTCGCGGAGAGGAGCCGGCGATGAACGTGCCGGCACGCTCGCTCCACCACCTGGTGTGGCCGGTCTTTCTCGTGCTGGCCCTGCTGCTGCTCGGTGCCGGCAACCAGGTGCTCTACGGAATCGCCGTCCCGGTGGCGGCCCTGGCCCTGGTGCTGGTCGTCCCCGGCACCAGGGCCCGCTGGGCGCTGCACGTGGACCGGCTGGACCTTGCCGTGGTGGCCGGGCTCTATCTCGGCGTCGTGGCCCTGTTCTGGCTGGCTTTCCGGGGGTTCACCCAGCAGAACACCCTGGGCCTGTTCCTCTCGTTCGCCGCCGGGATGCTGCTCGGCGTGGTGGGCCCGGTCGTCTACACCACCTGGATCCGCGGAAGGAGTCTGTCCGAACTCGGTTTCCGCCGGGACGACCTCGGCCGGACGCTGGCGCTGGGCGCGGGCCTGGCCGCGGTGCAGTTCGCACTCACGCTGTGGGGCTACGACCTGCCCCAGCCGGTGGACTGGGCACCGTTGCTGGCGCTGTCCCTGACCGTCGGGTTCTTCGAAGTCGTCTTCTTCCGAGGCTTCGTGCAGAACCGGCTGGAAGCCGGTTTCGGGTCCGTGGCCGGTATCGGCGCAGCTGCGATTCTGTACGCCGCCTATCACGTCGGCTACGGCATGGGCGCCTCGGAGATGCTCTTCCTCTTCGGCCTCGGGGTGGTCTACGCGGTCGCGTTCGCCCTGGTGCGCAGTGTGCTGGTCCTGTGGCCGCTGCTGGTGCCCCTGGGGTCCTTCTACAACAACCTCCAAGGCGGTGAGATCACGATGCCGTGGGCGGCGATCCTGGGCTTCGCCGAAGTGCTCGCCCTGATGCTCGCCACTGTCTGGCTCGCAGCCAGGCACGAACGCCGCCGGCAGCAGAAGACCCCGACCCGGGGGCCGGGATCTCGACCCGGCCGACGGGGAACCCCGGGATGACGCCCGAGCGACTCGCCACCGACCTTCCGGTCCCGTCCGGAACACGCGGCGGCACGTCACGGCGCCACGTCACGGCGCCACGTCCCCCGGTTCCTGGAGGGGAACCGCGACCCGGCGGCGACGGCGTAGCGTAGAGCGTCCGGGCGCGACCACCTCGTCGCCGTCCCGCCGCCCCGCCCCCCTCTGCCGCCCCGCTAGGAGACATCGCCCGTGGAACCCCTGCCGCTGGAGCCCCTCACCCGCTTCCTGACCGTGGAGCACGCCGCGGACCTCACCGGGCTGGCCGCGCGCATCCCGGGCTCGGGCTTCCTCTGCTTCTATCCCAACGACGAGGAGTACACGGGTTTCGTCGACGGGACGGGCCGGCTCTGGTTGCGCGGCGACGACGCCACCCCCGCCCGGGAGCTGCTGGAGGTGCTCGAGCCGCCGTTCCGCATCGCCTACCCGGTGGCCCCGGCCGTCACCGGCGACGAGGAGGCGATCGTCTCCGCCGGAGTGCTGCAGACCCCCGAGGAGCTCGAGGCCTACCGCGCCCGCTTCACCGACGTCGAGGGAGAAGCGGACCTCGACCACCAGGCCCACGCCGTGGACGCCGTCGGCCAGCACTGGACCCTGATGGCCGGCGCCGACGCGGGGGAGGTGCTGGCCCTGTGCTTCGGGCGGGACGAGGCGGGCGTGCCGTTCTCCGAGCAGACCACGTTCACCGCGGAGGCCCTGCCCCTGCCGATCACCGTGGTGGAGCTGGACTGAGAACGGATGCCCCGGCGCGGAGGCCCCTACGTGCGGCGCCGGGTCTCCCGCACGGCCAGGAGGCCGCCGGCCAGGAAGACGGTGGTGGCGCCCAGCACGACCAGCAGGGGGACGGTCCAGCCCCCGGTGACGGAGTTCAGCGCGCCGACCAGGGGCGGGCCGACGGTCGCGGCCAGGTAGCCGCTGCCCTGGACGCGGGCGGAGGTCGCCGCGGCCTCGGCATCGGAGCGCACGATGCGCGAGACGACCGAGAAGATCACGGTGAAGCCCCCGCCCTGGGCGATGCCGCCGATGACGGACCATCCCAGGTAGGCCTCGGGCGCGATCAGCAGCCCCACGGGCAGGGTGATCCACAGGGCGCCGACGACGGCCACCGGCACCCATGGCGGAGTGCGGGCGGCCAGCGGGGGCACGCCCAGGGCCCCGGCGATGGCGGCGACCTGGAACAGCGAGGCGCCGGCCCCGGAGGCGGCCAGGCTCAGCCCGCGGGTGTCGGCCAGCAGGGTGGGCAGCCAGGCGGTGATGGAGTAGTAGGAGAAGGCCTGGCCGCAGAAGGCGAGGGTCAGCCACCAGCCGATGCGCCGGACCTGGCCCGTGCCCCGGGTCGTTCCCGAGGCCCCCGTGGTGGTGGGCGGTTCGGCGGGGGAGGTGCGGGGCGCGGTCGGCGTGCCGGCCCGGCGGCGCGCCACGCCCAGCCAGAAGACCAGGGCCACCACGGTCAGGGCGCCCCAGGCGGCCAGCGCCCAGCGCCAGCCGACGGCGGCGGCCAGCGGCGCGGTGCCCAGGGCGGTGATCATCGACCCGACGTTGAGGGCTGCGGTGTAGGCGGCGGTCACCGTGGGGATCCGGCGCCAGGAGACGTCGCGGCGGATGATCACCGGGACCACGATGTTGCCCACGGCGATCGCGGCGCCGATGACCACGGTGCCGGCCAGGACCACCGCGGCGGGGCCGGCGGAGCGGATGACGGTCCCGGCCAGCACGCCCGTCAGGCAGATCAGGATCGCCGCCTCCGGCCCGAGGCGTCCGATGAGCTTCGAGGCCAGCGGGGTGACCAGGGCGAAGAGCAGCACCGGCAGGCCCGTGAGCAGGCCCGCGGTCGCCGCCGAGAGCCCGAGGTCGGACTGGATCTCCGTGATGACGGGGGTCGGGGCGATGATCGGCCCGCGCAGGCTCAGCGCCACGAGCACGATGCCGGCGACCACCCACGGCAGGGCCCGCGGCGTCACGGTGCGGGAGGTCATCTCAGCGGCCCCGGACAGGGTGCGGCTGCGGGGACCGGCCGGCGTTGCGGTGCCCGGCGGTCTCCGGGCACGACTCGGACGGGGTGCTCATGGCGGCTCCTGGGGCAGGACGGGGCGTGGCGCGCGTGCGCGGACGCGCTTCCGGTGGCCTCCTGCCGACGGAGCAGGTGCCACTGCCAGCCTGCCAGATTCCGGCCGGGACGCAGGCCCCGGGGCGAGCCGGAACGGCGCCCTTCCGAACAGGGAAGATATTCCTATATAGCTACTGAGTAGTATGTCCAGTACGCTACGATATGTGACATGTCTGAGATCAGCCGGTTGTTGGACCTCGAATCCATCTGTCTGGACGAAGCGGCTGAGGACTGGCGCACCGCCATCGCCCTGGCCGGTCAGGTGCTCGAGCGGCAGGGGGCCATCAGCGCCGAGTACACCCAGGCCATGATCATGAGCGTCGAGGAGAAGGGCCCCTACATCGTGGTGGCGCCCGGGTTTGCGTTCGCCCACGCCCGCCCCTCGGACGCCGTGCACCGCACCGCGATGTCCTGGGTCCGGCTCGCCCGGCCGGTCGAGTTCGGGCACGCCTCGAACGACCCCGTGAGCCTCGTCGTCGCCCTCTCCGCGAAGGACCAGAAGGCCCACCTGCAGGCCATGCGCTCCCTGGCCACGCTGCTGGGCTCGCCGGAGACGCGGGCCGCCCTGGACACGGCCGCGACGCCCGAGGAGGTGCTCGCCGTGCTGACCCAGGAGGCCCCGGCGGCGCCCGCCCGGGACTCGAGGGCGGAGGCGCCCGCCGCCGAACCGGCGGGGGAGGGGAACGGGAGCGGCCCGGACAGCCGCAACAAGATCCTGACCGTGTGCGGCAACGGGCTCGGCACGAGCCTGTTCCTGAAGAACACCCTGGAACAGGTCCTCGACCGCTGGGGCTGGAGCCGGTACCTCACGGTCGAGGCCACCGACACCATCTCGGCCCGCGGAAAGGCCAAGGAGTCCGACCTGATCCTCACCTCCGGGGAGATCGCCCGGACCCTCGGGGACGTCGGCGTCCCCGTGAAGGTGATCGAGAACTTCACCAGTACCACCGAGCTCGACGCCGCTCTGCGAGAGCTCTACGACGTCTGAAGGCAGGTACCCCGTGAACTGGCTCGTCAGCATTCCCGAGTTCCTGGTCAGTGAGATCCTCGCCGTCCCGGCGTTCCTCATCGGCATCATCACCGCCGTGGGCCTGGCCGCCCTGCGCAAGAGCACCGGTCAGATCATCGGCGGCGCCATCAAGGCGACCCTGGGCTTCCTGCTGATCGGCGCCGGAGCCACCCTCGTCGTCGCCTCCCTGGAGCCGCTGGGCTCCATGATCCTGGGCGCCACCGGCGCCCAGGGCGTGATCCCCACCAACGAGGCCATCGCCGGGATCGCCCAGGCCCAGTACGGGGCCCAGGTCGCGTGGCTCATGATCCTCGGCTTCGCCGTCAGCCTCCTGCTCGCCCGGTTCACCCCCTTGAGCTATGTCTTCCTGACCGGGCACCACGTCCTGTTCATGGCCACGATGCTGACGATCATCCTGGCCACCGCCGGCTACGACAGCTGGGTGACCGTCCTGCTCGGGGCCCTGCTCCTCGGCATCCTGATGGTGTCCCTCCCGGCGCTGGCCCATCCGTGGACCCGCCGGATCACCGGCGACGACAGCGTGGCCATCGGGCACTTCGGCACCGCCGGATACATCGCCGCCGGGGCGGTGGGGCAGATCGTGGGCAAGAAGAGCCGGTCCACCGAGGACACGAAGCTGCCGGAGGGGCTGCGCTTCCTCCGCGACTCGATGGTGGCCACCGCACTGTCCATGGCCCTGATGTACGTGGTCCTCGCCGTGCTCTTCCTGGTCCGGGCCGGGACCGCGGAGGCCTTCACCGCGTTCGAGGGCGGCGCCACCGGCGTGGGCAACTACATCATGATGTCGATCACCCAGGGCCTGCAGTTCGGCGTGGCCGTCGCCGTCATCCTCTTCGGCGTGCGCACCATCCTGGGCGAGCTCGTCCCCGCGTTCCAGGGCATCGCCGCCAAGGTCGTCCCCGGCGCCATACCGGCGCTCGACGCGCCCATCGTCTTCCCCTACGCCCAGAACGCCGTGCTGCTGGGCTTCATCTCCAGTTTCGTGGGGGGTCTGGTCGGGCTGTTCGTCCTCTCCGTCTGGCTGAACCCCGCCATCGGCATCGCGCTGATCCTGCCGGGACTCGTGCCCCACTTCTTCACGGGCGGCGCCGCCGGCGTCTACGGCAACGCGACCGGCGGACGGCGGGGAGCCCTCGCCGGCGGCTTCGTCAACGGCCTGATCATCACGTTCCTGCCCGCGTTCCTGCTGTCCGTCCTGGGCACCTTCGGTGAGGAGAACACCACCTTCGGTGACGCCGACTTCGGCTGGTTCGGGATCGCCGTGGGCTCCGCCGCCAAGATCGGGTCCGTCGGCGGCATCGTGGTCATCTCGCTGATCGGCCTGGCGGTGCTGGCGCTGGCGATCGTCGTGCAGCGCAAGGTGGTCGAGGCCCGGTGGGACCCGTCCCCGGGCCGCGCCTGGCCGGGGGACACGGACGGTCAGGAGACCGCGGCGGCGCAGGCGGCGAGTCCGTCCCGGGTGTTCCCGAAGATCGCCCCGCCGAAGGGTGCGCCCGTACCGCCGCCGCCGCCGAACTGAGGCCGTCGCCCTTCCGGGCTGACCTCTCGGCCTGCGCGCCGGAGGCCGAGAGTCAGGAGTTGCGGCCCCGCGCGGCCACGGTCCAGCGCTCCAGCAGCGCCCCGCCGCGCCCCACGGCCACGTCGTCGACGAGGTTCATGGTGAGGCACACGTGGTTGGGGATCACGCGCAGGCGCTCGCCGAGAGCGGGCAGCGGGGCGTCCTCGGGCCAGACGACGGTGGCGTGGTGCTCGGACAGGGCCGTGATCCGTGCGTCCGGGTGGTCCATCAGCCGACCGTGGCCGGTGGCCCAGGCCGCCCGGTCGCTGCCGAGGACCTTGCTGCCGGCGTCGAGGACGACCCGGCGCGGCACCCCGGTCCCGCCCTCGTGCCGGCTGACCACGGTGGAGGCAACGGTCAGGGCGATGTCCTCGAGCGCGCACCGGCCGAGCTCCAGCTGCTGGGCGTCGCCGAAGACGTAGACCCCCGGCCGGACCTCCGTGGCGGTGGTGCTGTCGGTCAGCAGCGCGCTGGGCGTGGACCCGCCGCTGCGGCGCGGTACCTCGAAACCTGCCTCCTCCAGCTGCCCGGCGGCCCGCTCCAGGGCCTGCTGCTCCTGCGCGGCGGCCTCGACCGGCATCCCCGGGGCGTAGCTGTGGCCCGGGAAGGTGAAGACGCCCTCGACGCGCAGCCCGGCCCGGGCCGCCGCCCGGGCGACGTCCGCGGCCGCGTCAGGGTGGACCCCGCTGCGGTGATGGCCGCTGTCGACCTCCACCAGCACGGCGATGTCCCCCGCCGCGTCCCCCAGCTGCTCGCCCATGGCGGTGGCGGCCTCGGCCGAGTCCACTCCGACACTGATCCGGGCCGTGGCGCTCAGCCGGCGCAGGCGCTCCGCCTGGCGCGGGCCGACCCACAGCGGGTACGCCACGAAGAGGTCGTCGGCCCCGTACGCGGCGAAGATCTCGGCCTCCCCGAGCGTGGCCACGGTCAGTCCGGCCGCGCCCGCGGCGAGCTGCAGCGCCGCGATCTCCGGGACCTTGTGCGTCTTGGCGTGCGGGCGCAGCCGCAGCCCTCGATCGCGCACGGCCGCGGCCATCCGCTCGATGTTCCGCTCGAGCACGTCCCGGTCGATCAGGACGTCCGGGGTGTCGATCTCCGCGGGGATGCTGGTCATGGGGGCTCCTTGTGCCGGGACGACGATCTGCCGAGCTCCGCCCATGCTACGGGCCGGGTCGATCCCGGTGCCGGCGCACCCAGCGGTTCACGCAACGTCAACCGCCGTGCGCGCACGTCCAACCGCCGCGGCCGACGACGCGGACAGACTGTCGGACACCACTCTCGACACGAACCGTCGCAGGCACGAGGAGCAGGCATGGCCGTTGAAGCACCCACCGATGTCATCGTCACCGCGGACAAGATCTGGACCGGCGACCCGCAGAACCCGTGGGCGGAGGCGTTCGCCGTCGTCGATGGAAGGATCCGAGCGGTCGGCACGGAGGCGCAGGTGCGCGCCGTCGTGGGGGAGGCGCTCCCCGTGGTCCGGGCCGACGGACTGGTCCTGCCCGGCTTCTGCGACGTCCACGCGCATCTGGGGCTCGGCGGGCGGCAGCTGGCCTGGGAGCTCCCGCTGCTGCCCACCGATCCGAAGGACGCGGTGCTGGAGAAGGTGCGCACCTGGGCCGAGCGGCTGGGCCCGGGCGAGTGGGTCGTCGGCGGCATCGTGGGCGCCACGGTCATGGACGACATCATGAACACCGAGGATCTCGCCGCCCTGGACGCGGCCGCCGGAGGGCGACCGGTGCTGCTGCGAGACGACTCCATGCACAACCGCTGGGTCAGCTCCCGCGCCCTCGAGCTGATGGGTGTCGGCCCGGACACCCCGGACCCGGACGGCGGCACCTACGTCCGGGACGCGTCCGGTGCCCTCACCGGCGTGCTGCACGAACTGGCGTGCTCGAAGGCCGAGGCCGCCGCCGCGGCGTCCCTGACGGACCCGGTCGAGTACAACACGGAGGCGCTGCGGACCGCGCTGCGGACCCTGAACTCCTACGGCATCACCGCCGTCCAGGACGCGGCGACGATGGAGTACGCGCTCGAGGCCCTGCATCGGCTCGACGACAGCGGGGAGATCACCTCCTGGGTGGTCTGCTCGATGCCGGCCCGCGAGTTCATCGAGGCCGGCACCGTGGGGCAGGAGCTGCTCGAGGCCAGTGGGAAGTACCGCAGCACCCACGTGCGGCCCGACTTCGTGAAGTTCGTGCTCGACGGCGTCCCGATGACGCGCACCTCCGCCATGCTCACGCCGTACCTCTGCCACCACCACGACGACGACCCGCACCACACGGGCGAGCCGCTGTGGACCGAGGAGGAGCTCGTCGAGGCGCTGGAGCAGTGCTACGACCGCGGGCACCACGGCAAGCTCCACGCGACCGGCGACGCCGCGGTGCGCAGGGTCCTCGACGCCGTCGAGACGGTCCGCCGCCGGCACGGCTTCGGGCCGATCTTCCACATCGCCCACGTCGAGTACATCGACCCCGCGGACCTGCCGCGCTTCGCCGAGCTCCAGGTGGTGCCGGACGCCTCGCCCTACATCTGGTTCCCCTCCGTCATCCAGGAGTCCATCGCCAAGCAGATCCCCGCCGAGATCGTGGAGGCCAGCTGGCCCACCCGGGATCTCCTGGAGAGCGGGGCGCTGCTCTCGGCCGGCTCGGACTGGCCGTGCGCCCTGCCGTCACCGGATCCGTGGACGGGCCTGCAGGCCCTGGTGACTCGCAGCAACCCGGACCCCGGCGTTCCCGGCGCGCTCAACCCGGCGCAGAGCCTCCCCGTGGAGGAGGCCGTCGCCGCCTTCACCCGCAACCCTGCCGAAGCCATGGGCCTGGGCGGGGTGGCGGGGATGCTGCGGGAGGGTTGCTCCGCGGACTTCATCGTGGTGGACCAGGACCTCTTCCAGGTGGCCCCGGAGGACATCCACCGGACCCGGGTGCTCGAGACGTGGTTCGAGGGGAGGAAGGTGCACGAGCTGGAGGCGGCCTTCGACGTGCAGGGGTGAGGACCGCGACCCGGCTGCGGCTCGGCCCAGCAGTCGGCCGAGCCCGGGCATCAGCAGCAGGAGCGTGGGCAGGGTGACCAGGGCGGCTGCCGCCCCGGCTGACGCCCATGGCCCGGGCGGGGACTCAGGCGGCGGGCACGAGGTCCGCGCGGTCGGTGTACGCCAGACCGTGGGCCTCGCTGACGGAACGGTGGGTCACGTGGCCGGCCATGGTGTTCAGCCCCGCGGCCAGGGCCGGGTCGGCGGCCAGCGCCGCGGCCACGCCACGGCCGGCGAGAGCGGTCGCGTAGCGCAGGGTGACGTTGGTCAGGGCGTAGGTCGAGGTGTTCGGCACCGCGCCGGGCATGTTCGCCACGCAGTAGAACAGCGTGTCGTGCACCGGGAAGACCGGGTCCTGGTGGGTGGTCGGGCGGCTGTCCTCGAAGCACCCGCCCTGGTCCACCGCGATGTCCACGAGCACGCTGCCCGGCTTCATGGCCGCGACCATGGCGTTGGTGACCAGCTTCGGTGCCTTCGCCCCGGGGATCAGCACGGAGCCGACGACGAGGTCCGCCTCGGTCACCGACCGCTCGATCTCCAGGGTGTTGGAGGCGACGGTGCGCAGCCGCCCGGCGTACAGCTCGTCGAGCTGCCGCAGCCGGTCCACGTTCACGTCCAGGACGGTGACGTCGGCGCCCAGGCCCACGGCCATCGCGGCGGCGTTGGTGCCGGCCACCCCGGCGCCGATCACGGCGACCTGGGCCGGGCGCACCCCCGGGACACCGCCCAGCAGCACGCCCTTGCCCCCGGCGGGAGCGGTCAGGGCCGCGGCCCCGGCCTGCACGGAGAGCCGGCCGGCGACCTCGCTCATCGGGGCCAGCAGCGGCAGGCGCCGGTCGGCGGTCTGGACGGTCTCGTAGGCGATGGCGGTGACCCCGGACTCCAGCAGCGCGGCGGTGAGCTCGGGCTCGGCGGCCAGGTGCAGGTAGGTGAACAGCACCAGCCCCTGCCGGAACCGGTGGTACTCGGAGGCGATCGGCTCCTTGACCTTCAGCACCAGGTCGGCTCGGGCCCACAGCTCGTCGGCGTCGGCCACGAGCTCGGCCCCGGCCGCGGCGTAGTCCTCGTCCGCGATGCCCGAGCCGGTGCCGGCGCCGGCCTCCACGAGGACCTGGTGGCCGTGGGCGGCCAGTTCGTGCACCCCGGAGGCGGTGATGGCCACCCGGAACTCGTTGTTCTTCACTTCACGGGGGACGGAGACGATCATCGGGAGCCTTCTTCCGCAGGAAACGTAGACTGGGTGACATCAAGCTACGGTTTCTCGCCGCTTTCGTGGGGTCTTTCGACGATCCTTCGGCAATCACCGGAGAACTGGGGAAATGATGGAGAACGTGACCCGCATCACACGGCGTGCGCCGCAGGATCAGCGCCCGGCCGAGGAGCTGGACGACCTGGACCGGCGGCTGCTGGCCCTGCTGCGGGAGAACTCCCGGATGACCAACCAGGCCCTCAGTGAGGCCCTCGGCGTCGCCCCGTCCACGTGCCTGGCACGGATGAAGAACCTGCAGCGCACCGGCGTGATCCGCCGGTTCACCGTGGAGGTGGAGCCGCGGGCGCTCGGGCGCACCATCGAGGCCCTGATCAGCGTGCGCCTGCGGCCCGGGGCCCGGCACCTGATGTCCGCGTTCGGCGAGGGGCTGAAATCGGTGCCGGAGGTGTCCCAGTTCTTCTTCCTGGCGGGCTCGGACGACTTCCTCATCCACGTCACCGCCCGGGACACCGACCACATCCGCCAGTTCGTGCTCGAGCACCTGTCCTCCAACCAGGCCGTGGCGGCCACGCAGACCAGTCTCGTGTTCGAGCACGTGCAGGGGTCCGTGGAGCTCTGATCCCGGTCCGCCCCTCAGGGGCGGCGGGAGGTGCCGATCGTGGACCGCTTTGCCTGTGCCCGCACGGCGGCGGCCGCGTCCTCGGCCACGAGGTCCGCGTTGATCGCCGCGGCCGCGCCGACCCCCGCTCCCGCGGCGGAGGAGACCATGGCCGAGAGGTCGCCGGCGTTGCCGGCCGCCCACACCCCGGGGACCTCGGTGCTGCCCATCGGTCCCGTGGCGATGAGCGCCCCCGCGGGGTGGTCGGTCAGGGTGCCGCCGAGCTGCTCGTACAGCTCGGCCCGCGCCACGAACCGGGGCGCCACGACCACGGCGTCCACAGGGACCTCCTGCCCGTCGTCGAGGACCACGGCGCGCAGCACGTCCTCCTCGGTGCGCAGCCGCCGCAGGAGCCCCTCGGCGACCCGGACCCCGAGGGCGGAGAGCTGCTCCCAGGCTTCGGTGCCGGGATCGGGCATCCGGTGCGGGAAGAAGGTGACGTCCTCGCTGAGCTGCCGGAACAGCAGCGTCTGGTGGATGCTCATGGGCCCCGCGCCGAGCACGCCGATGCGCTTCCCTCGGACCTCCCACCCGTGGCAGTACGGGCAGTGCAGCACGCTCCGCCCCCACAGCTCGGCCACGCCGGGCACGTCGGGGAGCTCGTCGACCAGCCCGGAGGCGAGCAGCAGCCGCCGCGCGCGCAGCACGCCGCCGCCGGCGAGACCGACCGTGAACCCGCCCTCCTCGGCCCGGGCGGTGACGGCGCGGTCCCGGACGATCTCCGCCCCGTACTGCTCCGCCTCCCGCCGGCCGGTGGCCAGCAGCTCGAGCGGCGGGATCCCCTCCCGGCCGAGGAGGTTGTGCGCGCCGCCGGCCGGGGCGTTGCGGGGTTCGCCCGCGTCCACCACGACCACCGAGCGCAGGGAGCGCGCCAGGGCGGAGGCGGCGCTCAGGCCGGCGGCGCCGCCTCCGACGACGACGACGTCGTGCGCGGACATGCTGTTCATGGTCCGGGTCCTCTCGTGCTGGTGGTTCATGCCCGGTGCGCCGCCCAGACGATCCGTCCGGCGCGCAGCACCAGGTCCTCCCGGTGCAGAAGCCCTCCGGGGGCGTCCTCGGTGAGCAGGTGCTCGAGGGCGAGCAGGTCGTCGGCGGCCAGCCGGTCGGCGAGGACCGGGAGGGCGCGGCGGAACGAGTGGTGCGCCCAGCGTCCTGTGCCGGGTGGGGCCGGCCGTGCCTCGACGCCGAACCGGCGCCGCCCCGCGAGCCGGAAGCCGGCCTCCTCGAGGCGGGGTCCCCACTCGGGGAAGGCGTTCCAGTGCGCCCGGGCGAGGACCTCGTGGCAGCGGCGCTCCAGGCCCGGGCGGCCGATCCCGATGTCCTCGGGCACGAACCGCGGCAGCGCGTCCATCTCCACGACCACGAGGAGACCGCCGGGGCGCATCCTGGCGTGGAGCTCGCGCAGCAGCCGGTCCGGCGCGGCGAGCTCGTGCAGCGAGGAGGCCGCCCAAGCGAGGTCGACCGCCCCGATCTCGGGCCAGGCGGTGTCCAGATCGGCCTGCACCGTGCGGATCCGGTCCGACAGGCCCGGTGCGCCGGCCGTGGCGCGGAGCCGCTCGAGCCTCGAGGCCGACCGGTCGATCGCGACGATCTGCGCCGACGGGAAACGGCGGCCCAGGAGCCGGCTGCCGGGGCCTGTTCCCGCGCCGATGTCCGCGACCGTGCGCGGTGCGCCGCGGACGTGCGGGGCGACCCAGTCGAGCACCTCCTCCAGCAGCGGGCCCAGGATCTCGGCGTCCAGCTCGAGCAGCTCGGCCAGTCCGTCGTCGTCGTGCCGCTCGGAGTGGGGGTGGCGCCCCGCCGTCGGGTGCGGGGAAGCGTGCGGTGTCATGCCTCCACGGTAGGCGAGGAATGTCCTAATGGCATAGACTCTTGCCTATGACGCAAGAACTCGACCTGGACGCCGTGATCCGCCGGCGCATCCGCGGTCTGCGACTGGCCCGCGGCTGGTCCCTGGACGCCCTCGCGGCCCGGTGCCACCTCAGCCCGTCCACGCTGAGCCGGCTCGAGACCGGGCACCGCAGGATCGCGCTCGACCAGCTGGTGCCCATCGCCCGGGCGCTCGACACCTCGCTCGACCAGCTCGTCGAGTCCCCCGAGGATGAGGACGTGGTGATCCGCCCGCAGCCCAGCAGCACGCCGGGGCTGACCACGTGGCTGCTCTCCTCCGAGCGGGCCCTGCACGGGATGACCGTGGCCAAGATGCGCATCCTGCCGGGCCGGCCCCCCGCGCCGGAGCGGCTGGCGGTGCACCCGGGCCGGGACTGGTTCACCGTGCTCTCCGGGACCGCCCGCCTGCACCTGGGGGAGCGGGTCGTCGTGGTCGAGGCCGGTCAGGCGGCGCAGTTCTCCACGATGGTCCCGCACGCCATCGTGGCGCAGGGCGGGCCGGTGGAGATCCTCACCGTGCTCGACCACGACGGCGAGCGCGCCCACCTGCAGAGCGACGACGGGCCCTCGGCGTAGGGCGGCACCACTGGTACAATATTCTGTACGTCGAAAGGGGGCGCCATGCGCACCATGTCCTACTCGGAATCGCGGGCCCACTACGCCGCAACCCTGGACGCGGTCGTCGACGACCGCGAGGAAGTCGTCATCACCCGGGCCGGTCACGAGCCGGTGGTCATCGTTGCGCTGGACGAGTACGAGTCGCTCAAGGAGAGCGCCTACCTGCTGCGGAATCCGGCCAACGCCCGGCGGTTGCTGGCCTCGATCGAGCGCCTCGAGTCCGGTGGCGGCGTCGAGCACGACCCTGCCGAGTGAAGTACGTCTGGGACGAGGACGCCTGGGCCGACTATGAATGGTGGCAGGCCCAGGACCGGAAGACCCTGAAGCGCATCAACACGCTGCTGCGCGACATCGCCCGCAACGGCAACGAGGGGATCGGCAAGCCGGAGACCCTCAAGCATGGGTTCCAGGGCTACTGGTCCCGCCGGATCACCGACGAGCACCGGCTGGTGTACCGCATCGCCGATGACGAGATACGCATCGCGGCCTGCCGGTACCACTACGGCTCCTGAGTGCCTCGGCCGGAGCGGCGCGCCGGCTCGTCCTCCAGGTTCTCGATCGCCCCCACGGCCCGCACTGCGCGGCAGGAACGGCCGGGCCGGGCCGATCGAGGCGGCCGGGGAGCGGGGCCGACGCGAATAATTGCCGTCCCCGCCCGGTTGTACAGTCGAACAGGCGCCGCCCGCGCGAGGGCGCGCCGCTCCCACCTCGATCCAGGACCGTGAGATGACCTGTGCCCTGCCGTCCCTCCGGACGCCCCCGACCGTCCCGTCCGTCTCCGGCGACGACGACGCCCGCTGTCTCGGTGTGGACATCGGCGGGACGACCATCAAGTACGCGGTCGTGGACCCGGTCCGCGGGACCACCGTCGGCCCGGTCCGCCGGGTGCCCACGCCGGCGCCGGCGACCCCGGCGGCGGTGGTGGCCGTCCTGCGCGGGGTCCTGGAGAAACTGGAGGGTGCGCCGCAGCGGGGCGGACCCGTGGCCGGGGTCGGTGTGGGCGTCCCGGCCATCATCGACCACGGCATCGCCCGCTCGGCCGCTCACCTCGACGACTCCTGGATCGGCGCGGACGCCCGGGAGCTGCTCGCCACCGGGCTGGGGCGCGAGGTCGCGGTGCTCAACGACGCCGACGCCGCCGGGCTGGCCGAGGTGCGCTTCGGCGCCGCCCGCGATGCCGACGGCACGGTGCTGGTGATCACGCTGGGCACCGGGATCGGCTCGGCCCTGTTCCTGGACGGGGAGCTGATCCCCAACAGCGAGTTTGGGCACGTGTGGCTGGACGGCCGGGACGTCGACGGCTGGGCCGGCGCCTCCGCCCGGATGGAGGAGGCCCTGGACTGGCCGACCTACACGGACCGGCTCCAGCGCTACCTGTCCCACCTCGAGCGCCTGATCTCGCCGGACCTGATCGTCCTCGGCGGGGGGATCAGCGAGCGGCACCAGGAGTTCCTGCCCCACCTGCGGCTGCGCGCGCGGGTGGCCCCCGCGCAGCTGCGCAACGCCGCCGGCATCGTCGGCGCCGGCCGCCAGGCGCACCTCGGGGTGGTGCGGGCGGACCGCCTCCTCGGAGTCCGCTGAGCCGGTCCGGGACGACCAGCCCCTGCTGTCCCCCGCGGCCGCGCCCCCGCCATCGGGGCGTTCCGTGCGTCACGGTCGACGACGTCTTGCGTCAGCACTGGTGAGAAGGGGGTCGGCCGCCGGGCGGTGGGACCTGTGCGAGGCGCGGCCCGCCGCTGCCTGAAAGTTCGTGCACCCCGGCCGGTGGGCCGTGGACCGATGCAAAGGGTGCTTCCCCTGTGTGACGTGGATCTCTACCATGGACAAGGACAGCGTCGTCGAGCACCCCGCCCGGCACCGGGACCGTCCGCAGGTCCCGATGCGCTCGCACGACTGGAGATCCCCGCCATGAGCCTTTCCGCACTGAGCCCCGTTCCCGACGACACCGGTCCCCTCGACGTCCTCCCGGGCATCGGCGTGGGCCCGGCCATCGAGCCGGTCGCGTCGATCACCGTCTCCCATGTCGCCCGGTACCGCATGCGCACCGACCGCGCCGGCCTGAACCTCCGCGCCGGTGAGGCGGTGCTGTGCGCCCCCTACGAGCCGGTCGAGCTCGGGATGGTCGTGCTGGTCCGCTGCGAGGTCGACGGCTACACCCCGGGCGCCCTGATCCCGGCGGCCGACGTCGAGTACCTCGAACCGGTCGGCCCGTCCTTCGGCCCGTTCGTCTGGGGCACGCCCGGCGTCCGCGACTGAGCGCCTTGCCCGGCCCGCGGCGTCACGCCTCGGTCAGGGCGTCCGACTTGTGGGTCGCACGGGCCCCGGTGTCGGCGGACTCCACGATGTAGTGCGGATCGTCCGTGCTCGCGCGGTACGTGCGGCCGTCGAACTCGAAGTCCTCGGTCCTCTTCTCGACCACGGTGCCCTCGGTGGTGCCCTGCGGGGTGTTCCACGTGACCTTGGTGCCCTTGCTCAGACCCATCAGCTGCTCCTTCTCCCGTGCTCGTCCGCGCCGGCGTCCGTGCACCCTCGCGCCGGTCCCGGCCGCCGCGGCACGCCCTCGGCGGCCGGGCACTCCCGGGTGTGGGGCCCAACCTACCGACGGATCGGAGCCCTGGCGAGCGTCCGCGGGCGCAGGGCGCGAGCCGGTCACGCCGGCCGGGCCACCACTGCCGCGCCGCCGGCTACCGGGCGGAGGCGGCGGGTTCGCGGACTGCCGTGCCCTCGCGCGATGCGCCGGCACCGCGTCCCCCGGTGTCCCGGTCCTCGTCGCCGGTCCGCCGGTCGGCAGGCCGGCCGGCGGTGCCCACGAGGCGGCCCTCGGTGAGCGCCTCGGGCTCGACGTCCTGCTCGATCGTCGTGGCCAGCGGCTTCTCGGTCACGAAGCACAGCAGGGCGGCCGCCAGCAGCCCCAGGGGCATGATCCACAGGTAGATGGGGGTCAGGGCATCGTTGTAGGAGGTCACGATGGGGTCCTGAATCGCCTGGGGGAGCGAGGCGACCACGGCAGGGGTGAGTGAGTTGGTCCCGCCCGCGCCGCTCTCGAGCGCGGCCGCCGGCAGGCGCTCGGCCAGCAGATCGGCCAGTCGGCCCGCGAAGACGCTGCCGACCACGCCCGAGCCCAGGGTGGCGCCGATCTGGCGGAAGAAGTTGTTCGCCGCGGTGGCGGTGCCGACCTGCCGCAGCGGGAAGGTGTTCTGCACGATCAGCACCAGCACCTGCATGGACAGGCCCAGGCCGAGGCCCAGGACCGCGATGTAGAGGCACACGTGCCACACGCCCTGCTCGGAGGTCAGGGTCGCGAGCAGGCCCATGGCCACGGCCACGATCGCGCTGCCGGCCACCGGCAGCCACTTGTAGCGGCCCGTCCGGCTCACCGCCCGCCCGGCGAGCACGGAGGTTACGAGCAGGGTGCCCATCATCGGCACCATCAGCAGCCCGGAGCGGGTGGCGTCGATGCCGAAGACCATCTGCAGGTAGGTGGGCAGGTAGCCGAGGGCCCCGAACATCGCCACGCCGGTGAGCAGCCCGGCCAGGGTGGTGAGGACGAAGTTGCGCTCGCGGAACAGGTGCATCGGGATGATCGGCTCGGCGGTGCGCCGCTCCACGGCCACGAAGGCCGCGGAGGTCACGAGCGTCCCGGCGATGAGGCCGAGGATCACGGGGTCGGTCCAGGCGTACTTGCCGCCGCCCCACGTGGCGAACAGGACCAGGCAGGTCGTGGCCACGGCCAGCAGCGCCATGCCGCCGATGTCCAGGCGCGGCCGGCCGCTGTGCCGGGGGAGCTTGAGGAATAGGACGGCTCCGGCCAGCGCCAGCAGCCCGAGCGGGATGTTGATCCAGAAGACCCAGCGCCAGCCGGGTCCCTCGGTGAAGAATCCGCCCAGCAGCGGACCGGCCACCGAGGCGAGGGCGAAGACTCCGCCCATGACGCCCATGTACTTGCCGCGCTCCCGGGCGGGGACCACGTCCGCGATGGCGGCCTGGGAGAGGATGATCAGCCCGCCGCCGCCGAGCCCCTGGATCGCGCGGGCCGCGATGAGGACCTCGATGGTGCCGGCGAGCGCGCCGACGACGGAGCCGGCCATGAAGACCAGGATCGCGCCCAGCAGCAGGGGTTTGCGGCCCATGAGGTCCCCGAGCTTGCCGTACACGGGCATCATGATCGTCGAGGCCAGGATGTAGGCGGTGATCACCCACAGCATCTCGTCGACGCCGTTGAGCTCCCCCACGATCGTGGGCAGGGCGGTGCTGAGCACGGTCTGGTTCAGGGCGGCCAGCAGCATGGAGAGCATCAGGCCGACGAAGAGCAGCACGAGGTGCCGGGAGCCGCCGGCCGGTTCGGCCCGGTGCGCGGGGGTGCGGGTCATGAGAGCTTCTCCTGGAGGCGGTGGAGGAGGGTGAGCGCCGACTCGTGGTCCTCGGTCGGCAGTCCCCGCGCCGGGGAGTAGCCCTCGGCGGTGATGGCGAAGCGCAGCGGGACGCCGCCGAGCAGGACCAGCATCCGGGCGACCTCGTCCACGCGGTGCTCCCCGATCCCGGCCGACCACTCCGGCTCCCGGGCCAGCAGCTCCGCGAGGGTGTGGCGCACCAGGGCCTCGGCCTCGAGCATCAGCTCGTGCCGGCGGCGGCCCAGGCTCGGGTGGTCCTGCAGCAGCTTCCGGCGCCGCTCCGCGTCCGGGCCCGCGTAGGCGCTGCGGGACACGGCCAGCAGCAGGCGCGAGACCTGGCCCAGCAGGTCGTGCTCGAGGGAGAACCCCTCCAGCAGCTCCGGGTCCAGCGAGGGGGCCCGCATGCCCAGGACGGCGTCCTCCTTGGCGGGGAAGTAGTTGAAGAAGGTGCGCGGGGAGACGCCGGCCGCGGCGGCGACCGCCTCCACGGTGGTGCCGTCGACCCCGTGCTCGACCGCGAGGGCGGCGGCCGCCTCGTGGATGGCGGACCAGGTCTCGGCCTTCTTGCGGGCGCGCAGGGTGGGAGGGGACGTGTCGTTCACGCCCATATTCTTGCAGTTCTGCACGTTTTGCACAACTGCAATATTCGCGAGGGGTGACGGCCCGCTCCCGACGGCGCGGGCCCAGCCCTCCGGCTCAGCCCCTCCGGTTCAGTCCTTCAGCGGGTCGTGGCCCCAGTTCATGAGGGAGTACCGCCACCGGGTCTCGCGCACGTCCCCGTCGGGCCGCTGGGCCAGGTGGCGGTGGACGTAGCCGACGACCTTGCGCATGTGCTCCCGGTCGGCGTCGGTGCGCTCACCCTGCGGCGTGCGCAGGATCTCCACGATGCGCCGCCCGGAGCGGTGGCCCACCGACTCCCCGCCGTCGTCCTGGCCCACCGAGGTGGACTCCTCGGTGTCCAGCCACGTCGAGAGCTGTCCGGCCGTCATATTGACGGCCTCGTCGAAGTCGTGGCCGGTGGTGTCGCCGCTGTCGCTCATGCCTCGCTCCTCAGGACCAGCTCGGTGTACTCGTCACCCTGGATCTTCACGTGCGCCCGCGCCCGCGCCCGGGCCGCCTCCGGGTCGTGCGTCAGGATGGCCTCCGCGATCGCCTGGTGCTCGTCCAGGCTCCTGGTCATCCGGTCGCCCACGCGCAGCTGGAGGCGGCGGTAGACCTCCAGGGCGCCCTGCAGCTTCTCCGTCTCGGCGCGCAGGAACTCGTTGCCGGAGCCTGCGTAGATCGCCCGGTGGAAGCGACTGTTGGCGTCGTAGTAGCCGTCCGGGTCCTCCTCCTGCACGAACCGCCGGCAGGCCTCGAGCCCCGCGGTCATCTCCGCGGCCGCCTCGGGGGGCATCCTCCGGGCGGCCAGCTCGGCGCAGAGGCCCTCCAGGTCCGCCATGACCTCGAACCGCTCCGCGAGCTCGCGCACGCTCAGGCGGGAGACGAACGTCCCGTGCTTGGGCCGGATCTGCACCATCCCCGAGTTGCTCAGGTGCTGGAGCGCGTCGCGGATCGGGGTGCGGGAGCACCCGTACTCCGCGGAGATGCTCGTCAGGTCCAGCTTGTCGCCCGGTCGATAGCGGCCGGCGACGATGGCCTCCTCCAGGCCCCGCCGCACACGCACGGCTTCGGTCATCGTTGCTCCTTCGACGCGTGGTCCAAATCTATCCCAGCCGGACTGTGGCGCAGCTCACACGAATGCTCTACAGTTCCCTCTTATATACAACAGCGCACGAGATATATACATCATCCCGCTCAGGAGCTGATCATGGACGCCGCACCCCACCTGCCCCGGCAGCTGACCGAGCAGTGCGCCGCGCTGCTCGACGTCGGCGACGGCCACTTCAAGCCGACCCTGGCCTCCTCCGTGCTGGACGAGTTCGAGGGGCTCGCCCCCGAGGGGCAGGCCGCGTTCTTCCACTACCTCCACGGCGATCTGACGGCGGCCCCGTCCGCCGTCGACGACGCCATCGCCCGCTGGCGGGACGCCCCCACCCAGCAGTCGGCCCAGCAGCTGCACGCCGCCAGCGAGTCGCCGCGCCAGGCGCTGCTGCGGGCCCTGAACCTCGCCGAGGACGGCACCTTCCGCCTCGTGTCCATGCGCTCGCGCTTCCTGGAGGTGCTGGCCGAGCACCCGGAGCTCGAACCCGTGGACCAGGACTTCCTGCACCTCTTCCGGTCCTGGTTCAACGCCGGCTTCCTGAAGCTGCACGAGCTCTCCTGGCACTCGCCGAGCTCGCTCGTGGAGCACATCCTCGAGTACGAGTCGGTGCATCCGCTCGGCGGCTGGGCGGACCTGCGGTCCCGGCTGGAGCCGGCGGACCGCAAGTGCTTCGCCTTCCTGCACCCCTCCATGGGGGACCGCCCGCTGATCTTCGTCGAGGTGGCCGTGACCGAGGAGATCCCCGCCTCGACGGACTTCATCACCGACCTCGACCGGGCACGGCAGAGCTCCTCCCGCACGGTGGCGACGCTGTACTCCATCAACAACACGTTCCCGGGCCTGCGCGGCATCCCGTTCGGCAACCACCTCATCAAACAGGTGATCTCCCACGTGCGGCGGCACGACCCGGAGGTCACCACCTTCGTGACGCTCTCGCCGGTGCCGGGATTCCGCCGGTGGCTCGAGGCGGGCCCGGCCGACGGGACCGGGGGGAGGCGCCTGGCCGAGGAGGCGGACGCAGCCCTGCGCCCGGGAGCCCCGGCCGGCGCCGTCGAGGCCATTAGGCCGGCGATCGTGGCCGCGGCCCGCAGCTACCTCCTGGAGAGCACCGACGGCCGGGGCCGGCCCCTGGACCGCGTGGCCAGGTTCCACCTGCGCAACGGCGCCGTGCTGGACCGCATCAACTGGCCCGCGAGCACAGAGCAGCACGTCCTCGACCAGTCCTTCGGGCTCATGGTCAATTACCTCTACGACGCACCCGGCGACAGCGACGAGCGCGACAGGACCGAGCGCGAGAGCGCCGAGGCCGAGCGGGTCCCCGCGACGGCGTCCCGCGCCGCGGGAGCGGCCCACCGACCGACCACCACCGAGGAGACGACATGAAGACCATCCACCAGCTGTTCGAGGACGCCGTGGAAAGGCACGGTGAGAAGGCGCTCACCGTCGAGGCGGACGGGCGCCGGCTGACCTACGCCGCGATGCACGAGCTGACCGAGGAGCTCGCCGGAACCCTGACCGCGCTCGGCGTGCGCCCCGGCGACCGGGTCGCGGTCAAGGCCGAGAAGCTGCCCGAGGTCATCGCGCTCTACCTGGCCACCCTGCGGGTCGGCGCGATCTACCTGCCCCTCAACACGGCGTACACCGGCAGCGAGCTCCAGTACTTCGTCGAGGACTCCCGGCCGGCCCTGTTCGTCTGCAGTCCCGGTGAGGAGGAGGAACTGGCCGGGGGCAGCCCCGACGGCGTCTCCTTCGTGTCGATGGGCCCCCACCGGACCGGCACGCTCTTCGAGCAGCAGGACGCCCGCCCGGCGCCCCCGGTCGCGGTCGACCTCGACGCGCCCGCGGCCATCCTCTACACCTCGGGCACGACCGGGCGCTCCAAGGGTGCCGTGCTGACCCACCGCAACCTCGCCAGCAACTGCGCCACCCTGACCGAGGCGTGGCAGTACACGCACGACGACGTGCTCATCCACGCGCTGCCGATCTTCCACATCCACGGGCTCTTCGTGGCCGTCAACATGTCGGTGACCACCGGGGCCACCATGCACTTCCTGCCGAAGTTCGATCCGCAGGCGGTCCTCGACCTGATGCCCGACTCCACGGTGCTCATGGGGGTGCCCACGTTCTACACGCGTCTGCTCCGGCACCCGGACCTGACGGCCGAGCGCACGCGGACCATGCGGCTGTTCGTCAGCGGGTCCGCACCCCTGACCGCGGAGACCCACCACGAGTGGCAGGACCGCACCGGCCACGCCATCCTCGAGCGCTACGGCATGACCGAGACCGGCATGATGTGCTCCAACCCGTACGCCGGGGAGCGCAGGGCCGGAACAGTCGGTCCGCCCCTGCCGGGCATCAGCATCCGCGTGGTCGAGCGCGGGACGACCACGGAGCTTCCCGCCGGAGAGGTCGGCTCGATCCAGGTCGCCGGCCCCAACGTCTTCCGGGAGTACTGGGACAAGCCGGAGAAGACCGCCGAGGAGTTCACCGAGGACGGGTACTTCATCACCGGGGACCTGGGCGTGATCGACGACGACGGCTATCTCGCCATCGTCGGACGGGACAAGGACCTCATCATCTCGGGCGGCTACAACATCTATCCCAAGGAGATCGAGGAGCTCATCGACGAGCACCCCGCGGTGCGGGAGTCGGCGGTCGTCGGCGTGCCGCACCCCGATCTCGGGGAGGCGCCCATCGCCGTCGTCGTCCCTCAGGGTGACGCCCCCGCCGACGCGGAGGAGATCCTCGAGACCATCCGGCCGCGCCTGGCGCGGTTCAAGCAGCCGCGAACGGTCGAGTTCGCCGAGGAGCTGCCGCGGAACGTCATGGGCAAGATCCAGAAGGCAGCGCTGCGCCAGGAGCATGCGGCGCTGTTCCAGCAGGCACCGACCGGACCGAGGAGCTGAGGGGCGACCATGATCATCACAGGCGTAGCAGTACTGGCCGGGTGCTTCCTGACGGGAATGCTCATCGGTGAATTCCTGGGACTGTTGATGGGGGTCGACGCCAATGTGGGCGGCGTCGGCTTCGCGATGGTCCTGCTCGTCCTCGTCACCCACCGGATGCGCCGGGCCGGCATGCTGCCCTCGGCGACCGAGCACGGGGTGTTCTTCTGGAGTGCGATGTACATCCCGATCGTGGTGGCCATGGCGGCCACGCAGAATGTGGTCTCCGCCGTGACGGGCGGCCCCATGGCGCTGCTGGTCGGCCTGGCGGCGATCGTCGCCGGGGCCGCGCTGGTGCCCGTGCTCGCCCGGATCGGAGGGCAGGCGGAGCCGCTGCCTCCCCTGGAGCAGGACAAGACGATGGCGGAGGTCTCCTGATGGACGTCATCGCCGGAGTGCTGGAGGGCAACGGCCTCGTCTTCGCGTTCCTCGTGGTCGGGGTGCTCATCCTGGTCTCGAACTACTTCTCCCGGAAGCTGACCCGCGGCCGGCTCCAGGGCTCGGCCATCGCCATCACGGTGGGTCTCGTCCTCGCCTACTTCGGCGGCCTCCACACCGGGGGCGAGCGCGGCCTGGCGGACATCGCGATCTTCGCCGGCCTCGGCCTCATGGGCGGCTCCATGCTGCGCGACTTCGCCATCGTCTCGACCGCCTACGGGGTGGACCTGGCCGTGATCAAGAAGGCGGGGGTCACCGGAGTGCTCGCCGTCCTGCTGGGCGTCTTCGTCTCGGCCATCGTCGGCGCGGCGATCGCCGCCGCCTTCGGGTACACCGACCCCGTCAGCATGGCGACCATCGGGGGCGGCGCGGCCACCTACATCGTCGGTCCGGTCACCGGGACGGCGCTGGGCGCCAGCAGCGAGGTCATCGCGCTCAGCGTCGCGGCCGGGCTGGTCAAGTCCGTGGTCGTCATGGTCGGCACGCCGTTCATCGCCCCGCTGATCAGGCTCGACAACTACAAGTCGGCCATGGCGTACGGCGGGCTGATGGGCACCACGTCCGGGGTGGCCGGCGGACTGGCCGCCACCGACAAGCGGCTCGTGCCCTACGGCGCCATGACCGCGACCTTCTTCACGGGGATGGGGGTCCTGCTGGTGCCCTCGGTCTTCTACTTCGCCCTGGTGTTCCTCACCGGCGGCTGAGCCGCCGGACTGCCCGGCAGCTCAGGAGAGCGTGCCCCCGTTCCGGACCGGGACGGGGGCACGCTCTCGTGCCGGAGGCGCTTCGGGTCCTCAGGCGGCGACGCCCACCTGGATCAGGGTGTTCCAGGGGTCCTCGAAGCGCAGCACGGCGCCGTCGTGCCGGGTGGGGATCCGGTGGTCCGCGAGCCGGGACTCGAGGGCCGCGACGTCGTCGGCGCCCGGCAGGTCGATGTTGACCTGGCCCAGCCCCAGCGAGGCCGCCCGCGGGCCCGCCCCGGCGCTCTGCCAGGTGTTGAGCGCGATGTGGTGGTGGTAGCCGCCGGCGGCGATGAACAGCGCGGAGCCGATGTCGCTCATCACCTCGAAGCCCAGGACGTCCACGTAGAACTGCCGGCCCAGCGGGATGTCGCCCACCTGCAGGTGCACGTGGCCCAGGGTGGCAGGCGGCGCCGCCGGGCGCCGCCCGTCCCGATCGGCCAGGTGCTCCTGCAGGAAGCCGTTCGGGTCCAAGGGGTTCGAGGCCAGCGTCAGGAGGCCGCTGGGCTCCCGCCGCCACGTGTCGCGGGGCCGGTCGGTGTAGAGCTCCACGCCGTTGCCCTCGGGGTCATCGAAGTAGAAGGCCTGGCTGTAGAGGTGGTCGGCGCTGCCGGTTAAGGAGCGGGGCGCCACGCTCGCCACGGACGCCAGGGCCGCGGCGAGGGCGGGCTCGTCCTCGAAGACGACGGCGGTGTGGAACAGCCCGGCCTGCCCGCGGCGGGCCGGCGGGAGCTCCTTGACCTGGCGCAGCCGCACGACCGTCCGGCCGTCCCGGCCCAGCACCGCGGTGTCCCCGGCGTGGGCGAGCACGTCGAGGGTGACGGCGTCCGAGTAGTAGGCGACCATCGTGTCCAGATCGGAGACCAGCAGCTCCACGGCGCCCATCCGGGTGCCGGCGGACAGCAGGTCCTCCGCGGCGCGCTTCGTCAGGCTCTCGGGGGCGGGGTTCTGGGGAAAGATCGGCATCTCGGGGTTCTCCGTCGGCATGGGCAGCGCATTGGTTGATGTGTCCCCAACTGTAGCCCGAGAAGCTTTCCGACGCAAGTAAATTCCCGACGGTCGTCCTTCCCAGCGGGTGGAATGCCTGGCGGCGGAGGTGGTCCCGGGCCCGGGACCACCGCCCGGGCCGCCGGGGCCACCGCCCGGGCGGACCCGCGGCCGGGCAGTGGCCGGAGCGGCGGTCAGAGGATGAAGATCAGGGCGGCGATGACGCCCAGGATCACCAGGAAGACGATGCCCCACGCCTTGAGGTTGTCGGAGTCGTCCTCCTCGGGCTCGGCCGGGCGCGGCGGCCAGCCGCCCGGGCCGGGGCCGAACACCGGCCCGGAGGGACCCTGCCCGCCCGTACCCGGTCCTGCGGGCGGCTGCTCCTCCGCGCCGTACCCAGGGGCGCCGTACCCAGGGGCGCCGTACCCGGGAGCACCCTGGCCGGGACCGCTCTGCCCCGGGAACTGCCCCGGCGGCGGCGGAGCCGGTGTCGCGGGACTCACGCCCCACCGGGGGGCCTCGGGCGAGCCCGCGAGGGGGGCATCCGGTGCCGCCGTGCCCGGACCGTGCCCACCGGCCGCGGGCGGAGCCGGGGAGGTCGGCGGCCCCGCAGTCGGACCCGACGCCGGCGGGGGCGCCGGGGGCAAAGTTTCGCCCGAGAGCACGGGCCCGTCCTCGCGGTGGCCCCGCTCCGCCTGGGTCAGCAGGGTCACGAACTGCTCGAGCGGCTCGGAGCCGTCGTGCTCCCGCGCCAGGAAGCGCTCGGCGCGGCGGCGCACCACCTTGTAGACGCGCCCGTCGTCGGGAACGCCCAGGTCCCGCGCGGCCCGCGCCACGGCGAGCGGAGGCTGCTCCGGCAGGGGGTTGGTGCCCCACTCCAGGAGCCCGGTCAGCAGCGGGCGCTCCAGCACGGCGGCCAGGGCCGCCCGGGCGCCCGGCACCCGGGTCAGCTCCAGCAGCCCGCTCGGCGGCGCGGACGGGCACCCCGGCACGTCGCTGGGGAGCCGGGCGGCGCGCTCGAGCCAGAAGGTGTCGCCGAAGAGGGTGGCGAGCAGCACGGCCGCGGCGAGCCGGTCGTCGCTCGGCGCGGCGTCCTCCGGAACGCCCTGCTCCCAGTGGGTGCCGAGCGCGCGGCGGGCCGGCTCACCGGCCAGCCGGACGCGCAGCTGCACGTCCTCCGGGCCACGGGCGGTCTCCGCGGGCCGCTCCACCGCGTGCCGCACCTGGGGGTCGAGCTCGGGGTCCATGGGCCACCTCTCCGTCGTCGTCCGTGGGTCCATGCTCTCAGAACGTGCTGTGCGGAGGCGGGGAACCGGAGGGGGACCCGGGCCGGGTTCAGGCGGGGAGCAGGCTGCGCAGCTGCCCCGCGGCAACGCGGGGATCGGGGGCCTGGGTGACGGCCCGGACGACGACGACGCCGCGCGCCCCGGCCGCCAGCACCTGGGGGAGCCGCGGCTCGTCGATGCCGCCGATGGCGAACCACGGCACGGGCAGGACCTCCGGGTCCGCGGCCAGCCGGGCCTCCGTGAGCTCGGCGACCGCGCGGACGAACTCCAGCCCGGTGGCGGGGCGCCCCGGCTTGGTGGGCGTGGCCCAGACGGGGCCCGTGCAGAAGTAGTCGACGTCCGGGTCCTCGAGCGCCGCCGTGGCCTGTCCGAGGTCGTGGGTGGAGCGCCCGATCAGCACGTCGGGGCCCAGCAGCTGCCGGGCCTGAGCGGGAGAGAGATCGTGCTGGCCCACGTGGAACACGTCGGCGCCCACGAGCGCGGCGATGTCGGCGCGGTCGTTGACGGCGAACAGGCCGTCGTACTCGGCGGCGACCCGGCCCAGCAGTTCCAGCGCGGCGATCTCCTCGTCCGCGTCGATGCTCTTGTCCCGCAGCTGGACGATGGTCGCGCCCCCGGCGTACGCCGCGTGCAGGAACTCCTCGAGGTCTCCCCGGTCCCGGCGGGCATCCGTGCACACGTACAGCCGGGCGGCGAGGAGCTTCGCCGCCCGCGCCGCTCGCAGGGTGGACTCGGCGGGGGCGGAGGCGTCACGGGTAGACTGGGTCACACGCTGATGATAGGTCAGCAGTTCTGCGGGAGCCCCACCGGGGGCTGAGAGGGCGTCCAGCGCCGACCGCCACACCTGATGCGGGTCATGCCGCCGTAGGAAAGGACAGTCCGAGTGACTTCTGCGCACCCCGCACCGACGACCGCACCCCACCCGCTGGCCGGGCAGCCCGAGCACGTCCGGGCCGACGTCGCCGTGGTCGGCGCCGGGGTGATCGGCCTGGCCACCGCCTGGGAGCTGCGCCGCCGCGGCCGCTCCGTGGTCGTGGTGGACCCCGAGCCGGGCTCCGGCGCCAGCCGTGCGGCCGCCGGGATGCTCGCCCCGGTCAGCGAGGTGCAGTACCAGCAGGAAGCCCTGTACCCCCTCATGACCGCCTCGGCCGCCGAGTACCCGGCGTTCGTGGCCGCCCTCGAGCAGGCCGCCGGCGGGACGGTGGGGCACCGGGCCACCGAGACCCTGGTCTGCGGCGTGGATGCCGCCGACCGGCAGGCCCTGGCGGACCTCCGCGAGCTGCAGCGACGCCACGGCATGACCGTGGAGCAGCTGACCCTGCGCGACGCCCGGGCCCTCGAGCCGGCGCTGAGCCCGCGGCTGTCCGCCGCGTTCCGGATCCCCGACGACCACCAGGTGGACCCGCGCCGCCTCGTGGCCGGGCTGCTCGCCGCCCTCACCGCCCCGGAGCTCCCGGTGCCCCCGGGAATCGCCGAGCCCCCCGGGTTCCCGGGCGCGCGCGACGGCGGACCGGCCCGCCTCGTCCACGGTCTCGCCACGGGGCTGCGCCGCAGCGCCGAGGGCGCCGCGACCGGGGTCCGGCTGGCCGGCGGCGGGATGGTCTCGGCGACCTGGACCGTTCTCGCCCCGGGCGCGGGCCTCGACGACCTCGACGGGCTGCCGGAGGACTGGCACCCGCCCCTGCGCCCGGTGCACGGGGACATCCTGCGCACCCGGGTCCCCGCCGGGACTCCGGCCCTGCTCGAGCGCACCGTCCGCGGCCTGGTCCACGGGACGCCCGTCTACCTGGTGCCCCGGACCGACGGGACCGTGGTGATCGGGGCGACCTCCCGCGAGGACGACCTGACCGGGCCCAGCGCCGGCGGAGTGTTCCGGCTGCTGCGCGACGCCCAGGCGCTCGTGCCCGGCGTCGCCGACCTCGAACTCCTCGAGGTGCTGGCCCGCGCCCGGCCCGCCACCCCGGACGACATCCCGTACCTCGGCCGGGTCCACGACCTCGACGGCACGCCCGTGCCGGGGCTCGTCGTCTCCACCGGCTACTTCCGTCACGGCGTCCTGCTGGCCCCGCTGGCCGCGCGGCTCGCCGCCCAGCTCGTGGCCGGAGGAGCCGGGCCCGATCCGGCCGCCGACGCCGAGCACCTCGCCACCACCGACCCGCACCGCTTCGACCGCCCCGTCGAGGCCCGTCCAGGGGACCCCGCACCGGCCGCGGCCGGGCCCGGTCCCCGGAGCAGGAGCACCCGATGACCGCCATCACCCTCAACGGCCGCCCGCACGTCGTGCCCGAGGAGGCGACCGTCGTCGACCTCGTCGCCGAGACCGTCGGCCGGTCCCTGGGCCCCGACGGCGCCCCGCTGGACGGCGGGCGCCTCGGCGTGGCCGTGGCCGTGGACGCCGCGGTCGTGCCCCGCAGCCGCTGGCGGCGGACCCCCGTGGCCGAGGGCCAGGCCGTCGAGATCATCACCGCCGTCCAAGGAGGCTGACGTGACCGTCCCGCACCCCGACCTGGGCCACGGCCCGAACCGTGACCGGAACCATGACCCGGACCACGGCCCGACCCCTGACCCGCTCGTGCTCGACGGCACGGAGCTGTCCTCCCGGCTGATCATGGGCACCGGAGGCCTCAGCTCGCTGCACACCCTCGAGCAGGCGCTGGAAGCCTCCGGCACGGAGCTGACCACCGTGGCCCTGCGCCGCTACGCCCCCGGCCAGGGCGACTCCCTCTTCGCGCTGCTCGAGCGCAACGACATCCGGATCCTGCCCAACACCGCCGGCTGCTACACCGCCCGGGACGCGCTGCTGACCGCCGAGCTCGGCCGTGAGGCCCTCGAGACCGACTGGGTCAAGCTCGAGGTCATCGCCGACGAGGACACCCTGCTCCCCGATGTGGTGGAGCTTCTCGACGCCACCGAGCAGCTCGTGGCCCGCGGCTTCACGGTCTTCGCCTACACCTCCGACGACCCGGCGGTCGCGCGCCGCCTCGAGGACCTGGGCGCGGCGGCGGTGATGCCCCTGGGCGCCCCCATCGGCACCGGACTGGGGATCCTCAATCCGCACAACATCGAGCTCATCGCCTCCCGGGCGTCCGTGCCCGTGGTGCTCGACGCCGGGATCGGCACCGCCTCCGAGGCCGCCCTGGCCATGGAGCTGGGCTGCGACGCCGTGCTGCTGGCCAGCGCCGTCACCCGCGCCCAGGACCCCGTGGCGATGGCCACCGCCATGCGGCACGCCGTGGCCGCCGGCCGGCTCGCCGCCCGGGCCGGGCGCATCCCGGCCCGCCGCCACGCCCACGCGTCCTCCCCGATGGCCGGGCGGATCGACACGGACGCCCCGGACGCCGGGGCGGCGGACGTCCCGCGCGGGGACTGGGCGCCCGTGGGGGAGCGCCCGTGAGCCCGCTGCCCCCGCTCGTGGAGCCCGGCCCCGAGCTCACCCGCGAGGAGCTCGAGCGCTACGCCCGGCACCTGACCCTGCCCGGGATCGGGCCCCTCGGGCAGCGTCGGCTGCGCGGCGCCCGCGTGCTCGTCGTTGGCGCCGGGGGACTGGGCTCCCCGGCCCTGCAGTACCTCGCGGCGGCGGGAGTGGGGACCCTTGGGATCGTCGACGACGACGTCGTGGCGCTCTCCAACCTGCAGCGCCAGGTGGTGCACACCACCGCCGACGTCGGCCGGCCCAAGGCCGAGTCCGCCGCCGATGCCGTCACCGCGCTCAACCCGCTGGTGGAGGTCCGCACCCACTTCGTCCGGCTGGACGCGGACAACGCCGTGGACATCATCGGCCGGTACGACCTGGTCCTGGACGGCGCCGACAACTTCGCGACCCGCTACGTGGTCAGCGACGCCGCCGCCCTGACCGGCACGCCCTGCGTGTGGGGCTCCATCCTGCGCTTCGAGGGGCAGGTCAGCGTCTTCTGGGCCGGGCACGGGCCCACCTACCGGGACCTCTACCCCGAGGCCCCGCCGGACGGGGAGGTGCCCAGCTGCGCCGAGGGCGGCGTCTTCGGCATGCTCCCCGCGACCGTCGGCTCGGTCATGGTCACGGAGGCCGTCAAGCTCATCACCGGCACCGGGGAGCCCCTGCTCGGGCGGGTCCTGCTGCACGACGCGCTCGCCATGACCTGGCGCGAGATGCGCCTGACCGCGGACCCCGACGCCGCCCCGGTCACCGCCGTGGCGGAGCCCACCGCCGTCTGCGCGCTGCCTGGCGGCGCCGACCCCGCCGAGCAGCTCACCGCGCCCGAGCTGGCCCGTCTGCTCGAGCGCCGGGAGCGCGGGGAGGCGTCCTTCGCCCTCGTGGACGTGCGCGAGGACTGGGAGCGGGAGCTCGTGGCCATCGACGGCGCCGTGCCCGTGCCCCTGCAGGAGCTCCTGGACCGGGGCGCGGACGCCCTGCCGCCGGAGGCCCGCGGCGCGGACCTCGTGCTGCACTGCAAGGCCGGGGCCCGCTCCGCGACAGCGCTCGCCGCCCTGCGGCCCTTCTACGCCGGGCGGGAGGAACGGGTCCGACACCTCGAGGGCGGGGTGCTCGCCTGGGTGGAGCAGGTGGATCCGGGCAAGCCGGTGTACTGAGCCGATCTCCCGGCCTGATCTGCAGCCCTGCTCCTGCTGTCCTCCTCTCGACCACTTCCTGACCTCTTCTCGTCCTCTTCCTGTCCTCGGCGGACGGCGTGCCGCACCGGACCGATACATCACTCCCGAGGACGTGACCGTCTGTGACGTCATCGTGACACCGGATGACGTGCGCCCGTCATCCGGTTGGCCTCGGACCGGGCGGTCTGATCCCATGGCAAGCGCCCCATTCAGAGCGGTTGAGAGATCTGGCTCGACGACACCGCAGCAACCCGCCCTCCTGAGGGGTCAGGGTGCTACTGCCAGAACCGATGGAGATCCCGGATCTGCAGTCGGTCCGTGACGTCAGCCTCCGGCGCTGCCGTCACCGGACCTGCCCCTGGCGCGACTGGCCGACCGGCAATCCTCGGTGCGACCGAGAGGACCACCGCATGACCCCGAGCACGGTCGAGAGGACCATCGCCCATCCCCGCGCCGCCACGTTCCTCACCGCCGGCCTGCCGGGAGACTACGCCGGGCTGACGGAGCACTTCCGGCCGCTGTTCGCGGAGATCGCCGCCGGCTCCCTGGCCCGGGACCTCCAGCGCGAGCTGCCCTACGCGGAGGTCAGACGGCTGGACCGCGCCGGATTCGGTGCCCTGCGCGTCCCGGCGGCCCACGGCGGGCCCGAGGTCAGCCTCGAGGACTTCACCCGGCTGCTGGTCGACCTGGCCGAGGCCGACTCCAACATCGCCCATCTCTACCGCTCCCACCACGGCTTCGTGGAGTCCCTGCGCTTCCTGCCCCGGGAGCTCCAGGAGGTCTGGTATCCGCGGGTGCTGGCCGGAGCCACCGTCGGCAACGCCTCCACGGAGAAGGGCGGCAACGCGCTGGGCACCCTGAACACCGTGCTGACCCGGACCGCCGGGGGGTGGGAGCTCACCGGCCGGAAGTTCTACGCCACCGGCTCGATCTTCGCCGACTACACCCGCGTCTCGGCCGCCCTGGACGGCCAGGACGGGCGCCGCTTCGCCGTCGTCGCCACGGACGCCGAGGGCGTCACGCTCGAGGACGACTGGGACGGCTTCGGACAGAAGCTCACCGGTACCGGCACCGCGGTCTTCGAGCGGGTGCACGTCCCGGACGATGCCGTGCTGGACCGCACCGCCGGCAGCGCGGAGGCCGTCCACGAGGCCGCCTTCTTCCAGCTCGTGCTGCTGGCCGTGCTGGCCGGCATCGCCCGGGCCGCCCGGCGGGACGCCGTGGAGACCATCGCCGGCCGCCGGCGGACCTTCAACACCGGGCTCGGCCTGCCGTTCCGGGAGGACCCGCTGATCCAGGAGGCCACCGGGCGGATCTCCGCCAAGGCCTTCGCCGCCGAGGCCACCGTGCTGCACGCCGCCCGCGCCCTGGACGCCGGGATCGCCGCCGCCGCAGCGGCCGGCGCCGACCGGCCGGAGTTCACCGGCACCCTCCCGGCGGCGCTGCACGAGTCCGAGATCGCCGTGGAGCACGCCCAGGTCACCGTGCCGGAACTGGCGCTCGGCGCGGCCCAGGACCTGTTCCTCACCGTGGGCGCCTCCGCCACGTCCACGGCCAAGGGCCTGGACCGGCACTGGCGCAACGCCCAGACCGTGGCCACCCACAACCCGATCGCCTTCCGCGCCCGCGCCCTCGGCGACTACCTCGTCAACGGCACCCTGCCGGAGGGGCTGAACGCCATCGGCGACGCCAGGACCGACGCCACGGCCGACGCCACGGCCGACGCCACGACCGGTGCCACGACCGGTGCCAGGGCCGACGCCAGGACCGACGGCACGGCCGACGCCGACCGAACCCCAGGAGCCTGACGCATGAGCACCCCGACCACGACCACGGCCACGACCCCGACCACGGCCACGACCACGGCCGCCGCGGGCCGCAGCAGCATCGTCCACGGCAAGAAGCGCGTCCTGGCCTCCGCCTTCGCCGGGACCACCATCGAGTGGTACGACTTCTACCTCTACGGCACCGCCGCCGCGCTGGTCTTCAACGTCCAGTTCTTCCCCATGGCCACCGAGCTCGGCGGCATCGTCGCGTCCTTCGCCACGCTCGCGGTCGGGGTGATCGCCCGGCCCCTGGGCGGGATCGTCGCCGGGCACCTGGGCGACCGGATCGGCCGCAAGGCCCTGCTGGTGGCCTCCCTGCTGCTCATGGGCGTGGCCTCCACCCTGATCGGCCTGCTGCCGACCTACGACGTGATCGGCTGGTGGGCCGTCGTCGGGCTCGTCGTCCTGCGCATCCTCCAGGGCCTGTCCGCGGGCGCCGAGTGGGGCGGCTCCGCGCTGCTGAGCGTGGAGCACTCCCCGGCCCGGCACCGCGGGTTCTTCGGGTCCTTCACCCAGATCGGCTCCTCGGCCGGCATGCTGCTGGCCACCGGCGCGTTCTTCATCGTGCAGAACGTCATGAGCGCCGAGCAGTTCGCCGCCTACGGCTGGCGCATCCCCTTCCTGCTCTCGGCCCTGCTGGTGGCGGTGGGCCTGTGGATCCGCCTCGGCGTGGCCGACGCCCCGGAGTTCCTGGAGCACCGGGCCTCGGGCAACGTGGCCACGGCGCCCCTGCGGGAGCTGCTGACCCACCACCGCCGCCCGCTGCTGGTCACGATCGGCCTGCGCCTGGCCCAGAACGCCGTCTACTACCTGGTGACGGTCTACATGCTGACCTACCTGCGGGACGTGCGCGGGGACAGCGCCGCGGGCGTGACCGCGGTGATGATCGCCTCGGCCATCGGCCTGTTCTCCACCCCGTTCTGGGGCTGGCTGTCCGACCGGGTGGGCCGGAAGGTCGTCTCGGTGAGCGCCTACGCGGCGATCGGCGTCTTCGGCTGGGTGCTGTTCGCCTTCCTCGAGGCCGGTCCGCTCGCCCTGCTGCCGCTCGTGGTGATCCTGGGCATCAACCTCGTCCACGACGCGATCTACGGGCCGCAGGCGGCCTGGTTCGCCGAGCAGTTCCCCGTGCACGTGCGGTACTCGGGGGTGAGCTTCGGCTACCAGGTCGGCACCGTCCTGGGCGGCGGGCTGATGCCGATGATCGCCGCCCTGCTGTTCGCCGCCGGTGGGAACACCCCGTGGCTGATCGCCGGCTACCTCTCCGTGCTGGCCGTGCTCTCCATCGTCGCGGCCCTGGCGGCGAAGGACCCCGCCCGCCAGCAGCGCGGCACCGAACTCACCGATCTGCACGCCGGCCGGACCCCGGCCGCCCCGGCCGTCGCGACCCCCGCGGTCGCGAGCGCCACCGAGCCCACCCCCGAGAGGACCACTGTATGAGCCGCCCCCTGCTGCTGAACGCCTTCGACATGATGGTGCCCGTGCACCAGTCCCCGGGACTGTGGCGGCACCCGGAGGCCGGGGTCGCCGGCTTCGACGCGCTCGAGTACTGGACGTCGCTGGCCCGCACCCTCGAGGAGGGCGGCTTCACCGCGCTGTTCCTGGCGGACGTCCCCGGCGTCTACGACGTGTACGGCGGCGGGACCGAGGCCACGGCCCGCGGGGGAGTGCAGTACCCGGTGCTCGACCCGCTCGTCGCGGTGCCGGCGATGGCCGCTGCGACCGAGCGGCTCGGCTTCGGGGTGACCGCCTCGGTCACCTACGAGGCCCCCTACCTGCTGGCCCGCACCTTCGCGACCCTCGACCACTTCACCCGCGGCCGGGTGGCCTGGAACGTGGTGACCTCCTACCAGGACTCCGCCGCCCGGAACCTGGGCATGGAGCGGCAGATCCCGCACGACGAGCGCTACGACCGCGCCGACGAGTACATGGAGGTCATGTACAAGCTCCTCGAGGCGTCCTTCGAACCCGGGGCGGTGAAGGCCGACGCCGAGGCCGGGGTCTTCGTGGACCCGGACCTCGTGCACCCCGTCGGCCACGAGGGCACCTGGTTCGCCGTGCCCGGCCAGGCGCTGACCCACCCCGGACCCCAGGGCACCCCGTTCCTGTTCCAGGCCGGCGCCTCGAAGCGCGGACAGCAGTTCGCCGTGGACCACGCCGAGGCCATCTTCTTCATCGGCAACACCCCGCAGCTCGTGCGCCGGTGGACCGACGGCGTCCGGGCCGAACTGGCCGCGCAGGGACGGGCGGAGGACGCCGTGAAGACCTTCGCCATGGCCACCGTGGTGGTCGCCGAGACCGACGACGAGGCCCAGGCCAGGCTGGCGGGATACCGCCAGCACGTGGACATCGAGGGGGCGCTGTCCCTGTTCGGAGGCTGGACCGGGGTCGACCTGTCCGGCGCGGACCCCGAGGCGCCGCTCGAGTACGTGGCCACCGACGCCAACCAGTCGGCGCTCGCGGCGTTCACCTCGCTGTCCCCGGACAAGACCTGGACGGTGCGGGACCTGGCCGAGTTCGTGACCATCGGCGGCCGCGGACCCGTCATCGCCGGGGCTCCCAACACCGTGGCGGACGAGCTCGAGCGCTGGCGCGAGGAGTCCGGCGTGGACGGGTTCAACATCTCGGCGGCCGTGCGGCCGGCGGACCTGGAGCGGTTCAGCACGATGGTGTCGCCGGAGCTGCGGCGCCGGGGCCTGTTGCCGGAACCCGGGTCCCTGCCCACCGGCAGGACGCTGCGCGAGGCCCTGACCGGTGCCGGTCCGAGGCTGGCCGATGACCACCGCGGGGCCTCGTTCCGCCGGTGACCGCCGAGCCGTCGGGGCGCACCGCTCGACCGGTCCGGGATGGCTGTCCGTCGTCCCGGGTCCCCGGCACGAAGCGCTCCTGCCCGGGAGAGGGCAGGAGCGCTTCGCCGCGCCGAGGCGCAGAAGACGCCCCCTCCACCGACGGGGAACGGATCATGGAGGTCGGTGGCACCTGTGGCGGTGGCACCTGCGGCGGTGGGACCTCCCGGGCGGATGCTGCGGCTGGGGGCGAGGGGCAGGGGCGATTGTCAGGCCTCGCCCCTGCGTGCCTGCCGCACCGGGATGTACGCGGCGTGCTCGGCCGAAGGAGTCGTCGAGGGGTACGACGTGCGGATCCGGGTGCTGAAGCTCAGCGAGGACGATCCTCGGCGGATCATCCAGGTCGAGGTGAGCGGCATCGACAATCGCTGACCTCTCCCGGAGCGGTGATCCCGGCCCGGCGGTATGAGGCGCAGCGGCACGAGGCACTCCGCCACCAGTGACGCCCGCAGCCGCCTCCGCCACCCATACCCCGCCTATGGGACACAAGATCCGCTAGAAGCCCCGGAGGATCACGGTCCAGTAGTCCCGGGGGAGGACCTCGAGGTCGAAGAACCAGTTGGCGCGGCGTGGGTTCAGCAGCGGCACGCCGGGGATGCTGGGTGCCAGTTCGTTGTTTCGGTCGAACTCGGCCAGCACGGCCCGGCCCCGCTGCACCGTCACGGGGGTCACGGTGTACCCGTCGTAGGAAGCGGTGGGCTCCCGGCCATCACGGGTGGCCAGGAGGTTCTCGGCGAGGATCTTCGTCTGGTGGCGCAGTGCCCCGCCGGACGAGGTGGTCTCCAGGGCGGCCCCGTCCCCGCAGGCCCACACGGTGGGCACACGGCGGTGGCGCAGGGTCTGGGCATCCACGTCCGCGTAGCCGTCCCACACGGTGCCCGGGCCCGGCGCGACGCCCAGTCCCGCGTCGGCGATCCAGGTCGGGGCCCGGTGCACGGGGCTGTGGTGCAGCAGGTCGTAGGACAGCTCCCGGGGTGCCCTGTCGACCGTGGCCCGCAGCCGGCGGGAGCCGGCGTCGATCGACTGCACGTGGGCGCTCGTCAGGACCGTGATGCCGTAGCGCCGGACCCAGGGCTGCAGCACCCGGTCCACGTCCGGCTGGCCGAACACGGTGGCGGTGGGCGTCAGCAGGGTCACCTCGATGTCCTGCAGGACACCCTGGCGCTGCCAGTAGTCGCAGGCCAGGTAGAGGATCTTCTGCCCGATCTGCGGAGTGGGCGCCGGGCCGTCCGGGATGGTGAACAGCGCCCGGCCGCGGCGCAGCCCGCGGATCAGCTCCCAGGTCTTGGGGGCCAGCTCCACGGTGTAGTTGGTCGAGGCGTGCGGACCGGCCATCGCCTCGGCACTGCCGGGGACGCGGTCCCAGCCCGGGGTGGAGCCCGCGCAGATCACGACGTCCCGGTAGCCGATGTGCTCGCCGGAGGACAGCGTGGCCGTCCGTGCCGCCGGATCCAGTGCCTGGACACGGTCCTGGATCCATCGCACGCCGCGGGGCATCACGCGGTGCTGGGCCCGGGACATCTGGGCCACGGTCTTCAGCCCGGCGCCCACGTAGGAGAGCATCGGCCGGTAGTGGTGCGTGGACTTCGGCTCCGCGATCACGATGTCCGTGATGCCCTTGCGGCGCAGTCGTGCGGCCAGGGAGATCCCGGCATTGCCGCCGCCGATCACGAGGACGTCAGTGGCGTGATCCGAGGGTGCAGTGGTCATCGTGACTCCGTGGGACGAGGATGGCTCCACGGCACCGATCGGGGCCGCCCGACCATTCGACCACGAGCCGCGGCGCCCACGCCCGAGCGGTCGGCATCCAAGGGTTGAGAGGGCTCTCGGGACATCCATCTCGAGAAACTTGTCGGTCAGGGCGGCTGATCGCCGGAGCGATGCCGGTGCCTGTTCCGCCAAGCGTCCGGGTGAAGTGGCGTCCTGTGTCCCATGGGATGCGAGACGTCTCGTCGGTGAATTTTTGTGGTCCCAGATTTGTGCGGGTTTCCGCGGACCGGCAAGTCTTGCAACTATGTGCTTTATCTGTGCGCCTAGAATCGTGTACTGGACGTTGGTTGCGAGACACATTGGGGTTGACGTGGATAAGTTGATTGGGTATGGGCGCGTATCGACGTCGCTGCAGGATGCGGATCGTCAAGTGTCCGATCTGGTTGCTGCTGGAGTGCGTCGCGATGACCTCTATGTCGATCATGGAGTGTCTGGAGCTCATGCTTCGCGTCCGCAGTTCGACAGGGCCGTGGCTGCTCTCGTCGAGGGCGACACGTTAGTCGTCACGACCCTGGACCGTCTGGGGCGCTCGACCCAGAACATGCTGGCCTTCGCCGAAGCGCTGCGGAGCAGGGGCGCCGGTCTGCGGGTGCTGAACTTGGGTGGGGGAGACGTGGACACCCACACCCCAATGGGCTCGATGGTCTTCACCGTGATGGCCGCCCTGGCCCAGATGGAGTTGGAGATCAAGCGGGAGCGGATCACCGACTCGGTGGCCAAGCGTCGGGCCGCCGGCAAGGACCTGGGCGGGCGCCGTCCAACCTTCACAGACAGCCAGATCCGCAGTGCCCTCCGGTTGATCCAGGGCGGAGAGCCTGCGACCCAAGTAGCCCGGGATATGGGGATGTCGCGAGCCACCCTGTATCGGCGAATCCGAGAGCTCCCGCCCTCCATGAATTAAGACTCTTTCGGCACTTGAAGGAGCTGTTCGTGGGTCGCTCATCGACGCGGATCCTGTGGCAGCTCAAGGGTGACGACGGGATGTGAAGTCAATTGTGGAGCTTCCCTCAAGACGACATGAAGATTCCCTGAAGCTTGCTCTCCTGGGTGCTCTACGTCCTGTTTTTCTGGGTCAATGAGGGCATAGTTTGCCAGTGAGAACACCCCGTTCTCATCCGTTCGTGCACGGACATTCGGGTGCCCCAGTATTCCTCCCCAGGGCTGGGGCACCCGTCTTTAACGGGCTCTTCGCAGATGAGCGGGGTCAGGGGGTTCTCCAGGGTCGGTGTCCTCCGGCTGCCATGAGGGCTCTGAGCCGATAGTTCTCTGGGTTTCGGAAGCCTCGGGCGACGCGGCGCATGGTCTCGATGACCCCGTTGACGGCCTCCGTGGGGCCGTTCGAGGCGCCATTGGTGTGGAAGTAGGCCAGGATCTCTTCCCTCCAGCGTCGCAGGGTCCTCCCGAGGCGGGCGACCTCGGGGATGGGGCAGGTGTGCAGGCTGTCGATGACCTCCACCGCCAGGGCCCGGCCGGTGGTCGAGGTGGGCTGGTGGTAGACGGCGCGCAGCTTCTGATAGCACTGCCAGGCCACCAGGACCTCGTCGTGCGGGTCGCCAGCGGCCAGGCCGGCCTCGAGGCGGGCGGCCTGGCGTTCGGTGAGGTGCTCCACCCCGCAGGTCAGCGCCCGTCGGATGCGGTACAGCGGATCACCAGCCCTGCCTCGGTGCCCAGTCGTGTTCTGCTGCACCCGCCGGCGGACCTCATCGACCATCTGAGTGCCGAGCTTGACGATGTGGAAGGCGTCCAGGACGACCTGAGTCGCGGGCAGCTGGTCACGGATCGCGTTGGCGTAGCCGCGGAACGGGTCCAGGGTCGCGGTGGTGACCCCGTCCCGGAAGGCCGGCGACTGCCGCGCCAGCCAACCCTGGTAAGCGGCACCCGAGCGGCCCGGGACCAGGTCCAGCAGCCGCGCCCGGGGGCGCCCGTCCTCGTCCGGGGTGTGATCGATGATCCCGGTCACCGCCCGTCGTCCCGGCAGCCCGACGTGGGTCCAGATGTGCTCATCCACGCCCAGGCGCCGCACTCCTTCGAGGCGGGCCGGGTCGGCGATCCTGGCCCGGATCATTGGGGCCACCGCGTTCCACACGGTGTGCCAGGCGACTCCGAGCATCCCGGCCAGAGCAGAGACGGTGATGTCGTGGGAGGCGATCTGGTCGGCGCACCAGGCCACGGCCCGGGTAGTGAGCCTGGCCCGAGGGGCGGCGACCGGGTGGGGCTCGGTGAAGCTGGTCCGGGCGCAGGCCGGCTCCTGGCAACGCCAGCGGCGCTTGCTCCACACCAGGCGCACCGGCACCCCGTGAGCGGGCAGGTCGTGCAGCAGCACACGGTCCCGGTCCTTGGCCCGGGCAGCGATGACCCCGCAGTCGGGGCAGGCGGCCTCGCGGCCGCGCGTTTCCACGCTCAGTGCCCACCCACGGTCGGTGAGTTCGGCGGCACGCACGTGCATGTCGGGCTGGTCGAAGAGAGTGCACGCGGACACGCAACAGGCGTGCCCGCCGATAGGCTGGGTCACAGTCGAGGCCTTCGAAGGATGCGGAGTAGACGCCTTCATCCTGAAGGCCTCGACGCCTACCCACTCAGCTCGACACGGCCCCCACCGCTCCGGCAGAGAACCTCCCGACCCCGCTCATCTGCGAAGAGCCGGGATCGGCCTGATTGCTCGACGAGAACCTGAGGGGCCTCCCACCCCCGGATCCGCAGCTGCGGAAACCACCGGGGCCGGACCCGGCTCTACAGCCGGCCCGGGTGACGGGGTCTGACGACGAGCACGGGGCAGCGGGCGTGGTGGAGGACCTGGTTGGAGACCGAGCCCAGCAGCAGGCCGGTGAAGCCGCCGTAGCCGTGGGATCCCACGACCAGCAGATCGGCCTCGGCGGAAGCCTCCACCAGCACCGCGGCGGCCTGGCCCTGGACCACCTCGCCAGTGATGTCCTCCTGCTCGGCGTGCACGCTGCGCATCGCGTCGTCCTGGAGGAACCGGGCCCTGGCTTCGTACCTGGTCAGGTCCCAGTCCGGCTCGTCGTCGCCGGCCACCATGGACGGATGCTGCCAGGCAGTCACCACATGGACCTGGCCCTGGCGCAACCGGGCCTCGGTGACCGCCCACTCCAGAGCCCTCAGGGACTCGGGCGATCCGTCCACCCCGACCACGACGCGGAAGGTCTCCGCGGCGTTCACGACCGTGCCCCCGCCGCGGGGTGGGGCCGGCCCGGGTGCGGGGCGGGCGCGAGGAAGTCCGCGCGCACCCCCAGGGCGGCGTCGGTGCGGCTCATGGATTCGGCCCCGTCCGTGACGGTGCCGGCCAGGGCCCGGATCGCGTCGATGTTCTCCGGGACGACCACCGCCTGGTTGTCGACGGTGTAGGTGCAGAACAGCTCGTCGCCCTGCACCGTGAGGATGTCGGCCCACACGGCGACCTCGTACATGTCCCCGCGGGGCCGGCCGAGGTCCCGCATCAGCTCGATGGTGCTGTTGGGCGCCACGATCCCCTCGCCGCTGCGGACCAGCGCGACCCGCGGCATGGCGCCCAGCGCCTCGAGGACCTCTTGCTGGGTGGCGGGGCGGGTGAGGTCGATGGCCCAGTAGTGCAGGTGGTTCTGGGTGTGGGAGCCCTTCGCGGCCATGGTCACCACGTCGAGGTCCGGCACGACCGTCCGGGCGTCGGGCCCTTGGTGGCTGGGGATGGCCGTTTCCGGGACGACGGTGTTCATGATCCCGGAGTGATCGGACTCCCACGGGTCGGTGGCCCGGCGGATGAGCACCCCGCGCGCCCTGGCCAGCAGTCCCGCGCCCTGCAGCGCGGTCAGGGTGCGGACCGTGGCGGTGGTGTTGCAGGAGACCACCCGGGTGGTGTCCCGGCCCAGGGCGGTGGCGTAGTTGGCGTGGGCGACGAAGGAGTGGCCGGTGAGGGCGTGCTTCTCCCCGCCCTGGAAGACGGCTCTGACCCCGTGGGCGCGGTAGTGCTCGAGGTTGGTGGCCCCGCTCCTGGCCGGGGTGCAGTCCACGATCACGTCCACGGCCCCGAGCAGCTGGTGCAGCTCTCCTGCCACGGGCAACTGCGCCGAGCGCATCGCCGCTGCCCCTGCGGCGGTGGAGGCGTGGACGGGGATGCCGCGGGAGACCGCGGTGGCGATGCGGTAGTCGGAGACCACGTCGCTGATCCCGACCAGTTCCATGTCGTGTTGGGCGGTGACCGCATCGGCGACGCGTTTGCCGATCACCCCGTAGCCGTTGACGCCCACCCGGATCTTCTGGGTCATTTTCGTTCCTTTCCTAACAGGGACTACCGGCGGTCGGTGGTGTGGATCGGTGCTGGCCAGTGCTCAGGGCCGGCGTCGTCGTTGCCGGTGCGCCGACCACGCCAGATAGGCGCCCAGGGAACCGGTCGCGCCCAGGCCCGTGCTGAGCACCGGCAGCTGCCAGGACCGGCGCCGCACCGGGTCGGAGGCGGCCAGATCACCGAGGCCACGCACGAACGCGGCCGCCAGGATCGCCAGCCCCAACCGGTGGCCTGCCGATTCCAGGCGGTCCACGAGAGGGTCCAGTTCTGCGGTGCGCAGGTGCAACTCGGGGCCCCCGGCCTCGAGCATGGCCTGGACGCGGCGCAGCTGCTCGGGCAGCTCAGCGGTGAGATCCAGGACATCGGTCCCTGCCTGGGACAGGCGTCCGGCGATGGCGGAGGGGGAGTAGCGCTCCAGCAGCAGACCGTGGGCGTAGGGCCGCAGGACCTCACCGAGCTGGAACTGGGGGTCCAGCATCGTCCCCACACCCTCGGCCATCAACAGCATCTTCAGCAACAAGGAGAACTCCCGCGGCAACTGCAGATGATGGCGGCGCAGGACCGCGTGAACTTCCTTGATGAGGCCCCCGACCGGGATCTCGCCCAAGGGGCGCCCCGAGTAGAGGGCCACGACAGGGGCCAGGTCCCCGGCCAGGGCGGGGATGTTCACCGGGTGCCGGGAGGTGGTCAGCTGGGCCAGGGCGGTGGCGATCCGCCGCGGGTTCTGGCGCACCAGGGCCAGCAACAGGGCCCCGAGACGTGCCCGCAGGTGCTCGTCGATGTCCCCGACCATGCCGAAATCGATCAGGGCGATGCGCCCGCCGGGTTCCACGAAGAGGTTGCCCGGATGCGGGTCGGCGTGGAAGAAGCCGTCCCGGAACACCATCTGGGCCACCGCACCGGCCGCCCGGCTCGCCAGGGCTGCCCGGTCGATCCCGGCGGCCTCGAGCCCGGCCAGGTCACTGATCTTCAGCCCGTGCATCCGCTCCAGGGTCAGCACCCGGGAGGTGGTGGTCTCCCAGAAGACCCGGGGGATGCGGATGTCGTCGTTGCCGGCGAAGTTCGCCGCGAAACGTTCGGCGTTGCGCCCTTCGGCGAGGTAGTCCAGTTCCGCCCGCAGCGTGACGGCGAACTCCTCGGCGATGCCGGTCACGTCGTAGTCGGCGGCGGCCTCCCAATAGCGGCTGGCCCGTGCGGCCACGTTCTGCAGGATCTCCAGGTCTTCTTGGACCTGGGCGGCGACCTCGGGCCGACGCACCTTGACCACCACCTCGGTGCCGTCGGCCAGGCGGGCCGCATGGGCCTGTCCCAGCGACGCACTGGCCAGAGGGGTCTCCTCGAAGGCGGCGAACACCTCCGAAGGGGCGTGGCCGAGCTCGCCCGCGATCAGCTCCGTGATGACCGGCCCGGGCACCGGTGGGGCGGAGTCCTGCAACCGGGACAGCTGCTCCCGGTACGGTTCGGGCAGCAGATCCGCCCGGGTCGAGAGCACCTGCCCGAACTTGACGAACACCGGTCCCAGTTGCTCCAGGGCCAGACGCAGGTGCTCGGGATTGGTGTAGGGCTCCTCGCGCTGTTCGTGGCCCAGCAGCCCGTGCTCCACCGGCAGCCACCGGTGCAGCCCGGCCGCCCCGATCCCGAAGCCCAGTCCGTGACGAGCCAGGACCTCGGTGATCTGACGGAACCGCTCGGCGTGGTGGTCGGTCATGGCCTCAGCTCCCCACGGTGGAGGCAGCGCGGCCTTGCGCGCTGGGGGGCGGGGGGCCCACCGCGGTGAGCGGCACCTTCCAGACCTGGCCGGGGCTCAGGGTTCTCTCCAGGCCCTCGGCACACACCCGGATGGGTGCGGCCGAGCAGGGATGAAGGCGCATCGCCATGGTGTGCCGGGTGAGGCTGACGCTGATCGGCTGGCCCCGGTACCGGAGCTGGAAAGAGGCCGCGGCCATCTCCTCGGGCAGCACCGGGTGCAACCACAGGGCCTCGGCCCGGGTCTCCACGCCCCCGTAGCAGCGCATCACCATGTCGGCGGTTCCGGCCATCGCCCCGAGGTGGATCCCTTCGCGGGTGGTCCCGCCCTGGGTGTCGTCGAGGTCGGCCCGCAGGGCGTGGTCGAACAGGGTCCAGGACCGGGCCCGATCGGTGCGGGCCAGCACCCAGCCATGGGCCAGCCGGCTGAGGGTGGAGCCGTGGCTGGTGCGGGCCAGGTAGTAGTGGACCGTGCGGGGAATGAGGTCCGGGGGCAGGGCGTAGCCCAGGCGGGCGAAAAGTCCGCGCAGTTCCTCGGCGGAGAACAGGTAGAAGAGCATCAGCACGTCGGCCTGTTTGGAGAGCTTGTAGCGGTTGGTGGAGTCACCCTCGGCCTGGAGGATGAGATCCAGCCGGCCGATGTTGCCGTAGCGGGCGCGGTAGGCCTGCCAGTCGAACTCCTCCAGGTCCTCGTAGCCCTCGAACTGGCTGATGATGCCGTCCGCGTGCCAGGGCACGCGCAGCCGTCGGCTGATCCGGTCCCAGCGCGCGGTCTCCTCGTGGGCCAGGTGCAACCGGCGCCACAGCGGGTCGCAGTCGTGGCCGGCCAGCAGCTCGACGGTTTCTCCGGCGCGGGCCAGGACCCAGGCGGCCAGGACGTTGGTGTAGGTGTTGTTGCGCACTCCCTGGCCGGGGGCGTGGGGGTAGCCGTCGTGGTACTCGTCCGGGCCCATCACCGCGGTGATGTCGAAGCGGTCCTCGACAGGGTCGTGGACGGCCAGGCTGCTGAACAGCCGGGCCACCTCGATGATCAGCTCCGCGCCGTAGTCGGTGAGGAAGCCGATGTCGGCGGTGGCCTGGTAGTACTGCCACACGCTGTAGGCCACGGCCAGCCCGACGTGGCGTTGACGGTGGGAGTTGTCGGGCATCCACTGCCCGTTGCGGACGTTGAACAGCGTTCTCGGCGTCTCCTCCCGCCCGTCGCTGCCGGACTGCCACGGGAACAGCGCCCCTGCCAGTCCTGCTTCCCGGGCCGCAGTCCGGGCCGCCCCGAGGCGTCGATGACGGTAGCGCAGGAAGGACCGGGTCAGCTCCGGCCGGCGCAGGGTGAGCATGGGGTAGACGAAGATCTCGTCCCAGAAGATGTGGCCGCGATATCCCTCCCCGTGCAGGCCGCGGGCGGGCAGTCCGGCGTCCAGGTCCAGGCCCGCTGCCGCGGCCGTTTGCAGCACATGGAAGATGTGCAGGTTCAGCGCCAGCTCCTGGGCGGGGCCGGCCTCCAGGCTGATGCCGAAGCGGTCCCACAGCTCCGCCCAGGCCTTCTCCTGGTCCCCCAGCAACAGAGCGAACCCGGGGGTCTCACCGATCTTCGAGGTCACGTCCAGGGCGGGGGTGGAGATTGCCCGGTCCCGGGAGGTCGCCACCGCCGCGGTCTTCTCCAGGGTCACCGGCTGCCCGGGACGCAGCACCAAGGTGATCTCGTGCCCCAGCCTGTGGCCGGGAACCAGGCGCCGGCCGGTCTGAGCGGAGCCGGGGGCGACCCGGGTGCGGGCGGCGGTGGCCACCGTGACGCCGGACTGGGTCGTGGCCGCTACGTAGAGCACCGTTTCCGCATCCAACTCCCGGGACTCCACCGGAGCCCAGTGTTCGCCGGCCAACTGACGATCAGCGATCACGTTGCGGTTGGACACCGCGGCGTTGACGGCGGATTCGACGATCAGCTCCCCGGACCAGTCCTCGGCCTCCACGGTGACCTCCAGGGCGGCCAGGTGCGGGTCGGCCAGGCTGTGCAGCTGCCGGGAGGTGACCCGGGTGGTGCGCCCGGTCGCGTCACGGTAGCGGTTGGTGCGGGTCAGCACCCCGTGGCGCAGATCCAGGAGCTGGTGGTGAGCGATCATCTCCGGGCACCCCGGGTGCAGCAGGGGCCCCTGCGCCGGGCGCACGCTCAGGTACGTCCAGTCGGGGGCGTTGACCAGGTGCTCTGTCTCGAACGGGTGCCCGGCCAGATCGGTGGTGCGGCGGTTGTAGATACCGGCGAAATAGGTCCCGGGGTAATGGGTCCCGTCGGCGGTGCTGCCCGGCACCGCCCCGCGGGTGGCCCAGTACCCGTTGCCCAGGGTGCACAGGGCTTCGCGGGTGCCTTCCTGCGTCGGGTCGAACCGGTCATAGACCAGCCGCCACCCGTCGGTCGTGGCGGTGACCGCCCCACCGCACCACGACCCTCGGTGCTCCACCGGCGCGGCGTCCTCGCTCAGGGGTACCAGCGGCACCGCCCGAAGGTCCTCCACCACGAGATGGGCACCAGCTGCCGCCAGCTCGTGGGCGGCCCCGGTGCGGTCGACCCCTATGACCTGGCCGAATCCTCCGGCGGTGGCTGCTGCGACCCCGGCGGTGGAGTCTTCGATCACCACGGCCTGGGCCGGTGGGACCTCCAGGCGGCGTGCCGCTTCCAGGAAGACGGCCGGGTCCGGTTTGCCCGGCATCCCCAGCCGCTGCGCGTCGGTGCCGTCCACGCGCACGGTGAACAGGTGCCCCACCCCGGCCGCCGCCAGCACCGCGGCACTGTTGCTGCTGGAGGTCACCAGGGCCGTGGGCACCCCCCGGGCCACCAGCGCGCCCAACAGCACCAGGGCGTCGGGGAACGCCCGCACCCCCTGCCGGGTCAGCTCCGCGGCGAAGAGCTCCTGCTTGCGGGCGGCCAGCCCGTGGACGGTGAGCAGCTGCGCACCGTCACCGGGCCCGCCCTCGGGCACACTGATCCCGCGGGAGGCCAAGAAGGTGCGCACCCCCTCGGGTCGGGGGCGCCCGTCCAGGTAGGCCCGGTAGTCCGTCTGCGCGTCGAAGGGCGCCTGCCCAGTGCCGCCCAGCTCGGGGAGGACCTCGTCGAAAACGGCTTTCCACCCCCGGGCGTGCATCCCGGCGGTGTCCGTGAGGACCCCGTCCATGTCGAAGACGACCGCACGATACCCCTCATCCGTGCGGGCCGGGCCCGGAAGCAGGTGTTCCAGGTACATCAGCAGCACCCCTGTCCGCGCGGGGCGCTGCTGGTGGGGGCGGAGGGCCAGCGCCAACCGCTGATCTTCGGGTCGTCCTCCCCATGGGCCCGGGTGTAGGCCCGGGCCCGTACCCGTTCCTCGACCATGCGCTGCCGCAACGGGGCGGCGGCCTCGGCCAGACCGGGCACCCGGTCGATGACGTCGATGACCAGGTGGAACCGGTCGAGGTCGTTGAGCATGACCACGTCGAAGGGGGTGGTCGTCGTGCCCTCCTCCTGGAAGCCGCGCACATGGAAGTTGCCGTGGTTGGTCCGGCGGTAGGTCAGCCGGTGGATCAGCGACGGGTAGCCGTGGTAGGCGAAGATCACCGGACGGCTGGTGGTGAAGATCGCGTCGAACTCCGCCTCCGGCAGCCCGTGCGGGTGCTGGCTGGCCGGTTGCAGGCGCATCAGATCCACCACGTTGACCACGCGCACCACCAGCTGCGGCAGGTGCTGGCGCAACAGGTCCACGGCCGCGAGGGTCTCCAGGGCCGGCACGTCCCCGGCGCAGGCCAGCACCACATCGGGCAGCACCGGCCCACCGCGTGTCCCGGAGTGGGCCGGTGAGGCGGCATCGGGAGCGGTCGCGGGTTCGTTGCCGGCCCATTCCCAGATGCCCACACCGCGGCGGCAGTGCAATGCCGCCTCCTCCATGGACAGGTAGGACAGGGCGGGTTGCTTGCCGGCGACGATGAGATTGATGTAGTCGCGGCTGCGCAGGCAGTGCTCGGCCACCGACAGCAGCGTGTTGGCGTCCGGGGGCAGGTAGACGCGCACGATCTCGGCTTTTTTGTTGACCAGGTGGTCGATGAAGCCGGGGTCCTGGTGGGAGAACCCGTTGTGGTCCTGACGCCACACGTGAGAGGTCAGCAGGTAGTTCAGCGAGGCGATCGGTCGGCGCCAGGGGATCTCCCCGGCGACCTTCAACCACTTGGCGTGCTGGTTCACCATGGAGTCCACGATGTGGATGAACGCCTCGTAGCAGGAGAACAGCCCGTGCCGGCCGGTGAGCAGGTATCCCTCCAGCCAGCCCTGGCACAGGTGCTCGGAGAGCACCTCCATCACCCTCCCGGAGCGGCCCAGGCCCTCGTCGGTGGGCAGCATCTGCGCCTCCCACACCCGGTCGGTGACCTCGAAGACCGCGCTGAGCCGGTTGCTGGCCGTCTCGTCGGGGCCCATCAGCCGGAAGGTGCGCGGATTGTCCCGGATCACGTCGCGCACCCAGGTGCCCAGCACCCGGGTGGCCTCGTGAACCGTGGCTCCGGGGGACTCCACGGGCACGGCGTAGTCGCGGACATCGGGCAACCGCAAGGGTTCCAGCACGGCGCCACCGTTGGTCACCGGGTTCGCGCTCATCCGGCGGGTGCCCTCCGGGGCCAGCTGGGCCAGCTCGGGGACCAGCGCCCCGGCGGCGTCGAAGAGCTCCTCGGGGCGGTAGGAGCGCAACCACTGCTCCAGCTGGCGCAGATGCTGGGGATTGTCCCGCAGACCGGACAGGGGCACCTGGTGGGAACGCCAGGTGTTCTCGGTAGGCACCCCGTCCACCTCCGCGGGCCCGGTCCACCCCTTAGGGGTGCGCAGCACGATCACCGGCCACCGCGGGAACTCCGGGGCGGTGCCCTCCCGGGCCTGACTCTGGATGCGACGGATGTCCTCGAGCACCTCCTCCAGCACGGCCGCGAACCGTTGGTGCACCTGGGCCGGGTCGCTCCCGCTGACCAGATACGGTTCGTGCCCGTATCCGCGCAACAGGCTCATCAGGTCCTGCTCGGGAATCCGGGCCAGCACGGTCGGGTTGGCGATCTTGTAGCCGTTCAGGTGCAGGATCGGCAGCACGGCTCCGTCGTGGACGGGGTCCAGGAACTTGTTGGAGTGCCAACTGGCCGCCAGCGGCCCGGTCTCGGCTTCCCCGTCCCCGATGACGCAGGCCACCAGCAGGCCCGGGTTGTCGAAGGCCGCCCCATAGGCGTGCATCAACGAATACCCCAGCTCCCCGCCTTCGTGGATGGACCCGGGGGTCTCCGGGGCCACGTGGCTGGGGATCCCCCCGGGGAAGGAGAACTGCCGGAACAGGCGCCGCAACCCCTCGGTGTCCCGGCCGATCCCCGGGTAGACCTCGCTGTAGGTCCCCTCCAGATACGCGCAGGCCACCAGCCCCGGGCCCCCGTGGCCGGGTCCGGTCACATACATCGCCTCCAACTCCCGGGCCTTGATCACCCGGTTCAGGTGCGCGTAGATCAGGTTCAGCCCCGGGGTGGTCCCCCAGTGCCCCAGCAGGCGGGGCTTGAGGTGCTCCACGGACAACGGCTCCCGCAGCAGCGGGTTGTCCAGGAGGTAGATCTGCCCCACCGACAGGTAGTTCGCCGCCCGCCACCACGCATCCAGCCGGGACAGTTCGGTCTCGCTCAACGGCTGTGGGCCCACGAGGGCGGGTGCCGTGGTTTCGGGAGTGGTCATCGGGCTCTTCCTCTTCTTCGGCGAGAACGGGTCAGGATCGGGTCGTACCGGGGAGCCGGGGTTACCGGTCTCCCACAGGTGTCAGCGCCGGTTCCGTGCGAGCCGCAGGGCTCGGCTGCGGGGGTTCCGGCAACCGCAGCCGCTTCAGCAGCAAAGCGTTCACCGCGACGATGAAGCTGGAGCCCGACATCGAGATCGCCGCCATCTCCGGGCTGAGCACGACACCGAACGGCACGAACACGCCGGCGGCAATGGGCAAGGCGATGACGTTGTAACCGACGGCCCAGAACAGGTTCTGCCGCATTTTCCGCACGGTCCCGCCCCCGATCCGCAGGGCGATCGGCACATCCAGCGGATCCGAGCGCATCAGCACCACATCGGCGGTCTCGATGGCCACATCGGTGCCGGCCCCGATGGCCACGCCTAGGTCCGCCTGGGCCAGGGCCGGGGCGTCGTTGACCCCGTCACCGACCATCGCGACCTTCTTCCGGCTGCCCTGGAGCTCGGCGATCTTGCGGGACTTGTCCTCGGGCAGGACCTCGGCGATAACCGTGTCGATGCCCAGCTGCCCGGCGATGCGCCGGGCGGTGGCCTCGTTGTCACCGGAGAGCATCACCACCTCGATGCCGGCCTCGTGCAGGGCGCTCACCGCCGCCGCCGCGGTGTCCCGGGCGGCGTCGGCCAGGGCGATCACGGCCGCCGCCCTCCCGTCCACCGCCACCAGCACCGCCGTCCTCCCGGTCGAGGCCAGCTCGTCGCGCACCCCCGCCAGGGAACCCAGCTCGATCCCGCGGTCGGCCATGAGCTTGCGGTTGCCCACCAGCAACCGGTGCCCCTGGACCGCGGCCCCGGCCCCGTGCCCGGGCACGTTGGTGAAGTCCGAGGCCGTGTACAACGGGGCGCCGCGCTGGAGGGCGTGGCGCACGACCGCGGTCGCCAGCGGGTGCTCGGACTCCCGCTCGACCGCCGCCACCAGGCCCAGCAGCTCCAGCTCGTCGATGCCCTCCACGACGACGTCGGTGACCTCGGGTTCGCCCTTGGTGAGGGTCCCGGTCTTGTCCATCACCACCGTGTCGATGTGGGCGGCGGTCTCCAGGGCGGTGGCGTTCTTGAACAGCACCCCCCGCTTGGCCCCCAAACCGGTGCCCACCATGATCGCCGTAGGTGTGGCCAGTCCCAGCGCATCCGGGCAGGTGATCACCACCACGGTGATGGCGAACAGCAACGCGGTCGGCACCGCAGCGCCCAGCGCCAGCCATATCGCGAACGTGGCGGTGCCGCCCACCAAGGCCACGAACACCAGCCAGAACGCGGCCCGGTCGGCCAAGCGCTGCCCGGGGGCCTTGGAGTTCTGCGCCTCCTGCACCAGCGCGACGATCTGCGCCAACGCGGTGTCCGCACCGACCTTGGTGGCCCGGACCCGCACAGTGCCGGTGGTGTTGATCGAGGCGCCGATCACCTCGGAGCCGACCGACTTCGACACCGGCAGGCTCTCTCCGGTGACCATCGACTCGTCGATCTCCGACTGGCCCTCCTCCACCACCCCGTCCACCGGGACCTTGGCACCGGGCCGGATCAGCAACAGGTCCCCGACCTGGACCTGGGCGGTGGGCACCTCCACGGTCTCGGTCCCCCGGATCACCACCGCCGCCGGGGGCGCCAGCTCCAGCAGGGTGCGGATCGCCTCACTGGCCCCGCCCCGGGCCCGCATCTCCAACCAGTGGCCCAGCAGCACGAAGGACGCCAGGACCGTCGCCGCCTCGTAGAACACCTCCCCACCACCGGTGAGAGTGACATAGAGGCTGTACAGCCACCCCGACCCCACCCCGATGGCCACCAGCACCATCATGTCCAAGGTCCGGGCCCGCAGGGCCCGGAAGGCGCCGTCGAAGAAGATCCAGGCCGAGTAGAAGATCACCGGCAACGACAGCAGCAGCGCGAACACATCGTCGCGCAGCCCCAACGGGGCCGGGACGTCGAAGCCGAACATGTCCCGACCCATCGGGGACCACAGTGTGACCCCGATGGAGAGCAGTGCCGCGACCAGGAACCGGTTGCGCATGTCGCGGACCATCTCGTCCATCGACATCATGTGCCCACCGTGCCCGCCATGGCCCATCACCTCACCCGGAGCCGGCGCGGCACGCCGACCGTCGCCGAGGTGTCCGCCGTGTTCCCCGGCCGGTTCCTGCCCATGCTCCTGACGACCCGCATGCCCAGCACGGCCTCCCGCCTCCGCCGCCGTCCTCACCGCAGCTGCGGTGGTGCCGGCGGACCCGGCGTGGTGGGGGTGGACGGGTGCCCCGGTTCCGGATGAGTCCGTGCTCATCGGCGCGCAGATGTGCTCGGGCACCGCCGCGCCGCGGCAGTGGTACCCGCACTCCTGCACCCAGCCGGTGATCTCAGCGACAGAAGTCCGATCCGGGTCGTAGGTCACCGTGGCCGTTTGGGACACCGCATTGGCCTCCACCGACACGACCCCTGGCCGTTGCAGCAGCGTCTTCTCGATGACGGGCTCAGAGGTGGCCCAGTGCAGCCCGGACACTTCAACGACAGTGTGCAGAGTCGATGGAGCCATCTGGTGTTCTCCTTATGATTGAGGGGCATTGCGAGTTCCCCGGCCCAGAGCCCATACGGCGGAGAGTACTCCGCCGTGCAAAGCACGGTGGGGTGGGGTGGTCGGAGAAGCGTTGGGGCTCAGCGCCACGGCGCTGCAGACACCCCCGGATACCGGCCGAGGAGTCCGGCGTGCAGACGTGCTGCCCGCGGGCTCCTGGGCACCGAAGAGAGGGCCTTCCACCACCTGAGACCCCGCCACAGGGAATCGTTTCCAGAAGCGCTGCACGGACCAGGGTGCGGAAGTGCGTACCGACCGGCATCTCATCCTCGACTGCTCCTCCGGAGCACTCCACACCAGCACGCCAGCCGTGCCTCGGCGCCCACTGTTCCCCGCCGTGTCCTGCTGTCCCGCCCCGCCCGCAGCGGCCTCATCGCAGGAATGGTGACCCATGCGGTCCTCCGGCAGAGCCGGGGCCCCAAAGGCGGTGGATTCCACGGTGCTCCTTCCCGACCTTGTCCGCTGGGCACCAGGGCCCATCCCTGCCTCTAGATGTAGCCCAAGAACACCCCGTGAAGACCGCACGGCAGGAATCTTCAACGAATCTTCATCGGTAACCCGTCACCTCTTTCTTCTGTGCAATTACCGTGGTAGGGGAAGTCGTTCGTGGTCTTCGTGCAGGACATGGGCCCCGGACCGTCTTCTGTCCTTGTTCCTACCGGATCGGAGTCCTGTCGTGCCCTCATCGTCCCCCTCCCGTGAGGGCAAGAGCCTTGACCGGCGTCGCTTCCTGAAGTTCGGGACTGCGGGCCTGGTGGTGGTCGGTGGTGGCGCCCTGGCCGGCACCCGGTTCTTCGGCGACCCGACCCCGGTGGGACCCGGCGGCGCGGCGGTCTCGGCGGCCGAGGCCGGGCGGGCCACCACGGGCAAGGTGGTGCGCCGGCAGCTGCGGGCGGCCCCGGCCACGGTGGATCTGGGGGGCCGCACGGTACGGACCTGGGCCTACGAAGGCACCGTGCCCGGCCCCGAGATCCGCCTCAGCGCCGGGGACCAGCTGCAGGTGCGGCTGGTCAACGACCTCCCGGAGGACACCACCGTGCACTGGCACGGGCTGGCGCTGCGCAACGACATGGACGGGGTGCCCGGGGTGACCCAGGACCCGGTGGCCCCCGGCACGGCTTTCGACTACAGCTTCGTGGTGCCGGACCCGGGCACCTACTGGTTCCACCCCCACGTCGGGGCGCAACTGGACCGAGGGCTGCAGGCCCCGTTGATCGTGGAGGACCCGGCCGAGCCGGGGGACTACGACCAGGAAGTCGTGCTGGTCCTCGACGACTGGACCGACGGCTGGGGGGAGAGCCCCGAGGCCATCGTGGAGCGGATGGCCCGCGAGGGCATGGACATGGGTGGCATGTCCGGCATGGAAGACATGGGGCACATGGGCATGGGTGGCATGGACATGGAGGGATCGATGCCCTCGGCTGACCAGCCCTTGGGGGCTGATACCGGGGACGTGTCCTATCCGGGGCATCTGATCAACGGGCGCCTGCCGCAGGACCCGTTCGTGATCACCTCCGCTCCCAGACGGCGCATCCGGTTGCGGATCATCAACGCCGGTGGGGACACCGCCTACCGCTTTGCCGTGGGGGGGGCACCGCCTGAGCGTGACGCACACCGATGGTTTCCCCGTGGTCCCGGTGGAGGTCGACACTCTGATCATCGGGATGGGTGAACGCTACGACGTGGTGATCACCACCGGTGACGGGGCCTTCCCGGTGGTGGCGGTCCCGGAAGGCAAGGACGCGGCCCCGGCGCAGGCCGTGCTGCGCACCGCTTCCGGCGCCACCCCGGCTCCCGGTGCCCGTCCGGGGGAGCTGACGGGGCGGTTGCTGCGCTACACCGATCTGGCCCCCACCGAAGCCGCCGCCCTGGAGGTCCGGGAACCGGACCGGGAACTGGAGCTGGCCCTGCAGATGGTCGACGGTGGCCGCCAGTGGGTCCTCAACGGGGTCCCGTTCGGGGAGCACACCCCCCTGGAGATCCGTCCCGAGGAGCGGGTGCGGCTGGTGATGCGCAACGAGTCGATGATGTTCCACCCCATGCACCTTCACGGGCACACCTTCGCCCTGGCCGGGCAGGCCGGGCCCGGGATCCGCAAGGACACGATCAACGTGCTGCCGATGGAAACCCTGGCCGTGGACTTCCAGGCCGACAACCCCGGGCAGTGGCTGGTGCACTGCCACAACATCTACCACGGCGAACTCGGGATGATGACCGTGGTCTCCTACCGGGCCTGAACAGCCCTGCCAGCGGCCTTCGAGCCCAGGCACCTGATGGGCGCCCTCGCCGTCCAGGAGCCCGGGGGGCACGTCTGGGTGGGCGGGGACGTCTCGAGGCGAGGAAGACCGATGACCAGGCTGGCTTCTGCGCCGATGGAGGGTCCCTGCTGTTGGTGACCGGCGACCGGTTGCAGGAGGTCATCGCGGTGATTGGGATGAGCAGCGATCATGGGTCCACCGACCTTGTCGAGCCGGGCCGGACGACGGTTCATTGGTGTCGCGCTGGGCTGTGATGCTCTGTCGAGTCCATGCGGGTGCACCAGGAGGTGGAGACCATGCCGAGGATGTCCGCCCTGGAAGCCTCCTTCTGTCGCAGCGCGCCGTGGAGTGTGGTGGCCCGGTGGATGGTTCCCTGGGCGACCCAAGGGTTTCCCGTCACCGGGGACGTGCTGGAGATCGGCGGAGGCAGCGGGGTCATGGCCGAAGCCATCGCCGGAGCCAATCCTCAGGTGCGGCTCATCGCGACCGACGCCGATCCGGTGATGGTTCAGGCCGCCCAGCAGCGCCTGGCCCGATTCCCCCGGGCGCAGGCGCGTCCGGCCGATGCCACCCGGCTGCCCTTCGAGGACGGGGCCTTCGACACCGTGGTGAGCTTCCTGATGCTCCACCATGTGATCCAGTGGGAACGTGCGGTGGGTGAGGCAGCCCGGGTCCTGCGGCCGGGCGGGGTGTTGGTGGGATACGACCTGCTGGCCTCCCGCGCCGCTTCCTGGGTGCACTGGGCCGACCGGTCACCGCACCGGCTCATCGAACCTGGAGCCTTCGAACCAGCCCTGAGACAAGCCGGCCTTGACCCGATCAGCCTCAGATACTCCCTCGGGGATCGGGTGCTCCGTTTCATCACCTGGAAGCCAAGCCGAGCCACGGACGATCCCGGCGATGACATCACGTCGAGGAGGAGCCGGTGAACACGGTACCGCTCACCCGGCAAGGAGCTCAAGACGAACTTGATCGGTTGCGCGCCGACTTCCACCTTTCGATGGCAGTAGCGCCCCCGGCGGGTCTGCTCCGGCCTACGGCCGGGACCCGGTGGGCCGACGGGCAGCTGCTGTTTCACATGTTCTTCGGTTATTTGGTCCTTCCGCGCCTGTTGTCGCTGGTCCGCCTGATGAGCCGCCCCCGCCCCGATCAGCCGGACCATCGCCCAGGTCCTGGAAGCCAGCGCCGAACCGTTCCACATCATCAACTATCCTCAGCTACCGCCGCACGGCTCGTCCGGCTCACGGACCCCGTCTGATCCGGTAACGCGACCGCACCACTGGCGCCCTGCCCGCTCGGCTCGAGACCGAGCCTGCGCAGACGCTGAACCGTGGGATGCACATATGGTGCACCGGGGTCCTCCTACCCCCGGGGTGGATGAGCCTTACCGAGAGCTACCACTACGGCACCCAGAACTACGACCACCACCTGTAGCAGCGGGCGCCCCTGGCGCATCCGTGAAACCCTCCGGTCTGAGCGCGTCCATGCTCGAGTGGGACTATCGCAGTAACGGTGTAAGAGGCCCAATCACCCCATTCGGGGTTGGAGGGTCGACATGAGCGAGAAGATCGAGACACTGGTGGACGTGAGCCCACCGACATCCGGTGACGAGCCGGAAGACAACGCGCAGCTGAGCGCGGCCGACCAGGACACCGTCCGGGAACTGGTCCGCGCCGCCCGCGCCAGCGGGGCGGCGTTGACCGGCCCCGGAGGGTTGCTGAAGCAGCTGACCAAGATGGTCGTCGAGGCCGCCCTGGACGAGGAGATGAACGAACACCTCGGCTACGAGCCCGGCGACCCGCAGGGGCGCAACCGCGGCAACTCGCGCAACGGCAAACGGGCCAAGACGGTCATCACCGACAACGCCGGCCCGGTGGAGATTGAGGTGCCGCGAGACCGTGAGGCGTCCTTCGAGCCGGTGATCGTGCGCAAGCGCCAGCGGCGTCTGTCGGACCTGGACCAGGTCGTGCTGTCGTTGTCGGCCAAGGGGCTGACCACCGGGGAGATCAGCGCGCATCTGGGCGAGGTCTACGGCGCCGAGGTCAGCAAGGACACCGTCACGAGGATCACCGACCGGGTCATCGAGGAGATGCAGGCGTGGTGGGCCCGGCCCCTGGAGCAGGTCTACGCGGCGATCTTCATCGACGCGATCATGGTCAAAGTCCGGGACGGACAGGTCCGCAACCGGCCCGTGTACGCGGCGATCGGGGTGGATCTGGGCGGGCACAAGGACATCCTGGGGATGTGGGCCGGGGACGGTGACGGGGAAAGCGCGAAGTTCTGGTACGCGGTGCTCACTGACCTGAAGTCCCGCGGCGTGAGGGACATCTTCTTCGTCGTGTGCGACGGGTTGAAGGGCTTGCCCGACTCCGTGAACGCGGTATTCCCGCTGGCCACGGTGCAGACCTGCATCATCCACCTGATCCGCGGCACCTTCCGCTACGCGGCTCGGCAGTGCTGGGAAGAGCTCGCGAAGGACCTCAAGCCCATCTACACCGCCCCGACCGCGGCTGCCGCCGAGGCGGCACTGGAGGAGGTGGAAGAGAAGTGGGGCAGAAGATATCCAGCGATCATCCGGCTGTGGCGGGCGGCGTGGAGCGAGTTCGTGCCGTTCCTGGACTACGACGTGGAGATCCGCCGGGTGATCTGCTCGACCAACGCGATCGAGTCCCTCAATGCCCGGTTCCGCCGGGCGGTGCGGGCCCGGGGGCACTTCCCCAACGAGCAGTCCGCGATGAAGACCCTGTACCTGGTCGTGCGGAGTCTGGACCCGAAGGGCACCGGGCAGACACGATGGATCACACGGTGGAAGCCTGCGCTGAACGCCTTCGCCATCACCTTCGCCGACCGGATGCCGGCAGCGGAGAACCACTAACCATGGAAACGCCTCTTACACCGTTAGAGCGACAGTCCCCGTCCGCACACATGGGGGGAGACCTACGTGCACGGTGGGGCTCGCGGGACTTTATGGAATCTTGAGGATTGCTCAACTGGAGCGCCAGGTGCAGCAGAGATCCTGAGCGCAGGATGGTCCCGGAGATTGGGACCTCAGATACGGCTCGACTCTGGACCCTGGGGGTGCCGGGGCGGGCCCGGTAGGTCGGGGGACCCATGAGTTGGACGTCCAGAACGGAAGAACCTGCCCTGACGGGTGCCACGGGCGGTGCCTGCAGGCCCTCAAGGTGGTTGGCCGGCATTGACGCGGCCCGCGGGCTGGCTTTGATCGGGCTGATCTCGATGCAGATTTTGCCCGAGTATGACGATGCGACCCAGGAATCGACCTGGTCGCACCTCTTCTCCTCGGGGGATGCGGTGGCACTGTTCGCCCTGCTGGCCGGGGTCGGACTGGCACTCAGTTCCGGGGGGCGGTTCCCGCACACCGGCAGGTGGCTGGCTGCCGATCGGATGGGGGTGGTTATGCGGGCGGTGCTGATCGCCGTGGTGGGTCTGGGGATCGGGGCGCTGATGCCCGCAGACGCCCCGGCGGACAACCTCTTGATCTACTACGGGGTGTTCCTCCTGCTGGCGATCCCGTTCCTGCACCTGTCCGCAACGGCGTTGTTCGTCTGCGCAGCGATTTCCTGGATCGTGGGTCCGCTACTGATGCAGGGCCTGGCAGAAATCCTTCCCGCATACACCTTTTCCAACCCCACGTTCGCTAACGGGGTGGAGGAGCCTGCGGGGACGATCTCCCAGCTGTTGTTGACCGGCACCTACTCGGTTTTGCCGTACCTGACCTGCCTGCTGGTTGGGCTGGGCTTGGGGCGGATGCACCTGCGCGACACGGGGATCCAGGGTCGGCTGCTGACGGTGGGAGCGGGACTGGTGCTCTTCGCCCAGACCACCTCCGCCTTCGTGTCCTACGCCTTCGGCGGGTATGACCGGTCGCTGACCACCGGTGGGATGGGCCAGGACGAGCTGGCGGAGGTGCTGGTGCGGGGCCCGGATTCCTTGCCCACCGACACGACTTGGTGGCTGGCGATCACTACCCCGCACACCAACCCTCTGTGGGAGATCGCCGCCAGCCTGGGCGTGGGACTGCTGGTGCTGGGGAGCTTCCTGCTGGTCTCCCAACAGTTCGGGGCATGGTTGCTGCCGCTGTCGGCAATGGGCGCGATGACCCTGACCCTGTTCACCGCACACCTGGTGGCGCTGTCCTTCCAGGCCCCCTACGACCAGCCCTACCTGTGGTACGTCATCCACTTGGTGGTCGCGGCACTGCTCGCGGTGGCCTGGCAACGAGCACTGGGCCAGGGACCGCTGGAGCGGGTGCTGAGCACCAGCGTGGAAACGACCCGCCGCACCGTGCTCCACCGCCTCCACTGGCTCCACCGGATGTGAGCACCAGCCGAGGCAGACTCTCACGCGCCGTGCCAGCCACAGCAGGTGGATTCCTCGGTGGCGGGCGCGGCCCGGAGCTGTTGGCTCCGGTCAGTTCTCGGGTGGGTGTCGGGGGAGGCGGATGCAGAAGCCGGCTCCGTGCTCAGGCCCGGGGATGGTGACCTCCAGAGCCCCGCCCTGGGCCTTACTGATGACCAGGTCCAGACCCCCCAGCCGCCTGGTGGGTTTCCCGACCGGTGTTGGCGCTCCCATGGGCCCGATCGGCACAAGGTACGCGACGCCCCTAACAGCCGGAAAGGCGGAGCAGTGTCCCGTTCAACAGCATCAGGAACATCCCGATGATGGGGCGCCGCAGGCGCCCTGCCGCTGGGGCGCCTCGAGGGCGGCAGCCCCGGGGGCTGCCGGCGCGCCGGGCCCGGACCGTGGTGCTGCTGGGCATCGACGGGGCCGGGAAGACGACGGCGGCCTCGTCGCTGGTGGCGGCGGAGCGGGCGGCGAAGCGGAAGGCGATCGTGCTGCGCAACCGGTCCGGTCGCCGCTGGCTGGCCCGCACCTCCGCGCGCGTCGGGGCGGAGGTGCCGGTGCGGTGGGCGGACCGGTTCGAGACCGTGGTGCGCGCCGCCAACGTCCTGGTCTGCCAGGTGCGGGCCGCACGTCGGGACGGGCTGGTGGTGATCGACCGCCACCTGGTGTGCCAGCTGGTGCTGCGACGGGTCCGGGGTCTGCCGCCAGGCCGGATCCTCCCGTGGGGGTCGGCCGCCGTGCTGCGCGGGGCCGTCGTGGTCGTCCTCGACGTCCCGGCCGAGACCGCCCACGCACGGATCCTCGCCCGCGGGCAGGACCACGAACCGCTGGAGTATCTGCGCGCGGCCCGGGCGGCCTATCTGGAGTTCGCCGATGCCTGCGGCTGGGTCGTCGTGGACGCCACCGGGGCACCTGAGGCCGTCCTCGCTCGGCTCACCGGACTCATTGGCCGGTGAGGAACCGCGGAAGCCCTGGACTGATCCTCCAGCGAAGAGGACGGCACCTCGAGGATCCCGGCGCTGGACCGCCCAGGGCAGGTGAGCCCGAACATGCCGGTCCTCTCGGAGGTGATGCGGGGCAGGGATGCTGGTCTACGGGTGCTGACCCTGGGCGGGGGCGTGGATCTCCCGTACCCCGGTGGGGTCGACGGTCTTCACCGTCATGGCCGACCAGCACGCCAGCGAGCAACAAAGAGCGGGAAAGCACCCGGCCGGCCAGAGCCATACACACCGGCCCGGACAGCGCCAGAGACAGCAACACCAACAGCACCGGAGGGAACCGGCCGCCGGCGGCCACGTGGGACGCGGCGGCAAAGGCGGTGGCAATCGCGGCTCCGGTCCACCCGAGAGCCCGTGCGCTCACGCCTTCACTTCCCTCACATCACCGGCCGGTCGACTCGGCGAGCCCATTATGTAGTGGCCCTTGACAGCCCCACCAAATCGAGAGGCCGTGGAGCGAGGGGATCGCCCGGGGCCCCATCAGTGCAGGGGGCGCAGTCCGGCCAGCGTGACCGTCACGAGGCGGTGCACGGCCGCCTTGGAGGGCAACCTGCCGCCGGCAGTGAGAGCGTGTAGGCAGTAGGTGGCCAGTTCCTCGGGCGGGACGTCGTCGCGGATCTCCCCGGCGTGGGCGCCTTCGGTGAGCAGGTCCTGGAGGAATTCCAGAAGATGTCGCTGTGCTCGGTGGACCTGGTCGCCCTGGTGGAGCAGTGTCGCCGGTTCAGTGCCGGGGTGTTCGTGAGTGATCACGGCGTAGGCCTCCAGGACGGCCTCGAGCCGCTCCGCGGGAGTCCCCGATCTGCTGCGGATCGCAGTGAGTCGTTGGAGGTGGTCGGCGATCTGGCGCTCGTGCCAGGCGGCGAGGAGGGCCTGCGCGTCGGGGAAGTACTTGTACAGGGTGGCCCGTCCGATACCGCTCTGCTCGGCTACGCGCGACATCGTCACCGAGGTCAGCCCGTGCTCGGCCACCAGTGAGGCCACCGCATCCAAGGCGGCATCACGAACTGCCCGACGATGCGTCTGGATCGTCTCGCTCCACAGCTTCGGCACCACTTCAGTCTACGTACCGCCACCATGGAGACAGAATGATGTGAGGGAGACATACTGTATCGATAAATCGTGTTGGCCCCGATTGGGTCTGACATTCGTCCGCGATCGAGGAGACTCTGATGGCGCATCAGTCCCGCGCTTCAAGTTCGGGTGATCCCGGCATGGCCCCCGACCATCATCCTAGGGAGGGGATGCCGCGCTGGGTGAAAGTCTCCGGGCTCGTCGTGCTGCTGGTGACCGTGCTGGCCGTGATCCTCCTGGTGCTGGGGGGACCGGGCGGCCATGGCCCCGGCCGCCATGGCCTGGCCGCCGGCTCCAGCACCCCAGTGCTGGCCCAGGGCCACGCCCCGTCGCCATGACGATGGGACCGCGGTTGCGCAAGGTTGCCCTGCTCGCACACGTGCTGTCCTCGGTGGGCTGGTTCGGGGCGGTGCTGGTTTTCCTGGCCTTGGCCCTGATCGGCTTGTTCAGCTCGAACGCCCTCACGGTGCGGGGGGCGTATCTACTGATGGAGCAGGCCGCCTGGTTCGCCCTGGTGCCGCTGGCCGCGGCCTCCCTGGTCACGGGCATCGTGCAGTCGTTGGGCACCACTTGGGGGCTGTTCCGTCACTACTGGGTGATCTTCAAGCTGGGGATCACGGTCGTCGCCACCCTCATCCTGTTGGCGTACATGCAGACCTTCGCGCTCATGGCCCGGGCGGCTGCTGATCCGGGGGTAGACCTCGAGGTCGTTCGTAACCCCTCCCCGGTGATCCATGCCGGGGCCGCACTGCTGGTGTTGCTGGTGGCTACAGTGCTGGCGGTGTACAAGCCAAGGGGGATGACCCGCTACGGGTGGCGCCGCCGACGTGAGCGGATCGCCCTGTCTGCGCCACCTGCGCGGCCACGAACCTGAAGCGCCAGGCTGGAATCACCTCAAGGTTGGAGAGCTGATCGGCTGCGGCTGTGAGCCGCCCGCGATGAGAGTTAGGGCAAAATCGTATGGGGTCCGTGCCGACGTCGTACGTCTCCTTTGCTTAGCTTGTCGTAAAGCCGGCGGTAATCGATGGGGAGGAGAGCGAGGGCATGGTCGATGAATGACAACCCTTCCTGGCCGGTGTCCCGCCGATCCGCCGGATCGAGGGCGCCGGGCGGGACAAGGCGCGTGCTTGCGGTGGATGCCGCCCGTGGTCTGGCGTTGGTCGGGTTGACGGCCATCCACTTCCTGCCCGGTACGGATCAGTCCACCGGTGACCCGACGTGGTCTTGGATCTTGTTCGCCGAGGATTCGGCGGCTTTGCTGGCTCTGTTGGCTGGGGTGGGGCTGGGCCTGTTCTCTGGGGGGCGCACCCCGCCCCGGGGCCAGCGAATGACCGGGGCCCGTGTCGGCGTCGCGGTCCGCGCGCTGTTGATCTTTGTTGTGGGGATGTCCCTCAGGTACCTGATGCCCGCAGACACCTCGGCGGTCAACATTTTGCCCTACTACGGGGTGTTCTTCCTGCTGTCCGTTCCGTTCCTGCACCTTCCTCCCCGGAAGCTGCTGATTGGTGCTGGGGGATTGGCGTTGTTGTCTCCGGTGCTGATCCTGGGCCTGCGGGCGCAGTTGCCTGCCTACACCTCGTCCAATCCCACCTTTGCCGACCTCTTCCTCAGTCCCGCAGCGACGATCGCCCAGTTCCTGATAACGGGCACCTACCCGGCTCTGGCCTATCTGACTTATCTGCTGACCGGGCTGGCGCTGGGGCGCCTGGATCTGCGTCGCTGCCAGGTCCGCACCGGTGTGCTGGTGGCCGGAGTCGGGCTGGCCCTGCTGGCTCGGCTGATCTCCTGGATCCTGCTCCACGTGCTGGGTGGTTACGAGCAATTGAGGCAGGACGTTCCGTCCGGAAGTCGGGAGGAGTTGGAGCGCATCCTCGTCTTCGGCCCGGACACCACGTTCGTGGTGTCCTCGTGGTGGTTGGGGGTCACCACCCCGCACGCCAACACTCCTCTGGCCATCGCCTCGAGCCTGGGAGCAGGTCTAATCGTCCTCGGGTCCTTCCTGCTCCTCACCCCGCGAGCCGGCGCCTGGTTGTTGCCGCTTTCATCGATCGGGGTCATGACCTTGACCTTGTACTCGGCCCAGTTGGTGCTGCCGTCCTTCGGGGTTCATGACGACCGGCCCGTACTGTGGTTCACGATCTATCTCACCGCCGCTGTCGTGTTCGCGCTGATCTGGCAACGCATCTTCGGTCAGGGCCCCCTCGAGCGGCTCGTATCGATGACCGCACGAGGTGCCAGCATCAGAATAGCTTCTGCGCCCCGTTGAGCTTTCCGCCGATGTGCTGCCCGTTGACCGGCACCGACGGGCCCTCGGATCGGCATCGGTATTGGGCCATGTTTCCCGGAAGGGGGCCGAACGTTGTGGATCGAGGACCTCGAACGGCTCGCCAACATCCTGGCCTCGTCCTGATCATCGGCCGGCGCCACATTGACGGCGAGCAAACACCGAAGCAGAACGCCCTACCATCACAGGAGGTGATGGCGGCATGCCCGCCCTGTTTCCCCGGACATAGCGGGGGGCACTGGATAACTTGATGACCTGAGCGGCATTCAACGCGATCGCCAGTGGCAGAATATCAGCGAGAAAGATGCCCAGGGCAGACAGGGGTCCCAGCAACAATCCCCCCGGATCGTATGCTGGGACGCCCTCCGTCGGTGTCAAACGGGTTATGTGGGGCCCGGACCGAAGTCGCACCGACGGTTCAAGAACCAACAGGCTCTTGGGCCTTCTCCCCCCGGAGAGAGCAATGTTGAATCTACAACCATCCACTGCGTGTTCACCCGTTGTTCACCAACAGGGGAGCATCTCGCCCGGTCACAGGCATTTCCCCAAGCATCGACGCCCGCAGGCCCCGTATCGAAACCAGGCGCAGTTCAGCGGGAGCAACTAGTCGAGCAGTATCGCAGGTGGTACTGCTGGGCGTGGATCATCTTCCGCTCCCCGATCCCCTCCTCCAGAATCCACACGACACCATGGGCGGAGTCCACCTGGTCCACGGCGCCCGCATACAGCAGGTTGCCCTCTTCCCACACCTCCATACAGTCACCATGGGTCACCTCGCTCAGATCCTGGATCCACGCCTCGTCACTGTTCACTGGATAGCCCTCCTTTAGATTCCACCCATCAGGCTACTTCCCGTTATATTTGCGTAACATATTTTGGGCGTTCTTCCCACACACTCCCGGCGTATCCCCAGTCAAGCCTTGGTTGCCGACCCCAGACCCGCAGTCGAAACGCTCATGGGGATGCAGTCTCCTGCAGCTGGGGCCCGTGTCCTTTGAACCGCGGCAGATGGATGGGCAGGTTACCGGAAGGGTTTTGCCCGGCGCAGCAGAAGATCTCTACCGTCGGCCATGAGCAGGGCCAAGAACTGCAACCCCGGAAACCCCGATCGCCCCAAAGAAAGGGAACACTCCTCGTGGAACCCAGGATCTCCGTGCTCGCCGACTGCGCCAGGCAACGAAGCTATGAGACTAGGTGTAAGGTCAACGGCCGGTCTCAAGGGCTTACCTTTGACATTCCTCAGGAGCGTTCGTGACTGTGCTTGCCGTCGTCCGACCTGCTGCGGTTGCCTTCGTGACAGGACTCGTTGTCCTGGGCAGTGCTGGGCCGGCCGCAGCCCACCAGGAGTGGTTCGTCCGTGACCCGGGCGCTTATCCGCTCGACGTCGGTGCGTTGCTCCGTCCCGGGGTTCTGATCGGAGCGGCCATCGCCTTGGGGTTGACGCTCCTGTGGCGGGCGGCGGCCGCGCAGCTGCCGGTTCCCGAGCTTTCGATGATCAGGCCGACCCGGCGGCTCGCGGCGCTCGTGCCGTGGACGCCCCGGCTTCTCGCCGTGCACCTCGGGGTCAGTCTGTTCATCCTCGCCTTTGACCGTGCGGTCCTCGACCCGGGCATCCACGTGCCAGACGGTGTGGGTGGCACGCTCCTGATCCTGCCGCAGGCTGTCGTGGGAGGGCTTCTCATCGCCGGTGTTCTCGTGCGTGCGGCAGCCGTCGCTATCATGCTCGCCGGGCCGGTCGTCGTCGTCCTTCACGGTCCGGAGGCGCTCGTCACCCTCGCTGTGCTTGTCGGTATCGCCTTGTTCCTCTTCGTGCTGCCGCCGCGCCTGGAGGATGGGGGACGTGCGGAGATCGATCTCCTAACGCTGCGCCGGGCGACGCTAGGGCTCAAGGTCGGGGCGGGAATTACCCTGATCTCCTTGGCCGTCGTCGAGAAGCTTGCGAACCCGCACATGGCATACGCGATGCTCGACCAGGTGCCGGTTCTTAACGTCCTTGCCTCGTTCGGGGTGAATGCGGACGGCTTTGCGCTGTTTGCCGGGTCCGCGGAGCTTATGTTCGGGTTGCTCATCATCTCCGGGGCGCTGCCCCAGGTCGTCGCCCTCGTCGCGGCCGTCCCGTTCACCGCGACCCTCGCGATCTTCGGGGCGACCGAGCTTCTGGGGCATCTCCCGCTTTACGGCGTCTTACTCACCTTTCTCGTCCTCGGCAGCCGAGAAGACACCTCACGCGTCCTCTCCGGGCTGGGTCAGCGGGGCAGTGCCCGCAGTCGAAAGACCAGCAAGGCCACGGCACCGACGTGAGTGTCTCCATCATCTCGTCGAGCCGAACGCCTGTGTCGGGTTTGCACAGGGTCCATGCGATCCGCGATGCGTTCCCCGCCAGAGGTCAAAAAGGGTTCTGCTCCGACAAACGGGCAGGATGGCAGCGCATTGGCCTAATCTTCCCTCCGAAATTCCTAGAACAGGAACCTATCCCTACATCGTCTTCCGACGTCGCCGCGGTCGCGGCCGTGGCCTGCCACCGGCAACTCAGGGCATCACGGACGGGCTCTTTCGCACCGAGCGATGGTGACGGTCATGAGAGGGTTAAAACATGTCCGAATCTGCTTCCCCGGCTGGCGATCCGCCCAACAACCCCCGTGGCCACCGCCCCTCCTCGTCCGGAGGCTCCGGGGCCGAGATCCTTTACAAGGAGAAGCTCTCCGCGGCTTGGTGGATGTGGTTGCTCGTGCTGCTCACGGGTACCACCACTTTCCTCGCCCTGGCCCCGATCAACCTCTGGGCCGCCGTGGCTGCCACAGCGGTGGCCGCCGTGGGCACCGCTGTGGCGCTCGTGGCCTCCACGACTTCCATCGTCATCACCGGCGATTACCTGCAGGTCGGCCGGGCCCGCATCGAGCGCCGGTTCGTCGGGGAGGCGGAGGCGTTCCGCGGTGACGAGGTGCGTTTGGTGCGCGGGCCCGAGCTCGATGGCAGGGCGTTCATGAACTTCCGGGTTTCCGTGGGCCCGGTGGTGCGCATTCGGATCACCGACCCCGTGGACCCCACTCCCTACTGGCTGACCTCCACCCGCCATCCGGAGCGCATCGTCGAGATGCTTTCTGCTGGCTGAGTCTGACACCCGTCACGAGATGGACCTTTACGGGTTTCGAAGTGTCCGTCTCATGGCTCGGGTGCGTGGTGGTGCTACCCAGATGGCCCGAGCTTCCGCCGGGGCTAGAACGATAGACCTGGGCTGGTCTCCTAACAGGCCAGTGGTCCCGCGGGGCCCGTGGGCGATGACCTGAACCGGTTTGCCTGGGGTGAGGCCGCAGTCGCGGAACCGGATCAGACGTTGAGGATCGGCATCGGAGAGGCGGATGACCTCGTACCGTCCCGCTTCCACCTCGGTGAGCCGGGCGACCCCTATTGGGCGCCGGATCTGTCCTTTTGCGGTGGGGATCGGGTCACCGTGCGGGTCGGCGCTGGGATGATCCAGTTGGGTGTCGATGCGTTCGATCATGGCCTCGGAGGCGGCGTGTTCGAGGCGGTCGGCCTCGTCGTGAATTTCCTCCCACGGGTAGTCCATGGTGGTGGCCAGGAAGGCCTTCAGGACCCGCGTCCGAGTTATACGGGCAGGTCTCCCGCCACCGGAGCCCGGTGTGGAGCACGAACAGGGTCCCCTCCCGGGTTGCCCGAGCCTTGATCTGCGGCCGCCCACCGGGTCCTCGAGGGGGTGGTTGGTGCGGGATTAAGGGGTGATCAGCTCCCACAGCTGGTTATCGACCATCCACGACTGCGTTCTCGTCATCATGCAGGCATTGTGAACCAGCCGTAGGAGGACCGGCAACGACGGATCAGGTCTTAAGATCAGGTGCAGCGAGGGTGAACATCTGTTGAACGGGTAGCGTACCGGTACGAGGTTTCTACGGATCCGAGAACGGGTGGATGTCAAGGGTGTTCGGCGAGCACGCGCGCATCTGGAATGCGAGGAGTGCCATGTCTGGCCGGATTCTTCAGGCGATCCGACGGGTGGGCGTCGTGGTGGGACGCGGCGTGGTCTACGTCCTGGTCTGGGCGGGGCTCGTGCTGCTCATCGCCGCCGCCGGCATCCGTTTCTTCTGGGGCAAGATCTCCGTGGGCCAGATGCTCCTGAACCTCGTCTCCGTGGAGATTGACGGCGGGGGCGGGCCCATCGTCTGGATCGGCATCCTGGGGGTCGGCGTCGTGCCCCTGCTCATCACCGCCGGGATCGCCCTGCGCCAGCACATCCGGCGCCGGGCGCGCCGCGGTGGCGACGACGTGCGTCCTCGTCGCCCGCAGTGGATCATGCGCGCCGTCTCCGCCGCTGTGGTGGGCGCGGTGGTCGTCGGGGGCGCCACGGCCTTCGCCACCACGGTGGGCGTGGGGGACTACCTCAGGGCGGCGAACTCCGAGTACGACCTCGGCGACTACTACGTGGAGCCGACCGTCACCGGCGACGAGAACGAGCGCAACCTGGTGCTGATCTACCTCGAGTCCGGCGAGGCCGCCCTCGCGGACGACGAGCTCTTCGAGAAGGACGCGTTCGCTCCGCTGGAGGAGGTCACCCGGGCCTCGGACGGCTGGCAGAGCGTGGACGGTCTCCAGCAGTACAGGGGTGGGGGCTGGACCATGGCCGGTCTCGTCTCCACGCAGTGCGGCGTTCCGCTGAAGGGCGTGGGCTCCGCCGCGGGCAGCGGCTCCCTCAACGACCTCGGCGGCGACCTCGGCTCCTATCTGGGAGGAGCCACCTGCCTGGGCGACGTCCTGGACGAGCACGGCTACAGCAACGTCTTCCTGGGCGGCGCCAACGCCTCCTTCGCCGCGAAGGACGTCTTCCTGAGCAGCCACGGCTACTCCGAGGTGAAGGACCTCTCCGACTGGCGCGCCGCCGGCGAATCGGAGGAGAACTTCCGCCGCGACTGGGGTCTGAGCGACGGACGCCTCATGGCCCACGCCAAGGAGAAGATCGACCAGCTGCACGCCGAGGCGGAGAGGAGCGGTCGGCCGTTCAACCTCTCCGTGCTGACGCTGGACACGCACGAGCCGGTGCACGTCTACGACTACTGCACCGTGGACACGCAGAGCGAGGTCACCTCCGTGTTCGCCTGCTCCATGGCCCAGGTGGCCGGATTCGTGGAGCACATGAAGGAGAAGGGCTACCTCGACGACACCGCCGTGGTGATCATGGGCGACCACCTCGCTCCCGAGTCCTTCCGCGAGCAGCTGGCCGACAACGACAGCGACAACGACAGCCGCATTATCTTCAACAGGATCTGGATCCCGGGCGAAGACGGGAACAGCAGGCTGCGCCCCCGCGTGGACCAGCTGAACATGTATCCCACGATCCTGGAGGCCGCCGGCCTGACCCTGCAGGACCGTGAGGCGGGGCTGGGCGTGTCCGCCTTCGCCCCGAAGGTCCCGGAAGGTTCGGCGCAGGCCATGGAGCCGGGTCCCTATGCCGAGCTGCTGGACTCGCTGTCCCCGCGGTTCTACACGGGGGCCTGGGTCGGCGAGGACGTTGCCCGGTAGCGCTGTCCGTTCCCTGCCCGTCGGGGCAGCTCGGCCCACCCGCGCGGTCACGGCCGTGACATCCCGATCTGAGCAGGCGAGCATCCGCGCCTCACCGAGATCCGACGTCGTGCACTGCAACGTGGAGGCCGCGGCGTCAGTCCCGCCCCTTCTGGCCCTGTAGGAGTGGTTAAGCGACGCAGCCTGCCCCGGACGCAACAAGGGGTCCGGGGAACGGGGGCGCCGCAGTGGCGGACGGCACCCCCGCCCGCCCACACCGTAGGAACACAAGCTGGGCATTGCCCGATCGTCACCGGAAACCGTCACCTGGTTGACGCGCATTTCACTGGGTAGAGACGTGTCGCTGTGCTGCCGCCACCGGTTTGAGGAGCTCAGCCTTCGCAGTCGGTGCAGTAGCTGGCGTTACCCGTTTGATGGTCGAGCTGGGAGCGGTGGCGGACCAGAAAACAGGAGACGCAAGTGAACTCATCGGCTTGTTCTGGAATCACGGCCACGATGAGCTCTTCATGGGATAGGTCCGCCCCGGGCAGGTCGATGCCCTCAGCGGTGTCGACGTCCTCAGTGTCGATGACCACGGGCTGGGTGGCGGTGCTACGCTGGGCCTGGAGCGCATCCAGGGACTCGTCGGTCGGCTCGTCCTCGGACCGGGTGCGCGGGGCGTCGTAATCGGTGGCCATGATCTGCTGGATCGGGTGCGCGATCTCACCGCCTGAATCCGGGTCCCTGGCGTGCAGCCTCTACAAAACGAGCGGAACAACCGGGGGCTAATAGACGAGCCCGGATACTTCGGACCCGGTAACCCTGGCGCGGCCTCGACCAGTCCACTGATGGGATCAGGCGCAGCCGAACGGAAAACCGTCAACGATCCCGCTTATGGCCCGGTGACCGGGCTCAGTATCCGTTGGCGGCGAGCCACTCCTGCGCGGCGGCGCCCGGGCTGACCTGGTCGCCGCCGCTGACCTTGCGGTTGAGGTCGATGAGGTCCTGCGTGGTCAGCTGCCCGGACAGCTCGTTGAGGGCGTCCACCGCCTCCTGGGGCAGCCGGTCCGCCGCGGCCAGCGGCAGGACCTGCTGGGCGATGAAGTTGTTCTCCGGGTCCTCCAGCACCACGAGGTCGTTGTCGGCGATCGCAGGGGTGGTCGTGAAGATGTCGGCGACGTCCACGTCACCGTTCAGGAGGGCCTGGACGGTGAGCGGCCCGCCGCCGTCGTTGATCGGCTCGAAGGAGGCCGGCACGCACCCGTAGTTCTCCTCGAGGCCGTCCAGGCCGTAGGCCCGCTCCGCGAACTCGGGCGGCCCGGCGATGACCAGCTCCCCGCACACCTCGGCCATGTCCGCGATGCTCGTCAGCCCGTACTGCTCGGCGGTCTCCGGGGTGACCACCATGGCGTCCTTGTTCTCCGCCGAGGAGGGCTCCAGCACGGTGAGTCCCTCCGGGAGGGCCTCCGGCAGGGCGTCCATGATCTCCTCGGCGGAGCTCGCCGTGGCCTCGGGGTCCGCGAAGAGCAGGAGGTTGCCGGAGTAGTCCGGGACCACGTCCACGGACCCGTCCTGCACCGCGCCCACGTAGGCCTCGCGGGCACCGATGCCCAGGGACGTCTCGGTGTCCACCCCGGTGGACTCGATCGCCCCGGCGTAGAGCTCGGCCACGATCTGGCTCTCCGGGAAGTCCGCGGAGCCCACGGTCACGGTCTCCGAGGACGCGGTCCCGGACCCGTCCTCCCCGGCGAGGGGGTCCCCGCCTCCTCCGCAGGCGGTCAGGCCCAGCAGCAGGGCGGCGCCCAGGGCGGGTGCGGTGGTGCGGCGGCGGAGCACGGCAGCGGTGGTCATGGGAGTTCTCCTGTCGATCAGTGCGGGTGTGCAAGTGTGTTCAGTAGGTGAAGAGCAGTGTGCGGATGATAGCGAAATATGCAATTCCGGTCAGCGGGTGGGCTCTGTCCACCGACGATGTGGAAGATCTGGTGGGGTCGCCACAGACCTGGGTTCGGGACCTGGGTGACGGACATCTCATCGGTAGCGGACCGGGGTGCAACGTGTTGGGCTGTGGCCCTCCTCCAGCCGTCGGGAACGGCCGGGCTCACTGTTCGGCGGGGTGGGCCGGTTCCTCGCCGGGGGCGGCCTCGACGTGCTCGGGTCCCGCGGCCACGTCCCGGACCGTGTGGCCGCCGAACTGGTTGCGCATCGCCGCGATCATCTTCATCGCCGGGGACTCGTCCTGGCGGGAGGTGAAACGGGCGAAGAGGGCGTTGGAGATGTTGGGCACCGGCACCGCGAGGTCCAGGGCGGCCTCGACCGTCCACCGGCCCTCCCCGGAGTCCTGGGCGTAGCCCCGCAGCCGGTCCAGGTGTTCGTCCTCGTTGAGCGCGTTCACCGCCAGGTCCAGCAGCCAGGACTTGATCACCGATCCCTCGCGCCAGGAGTTGAAGGTCTCCCGCACCGAGCCGACGTGACCGGCGGCCTCGAGCAGTTCCCACCCCTCGGCGTAGGCCTGCATGATCGCGTACTCGATGCCGTTGTGGACCATCTTCGCGAAGTGACCGGCGCCGTGCTCACCGGCGTGGACGAAGCCGAACTCGCCCGCGGGTTTGAGCGAGTCGAAGATCGGCTGCGCCTTGGCCACCGTCTCCTCGTCCCCGCCGACCATGAGGGCATAGCCCTGGGTGATGCCCCACACGCCGCCGGAGACCCCGCAGTCCAGGTACTCGATGCCCCGGCCCGCCAGTCTCTCGGCGCGGGGAGCGTCGTGCACCCACCGGGAGTTGCCGCCGTCGATGATCACGTCCCCTTCGCCCAGCACACCGGCCAGCTCCTCGATCACGATGTCGACCACCGTGTCCGGCACCATGATCCACACCACCCGGGGCGTGCTGCCGATCCGCTCCACCATGGCGGCGAGGCTCTCGGCGTCGGAGAGATCGGAGTCGGTGTCGAAGCCGATCACCGTGTGTCCGGCCTCGCGCAGTCGCTCGCGCATGTTGCCGCCCATCTTGCCCAGTCCTACGAGTCCCATCTGCATGGTGGCCTCCATCGTCGGTCGTACATTGTCCAGATGGGCGCCAGCTGGTTCGGTTCCGCGACGGGTAGGAACCGTGCACGAGCGGCCACCTTCCGCCAGGGACGGTTTCTCGGATACCCATGCCACCCCGGGTCTTCATCACGTTCTCACGGCGCACCCCGTGATGCCACCTGTGTATGGAGGTCTCTACCGTGGCTTCGGCACCCTGTCCGCAGCGTGCCGGGACAGCACCATCGTGTCGCACCCGTCGATGCCGACGGATCTGGCCGTGGAAGCCATATGACTGGCTCATGGTTCATGGCTTGTTGCGGTCGGTCAGGTTGCATGATCGGGTCGCCCTGGTCCAGGTCTGGGGCCGGGGTGAGCGTCAGAATCTGAAGGCAGCATTTCTGGAGGTGCCTACGCCGCCGTGGGTCCGGTGACAGGGTCAACGGTCCTTGCCGTGCCTCTGGGCGCCTGCGGACGTGGCGGCGCTGTGTCAGGAGCGGACGAGGCGGGCGATGGCGTCGGAGGCTTCCTTGATCTTGGCTTCGGCGTCTTCGCCGTCAAGCTGGGCGGCGTCCACGACGCAGTGCTTCAGGTGGTCATCGAGCAGTCCCAGGCCGACGTTGCGCAGCGCGGAGGTCAGGGCCGAGATCTGGGTGAGGATATCGATGCAGTACTGTTCCTCGTCGACCATCCGGTGGATGCCGCGAGCCTGGCCCTCGATCCGCTTGAGGCGGGCCAGATACCGGTCCTTGTCGCTGATGTACCCGTGCGTGGTGTGGCACTCGGTGTCGGGGGTGGCGGTGGTCTCTGGGACAGGGGTGGCGTCCATGGTGGTGTCATCGTCTTTCGGTCGATTTCGTGTGGACCGGCGGCCCTGGGCCAGCTGTGGAGTTGGCCCAGGGCCGCCGGCTCACGGGGTGCTGGGTGGGATCAGGCCGCCACGTACTTGGCGGGGTTGGCGTCGAAGGCCGGGCCGCAACCGGCGCAGCAGAGCCAGTATCGCTGGCCCTGGTAGTCGCGGACGAGCCCTGCGGCCTCGGCATCGGCCTTGACGACCTGGTTGCCGGGCATCACCGGGCACTCGGCGACCTCATAGTTGGAGGCACCGGCCAGGCGGCCGTCGGCGAGTCCATGGTGATGACCGTGCTCGTCGTGGTGGTCGTGGTGGCACATGAGGGTGTTCCTTTCAATCGGTGGGGTGGTTCAGGCGTCGATCGGCTGTCGCGCCCTCGGGCGTGGGGTCGCCGATGACGGCTGGGGGTCCACCGCCTGGCTGGTGAAGGAGCGCAGGCGGAGGCTGTTGCTGACCACGAAGACGGACGAGAAGGCCATCGCGGCCCCGGCGAGCATGGGGTTGAGCAGTCCGAAGGCGGCCAGGGGGATAGCAGCTGTGTTGTAGGCGAAGGCCCAGAACAGGTTCGTCTTGATCGTCCTCAGCGTGCGTCGGGAGAGTCGGATCGCGTCCGCGGCAGCCCGCAGATCCCCGCGCACCAGCGTGATGTCGGCGGCCTCGATGGCGACATCGGTGCCGGTGCCCATGGCCAGGCCAAGATCGGCCTGGGCCAGGGCGGGAGCGTCGTTGACGCCGTCACCGACCATCGCCACGGTCTTGCCCTGCTCCTGGAGCTTCGCGACGACGTCGACCTTGTCCTTGGGAAGCACCTCGGCGATGACCTCCTCGATGCCGACCTCTGCGGCGACCTGGGCGGCCACGGCCTGGTTGTCACCGGTGAGCAGCACCGGGGTCAGGCCCAGCTCCTTGAACTGGGCAATGGCCTGGGCGCTGGTGGGCTTGACCTCATCGGCGACCACGAGGACGCCGCGCGCCTGTCCGTCCCAGCCGACCGCCACAGCGGTTTTGCCCTGGGCCTCAGCGGCCTGCTTGGCCTGGCGCAGATCGTCGTCGAGGTACTGGGCCCACTCGGCCAGCAGGGCCTCACGACCGACCAGCACGGCGTGTCCATCGACGACGCCCTGGACCCCGCGGCCTTCGACGTTCTCGAAGGACTCCGGTGTGGGCAGGTCTCCCACCTCCGCGGTGGCACCGGTGGCGATGGCCTGGGCGATGGGGTGCTCGGAGGCGTTCTCCAAGGCACCGGCCAGACGCAGCAGCTCGGCCCGGTCCACACCGGGGGCGGGGATCGCATCGGCGAGGGTCATCTTGCCGGTGGTGACGGTGCCGGTCTTGTCCAGCACGATCGTGTCGATCCGCCGGGTGGACTCCAGCACCTCGGGTCCCTTGATGAGCACGCCCATCTGCGCGCCGCGTCCGGTGCCGACCAGCAGCGCGGTGGGGGTGGCCAGGCCCAGGGCGCAGGGGCAGGCGATGATCAGCACCGCTACCGCGGCAGTGAAGCCTGCCGAGAGGGGGAACCCGGCGCCGATCCACGCACCGAGGGTGGCCACGGCGATCGCGATGGCGATGGGCACGAAGACGGCTGAGACCCGGTCGGCCAGACGCTGGATCTCAGCCTTTCCTGACTGGGCGTCCTCGACCAGCTGGGCCATCTGCGCCAACTGCGTATCCGAACCGACCCTCGTGGCGGCCACGACGAGCCGGCCGCCGGCGTTGACGGTGGCACCGGTGACCGCGTCCCCCTCGGCGACCTCGACCGGTACCGACTCACCGGTGAGCATGGAGGCGTCGATAGCGCTCGTGCCGGAGACGATGACGCCATCGGTGGCGATCTTCTCCCCGGGCCGCACGAGGAACTCATCACCCACGGCCAGGTCCTCGATGGGGATGCGCTGCTCGCGCCCCTCATGCAGGACGGCGACTTCCTTCGCCCCGAGCTCCAGCAGGGCGCGAAGGGCCGCCCCGGCCCGGCGCTTGGAGCGCTTCTCGAAGTAGCGGCCGAGCAGGATGAAGGTGATCACGCCCGCGGCAACCTCGAGATAGATGTTCCCCGCCCCGTCGGAGGGGGAGATGGTCAGCTCGAAGGCGTGCACCATCCCGGGCTGACCGGCAGTGCCGAAGAACAGGGCGTAGAGCGACCACAAGAACGCCGCAGTGGTACCCACCGACACCAGGGTGTCCATGGTCGCCGCGCCATGGCGCAGGTTCAGCCACGCGGCCCGGTGGAAGGGCCACCCGGCCCACACGATCACCGGGGCGGTCATCGCCAGGGACAGCCACTGCCAGTAGGTGAACTGCAGCGCGGGGATCATCGCCATCGCGATGACCGGCACCGAGAGAACTGCCGCCCCGACCAGGCGCTGCCGCAGCGTGCGCAGCTCCGAGTCCTCGACTGTCGCGCCCTCGTTCGTTGCCTCACCCGGGTCGACCTGCGGAGGTGCTGGTAGCGCTGCGGTGTAACCGGTCTTCCCCACCTCGGCGATCAGGTCCTGCGGGTCGTACCCTGCCGGGGCACTGATGCGGGCCTTCTCGGTGGCGTAGTTGACGGTGGCGGTGACCCCGTCGAGCTTATTGAGCTTGCGCTCGATCCGGTTGGCGCACGAGGCGCAGGTCATCCCACCGATCTCGAGCTCGACGTCGGTGCCCAGCGCCTGCGGCGGGGCCGAGGATGCAGACATGCGGTGCTTCTTTCTCTTGATATGGACGCAACCGGCCCGGCCGCGACTCTCTCAGCGATAGGTCGAAGGCGGGTCAGTGCTCGCCGTGGTCGTCGGCTGCGGTGTCAGCGGAGGAACTGGTGGTGTCGGTGGACCCGGTGATGTCGAGGGCGAACTGGGCGGTGTGAACCTGCCCGTCGACCTGGAAGTCGAAGTAGAGGTAGTACCGGCCCGGGGTCGGGGCCGTGGTGGCGAAGTCGACTTCGGGCCCGGAGACCTCACCGGCGACCGGCTCAGCACCTTCGGGGTGGACGTGCAGGTAGGCCAGGTCCCCGGCGCGCAACGCGACCAGGTGCCCGTAGGCACCCAGGTAGGGTTCCAGGGCGGTAACCGGCTGCCCGTCACGGGTCACATTCACACTCAGCTGCGACTGAGACCCGGCCGACAGGTCACCTTCCAGGGTTACTTGGTAACCGTCGACCTCGTCGGTGACGGCCACCTCCGGTGCGGCCGGATTGAAGGCCCCAGCCACGTCCACGGTGCGGGTCAACGTCAGGTTCTCCCCGACCCCGGCCGGCACGACATCGGCGTAGACTCGGTAGGTGCCGGCAGTCTCCCACTGCCACGGCAGCGACCAGCGCCCGGTGGCGTCCATCACTGGGTGCACGTGACGGAACCCGGTGCCATCGGTGCGCACCACGATCAGGTGCAGGTCCTTCTCGTGGGAAGTCTCGAACTCAGTCACCGGGACCCCGTCGGGGCCGGTGATCGTCAACGACAGCTCCCCGGCGTCCCCGGTGGTCCCTGGCGCGGTGACCTCCTGGAGGAGGTAGCCGTTCTGCTCCATGCTCACCCCTTGGGGGGTGAGCCCTGCATGGCTGCCAGTGGTGGTCTCGACCGGGTTCTGGCCGCTGTCGGTGTGCTGGGTCAGCTGGGTTCCTTCTGCCTGCTGTGTCCAAGCCGACACTGTCGCCTCCGGCACTACGGCCCCGGCCGCAGCGAAGGCCCCGGTGAACACCACCGCCAGTCCCGCCGCGTAGGCCCCCAGTCGTGCGGCGGCGTTCACGCCGACCGCGCTGCCTGGTAGCCGGCCTCCTCGACCGCGGCGATGACCGCCGCCTCGTCCACCGGCTCGGCGCTGGTGACGGTGAGTTGGCCGCTCTGGTGGCTGACCTGAACACCGGTCACGCCCGCGACCTCCTGGACCTCCTCGCGCACGGACATCTCGCAGTGCCCGCAGGTCATCCCGGTCACCTGGAACTGAGTGGTCGTCATGGTCTCGTCCTTTCCGATAGGTTACCCCCGAGGGGTATCTGTATAAATACAGATTTACCCCCTGGGGGTACAGGTGTCAAGTGGTTCCGGAGGGGGAAGGCGGTGGTAGGTCGGGTGCGAGGCGGTATGGTCGCGGCAGATTCCGTCGCGCTCTATCCAGCCGCTCCTGCGCGGGTGGACACCGCTTGGGCCTGGTCCCGGGTGCTTTCCGGTGCCACGGAAGGACGGTGCGGACCTCCACGCCCGGGCCGTTCATTTCAGGAATAGGGGTCAGCGTTCCATCCAAGATGTGGTGTCACCAGTAGTTGAGGCGCGACGGTGCTTCCCGTGCTCAGGTGAGCCCCCGATAGTGGTGTAGCGCGGTGGCCCTGCTCGTCGTTGCCGACGAGAGCGCGGCCACCGTGAGATCTTTCGAGTTCACCTCTCACAGCACCCTCGAAAGGACATCATCACGATGACC
>NZ_CANMRA010000017.1 GCF_947500125.1 uncultured Kocuria sp. | reverse complement strand
CGGGATCGAAATTCTTCGGCATGACAACATCCTTCCTGACCGGAAAAGATGCGGCATCAAACTTGGGGGGATTCACCCAGTGTGCTCGGGCGTTCTCGTACTCATGAGCTGATCTCCTTCACCCGCCTCTGCAGAAGGGGACGCGGGTTGCCTCCATTGTCCCTGCCGGACACCCCACCCCAGCCCCACAGGATCGGCCCCGCCCCTCAGGAAGTCTCAGCACAGGCCTCCGGGGCTGCGCCGGGAATCTCGCCACCCCATACGCAGCCTCTGGGCGGCTCGGAGGTCAACGGGTGACCAGAAACTTTTCCAAGTACTGGATCTCGGGCGGCTGGCTGGTGACGATCGACAACGCCAAGGAGGTCACAGCAGGATCCTCCGTGCACACCGGGATGGCGGCAGCCACGCCGGGGCCGGCCCGGTGGTGGGATCCTCAACTACAGGTCCCCTCTTCCGGCCTCTGCCCTCTCAGCGTCCTCGAGGTCGGCGAGCTGCTGGGGGATGCCCAGCATCGCCGCAACTTTTGGTGGGGCGACCGAGGTGAATCCGGGAGGCCGACCGTGGCCGCCGCCCTCGTCCAGCCATGCCAGGACCGGCTGGGTCGACACCGACGGTCATCCCCGCACCGAAAGCCACCCGTCCATCCGCCTGACCTGTTATTGGGGGTGTCGGCCATAACGGACTGGACACGCAAGAAGGGCGTGCCCATCCACGAAAGGATGGTTCACGCCCTCAGCCCCGGGGCTCTCCGCCGCGCACAGTCTGCACTGGGCACAGCGGTTTCCGCAGTGCCCCCGAGCTCCTGACATCGCCCCAGGCGGGGAGCAATGTCCATCTAGATACTTCCCGGTCCTTGGCGGGACCAACGCCAGTCTTGCCCTCTTATTTTACTTCTCCCTTCTGATCGCGAGCTAGGGTCATGCCCCTAACGGTTTGAACCAGCTCGTTCTAGACCCGACAAAGATTGGTGTCACCCGGGTCTTCCGAGCTCAAGGGGACTCGCATGACTCGGCAGGACGTCGTGCGCCAGCGTCAGGCCACCCACCGCCTGCCGGTGCTGCGCCAGGGGGAGGTCTGGGCGGACGGAGTTCTGGACAACTCCACACCGGACCCACGGGTCTCACACCGCGTCGACAACGTGGTGGGTCAGTAAGTTTCGTCGCGCCGTACGGCAGGCCTTCGGATTGGCTCGTGTGCACCCCTGGGTGTACCGGGGAAATCAACCTCCGGGTGGACGTTGCGCAACGACCTGGCCGACATGCTTTATATGTCGGCCCACCAAGAATTAGCCCCCACATCGGGGGCAGGGACTCTGGCACACTCAATCCCCGCATCTCGCCAGGAGATCAAAATGTCTTCCACTCCCGCATCGTCCACGCCTACCGCCAATCTCAACAGCCGGCGTTACTTCTCCAAGGCTATTTTGTCCATGGCCTCGCTCACCTTGGCCGCAGGCGGCCTCGCCACCCTCGGTGCACCGGCCCAAGCCGCGCTCACGCCGACCACCCAGGTGCCATCCGCCGCGGTGGAGACCCAGGGTCAACAGCAGCAGAAGGGCTGTGAGGTGGATGCTTACAAGCCGCATTACAAGAAGTATCAGGGGAAGCATTACGCCGCGTTCCCCTTCAAGGTGAAGTGCGACAAGGGCTACACCAAGGTGCAGGTGAAGCAGTACTACTACGCCGAGGACAAGCACGGTAATTCCCACGAGCACGGCAGCGACTACTACCAGTACAGCTTCAACCACCACGGCGGTGAAACCTGGGGCGGGGGACACTGGCGCCACGTCAATCACCACCAGGACAAGAAGGTGTACCACGTGGTCAAGTACCGCTACTGGGACGGTCACGGCTGGTCGGACTGGTACAAGGATGTGAGCCACAAGACCAGCCTCGGGCACTGATCGGGCTCTGGTGGGGGCCAGCCGGCTCGCGGCTGGCCCTCACTCTTCGACCGCGGCGAGGGCCTTCTCCGCACACCGCCGTAGCGGATCACGGCGCCCCGCAGCATCCCGTCTTGCACCACTCGCGAAAACTAGTTCTGGGGCGACGGAACCATGACTGAACCGTCCCGGTCTCGGGGGTCGAACTCCGTGGGCAGCGGCACGGTTCCGTCCCCCCACGTAGAGGGTGTCCTTCGCGCCGTCGCGAAGATGAAGGGAGGGAAGCTTCCCCGTTACGGGTGAGGGCTGAAGCCCACGAGATGGAGGGGCAGGAGGGGGTCACCCCGCCGGGCCCCTCTGCACAGCCGGTCCCCAAGGACCAGGCCGTCCTGGGCGAGGTGCTAGATCAGGTACTCCACTCTGCCAACCACGGATGCCGGGTGGTGACCATCGCCTGTGCCACGGAGCACACGGTTGGACTGTCCGATCAGCCCAGGAGCCTCAGCATGCACTGGGTCTGCGCCCCGTGATGGCGGACCAGCCGGTCCACCGGATCGCTGTCATGAGAGGATTGGAACATGTCCTACCCTGCGACGCTCGGCGCCTTCCCGCCCAATGAATCCCGCGGCGCCCAGGGGACGTCGCCGGACGGACTTGTCGAGGACCCTCCCGCGAAGGTCGACCCGAAAACGGTCTTGTACGAGGAGAGATTGTCTGCCGCGTGGTGGATGTGGTTGCTCGTGCTCTTCGCGGGTCTGGTGGGTCTGATCGCCCTGGCTCCGATCAACATGTGGGTCGGGGCGGCGGTGGGGGCTGTGGTCGCCGGCGGCACTGCCGTGGCATTGATTGCCTCGAGCACCGGGATCGTGATCACCGGGGAGTCGTTGCAAGTGGGGCGCGCTCGTATTGAGCGCCGATTCGTGGGTGAGGCTGAAGCGTTTCGCGGCAGCGCCGTCCAAAGAGTGCGCGGCCCTGAACTGGACGCCCGCGCTTACATGAACTTCCGCGTTTCCGTGGGCCCGGTGGTGCGCATCCAGATCACCGATCCCGTGGACCCCACCCCGTATTGGTTGACCTCAACCCGTCACCCGGAGCGCATGGTCGAGGTTCTCTCCGCCGGCTGAGCGCGGCGCCCACCGGGGCATTCCCCGGTGGGCGCAGCTTTCAGAGGCTCCGGTGAGTATTGAGGGTGGGTGTCACCCAGATGGCTTCGGCTTCCGTCGGTGCCAGCTCGATCGCGGTGTGGTGATACCCCGGTACACCGGTCGTTCCGCTGGCTTCCTGAGCGATGACACGAAAAGCCCCACCCGGCACGAGGCCGCAGTCGCGGAACCGGGTGAGGCGGTGTGGGTCGGCATCGGAAAGACGAATGATCTCGTATCGTCCCGGCTTCGCCTCGGTGAGTCGGGTGGTATTGAGCGGGCGGCGGGTGCGTCCCTGCGCGGTGGGGATCGGGTCCCCGTGTGGATCCACCGTGGGGCGACCCAGCCGGGCGTCGATGCGTTCGATCATGGCGTCGGAGGCGGCGTGCTCAAGACGTTCGGCCTCATCATGAACCTCCTCCCACGGATACCCCAGCGTGGTGGCCAGGAAGGTCTCCAGCAGCCGGTGCCGGCGCACCATCGCCACCGCGTACGCACGCCCCTGAGGGGTGAGGGTGACGGGCTTGTAGGGCTGGTACTCGACGAGCCCCTGGCCGGCCAATCGCTTGACCGTGTCGGTGACGTTGGGGGCAGAGGTCCCCATCCGTGCCGCCAAGGCTGTGGTGGTGATCGGCGGGTCGCCCCATTCGGTGGCCGACCAGATCGCCTTGAGATAGTCCTGGGCGACCGGGGTGATCTCACTCAAGTCCATAGGACCCACGCTACCGAGTGCCGCACCGCAGCTGCCGGGCCCATTCAATCGGCTCCGGCGACGGTCAGGATGATCAGCGCCACGTTCAACGACACGATCAGGGCCACGACCACCCAGGCGGCGACGGTCAGAGCCACCTTGTTCACGAAGACCCCCATCAGGGCGCGGTTGCTGCTCAGCCGCACTAACGGGGTCAGGGCGAAAGGGATGCCCAGGCTCAGCAGCACCTGGGACAGCACCAGCGCCCAGGTCGGATCCACTCCGACCGCGATGATGACCAAGGCGGGGATCAAAGTGATCAGCCGACGGACGAACACTGGGATGCGCAGGTGCAGCAAACCGCCCATGATTGCCGACCCGGCGTAGGAGCCCACCGAGGTCGAGGCCAGTCCGGAGGCCAGCAACCCGATGCCGAAGGCGATCCCGACGGCCGGACCCAGGGCGGCGGTGATCGCCGCATGGGCTCCTTCAATGCTGTCGGTACCGGGCACCCCGGCGAGGTTGCCGGCGGCCAGCAGTAGCATCGCGATGTTCACCGACCCGGCCACGAGCAGGGACAGCAGCACGTCCCACCGGGTGGCGGTCAACAGCCGCGGCAGGGCCTCGGTGGGCACCGAGTGCCCGTGGCGGTCCCGGGCCAGGGCGGAGTGGGCGTAGATGGCGTGGGGCATCACCGTGGCCCCGAGCATGCTCGCGGCCAGCAGCACCGTCGGGGCGCCCTCGAACCGCGGCACGATCCCAGCGACGGCCTCACCCCAGGACACGGGGCCGAAGAACAGGCCGGTGACGAAACCGGCGGTGACGATCGCCAGCAATCCGGTCACGACGAACTCGAAGAACCGGGGGCCCCGGCGGGTCTGCAGGACCAGCAGCAGCATCGAGATCACCCCGACGATCACGCCCCCGGCCAGCAGCGGGATCCCGAAGAGGATATGCAGGGCAATCGCCCCGCCGATCACCTCGGCCAGGTCAGTGGCCGCGGCCACCAGCTCGGCCTGGACCCAGTACCCCAGCCGCCGGCCCCGGGGCAATCGGTCGCCCAGCAACTCGGGCAGACTCGATCCGGTGACCAGCCCGACCTTGGCCGAGAGGTACTGGATGAGCACGGCCATGCCGTTGGCGGCCACCAGCACCCACACCAGCAGGTACCCGTACTGGGCGCCGGCGGTGAGGTTCGCCGCGACGTTGCCCGGGTCCACGTAGGCGACCGCGGCCACGAAGGCCGGGCCCAACAACCACGGCAGGGGCTGGCGGCGCACCCACCGCTCTCCTGAGCCAGAGGCGGCGATGCCGGTGGAGCCGGTGCGACCGGCCTTCGCTCTCATAGAAGTTAAGCTAGGCGAACTTTCTGCGGAGGGGAAGCGCCCTGCACGACGCAGGGCGCAATCGTGACCCCTTGATGTCTGCGCGCACGTCACCTTGCGCTCGAGGAAATGGGTCAGCGCGGGAAAATGCGCGATGAGCTGCCCCACGAGGCGCAGAGGCGTCGACGATTGTGGCGACCAGCAGCGGTGTGGAGGGGGTGCTCACCGTTCGGGGGATCGGGTGGTCCATGCGTGGTGCAGCGCGCCACGCCTCCGCTGTGTCCCGTGCCGAGACTGCCCGCTGTGCAGGTTCCCCCTCTACCCCTCAATCACCGGGTTGAAGACCGGCTAGCTAGCTGAGGCGACCCCTCCCTGAGTGTGCCAATCTGAAGTGGCCCCACCTGAAGCGGTTTTGATGCTCTGATTGGGCCCCACCCTCGACCCACCAGCTCTACCGTTCGAATCGTCTGGCAAGGCGATTTTGGGGGTAGAAGCGTTGAAGGAGATGTCGAGAGTGGAGCAGTTCGAACGTATCCGACGAGACCGCCGCGATGAAGGCCTCTCGATCCGGGCCCTGTCCGAGAAGCACAAAGTGCACCGGCGCACGGTGCGCCAGGCGCTGGTTGATGCGACCCCGCCGGCGCGGAAAGTCCCCGTCCGGGTGGCCCCGGTGCTGGGGCCACACGTGGCCACGGTGCGCCGATGGCTGATCGCCGACCAGGATGTGCCGCCCAAGCAGCGCCACACCGCCCGGCGGGTGTGGCAACGGCTGGTCGAGGAGGAAGGGGTGGTCGTGGCCGAGTCCAGCGTGCGGGCCCTGGTGGGCGAGCTGCGCCGGGAGATCTTCGATCAGTCCCTGCAAGTGAAAGTGCCCCAGACCCACGCCCCGGCCCAGGAGGCTGAGGTCGACTTCGGAGAGTTCGCCGCGGTGATCGGCGGGGTGCGGATGAAGTTGTGGATGTTCATCCTGCGCCTGTCGTACTCGGGCAAGGCCGTGCACATCGCCTACGCCAATCAGGCCCAGGAGTCCTTCCTGGATGGTCACGTGGCCGCCTTCGAGCGGTTGGGCGGGGTGCCGGCGGGGATGATCCGCGCGCGCCTTCCTCACCCCGGCGGTAGTGCGCGTGGTGCTGGGGCGTGAGCGGGTGGAGAACCCGCGGTTCATCGCACTGCGTTCTCACTACGGCTTCGACAGCTTCTTCTGCCAGCCCGGGATCGAGGGCGCCCATGAGAAGGGCGGGGTCGAGGGCGAGGTCGGCCGGTTCCGCCGCCGTCACCTCGTCCCGCTGCCTGCGGTCGCCACCCTGGCCGAGCTCAACACGGTCATGGCCGCCGCCGATGCCGCCGACGACGCCCGGCGGATCACCGGGCGCACCGAGACCGTCGGGGCCGCCGCCGCGCGGGAAGCCCCCGGGCTGCGTCCGTTGCCGGTCGAGGCCTTCGACCCGGCCCAGTCGCTGTCGTGCCGGGTGGATGCCCGGGCGCGGGTGTGCGTTCGCCAGTCCTACTACTGAAGTGCCGGCCCGCTACGCCGGACGGCGCCTGCACGTGAGGCTGGGGGCGACCACGGTCACGGTGATCGCCGCCGGGACGGTCGTGGCCACCCACACCCGGTCCCTGCACAAGTACACCGAGGACCTGGTGCTGGATCACTACCTCGAGGTGCTCACCCGCAAACCCGGGGCCCTGGCCGGGGCCACCGCCCTGGCCGCGGCACGCAGGAGCGGGGCGTTCACGCCGGCCCATCAGCGCTTCTGGGACGCCGCCCGAGCGGATCTCGGCGACAGGGCCGGGACCCGGGCGCTGATCGGGGTGCTGCTGCTGCACCGCACCCTGGGCACCGCCGGCATCGTCGCTGGAATGGAAGCGGCCGTGGCGATGAGCCGCTTCGACCCCGACCTGGTGGCCGTGGAGGCACGCCGGCTCGGCCAACCCGCCGCGGCCCTGCCCGTGGTCCTGCCGGCCACCGCCCCGCCGGCGGCATTGGAGCACCGGCGGCCCCCGTGCTTGGGCGCCTACGACGAGCTGGCCGGCATCGGAGTGGGAGCATGAACCCCGCCACGCCACCGAGCCCACCCCCGGCGGTGAGCAGGGTCAGCGAGGCCGCTGCCCAGGCGGCGATCAGCGCTGCCTGCCGGGCCCTGTTCCTACCCACGATCCGCACCCAGGCCGCCCCGCTGGCCGCGGCCGCAGCCCGGGAACGGCTGACCCACCAGGGCTATCTCGCCGAGGTGCTGACCGCCGAGTGCGACGACCGCGAGGCCCGCCGCCGGATCCGCAGGGCGAAGGAAGCGAAGTTCCCCCGGGCCAAGACCCTGGAGGAGTTCGACACCACCGCGATCCCCGACCTGCCCCCGGCAACCCTGGCGCACCTGGCGACCGGGGCCTGGATCGAGGCCGGTCAACCCCTGGTGCTCCTCGGGGACTCCGGCACCGGGAAAACCCATCTGCTCATCGGGCTGGGCACCGCCGCGGCCGAGCAAGGACGACGCGTGCGCTACGTGAGCACCGCCGCGCTGGTCAACGAGCTCGCCGAGGCCGCCGACGCCAAGCAGCTCTCCCGGGTGGTGGGCCGCTACGGGCGCCTGGACCTGCTCTGCCTGGACGAACTGGGCTACGTCCACCTCGACGCCCGCGGGGCCGAGCTGCTGTTCCAGATCATCACCGAACGCGAGGAACGCGCCTCGATCGCCTGCGCCACCAACGCCCCGTTCAGCGAGTGGGGCGCGACGTTCACTGACCCCCGGCTGGCCGCGGCCGTCGTGGACCGGCTGACCTTCAACGCCCACATCATCAACACCGGCACCAGCTCCTACCGGCTGCGCACCACCCGCGCCCGGAAAGGAGCCGCCGGCCCCTGATCCCCGACTACACCCCGCGACGCAGAGCCGGACGTCACCGACAGCCGGCCAGCACAACCAACACCCCGCGGGTGGGGCCAAATCAGACCATCACAGTGGGGCCATATGGGGTTGTCATACTCACCTCCCGGCGCCTGCGCGAGCCCAGCTAGTTCTGGGGCAGCAAAACCGTAGCCTCCAGGTCTTCGACGGGAATGCTCCCGAAGTGCCGAGAATCGATGGACACGCCCCGGTTGTCGCCCATCACAAAGACGTGTCCTGGCGGAACGGCGACCGGGCCGAACCAGGTGCCGTCGATCAGACTGGAATCCACGAACGGTTCATCGACGCTTTGCCCATCGACGACCAGCACGGAATCCTCGATCGCCACCGACTGCCCACCGATGGCCACCACCCTCTTCACGGTGGGACTGCCGTCATCCGGGTGGGGAAAGACGACCAGGCTCCCGGGGCCGGCCCGGTCGATGCCAGGATCGGGCTTGAGCAACAAGGCCAAGCCTCCGCGTTTGAGGGCGGGGTCCATGCTGTCGGAGGCCACGATCACGGGGGCGAGCAACCACAGCCGGCAGGCGATGATCAACCCCACACCGACCAGGACCGCCACGAGCGTCGGACCCCGCGGGGGGCGGTGTGCTCTTCCGGGGCGGGGTGTTCGTGCCGGGGCGGCCGTGGCGCTCAGCCCTCCCATTTGGGCACATCCGAGGTCATGGGATCGTTAGGGTCCGGGGTGGGGGGCTTGCCGACCTGGAACTGCACCATCATGTCGTGGTCTTCATGGACCAGGTTGTGGCAGTGGATCATGTACCGGCCCTGGTGGGGGCCGAACTTCATGAGCAGGCGCACGGTCTCGCCTTCCCCCACGTAGACGGTGTCCTTCGGTCCCTTCTCGTAGTTGAAGGGGGCTCGGCCGTTGCGAGTGAGGACCTGGAAGTCCACGAGGTGGATGTGCATGGGGTGGAACCACCCGCCGGAGCTGTTCTCGAACTCCCAGATCTCGGTGGCCCCCAGGGGCACCTCGGCGGCGACCTTGCGGAACTGGCTGGCGATGACATCGGCCCACGTGACGCCGTCGATCGTCCACATGTTGTCATCACGCTTCACCCGGAACCGACGGGTCTTGGTGGACTGGGCCGGTTTCAGGGCCATGACCTCATTATTCGGGGCCAGTTGGGTCGGGACCCGGTTCCAGGTCGGATCGGAGGTGTCCACGGGTTCGTCGACGACGTCGAAAGCCATGATCTTGCCGGTGTAGTCGTAGTCCCGGTTGTTGTCGTTGGACAGATTGCGCATCTCGATCCGTTGCCCGGTCTTGTAGTTGCGGAAGTCGATGAGGAACTCATAGCGCTCGGCCCCGGCGTGACGGTAGTTCTTCGTGGACTGGGCGGTGGGCATCAGCCCGCCGTCGGTGGCGACCATGATCAGCGGTTCCCCGGTGGACAGGGTAGGGCGCAGGGAGCGGGAGATACAGGCGTTGAGCACCCGGAAGCGGTAAATGCGCTTCTGCACCTTCATCACCGGCCACGGCCGCCCGTTCACCAAGATGACGTCGCCCCACAACCCGGAATCGCTGTTGTCGTCGTAGCCCAGCGAACCGTCGGCGGCGAACATCGCATCCGAGATCGTCAGGGCGAGGTCGTAGCGCCCCTGCGGAAGCAGCTGCCGCTCCAGGGGATCGTGCATGTGGTACTGGGCGGCCAGACCGGCGTAGACATTCAGGGCGGTGTGGTGCACGCCGTGATCGTGGTACCACAGGGTCCGCGCCGGCTGGAAGTTCGGGTAGTAGTAGTCCTTGTAGAACCCCCGGTTCGTCACGTCACTGGCGTAGCCGTCGTACTGCGGCAACGACGCGGAGCCGTGCAGGTGGGTCGAGGTGGCCAGGACGTGCCCGTCGATGGGATGGGTGGCCGGCAGCTTGTTGCTCACCCGCAGCACCGACTTGGTGCCCTGGTCCAGGCTGATGGTAGGCCCGGGAAAGATCCCGTTGTAACCCAGGATCGGGGTCGTGAGCCCTGCCCGGGGGAGGATCTGGGCCGCCCCAGCCTTCTGCTCCACCTTGTAGTAGTTCACCGGCTTCCCGTCCGCGGGATCGATCTCGCTCTTGTACGGGTTCAGCAAAGGCGCCTGGACGAGCTCCGTGCGAAACGGTCGAGGCATCTCGGAGTCCCGCAACCGACTGGCGGATCGGGCGTTCACCGCCGTCATGGGCAGGCCCGCGGCCACGCCTGCGACCCCCAAACCCCCTAGCAGAAGCACATTGCGCCTCGAAACGGTCATCGTCTTTCCCCCTTGGATCAGGACCACTACCTGCAGCGCGCCCCGGTGTTCATGAACAGCACCCGGTGATCGGACGGACCAGCCCCCACCAGCCCGTCACCGGGATCAGCGGCCGCTGGTGCTGCCGCTGTGATGCTCCGCCCCCAGCGACAGGCGTGCGTCGCCGGCGCCTTCGAGAATCAGTTCGACGGCCTGGTCTGGCAGCTCAAACACCAGCTCCGCCATCACGGACTCGCCCTGCTTCAGGGAGGCCTGGCGGATGGAGGTCCACACCACCGGTGACTGGCCTCCGCCCAACCGCTCCACCAGGTAATCCTCGGCATCGAACTCAAGGCCCTCGGGCTCCATGGCGGTGAGCTCCAGCAGCACCTGCACCCGGTGGTTGCCGGGGGCAACAGGCCCGGTGAGCTCGGGCGGCACCTCGCCCTGACGCGGACCCGCCTGCGCATAGGGAAGGACACCGTTGAGGCGGGCCAGTCCGCCAGGCACATAGCCGGAGGCCCCCAACATGGTGCTCGGTGCCTCCTGGGTGAACACCCCGCGTCCGAGCACCGCCAACAGCACCACCAGGAAAACTGCCGGCCCCACCCAGCGCCGTCGCCTGCGGATGCCCTGGGTGGCGGGAAGGCTGTGGACCGTAACGGTGGTGGTCATGACCACACGATGCGGATAAGACCTTGGAGAAACACTGTCGCGACTTCCCGGCTCCGCGACGCCAGCACAACAGCGCCTCGGTGCGATCCCTCTCCGGTGTTACAAGGGAGCGCGTCAAGTGCCGTGTCGGACAAAAAATGTCCTGGTATCCGCCCGAGGGCCCCACCGGCAAGCAGTTCGACTCGAGGCCATGGTGGTGTCCGCTTAGGAAATCCTGCCCCGAGGCGCGTAGCGGAGCCGACCGAGGCCGGGCAGGAACCGGCCGACACGAGCGGCGTAGGAGGCGTAGGCCCGTCGGTGGGTGAGCAGTAGATAGGGCTCTTCGACGAGACGGACCTGCAGCTCCACCGCCACCAGCAGGCACAGCAGGGCTGCCGCGCTGACCACGGTGGGGACCATGAGGGTCAAGCCGGCCAGGGTGGTGAGCATCGCCGTGAAGATCGGGTTGCGGACCACGGCGAAGGCCCCGGTGGTGACCAGCTCGGTCCGCTCGGTGGCATCCACACCCACCCGCCAGGAGGCGCCCATGCCGGCCTGGGCGGCCAGGACACCGAGGAAACCCACCACGGTGACGACCGCCCCGGCCCAGGACAGTGCTTGCGGGAGTCGAGGTGCGGCCACGGTGCCGGTGAGCGCCAGAACGGGCCCGGCCGCACCGAGGACCAGGGCGGCCGCGAACAGGATCCCGCCCCACCACTGAGCCGAGCCCGGTGCCCCGCTGAGACCCCGGAAGCCAGTGGAGCCGGTGCGGGCCCGGTGGAGCCAGGACCGCACACCGAACGCGGCCACCAAACCGGCCAGATACAGCCCCAGGGCAAGGGCCGGGGCCAGGTCACTCATCATCGATGTTCTCCTCAATCGGATGCGCTGGCCCCGTCTTGCGGCTCTCGTGGGCGGCACGGGCTGTATGCCCCCACCCGGCGATGGGCGAGAGCGAACCGAGCCGGTGAGCCGGCATCGACCCTCAAGGCCATACCCCTTACAGTACATAGATTCGTGTATTGTCGGGGGTGGGGGGGTATGAGCACGGTGACCCTTACCCACACCTCGGCACTGTCCCGATTGGGCCATGCCCTCGCAGATGAGACGCGCACCCGGATTCTGCTGGCCCTGCGCGCAGGCCCGGCCCTCGGAGCTGGCCCAGGCCCTGGGGGTGTCCAAGCAGGTGATGTCCAACCAGTTGGGGTGCCTGCGCGGGTGTGGACTGATCACGGCCACCCCGGAGTGCCGCAACAACTGGTACTCCCTGGCCGATCCCCGCCTCGGAGAGGCCCTGGGGGAGCTGCTTGTGCTGGTGGTCACCGTGGACCTGACCTGCTGCTCCCCGGAAGGATGCACCTGCGCATGAGCTCCCTGAACCTGGGGCCCACGCCCATCACCGATGCGCGCCAGGTGGCCCTGCACCCGCGGGCGCGTTGGATCGTGGCCGCCACCATCACCTACAACGTGCTCGAGACGATCATCGCCATCACCGCCGGGCGCGTTACTTCATCGTCGGCGCTGATCGGCTTCGGGCTGGACTCCGTCGTGGAGGTCCTCTCGGCGGCCGCGTTGGCCTGGCAGTTCGCCGCGCCCGACCCGCACCGCCGGGAGAAGATCGCGATGCGGGTGATCGCCTTCTCCTTCTTCGGCCTGGCCGCCTTCGTCACCATCGACGCGATCCGCACCCTGCTGGGGCGGCAGAGCCGGAGCACTCCCCGGTGGGGATCGTGCTGGCGGCGGTGAGTCTGGTGATCATGCCGTTCTTGTCCTGGTTCGAGCGGCGCACCGGCCGGGAGTTGGGCTCGGCCTCGGCGGTGGCCGATTCCAAGCAGACCCTGTTGTGCACCTACCTTTCCGCGGTGCTGCTGGTGGGCCTGCTGCTCAACAGCACCCTGGGCTGGTCCTGGGCCGATCCGATCGCCGCCCTGATGATCGCCGCGGTGGCGGTCAAGGAGGAGCTGGAGGCCTGGCGCGGGGACGCCTGCTGCACCCCCGTCGCGGTCCTCGCCGAGGACGGCACCCACAACGGTGCAGACTGCGATGGATGCGGTCACGACTGCACCTGCTGCGCCCACTGAGCACGGTCGGCACACGTCGGCGCCCCGAGGCGAGGATGCTGGAAGGTACGGCTTTTCAGGAGCCGAGGTAGACGGAGATCGCGGCGAACAGCGCGAATTCGCCGGTGAGCAGGATCGGGCCCCACAGGCTGGTGTCGCCTTCATGGGCCTCCGTGAGTATCTCCTCGACCAGCACGCTGGTCAGCGCTCCACCGCTCAGTGCGAGCACGGACAGAGTCCAGATTTCCGGTGCTTGACGCAGCGCGAAATACCCGAGGGTGGCCCCGATCAGGATTAGGCGCGGCAAATCCCAGGGCCATCAGGATCCGGGTGCGGCGGGCGATCTGTGCCCGGCGCAACGTGGCGATCGCGGCGAAGCCCTCTGGTACGTCGGCCGGAATCTGGCCCAGGGCCAGCAGCAATCCCAGGGACGGATTCAGGACGGTGGCAGTGCCGATCATCACTCCGTCGCTGAACAGGTCCAGAGGCACCCTGGTGAAGATCGCCAACGGCCCGCTCTCCCCAGCTCCTTTGCCAAGGCGCCGCTGAACGGAGCCGATGATCCGTTCGATGCCCATGAAGAACACCCCACCACCGACGAAAGCCAGGATCGGGATCCACGGCGAGGAAGCGGCCAGGGCTTCGGGCATCAGCTCCAGACCGACCACGGCCATGACGATGCCCGCGGCCAAGTGCAGGGCCAGGGACAGGGTGCGTTCGGAGACGTCCACCAGCTCCGCGGCCAGGCCGCCTAGGAAGTTCCCTGCCGCCGGCAGCGCCGCCAGAACGAGCACCAGAACGAAACCTTCCATAACGCGCCTCCTGGGGTGGGGCCGACCATGGTTGCCTCGACCGGCTCGAGCCATGTCGTCTGCGGTGAATCAGGTGTCGATCCAGTCTTACAGGCGGGGATCGGATGCCCCAGCCTGCACAGTTGCTGCAGTGTCGGTTCCGGACCGGCGACCAGGGCCCGCCTCACACCGCCAGGTGGTCCTCGGGCTGGCCGGGCTGGTGGCCTCCTCAGGGTGTCCCGCCAGCAACAGTTCCCGGTCAAGCATCACGGGACTCACCAGAGCGGTGGCCACGAATACCGCGGTCCGGCCGGCCATCAGAAGATGTGCCCGCCGCATCATGGCCTGCACGCGCGGCCTGTTCCTGCAGGCTGAAAGATTTTGCCTTGTAGCCATCTGTGCCCACCGACAGGCCCACGAGCTTGTCCACCTCATCCAACCAGGCAGGCCAAGATCCAGTGCGAGAACCGCCGGCGCCGGTTCCCGTACCGCCTCCACGGCGTCGGCCTCGGTGTGCCGTGCCGCAATCTCACCACCGGCGTTGAGTAGATACCTCTGGAAGAGTTGCGCCAGGTCCGTTTCGTCGTCGACGAGCAGAACTTGGCCGGGAGGCGAAACGGACATGCAGTCTCCCTTTCTCGGAAAGGCGCCGCGGTGTGCCGGCGACCAGCAGAAGCAGCGTCCCTTTTCGGGGCAGGGCCAATCCGTCCATCCTGTGCCGCAGCACTTCGAGGGTCTCCGTGGCCGTCACCGCACCGATAAAGACCCCGGCACCGAGAAGATCATTCCTTTCGCGTGGCGATGGCGGCGTCGTCGACCGGGGACTGCTGCGGGGACTCCGCGGCCAGCTCCGGGTGGTGCAGGTCCAGGGCAGGGCGCTCCGAGCGGATCCGCGGCAGCGAGGTGAAGTTGTGCCGCGGCGGCGGGCAGGACGTGGCCCACTCCAGGGAGCCGCCGAAGCCCCAGGGGTCGTCGACCTCGACCTTGGTGCCGTTGCGCCAGGTCGTGTACACGTTCCAGAAGAACGGGAGCATGGACACGCCCAGGAGCATCGCCCCGGCGGTGGAGATCTGGTTCATCCAGGTGAAGTCGTCCTCCGGCAGGTAGTCCGCGTAGCGCCGGGGCATCCCCGAGACCCCGAGCCAGTGCTGGATCAGGAAGGTCATGTGGAAGCCCAGGAACAGCAGCCAGAAGTGGATCTTGCCGATCCGCTCGTTGAGCATCTTGCCCGTGAACTTCGGCCACCAGAAGTAGAACCCGGCGAACATCCCGAACACCACGGTGCCGAAGATGACGTAGTGGAAGTGGGCGACCACGAAGTAGGAGTCATTGAGGTGGAAGTCCAGCGGCGGGGCGGCGAGGATCACCCCGGTGAGGCCGCCGAAGAGGAAGGTGAACATGAAGCCCAGCACCCACAGCATGGGGGTTTCGAAGGTGATCGAGCCCTGCCACATGGTGCCGATCCAGTTGAAGAACTTCACCCCGGTGGGCACGGCGATCATCATGGTCATGAACGCGAAGAAGCTCAAGAACACCGCACCGGTGACGTACATGTGGTGGGCCCACACGGTCACCGAGAGCGCGGCGATGGTGATGGTCGCGAAGACCAGGCCCTTGTAGCCGAACAGCGGCTTGCGGGAGAACACCGGGATGATCTCGGAGACGATGCCGAAGAACGGCAACGCCAAGATGTACACCTCGGGGTGGCCGAAGAACCAGAACAGGTTCTGCCACAGCACCGGACCACCATTGGCCGGATCGAAAATATTGCCTCCCAAGGTGCGGTCCATGCCCAGGGCGAACAGAGCGGCGGTGAGAGGCGGGAAAGCCATGATCACGAGCAGCGAGGTGATCAGCGTGTTCCAGGTGAACAGGCCCATCCGCCACACGGTCATGCCCGGGGCGCGCATCGCGATGATCGTGGTGATGAAGTTGACCGCGCCCATGATGGTGCCGAAACCGGACAATATAAGACCGAACACCCACAGGTCACCGCCGGCGCCGGGGGTGAAGGAAGCATTGCTCAACGGTGCGTAGGCATACCAGCCGAAGGAGGCTGCGCCGGCCGGGGTGAGGAACCCGGCGGTGGCGATCAGGGACCCGAAGAGGAAGAACCAGAAGGCCAGGGCGTTGAGCCGCGGGAAGGCGACGTCGGGGGCGCCGATCTGCAGCGGGACGATGACGTTGGCGAAGCCGACGAACAGCGGGGTGCCGAACATCAGCAGCATCAGGGTGCCGTGCATGGTGAACAGCTGGTTGTACTGCTCCTTGGTCTCCAGGATCTGCATGCCCGGGGCAAAGAGCTCGGCGCGGATCAGCAGCGCCATCACCCCGGCGATGCAGAAGAAGGCGAAGGAGGAGATCAGGTACATGTACCCGATCGTCTTGTGGTCGGTGGACGTGATCCAGTTGACGACCATCCGGCCTTTGGAACGCGGCACGACCGTTGGTTGGGCTGTGTTTTGGAGCTGGTCGGCGGTGTAGTCATAAATAGCCATGCGGTCTCCTCGGGCCCAAATGCCGTACGTCTTCAAACGCCGATTACCGTAGCGCACCTAGTGCCGAGGGGTTGAAGTACCTCAGCGATTGGCGGGGTGGGATCATGGGTTATGGCAAACCATCCTGCGGCCCCGCTGCTGTTGCGCCAGGGCGACCAGGAGAAGCTTCTGCGGCTGGTGCGTTCCACCTCGGTGCGGGCCGGGCTGGCCCAGCGGGCGCGGATCGTGCTGCTGGCCGCCGACGGGGTCTCCAACACCGAGATCGCCGAGAAGGTGGGCACGACCCGCAACACCGTGATCGCCTGGCGGGCCCGCTACACCCAGGCCGGCATCGCCGGGCTGGCCGACCACGACCGGTCGGGCCGGCCCCGGCGGATCGACCACCGGGCGATCGTGGCGGCCACTTTGACCCCTCCGCCGAAGAAGCTCGGGGTCACGCACTGGTCCTCCCGGCTGCTGGCGACCCGGCTGGGCATCGATCACACCACGGTGGCCAAGGCCTGGCGCGAGTACGGGGTGGCCCCGTGGCGGGAGGGGACCTTCAAGTTCTCCACCGACCCGGAACTGGTGGCGAAGGTCGTCGACGTGGTGGGGCTCTACCTGGCCCCGCCGGAGAACGCCATCGTGCTCTGTGTGGACGAGAAGTCCCAGATCCAAGCACTCGAGAGGACCGCCCCGGGCCTGCCGATGCAGCCGGGCAAGCCGGCGGCCCGCACCCACGACTACATCCGCCACGGGACGTCCACCCTGTTCGCGGCCCTGGAGATCGCCACCGGCCACGTCACGGCGGCCTGCAAGCCGCGGCACCGGCGCCAGGAGTTCCTGGCCTTCCTCAAGCAGGTCGCCCGGGCCTACCCGGACCAGGAACTGCACCTGGTGATGGACAACTACGCGGTCCACAAGACCCCTGAGGTCAAGGCGTGGCTGGGGCAGAACCCCCGCTTCCAGGTGCACTTCACCCCGACCTCGGCCTCGTGGCTGAACCTGGTCGAGGTGTGGTTCGGGATCATCGAGCGCCAGGCCCTGCACCGGGCCGACGCCGCCTCGGTGCCCGAGCTCAACGCCAAGATCCGGGCCTTCGTCACCGGCTGGAACGACCGCTGCCAACCCTTCGTGTGGACCAAGACCAGCACCGAAATCCTCAAGAAAGCCAACCGCTCAACGACTTCAAAGACGGGCCACTAGGGAGGCTCTTGCCGCCCGCCGCAGAGCACCACAATTCGCAGAACATTAATAGGAAAAAGTCGAAAAAAATTTACAACTTCATCAAATCTTGATCGTTTTCTTTATGGTTCCTATACATTCCCGAATGGGATTGTGATTGTTTCGTGATCTTCTTGTACTCTTCAGTGCGTGCCGGCCACTGATCCTGTCGGCGCCTTCGGGCACATCGCCGAATTCTGCCGGTGCCCGCGGCTCATTACACAGAAACTGCTTGGCAGAAGCGGGGGAACCACATGCGGTCCCGATGATTCGGGTCCTAGGGGTTAAGTCGCCAGAGCATCACGCCCTGCGACCGGGTGTCTCCCACCCGCATCCGACAGCTCACCTCGTAGGCAAAGGGAGGAGTACATCCATGGCATTCTTCAAGCACACCTCTGCTCGTCACCGCGCCGAGACCCCCTCGTACCGGGCGCGTAACACCACGATCGCTGCTGCGGCTGGCGTGGCAATCCTTGGCTCCGTGGCCCCGGCCCAGGCCTATGCGGAGCTGCCGGCTGCCCCGGCCGCCACGTCGTGGGCCCCGGCCTCGTCCTCTTTGGGGAGCCAGGCTTCCTACACCACCCCGGCCCCGATGGCGGCGCAGACCGCCTCGGCTTCGAGCGTGACCCCGCAGTCCACCGCGATCACCGAGATCGCCCCGGCCGCTGGCGGCATCGTGGGTACGGCCATGCAGGGTGTGGGCACCGGCTATGTCTGGGGTGGCACTTCCTTCGGTGCCTGGGACTGCTCCGGATTCACCGGGTGGGTCTACGCCCAGCAGGGTATCGACATCCCCCGCACCAGTTTCCAGCAGATCGCAGCCGCCACCCCGACCTCCAACCCGCAGCCCGGCGACCTGGTGTCTCAGAACGGTGGCAACCACATCGGCATCTACCTCGGTGGCGGCAAGATGGTCTCTGCGCTGAACCCGACCCAGGGCACCTTCGTCCACTCCGTCAACGCCATGCCCCTCGATGCGTACTACACCTACCGCTGAGCCTCCCCCCGCCGGTGGTGGCCGGTTGACGGGAGGCCGTCCGCCAGGTGCGAAGTGCTCCGAGAGGATCGTCATCGGCGACCTATATGGGGTACCTCGTGCCTGGATCGCAGAGTCGATCGATCGCCACGGCCCGGCCGCTTTGCACCCGGTTGGGAAACGGCGCACGGGCGGGCTGCCCAGCGCAGCAGCGCAGAAAGTGATCATGGGCTCGACCCGTCTCCTGCCGGAGGCAGTCTATCGCCTTCCCACCCCGCAGGGGCATTGCGGCAACGGCCGCACGGAGTGCCGTGATGGTTCGAGGATGGGGGTGCCGCAGTGGCGGACGGCACCCCCATCCGCCCACACCGTAGGAACGCAAGCTGGATATTGCCCGACCGTCAGTCGACCCCCATCCCATTTGATACAGATTCTGCTGTACGGTTGTGGCATGAGGATCTTGTTCCCGGTCGAGGTGATGTCCCGGTTCGGCAAAGCACTGGCCGATCCCACCCGGGCCGCGGTGCTGCTGCAGCTGCAGCAGGGCCCGGCGGTGCCCTCGGAGTTGGCGGCCCGGATCGGGGTGAGCCGGCAGATCCTGTCCAATCATCTGGCCTGCCTGCGTGACTGCGGGCTGGTCGTGGGCGTGCCGGCCGGGCGCAATGTGCGCTATGAGCTCTCGGACCCGAAGCTGGCCCATGCCCTGGAGGACCTGTTGGGCACGATTCTCACCGTCGAGGCGGTGTGCCGGTGCGGCACCCCCGAGTGCGCCGCCGAGACGACAGCCGGTGCGGCCAGCATCCAGGAGGTTCCGGCGTGAGTGGGGAGCACGATCACGCCCACGCCGCCACCGGTCGGCGGGGCAAGCTGGCGGTGGTCTTCGCCATCACCGCCACGATCATGGTCGCCGAGATCATCGGTGCGGTGATTTCGGGCAGTCTGGCGCTGCTGGCCGATGCCGGGCACATGTTCACCGACTCGGCCGGGCTGCTGATTGCGCTGATCGCGGCGACCCTGGCGTTGAAGCCGGCCACGGACAAACGCACCTGGGGGTACAAGCGGGCGGAGGTCGTCGCCGCGGCCGCCCAGGCCTCGGTGCTGCTGGCCGTGGGCGGGTTCGTCGCCGTCGAAGGTGTCCGCCGGCTGCTGGAGCCCCCGGAGGTGGAGTCCTCGGCGATGCTGTGGTTCGGGGTGATCGGTCTGGTCGGCAACGTCATCGGGCTGATCATCCTGGCCTCGGGGCGGGGAGAGAACCTGAACATGAAGGCCGCGTTCCTGGAGGTCGCCAACGACGCCCTGGGCTCGGTGGCGGTGATCGTCTCGGCGATTGTCATCGCCACCACCGGGTGGACCCAGGCGGATGCGATCGTGTCCTTGCTGATTGCCGCCTTGATCGTGCCCCGGGCCCTGATCCTGCTGCGCGACACCATCGAGGTGCTCATGGAGACCACCCCGAAAGGCCTGGACCTGGAGGAGGTCCGCACCCGCCTGGAAGCCCTGCCGCACGTGGTCGGCGTGCACGATCTGCACGCCTCGCGCATCGACTCCGACACCCCGGTGCTCTCGGCCCACGTCACCGTCCACGACGGCTGCCTGAGCGCTGAGCACGCCGGTGTCGTGCTGGCGGATCTGCAGGCCTGCGTGGCCCGGGACTTCCACGTGACCATCGAGCACTCCACCTTCCAGATCGAACCGGCTTCCCACCGCCGGGACGAGACTCTCCGCCACTAGAACCCCTCCACTCCCGGTACGCCCTACTGCCTGAGACAGAACGGAACCCTTTGTGAGCACTACTGCCAGCACGAGCACCCCCCAGCGGAAACCCTCGAAGGCCAAGATCCTCGTGTGGATTCTGCTGGTCGCCATCGTGGCCGCCGTGGCCATCCCGATCCTCATCGCCCGTGCCAATTCCACCCCAGCGGTGCCCGAGGACGTGGGGCAGCTGGTGCGGGAGAACAGCCGGGTGCTCTCGAAGGCCCCGGATGAGCAGGCGGTGCTGGTGGAGTTCCTGGACTACGAGTGCGAGGCCTGCCGGGCCGCCTACCCCTTCGTCGAAGACCTGCGGGCCGAGTACGGCGACACCGTGACCTTCGTGCACCGGTATTTCCCGTTGCCGGGCCACCGCAACTCCGTCAACGCCGCGGTGGCCGTGGAGGCCGCCGCCCAGCAGGGACAGTACGAGGCCATGTATCAGCGCATGTTCGAGACCCAGGCCGAATGGGGGGAATCGGCCGAGGACCAGAGCGCACTCTTCCGCGGCTTCGCTGAGGACCTCGGCCTGGACATGGCCGCCTTCGATGCCGCGGTGGCCGATCCGGCCACCGAAGAGCGGGTCAAGCTCGATGTGGCCGACGGTGAAGCCCTGGGCGTGGCCGGGACCCCGACGTTCTACCTCGACGGAGAAGTGCTCAACCCCGAGTCCCTGGAAGCCTTCCGGGCCGCTGTCGAGACCGCAGCCACCGACTGACCCGATGACCAGTCCATCCCGCACCACCACCCCACCACCTTCGCCGTCGGCGCCGGCAGCGGCTGGGCGGCGCCGGGGCGTCGCCACCGCTGCTGTCATCGGTGTCGGACTGATGACCCTCACCGTGCTGTGGGTGGCCCTGAGCTCCTCCGGGGCCACCGCGGCCCGGGAGGTGCTCGATCCCGGGGCGATGGTGCGCTGGGGACTGCCGGCGGCCACGACCGTGCACCATCTGGCCATGTCCATCACCTGGGCCGGGCTGGTCTTCGCCACCACCGTCGTGCCCCGGTCCACCCCGGCCCACGGCGCGGGAACGCCCGGGGCCGAGCCCCCGGCCTTCGCCCGGGTGATGAGCGTGGCCGCGGTGGCGGCGGCGGTGTGGACGCTGGCCGCGGTGGCGATCATCGTGCTCAGCTACGCCGACACCATCGGTGCCCCCGTCTCGGGCTCGACCGAGTTCACCGGACAGCTGGGCTACTACGTGACCCGCCTGATTCCCGGCCAGGCGTGGGCGGTGACCGCGGTGATGGCCGCGCTCACCACCACCTTGGCCGTGCTCGCCCGCTCCCCGGGGCCGGTGGCCGCCACCACCGTGGTGGCCCTGGCCGCCGTCATTCCGCTGTCCCAGCTGGGGCACGTGGCCGGGGTCGATGACCACAACGGGGCCGTCAACGCCTTGGCCCTGCACCTGCTCGGGGCCGGAATCTGGACCGGCGGGATCATCGTGCTCGCCCTGCTCGTCCCGCTGCTAACCATCCCGCAGGCCACGCACGTCGTGCTGGTACGTTTCTCCGCCCTGGCCGCGGTGGCCTTCGTCCTGGTGGCCGTCTCCGGGGTCATCAACACCGTCTACCGGATCGGAGGATGGGACGGACTGGACTCCGGCTACGGGGCACTGGTGATCGCCAAGACGATCGCCACTGTGGCTCTGGGGGTGCTCGGGTACCTCAACCGCCGGGCGATCACCGCTGGGCCTGCGAGCCGGGGCAGGGTGTGGCGGCTGATCACCGTGGAGGTCTTCATCCTGTGCGCGGTGATGGCCCTGGGCGTGGCCCTGGGGCGCACCCCCACCCCGGTGCCCCTGGAGCGGGAACCGGACATCACGCCCGCCGAGATCCTCACCGGCTACCTGCTGCCCCCACCGCTGAGCGCCTCCGGGTGGGTCACCCAGTGGCGGTTTGACTGGCTGTGGATCGCCGTGGCGATCCTCGCAGCCTGCCTCTACCTGACCGGAGCGCGACGCCTGCGCTGCACCAGGACACCGTGGCCGGTGGCGCGCACGGTGGCGTTCCTGGCCGGACTCGTGCTGCTGGTCTATGTCACCTGCGGGCTGCCGGCCGTCTACGCCCCGATCCTGTTCAGCATCCACACCACCGCCCACCTGCTGCTGGCCTTCCCGGTGCCGTTGCTGCTGATCGCCGGGCGACCCGGGCTTCTGGCCGCGGCCCTGGTGCCGGCCCGCACCGACGGCTCCACCGGGGCGCGCGAGCTCACCACCGCATGGCGCACCTCCCGGACCGGGGTGCTGATGGCCCGCCCGATCCCGGCCGCGGTCCTGGTCCTGGCCGGGCTCGGTGTCTTCTACTACACCCCCGCCTTCGCCCTGGCCCTGCACACCCACGTCGGCCACGAACTGATGAACACCACCGCCCTGGTCCTGGGCCTGATCTTCGCCGCCGCCGTGCTGATCCCACCACGCGACCGGGCCGCGGTGCGCGCCCAGGCTCTGACGCTGGTCGGGACAGCCACCGCCCTGGGGCTCTGGGCGGTGGCCACCGCCCTGTCCCCAGCGCTGATCCAACCGGAGTGGTTCTCCGGGCTGGGAAGGGACTGGGGCCCCTCCCCGCTGGCGGACCAGCAATCCGCGGCCAGCTCCATCCTCCTGGCCGGGGTCCTGCCCCTGTTGGCCACCGCCCTGGCCGTCCTGGCCCGAAGACCCCAGTCCGGCACCCCTGTCATCGACAACGGAACCGTCAAGGACACCCACCATGGCTGACCCCACCACCAGCACCACCCATCACACCGACGCCTCCCCGGCCACCGAGACGCACCTGCCCGGCTTCGCCCGGCACCGGCCCTTCGCGGTCCTGCTGCTGGTGACCGGGGTGATCGGCTGGATCGCCTCCGGCGTCCTGGTGCTCGAGCGCCTGGCCCTTTACCGCGACCCCGGCCACGTCACCAGCTGCGACATCAACCCCTGGGTCTCCTGCGGGCAGGTCATGGGCACCTGGCAGTCGGAACTGTTCGGGTTCCCCAACCCGCTGATCGGGATCGTCGCCTTCGCCGTGGTCATCACCACCGCCATGGCGGCCCTCTCGGGGGCACGGTTCGGGCGCTGGTACTGGATCGGGCTGCAGGTCGGGGTCACGGCCGGGGCGGTGTTCGCGATCTGGTTGTGGTCCCAGGCGCTGTTCTCCATCTACATCCTGTGCCTGTACTGCATGATCGTATGGGCGGCGATGATCCCGCTGACCATCCTGCTCACTATCCGCAACCTGGTCCACGGGATCCTTCCTGCCCCGCCCGGGCTGGCCCGCTTCGCCGCCGAATGGGCCTGGACCCTGGTGGCCATCACCTACGTCGCGGTGGCCGCCTCGGTGTTCTTCCGCTTCTTCACCGCCTTCACCGGCCTCTGACCCACCCGGCCCCCGCACAGGGGAGGCCCTGGCCGCACCCCGGCCCCTGCCCAGCCGGAGATCACCACCGGGGCCCCAACGACACGGCGACTACCGGGCGGTCGGTGGCAGGGTCGCCACCCAGGCCACGCCCGCGGCGACCTGCACCATCCCGAGGCCCCGGGTCAGTCCGGGATGCTCGAGGAACGGGCGCATCGCCTGCTGCCACGGGCCGGGGCCGCGCACCCACCGGGCGGCGTGGCGGGCCGGGAACAGCGCCCCGACCACACCGTCACCAATGACCACAATGGCGATGCTCTCGGCGATACGAACTCCCATGACAGACCCCCGGGACGGTGACGACGAACAGCCAGATGGCTTCCATTGAAGCGCCCCCAGCGCCGATGTCAATGACAAGGCGGGGCGCTGGAGACGCCGATCGCCGCCAGCGGCGCAACGACAGGCCACGCCGGCGCAGCCCGCCAGACGACTCCACCCCCCCCAGGACCCCGATCACGCCCAGCCCCTGGTGTGCGCCGTCACCATCACCACCCCCGCAATAATCGTTATTTGGCGATACCATCGGGATATGACGAACAATGCGACTGTGACCGCCCTGGACCCGGCCGTGGCCCTGTTCCACTCGCTGTCCGACCCCACCCGCCTGGCCATCGTCGCCCGCCTGGCCTCCGGTGAGGCGAGGGTGCGGGATCTGGTGGAGCAGACCGGTCTGGCCCAGTCCACCGTCTCCGCCCACATGGGGTGCCTGCGCGAGTGCGGGCTGGTGGCCGGGCGCACCGAGGGCCGGCAGACCTTCTACGCCCTGGCCCGCCCGGAGCTGCTGGACCTGCTGGCTACTGCTGAGAGCCTGCTGGCCGCGACCGGGGCGAAGGTCGCGCTGTGCCCCACCTATGGAACTCCCACGGAAGAAGATCGATGAGCAACCCCACCACCACTGTCTTGTCCCCGGCCGAGACCGAACGGCTGACCCGGCGCGGGCTGCGCCTGGCCCAGTTCACCGTCGGCTACAACGTCATCGAAGGCATCGTCGCCGTCACCGCCGGTGTGCTGGCCGGGCTGGTCTCGGTGGTCGGCTTCGGCATCGACTCGGGCATCGAATCCATCGCCGCCGTGCTGGTCGCCCTGCGCCTCTCCGCCCGGCTGCGCCACGGTGAAACCGATGAGCGCAAGGAGAAGATCGCCCTGCGCCTGGTGGCGGTGACCTTCTTCATCCTCGCCGCCTACGTCACCGTCGAAGGCATCCGCTCTCTGCTCGCAGGCGAAGCCCCGGAGTCCTCCCCGGTGAGCATCATCATCCTGGTGGCCTCGCTGATCATCATGCCGATCCTGGCCGCGGCCAAGAAAAAGGTCGGCACGGCCCTGAGCGACAACCTCATCCTCGCTGACGCGGCCGAGACCAGGATCTGCGTGCTGCTGTCCGTGTCCACCCTGACCGGATTGCTCATCTTCGCCCTCACCGGGGCCGCCTGGGTGGACCCGGTGGCCGGATTCATCATCGCGGCCTTCGCCATCCACGAGGGCAAGGAAGCCTGGGAAGGCGAACTCGTCGAGGACGACGATGACGAGGACTGATCGACCTCCCCACCGCCTCGGTGGCCATGACCACTGCCCAGCACGCAGGGGCCCTGAATCCAGCAGGGCCCCTGCGCCGTTGCCGGCCCTGTGATGGATCCAGGACACGAGGTCCCTGCTTTACCTGGGACGAGCTAGCGGCCACACCCAAAAGAAGCGACGACGCAGCCCGGGGTTGGCTCCCGCTCAGGTGCTGGTGGCCGGCTGCTCCACCTGCTGTGGGGCGCGCACGATCTGGGCCAGCACCGCCAGCACAGGCAGCTCCACCAGAGGACCCACGACAAGGGCCACAGCGATCAGCGGCCGGTCCGGGAACGCGGCGACCGCGATGGCCAGGGCGATCGGGGAGTTCCGGGCGGTGGTGGTCATGGTCAGGGTCACCCTTTGGTCGGCCGGCAGGCGCAGGGCCCGGGCGGTGGCGGTGGCGGCCAGTGGGGCGAGCACGAAGAACGCCGCCAGCGGCACCAGCAGCAACGCCAGCTCGTTGAGGTGGGCCAGCACGGTGCGGGCCTGCCAGGCGAACATCGCGAACACCGCCAGGTACAGCAGCGGCAGCACCAGCCGCCCGGCCGGGTTGAGCACCATCTGCTCCCGCCAGGCCTCGCCGCGGTACCGGGCGGCCGCCCAACGGGCGAACAGGGCCACGGCCAGGGGCACGGCCAGCACCAGCAGCACCGACTCGGCCAGGGTGGCGACATCGACCATCGCCGCTTGCCCGCCCAGCAGCAGCACGTAGACCGGCAGCAGCACCAGCTGCAGGATCAGGTTCACCGGCAACAGGGCCGCGGCGATCCCGGCGTGGCCGCGGGCCATCGCGGTGAACACCAGATACCAGTCCGTGCACGGAGTCACCAGCAGCAGCAGGAGCCCGATCCGCAGATCCGGGGACCCACCCAGCAACCCGGTCCCCAGGGCCCAGGCCAGCAACGGGGTGAACACGAAGTTGAGCACCAGACTGGCCGCCACCACCACCCGGGCACGTTTGGCCTGGGCGAGCTGGGTGGCGTCCATCTGTACGAACACCGCCACGAGCATCACCATCAGCGCCGGCAGCACCACATGCTGGGCGGCCGCACCAACCGGCCAGACCACGCCTGCGGCGAGGCCGGCCACGGCGGCGACCGCCACCAGCACACTTTGCAACCGTTCCCACCAGGACATGTGGTGCTCCTACTTCTCGTGGGGATCGATGCCGGGCATCCGCCGGGCTTCGTCCAGGCGGCCCGCCGGAGACTTCTCGCGGCAGGGGCGGTCTGCTATGTCCACGCGGGGCGCGGTGGTTACGGAAGCCATGGGAGGACCGTAAACCTTCGAGCCTGGTAGAAGGTCAAGCCGGGGGTGCCTAGGGTGGGGGTGTGCGCATTTCCGAGGTCTCCGCCCGTTCCGGGGTGCCGGCCACAACACTGCGGTACTACGAGTCCGTCGGGCTGCTCGCCCCGCAGCGCACGGACAACGGCTACCGGGTCTACAGCGAGCACACGCTGGAGCAATTGGCGTTCATCGATGCCGCCAAAGAACTCGGCCTGGAGCTGCCGGAGATCAAGGACCTGCTGGAGCTGGCCGATACGGGGACCTGCACGAAGGTCAAAGCCGCCCTGCATCCACTGCTCACCGAGCAACTGCGGCAGGTCCAGGACAGCCTGGCCAAGCTGAACAGACTCCACGAGCACCTCAACGCCGCCAGCAGACACGTCATGGCCTGTCCCGACAGCCCTCAGCGATGCCGCTCAGAGTGCGCGTTCCTGGTGCTCTCCGACTCCCCGGGTCAGCGGTGGATCGATGACGGCGGCCGCGCCAGACGCCGAAGCCACTGGCAGGACATCCTTCGCCACTGCCCGGTGTCGGACGACGGCGACTCCCTGGTGGTCGAGGTACCCGTCGAGCGGCTCCTCGAGGTCTCAGCCCTGGCCCGGATCGAGCACGACAACGACCATGGCACGACCTTCACACTGCACCTGGAAGACGGGCGCTGTACCTTGACCATTTCCACCCAGGATCGGAGCACCTCGACCGTGTTCGACGCCCTCCGCGAAAGAGACCACGGGGACCTGGTCTCACCCTGAGCACGTCTCCCGAGGCGCGAACCGCCAACTGCATGCAGGGCAGTCGCGAAGGCCACGGCGGGACGCTCCCGCGCTGTGCCAAAAGAGCACCTGCAAGCATCACCTGTACACCTGGCCAGCTATCGGCCATTTTCTGCGCGGCGATGTTGCAGTAGGGGTTTCCCGGGGGCGGGTGCATCGCCAGGTCGCTGGCGGCCTGGCCGGGTCAGTCCGGATGGCGACCCGTCACGGCCGCGGCGTGTGGGTCCTCTGCGCCGGGGGAGGGAACCCGTCGGTCGGGCCGGTCGCGGGGATCCAGCCACGCCTTGGCCCGCAGGGCGGGCTTCTCGACGAGCCTCCAGGACAGCAGCGCCAGGGGCAGCGTCAGCACGAGGACGAGCACGGAGTTAACGGCCACGCCCCACGACGCGGTGCCGAGCAGCACGAGGAGCTGCTGCACCGGGTAGGCGTAGATGTAGACGCCGTAGGAGAGGTCGGTGCGGGTGGTCCAGTTCCGGGACGGGGCGGCGCCGAGGCCGAGGAGCAGCACGGCGAGCGGCAGCTGCCCGTACAGGTCCGCCCAGCCCTGGTCCGTCAGCACGGCGTAGACGACGCCGGCGCCCGCGACGTGCACCCAGGTGGGGCGCCACGTCCCCGCCCAGGCCCAGACCGCCGCGCCCGCCAGGAAGTAACCCACCAGCCGGGCGCCGCTGAAATAGATGCTGGTCGTGACCTCCAGCGGCCCTTCGAGCAGGGGGCGCAGGACGAGCACGACGAGGAACATTCCCGGCAGCACCCACCGGGCGTGCCGCGCCGCGACGGCGAGGCTGAGGACGAGCCCGATCAGCAGGTAGGCGAGGGCCTCGTGGAACAGCGTCCAGAGCGAGCCGTTCCAGGAGTCCGGGGCCGGGACCCGGACCAGGGTCCCGTCGATGCCCCACTGCGACATCTTCAGGTCGGCGTTGTTCAGTACGAAGCCAGCGGCGGAGGCCAGGTCGAGCGGCCTGCCCTCGAGTACGGCCGCGAGTGGGGCGAAGACGGCGGCCACCACGAGCAGGCTCACCAGGAAGGCCGGGTAGATGCGCAGGAACCGCCGCCAGAGGTAGGGCACCAGGGTGGTCCGCACCCTGCTCTCGGCGATGAGGTAGCCGCTGAGCACGAAGAAGCCGTTGACGGCTACGTCGGAGAGGAAAACGAGGGTCGGGCCGTCCGCGCCGGTCAGCGGCCAGGCGTGCCCGAGGATCACCAGGGACGCCAGGCCCAGGCGGATGGCGTTGAGGCGGTTGTGACGGTCGCTCAAGCGTTCTTGGAGAGTCGTGGCCACGGCAGCTGCCTTCCGAAAGTGTGCGGGCAGCGCGGCCGTTGTGGTCTGCTGCAGGATGTGGTCGGTCCGCCGGGTGCAGGAGCAGATGTGACCCCGGGCCCCCACCCGTCCGAGCACGAGTTTAGTTATGCAAATGCATGGTTGCGTGCTGTGCTGCACAAGTGGGGACGGAATCACGCCGGCAAACGGCCAACAAGGGGCCGTTTGGTTTACATATGGCCGGTTAGGGGACCGCGAGTAGGACGAGCAGGAACAGATTCGTCGTCATTGACGGCTCACGGAGAATCCAGGCCACAAAGGTGCGTTTGTTGGCCAGGATGATCCAAGGCCCTGGCTCGGTGCCAGCGCACAGGACCCCGATCGATGAGTAGTTGTGCGGAGGTGTCTGGGATGAAGTGGTCGCGGGGATGCTTCGTCACAGTGGCAGATGAATCAGGAGCCTCAACCCACCGTGCTGGCGGTCCCGGTGTGCACTCATTGCGGGTGCCGCTGGTCTGCCGGCAGTCCCCGTTCCGTCCAGCGGCGGCCATCCCTGCGTCGTTGCGAGGGGTGGCCGCCGCGGGAGGGGGTGCTCAGCTGAGGGCCGTGCGGGAACTTTCTTTGGTCAGCAGTACAGCGACCACGCCCGCAGCCAGGACGGTGATCCAGAACACCGCCACCAGGGTGAGGCCACCGACGATCATCAGCCCGGTGGCGATCATCGGGGTGAAGCCGGCGCCGAGCACTGAGGCGCCCTGGTAGGCCAGCGACGCACCGGTGTAGCGGACGCGGGTGGGGAACTGCTCGGCGATGAAGGCGCCGATCGGGCCGTACAGCAGGCCTTGGATCACGCCCTGGCCGATGATGATGGCCACGGCGAAGCCCCACAGTGTCCCGTTGTTGAGCAGGAGCATCAGCGGGTAGGCGGCCACGATGCCCATGACCCCACCGATGGTCAGCATTTTGCGGCGGCCGATGTGGTCGCTCATGCGGGCGGCCCAGAAGGTGACGAGGAGGGTCACGACCGCGCCGGCGGCCTTCCAGTTCAGCAGCGCTTCACGGTCGACTCCTTCTGCGGCGGCGATGGAGACTCCCCAGACGGTGAGCAGGCCCTGGCAGCAGTAGAAGCTCGTGGCGGCGACCAGTGCCAGGACCACCGCGCGCGGGTGGTTGCGCAGCACGTCCGTCAGCGGCAGGCGGCGCTTCTCGCCGACTTCGGTGAGCTGGGCGAACATGGGGGTCTCGGTGACCTTCAGGCGGATCACCATGCCCACGACGATCAGGACCGCGGAGAGCAGGAACGGGATGCGCCAGCCCCACTCCAGGAATTGGTCACCGGTCAGGGCCGAGACGGCCGAGACGACCAGGGTGGCGAGGATGGCGCCGGCCGGGCCGCCGGCGTTGGCGAAGACAGTGGCGAAGCCGCGCTTGCTTTGTGGGGCGTGCTCCAGGGCCATGAGGGCGGCCCCGCCCCACTCGCCACCGACGGCCACGCCCTGGACTAGGCGCAGCAGCACGAGGATGACTGGGGCCGCAAGGCCGATCTGCGCGGTCGTGGGCAGCAGGCCGATGAGCACGGTGGCTCCGCCCATGAGCAGCATGGACAGCACCAGCATCTTCTTGCGCCCGATGCGGTCGCCGTAGTGCCCGAAGACGATGCCCCCGAGGGGGCGGGCGAGGTAGCCGGCGGCCATGGTCGCGAACGAGGCGAACAAGGCGACGGCGGGGTCGAGGTTGGCGAAGAAGACGTGATTGAACACCAGAGAAGCGGCGGTGGCGTAGAGGATGAAGTCGTAGTACTCGATGGCGCTGCCGACGAAGCTCGATGCCAGAATGCGCCGCATGTCCTTGGTGTTCAGCGATTCCTGGACCGCCGGACCGGAAGGCGGCGGGCTCTGCTGGGTGGTGGTGGGTGTGGTCGTCACAGTGGCTCCTCAGAGGATGATGTGGGTCAGAGAGCGATACGGTCCAGGGCGGGATGCAGGTCGATGACGTCGAGGTCGTCGGGCACGTGGAAGACGCCGTCGAAGTGCAGTCGGGCTTCTTGCCACACCGCATCCGGTGCGGTGCCGGGCACGAGATGGTGCAGGGCCAGCTGGCGGGCCCCGGCCTGCTGGGCGACACGGGCCGCGTCGGTCACGGAGGTGTGGGACTTGTAGTGGTGGTCCCGCGCGGCACGGGAGCCCTCGTCGGTCTTGTCGCCGTAGAGCCGGTCGACGTAGCCGAAGTCGATGGCCTCGTGCAGCAGCAGGTCGGTGTCGCGCGCCAGCCGAATCATGTTCGGGGTGTAGGCGGTGTCGCCGGAGAAGGTGACCGAGCCCTCGGCGGTGTCGAAGCGCAGGCCGAAGGCCGGGGCGATCGGCGGGTGCTCGACGAGGATCGCGGACACGGTGACCAGCTCGTCGCGGTAGATCTCGAACGGGTCCATGTCCGGGGTCGGGTTGTCGTTGGGGTGGTAGCCGGTGCCGGCTGGGACGACGATGTCCTGGGCCTCGAAGAGCTCGAAGGGGGAGGGGCGCAGCGAGTCGATGATCCGGTCGTTGAGGTCCGTGGCGTGGGCCCGCATCAGGGTCTCGAACATTTCCTGCGTCCCCGGGGTCGGGCAGTCCGGGGCAAGCGGGGTGGGCGCCACGACGGCCCGCGGCGAGGCGGGCGGCAGCGCCCCGCGGTTGCCGGGGCCGATGATCCGCACCGGGTCACCGACCCGGTCCAGCAGCTCGTAGAGCCCGAAAATGGCCAGGCTGGCCAGGTCCACGGTGTGGTCCGAGTGCAGGTGGGTCAGGAAGATGCCGCGCAGGTCGCGGATCTCCAAGCCGGCCTCGGCCATCCGCCGGCCCACGCCGTGGCCACAGTCCACCAGGTAGACCGCCTCGCCCACTACGACGGCGGTGGCGATGCCGGTGCGCCGGCTCGCTGGCTCGGCACGCCACCAGCGCGGTCCGCCGGCGGTGCCGAGGGTGACGATGCGGGGTTGCAAGGAGTCGGTGTCCGGAATGCTCACGAATGTCCTCCAGGGAAAGTGGTGGGACTGGGAATAACCTCTAGTGTGAGCTGGGTCACTAGATATGAAAATTCAATTGAATCGATTTGTCTCATCAGAGGAACTGATGCCAGAGCTGACCCTGAGACAGTTGCAGTACTTCGTGGCCACCGTGGACCTGGGATCGGTCACAGCCGCGGCCGCGGCATGCCACATCTCCCAGGCCGCCGCATCCATGGCCGTGGCGGAGCTGGAGAAGGCTGTCGGCACACCCTTGCTGGTGCGCAGCCGCTCCCGGAAGGTTGCGCCCACTCCTGCTGGGGTGGAGTTCGCTGCCCATGCCCGTGGCGTCCTGGAGCGGGTGGCTGAGGCGCAGGAAGCGATTGCGGAGAGCGCGGGCAGCATGCGCGGACCGTTGCGGGTCGGGATGAGCCTGACGCTGTCGCCGCGGCTGGTGCCGCCCCTGGTGGAGTACTTCACGCACCAGCACCCGCTCGTGGACCTGCGCCTGAAGGAGGGTGCGCCGCACGAGCTGCAGGAGCAGGTGCGCACCGGGCGCCTGGACGTCGTGTTTCTCTACTCCCAGCAGGCCGACACCGACCTCGACCGAGTCGAGATCGCCCCGGTGCGCCTGCATCTCATGCTGCCCGCCGATCACCGGCTCGCCGGAGCCGAGTCGGTGTGGCTCCGTGAGGTCGTCGAGGAACCGGCCGTGCTGCTGGACGTCCCTCCTACCGCGGAGCGGATGACGGCGATCGTCGAGTCCGTGGGGCTGAGCATCCGGGTCGGTTGGCGCAGTGCCAGCATGGACACCATCCGCACCCTCGTCGGCCGCGGCCTCGGCTACTCGTTCGCCAACAGCCTGCCGGCCACCGGTGCAACATTCGACGAGACCGAGGTGGTGTACCGCCTCGTGGCCGACGACGTCCCGACCAACTCCGTGGTGGCAGTCGTGCCGGCGGGTCACCGCCCACCCCGCCGGGTCGCCGCGGCCATCGACGTGCTGAGGACATCGAACCGGTCACCGGAAGCCCATCAAGGAAAGGACCACGTATGAATACCCGCGACCAGAAGAACCCGCCCGCCCCTGGTACGCCACCTGCGCCGCCGCTCGAGTACATCGCCACGATCGAAGTCGACGTCGACGCCCCGATCACTGTCGGTGCCACCGTGGACGGAGTGCGGCGCGTGGTCCCGATCCGCGGCGGCCGGGTCCACGGCCCCGGAGTCGCCGGCCGGGTGCTTGACGTCGGGGCGGACTTCCAGCAGTACCCCACCGACGATCTGGCCTACCTGGCCGCCGACTACGTCCTGGAGCTCGACGACGGCCACCACATCCTGGTGCAGAACCGCGCCCTGCGTGCCGGGACGCCGGAGGACCTGCGCACGGTGATGGCCGGTGGCACCGTCGACCCCGCCAGAATCTATTTCTGCTGCGTGCCACGACTGACCGCCGATGAGGCCGGTCCGCACGCGTGGATGAACCGCACCCTGTTCATCGGCACCGGCGAACGAGGACCGGACGGCGTGCTGATCCAGGTCTTCCGCGTCGGCTAGTCCAGGCTCCCTGAGTTTCTGTGGCCGGTGCCGGCCCGCAGGTAATCGGCCAAGTTCGCCAGCGACGAGGCGAACCCCGCGGCGTGGTCCTCGGCGGAGATCCCGTCGGGGACGTTCTCGGCGCGGATCTCCACGCGGGTGCCGTCCTCGACCGGGGTGAGCTCCCAGGTCATGGTCATCGTGCCGGCGTAGGCCGGGTCGTCGGAGACGAAGTCCCCGGTCTGCACGACGCGCACGCCGGGGACGAGGTCCACGAAGCGTGCTTCCACGACGTCGGACGCGGCGGTGGTCTTGCCGGGGGCGCCCGCGGCGTCGTCGTAGGTGAGAACCATGCGGTAGGACCCGCCCGGGCGGGCGTCGAAGTGCTCGAAGCGGGCCGTCATCCCCTCCGGCGGCAGCCAGGCCGTGAGCGCGTCCGGGTCGGTCAGGGCGGCGTAGACCCGCTCGGGGGAGGCGGGGACCACCCGTGAGGCGGTGTCCGTGCGGGCCATGCGGCCATCGTAGGACCTGGTCCCGAACCGGCTCCAGGGTCCGGCGGCCATCAGGCGGATTCCCTTCATGGGGTGGCGTCGATCACGTCACATCGTATACGATCGCCAGCAAGAGACCCGGGCCGCACCGTTGGACGTGCTGGACCCGGGCCACCTCCGCAGACCACGAAGGCAGGACGGCATGGCAGAGACGACACCGGCTCCTCCCGGGGCCACCGGGCCCGTTGACTTCACCGACAGGGCGAGCCGCCCCGGGAAGGTCATCGCGCTGCACCTGAACTACCCCTCCCGCATCGCCCAGCGGGGCCGCTCCCCGAAGTTCCCCGGCTACTTCCTCAAGGCCGGGACCTCCATCGCCCGGACCGGCGCCACGATCGAGCGCCCGGCCGGCACCGAGCTGCTGGCCTACGAGGGCGAGATCGCGCTGATCATCGGGCAGACGTGCCGCCGGGTGGGCCCCGAGGAGGGCTGGTCCAAGGTCTCCGGCATCACCGCGGCCAACGACTGGGGCCTGTACGACCTGCGCCACGCCGACAAGGGCTCCAACGTCAAGAACAAGTCCGGGGACGGCTACACCCCGCTGGGGCCGAACGTCATCCCGGCCGCCGGGCTCGACCCGGCCGCGCTGCGCGTCCGGACCTGGGTCAACGGGGACCTCGTCCAGGACGACACCACCGAGGCGCTGGTCTTCCCCTTCGGCCAGCTCGTGGCGGACCTGTCCCAGCTCATGACACTGGAGGAGGGCGACGTCATCCTGACGGGCACCCCGGCCGGCTCCTCCGTGGCCCAGCCGGGCGACGTCGTCGAGGTCGAGGTCGATGCGCCCGAGGCGCCCGGCGCTCCCTCCAGCGGACGGCTGGTCACCCGCGTGGTGGCCGGCGAGGCGCCGATGGCGTCCTACGGACACGGCCCGCAGGTGGACGACACCCAGCGGGAGGAGGCCTGGGGCTCACGGGAGGCCGCCGGGCTGGCGCCGGTTGCGGCCGACGCCGAGCCGTACCACTACGTGCCGGCCGCCCCGGTCCCCGACCGCACCCTGCTCACCGACGAGCTCAGGGCGAAGATCAACGAGACGGCCGTGGCCACCATCACCGCGCAGCTGCGCAAGCGGGGGATCGACAACGCCACGATCGACGGCGTGCGGCCCACCCATCCCGGCCACCGCATCCTCGGCTACGCCAAGACGCTGCGCTACGTGCCCAACCGGGAGGACCTGTTCAAGGCCTTCGGCGGCGGATTCAACGCCCAGAAGCGCGCCATGGACACGGTGCAGCCGGACGACGTGGTGGTCATGGAGGCCCGCGGCGAGAAGGGGACCGGCACCCTCGGCGACGTCCTCGCCCTGCGCGCCAAGGTGCGGGGCGCCAACGCGGTGATCACCGACGGCGGGGTGCGGGACAGCGCCGCTGTCGCCGAGGTCGGCATCCAGGTCTACTCCAGCGGCGTCCACCCGGCCGTGCTCGGCCGCCGCCACATCCCCTGGGAGGTCGGCGGGACGGTCGCCTGCGGAGGGACCACCGTCCAGCCGGGCGACATCGTCATCGGCGACGACGACGGCGTCGTGGTCGTCCCCCCGCAGCTGCTGACCGAGGCGATCGCCGACGCCTGGGAGCAGGAGCAGCAGGACGCCTGGGTGTACGACCGGGTGGCCGAAGGGCACCCCGTGGACGGGCTGTTCCCGCCCAACGCCGAGTGGAAGCGCAAGTACCAGGAGCACCAGCAGCTGCACGCCGACCGGGACGCCCGGTGAGCACCGAGGTCCTCCCGTCCAAGTCGGAGACGGCCTACCAGGCCATCCTCGAGGGGGTCCAGCAGGGCCGCTTCGCCCCGGGCAGCCGCCTGGTGCTGGCCCAGCTGGCCGCCGAGCTCGAGATGTCCGTGGTCCCGGTGCGCGAGGCCGTGCGGAGGCTCCAGCAGGACGGGCTGGTGGCCTACGAGCGCAATGTCGGCGCCACCGTGGTGGGCATCGATCCCGTGGAGTACCGCTACACCATGGAGACCCTCGCCCTGGTCGAGGGGTTCTCCACCGCCCAGTGCGCGCCGCTGGTCACCGGAGCCGAGCTGCAGCGGGCCCGGGAGATCAACGACCGGATGCGCCGGGTGCTGGACGACTTCGACCCGGTGCAGTTCACCGCGCTGAACAAGCAGTTCCACTCCACGCTCTACGAGCACCACCAGAATCCACACATCCTGGACCTGGTGCACCGCGGCTGGAACCGGTTGGCCGCCCTGCGCTCGTCCACCTTCGCCTACGTCCCCGGCCGGGCCCGTGCCTCCGTGGACGAGCACGACCACCTGCTGGACCTCATCGCCCAGGGCGCGCCCTTCGACGCCGTGGAGGCAGCCGCGAGACAGCACCGACTCAACACGCTCGACGCCTACCTGGCGTCGCACAGCACACCTCAGGACACTGCACGCCGAAAGGACACCCCATGAGCACCGAGACCACCACCGACACCGCACAGCGCTGGGTCCCGGCCCATCTGCCGGAGAAGATCCAGCACTACATCAACGGCGAGCACGTCGACTCGATCGACGGCGACACCTTCGACGTGCTGGACCCGGTCACCAACCAGCCCTACCTGCAGGCCGCCTCCGGCAAGGTCGCCGACATCGACGCCGCCGTCGCCGCCGCCAAGGACGCCTTCGAGAACGGCCCGTGGCCGAGCATGCTCCCGCGTCAGCGGTCCCGGGTGCTGCACCGGATCGCCGACATCGTGGAGTCCCGCGGCCAGGACCTGGCCGAGATGGAGTGCTTCGACACCGGTCTGCCGATCAAGCAGGCGCTCGGCCAGGCACAGCGCGCCGCCGAGAACTTCCGCTTCTTCGCGGATCTGATCGTCGCCCAGGCCGACGACACCTACAAGGTCCCCGGCCGCCAGATGAACTACGTCAACCGCAAGCCGATCGGCGTGGCCGGGCTCATCACCCCGTGGAACACCCCGTTCATGCTGGAGTCCTGGAAGCTGGGTCCGGCGCTGGCCACCGGCAACACCGTGGTGCTCAAGCCGGCCGAGTTCACCCCGCTGTCCGCTTCCCTGTGGCCGGGCATCTTCGAGGAGGCCGGTCTGCCGGCCGGTGTGTTCAACATCGTCCACGGCTACGGCGAGGAGGGCTTCGCCGGCGACTCCCTGGTCAAGCACCCGGACGTCCCGCTGATCTCCTTCACCGGCGAGTCCCGCACCGGCCAGATCATCTTCGGCAACGCCGCGCCGTACCTCAAGGGCCTGTCCATGGAGCTGGGCGGCAAGTCGCCCGCCGTCGTCTTCGAGGACGCGGACCTGGAGGCGGCCATCGACGCGACGATCTTCGGGGTCTTCTCCCTCAACGGCGAACGCTGCACCGCGGGCTCGCGCATCCTGGTCCAGCGCGGCATCTACGACGAGTTCGTGTCCCGCTACTCCGCCCAGGCCCAGCGCGTGAAGGTCGGCCTGCCGCACGAGGAGACCACCGAGGTCGGCGCCCTGGTGCACCCCGAGCACTTCGAGAAGGTCATGTCCTACGTGGAGATCGGCAAGCAGGAGGCCCGCCTGACCGCCGGCGGCGGCCGTCCGGAGGAGTTCCCCGAGGGCAACTTCATCCAGCCGACCGTCTTCGCCGACGTCGCCCCGGACGCCCGGATCTTCCAGGAGGAGATCTTCGGCCCCGTCGTGTCGATCACCCCGTTCGACACGGACGAGGAGGCCCTGGCGCTGGCCAACAACACCAAGTACGGCCTGGCCGCCTACATCTGGACGAACGATTTGAAGCGGTCCCACAACTTCGCCCAGAACGTCGAGGCCGGCATGGTGTGGCTGAACTCCAACAACGTCCGCGACCTGCGCACCCCCTTCGGCGGGGTGAAGGCCTCGGGGCTGGGCCACGAGGGCGGCTACCGGTCGATCGACTTCTACACCGACCAGCAGGCCGTGCACATCAACCTCGGCGAGGTGCACAACCCGGTCTTCGGCCGCCAGGAGCAGGCCGCCGAGGAGCTCCAGGCCTGATCCTCCGCCCCTGCCGACACCCACCACTCAGCACAAAGGACAGCACCATGACCCACCTCGACGACCGGACGATGACGTCCTCCGGCTTCTACGTCTCGCAGGAAGCCCCGATCCGCTCCGACAACCCGATCCCCACCCCGCAGGCGCCCGCGCCGGACATCCTGCGCTGCGCCTACATGGAGCTCGTGGTCACCGACCTGGAGCGCTCGCGGGAGTTCTACGTGGACGTGCTGGGGCTGACCGTGACCGAGGAGGACGAGAACACCGTCTACCTGCGGTCCCTGGAGGAGTTCATCCACCACAACCTCGTGCTGCGGAAGGGCCCGGTGGCCGCCGTCGCCGCCTTCTCCTACCGGGTGCGCAGCCCCGAGGACCTGGACCGGGCCGTGGCCTTCTACGAGGAGCTCGGCTGCCGCGTGGAGCGCCGCCCGGAGGGCTTCACCAAGGGCATCGGCGACTCGGTGCGCGTCCAGGACCCGCTGGGCTTCCCGTACGAGTTCTTCCACGACGTCGAGCACGTCGAGCGGCTGGCCTGGCGCTACGACCTGTACACCCCGGGCGCCCTGGTCCGCCTGGACCACTTCAACCAGGTCACCCCGGACGTGCCGCGCGCCACGAAGTTCATGCAGGACCTGGGCTTCCGCGTCACCGAGGACATCCAGGACGACGAGGGCACCGTGTACGCCGCCTGGATGCGCCGCAAGCCGACCGTGCACGACACCGCCATGACCGGCGGCGACGGCCCCCGCATGCACCACGTCGCCTTCGCCACCCACGAGAAGCACAACATCCTGGCGATCTGCGACAAGATGGGCGCCCTGCGCATCTCCGACCGCATCGAGCGCGGACCCGGCCGCCACGGCGTCTCCAACGCGTTCTACCTGTACATCCTCGACCCGGACGGCCACCGGATCGAGATCTACACCCAGGACTACTACACCGGCGACCCGGACAACCCGGTCGTCACCTGGGACGTGCACGACAACCAGCGCCGTGACTTCTGGGGCAACCCGGTGGTCCCGTCCTGGTACACCGAGGCCTCCCTGGTCCTGGACCTGGACGGCAACCCGCAGCAGGTCGTGGCCCGCACCGAGGACTCCGAGATGGAGGTGACCATCGGCGCCGACGGGTTCTCCTACACCCGTGAGGGCGACGCGAACGGCACCTACAAGGGCGAGGCCGCCAAGGGCTTCAAGCTCGGAAACCAGCTCTGACCCTCCCCGGAGCGATGGCGGCCGGCCCGCGCCCCGCCAGGGGCCCGCCCGCCCCCCCCCCCCCCCCCACACACCCCCCCCCCCCCCCCCCCCCGGGCAACCAGGACCCCCCAACCCCCGGGAACAACGCGCCCCCCCCCCCCCCCAGGGGGGGGGGCCCCCGGCGGCATCCCGCCCCGAAACCCGCTGCCCCCCCCCCGGGGCGGTGGGGGGGCGGCCCGGCTCCATGCATGGAGCCGGCCGGCCGCCGCCGTCTCGGAGACAGAGCACCCGCAGAACACAGGAGAGGACATGCTGGACCACGAGACCCATGTGAAGATCGCCGACGAGCTGCACCGGGCGGGACTGGACCGCACGCCGGTGCCGCGGCTGACCAAGCGGTACCCGCAGATGGAGATCGAGGACTCCTACGCGGTGCAGAGGATCTGGGCGCAGCGGCAGGAGGAGGCCGGCCGCACCAAGGCCGGGCACAAGATCGGGCTGACCTCCAAGGCCATGCAGGACGCCACCGGCATCGACGAGCCGGACTACGGGGTGATCTTCGACGACCAGGTGGTCGAGTCCGGCCACGTGTACGAGTGGGCGCGGTACACCCACCCGCGCATCGAGATGGAGCTGGCCTTCGTCCTGAAGGAGGACCTCGCCGGCCCCGGCGTGAACCTCTTCGACGTGCTGCGCGCCACCGAGTACGTGGTGCCGGCCCTCGAGGTGCTGGACTCGCGCATCGAGATGGAGGGCCGGACCATCACCGACACCATCTCGGACAACGCCGCGCTCGGCTCCATGGTGATCGGGGGCCGCCCGGTCGCCCCGGACGCCGTCGACCTGCGCTGGGTCGCCGGGGCGCTGTGGCGCAACGAGGAGATCATCGAGACCGGGGTGGCCTCCGGGGTGCTCAACCACCCGGCCAACGGGGTGCACTGGCTGGCGAACCGGATCGCCGGCCACGGGGACCGGCTGGAGGCCGGGGAGATCATCCTCGCCGGGTCGTTCACCCGCCCCATGTGGGTCCACGCCGGGGACACCGTGTACGCCGACTACGGAGAGCTGGGGACCATCACATGCCGATTCGCCTAGAACCGCAGCCCAGTTTCAAGGACCTGTTCACCGAGGCCGCCCGCGCAGAGCGCGGCGGGCGGCCGGCGGCCGGCATGTTCGTCAGCTCGGGTGACCCCACTGCGACCGAGATCTGCGCCTCGGCCGGTCTGGACTATCTCCTGCTCGACGCCGAGCACTCACCGCTGGGACTCGAGACCGTCCAGTCCCAGCTGCGGGCCATGGCCGGCTACCCGGCCGTCCCCGTGGTGCGCGTGCCCGCGCTGGACACCGTGCTGGTCAAGCAGTTCCTCGACCTGGGCGCACAGTCCCTCGTCATCCCGATGGTGGACAGCGCCGGGGACGCCGAGGCGGCGGTGCGCGCCATGCACTACCCGCCGCGCGGGGTCCGGGGGGTCGGTTCCGCACTGGCCCGCTCGGCGCGGTGGAACCGGATCCCGGACTACCTGGACCGAGCCGCCGATCTGGTCACCCTGGTCGTCCAGGTCGAGTCCGCCGCCGCCGTCGAGAACGCCCGGCAGATCGCCGCGGTCGACGGCATCGACGGCATCTTCATCGGTCCCTCCGACCTGGCCGCCTCCATGGGCCTGCTCGGCCAGCAGGGCCACCCCGACGTGGTGCTCGCCGTCAAGGACGTCATCGCCGCCGTGCGGCAGGCGGGGAAGTTCGTGGGAGTCAACGCCTTCGCGCCGTCCCAGGCCCAGGACTATCTCGACGCCGGCGCCGACTTCGTCAACGTGGGCGCCGACGTCGCGCTGCTGGCCCGCGGGACCGAGGCGCTCGCCGACGCCTGGTGCGCTCCGGCAGCAGGGGAGCAGGCGCCGCGCGGGTCCTACTGATCCGACGGGGCGGGTCGCTGCCCGAGGCGGGCGGCGACCAGCCCGGCGCTGTGCGCCAGCCGCCGGCCCAGCGCCTCGACGTCGAGCTGGCGGGTGGCGTAGACGACGGCCAGTGCCGCCGGCAGGTGGCCGGGAACACGCAGGGGAACGGCCACGGAGGACACCCCGTCCAGCACCTCGTTGCTGCTGACGGCGAATCCGCGTTCCCGGGCCTGCTCCACCTCCGCGCGGGGGCGGACGCCGCCCGTCAGCTCGGTGAGCTCGTCCGGGTCCATGCCCGCCTGCACGGCGAGCCCGGGGGCGCCACGGTCCAGCGGGTGGCGGGTCCCTGGACGCTGGGTGACGGCGTGACCGCGGAAGGGCTCCACCGTCACCAGCGTGATGCACTCCTCCTGGCCCCAGACCGCCACGAAGGCGCTCATCTGCAGTTCGTTGGCCAGCGCGGTCAGTTCCGGCAGGGACGCCGACTGGAGGTCCTGCTGCACTCCCCGCGCGAGCACCGCCAGCCCGGGCGCGCCGATCAGCCGGCCGGTGGAGTCCCGGGTCAGCAGGCCGTAGCTCTCCAGGGTCCGCAGGATCCGGTAGGCGATCGACCGGTGCACGCCCAGCTGGGCGGCCACGTCGGCGATCGTGGGCGCCTCCTCGGCCGAGACCACGAGCTCGAGCATGCGCAGCCCCCGGGAGAGGGTCTGCGAGGGCGCTGCCGCAGCGGCGGCCCGGCCCTGCATGCTCCCGGTCGACTGCGCGGCCGGCGTCCTGCTCGCCGGCACCTGGGCGGAAGGACGTCCCTGAGCGTTCACCGTGGCCCCTTTCTGTGGGCGGTCTGACGAGGTTCCCCGGGCCGGGTCGCGGAGCGGCACCGGAGGCCTGACGGGTCTCGGCCCGGGGACGACCATGCCTCCACCGCAGCGGGGAGTGAGCGGCATCGCAGGGTCTTGTGAGGACGATCACCCAACGTATATGATCCTGATCAAGAGTTCGATAAAAGAACGACGTGTTCCACTATAGAACACACAGATCGTTCCTCCCTCTCCTTTCTCTGATTCCGCCAGGAGGCCCCCATGCTGTTCCACCACCACGGGTACGTGTCCACGGACCCCCGTGTCCAGCCCGCCGCCGGTGTGGGCATCGACCGTTCCCCCGAGCTGCCCGAGACCATGGACGTGCTCGTGGTCGGCGCGGGCCCTGCCGGCATGACCGCCACCGCCCAGCTGGCCAGCTTCCCGGACGTCATGACCTGCCTCGTCGACCGCCGCCCCTACCGGCTGGAGATCGGCCAGGCCGACGGCATCCAGGCCCGCAGCGTCGAGACGTTCCAGGCCTTCGGCTTCGCCCAGGAGATCACCGCCGAGGCGTTCCACCTGAGCGAGATGAACTTCTGGAAGCCGGACCCGGCCAACCCGGAGCACATCGTCCGGACCGCACGGGCCGTGGACGACCCCACGGGCGTCAGCGAGTTCCCGCACCTGATCGTCAACCAGGCGCGCGTGCTGGACTACTTCGCCCGCTTCGCCAAGAACGCCCCGTCCCGGACCGCACCGTACTTCGGCTGGGAGTTCGTGAAGCTCGAGGTCGGCGAGGGCGAGTACCCGGTCACCGTGACCCTGAAGCGCACCGGTGACCAGCCGGAGGGCGGCACGAGCCCGGGCGAGGAGCGCGTCGTGCGCACCAAGTACGTCCTGGGGGGCGACGGCGCGCACTCGAAGGTCCGCCGGGACATCGGTGCCCAGCACGTGGGTGCGGTGTCCTACCACGCGTGGGGCGTCATGGACGTCCTGGCCGAGACCGATTTCCCGGACATCCGCACCAAGTGCGCCATCCAGTCCAAGCACGGATCGATCCTGCACATCCCGCGCGAGGGCGGCTTCCTGTTCCGCATGTACGTGGACCTGGGCGAGGTCAGCGCGGACGACGCCGGCGCCGTCCGCAGGACCCCGATCGAGTCGATCGTGGCCCAGGCCAACCAGATCGTCTCGCCCTACACCGTGGACGTTAAGGACGTGGCGTGGTGGAGCGTCTACGAGGTCGGCCACCGGGTGACGGACCGCTTCGACGACGTCCCCACCGAGGAGGCGGGACAGCGCAGCCCGCGGGTGTTCATCGCGGGCGACGCCTGCCACACCCACTCGGCCAAGGCGGGTCAGGGCATGAACGTCTCCATCCAGGACGCGTTCAACCTGGGCTGGAAGCTGGGCCACGTGCTGACCGGGCTGAGCCCGGCGTCGCTGCTGTCCACCTACTCGGCCGAGCGCCAGCCCGTGGCCCAGAACCTCATCGACTTCGACCGGGAGTGGTCCGCCATGATGGCCGCCAAGCCGGAGGAGCTGGGGAGCGCGTCCGCGCTGGAGGACTTCTACCAGAAGACCGCCGAGTTCCCGGCGGGCTTCATGACGGAGTACCCGGCCGGGCTGCTCGTGGGCGAGGCGGTGCACCAGGACCTCGCCACGGGCTTCCCCCTGGGCAAGCGCTTCAAGGCGCATCCGGTCAAGCGCGTCTCGGACACGAACCCGAAGTTCCTGGGCCACCAGCACACCGCCGACGGGCGGTGGCGCATCTACGCCTTCGCCGACGCCGCCGTGTCCTCCGCGGAGGACTCGGCGCTGCGGGCCTGGGCCGAGTGGATGGACTCCGCGGAGTCCCCGGTGCGCCGGTTCACCCCGGAGGGCCAGGACCTCGACGCCCTGTTCGACCTCAACGTGGTCTACCAGCAGCCGCACGATGAGGTGGAACTGATGAAGGTGCCGTCCGTGTTCCGCCCGAAGGTCGGCCCGTTCCAGATCTCGAACCTGAACAAGGTGTGGGGCACGGACCCGGCCGACGACATCTACGCGGCCCGGGGGCTGAGCCGGGACGGCGTGGTCGTGGTGGTCCGACCGGACCAGTACGTCGCACACGTGCTGCCGCTGACCGCGACCGCCGAGCTGTCGGACTTCCTGACGCCGATCTTCAGCTCCTGACCGGTCACGGCCACCCCCGACCACGATCCCCACCACCGACACTCCGAGGTAACCGTGACCGAATCCCGACACTCCGACCGGGCCAACCAGCGCCGCGTCGCCGCCGCCACGCTCATCGGCACCACCGTCGAGTGGTACGACTTCTTCATCTACGCCACCATGGCCGGCCTGGTGTTCTCCCAGCTGTTCTTCGAACCCGCGGGGGAATCCGTCGGCCTGCTGCTGGCCTTCGCCTCGGTCGGGATCTCTTTCCTGTTCCGTCCGCTGGGTGCCTTCCTGGCAGGGCACTACGGCGACAAGCTCGGCCGCCGGGTCATCCTCATGACCACGCTGATCATGATGGGCGGGGCCACCACCCTGATCGGCCTGCTGCCCACCTACCAGTCCGTCGGGGTGCTCGCCCCGGTGCTGCTGGTCCTGCTGCGCATCATCCAGGGCATCTCGGCCGGCGGCGAGTGGGGCGGGGCGGCCCTGATGGCCGTGGAGCACGCGCCGGCCGAGCGCCGTGGGCTGGCCGGCTCCATGCCCCAACTGGGCGTGCCCCTGGGCCTGCTGCTGGCCACCGCCGTCACCGCCCTGATGACCGGGGTGATCTCCCCCGGGGAGCAGTTCCTCGAGTGGGGCTGGCGCGTTCCGTTCGCCGCCTCGATCGTTCTCATCGCGGTCGGCTACTTCGTCCGCATCGCCGTGGACGAGTCCCCCGTCTTCCAGGAGATCGCCGCCAAGAAGGAGCAGGCGAGCGTCCCGATCGTGGAGCTGTTCCGCAAGTACTGGCACCTCGTGGCCATCGCGGCCCTGATCTTCGTGGGCAACAACGCCGTGGGCTACATGTCCACCGGCGGCTTCATCCCCGCCTACGCCACCTCGGACGCGGTCGGGCTCTCCCGGACCGACGTGCTGGTCGCCATGACCTTCGCCGCCACCGTATGGCTGGTCTCCACACTGGGGGCCGGGATCGTCTCCGACCGCATCGGACGCAAGCTCACCTACCAGATCGGCTATGTCTGGTTGATCCTCACGATCTGGCCGCTGTTCCTGCTCATCGACTCGGGCTCCCTGCTCAACCTGTACATCGGACTGGGCCTCATCTGCATCGGTACGGGCCTGACCTACGGCCCCCAGGCCTCCCTGTACTCGGAGCTGTTCCCGGCATCGATCCGGTTCTCCGGCGTGTCGATCTCCTACGCGATCGGCGCCATCCTCGGTGGTGCCTTCGCGCCGATGATCGCCCAGGCCCTGCTCGACGCCACCGGCGGCACGCCCGCCATCGCCGTCTACCTGATCGGGATGTGCGTGGTGGCCCTGGTCGCCGTCAGCCTGGTCCGGGACCGCTCCGGGATCGACCTGTCCATCAACAACCAGACCGAGCAGGAGATCGGGAGCACGGTGTTCGACAAGCGTCCGATGCCGGCCCGGCCCCGCCGGATGAGTGATTCCAGGAGCTGAAGGAGCCGGTCCCGGGCCTCACACCACCCGGGCGTCGATGAGGGCAGGGCCGTCCGCCCGCAGAGCCTTCTGGTAGGCCTCCTCGAACTCCGCCCGGGTGGTGGTGCGGGTGGCGGGCACCCCGTATCCCTGGGCGAGGGACACGAAGTCGATCTCGCCCAGGACCAGGCCCGGCACGTCGGGCACGCCCATGCGCTGGGCGAATCCGGCCAGCGCGCCGTATCCGGAGTTGTTGACGATCACGAACACGGTGCGGGTGGCCCGCTGCGCCGCCGTGTACAGCGCGGTGATGCCGTAGTTGGCGGACCCGTCGCCGACCGTGGCCACGACGGTCGCCGCCGGCACGGCCAGGGAGATCCCGACGGCGGCCGGCAGGCCGAAGCCGAGGCCGCCGGAGGCTGGGAAGTGATACCCGCCCGGTCGGTCGACGGCGACCCGCTCGAGATATTCCAGGTCGAGGGTGGTGGTCTCGTTGACGTAGACGACGCGGTCGTCGACGTGCTGGTTCAGGACCTCCAGGATCTCTGTTCCCGTCATCCCCTCGGGGGAGGTCCTCGCCGCGGGCAACCGGCGCTCCGGACGCCGAGCACCGCGGTCCCGCACGCCCTCGGCCAGCACGGTGACGGCGTCGGCGACATCGGCGACGACCGCCCGGCCGAAGGGGGCGCGGGTGGCCTCGGACGGGTCCTGCGTCACCTGCCAGACCTGCGTGCCCGGCTCGAGGTAGTCCCCCGGCTCCCACCGGTGGTACCGGAACACCGGTGCGCCGAGCACGAGCACCGTGTCGTGCCCGGCCAGCTGGCGGCGCACCGAGTCGATGCCCGGGACCATGACGCCGCCGAAGTTGGGGTGGGTGGTGGGGAACGGTGCCCGGGACGGGGACGGCGCCACGTACACCGTCGCGTCGGCGTGCTCGGCCAGCCGGAGCACGGCAGCGAAGACCGCAGGATCCGCGACCGCGGCCGCGTCGACCTGGGGGCCCAGCACCAGCGCCGGGCTCCGGGCGTCGTCGACGGCGGCGACCAGCTCACGGGCGATCCGATCGGGCAGCCCACCCGCGGTGGTCACCGTGCGTTCGAGGAGCAGGGCGTCATCGGCAAGGGCCGGTTCGCCCCAGTCGTCCAGGGGGACCGACACGTAGACAGGACCTCGTGGATGGGTGGTGGCCTCGAGCACGGCCTGGGAGAGCGTGCGCGGCACATCCGTGGCGGACAGGGGCTCGTGCGCATACTTGGTCAGCGGGTAGGTCAGCATCCCCGCCTCCATGTTGGCGAGCATGGCTTCCTGCCCGACCGTGCGCCGCACCTGCTGGCCCGCCAGCAGCACCAGCGGCACGTGCGCATACCGGGCGTTGGTCAGCGCGCCCATGGCGTTGCCGGTACCGGACGCGGCGTGCAGGTTGACCAGGACCGGCTTGCCGGTGGCACGGGAGTAGCCCTCGGCCATGCCCACCACCACCTGCTCGTGCAGTCCCAGCACGAAGTCGAAGTCCTCGCCCAACCCGGCCAGGAAGGGCAGCTCGTTGGACCCCGGGTTGCCGAAGATCAGGGTCATTCCGTGCGCACGGAACAGGTCCGCGGAGGCCTCCAGGACTGTCCTGCCGTCTGCCATGGTTCGACTCCCGTCAAGTGAGTGGTGCAACGCGGCCGCTCCGCTGGTTCGACGGCCTGGATGCTGGTCCGGAACTCCTCGGTCCGATCCGGCGGAAGGCCCGGCCCGAGATCCTGTGGACCCCTGCCTCTCGGAGGGGTGGATTCGACCGGTCGTCGCCACAGCGTGCTGTTGAGCCCAGCGTATCCGCTCCTCGCCGACCGCGGCCGGGGCCCGCCGACCGCGGTCTGCCCCGGGCGGTCGGGGACCGCGAGAGCATCGGTCCCGGCCCGGGGCACGGGTGGGCGGGGACGGACCGTGGCCCGGCCGCGGCGCCGTCGGGTTCCCCACCCGGGGACGGCAGAGCCGGATCCGGAGCGACCGCGGCTCTTGTCACCTCAGGCCGGGCCGCGATAGGAACGACACCAGGGATGCCTCACGGTGGGCGTCCCGAAGGAAAGGACCCACGGTTGTCCCGGCCTCGACCGGCGATCCCGGGAGGTCGCGGCGGCCATCGTGACCCGCCGCGGCGCCCCAGCACCCGGAGTTCCCCGAGGACCCCGGGCCGCCGGTCCTGCCGGAGGGGGCCGGGCTCAGCCCTCGCAGTCGGTGCAGTAGCTGGTCCCGTTCTTCTGACGGGCGAGCTGGGAGCGGTGGCGGACCAGGAAGCAGGAGCCGCAGGTGAACTCGTCGGCCTGCTCGGGGACGACGGCCACGGTGAGCTCCTCGTGGGAGAGATCCGCCCCCGGCAGGTCGATGCCCTCGGCGGTGTCGAAGTCCTCGGCGTCGATGACCGCGGTCTGGGTGGTGGCGCTGCGCTGGACCTGGATCGCTTCCAGGGACTCGTTGGCCGGCTCGTCCTCGGGTCGGGTGCGCGGAGCGTCGTAGTCGGTGGCCATGATGTGGTGCGTCCTCCTGGAACGGGGTGGTGCTGTGCAGGGTGGTTCTGCACGGAAGGACCAGAGTGTACCCCACCGGACGAGGGTCCGGTGCGTCCCTGTGGTTGCGGCACCCGCACCACCGCGGCGGACGGTGCCGTCCCGGTTAGCGGCGGGCGTCCGAGGTCTCGTCCTCGAGGTCGTCGAGCACCCACTCCGACAGCTGCCCGGCGGGAACGACGGTCGTGACGTCGGTGCGCCGCAACGCCTCGTGGAGCGACCGCGGCCCGTCGGCGGAGTCGGCGTCGAAGGCGGCCAGCGCCGCGGTGTACCCGGCGGCCAGGCGGTGCGCCCAGGCCTGGTGGCGGGCGTAGCAGGGGTGGTCGGGATCGGCGCTGCGCACCTCCAGCCACCGTGCCGTCTCCGCGGGATCGACGGGGAGGGGTACCAGCACCTGGTGCAGGGGCCAGGTGACCTCGGCCCAGCGTCCCGCCGGGGTCTCGTTCATGGGGTAGTAGGTGGCGATCCATCGGGTGGGGGAGTGGGGGTGCAGCTCGACGGCCAGCGCCCCGGAGGCGGAGGGGATGATGCCTTCTTCCTGTGCGCAGGGGGAGGGGGCGGCCTGGGGCTGGGCCGCATCGCCGGACCGGGGGGGGTCCGGCGATGATCACTCAGACTAGGCATGTGGCCGAGGTCCGTGGAAGTGCATTGAACAGTGTGACGATGAGCTGTCCTCCCCGGTGCTGACACCGGGCGCACAGGGGCGTGGCCGCCGCTCGTGACCGGTGTCCGCGGCGGTGACGCCGATTTTCGTCGACCGCGAATATTCGGGAATCTTCTTTTCCCCGAGGGGGGACGCGGCCTTGTCGGCTCGGGCAGAGTGATCCGCATCACCTTCGACAGGCGAATTTGTCCGAGGTGCCAGCACGAGGACGACCACCCTTCACCCAGAACGAAGACCTCATGATCGAACAGGAGATGATCGCATGAACCACCGGACTGTTCGTCTTAATGAGCACGAGGTGACCCCCGTGGGGCTGTGGAGTCTGCGGGCCGCAGCGCCCACCGTGGCCGTCGTGGTCTCGCTGAACTTCCCCGGCCTCACTCCTGAGGCCCGGGATCTGATGCGCCGCCTCACCCGCACCGCCCTGCAGACCCTGGTCGACGCCGGGGCCCGCCCGGTCCTGGTCGACTCCAGTGCCCGGCAGCTGCCCGATCCCGCCGTCACCGCGGCCGCGGACGGGGTGCTGGTCCTCGGAGGCGGGGACGTCGACGCCTCCCTCTACGGCGTGGAGGGCCCCGTGCCCCACGAGTACGGGGTGGACCGACGCGCTGACCTCTACACCCTGCAGCTCATCGACCAGAGCCTGGGCCGTGACGTCCCGCTGCTGGCCGTCGGCAGGGGATCCCAGCTGCTCAACCTGGCCTGCGGGGGGACCCTCATCGCCCACCTGGACACCTGGCACCGGCACCGGGGCGAGCCCGGGGAGGCCGTGTGCACGGAGGAGGAGGTCACGCTGGAGCCGGAGAGCATGCTGGCGGGTGTCTACGGCGCCCGGCGGCTCACCGTCCGGTCCCACCACCACCAAGCGGTGGGCGTCGTGGCCCCCGGTCTGCGGGTCACCGCGGTGGCCGAGGACGGCATGGTCGAGGCGACGGAGCACCGTGACCGCACCTGGACCATCGGTGTGCAGTGGCACCCGGAGGACTCCCACGCTCCGGGGGCGGATCGACGGAGACTGTTCTCCGCCTTCGTGGACCACGCCGGCTCCGCCCGGCACCGCACCCCGGAGGTCTCGCTGGTGGCCGCGTGAACCCGTCCCGCCGCCCGTCCGTGCCGCGCAGGCCCTTGCCGCGGCACGGACGGGCGCACGGCCGACGGAGCGGGACGGCATTCGAGGCAGCGCCGCTGCGCCGCCGGCGACGTCCCGACCCGACCGCTGCGGAGGTCCCCCGATGAACGACGTCCAGCCCACCTGGTACACCGCCGCGCAGATCGCCGAACGGGTCCCGGCCGACCGCGCCCGGCGGCTGATCCAGAAGGCCCTGGTCGAGGGCTTCGACCCCGCGACGGACCCGGCCCGGACCAGCGCCCCGGCCGGATCCGGGCACCTGCTGCTGATGCCCTCGACGATCTCGGCCTGGACCGGTGTCAAGGTCGCCTCCGTGGCCCCGGACAACCCGGCCCGGGGCCTGCCGCGGATCCAGGCGGTCTACGTCCTGATGGACACCGCGACCCTGACCGTCCGGGCGCTGCTGGAGGGCTCGGCCCTCACGGCCCTGCGCACCCCGGCCGTCTCCGCCGTGGCCGCCGACGCCCTGGCGCCGCCGGACGCCGCGCACCTGGTGGTCCTCGGCACGGGACCGCAGGCGGTCGGCCACGTCCGGGCGTTCGCCGGGATCCGCGACCTCGCCCGCGTCACGGTGGTCGGACGCAGCCCCGGGAAGGTCCGTGCCGTCCTCGAGGAGCTCTCCGCCCTGGGGCCCGAGATCGTGGCCGGCACGACCGGCGACGTCGCCCGCGCCGACATCGTGGTGTGCGCGACGTCCGCGCCCGCACCCCTCTTCGACGGCTCCCTGGTCCGCGACGGCGCCTGCGTCGTGGCCATGGGCTCGCACGAGAGTGACCGGCGCGAGCTGGACGCCGGTCTCATGGGCCGGTCCCTGGTGGTGGTCGAGGACGTCGCCACGGCGCTGCGGGAGGCCGGCGACGTCGTCCTGGCCGTGGAGGAGGGGACGCTCGCCGGGGACGCCCTGGTGCCGGTGCGGGACGTGGTCACCGGGGCGGTGGCCCGCCGCGACGACGCCCCCAACGTCTTCAAGGGCGTGGGCATGTCCTGGCAGGACCTCGCCGTCGCCGTCGGCGTCGTGGACCCGGAGGCCTGAGGCCCGCGCCGCGCCCGGACCTCGACCCGACGCCGGCGGGAACGGCGGGACACCGGCCCGTTCGACCCGCACGGGAGCATCCGGGCCTTCGAAGCTCTACTCTGTCAACATGCTGATCACCACCGCGGCGCCGCCCGCCCCTGCCGAGACCGCGCCGGAGGTCCTCCGATGAGCGGCGGTCTGATCGCCCTGCTGGACGACGTCGCCGCCCTGGCCCGCGTCACCGCCGCCTCCGTGGACGACATCGGCGCGGCCGCGGGGCGGGCGAGCATGAAGGCGGCGGGCGTCGTCGTGGACGACACCGCCGTGACCCCGCAGTACGTCCAGGACGTCTCCCCGGCGCGCGAGCTGCCCATCATCTGGCGCATCACCAAGGGCTCGTTCCGCAACAAGCTGATCTTCATCCTCCCGGTCATCCTGCTGCTGAGCCAGTTCGCCCCGTGGCTGCTGACCCCGATCCTCATGCTCGGCGGCAGCTACCTGTGCTTCGAGGGCGCCGAGAAGATCTGGTCCAAGCTCTCGGGCCACGGGGCCAAGACCAAGACCCCCGTGGTGGAGAAGGGCAAGGACGCGGAGGACACGATGGTCGGGGGCGCGGTGCGCACCGACCTGATCCTCTCGGCCGAGATCATGGTCATCTCCCTCAACGAGGTGGCCGGTGAACCGCTGCTCTCCCGGGCGGCCATCCTGGTGGTCGTGGCCATCGGCATCACCGTCCTGGTCTACGGGGTGGTTGCCCTGATCATCCGCATGGACGACTTCGGTCTGCACCTGGCCGAACGGTCCTCGCCGACCACGCAGAAGATCGGCCACGGCCTGGTCAAGGGCATGCCCGGACTGCTCACCGTCATCTCGGTCGTGGGCACCGCCGCCATGCTCTGGGTGGGCGGGCACATCATCCTCGTGGGCCTCGACGAGCTGGGCTGGCACGCCCCCTACGAGGCCGTGCACCACCTCGAGGTCCTCGTGCACGACGCCGTCCCCGGCGGTCTCGGCGCGGCGCTCGCGTGGCTCACGAACACCTTCTTCTCCGCGGTCCTGGGCCTCGCCTGGGGCGCCGTCCTGGTGCTGGTGTGGGAGCTGCTGCCCTTCGGCAAGGGCGAGCACGAGGCCGAGCACGCCGCCCACGGCGCGCACGAGGCGCAGGGCGAGCAGCACGGGAAGCACTCCGCCGCGGCCGCCCCGGGGGAGTCCGGCGGCGCCCCGGCCGGCCCGTCCGATCCCACCCCTCCGGCCGACGGGGGCTCCACCGCGGCCCGGTGACCGCGGCCCCCGATCGTGGCGCGCTGTCCGTGGCCCTGATCGGGCCCGCTGTCCTCGGCCCCCGATCGTGGCCTGCCGACCACCGGGGCCGCCGGGGGTCGCACGCGGCCCGCGACCTCACCCCTCACCGGCCGACGCCGTGCGTCAGAGGTCGTCGGGGTCCCCGGCGCGGGCGCTGAGGTACTCGTCCAGGACGGCGGAGCCCAGGTCCCCCGGGTCCGGGGCCACCACGCGCCCGCCGATCCGCTCGGCCATCCGCCGCAGGAACCGCTCCAGCCCGGGGTCGTCGCCGAGCCGGAAGAACGTCGCCTGCGCCCCCATGCGTCCCAGCCGGTCGAGCTCCTCGACCGTGGCGCGCAGGGTCTCCGGCGCCGTGGGCCAGGAAAACCAGCTCTCGCCGTCGGGCAGCAGGTGCGCCGTGGGCTCCCCGTCGGTGACCACGAGCAGGACGGGCTGCATCGACGGGTGCTTGCGGAAGAACCGCGTGGCGAGCAGCAGTCCGTGGTGCAGGTTGGTGCCCTGCTCCCGCACCGGCGGCAGCCCCGTGAGCTCGTCGACCGGCAGCGCGCGGGCGTAGCGGCCGAAGGCGACGATCTGCAGCTGGTCCCCGCGGAACCGCGTGGAGACGAGGTGGTGGAGCGCCAGGGCCGTGCGCTTCATGGGCACCCAGCGTCCCTCGGCGGCCATGGAGAACGAGGTGTCCACGAGGAGGACGACGGCGGCCTGCGTGCGCGCCTCCGTCTCGGCCACCTCGATGTCCCGGACGTCGAGGCGCAGCCCCTGCCGGGCGTCGCCGCCCTCGGCCGCCGTGCGCCGGATGGCGTTGGTGATGGTGCGGGTGGTGTCCCACGGCTCGGCGTCCCCGAACTGCCATTCCCGGGTGGCGCCGGAGGGCTCGCCGGCCGCTCCGGCGAGGCGGGTGTCGCGCTGACCGCTCCGGGAGGACAGGTTCTGGGCGGCGTCCCGCAGCAGCGCCTTGCCGATCCGCCGCACCGCGCGGGGCGAGAGCCGCAGGTCGCCGTCCGCGCCGCGCTGCAGGTAGCCGCTGTCCCGCATCGCCCGCTCCAGCTCGGCGAGGGTCCGGGCCGACACCGCGGCGTCGTCGCCCAGCTGGCGCGCGAGCGCGTCGAGGTCCATGTCGTCCAGGTTGGCGCCCCGGTGGTGCTGCGCCAGCTGCTCGGCCAGCGCGTCGAGCTCGGCGATGTCCTGCAGCACGCCCGTGCCGTCGCCGAGTCCCAGTCCGTCCTGACCCCCGAAGTCCTCCGATCCGCCCCAGTTCTCCCCGGGACGCAGCCCCTGCAGGTTCGCGTCGAGCCGGCCGAGCTGGTCCATCAGCTCGGGGGAGCCGAACGCCTGGGCGGAGAGCTGCATCAGCTCCTGGCGCTGCTCGGGGGACATGGAGTTCAGCATCCGCTGGGCCGCCGCCGCGCGCCGGGCCATGGCGTCGATCAGCTCCTCGACCGACTGCGGGTTCTCGGGGAAGTGGTCCCCGTGCTTCGCCATGAAGTCCTGGAAGTCCTGGTCGGTGTCCTCGCCCCGCCCGTGCTTCTCGAGCAGCTCGTTGAGGTCCCGCAGCATCTCCGCCACGGCCTCCCGGTCGGCGTCCGTGGCGTGCTCCAGGGCCTGCTTCATGCCCGCGAAGCGCTGGTCCAGCATCTCGCGGCCGAGGAGGTCCTTGATCTGCTCGTACGCCTCCCGTGCGGAGTCGGACTGCCAGTCGTAGGACGCGAGCTCGCTGACGGCGGCGGCCGTGGAGCTCGGCAGGCCGTCGAGCTGCATCTCCCGGAAGGAGCGGTCCATCGGGTCCATCCGGGCGTCCCGCAGGAACTGCTCGCGCTCCAGGCGCAGCGCCTTCTCGAGCAGCTTCTTCGCCTCCTCGAGCGTGCCGCCCAGGCTGTGGCGCTTCAGGAGCTCGCGCCGCCGCTGCTGCACGCGCCAGGACAGGTCGTCGAGGCCGTCCCGGCCGCGGCCGCCCCGCCGGAGGAACTCGCGCAGCGCCTCCTCCGGCGAGTACCCGGCCATGACGTCCTCGGAGACGGCCTCGAGCGCCTCGGCCAGGTCCACCGGCGGGGCCAGCGGATCGGGTCCTCCGGTGTACCGGCCGTATCTCGAGGACCGGTGGTGTGCGGGCATGACGCCCCCTCTGTGTCTTCTGCGGCCCTGTGTCTTCGTGTCGCGGTGTCGCGGTGTCGCGGTGTCGCTGTGTTGCTGTGCCGTTGTGTGGCTGTGTCGTGGTCGCGCGGTCGGCGCGGCGCTCGTCCCCGGCGCGCGGGTGGGGCGGTCAGCCGTAGACGGTGCCGCCCTCGTCGGCGTCCTTGGAGATCTTCTGGGCCAGGTAGAGACCCTCGAGCGCCAGCTCGATCGCGCTGGCGCGCTGTCCCGGCGTGGTCGCGCCGAGGCGCGCGGCGATCTCGTCGTAGGTGGTCCCGGCCCTGTCATCGCCGTCGTCGGGGGCCGACAGGTCGTCGGGCGCCGCCAGCTCGGGGAGCCCGGCGAGGAAGTCCTGGGCGGAGACGTCGTCGCCGGTGGACACCGTGGTGCGGCCGTCGAAGGCCTCCACGACCGGTCCGAGGTCGATGCCGCGGAAGCGGCCCCGGACGGTCTCGGCGGTCGCCCGGCGGAGCAGGTGGTCGAGGATCGCGCGCTCGCGGCCCTCCTCGCCGGACTCGAACTCGATCTTGCCGGCCAGGACGTCGGTGGCCGTCTCCATGTCCACCATCCGCGCCACGGCCTCCGTCTCGCCGCGGATCGTGGCGCGCCGCAGCGCCGCCGCCGCGACCGTCTCCGCGCCCGCGATCGCGAACCGCGCCGACACCCCCGAGCGCTGGTCGACCGCGGAGGACTCCCGCAGCAGGCGGGTGAACCGGGCCAGGGTCTCGAGGATCGTGTCCGGGACCTCGGCGATCAGCTCGGCCTCCTGGCGGATCACGGCGATCTCGTCCTCGAGCTCGAGCGGGTAGTGGGTGCGGATCTCGGCGCCGAACCGGTCCTTGAGCGGCGTGATGATCCGGCCGCGGTTCGTGTAGTCCTCGGGGTTGGCCGTGGCCACCACGAGCACGTCCAGCGGCAGCCGCAGGACGTAGCCGCGGATCTGGATGTCGCGCTCCTCCATCACGTTGAGCATGGCCACCTGGATCCGCTCGGCGAGGTCGGGCAGCTCGTTGATCGCCACGATGCCGCGGTGCGAGCGGGGCACGAGCCCGTAGTGGATGGTCTCCGGGTCCCCGAGCCGCCGGCCCTCGGCGACGCGCATCGGGTCGACGTCCCCGATGAGGTCCGCCACGGACGTGTCCGGGGTGGCGAGCTTCTCGACGTAGCGCTCCGAGCGGTGCCGCCAGACCACGGGCAGCTCGTCGCCCTCGAGCAGGATCCGCCGCCGCGACGCCTCGGTCAGCGGCTCCAGCGGGTGCTCGTTGAGCTCCGAGCCCTCGATGGCGGGGGACCACTCGTCGAGCAGGCCGGCGAGGGTGCGCAACAGGCGGGTCTTGCCCTGGCCGCGCTCGCCCAGCAGCACGACGTCGTGACCGGCGAGCAGGGCCCGCTCCAGCTGGGGCAGAACGGTGCGCCCGAGCCCGTGCAGGCCCGGCCAGGGGTCACCGCCCTCGGCCAGCGTGCGCAGGAGGTTCTCGCGGATCTCCTCGCGCAGCGTCCTGTGGGCGACGCGGGCGGCGCGGAGCTCGCCGAGCGTGCGGATGTCGGGGTGATCGGTCCGATCAGTCACAGCGCCAACCTAACCCCGGCGTCAAGGGGGTGCCCGTGCGCAGGGTTCCGGCGTCGTCGACGGCGTCCTCGACAGGAGCGTTCGACGGCGGCCCCTGTGGCCGCGGGGGCCCCGACAGTACGCTGGTGCATCATGGTCACTCGCAAGGCACCACGGAGCACCCTCGTCCTGCTCGTGCGGCACGGGGAGACCCCCACCACGGGCAAGGTCCTGCCGGGGCGGGCCCCCGGTCTGCACCTGTCCGAGCGCGGCCGGGCCCAGGCGGAGCGGCTCGCGGAGCGGCTCGCGGGGGTCCGCGTCGACGCGCTCTACACCTCCCCGCTCGAGCGCACGCGCGAGACCGCGGCGCCCACCGAGGCGCGGACCGGCCGGGAGGCGGTCGTGGAGCCGGGGCTGCTCGAGTGCGACTTCGGGGAGTGGACGGGCGAGGAGCTCTCCCGCCTCTCCCGGCTCAAGGCCTGGTCGACCGTCCAGCGGGCGCCCTCGACCTTCCGGTTCCCCGGCGGTGAGAGCTTCCCGGAGATGCAGGCCAGGACGGTCGGCGCCGTCGACCGGGTGCGGGCGGCCCACGAGGGCGGGGTGGTGGTCTGCTTCTCGCACGCAGACCCCATCAAAGCGGCGCTCGCCCACGCCCTGGGCACGCACCTGGACCTCTTCCAGCGCATCGTGGTCAGCCCGTGCTCGGTCTCGGCGATCTCGTACGCCCCCGGACAGGCGCCGGCCGTGCTCACGGTGAACTCCACCGACGAGCCGCTGGCCGGCCTGAGGGTGTCGTGAGCGGACGCTGATGGGCGAGCTCGTGCTCCTGACGGAGGGCCGGATCGAGCTCCTCGGACTGATCCGGGAGAGCAGCAACTCGGCGCTGCTCGTCGAGGTCACGCTCGAGGAGGAGACGGCCTGGGGGATCTACAAGCCCCTGGAGGGCGAGCGGCCGCTGATCGACTTCCGCCCGGGGCTGCACCGGCGGGAGCGCGCCGCGTACGTGCTGAGCGAGTTCCTGGGCTGGGGCATCGTCCCGCCCACCGTCCTGCGCCAGGACGGCCCGTTCGGGGCGGGGTCCCTGCAGCGGTTCGTGGAGCACGACCCGCGGCAGCACTACTTCACCCTCTACGACGCCGCCCCGGACACCCACGACGCCCTGCGCCGGATCGCGCTGTTCGACCTCGTGGCCAACAACGCCGACCGCAAGGGAGGCCACGTGCTGCGGGGGGCCGACGGCCGGATCTGGGGGATCGACCACGGGCTGTGCTTCGCGGCGGCGTTCAAGCTGCGGACCGTCGTCTGGGACTTCTCCGGCGAGCCCGTGCCCGAGGACCTGCTCCGCGACATCGCCCCTCTGGCCGACGACGTCCCCGCCGAGCTCACCGACCTCCTCGACGCCACGGAGGTGGCCGCGCTGCGGCGGCGGGTGCGCCGGCTGCTCGACGAGGCGGTCCTGCCGGTGGACGTCACCGGCCGCCGGATCCCCTGGCCGCTCCTGTGAGTCCTGCGGGCACCGGGCGGGCCCCGCGGCCCCGCGGGAACACGGTCCGCGCGGTCAGTTCCGCCGGGCGGCGACGAGCTCGAGGAAGTGCGCCCGCATCCGTGCCCGGTCGGGCTCCACGCCGGTGATCAGCCGGAAGGCGTCGACGGCCTGGCCCACGGCCATGTGCCCGCCGTCGAGGACCTGGCAGCCGGCGGCGCGGGCCGCGACGATGAGCTGCGTGTCCACGGGGAGGTAGATGACATCGGCGACCCACTGCGAGCCGGTGAGCAGATCGGTGTCGAAGGGGGTCCCGGGGTGATGGTGCATGCCGACGGGCGTGGCGTTGACGACACCGTCGGCGGCGCCGATGAGGTCGGGCAGCTCCTCCGCGGTGGCGGCGTGGACCCGTTGGCCGGGGAACAGCGCCGTCATGGCTGCGGCTCGTTCCGCTGCCCGTTCCGGGTCCATGTCGAACAGGTGCAGCGTGCGGGTCCCGCTGGAGAGGAGGGCGGCGGCCACTGCTGAGCCGGCCCCGCCGGTGCCGATCTGCACGACCTGCTCCTTGGACGCATCCGGCAGCTGAGTGGTCAGCCCGGCGGCGAAGCCGGACTGGTCGGTGTTGTGGCCGATGAACTGCCCGTTCCGGATCAGCACGGTGTTGACGGCCCGCAGTGCTCGCGCCGCCGGACTGACCTCGTCCAGGTGCTCCAGGACCAGCTGCTTGCAGGGATGGGTGATGTTGAAGGCGTTGAAGCCCAGGTCCCGCCCCGCTCGCAGGAGCTCGCCCACATCGGTGGCGGGGCGGTCGATGACCTCCAGGTCGATGGGCCGGTAGAGGTAGTGCAGCCCGTGCCGGCGGGCCTCCGCCTCGTGCATGGCGGGGGAGAGGCTGGCGGTGATGCCCTCACCGATCAGGCCCACCAGGTAGGACTCGGACGGGGTGCTCATGGAACTCCTCTAGAAACGGGGCAGGGACTGCCCTGCCGGTGGCTGCTGGGGTGGGTGGTGGGCATCCGCGCAGGGGCGGGGCCGGTCACGGTCGTTGGGGCAGCTTCACGCTGAGCTCGGCGGTGGCGTCCTGCAAGGGGGCCAGGTGCCGGCGCAGGTCCTCGAGATCGGCGCGGAACTTCGGGGCGGCCAGGGTGACCGCCGCGATCAGCCGGTTGGAGCCCGACAGGACCGGGGCGGCGACGGCGACCATGCCGATGTCGTTCTCCTCGGACTGCCCGGCCCACCCCTGGGCCCGGATCTGCTCCACCTGCCGGGCGAGCTCCTCGCGGTCGGTGATGGAGTGCTCGGTGCGCGGGGTCAGCTCGAGGGTGGCCAGCAGGTGCTCCCGGGTCGCGCGGTCGGCGAAGGCCAGCAGGACCTTGCCCGAGGCGGTGGTGTGCAACGGGCTGAGGTCCCCGGGGTCGGTGGTGGTGCGGAACTGCGGCCCGTCGACCTTGTGGACCGTCAGGCTGTGGTCGCCGTCCCGCACGTGCAGCACCGAGCTCTCCCCGGTGACCTCGGTCAGCCGCTGCAGGACCGGCAGCGCCGCCCCTTCGAACCCGTGGGCGCTGGCGACCTTCTGCCCCAGCTGGTAGACCCGCAGGCCCAGCTGGTAGCGCTTCTCGCGGGCGTCGTAGGCCGCGAACCCGGTGCGCACCAGCGTGGTCAGCAACCGGTACACCGTGCTGAAGGGATAGTCGACCTCCTCCGCGATCTCGGCGGCGGTCGCCCCGTGCGGGTGCTCTCCCAGCAGGGTGAGCACCCCCAGGGCCTTGCCCACGGTCCCTGAACCTTCTGTCGCCATCTCTGCCTCCTCCTTGACATCCCAGTGTGACTCACTTCATGCTGATATTCCAATAAACAGCAGACGTTTTCATTATGTGGAAGTAGTGGACGAGGAGTGCGGGACGGGTGGTCCCGTCAGCACCGATGCCGTCCCGTTCTGGAAGGAAGAGGAAATGACACAGGATCAGAACCACGGTTCCGACAGCGCGACGCGTGGACGCGTCCCCGTGGGCGGGAGGCGTCCCCTCCGAGCGGTCGGCGCTGCCGTTGCCGCCGTCGGTGTGCTGGCCACGACCGCGTGCGGCGGGGGCGGGGGCGAGGAGGCGTTCCCCTCGGACACCATCGAGATGATCATTCCCTACTCCGCCGGTGGCAGCACCGACGTGAGTGTCCGGCAGATGGCGTCGGCGGCCGAGGAGACGTGCGGCACGGACGTCATCGCCAGCAACCAGACCGGCAGCGCCGGGGCCGTGGGCTTCACCGCCACGGCCAACGCGGAGCCGGACGGGTACACCGTGGGCGCCACGGCCACCGAGGTGGCCTACCTGCAGGATCTCGGCTTCACCGACATCGGTCCGGACGACCTCAAGGGCGTGATGCGCTACGCCCTCAACCCGCACGTGTACTTCGTGCCGGCCGACTCCCCGTACCAGACCATGGAGGAGCTCCTGGAGGCGGCGGAGAACGGGGAGACCATCTCGACCGCTTCCAGCGGTACCGGCTCGGTCTACCACCTCGCCGCGGCGGGGCTGGGGCTTGCCGCGGGAGTGCCCGACCAGTTCCGGAACCTGCCCTTCGACGGCGGATCGGCGGCCGTCCAGGCCACCATCGGCGGCCAGGCCGACATGACGGCCGTGGTGCTCAACGAAGCGGTCTCCCAGGTGGAGGCGGGCCGGCTGCGTCCGCTCGCCGTCGCCGCCGACGAGCGTCTCGAGGACCTCCCGGACACCCCCACCCTGCAGGAGCTCGGGATCGACTGGAACTCGTCGTCCCACCTCGGTCTCGCCGTGCCCGCGGAGACCCCCGACGAGCGCGTCCAGGCCCTGGACGAGTGCCTGCACGCGGCCATCGAGTCGGAGGAGTTCCAGCAGGCCATGGAGGAGCAGAACCTGAACCTGTCGTACCTGCCGCCGGAGGAGTTCGAGGCGTACCTCGCTGAGATGTCGGAGCAGTACGGCGAGGTGATCCGTGAGGTGGGCATCGTTGCCGAAGCAGAGTGATCCGCCGGCGACCGACGGAGGGAGGGGCCGACCATGAGCACCCGACTGGGTGACCGGATAGCCGGTCTGCTGCTGCTGGGACTGGCCGTGTTCGTGTACGTGTACAGCGGCCGGCTGCCGGCGCCGATCCAGGACCTCGACCCGGGGGTCGGCTACTTCCCCCGCATGCTCGCGGTGCTGATCGGCGTGCTGGCCCTCGTGCCGCTGCTGCGGCCCCAGGAGTGGGAGCGGATGCCGCGCGGTGTCATCGCCTGGCACGTCCTCGGCACGGCGGCGCTGCTGTTCTTCTACGCCCTGGCCATCGACACCCTGGGCTTCGTGATCACCACCGTGGTCTTCGTGCTGGCCGAGCTGCTGCTGCTCGGGGCCCGGAAACCGCTCACGCTGGTCCTCATGCCGCTGGGAGTGTCGCTGGGGCTGTTCTACCTGTTCCGCAGCGTGCTCGACGTTCCCCTGCCGACGGCAGGGTGGGGAGGGTTGCCGATATGACCGCATGGTTCTCCGGGTTCGAGGCCGTCCTCGATCCCACCGTCCTGGTCCTCATTCCGCTCGGGATCCTCCTGGGGGTGCTGATCGGTGCCATGCCCGGGCTCTCGGCGACCGTGGGGATCGCGATCTTCCTGCCGTTCACCTTCACCCTGGACCCGCTCCCCGGCCTGGTGCTCCTGCTGGGCATCTACAACGGTGCCTGCTACGCCGGGTCGATCCCGGCCATCCTGCTGCGGACCCCGGGCACACCGGCCTCGGCGGCCACCGTCCTGGACGGATACCCCATGGCGCAGAAGGGGCAGGCCGGGCTGGGCCTGGCCGTGTCCCTGGTGGCCTCGGTGGTCGGCGGCCTCATCGCCACGGTCATGCTCATCTTCTCCGCGCCCGCGGTGGCGGAGTTCGCGCTGACCTTCGGGCCGGCCGAGTACTTCGCGCTGGCGGTGGTGGCGCTGACCATCATCGCGTCCCTGGGCGAGGACTCCCTGGTCAAGGGCGTGCTCAGCGCCGCGCTGGGCGTGCTCGTGGCCATGGTCGGGCTGGACAGCATCTCCGGGGCCAGCCGGTTCACCTTCGGCACCCCGGAGCTGACCGGTGGCGTGGAGCTGATCCCGCTGCTCGTGGGGCTGTTCGGGGCCGCCGAGGCCTTCGTGCAGATCGAGCGCATGCACGGCACCGAGCACGTCTCCTCGATGGGCAGCTTCCGGCTGGGGAAGAAGGTGCTGCGCTCCATCGCGCCCACGACCGTCGCCTCCTCCGTGGCCGGTTTCTTCATCGGCGCGCTGCCCGGGGTCGGCGGTGACATCGGGGGCTACGTGGCCTACAACGAGACCCGTCGCTTCGCCCGGCACGGCAAGGAGAACTTCGGCAAGGGCGAGCCCCGCGGCGTGGCCGCGGCGGAATCGGCCAACAACTCGGCCCAGGTCGGCGGTCTCGTCCCGACGCTGACCCTCGGCATCCCCGGCAACACCGCCGCGGCCGTGCTGATCGGGGCGCTGCTCGTGCAGGGCCTGCGGCCGGGCCCGCAGCTGTTCGAGTCCGATCCGGAGCTGGTCTACGGGTCGTTCATCGCGATCTTCCTCGGGTTCGCCTTTCTGCTGCTCGTGGGGGCCGTGGGGATCAGGGCGTGGGCGCAGGTCATCCGGATCCCGCCGATGCTGCTGTGGCCGGTCGTGCTCGTCCTGTCGATCATCGGCGCGTACGCCGTGCGCACGAATCCCTTCGACGTGTTCGTGATGCTGATCGCCGGCGTCCTGGGCTATCTCATGACCAAGGGCGGCTACCCGGTCGCGCCGTTCCTGATCGGGGTCATCATCGGCCCCCTGGCCGAGGACAACTACCGGTTGGCAATGATCCAGTCCGGAGGGACCTTCGCCTGGGCCCTGGAGCCGATCCCGTTCGTGCTGCTGGTGCTCGCGGTGATCTCCCTGGCCGTGCCGCTGTGGCGGGCTCATCGCGGCCGCCGCACCACCCGTCCGGACGACGAGATCACCCAGGTCTGAGCACCGTCCCGCCCGCCGCGGGAGGAGGCGCCGGGCCACCGGCGCCTCCTCCCGGAACCCGGCAGGAGGTTTTCTCCCCGACCGGACGTCGTACAGTGGCGGACCATGGAGATCAGGTGGCTGGAGGCGTTCGTCGCCGTGGCCGAGGAGCTGCACTTCGGCCGTGCCGCCACCCGGCTGCGGATGGCGCAGTCGCCCCTGAGCCAGACGATCCGCAAGCTCGAGAAGGACGTGGGCGCCGAGCTGTTCGAGCGCAGCACCCGCAGCGTGGACCTCACCGCCGCCGGCCGCGCCCTGCTCCCGCACGCCTACCGGATCCTCGACGAGGTCGGCCTGGCCCGGAAGGCTCCGACCTCGGCGCCGGGCAGCGTCTACGGGCGGGTCTCGATCGGCTTCTCCGGAGCCCTCAACCACCTCACCCTGCCCCCGCTGGCACGGGCTCTGCGCCAGCGGCACCCCAACATCTCGCTCCACCTGGTCGGGCGGGTCATGTCCGGAGAGGCGGTCGACCGCCTGGTCGCCGGGACGCTCGACCTCGCCTTCGTGGGGCTGCCGCTGAACCCTGGAGCGGTCGCGACGCGACGCATCGCCCGCGAGCGGCTGGGGGTCGTGCTGCCGAGCGACCACCGGCTCGCGGAGCGTGCGGCCGTGGACCTCCGCGAGCTGGCCGAGGAGGCGTTCATCACCATGCCCCTCCTCTCGGGCTCCGCCCTCAACGACAGCGCCCTGCGCGCCTGCACGGCCAGCGGCTTCCGCCCGCGCGTGGTCCAGGAGGTGCCGGACCCGTTCATCATGATGACCCTGGTCTCGGCGGGTGTGGGCGTGAGCATCGTGACCGAGGGCGTGGCCGGCGTCGTGCCGGCCGGCTCGGTCTTCCGGCCGCTCGCCGGGACACCGCGCTTCCACGACCACGCTCTCGCGTGGGCCGCCGGCAACACCTCCCGGGTGCTCGGGGCGGTGCTCGACGTGGCGCTGGAGGTCCTGCCCACACCCGGGGACTGACACCGGCCCGGAACCAGACTGTGTGTTCTGAGCACACAGTGATTGACCAATTCTGTGTTGGACGGGGCACAGTGCTGATGGGAGAGTCAGGAGTGCCCCGCATCACGTCGGCCCAGGCCGCGCGGGCACCCCTCACCCCGACTCCGGAAGGAACACTCCCGTGGGCGCCATCGACACCACGAGCCGCTGCGCGGCCCCGCCCGTTCCGGAGGCGTCCGTCCCGGACCCCGGCGCTGCGCGGCCCGGACGCACCCCGGACGACCGGCACCGCCCGGCGCCGGGGACCGGGGCGGCACGATGACCGGCGCCGCGGCCCCCGCCGGCCGGCCCCGACTCGGCCTGGCCCAGCTCTCCCTCGTCGGCACCGCCCCGCCGGACCTGGTGCTGGTCGCCGCAGGGGCCGGCTTCGACTTCATCGGGGTGCGCGTGCGCCCGGTGACCCCGGCCGAGCGCCCCTACGACCTCTCGCCGGGCTCGCCCCTGCTGCTGGCCACCCTGGCCCGCCTGCGGGACACCGGGGTCGTGGTGCGCGACATCGAGTTCCTGCTCCTCGACGGGACCGATCAGCGCGAGGCCTGGCTGCGGATGATGGAGGCCGGGCAGGCGCTGGGCGCCACGTCCCTGACCGTGGCCTGCGCGGACGAGGACACCGCTCGCGCCGCTGACACCCTGGCCCGGATGACCGAGGACGGCCGCGCCTTCGGCGTCGTCCCGACCCTCGAGCCGATCTCCTACCAGGCGGTCCGCTCCGTGCCCGCCGCCGCGGAGCTCGCCCGGCGGGCCGGCTGCCGGATCGTGCTGGACGCCCTGCACTTCCACCGCGGCGGGGGGACGTCCGAGCAGCTGCGTGAGCACGCGGGCGTCGTCGAGATGCTCCAGCTGTGCGACGGCCCGGCGCGGCGCCCCGCCACCCGGGAGGACCTCGTGCACGAGTCCCGCGCCGAGCGCGGCATCCCGGGGGAGGGGGAGCTCGACCTCCCGGCGCTCGTGGCCGCGCTCCCGCCGGACGTGCCCGTGAGCGTGGAGACCCCCTCGGAGCGGCACCTGGCCGAGCTCGGTGAACAGGGCTGGGCCCGTCGCCTCCACGACGCCGCGCAGGCCGTGCTCGCCCGCGCCGGCCGCCCGGGGGACACCGCATGAGCAGCACCGCCCGCACCACCACGGCCGGGGACGTCGCCGACCCGGGCACCCCCGTGCACCCGGACGCGGACGGCCACTGAGCCACCCCTGACACCCACCGACCCACGGACACCGGAGAGAGACGCAGCATGAACCCCCACCAGAACACCCCGGCCGACGCCGGCCACGGCCCGGTCCCCGAGGAGTGCGACCTGCTGGTCGTCGGCTCCGGGGCCGGCGGGCTCTCGGCCGCCGTCACCGCGGCCCACCACGGACTGGACGTCCTCGTGGTCGAGAGGGCCCCCGTGTGCGGTGGGGCCACCTCCTGGTCCGGGGGCTGGGCGTGGGCCCCCGGCAACCCGCTCGCCGCGGCCGACGGGGTGGACGAGGACCGGGAGCTCTTCCGCACCTACCTGCGCCACTGCCTCGGCGCGGACTACCGGGCGGACAAGGTCGAGGCCTTCCTGGAGGCCGCCCCGCACATGGTGGGCTTCTTCTCCGGGAGGACCTCCCTGCAGTTCGTGCCGGGGGCGAGGATCAAGGACGTCTACGGCACGGTCCCCGGCGCCGGCACCGGCCACCGCTCCGTGGGGCCCCGGCCGATCAACGCCCGCCGCATCCGCCCCGCGATCCGGGCCCTGATGCGCCACCAGCTCTACGAGACGTCGTTCCTCGGCATGGGGATCATGGCGGGGCCCGACCTCGCCGGGTTCCTCTCCGCGTCCCGGGGCGACCCGCGCGGCCTGGTCCACGCCACCCGGCGCTTCGGCCTGCACCTCCTGGATCTGCTCGTGCACCGCCGGAACATGCAGCTGGTCAACGGGACCGCGCTGACCGGGCGGCTGCTGACGTCCGCGGACGACCTCGGCGTGCGGATCCGCGTGTCCACCCCGGCGCGGCGGCTGGTGACCGACGGGGCCGGACGCGTCACGGGCGCCGTCGTCGAGGGCGCCGGCGGAGAGCGCACCGTCCGAGCCCGCCGCGGCGTGGTCCTGGCCGCGGGCGGCTTCCCGCAGGACGTCGAGCGGCGCCGGACGCTGTTCCCCCGCACCCCCACCGGCCGCGAGCACCGGACCCTGGCGCCGCGGGAGGCGGACGGGGACGGCATCCGGCTCGGCGAGCAGGTCGGTGCGGACTTCCGGACCGACGTCGCGTCCCCCGCCGCCTGGTGCCCGGTCTCGCTCGTGCCCTACCGCAGCGGCCGGGTCGGGACGTTCCCGCACATCATGGACCGCGCCAAGCCGGGCAGCATCGGGGTGCGCGCCGACGGCCGGCGCTTCGTGAACGAGGCCGACGGCTACCACGACTACGTGGCGGCCATGATCCGGGCCACCCCGGAGGACGAGCCCGTGCAGGCCTGGCAGATCGCCGACTCCCGTTTCGTGCGCCGATACCCGCTGGGCATGGCCAAGCCCCGGCCCGTCCCGCTGTTCCCCTACGTGCGTTCGGGCTACCTGAAGAAGGGACGCAGCCTCGAGGAGCTCGCCCGCGAGTGCGGGATCGACCCCGTGGGCCTCCGGGAGACCGTGCGGCGGTTCAACGAGCACGCCCGCCGCGGGGAGGACCCCGACTTCGGGCGCGGGGAGACCGAGTTCAACCGCTGCGGCGGGGACCCCCGGGTGGGCCCCAACCCGTCCCTCGCCCCGCTGGAGCGGGGCCCGTTCTACGCCGTGCGCATCGTCCCGGGCAGCTTCGGCACCTTCGCCGGGCTGGCCGCGGACCCCCGCGCCCGGGTGCTCGACCGCCGCGGCGAGCCCGTGCCCGGCCTCTGGGCGGCCGGCAGCGACCACGTCAACGTCATGGGCGGCCACTACCCGGCCGGTGGGATCAACCTCGGCCCCGCCCTGACCTTCGGCTACGTGGCCGGGCGGGACGCCGCCGGCGTCACCGAGTACGAGGACGAGCCCGCCTGAGCCGTCCGCCGCACCACCACGCGGCCCCCTGTCGACAGGCCCGCCTGCGCCGCACGGGCGTCCGCAGTGCGGCTCAGCGGCGCAGCGTGGTGGCCGGGTTCTCGCCGTAGGCCTGCCGGTGGCGGCGCGCGAAGTCACCGGGGTGGGCCATGCCCCAGCGCCGGGCGATGCCGCGCACGGTGTCGCCCCGGGCGGGGTCCCCTCGCACCAGGTCGTCGTGGGCGGCCACCAGCCGCAGCTCGCGCAGGTACGCGCCCGGGGTGGTCCCGGCGTGGGAGCGGAAGGCCCGGGTGAGCTCCACGGTGCTGAGCTCCACGTGGCGGGCGACGTCCTCGACCGTGATCGGCGACGACGCGGCGGCGTGCAGGTACTCGACGGCGCGCCGGTAGGCCGTGTGCTGCCCGGCGGGTGACGCCCGCCGGGCCTCGGGGTCCCCGGCGAGGGAGAACGCCTCCAGGGTCGCCACCGCCATCCGCCGCCGCAGATCGGCGCGCAGCAGCGGGAGGGAGGAGAGCTCGGGATCGGCCAGGACCTGCTGCACGAACGCGAAGGTGCTCCTCCAGTACCTCTCCTGAGCGGGGGACCGCGGGCGCGGGTCGTGGAAGGCGACCTCGAGGGTCTCGTGCCCGTAGACCGACCGGGCGGTCTCCTGCATCGTGGTCAGGCCGATGTTGACCGAGTCGACCAGCAGCTGGTCCACCTCGCCGTAGTACTCCTGCTCCGGCTGGAGCAGGAACACTCCGAGCCCGGTGCCCGACCGGCCGTCGATCGTCCAGTCGACGCCTCCGGCGCGCGGCACGACGACCGAGAAGACCTCGTCCAGCACCATCCGGCCGGCGATGCTGCCGCGGAAGGTGAGCCGCCCCAGATTGAGGTCGGCGTCCCCGTGCACGTCCTGGCGGTACAGGAACGAGGACCGGTCGGCGACCGTGCCCATGCGCGCGCTGGTGTAGACCTGCTGCAGCGCCTCGTTGGCCACCTCCGGGTCGGTGGTCGCCACGTGCAGGTCGATCGGGGTCTCCGGTTCCTGGGGCATCCCGTCTCAGCTCCGCAGGGTCGTGGCCGGGGCCTGGCCGTACCGTTCCCGGTAGGCTGCGGCGAAGCGTCCTCGGTGGGCGAAGCCCCAGCGCGCGGCGACCGCCTCCACGGTGGCGCCGGTGACGGGGTCGGCCGCCAGCAGGTCGTGGTGGACGGCGTCGAGCCGGGCGGCGCGCAGGTAGGCGGTGGGGGTGGTGTCCAGTTCCCGGCGGAAGGCCGCCTGGAGCCCGCGCACGCTCATCCTGGCGGCCGCCGCGATGTCGGCCGGGCCAATGTCGGCGTCCACGTGCTCCTCGATGAAGGCGACCGCCCGTCGCACCCCCGCCGGCGCCGAACGGGACTGCCCGGCCGGTGCCTCGCCGCGGGTCAGGAAGGTGCTGGGGAAGGCGTGCAGCAGGGCGGTGGTGAGGGAGCGGGCGACCTCGGACCGGAGCAGGGGGCTGCTCATCGCCTGGTCGTCGGGCAGCAGGTCGCGGGCCAGGTGGGAGACCGTGCCCAGCCAGTACCGGGTCATGGCGGTCGAGATCGGGCGGGTCCCCGCGAACGCCAGCCGGAACGTCTCGTCCCCCAGCAGCCGCCGGGCGTGGTCCTCCACCGCCGCGGGGTCCAGGGACACGGTGATCGCCTCGAGCTCGTCCCAGCAGCTGGTGAAGGTGCGCTGGGGGAACAGGAAGGGCCCGGTGCGGGGGAAGCGGTCGCCGGCGCTGGTGGCGCTCAGCACGCCCGACGTCACGTGGCACACCCGCAGCACGTCGGCGCCGTCCGTCCGGCCGGCGCACGAGGAGCCCCGCAGCCGCACGCGTTCGTACGCCACGGGACCGAGGCCGGTCGCGGCCAGTCGCATGTCGAACGCGCCCTCCGGGGCCCTGCGCACGCTTCGGATGGCGAAGACCTCGTCGAGCACCGCCATGCCCTCCGCCGGGTCCCGGGTGGTGAACACCGACCGTCGCACCTGGGAGTCCATGGTTCGCAGGCTACGCGCGAGCGCGGACGGAGTCGACATCAGGTACCCCCTGTTGCGGGCGGCGTGATCGGGCGGGTCGCGGGAGAGCGTCCCACCGCTTCCCGCGCGCCGGATCCGCGACGGGCGGGCGCCCCGGCCGGCGCGACCCTTGCCCGCAGCGCCCGGGCGGGCGTAGCTTGGTGGCCATGTTCTTGTCCTGATGCCCCGGCCCGCGTCCGCGGCCGGCACCGTCGAGCCGAGCCCAGGGGGCTCCGCGCATCCGGTGCCGCACCGGCCCGGCGGGTCCGATCCCCAGCATCGACAGGACCGCACCGTGACCTCCACCTCCCCCTCCACCTTCTCCTCCGCCGCTCCCTGGGCGGCGACCGCCGCCCCGCGCCGCCCCGTCCACCTGCGCCTGGACGGCATCGGCGTCAGCCACCCCGGCCGCCGGGTCCTCACCGACGTGTCGCTGACCGTCACCGCCGGTGAGCGCATCGGCCTGATCGGGGAGAACGGCGCCGGCAAGACCACGCTGCTGCACGTGGCCGCCGGACTCCTGGTGCCGGGCACGGGCACCGTGCACCGGCCCGAGCGCACCGGGCTGCTCCACCAGGAGCTCGACCTCCCCGCCGCGACCACGCTGGGGCAGGTCGTCGAGCAGGCCGTCGGAGAGGTCCGCGCCCTGGAGCACCGGCTGACCGGGCTCGCCGCCGCGATCGCCCGGGCACCCGACGACCCCGCGACGGCGGACGCCTACGACGCCGTGCTGCGGGACGCCGAGCGCCACGGGCTGTGGACCCTCGACGCCCGCGTCGAGACGGTCCTGGGCGGTCTCGGGCTGGCCCGGCTGCCGAGGGGCCGGCCGGTCGGTGAGCTCTCCGGCGGGCAGCGCCGCCGGCTCGCGCTCGCGGCCCTGCTGCTGGCCCGGCCCACGGCGCTGCTGCTCGACGAGCCGACCAACCACCTCGACGACGACGCCGTCGACTTCCTGGCGGGCGAGCTGGCCGCCTGGCGGGGTCCGGTGCTCCTGGCCAGTCACGACCGCTGGTTCCTGGACGACGTGGCCACCGGGCTCGTCGACCTCGACCCCGCCCTGGGGCCCGACGAGTCCGCCGGAGGACCGCCACGGCAGGGCACCTCCACGACGGGCGGCTACAGCTCCTACCTCGAGCAGCGGGAGCTCGCCCGCCGGCGCTGGGCCGAGCGCTTCACCGCCCAGGCGCAGGAGTGGGAGCGGCTGCAGGAGATCGCCGAGGTCTCCGGCCGGGAGATCTTCCACACCACGGCCCCGAAGTCCGAGGGACGGATCACCCGGAAGTTCTACAGCGACCGCGCCGCCAAGACCGTCGGCGGCCGGGTGCGCTCGGCCCGCCACCGGCTGGCCGAGCTCGAGCGCACCGCGGTGGGCGCCCCGCCGGAGCCCCTGCGCCTCGCGGGGTTCGCCCGGGACGCGGTCGCCCCGTTCGACGCCGGCCACCCGCTGGTCCGGCTGACCGGGGTGCGGGTCGCGGGACGTCTGGCGCCGACCGATCTCGAGCTGCGCGCCGGGGACCGGCTGCTGGTCGAGGGCCCGAACGGCGCCGGGAAGTCGACGCTGCTCGCCGTGCTGGCGGGGGAGCTGTGCCCGGACGGCGGGGCCGTGGAGCGGCAGGGCTCCGTCGTCGTCGGCCGCCTGGCCCAGGACGACTCCTGGCCGGACCTGACGTGCACGGCCGAGGCGGCCTTCCGCTCCCGGCTGCGCGCCGGGGACCGTGCCCCGACGCTGGAGGAGCTGGGTCTGCTGCGGGACGGCGAGGCCGCCCGGCCCCTCGGGGAGCTCTCCCCCGGGCAGCGGCGGAGGGTCGCGCTCGCGGCCCTGGTCGCGGAGCCCGCCCCGCTGCTCCTCCTGGACGAGCCCACCAACCACCTGTCGCTGGCCCTGGCCGAGGAGCTCGAGCGGGCCCTGGAGGACTTCCCGGGCACGGTGGTGCTGGCCACGCACGACCGGTGGGCCCGGCGGCGCTGGCGGGGCCGGGTCCTCCCGGTGCGGCCCGGGACGGACTGAGGGCCCCGGCGCCCGGCTACGGTGCCGCCGCCGGGCGGGGAGAGGCGGCGGCGTCCTCGCGCACGTACGCCTCGATCTCCCGTCCGGCGTCCCCGAACCAGGGCGCCGACTCCTCGTAGTCGGACCACCCGTCGGTCAGCACGGCGACGACGTAGTCGTGGCCGCCGAGCTCGACGATCCCGGCGTCGTGCGAGACGTCCTGCAGCAGACCGGTCTTGTGCGCGAACGCGACGTCCGGGGAGAAGCCCGTGGACAGGGCGTAGTCGAGGTGCTGCTCCTCGAGGTACCCGAGGAGCAGGGCGGTGGAGGAGCCGGAGAGCAGCTCGCCCCGGCGCAGGCGGTCCAGGAAGTCCGCGACGTCGTCGGGGGTGGTGGTCATCGCCACGATGTCCTCGGACCCGGTGCCGGGGTCGAACGTGGTGGCCTCGAAGCCCTGCTCGTGCGCGAAGGCTTCGACGTCCGTCCACCCGAGCCACCGGCCCAGTGCGGCGCCGGAGGCGTTGTCCGACCAGCTGATCATCACGTCGAGGGCCTGCTCGACCGTGAGGCCCAGCTCCGGCACGGCGTCCGAGAGGGCGAGGGCGCCCCGCTCGACCTCGTCGAGGACCGCGTGGGCGAGGAAGAGCTTGTAGAGGCTCGCGCTCGTGAACGGACGGTCGGCCTCGCGGGCCACCACCTCCCGGCCCTCGGGGTCGAGCAGCACGACCCCGAGCTCCCCGGGCACCTCGTCGGCGAGATCCTCCAGGCTCCGCTCCAGGTCCACGGCGGCGGCCTCGGCCGTCGGGGCGGCGGTCGTCACCTCCCCGGTCCCGCCGCAGGCGCCGAGCAGGAGGACGAGGGCGAGGCCCAGCACCGCGGTGCGGCCGGTTCGGGCCTCTCGAGAGCTCGTGCGCACGGTGGGCCTTTCGTTCCCGGACGGACGGGAACGCTGGGCGGAACGCCCCGGCGGACGGCGCCGGTCCCGACCTCGACCGTACCGGCGCCGCCCTGGGAATCGTCCGAACATGTTCCGTCAATCCTGTCCCCTCTATGGCACCGGTCCGTTGCACCGGTCCGGGACGCGTGCTTGCCTGTGATGGTCCGTGCGGAACCAGCGAGGAGGGGCCATGGCGGCGGTGGCGGGCGAGAACCGGTGGCGACGACGCCACGACCGAGGGCGAGAGCCCCGCAGAAGGCGAGGATCCCGCTGAGCAGGACGACGGCGGCCGAGCCGGCGGGCCCCTGGCCGGCGGCGCCGGGGCTGCCCCGTCCCCACCTGATGGACCAGCGCTGGGAGGACGCCGTCCTCCTGCACTGGCGGATCCCCGTGGCCGCGGCGGCGGCGCGCATGCCGCCGGGGGTCCGGGCCGACGTGGTCGACGGCTCCGCCTGGGTGGGTCTCGTCGGGTTCCGCATGCACCGGATCCGGCTCGGCGCCGCGGTGCCCCTGCCCTGGCTCGGGAGCTTCCCCGAGATCAACGTGCGCCTGTACTCGCGCGAGCGGGACGGCACGCGCGGGGTGGTGTTCCTGTCCCTCGACGCCCCGCGGCTCGCGGTGGTCCTCGGCGCCCGTGCCGCCGGCATCCCCTACGTGTGGTCGCGGTGCCGGGCCGTCGTCACCGACGGGGCGGACCCGGGCTACGGCTACGACGTGGAACGGCGCCGCGGACGGACGCGGTCCTCGTTCGCCGTGCGCCCGGACCGCGCCGCCCTGGCCGAGGACGAGCTGTCGGTGGAGCTCACCGCGCGCTTCGGTCTGCACAGCCGGTTCGCCGGCCGGACGGCGTACGTCCCCATCTCGCACGAGCCGTGGCCGCTGCACCCCGCCACGGTCACGCACCTCGAGGACGGGCTGCTGGCCTCGGCCGGCCTCGACGTCGGCGGCCCGCCTGAGTCGGTGCTGTTCTCGCCGGGCGTCCGGACCCGGATCGGGCGCCCCCGGACGGTGCGGCACCCGTGACCCGCCGGGCCGGGCCCGTCGGCAGAGCCGTTCCCGCCCGCTGAGCCGGACCGGCTCCCGCACCCCTCCGCGCCGGAACGCCGGTATCGGGTGCCACCAGCCCCACAAGAGTGGGCAGGCCCCGGAGCGTGCGGAGGTCCAGGCTGGGAGCAACTCCCGCGGGAGCGACCGGGGGACCCCCCGGTCGAGGTCGCTCCCGGAGCCGCTCGCCATCGGGACCCTGTCTCCGGGGAGAGCCGGACGCGAAAGGCCTGCCGTGACCACCCCACTCGTTCCCGAGCTGCCCCAGCTGCCGGAGTTCTCCGGGCAGTCCCCGGCCGCTGCGGGGACGCCGCGCGCAGCCCGCGCGTTCGAGCCGGCGGCGACCGGCGTCCTGCTCCTGCTCCTCGCGCTGACCCTCGTCCTGGCCGTCCTCGTCCGTGCCGTGCCGGTGGGACCACTGGTCGCGGTGGTGCTCCTGCTGCTCGTGGCCGCCGGCGCGCTCGCGGTGGGCGCCCGGGAGGACGGCGATCCGCTCCTGGCGGCGCCCCCCGAGGATCTCGCCGACGAGGCGCCGGAGACTCTGGGGGTCTACTACCTGGACCGGCAGGGCCGCCCGGTGCCCATCGACGACGCGTTCTGAGCGGCGCCCGTCCCGCGCCGGTGCCCGCCCGCCGGGCACCGGGTCCGCGTCCGGGTCCGGGTCCGTGTCCGTGTCCGAATCGTGTCCGTCATCTTCGCGCACGGTGGCCGATGACCCCTGACCTGCGCCTACGTTGGTGACGTCGCACCAGACACGGGGCTCGTGGGCGTTCGGGGGACCGCGCCGCGGGCCGGCACCAGTCGCGAAGCGGTCCTCGCTTCTCCACCGGATGGGACAGAACCATGAGAAGAACCACCAGGGCAGTCACGGCCGCCGCCTTCGCCGCAGGAGTCGGCCTCGTCGCCGCCGCACCGGCGCAGGCGATGGAGATCTACGACATCAGCAACGCCACGCGGCTCGCCGAGGGGGCGGCCGTCGAGGGCACCTACACGGTGTCCTGCACGGCGGGAACCAACATCTTCGTCTCCCTCAACGTGACCCAGCGGGTCTCCGAGGGGCGGATCGCCAACGGCAGCTACTTCAAGCAGTGGGTCTGCGAGGGCGGCGAGGTCGAGCTGGACTACCAGGCCGTGGCCTTCAACATGGCCTTCGACGAGGGGCCGGCCGTGCTCTCGGGGTTCATCCAGGAGTGCCAGACCGAGTTCTGCGGGACGGGCACCAACCTGCCGCTGCAGGTCATCGAGATCACCGACTAGCAGGACCGCGGAACGGCCCCGTCCCAGCGCCGGCGCAGGGACGGGGCCGTTCCGCGCCCCGCACCCGGCCGGGGAACTCTGTCCGAAAGTCCAGTGCCCGGGACCACCCCCAGATCTATAGTCGAAGGCATCGATCGCACAGACCTCCCCCCACGCCCCCCGCAGCGGCTCGACGACCGCGCCGTCCCCGTCCTCCACGAGGAGACCCTCACGAGACGGCCGGCGCGGGTCGACGTCGTGAGCGGAGCCGACCCCGCCGTGCAGGGCTACCGCACGGCCTGCCGGGAGCTGCTCGAGAGGGCCGGGCTGTGAGCGCCCCCGCCGTCGAGCTGCGCCGCCCCGAGGGCCGGTGGCACCGCCACCGGGAGATGATCTGGGGCACCTCCGTGACCGTCGACGTCCGCGCCGGCGAGGAGGGCCTGCCGCCCGAGCGCGCCGTGCAGCACGCGCTGGACACGGCCGTGGCCAACATGCAGTGGGTCGACGCCGTCTTCTCCACCTACCGCCCCGACTCGCTCGTGACGGCGCTCCGGTCCGGTCTGCTGGACGAGCGCCGGCTCAGCCGGTGGGACGCCGCCCAGGGCGCCGTGCTGGACGTGCTCCAGCGCTGCCGGGAGGGCCGGGAGCTGACCGACGGCTGCTTCGACCCGTGGGCCGTGCGCGGCGGCTTCGACCCCTCCGGCTACGTCACGGCGTGGGCCGCGGAACGGATCGCCGACGACCTGGTCCGCGCCGGGTGCGCGAACGTCTGCGTCGAGGCCGCCGGGGACGTCGTGACCCGCGGGTCCGCCGCCCCCGGGGAGCCCTGGACGGTCGGGATCCGTCACCCCGACGACGCCGGTGCCGTCACGTGGACCGTGCTGCCCGGCGACGGCGCGGTGTCGACCTCGGGCACCTACGAGCGCCCGGCGCACATCGTCGACCCGCGCACGGGCCGGCCCGCCGCGGGCGCCCGGTCCGCGACGGTCGTGGGCCCGGACGCACGGCTGGCCGGGGTGCTCGCCACGGCGCTCGTGGTCGCGGGCCGGGAGGGGGCCCGCTGGTTCACCGGCCTGGACGACTGGTCGGCCTGGGCGGTGGACCCCGCCCCCGCGGACACCGCGTGGTCGGTCGGCCGGGAGCGGCACCGCACCGGCTGAGTCCACGCCCGGCCCGGCCGATGGCTAGGGTGGAGGCGGTGAGCACCCACCCCGACACCACCCCGGCCCCCACCTCCGACGTCACCCGCACCGGCATGGTCCGGGTCCGGGGGGCCTCCGAGCACAACCTGCGCCACGTGGACGTGGACGTCCCCCGCGACGCGATCGTCGCCTTCACCGGCGTCTCCGGGTCGGGGAAGTCCTCCCTGGCCTTCGGCACCATCTACGCCGAGGCCCAGCGGCGCTACCTGGAGTCCGTGGCGCCCTACGCCCGGCGCCTGATCCAGCAGGGGCACAACCCTGCGGTCGAGGCGATCACCGGGCTGCCGCCGGCCGTCGCCCTGCAGCAGCGGCGCGGCGCGCCCAGCTCGCGCTCCACGGTGGGCACCCTCACCACGCTGTCCAACTCGATGCGCATGCTCTTCTCCCGGGCGGGCACCTACCCGGAGTCCGCCGCGGGCAGCCTGGACTCGGACGCCTTCTCGCCCAACACCGCCGCCGGGGCGTGCCCCGAGTGCTCGGGCCTGGGCACCGTGCACGACGTCACCGAGTCGTCCCTGGTCCCGGACCCGGCGCTCAGCATCCGGGACGGCGCGATCGCCGCGTGGCCCGGTGCGTGGCAGGGCAAGAACCTGCGCGACATCCTGAGCCACCTCGGCCACGACGTCGACGTCCCCTGGCGCGAGCTGCCGCGGGAGGAGCGCGACTGGATCCTGTTCACCGACGAGCAGCCGGTCGTGGAGATCACCCCGCAGCGCGACCGGGTGGCGAAGCCGTACAAGGGCCGGTTCTGGAGCGCCCGGAGCTACGTCCTGCACACCCTCGCGGACTCCGCGAGCCAGCAGATGCGCGAGCGCGTCCTGCAGTACGTGGTCACGGGTCCCTGCCCCGCGTGCGCCGGCAGCGGCCTGCGCCCCGAGGCCCTGGCCGTGACCTTCGCGGGCCGGAGCATCGCCGAGCTCAACGGGGCGTCCCTGGGCGAGCTGGCCGAGGTGGTCCGGCCCACGGCCGCCCTGGAGCACGCCGGCACCGCCTCGCGGGCCGTGTCCTCGGGGGAGCGCAGCGAGGCCGCGGTGACCATCGCCAAGGACCTGCTCGCGCGGCTGCAGGTGCTGCTGGACCTGGGCCTGGGCTACCTGAGCCTGGACCGGTCCACGCCCACGCTCTCCCCGGGGGAGATGCAGCGCCTGCGGATCGCCACCCAGCTGCGCTCCGGGCTCTTCGGGGTGGTCTACGTGCTCGACGAGCCCTCGGCGGGCCTGCACCCCGCCGACGCCGAACCTCTGCTCGCCGTGCTCGAGGAGCTCAAGGCCTCCGGGAACTCGGTGTTCGTGGTGGAGCACGACATGGCCGTGGTGCGGCGCGCCGACTGGGTCGTGGACGTGGGGCCCCAGGCCGGGGACCGCGGCGGCTCCGTGCTGTACAGCGGGCCCGTCCCCGGCCTGGCCGAGGTGGCGGAGTCCGCCACGCGTCCGTTCCTGTTCCCGGACGGCGCCCGGGACGGTTCCCGGGACGGCTCTGGCGACGGTTCCCGGGAGAGCACGACGGCGGAGCGCACGCCGCGACCGGTCGAGCGGTGGCTGCGGCTGCGCGGGGTCTCGCGCCACAACCTGGTGGACCTCGACGCGGAGGTCCCCCTGGGCGTGCTCACCGCCGTCACCGGGGTCTCCGGCTCGGGCAAGTCCACGCTGGTCAGCCAGGTCCTCGCCGAGACGGTCGGCCGGCACGTGCACGGCGGGGCGGCGCCGGCCGAGCCGGAGGGCGCCGCCGCGACCGCACCGGCGGCCGGGGCGCGGGTGGGCGCGGTCGAGGGCCTGGAGCACCTGGACCGGCTGATCCGCGTGGACCAGCGGCCCATCGGCCGGACCCCGCGCTCCAACCTGGCGACCTACACGGGGCTCTTCGACGCGGTCCGCAAGCTCTACGCCGCCACCGACGAGGCACGGTCCCGCGGCTACGGGGCCGGACGCTTCTCCTTCAACGTGACCGGAGGCCGGTGCGAGACGTGCCAGGGCGAGGGGTTCCTGGCCGTGGAGCTGCTGTTCCTGCCCGGCACCTACGGACCCTGCCCCGACTGCCACGGCGCCCGCTACAACCCCGAGACGCTGGAGGTGACCCACCGGGGCCGGAGCATCGCCGACGTCCTGGGCATGCGCGTCGAGACCGCCGCGGAGTTCCTCGCGGACGTCCCGGCCGCCGCGCGCAGCCTGCGCACCCTGCTCGAGGTGGGGCTCGGCTACCTGCGGCTCGGCCAGCCGGCCACCGAGCTCTCGGGCGGCGAGGCGCAGCGGATCAAGCTGGCCACCGAGCTGCAGCGGGCGCGGCGCGGCCACACCCTGTACCTCCTGGACGAGCCCACCACGGGGCTGCACCCGCAGGACGTGCAGCTGCTGCTGCGCCAGCTCGACCGCCTGGTGGACGCCGGGAACACCGTGGTGGTGGTGGAGCACGCCATGGACGTGGTGGCGGCGTCGGACTGGGTGATCGACATGGGCCCGTCCGGCGGAGAGGCCGGCGGGCGGATCGTGTGCGCCGGCACCCCGGCGGACGTGGCCGGGTGCTCGCGGAGCCGGACGGCCCCCTACCTGGCCGACGCCCTCGCCTGACCCCCGTCCCTCCTGCGCCGTCCTCCTGCGCCGCGCTCCTGCGCTCCCCTCCTGCGCCGAGGTCGCGGCTGACGGCGACCGGGCACGGACGGGTCGCCGTCAGCCGCGACCTCGCGGGGCGGGTGTCCCGGAACGGGGCAGCCCCCGCGCGCCGGACGGCGGGCGGGGGCTGCGCGAGAGGCGCTGCGGATCAGTTCTGCTGCTGGTCCTTCTGGTCCTGCTCGCCGGTGCCGAGGAAGTCCCCGGCCTTCTCCTGGCCCTGGTCCACCTGGCTCTCGTACTTGTTGCCGGTGCGCTCGTCGACGGCGTCGCCGCCCCGGTCGATGCCCTGCTGCACCTGGTCCGGGTGCTGGTCCGCAAGGTTCTTCGCCTTGTCCGCGAATCCTCCCATGTCCACCATGTCCGTTTCCTTTCGTCGAGCGGTTCCGGCGGGCGCCGCCCGCCGGAGGTACTCCTCCATCCTGGTCCCCGGACGGGGGCCCTGGCCACCCCTCGCCGAGGATGCGGCACACGGCGACGCGGCCGTGTGCGGTGGCCGTCAGCCGCGGCCTCGCGGGTCAGTTCCGCTGCCGCGCCCGCTGCCGTGCCCGGTGCAGCTCCTGGTGCAGCTCCCGCACCGCCGGGGCCAGCTCGGGGCAGGGCCCGTCCACCGGCACGCCCGGGGCCACCCGGGAGACCGGCAGCGCCGCGACGGGGGCCGGCGGGGCGCCGAGCTCGTGCAGCCACCGTCCGAGCTGCGCCGAGGAGGAGGCGTGGACGATGCGGCCCAGCCCCACCCAGGCGTGGGCGGCCGCGCACATGGGGCAGTGCTCGCCCGAGGTGTAGACCGTGGCCGCGGAGCGCTGCTCCGGGGTCAGGTGGGCGGCCGCCCAGCGGGCGATCTCGAACTCGGGGTGCCGGGTCGCGTCACCGCCGGCCACCCGGTTGCGGTCCTCGAAGAGGATCTCTCCCCGGGCCGAGACGAGCACCGAACCGAACGGTTCGTCCCCGGCGTCGAGGGCCTCGCGGGCCAGCTCCACGCAGCGTCGCAGGTGTCCGCGGTCGGTCTCCGAGATGCCCATGGCTCCAGCCTACGGGCCGGGGCGGCGGCGCACCGGAGCACGCCGGGAAGCATCAGGGCACCGGTCCGGTCCCGCTCCCTGTCACCGCTGCCCGTTCCGTCGGCCCGTCCCCTCGCTCGTCCCGTCGGTCCGTCCCCTCGACGACCCCCTCGAGCACCTCCGTCACCACGGAGCGGGCCCGGGCCTCGGCCTCGGCCGCGTCCCCGGCGGCGACGGCGGCGGCCGTGGCCTCGTGGTCCTCGAGCGCCCCGGGGGCCGGGGAGCGGGGCATGAGCCCCAACGCGGTGCGCCCGGACAGCACCTCGGCGACCACGTCCTGCAGGGCGGCGAGCATCGGGTTGCCGCTCGCCTCCAGCAGCAGCGCGTGGTAGGCGGTGTCCACCTCCAGGTACTCGGGGTCCGTGCCGCGGCGGGCCTCGCCGAGCTCGCGCAGCCGGGCGGCGAGCTCCACGAGGCGCCGCCGGGTGGACCCGTCGGCCCGGCCCGCGGCCAGGCGGGCGGCCACGGGCTCGATCGCGGCCCGCAGCTCCGTGAGGCTGCGCAGCTGCTCGTCCCGTCCCGGCCCGCCGAGCCGCCACCGGATCACCCGGGGGTCGAACGGGTTCCAGTCCCGCTCCGGACGGACGGTGACGCCCACCCGCCGGCGGGACTCCACCATTCCCATGGACTCGAGCACGCGCACGACCTCTCGCACGAGCGTGCGGGAGACCCCGAACTCCTCCTCGAGGGCCGCGAGCGTCAGGACGGTGCCCGGCGCCCGCGCCCCGGAGGCGATGCTCTCGCCGAGCCGGTCCAGCACCCCGCTGTGCTGCTCCACCCCGTGCATGGCCGCTCCGTCCGTCCTGTGCGACCCCGACGCGCCGCACCCTGTTGCCAAAAGTATGATCTTTCTGTCAGCCTAGCGTGTGTCGTGGCTCACGACGAGACCCCAAGGCCTGTCCGCAGGCACGAGATCAACGGAGAAGCTCAGTGGAAGACTGGACACAGACCCTCGGCACCGCGCCACTGCTGGCGATCGCAGCAGCCGCCATCGCACTGATCCTGGTCCTGGTGATCAGGTTCAAGCTGCACGCCTTCCTCACCCTGATCCTCGTGGCGCTGCTGACGGCCTTCGCCACCGGCATCCCCACGGGCCTGATCGTGGACACCGCGGTCACCGCCTTCGGGGGCACGCTCGGCTCGGTGGCCCTGCTCATCGGCCTGGGCGCCATGCTCGGCAAGCTCGTGGAGCACAGCGGCGGCGCCCGGGCGCTCGCCGACAAGCTCGTGGACGTCTTCGGCGAGAAGCGCGCGCCCTTCGGGCTCGGCATCGCCTCCCTGATCATGGGCTTCCCGATCTTCTTCGACGCCGGCCTCGTGGTCATGCTGCCGATCATCTTCGCGGTCGCCCGCCGCGTGAGCGGCAACAACGTGCTGCTCTACGGCATCCCCGCCGCCGGCGCGTTCTCCGTCATGCACGTCTTCGTCCCGCCGCACCCGGGGCCCGTGGCCGCCACCGAGCTCTACGGCGCCGACCTCGGCATGGTCCTGCTCATCGGCCTGCTGCTGGCCTTCCCGCTCTGGTACGTCTCCGCGTACCTGTGGGGCAAGCGCGTGGGCACCAAGTACGTCCTGCCCGTCCCGGGCTTCTTCGGCGACGTCGACCCCGACCAGCCCACCAACCCGCCGCGGGTCGGCACCATCATCGCCCTGCTGCTGCTGCCCCTGGTGCTGATCTTCATGAACACCGGGCTGGACTTCCTGCGCGCCGCCGGCACCGTCTCGGCGGACGCCGAATGGTTCCAGGTGCTCTCCGCCCTCGGCGAGTCCCCGGTCGCCCTGCTGATCTCGGTCCTCGTGGCCCTGTTCGTCCTCGGCACCCGCCGCGGCGAGCACGGCACCGCCCTGGAGAAGGTCATCGACTCCTCCCTGGGCCCGGTCGCCTCCGTCATCCTCATCACCGGCGCCGGCGGCATGTTCGGCGGCATCCTGCGCGCCTCCGGCATCGGCGACGCCCTCGCGTCCTCGCTGGACGGCATCGGGCTGCCCGTCATCTTCGCGGCCTACATCATCGCCGTGGTCCTGCGCCTGGCCCAGGGCTCGGCCACCGTGGCCCTCGTCACCGCCGCCGGCCTCATGGCCCCGGCCGTGGCCGCGGGCGGCTTCAACTCCGTGGAGGTCGCGGCCGTGGTCCTGGCCACCGCCGCCGGCTCGGTCTTCGCCGGGCACGTCAACGACTCCGGCTTCTGGCTCGTCGGCCGGCTCATGGGCATGGACGTCAAGACCACGCTGAAGACCTGGACGGTCCAGCAGGCCCTCGAGTCCGTCGTCGGCTTCGCCATCGTCCTCGTCATCTTCTACATCGCCTGAGGCCGCCGTGCGCAACGTCTTCGACATCACCGGCCGGCTCGCCCTCGTCACCGGCTCCTCCCGGGGACTGGGGCGGGCCCTGGCCACGGGCCTCGCCGAGGCGGGGGCCCGCGTGGTCCTGCACGGGCGCGACGGCGACGCGCTCGCCCGGGTGCGCGACGAGATCGCCGGCCGCACGGGCACGGACCCGGTCACGGCGGCCTTCGACCTCACCGACGCCGGGGCCGTGCGGACGGGGATCGACGCGGTCCTGGCCGAGCACGGCGTCCCGGACATCCTGGTGAACAACGCCGGGATCCAGCGCCGCGCCCCCTTCGCCGAGTTCGCAGCCCAGGACTGGGAGGACATCGTCGCGGCGAACCTCTCGAGCGTGTTCCACGTGTCCCGGGCCGTGGTCCCCGGCATGCAGGAGCGCGGCTCGGGCAAGATCGTCAACATCGGCTCCGTGCAGTCGGTGCTCGCCCGGCAGACGATCGCCCCGTACTCGGCCACCAAGGGCGGGGTGGTCATGCTCACCAAGGGGATGGCCGCGGACCTCGCCCGGCACAACATCCAGGTCAACGCGATCTCGCCCGGCTACTTCGCCACCGAGATGAACCAGGCGCTGATCGAGGACGAGGCGTTCAACCACTGGGTGGTCGAGCGCACCCCGGCCCGGCGCTGGGGACAGGTCGAGGAGCTCGTGGGCACGCTGGTCTACCTGTGCTCGGACGCCTCCAGCTTCGTCTCGGGCCACAACGTCCTGGTCGACGGCGGCATGACCTCCGTCCTCTGACCCGGACCTGCAGCACCGCACCGCACCGCAGCACCGCCCGGCGGCGCCCCGCAGCACCGCGGCGGCGCCCCGGGACGCACCAGGAAGAGAGCTCATGAAGGCCATCGTGATCCACGGCAAGGACGACCTGCGCGTCGAGGAGGTGCCCACCCCGGAACCCGCCGAGGGGCAGGTCCGGCTCCGGATCGCCTACGGCGGGGTGTGCGGATCGGACCTGCACTACTGGGCCGAGGGCGCCAACGGCGAGTACGTGGTCCGGGAGCCCCTCGTGCCCGGCCACGAGGTCTCCGGCACGGTGGACCTGGACCCCGCCGGCGAGCTCGCCCCCGGCACCCCGGTGACGGTCCACCCGGCCACGTTCGGCACGCCCCAGCCCGGGATCGAGGACCGGCGCCACCTGTGGCCCGGCGGGGCCTACCTGGGCAGCGCCTCCACCCGGCCGCACACCCAGGGCGGGATGAGCGAGTACCTGCTGGTCCGCCGGGACATGGTCCGGCTGCTCCCGGCCGGTCTGCCGCTGCGCCGGGCCGCGCTCGCCGAGCCGCTGGCCGTGGCCCTGCACGGGCTCACCGTGGCCGGGGACGTGACCGGCCGGCGTGTGCTCGTCTCCGGGTCCGGACCGATCGGCCTCCTCACCGCCGCGGCGGCCCTGGCCCGCGGCGCGGCCGAGGTCGTGGCCACCGACGTGCTCGAGGGCCCGCTCGAGCGGGCCCGCGGGCTCGGCGTGCACGGCACCGTCCGGGTGGGGACCGAGCAGGTCCCGTCCGGGGCGTTCGACGTGGTGCTGGAGTGCTCCGGCGTGCCCGCGGCCGTGGGGCCCGCGCTGGTGGGCGCCCGCCGCGGCGGCGTCGTGGTCCAGGTGGGGATGGTGCCGGACCAGGCCCGCCCCGTGAACCTGGCCCCGCTGGTCTCCAAGGAGCTCCAGCTGCGCGGCTCCTTCCGCTTCGACGACGAGATCGACGAGGCGATCGAGCTGCTCGCCGCGCGCCCCGGGATCGAGGACGTGGTCACGCACGAGTTCCCCGCCGACCGGGCCGTCGAGGCCTTCGCCACGGCCCGGGACTCCGCGGTCTCCGGCAAGGTCCTCGTGTCCCTGCGGGCCGGGGAGCGGCACTGATGCCGGGGCGGGCCGCGACCGGGCACCCGGATCCCGTGGTGGTGGGCGTCGACATCGGCACCACGAGCACCAAGGCCGTGGCCTTCGCCGTGGGTGGGCAGCAGCTCGCCGCCGCCTCGGCCGGCTACCCGCTGGAGGAGCCGCACCCCGGCCACGCAGTGCAGGACCCCGAGCTGATCCTGCAGGCCGTGCTGGACACCGTCCGCGCGGTGGTCGAGGAGGTCGGCGCGGACCGGGTGGCCGGGCTGTCCTTCAGCGCCGCGATGCACAGCCTGCTCGGCCTCTCGCCCGAGGGCGAGCCCCTCACCCCGCTCATCACCTGGGCCGACACCCGGGCCAGCGTCCAGGCCGAACGGCTGCGGGCGAGCGCGGGCGGGCTCGCCCTGCACCGGCGCACGGGCACCCCGGTGCACCCGATGTCCCCGCTGCCCAAGCTCGTGTGGTTCCACGACCAGGAGCCCAAGCTGTGCGAGCGCGTCGCGTTCTGGGCCGGCATCAAGGAGTTCGTGCTGCTGCGGCTGTGCAACGCGCTCGTGGTGGACCACTCGGTGGCCTCGGCCACCGGCCTCATGGACATCCACGAGCTCGCCTGGGACGGCGAGGCCCTCGCCCACGCCGGGATCCTGCCCGAGCAGCTGCCCGAGCTCGTGCCCACCACCCACGTCCTGCCCGGGCTCACGGACGAGGGCGCCCGGGCCACCGGGCTCCCCACCACCACGCCGGTCGTGGTGGGGGCCAGTGACGGGCCGCTGGCCAACCTCGGGCTGGGTGCGGTCCGGCCCGGGGTGGCGGCCTGCTCGATCGGCACGAGCGGCGCGCTGCGCGTCGTCGTCGACCGTCCCGTGGTGGACCCGCTGGGTCGGGTCTTCTGCTACGCCCTGACCCCGGGGCGCTGGGTGGTCGGCGGGGCGATCAACAACGGCGGCGTGGTCCTGGGCTGGGCCGGGGACGCTCTCGCCCCGGACCTGGGGGAGGAGCCGGAGGAGGAGCTGCTCGCGCTCGCGGCGAGCGTCCCGGCCGGTTCCGGGGGGCTGCTCATGCTGCCCTACCTGCTGAGCGAGCGCGCCCCGCACTGGAGCTCCCTGCCCAAGGGCGCCTACGTGGGGCTGACCCGCGCCCACCGCCGCGAGCACCTGGTGCGCGCGGCCCTGGAGGGGGTGTGCCAGCAGCTCGGGCTGGTCCTGCAGTCGATGCGCTCGGCCGGTCTGGCCGTGGAGCAGATCCGCGCCACCGGCGGCTTCGCCCGCAGCCCGCTGTGGCGGCAGCTGCTCGCCGACGTCCTCGGCACGGACATCTCCTTCGCCTCGGGGCACGAGGGCTCCGGGTTCGGCGCCGCGCTGCTCGGGATGCAGGCGCTCGGGCTGATCGAGTCCGTCGACGTGGCCGCGGACCTGGTGGAGGTGCAGTCCACCGTGCGCCCGGACCCCGCCGACGCCGCGGTCCACGCGTCCCTGCAGCCGGTGTTCGAGCAGCTCTACGAGGCGCTCGTGCCCACGTTCACGTCCCTGCGCCGGCTGGCGCCCTCCCTGCCGCTCGAGCGCGACTGATCCTCCCGGCGGCACCGGTCCGCCGGCGCCGCTCCGGCCGCGCCCGGCCTCGCCCGGCCTCGCCCGGCCTCGCCGTCCTGCCTGGCCGTGCGAGGCGGTCCGAAGCGCTCCGGGGCGGTCGGGCGCACGATCCGGTGTCCGCTCCGAGGGTGCACCGGCGCGTCCGCGTGGGAGAATGGACCCGTTCGGTGGCGCGTGCGGGACCGTCCGGCCCCGCACCGCGGATCGTCGGTGCCGAGGGGGCCCGCCATGATCACGAGAACGGACGTGGACGAACTCCGCCGGCAGGTCCGCGGCCCGGTCCTGCTGCCGGACGACGACGGCTTCGCGCAGGAGGTCGCCGGGTTCAACCTGGCCGGCGTGCACCACCCGGACGTGGTGGTCGGCGTGACCGACACCGCGGACGTGGTGGCCGCGATGCGGTGGGCCGCCGCCCACCACGAGCCCGTGGGGATCCAGTCCACGGGCCACGGCGCGGACCAGCCCATGGAGGGCGGGCTGCTCGTGACCACCCAGCGGATGCAGGAGCTGGAGGTCGACCCCCGCCGCCGGACGGCACGGATCGGCGCCGGCGTGCGGTGGCGCCGCGTGATCGACGCGGTCGCGCCCCACGGGCTCGCGGTCCTCAACGGCTCGGCCAGCGACGCCGGGGCGGTGGGCTACACCCTGGGCGGCGGTCTGCCGGTGCTCGGGCGGGTCTTCGGCTTCGCCGCCGACCACCTCCTGTGCCTCGACGTGGTCACCCCCGACGGACGGCTGCGCCACGTGGACGCCCGGCACGAGCCGGAGCTGTTCGCCCTCCTGCGCGGGGGCAAGGGCAACCTGGGCCTCGTCACCGCCATGACCCTCGACCTCGTCCCGCTGGAGGACCTCTACGGCGGCGGGATCTTCTACCCCGGCAGCGACGCCCAGGAGGTGCTGAGCGCGTTCAGCCGGTGGGCGCCCACCCTGCCGGAGCACGCCTCGACGTCCGTGGCCCTGCGCTGGATGCCGCACGACCCGACCGTCCCCGAGCAGCTGCACAAGCGGATGCTGGTGCACCTGCGCTTCTGCTGGGTGGGTCCGGAGGAGGAGGGGGCCCGGGTCCTCGCGCCGATGCGGGAGGTCTCGCGGCCGGTCCTGGACCTCGTGGGGCCCATGGACTACCGGGACATCGACCAGGTGCACATGGACGCCACCGAGCCGGGGCTCTACGTGCTCACGGGGGAGTTCCTGAGGGAGTTCGACGCCGCCGCGGTCATGACGCTGCTGCAGCGCGCCGGGCCCGGCAGCCGGTGCCCGCTGCCGGAGGTGGGGATCCGCCTGATGGGCGGGGCGTTCGCCCGGGCGGACGGCACCCAGGACGCGGTCTCGGGACGGGACGCGGCGTTCTTCCTGGAGCTCATCGGCTGGCTCGCGCCCCACGTGGCCGAGGCGACGCCCCGGGCGCTGGCCGAGATCCTGCAGGCCATGGCCCCGTGGTCCACGGGACGGGCGTTCGTGAACATGCACGGGGTCCCGGGCGGGGAGAGCGAGCACGCCCGGGCGTGGTCCGAGGAGGTCTACGCCCGCCTGGTCCGGGCCAAGGCGCTCTACGACCCGGAGAACCTGCTGCGCTTCCAGCACGTGGTGGGGCAGGAGCGCCCGGGTCCCGGCGGCCAGCCGGCGGACAGCTCCGCATGATGGACTCGTGGCAGCACCGCGGCGGTTCCGCGCGCGGTGACCTCTCTCGGAAGGAGACGTGATGGTGAACTTCAAGGGGCTCACGGCCAAGGCCAAGCAGCTCGCCCAGCGCAACCCGGACAAGGTCGACAAGGTCCTCGACCAGGCCGGCAGCTTCGTGGACAAGCGCACCGGGCGCAAGTACGAGCGCCACGTGGACTCGGTCCAGCAGAAGGCGCGCCGGTTCCTCGGCGGGGGCCACGCCCCCGGTGACCGGACGGCCGGCGACCCGGCTCCGGGCGGGCCCGCTCCGAGCGGCCCGACCACGGGTGGCCCCGCCGCCGGCGAGCGCCCGGACGGGCAGCCGGGGGGACCGGCCGCGACCGACCGCCCCGGTGACGTGCCCGGCACCGGGGAGCCGGACCGGGGCCCCCGCCACTGACGGTTCCCGAGCCCCAGGACAGGACCGGACCCCGCCGGCCGCGCGTGGAGCGCGCGGCCGGCGGGGTTCGTCGTCGTCCCGGGCGGCGGAGGGCCGTGCCGCTCGGGACGGTCGCGGCTACCGGGCGAGGAAGTCCAGCAGCGCCTCGTTGACCTCCGCGGCGTGGGTCCAGAGCAGCCCGTGCGGGGCGCCCTCGATCTCGACGTACTCTGCCTCCGGGAGCGCCTGGTGGAACTGCCGTCCGGTGGCGTCGATGGGCAGGATGTTGTCCGCGGTGCCGTGCAGGATCAGGGCCGGCACGTCGATCTTGGGGATGTCGGCCCGGAAGTCCGTCAGCCAGGTGGGCTGGGCGGCCACCGAGGCCACGGCCCCGGAGCGGCTGGCGATGTTCCAGCTGACGTCCACGACCTCCTGGCTCAGCCGGTCCGTGCCCAGGAACGTGTCCGTGTTGAAGAAGTTGCCGAAGAACTCGGTGAAGAACGCGTAGCGGTCGGCGGTCACGGCGGCGGTCAGTCCGTCGAAGACCTCCTGCGGCACTCCCGTGGGGTTGTCCTCGGTCTGCAGCAGGTAGGGCTCCAGCGACCCCAGGAAGGCGGCCTTGGCCACCCGGGCGGACCCGTAGGTGCCGAGGTAGCGCCCCACTTCCCCCGTGCCCATCGAGAAGCCCACCAGCACGGCGTCGTTCAGGTCGAGGGTGCTCAGGACCGTGTCGAGGTCCGCGGCGAACGTGTCGTAGTCGTAGCCGGTCGTGGGGCGGCTGGAGCGGCCGAACCCGCGGCGGTCGTAGGTGATCACGCGGTACCCCGCCCCGAGGAGGGCGTCGGTCTGCTTCTCCCACGACGAGCCGTCCAGGGGGTACCCGTGGATGAGGACGACGGGCTGACCGCTGCCGTGGTCCTCGTAGTACAGCTCGATGTCGGTGCTGTTCTCGGTGCCGACGGTGATGTGACCCATGGATGTGCTTCCTCTCGCTGGAGCGATGGCTGCAGAGAACGGTCGTTCTCTGCTGGAGAGCCTAGGGAACGGTCGTTCCCCGCGCGAGCGCGTCGACCGCGCGGCCACCCCTCGGGCGCGGCGGCAGGCGGTCCACGACCACCACGCGGACCGGTTCGCCGAGGACTCCCTCCCCGGCCGTGCCTCCTCGCGCAGGGCGCCCGGACGAACGCCGCGATCGCCGGGACCCCGAGGCCGCGGCGCAGGCGCGCAGGGCCGCGGAGGTGCTCGTGCGGGCCGCCATGACCGCCGGCGGCCCCGCCGCTCAGGTGACCAGGGCGGCGTAGACCACGTAATTGTCGTCGAACTCCCCGGTGGCCGGGTCGTAGCCGTCGCACGTGATGAGCCGCAGCTCGGCCTCCTCCGTGTTGCCGTAGACCTCGAGGGTGGGGAAGTCGTCCTTGCCGTACTGCTCCCCGCGCTCGACGGCGAAGACCGCGGTGGTGCCGTCCGCGCGGGCCACCTCGATCCGGTCCCCGGGTTCCAGGGCGCGGAGGCCCGCGAAGACCCCGGGGCCGCCGCCGGTGGCGTTGACGTGCCCCAGCAGCACCGCGGGTCCGCGCTCTCCCGGGGTGGGAGAGGCCGTGTACCAGCTCGCCGGGGCGCCGGGCCCCTCGGGCGGGACCTCGAGGGAGCCGTCCTCGCGCAGGCCCAGGTGCAGCAGCTCGGACCCGGCGCCGATGGCCGGGACGGTCAGCGAGACGGGGGCGGAGGAGTCGAGCACGGGCGGCTGCGAGGTCGGTCCCGCGCTCGGTGCCGCGTCCGGTCCCGCGTCCGGTTCCGTGTTCGGGCGCGTGGACGGGGCAGTGCTCGGCGCCGCGGCCGACGCGGCCGGGGGCGTGGCGCCGGGAGCGGCCGGGGTCCCTCCACCGGAGCCGCCACCGGAGCCGGCGACGCAGCCGGTGGCGAGCAGGACGGCGGTCGCCGCGGAGACCAGCAGGCCTCCGCGGCGACCGGGGGTCGATCCCGTCATGGCAGGAGCCGTCCTCGCCGGATCAGGCGCGCGCGGCGCGACGGCGCAGGGTCCAGGCGGCGCCGGTCACGGCGGCCAGGAGACCGCCGCCGAGCGCCACGGCCTCGGTGCCGGAGCCCGTCTCCTGGGCCACGCCGGTGTCGGCGCCGCCCTCCGGCATCGCGCCCATCTGCGAGGCGGTCAGGGTGCCGCACGCCGCCGGGAGGGTGGCGGCCAGGGGCAGCTCCTCGTTCAACGGGCTCATCTTCTCGGCGGCAGCGGCCGGCATCTTGGCCGGGTCCACACCGTGGACGACCACGACCGCGGTGCCGTTCTGCAGGGCCTCGGCGGTGGCCCCGTCCAGCTGGAGGGTCCGCTCGTAGGTGTAGGCGGACCCGCCCGGGAAGCGCTCCACGGCCAGGGCCGAGTCGGGGCTGCTGTCGCCCTCGGTGGTGAGCGACGTGCCGATCATGCCGTAGAACGGGTGGCCCTCCGGGGTGGAGACCACGCCGTCGCCGTCGGTGTCCGCGTCGGCGGGCGGGCACACGCCCTGGGCGGCGATGTGGATGTGCTGGGCGTGCGGGAACGGGCCGTCCATGAACGTCTCGGCCGCGCCGGAGACGTTCATCGTGACGGTGGCCTCGGAGCCGTGGACGTCGACCATGACGTCACCGGTGGTGCCGGAGCCGTTCAGGGCGCTCAGCGTGGCCTGGGTGGACCACATGTCGGACTCGTGGGCCGCGGCGGGCGCCGCCGCCATGGTGAGCGCGCCGAGGGCCAGGGTGGGGACCGTGAGGAACATGGACTTGCGCATCAGATTCTCTCCTGTGTCGTACCGGGGGTCGTGCCGTGTGCGCACTTTCGGTGTGTGCACGAGGAGTTCGCCGCCGGTCGGCTCCCGGATGGGTGCGGAGGCGAAGAACTTCTCGCCGCGCCGGGACGGCCCGTGGACCCGTCCGGTGCCGGTCCCGCGACGAACAGGAGTCATGGAGACGGCGAGTGTGTCGATGGCAAGACATCGGCCCGGTGTGGCAGGGTGCAGTTCGACACTGCTCTCGCCCGGGTCCCGGGCGAGGTGCTGCTCCCCGAGTGAACTGCGAGATGGTGTGAGCGAAGGACCGACCGGCCGGAGCGGCGGTGCCGGCACCCCGGCTCCCGCCCCCGGACGGAGCGAGGAACAGGCCGAGCTGCTGCGCCGTGTCGTGGACGGGGACGAGGACGCCTTCGCCCGGCTGTACGACGCGACCTCGGCGACGGTCCACGGTCTCGTGGTGCGGCTCGTCCGCTCCCCGGAGCTGGCCGCCGAGGTGGTGCAGGAGGTCTACCTGATGGCCTGGCAACAGGCGGAGCGCTTCGACGCCGGCCGCGGCACGGCGCTGGCGTGGTTGTGCACCATGGCCCACCGCCGTGCGGTGGACCGGATCCGGCAGAACCAGCGGGACCGGGACCGGGACCAGCAGTACGAGCTCCGCCAGGCGGAGACCCCGTCCGACTCCACCTGGAGCGAGGTGGAGCAGTCCCTGGACTCGGGGGAGGTGCGGGCGGAGCTCGGCGCGCTCAGCCCGATCCAGCGGGAGGCCGTCTGCCTGGTGTACTACCGGGGGTACAGTCACCGCCAGGTCGCGGAGCACCTGGACGTCCCGCTGGGCACGGCGAAGGCCAGGATCCGCGACGGGCTCAACAATCTGAGATCGGCACTGGGGGTGCGGCAGTGAAGGACATCCAGGGGGACGGCCGGACCGGCGACGTCCACGCCGACGCGGTGCTCTACGCCGTGGACGCCCTCGAGCCCGGCGAGCGAGCCGCGTTCGAGCTCCATCTGCGCGGCTGCGCGGCCTGCCAGGAGGAGGTGGCCGCATTCGGCGAGGTCGGGGCGCACCTGGCCTCCGCCGTCGCCGAGCCGCCGCCGGCGGCGCTGCGGGAGAACGTCCTCGCCGCCGTGCGCGGGACGCGGCCCGAGCAGCAGCCCGAGCAGCAGTCCGAGCACCGGGCGGAGAACCCGGCGGAGCACCGGGCCGGGGACGCGTCCGGGGCCACGGTCGTGTCCCTGGCGGACCGGCGCCGGGGACGGCGCCGGTGGCTGACCGCCGCCGCGGCCGCCGTGCTCCTGCCCGCCGCCGCCCTCGGCGGCTGGTCCGTGGGCACGCAGACCGAGCAGCGGGAGCAGCAGCTCGTCGCCCAGGAGCAGGACCGGCAGAACCGGCTGCTGAGCGCCCCGGACGTCACCACCCGCCAGCTCGAGGTGGACGGCCGCCCCGCCACCCTGGTGGTCTCGGCGCAGGAGGACGCCGCCCTGTTCGTCGCCTCCGACCTCGCGGGACCGGGGGAGGGGCAGGAGTACCAGCTGTGGCTCCTGCAGGACGAGACCCCGGTGCCGGACGTGCACTTCGGCGGAGGACAGGTGCAGGTCTGGTTGGACGGCGACGTCGACCGCGCCGGGGCCGTGGCCATGACCGTGGAGCCCGCCGGCGGCTCCGAGACACCCACGCTGCCCGTGCTGGCCACCGCGGAGATCTGAGCGCGGCTCCTGCCAGAATGAGGCCATGACCGCGGCACACTCTTCCGGCAACGGCAACGGCAACGGCAACGGCAACGGCAACGGCAACGGCAACGGCAACGGCAACGGCAACGGCAACGGCA
>NZ_CANMRA010000016.1 GCF_947500125.1 uncultured Kocuria sp. | reverse complement strand
GCGGTGGTGTTCATCAGTTCGTGGCCGACGTGGGTGTGCAGGGCCAGGGCGAAGGCGGGGGTGTAGTAGAAGACACCCAGCCCTGCCAGGACCAGGATCCCGGCCGGGGCCGGGTGAGCCAGCAGGGCCCCGGCCCGGGAGGTGCGCCATGCGGCGGCGAGCTCGCGCGCCCCGGTGCTGCCGTCGGTGCGGGTCGGCACCAGGGCCGCGGCCAGGCGGCCGGGGGCCCCGGCGATCAGCAGCAGCGGCACCGGGAAGCTCAGCAGCAGGTGAGCGGTGGTGTGGACGCTGAACAGGATCGGGGCGTAGAGGGCCATCGCCCCACAGGTGACGTAGACCAGCAGCACCAGACCGGCCATAAACGCGGCCGTGCGCGCCACCGGCCATGGTGCGCCGGTGCGGCGCAGGTGTCGTACCCCGCCCAGGTAGAGACAGGCGGCGAGGATCGCCACGGCGATCCACAGCCAGTCGACGCGCCACTGGGTGAACCAGCCGGAGAAGCTCAGGGGCGGGGGCAGGAGGTAGCCGGTGAGGATCTCCGCGGGGGTGATGTCCGGTTGCCGCTCTAGGGGCACCGGAGTGGGAGTGCGCCCTAGGGCCACGCCCAGGGCCATCACGGCGCAGAGGATGAAGACTTCCACGGTGATCAGTCGCCACACCCGGCCCAGCCTCGGGGTGCCGGCGGTGATCGCCCGGCGGTTGAGGTACCCCAGCACGCCCAGGGCCACGGTGGCGATCGTCTTGGCGATCACCAGTGCCCCGTAGCCGGAGTTCAGCCCGTCCCAGCCACCGATCCGGTAGATGGTGTTGATGACCCCCGAGACGGCGACCAGGACGAAGGCCACCCCGGCCAGGGTCGAGAAGCGTTCCAGCACGGTCCGAGCCGTCTGGTGGCCTGCGGCCGGAATGGTCAGCAGCGGGGCGAGCAGGGCGAGCACGATGATCCCGCCGGTCCAGATCCCGGCACCGAGCAGGTGCAGGGCCAGAGCGTTGACGGCCCCGTTGTGGTCATCGACCCCGGCCACGTGTCCCAGTTGGGACAGCGGGATGACGGCGGCCAGGGCCACCAGGGCGGTGGCGGCCACCGGCACCGGGGAGCGGGCGAGCACGGCCAGGGTGGTGGTCAGGGCCGCGGTCACAGCGGTCACCGCCCACGCCTGGCCAGGGATCAGACGGGTCACGTAGTAGCCCAGCTGCCCGGTGAACTCGGCCGAGCCGGAGACCGGGGTCCCGATGGTGTCGGCGTAGCTGAGCACGATGATCGCGACCGCGGCCAGGGTCCACACCCCGGCGGCGGCCGCGGCCACCGTCATGGCCCGGGCGAAGGCCGGGTGTTCGGCCCCGGCCTGCCCCGCCCCGGTGACCGGAGTGGATCGGGGCACTACGGTGGTGGCGAAGACCAGCCCGGCCCAGGTGATGCCCATGGCCAGGTGATGCACGGTCGTGGCCAGCGGCAGCCCCCAGCGCACCAGGGCCCCGGGGTCGAGCACCTCCCGGGGCGCGGTGGCCCCGGAGGAGCCCAGGGCCATCCACAGCACGGCCAGGGTCACCAGCCCGACACCGATGCAGACGGCAGCGACGGCGCGCCGGCGCCGCCCAGCCGGCGCCGGCCTGGGAATCGTGCGGAGGGGCAGCGGCGGGGTGGACGTGTGGGGTGAGGAGGCCTTCATCACTGTCAGTCGGTGGCCGCGGTCTCGACGGCGTCCCGGAAGGCTTCCAGGGACTCGGGGTTGAGCACCTCCCCATTGAGGAAGAACGTCGGGGTCCCGCCCACCCCCAGAGCCTCACCGTCGGCGACGTCGAGCTCGATGCGCTCTTGGGTGGCCGGATCGGCCACCGCGGCATCGAAGGCGGCCATGTCCAAGCCGAGGTCTTCGGCGAAGCCGCGGAAGACCGCGCTCTGGTCCTCGCCCGACTCTCCCCACTGTTCCTGGGTCTCGAACATGCGCTGGTACATCGCCTCGTACTGTCCCTGCTGGGCCGCGGCCTCCACCGCGAGGGCGGCGTTCATGGAGTTGCGGTGGCCCGGCAACGGGAAGTAGCGGTGGACGAAGGTGACGGTGTCGGCGTATTCGGCCCGCAGCTCCTCGACGAACGGGTAGGCGGCCCGGCACCCTTCACACTCATAGTCCAGGAACTCCACCAGCACGGCTTGTTCGTTGGGGGCCTTCGAGAGCACCCGGCTGTTCTCCCGCACGAGTTGCCCCGCGTCGTCGGGCACCGCCGGGGTGGAATTGGCCCGGGCGATGAGGATCGGGATGGCCACGGCCGCCACGACGGCAGCCAGGAGGACCCACACGATGATCTTGGCCTTCGAGGGCTTCTGCTGTGGGGTGGGCGTGCTGGCGGTAGTGCTCACAGGGGGTTTCCGTTCAGTCTCGGGCAGCAGGGTGTACCAGGGATGGGAGGGGGTCAGGGGTGGAGGGTCTCACACCACCCCGGTGTGCTCAGCACTCAGGCAGCCGTCGTGAACGGTGACGTGGGCCGAGAGCACCGGGGTGTCGGAGTCGATCCTTGAGGCGTGCAGGTCGTGCACACCCACCACGTGCGGCAGGGCTTCCAGGCGGGTGCGGACCTGCTCGAGGTCCAGGCCCTTCGGGGTGGTTTCCATCAGGACCTCAATGGTGTCGCGCAGCAGGATCAGAGCCCGGGGCACGATCAGGGCGGCAATCAACAAGGACACGATCGCATCCGCCCGGGTCCACCCGGTGGTGGCGATGACGATCGCGGAGACGATCACCGCCACCGAGCCCAGGGCGTCGTTGGCCACCTCCAGAAACGCGGCCTTCATGTTCAGGTTCTCCCCCCGCCCGGAGGCGAGGATGGCCAGGCCGATGACGTTGCCGACCAGGCCGATCACTCCGAACCAGAGCATGGCCGTGGACTCGACCTCCGGTGGCTCCAACAGCCGGCGCACCCCTTCGACGGCGATGAATCCGCCCACGGCCAGCAGCACGGACGCTTGGGCGGCCGCGGCGACGATCTCAGCGCGCTGGTAACCCCAGGTGTGTTTCTCCGTGGCCGGTCGCAGAGCCAAGGTCGCAGCGGTGAAGGCGATCAGCAGTCCGGCCGAGTCAGTGAGCATGTGTCCGGCATCGGCCAGCAGCGCTAGGCTGCCCGAGATCACCGCGCCGATGATCTCGGCGACCATGATCGTGGCGGTGATGGCGAAGACCACCGCCAGCTTGCCCCGCCGCCCGATGGTGGCGTGGGCGTGGTGGTGCTCCGCGCTCATGCCGGGATCTCCTGGGTGGTGGCGTCATCGGTGCGGTCCGCAGCGGCGCACTCGGGCGTCCTGCATTGGCACACCGACTCGACGGTGAGGATGGTGCCCAGCAGATCTTCCAGCGCGTGGGTCAGCTTCGGGTCCGAGAGTTCATAGCGCACGTTGCGCCCGGCCGGCACGCCCACGACCAGCCCGCAGTCACGCAAACAGGCCAGATGGTTGGACAGGGTCTGACGGCTCACCCCGATCCGGTCCGCCAGTTCCGAAGGCACCGCCGGGCCCTGCTGCAGCTGCAGCAGCACCGCGGCCCGGGTGGGATCGGCCAGTGCTTTGCCGAAGCGAGACATCACCTCGACCGGGGACAAGATCCTCATGCACTAACCGTACAGTAGAAGCTGTATCAAATGAGATGGGGCTCCCCTGGATGATCGGGCAATGTCCAGCTTGCATTCTTACGGTGAGAGCGGACGGGGGTGCCGTCCGCCACTGCGACATCCCCGTCCCCCGAGCCATCACCGCACCCCGGGCGGCCGTCGCTCCAATGCCCCTGCCGGGCGGGAAGAGTGCTGCCCGTATCCAGCGGGAGGTGAGGCAAGGCCATGCGTACTTTCCGGGGCCGTACAGCAAGGTCGACATCCGCGCACAGATTCCCTGCCGAGCGCAGGGCGGCAGGATCGTCGCGACTGTTCAAGACTGCATCCAGGCGCGGAGTGCCCCGAAGGTTCACCGGCGAGGATCCTGTCGGGGCACTCCACACTCGATGGATGGTCCGGCAACGACCGGCCGCCACCGCAGCAGCGAGTCCGGCTCAGCGGTAGGTGTAGTACCCGTCGAGGGGCATGGCGTTGACGGAGTGGACGAAGGTGCCCTGGGTCGGGTTCAGCGCCGAGACCATCTTGCCGCCACCGATGTAGATGCCGATGTGGTTGCCACCGTTCTGAGACACCAGGTCCCCAGGCTGCGGGGTGGAAGTCGGGGTGGCGGCGGCGATCTGCTGGAAACTGGTGCGGGGCAGGTCAATGCCGTTCTGGGCGTAGACCCACCCGGTGAACCCGGAGCAGTCCCAGGCCCCGAAAGAGGTCCCGCCCCAGACGTAGCCGGTGCCCACGCCCTGCATGGCCGTGCCCACGATGCCGCCGGCGGCCGGGGCGATCTCGGTGATGGCGGTGGACTGCGGGCTCACGCTCGAGGTGGCGGCGCCCTGCTGCGGGGCCGGGGCCTGGTCGGCGGGCTGCGCGGTGACCGGGGCCTGGGTGGTGTAAGAGGCCAGATTGGCCATCCCTGCGGCCGGAGCCGCATAGGAGGACCCGGAGGCGGCGGGGATCTCGGCGTAGGCCTGGGCCGGGGCGATGGAGCCCATCACGGCCACACCAGCAGCGGCGGCGATGGCGGTGGTGCGCCCGGCGCGCGAGGTGGTCCCGGCGCGGTGGCGGGCAGTGTTCTGCTTGAAAAGCGACATGGGTGGGTTCCTCCCTTTGCCTACGAGGTGAGCTGTCGGGTTCGGGTGGGAGACACCCGGCCGTTCAGGACGCACGCGCTCTGAACGACTTAACCCCAAGGCCCCGGCACACCGGGACCGGAAATGGTTTCCCCGCTTCTGCCAAGCGATTTCTCTTCAGGAACCCCGGGCACCGGCAGAACTCGGCGATGTGCCACGGGGATGCCGAGCGGATCAGCAACCGGCACACCGTGCACAATAACAGGTCTATTACGGAACAATCACAATCCGATTCGGGAGTGTATAGATCACGTATAGAGATAATCAATATTCGATGAAGCCCTGATGCTCAGCAGATACTTATCTGGCATCTTCCCGTGAAGAGACGACGGTAAAGAAGATGAGGTGGGACGGGACGCGGCGGTGGGCCCACGGCCGCGCGGACTGAATTGTCCTGTGGTGCCGGGGAATGATGCCTGGTCTCTCATGTTCAGGGGTGAGCATTTGGGGAGATTCCTGGGAATTTCAGTGGAAGATTCACACCGGTGGGTCCCCGCTGGGTGCGCTACGGTGACCGAGGTTCGAAGTACGGGAGGCCTGAGGAGGTCGCATGGCTATCTACGAGTACACCGCCGAGGAACGTCCCGCGGTTGCACCGGTGGTCGTGCCGCGGTCCAAGGGACGGATGGTCGTCAACTGGCTCACGTCCACCGACCACAAGACGATCGGGTACATGTACCTGATCTCCTCCTTCGGCTTCTTCTGCATCGCCGGTGTGATGGCGCTGCTGATCCGTGCCGAGCTGTTCGCCCCAGGTATGCAGATCCTGGAGACCAAGGAGCAGTACAACCAGCTGTTCACCATGCACGGCACGATCATGCTGCTGATGTTCGGCACCCCGCTGTTCGTCGGCTTCGCCAACGTCATCGTCCCGCTGCAGATCGGGGCCCCCGACGTCGCCTTCCCGCGGCTGAACGCCCTGGCGTTCTGGTTCTTCCTGTTCGGGTCCCTGATCGCCACCGCCGGCTTTCTCACCCCGCAGGGCGCGGCCTCCTTCGGCTGGTACGCCTACGCACCGCTGTCCAACGCGTCCTTCACCCCGGGCGTGGGGGGTGACCTGTGGGTGTTCGGGCTCATCCTGTCCGGTTTCGGCACGATCATGGGCGCGGTCAACTTCATCACCACGATCATCGCGATGCGCGCCCCGGGCATGACCGTGTGGCGGATGGGCCTGTTCACCTGGAACGTGCTCATCACCTCGCTGCTGGTGATCATGGCTTTCCCCCCACTCACTGCCGCGCTGTTCGCGCTGGGCATGGACCGCACCCTCGGTGGCAATATTTTCGACCCCGCCAACGGTGGGCCGGTGCTGTGGCAAAACCTGTTCTGGTTCTTCGGCCACCCCGAGGTCTACATCCTCGCCCTGCCGTTCTTCGGCATCGTCTCCGAGATCATCCCGGTGTTCTCCCGCAAGCCGCTGTTCGGCTACAAGGGCTTGGTGTTCGCCACGATCGCCATCGCCGCGCTGTCGGTGACGGTGTGGGCTCACCACATGTACGTCACCGGTACGGTGTTCTTGAGCTTCTTCGCGTTCATGACCATGATGATCGCCGTTCCCACCGGGGTGAAGTTCTTCAACTGGATCGGCACCATGTGGCAGGGCTCGATCACCTTCGAGACCCCGATGCTGTGGGTGCTGGGCTTCATGTTCACGTTCCTCTTCGGTGGTCTGACCGGGGTGATCCTCGCGTCCCCGCCACTGGACTTCCATCTCAACGACTCCTATTTCGTGGTCGCCCACTTCCACTACGTGCTCTTCGGCACCGTGGTCTTCGGCATGTTCGCCGGGTTCTACTTCTGGTGGCCGAAGTTCACCGGCAAGATGCTCAACGAGCGGATCGGCAAGATCCACTTCTGGCTGCTGTTCCTGGGCTTCCACATGACCTTCCTGATCCAGCACTGGCTGGGGGTCTCGGGGATGCCGCGCCGCTACGCGGACTACCTGCCGGAGGACGACTTCACCTGGATGAACCAGATCTCCACCATCGGGGCGATGTTGTTGGGCGTGTCGATGATCCCGTTCTTCTGGAACGTGTACACGACCTGGCGCCACGGCACGAAGGTCGAGGTGGACGACCCCTGGGGGTTCGGCGGATCGCTGGAGTGGGCGACGTCGTGTCCGCCGCCGCGGCACAACTTCACCTCGCTGCCGCGGATCCGCTCCGAGCGTCCCGCCCTGGACCTGCACCACCCGGAGCTGGCGGCGGAGTCCCCGCAGCAGTCCCCGGTCGACGACGCCGCCATCGCCACCCGAGAAAGCTGACACCAGTCCCCCGCTCGCTCCACGCAAGTGGTCTGCACGACACACTCCACCAGCAACACTTTGCCCTGGCCGGGGGCATGTCCCTGCCTTCCACAGTTGGACGCGCCCTTGTGTCCACCTACCAGTGCATTGCGCTCCGACACCCGTAGGCCACCACGGACCCCGTCGAAGGCTGCCTCCAGATGTGCAGGAGCAGGGCCACGGCGCGGGAAAACCAGCCCCAATCTGGGCAGGGAGACCTGAGCCGTGTGGTTGCCACGAGGAGCCCCGCGAAGGGGCTCAAGCGCCCGTCTCCTGGTGGGTCGCCATGATCGGGGCGCCGGGAACCTCGAGATCTTCCATGACAGCGGTCGCCAACCTGGACCTGCAGACGATTGGATGCGCAATGAGGAAGGGTGAACCTCGTGAAGGATCCGTCATCTGAACCACGATCGGAGACTCCATTTCAGGGAAATCGTCCCAACCCCCACGAACCCACGGAGGCGTCATGTCCATTCCCTCTCCCGGACGTGTCCTGGTGGTCGACGACGAGGTCGACCTGGCGGAACTGGTCGTGGAGTATCTGCGTAAGGCCGGCCTTCAGGTCGCGGTGCGCCATGACGGCAACCAGGCGGTGGCCGCGGTGCGCGACTTCTCCCCGGACGTGCTGGTGCTGGACCTGGGGCTGCCGGGGATCGACGGGATCGAGGTGTGCCGTCAGGTGCGGACCTTCTCGGACTGCCACGTGCTGATGCTCACCGCCCGCGACGACGAGATCGACAAGATCGTGGGCCTGTCGGTGGGCGCCGACGACTACGTGACCAAACCGTTCAGCCCGCGTGAGCTCGTGGCCCGAGTCCAGGCCATGCTGCGCCGGGTGCGCACCCGGCCCGCCCCCGCCCCGGAGCCGGCGGGTCAGGACCAGGCGCTGGTGATCGGGGACCTGGTGGTGGACGAGGCCGCCCGGGAAGTGCATCTGGGCGGGGAGCCGGTGGCGCTGACGAGGATCGAGTTCGACCTGCTCCTGTGTCTGGCTACCAACCCGCAGCTGGTGCTCTCTCGCCGGCAGCTGGTGGAGATGGTCTGGGACACGCACTGGACCGGGGACGAGCACCTGGTGGACGTGCACATCGGGCGGATCCGCAAGAAGCTCGGCGATACGGCCACCGACCCGAAATTCATCCACACCATCCGCGGGGTCGGCTACCGGATGGGCACCGGCCGATGAGCACCACCACCTCGACGGGCCGACGCTGGTCCTGGAGTCCGTTGACGGTGCGGTTGATGCTGGCCCAGACCGCGGTGCTGGCCGTCGGGCTGATCATCGTGGTCGTGACCGCGGTGCTGATCGGGCCGAACATGTTCTACCACGAGCTCGTTCAGGCCGGTCACGCCGATGCGGCCACCGGGCTGGTGCACCTTCAGGACGCCTTCCGCTCGGTGAGTCTCACGGCCCTGGTCATCGGCGGGCTGCCGGCCCTCTACATCGCCGGGCTGCTGACCTTCTACCTCTACCGCACCATCGGGCGGTCCCTGGCCTCCTTCAGCACCGCCGCCGGTGAGGTCGCCGCGGGCAACTATGAGGTTCGGGTCACCTCGGCGAAGCTGGGCCCGGAGTTCGACTCCCTGGCCTCTTCCTTCAACGAGATGGCCGCCCGGCTCGACGCCGTGGACACCACCCGGCGCCAGATGCTGGCCGATCTGGCCCACGAGATGCGCACCCCGCTGGCCAGTCTCAAAGGACATCTGGAAGGCATCGAGGACGGGGTGGTGGAACTCGACGGGCACACCACCGGGATCCTCAACGCCCAGATCACCCGCCTGGAGCGCCTGGCCCGCGACATCCGCCAGCTCACCGCCGCCGAAGAAGGCATGACCCGGATGCAGCTCACCCCCCAGGACCCCCAGCACCTGGCGGACCAGGCGGTCGCGGCCATCGAGCCCGACGCCGCCGGCAAGGGAGTGTCGATCACCTCGCTGAGCACCGGCATGGACGTCACCCCGATCCCGCTGGATCCGGAGCGGATGGGCCAGGTGCTGAGCAACCTGCTGGAGAACGCCCTGCGCCACACCCCGCCGGGGGGCACCATCACCCTGCACACCGACCACGCCCCGGAGGCGGTCACCTACACGGTCACCGACTCCGGGGAGGGCATCAGTTCTGAGAGCCTCCCGCACGTCTTCGAGCGGTTCTACCGCGCGAACACCGGACGGGAGGCCCACCGCGGCGGCTCCGGGCTGGGGCTGGCGATCAGCAAGACCCTCATCGAGGCCCAGGGCGGGACCCTGGAAGCCACCAGCGCCGGCCCCGGGCGCGGGGCCAGCTTCCGGATCCACCTGCCCCGCCACCGGCCCAACGGCTGAGCCACACTGAGGGCCCCGGGCTTAAGGTCTGGGAACAACGACGGGCCGTGCCTGCCACCGCAGCTGTTCAGCTGCGGTGGCAGGCACGGCCCGCGTGGGGGGTGCAGTGTCGTCTACCCGTGCGAGGCCCCGGAGGATCTGTTGAGCACGAGCCGGCGGGTGCCCTTCACGCTGAGGCTGACGACCCGCTCCAGTGGGCCCTGGCCCAGGGCGCGGTGCCAGGCCACCGCGAACAGTGCCGCAACAGCCAGATTGATCACGAACCACAGGTAGGGCTGGTCGTAGTGAATCTCGAAGGACAGGCCCACCAGGTGGGCGGTGTAGAGGGTCAAGGTCATGACCCCCATCGCCGCCAGCGGCATCAGCCACGTCTCGGCCTTCCGGGCGATCAGCAACAGGGCCCCGAGCACGGCCAGGCTCACGCCCAGGCTCGCCGCGATCGCCAGCGGAGTGTTGGTGTGCGGGGTGGCGATCGCCAGCCACCACACCGTGGAGGTCGGCAGCGAGTCCGGTCCCCACACCAGCACTTCCTCCAACTCGTGCTCGCCCATCGAGGAGGCGGCCAGCAGCCGCTGGTAGCCGCCGAAGGCGTAGAGCAGGAAGTAGGAGGCGGCCTGAGCGAAGATCACGACCCCGACACCGACGACCAGCAACCGGATCTGGACCTCCTGCTTGCGCAGGTTCAACCGGCCGAGCCCCAGTCCGACCAGCAGGTAGGTCATGTAGGGCAGGGCCGGGTAGGTCCCGGTCAGCAGCAGCTGGGAGGCCGTGGCCCCGGGCTCGGTGAGCACGGTGGTCAGCGTGGGGTTGTAGTTGCTCCAGGCGGGCAGCTGATCGAGCAGGCCCTGCATCAGCAGCGGGGACACGATCCCGAAGACCGCAGCGCTGATGAACAGCACCTTCGGGCCGGCGTGCAGGAACGGGATCGCCAGCAGGAAGAACACCCCGTAGTAGATCAAGATGTTGTAGGCCGGCGGGTCCTCCGACATCAGCGTGCCGATCCACAGACCGACAGCGGCGATGAGCACCGCCCGTACCAGCAGCCCGATCCGGTCAGCGGTCATTTTCCGACCCTGGTGCGGGTGACGCCCCCCGGAGGTCAGCGCCAGCCCGACCCCGGCCAGCAGCGCGAACAGCGCTGCCGAATCTCCGGAGAACAAACGCCAGGACCAGCTGGCCTCCCCGGTCTCCTCGTTCCAGGCCGGCAGCAGATGGATGGCCATCAACCCGATCAGCGCCAACCCCCTCGCCGCGTCGATCCCCACCAACCGGCTCGTGGGCCGGATCAGTGCATCATCCAGTCCCGCTGGATCGGGTTTCTCCGCCCGTGACATCGCGCTCATGACTCCCCCTGATCGAGCCGGCCCCTCCAGGGCCGGCGAAGCGTGCGACCCGTGGCCGCATCCGAGGCCGTAGGGCACCCGGAGTTGTATTGCCCTCACGATGGGTGCTGCGCCTAAAGCTCAGGTCGCAGGACTCTCAAGTTCCCATGAAGATTGCGTGAGCCGCCGACGAAAAGGGCAGGCTCACGTACGAGCGGCACAAACGACAGTGGAGAACCGACGCCGCCTTACCGGGTTCTGCGCGAAAGATCCCACGCCGGCTGTGTCAACGCCGAGCGAATATTGACCCCTTATCACCGTTGAATCCGCCCGGCGCCCGAGGGTCAGCATTCAGGCGGAAACGACAGGCCGCCGCCTCCGCAACGCACCAAGGCCGCGCCAGTCCAGTCCGAAAGGGTGCCCTGACTCAGGGGAGGCCGAACCAGGGCACCCTCACACCACTGACCCGAGGGACTGCCCGGGGCACCGGCCGATGAGAACTGGGGGTTCTCACACTGAAAGTTATCTCTTCCCCAACCCGGAAAATAGGGCGCGCAGCCGTTATTAACCATGTTTGATGGTATCTACACACCGCCTTTACTTAAGCTCAATGATGAGCGCTGGCTCCGGTGAGTCGTGCGAGCCGGGCGAGAACCGCCTTGGGTGCCCCAGTGGCGGTTCTCGCCCGGGCCGCGCGCAGATACTCCAGCGACTCGGCATCCTGCCCGCGGGCAGGAATCCGTGCATGGGCGGTCTCGGCCGGGACGTCGAGAACGACCACAACAACCCCGCACAGCACGGTGACCGCCAACCACGGCAGCACCCGGCCCGGCGGCAGATCCCGGACCCGTCGCAGCACCAGTTGGCACACCAGGTGGCGGTTGATCACCACCAGACCGTCCCGGCGTGCGGCACGCACCTGGCAGACCAGGACGTTGACGGTGCGCACTCCGGTTTCGAACCGGTCCGCCCACCGCACCGGCACCTCCACCCCGACGCGTGCCGAGGTGCGTGCCAGCCAACGGCGACCGGACCGGTTGCGTAGCACGATCACCTCCCGTCCCGCCTGCCGCTCCGCCGCCACCAGCGCCGCGGCCGTCGTCGTCTTCCCGGCCCCGTCGATGCCCAGTTCGCCCGAGCGGGCATCCTCGTCAACGTGTTCAGGGGTGGGTGGTCGACGATCTTCCGAAGAAGGCCGTGCAGGAAAGACCCAGCACAGTGCGCTAGCGTCCTGCCCGTTCAGGAGGAGCAAGACCCTTTTTGGTCCATTGGAGGAGACCGCATGGCGGATGGTACGGACCCGGAGCGGGCGCGGCAGGAACGTGCTGCGCTGCTGGATCAGCACTGGGCGGCCGATGCCCGGGCCACCCGTAGGCGGCGGGTCCTGGCGGGAGCGGGTGCGGTGACCGCTGTCGCAGCGGTCGCAGCTCTAGTGGCCGTCGCGGTGATCAACGATCCCCCGCCCCAGGCGCGGGAGGACATCGAGATCGCCGGGCTGCAGACCTTCGGCGACCTCGGCAACTCCCATGTGGAGGCCGCGGTGGACTACGAGCAGGCGCCCCCGGTGGGCGGGGACCATGCCAGTGCCTGGCTCAACTGCGGGGTCTACACGGAGCCGGTGCCCGAGGAGAACGCTGTGCACGCCCTGGAGCATGGGGCGGTGTGGGCCGCTTACGACCCCTCCGCCTTGTCCGAGGACCAGGTGGAGGCCCTGCGCCAGGCTGTCCCCGACACCTACGTGGTGCTCTCCCCCTACGAGGATCTGGGCGCCCCCATAATGGTCTCGGCGTGGGGGGCTCAGGTGGCCGTGGACTCCCCCGAGGATGAGCGCCTGGAGCAGTTCGTGACCAAGTACTGGCAGTCCCCCGAGGCCCCGGAGCCCGGGGCGTCCTGCACCGGTGGCATCGATGCCCCCAGCCGGGTCGCGTGAGCACCAGCACCGGCGCCGCCTCCAGGAGCGTGGCAGGGCACCGGGGACGGTGGGTCCTGCTGGTGCTGGCGGCCGTGCTACTGGCAGCTGCCGGCTGGGCGGTGGGGCAGCTGAGCGCTCCAACGTCGTCCACCCCGGCGGAGGGCAGCCCGGAAGCCGGGTTCGCCCGCGACATGCAGACCCACCACCTGCAAGCGGTGGAAATGAGCTCCCTGGTCCGGGACCGCACGGAGGATCCGGAGATCCGCCGATTGGCCTACGACATCTCCCGCACCCAGCAGCAACAGGCCGGGCAGATGTACGGGTGGCTCTCCGTGTGGGGGCTGCCCCAGGCCTCGCCCCAGCCGACCATGGCCTGGATGGACGACGGCGCGCAGGACCACACGTCCATGCCCGGCATGGACTCCACGACCCCGGGCCTGGATGCGCGAATGCCGGGTATGGCCACCGCCGAACAGCTGGACCAGCTGGAGGACGCCGAAGGCCGGGAAGCTGAACGGCTCTACCTCGAGTTGATGATCCCTCACCACCAGGCAGGTGCGACCATGGCCCAGGCCATCCTGGAGCGCACCGAGAATCCCGTGGTGACGTCCCTGGCGCAGTCGATCGCCACCAGCCAGACCTCCGAGATCGACTACATGGAGGACCTGCTGGCCGAGCGCCGCACCCCATCATGATCCCCATCCGCACACCAGGATCAGCACACGTGGCCGGGCCCGTGCAAAAGCTGACGGGCTCAGACGTGAACCGGTCTCCAGGCTCGGCCCCGCTGCGCGCCGTGATCGGAATCCACCGGGGTTCTTCGGCCACCACCTCCAAGATCCCATGGAAGTCAGGGACGGGGCCGGTGGGGCACGCCCGCCCCTCTCGGACCGGTCCTGGGCTCAGGGCCCGATCAGGACCCCGGGACCGTTCTGTGGCGTGCGAAAATGCGGCCATGGCAGTCGATGCTTTCCGTGACCATGGTTGACCGCAGCGTGGAGGGCCCGGTCTGGGTTCCGATCGAGCCCCCGAGCCTGGAGAACTTCCTGGCTCCCACGATGCAACCGGTTCCGCTCATCCCGGCCATCGCGCTGGTGCTGGCTGTGCTGTATCTGGCCGGAGCAGCCCGGCTGTGGACAGCACGCCGGCGGTGGCCGGTATGGCGGACCCTGTGTTTTCTCACCGGGTGCGCGGCCACCGCGCTCATCATGGGCGCGGGAATCGAAGGCTACGGGTTGCGCATGTTCTCCGTGTTCATGTTCCAGCAGCTGACCCTGATGATGATCGTCCCAGCACTGCTGGTCCTGGGCAGCCCGGGCACCCTGCTGCTGCGGGCCACACCCCACCGCGGACCCGGCGCCGTGGTGCTGCGTCTGGCCCTGGGGGGTCTGCGTTCCCGGTGGGGCAGGTTCGCCGTCCATCCCGCCTTTTTGGTTCCGTTGTTCCTGGTCAGTTTCTACGGGGTGTATCTCAGCGGGCTGGACGACCGGCTGTTGCCCACCTGGTACGGCCATACCGGGTTGGAACTGCTGTTCTTGGCCTCCGGGATCCTGTTCACCGTTCCGTTGCTGTCGGCCGATCCACTACCGACCAAGCAGACCTACGGCAGTCGCTTGGCCGACATTGTCCCCGAGATGCCGCTGCACGCCTTCTTCGGCGTCATCGTCATGATGGCTCCGCTGCCCGTCGTGGATTTCTTCGCCACCCCGCCGGACAGCTGGGATCTCGACCCGATGGCCGATCAGGTCCTGGCCGGCTCGTTGGCCTGGTCCTACGGCGAATTACCGTCCGTGCTGATCCTGCTGTTCATCATGAGCCAGTGGCACCGCGACGATGCGCGCAAAGCCGCCCGCGACGAGGCCGAAACCGCCGTCAGGGGCACCCCGGATCTGGATGCCTACAACGCCTACCTGGATCAGCTGCAGCAGCGCACCGAGAACCGCTAGCCCCACAGGCATCAGCCGCCGACCGGAGCCGGTCGGGGCGGGCAAAGACGCCGACGCGGCCGGTCCCTGCCGTCACCCGGTGCGTGGTCCCCGGTGGTCTGCAGGACATCGTCTGGCCAAGGACAACTCCTCCCCGGGCGTAGAAAACCCGATCGTTGACCATCTCCACCGGTTCTGAACCTGGTGCACGTCCGTGGTGCTGATGGTGGCGGGGCCGGAGAAAACCGTCCGCAAGCCTCGCGGCAGGCACTGGCGACTGGAGCTGCTTCCACAGCCAGGACACAGGAAAAGGATAAGCCTGGGAAAGTCCGTCCTGGTCGGATGGAGATAGACAGGGCCCGGAGGTCCGGACCGGTGGGCGGGGGCCCGCCGGTACAGCCGAGAGAAGGAACGCACCAGCATGGTCAACGTCCACCATCCGAACTCGGGGACGCGGGGACCAACAGGGGGCTCAGAGCTCCCGCTGGTGAAGAAGCCACGGCTGGTGGGGGTCGACGCCGCCCGGGGTCTGGCCCTGCTGGGGATGTTCTCCATCCACATTCTGCCCGCCTGGGACCCCGAGACCTACGAGGTCACCCTGCAGTGGCAGCTCTTCGCCGGCCGGGCCGCGGCCCTGTTCGCCCTGCTGGCCGGGGTCGGCCTGGCCTTCTCCACCGGCGCAGGCACACCCCACCGGGGCCGGACGATGACGGCTGACCGGGTGGGGGTGCTCGTCCGGGCCGTGCTGATCACCGTGCTGGGTCTGCTCGTCAACCAGGTGATGCCGGAGGACCCGCCGGCCTACAACATCTTGATCTACTACGGGGTGTTCTTCCTGCTGGCCATCCCCTTCCTGCACCTGCCCGCACGAACCCTGTTCGTCCTCGCCGGGGTCAACGCCGTGCTCGCCCCCGTGCTGATGCAGTCCCTGCGCGACGCGCTACCGGAGATGGAGACCTACAACCCCACCATCACCGGGGTGCTCACCGACCCCGGCACCGTGCTGTCCCAGGTGCTGTTGACCGGCACCTACCCCGCGTTCCCGTACCTGACCTACCTGCTCGCCGGCATAGCCATCGGCCGGCTCAACCTGCGGTCCCTGCACGTCCAGGGCCGGTTGCTCGTAGCCGGTCTGATCCTGGCTCTGGCCGCGTGGCTGGTCTACTGGGTGCTGATCCTCCAGGCCGGCGGCTACGACCAACTGATGAGCTCCACCCCGTCGCTGAGCCACGAGCAGATCGACGAGATCCTCATCTGGGGCCCCGACCCCGTCCTGCCCGACACCACGTGGTGGTGGATGCTGATCCCCGGCCCGCACACCAACACCCCGATCGCCATCCTCTACGGCCTCGGCTCCGGCACAGCCGTGCTGGGGGCGTTCCTGCTCATCGGGCGGAAATCCGGCGCCTGGCTGCTGCCGCTCAGTGCTGCCGGTTCCATGACCCTGACCCTCTACACGGCCCACCTGCTGGCCCTGGCCGCGATGGTGCACTACGAGGTGCCCATGCTGTGGTTCCTCATCCACGCAGGCGGGGCGGCGGTGTTCGCCGTGGCCTGGCAACGCGCCTACGGGCAAGGCCCGCTGGAGCGGGCCCTGGCCCGGACCGCCGGCGCCGGGCGCGGGCTCGTCCTCACCCCCGGTCGTCGCGAAGACTGAGCCCGGACCCAGCTGCAACAGCAGCTGGTCCCCATCACGCCGGCGACATCGGTAGCGGACACCAACAACATCTCCGCCGGACACATAGCAATGCACAGCGCCTTCGACAGTCGGTCGGCCCCTGCTGGGCCACCGTTCCGGTAGCCACGACGACGTGACGCCCCGGCCCTCCGGGCCCGTCGTGGTCAGGATGCGCCCGTTCCGCCGCCTGGCAACCAGCCGTCGGAGCCAATCGGCAGGCCAGCAAACATTTCGGGTACCCGAGACAGCACACGAGGACGCCGCCCTTGACCAGCAGGGCACCTGCATAGGCCCTTCCACCGCAAGGCTGCGCTCATGCGACGAGGATGGGCACGTGCGCGGGGTCAGGGTCGGCTTGGACGAGGCGGTGAAGGGGGCAGCCCGCAGATGCGCCGCGCATGTCCGGCCAGGATGAGCCCGGGACGGACAAGGCGCACCATCCACACGACGTGAACCAGTCCGCGACGCCCGATGCAGATGCTCAAAGGGCTCAGGCCCTGGAGACTGCCGGAGACCCTGACCGGCCATCGAGGGGCTGGCGGCATGACCGCTCCGGCATCGGTTGCGCCCCTGGGTGAAGGTGGCGCTGGCCCTGGGTACCGGAAGATGCCCCATGGGATAACATATGCAGATCTAGTCAGATGTGAGGAGGTCTCATGGTTCAGGTCACCCCGCTGGAGACTTGCGTGGTCGTCGCGGCCCACCCCGACAAGGTGGCGCTGACCCGGCAGAACATTCCCGAGCACGCCGAGGCGGTGCAGCTCGCCGCGATGTTCAGGTTGTTCGGCGACCCGCGTCGGGTGCGGATCCTCTACGCGTTGCTCGAGGCCGGTGAGTTGTGCGTGTGCGACCTCTCCGCCGCGGTGGAGGTCCCGGAGACGGCGGTATCCCAGGCCCTGCGCCTGTTGCGCACTGCCGGGGTCGTCGAGAACCGACGGGACGGGCGGATGGTGTATTACCGTCTCGCCGATGCTCATGTGCGGATGCTGCTCGATCTCAGCCGCGAGCACACCCGGCACGAGGGGAGCTCCTGATGGGCGCCGGGCACAGCCACGGGCCGGCCATGCCCACCGCAGGGCACGCGGGTGGGCGCTATCGCCGGCGGCTGGCTGCGGCGTTCGCGCTGACGGCGACCTTCTTCGTCGTCGAGCTCGTCGCCGGGTTGGTCTCCAATTCCCTGGCGCTCATCTCCGATGCCGGCCACATGGCCGCCGACGTGGTGGCCCTGGCCAGCACACTGCTGGCCACCCACATCGCCACCAGACCGGACACCACGGGCCGGCGCACGTATGGCTCCTACCGGGCCGAGATCTTCGCCTCCGGCCTGGTCGTGCTGATCATGCTCGGTGTCGGCGCCTACGTCATCGTCTCAGCGATGGGCCGGTTCGGCGAGGCCCCCGAGGTGACTTCCGGGACGATGCTCGTCGTCGGCTTCATCGGGCTGGTCATCAACATCGTCTCCATGCTCCTGCTGCGCAGCGGGTCCAAGGACAGCCTGAACGTCAAGGGCGCCTACTTCGAGGTGGTGGCCGACGCCGCCGGCTCGGTGGGCGTCATGATCGCCGGCGCCCTGATCATCCTCACGGGAAATCCGATCTGGGACATTGTCGTGGCCGCCCTCATCGCGGTCTTCGTCATCGTCCGGGCGCTGACCCTCGGACGGCAGGTGCTCGCCGTGCTCGGCCAGCACGCCCCGGCCGGCATCGATCCCCAAACCGTTGCGGCCACCCTCGGCGACGTCGGCGGGGTGGCCCAGGTCCACGACCTGCACCTGTGGACGCTGACCTCGGGGATGAACGTGGCCACCGCCCACCTCGTCGCGGCCCCCGGCGCGGACCACCAGGAGGTACTCGTCGGCGCCCAGGACGTGCTGCGCGAACGGTACGCGATCGAGCACGCCACCTTGCAGGTAGAACCCGCCGACCGGCCCGGCTGCCACGACCTGACCTGGTGAAGGCAGCCTGAGACGGTCCGCCGGCGCGACGGCGACCTTAGCCACCACCGACGGTGGGCGCATGAATCTCCACTACGCCACCTCCCCGACCGAAAAGTCCCAGGACCACACCGGCTCCACCGTGCCGCTGCTGGGCTTCAGACCCGAGGCCGAGGACCTTCCGGCACTGATCGACCAGATCGGCATCTCCGAGATCACCACCACAGCCCTGAGTCTGCACTGACCTGCGGTGATCAGCCCGACCGGGTGCTCTTGACTCGTTCACCCGATCAGGCCGACCGCCGTCCCAGTCCCTACTCCTCCCCCCGTCCAGGACCGGTGGGGTGGCAGAGTCATCACCTCCCTGCCCGTCGTCCCGGCCATTTCCGACCCGATGGGCTGGCCCTCGCTGGAGCCGGACCCACCAGGGAGCCCCACCAAGGAGTCCTTCAACAGGCGGAACCACCCCTTCGCCGACAGTGAAGCGACCAACCAGCAAGGACCGGCTGTGGGATCAACACGTTTGGGCCCGTGTTCAAGAACCATTCAGCAAACCGTGGTCCTATGGCACCGGCACCCACGCCCGGACTTGCTGACCCACCATCTTGGCACTGCCGTGTCGAGCGACCTGCAGGAGAACCCCCTATGACCGACAACGCCTCGGGACCCGCTGTTATGGGATCCACCGCGCCTGCCCGTGCTACGGACACGGCCGCCCCCGACTTCCAGAATCTGGTGGCCCCGGTCCCGGATGCGGTGCGCAAAGATTCCGTCACCGGCGGGGTGACCCCGGCCCCGTCGGCCGGTGCCCGGTGGGCGGCGGAGTTCGCCGGTACTACCGTGCTGGTCTTCGCCGGGCTGGGCACGGGCATTTTCGCCACCGCGGTGATCGATTCCGCACTGGGCTTCGGGCTGGCGCTGCTGGCGGTACTGGTGGCTTTCGGACACGTCTCCGGGGGACACTTCAATCCAGCAGTGACCCTGGCGGCGGTCGTGGCCGGGCGCACTCCGACCAAGGTCGCCCTCGGCTACGTGGTGGCCCAGGTGCTCGGAGCACTGGTCGCGGTGGGCCTGCTGTGGGCGGTGCTGATGACACTGATCGATGCCTCCACCACCGCCCAAGCCCTGGGTGCGGTGGCCAACGGCTACGGGGAGAACTCCACCTCCCAAGCCGGCTGGCCCACCGTGCTTCTGATCGAGTTCGTGGCGACGACCCTGTTCGTCCTCGTGGTCCTGGGCTCGACCGCCCCGCGGGCCAACGCGGTACTGGCCCCGGTGGCGATCGGGGCGACCTTCGCCTTCCTGCTCACCATCCTGGCGCCTTTCGACGGCGGATCGCTGAATCCGGCCCGCTCCACCGGCACCGCGGTCATCGGTGGTGCTGAGAGCCTGTCCCAGCTGTGGCTGTTCTGGGTTGCCCCGTTGCTGGGGGGCCTGGTGGCGGGTCTGATCTACCGTGTGGTGGATCTGGGCCGCGCACCCCGCCCCGCCACCGTGCCGCCCGCCGAAGACGCCACAGCGAGCACCGGTACCGACACTTCCAGCGCCCCGACAGCGTGAGAAAGTCCAGCAGTCTCGTGATGTGACAGTCCTATTCACCATGACGTCCCCTCGGAGCCTTGTGGATCCACCCGCGCCAGCGCAGGCCGGCCGGGCGTCGGGGGCTGAGGACGGGTTGAGGAGAGTCCCCGGAAGGGGTGTATCCCATCTGGAGCGCCTGAGATCGGTCGCGTTGGCGGGACCGGTCAGGGAACACGCGTCAGTGACCGGTCGCCGTTTCTGGCCTGCGCATGGTCACTGGGCTGCGGTGCGGAGTGCGGGTGCACCCCTGGTAGGCGGAGGTGGACGTCTGCTCCAGTACGTTGTTCGGCGTGGTGGGTCACGAGCACGACGACGCGGTCAGACAGTGCTGAGCGCAGGTCGGAGATCAGCGCGTGGGCAGCGGGTGCCTCGAGGTGAGCGGTGGGTTCGTCGAGAAGCAGGACGTCGGCACGGGTGAGCAGCGCCCTGGCGACGGCGATGCGTTGTCGTTGGCCTCCCGAGAGACTCCCTCCGCTGGGCCCGACTGGTGTGTCCAGGCCCTGGGGCAATCCGTCCATGAAGGAGTCCAGGCCCACGCGGGTGAGGACCTCGCGCAGGTCCTCATCGGTGGGCCGATCGTCTTTCCCCCGGGCGAGCAGGAGGTTGCCGCGGATGGTGGAGTCGAACAGGTGCGCCTCCTGGGGGCACCAGGCGAAGCGTCGCCGCAGCTGCCGGGCGTTGAAGGTGGTGCTGTCGGAGCCGTTGACCTGCCATGAGCCCTCCGCGGCGGGCAAGTGGCCGAGGAGGGTCGCCAGCAGGGTGGACTTGCCTGAGCCGGAGGGACCTTCAACGACGAGCCACTGGCCGCGGCGCACGGTGGCCTGGAGGTGGCGGAATGCCGGGGCCGGCGCCTGCGGCCAGGTGACGGCCAGGTCGGCCAGCGTCAGTTCTTGGACTTGAGTCGGAACCGCCCCGGTGGGGGGCTGAGGCCGCTCATGGCGGGTGGTTGTGGGAGTGACGGCATGGACCTTGCGCAGCGACTGGGCCAGCGCAGGCCACTGCTGTACCGCATCGACCGCGCCCAGCAGCGGATCGATCAGACCCAGGGGCAGCAGCACGAGCGCGGCGACGACCGGTGCGGAAATCGTGCCTGCCGCCAGGGCTTCGGCGGTGGTTGCCAGCATCAGCACGGAGGAGAGGGAACAGGCCAGCACCACGACGGCCTCGCCCAGGCCCCGCGCCCAGGCACTGGAGCGGGCCGCGGTGTCCGCGCGCTGCTCGAGGTCATCCAGCCGGGCGAGCATGTCCTTGGCTCGACCGTTGGCGCGCAGCTCACCGGAGGCGGAGACCATCGCGGCGAAGCGGCGGATCACCCTGGAGCGCACCACGGTGAGATGGCGGGCCGCGGAGCGGTCGGCCAGCAGCGCCGCGACGGGCCCGGCGAGCAGCCCGCCGAGGACGGCGACCAGGAGCGTGGGCACCGCGATGGGGCACAGGGCCAAGACGGCGACGACAGCCCCCAGGGCGGTGCCGGCCCCGGCCATCGGTGGCAGCAGGACCCGCGGGGCCAGGTCACGGACCCGGTCTGCGGCCTCGACCAGGTGCTCCAGTGCGGCCCCGCCGGTGGCCAGGGCCCGGGAGGCCAGACCACGGGTAGCAAGCCCGGCCCAGATCCGGGACCTGAGCTCGGTGGTGGCGGACAGGACGGCGTCGTGGGTGGCCAGTCGCTCGGCGTAGCGCAGCAGGGCACGGCCGATGCCGAAGAAGCGGACGCCGACGATGGCGACCATCAGGTACATGATTCCCGGTTGCTCGCTGGCGCGCACGATCAGCCAGCCCGACAGCGTGGTGAGGGCGGCGGCGAACAGGGCCGAGGCCGTACCCAGGGCCGCGGCCCCCAGCATGCGCCAGCGAGTGGAGGCGAGGAACGCCGCGAGCTCGCCCAACGCACCACCGGAGGTCTCGGCGAGTGAAGGGTGGGACGCCTCAGCTTGGCGATCAGGCACCGACTGCTCCTCCGGGGCGGTGGTTCCTGGTCGGCGATGCGCCCCCTCCCCGCGGGGGCTGGCGGGCTGCCCCAGGAGCACTTTCTGGTCGGCGAGGGCGGTGATCTCGGTTTCGTGGGAGGCCAGGATCACGGTGGTGGTGCCGCGCAGGGCGTCGATGAGGGTTTCGACCCGGTGCGCGTTGGTGGGATCGAGGTGGGCGGTGGGCTCGTCGAGGAGCAGCAGCCGGGCCCCGGCGGTGATGCGGGCCAGGCCCCGAGCCAGGCCCAGGCGGCGCAGTTCCCCGGGGCTGAGTTGGTTCGGGTCCGCCTCGGCCAGCTCGGTCAGTCCGACTCGGGCGAGGGTGTGGTGGGCGGAAGCGGTGTCGTGGGCGTAGAGCTGGATCTCGTCGAGGACGGTCTCACCGACGGTGTGAATGTGCTGAGGCACCCAGGCCACTGCAGCCGGGTCGATCCCGTGGATGGTTCCGTCTTGGGCTTCGATGGTTCCGGCGAGGACCCCGAGCAGGGTGGATTTGCCGCTGCCGCTGGGGCCTTCGACGCTGGCGATCGTTCCGTAAGGGATCTCGGCGCCAAGACCGGATACTGCTGGGAAGAGCCGTCCTGGGTAGCGCACGACCACCCCACTGATCCGCACCATGGGTGCCTGGTCCGCTGGCGTGTCCGGCTGGGAGTTGATCGTTGCGGGGCTCGAGTCCGGTGGCGTCGGCCTGCGGATGTCGGGGGCCGGGGGCTCGGTGACGAGCTCACGGGAGCGGTGCAGGGCCGCGATGCCGTCCTGGGAGGCGTGGAAGGCGGCGCCGAGGTCGCGGAAGGGAGCGAAGCATTCCGGGGCGAGGATGAGGGCCACGAGTCCCACCAGGAGGTCGAGGTCACCGTAGACGAGGCGCACGCCGACGAACACCGCCACGACGGCGACGGAGAGCGTGGCGATCAGCTCGAGCACGAGCGCGGAGAGGAACGCGGTGCGCAGGGTCACCATGGTTGTGTGCCGGTGCTGCTCGGAAACATCGCGCAGCGCCGCAGCCTGCTCCTCGATCCGCCCCAGACCCACCAGGACGGGCAGTCCACGGGCGAGTTCGACCAGGTGATGGGAGAGTCGTTGAAGGGCGGCGGAGGACTCCTGGGCCTTGTCCTGGGAGTGCAGCCCGATCAGTGCCATGAACACCGGGATCAGGGGCACGGTGAGCACGATGATGAGGGCGCTGACCCAGTCGGCCGCCAGAATTCTCGCCCCCACCAGTAGGGGCACGGTGGCGGCGGCGGTGACCGAGGGCAGCACGCGCGCGTAGTAGTCGTCGAGGGCGTCGAGGCCGAGGGTGCCCACGGTGGTCGTGGCGCCGACGTCGTGGCCGCCCCCGGCCAGGAGGCGGGTGGCGAGTTCTCGGCGCAGCCCCCGCTTCGCCCGCCCGGCGGCGCGGACGGCGACGACCTGGGTGGCCCAGATGGTTCCGGCACGCAGCAGCCCAGCACCGACCCCGACCAGCAGAGCCCGGTGCCAGGCCGCCGTGTCATGAGCGATGACCCCGACGATGCCGCGGGCCAGGGCTTCGGCCACGCCGATCAGAGCCAGGGCTTTGAGCGCTCCGAGGAGGCCGAGGGTGAAAACTGTGGCAGCACCGCCGGGGCCCAGCGGGGGACGTTTCATGCCTGCCTGTTCCCGTCCGCGCCCGTCCCCGGCACACCCTCACGTCGGGTACCCGCGGCGAGTTTCGGGGCAACGGCGGGAAGGACGGGGTGGGGGGCGGGCAGATGGCCGGTGGTCAGGCGCCGACGGAACACCCAGTAGCTCCAGCCCTGAGCGAGCATCACCGAGGGCAAGCCGATGGCGGCCACGACGGTCATGACCCCCAGGGTGTAGTCGCTGCTGGAGGCGTTGGCCACCGTCAGGTGGTGGGCGGGGTCGATCGTGGAAGGCAGGACCACGGGGTAGACGTTGACGAAGATCGAGGTGAGGCCGCAGAACAGCAGTGCGGCGGAGCCGGCGAAGGCGCGGCCTTCCCGGCCCAGGCGGGCGCTGGTCCACCCGAAGAGCGCCGCGAGGACCGCGGCACCGACCAGCGGCCAGGTCCAGGCCTTGCCGTGGAGCACTTGAACGACCAGCACCCACACGGTGAGCGGCACCAGCGCGGCCGGGCCGAAACGCAGGAGGAACCGGCGGGCACGCACCCGGACCGGTCCCTCGGTCTTCAGCCCCAGGAAGGCCGAGGCGTGCACGAGGCAGAACCCGACCAGGGCGAGTCCGCCGAGCAGCGCGTAGGGCGTGAACCAGGCGAAGGCCCCGCCGACACGGTCGCCGTTGGCGTCCAGCGGCAGGCCCGTGGTGGTCAAAGCCAAGGCAGCACCCAGCCCGAAGGCGACCAGGAACGACCCCGTCCCCAGTGCCCGGTCGACCCACCGCCGCCACCGGTCGCTGTGGACCTTGCCGCGGTACTCGATGGACACCGCCCGGAAGATCAGCCCGGCCAGGACGAACACGAAGGGGACGTACAGGGCGGAGAACAAGGAGGCGTACCAGTCGGGGAAGGCGGCGAAGAGCCCGGCGGCTGCGGTGATCAGCCACACCTCGTTGCCGTCCCAGACCGGGCCGATGGTATTGAGCATCTGCCGGCGCTGGCGCTCGTCCCGGGTGCTGGTGAGCATAAGCATGCCCACGCCCAGATCGAAGCCGTCCAGGATGATGAACCCGATCCACAGCACCGCGATGGCGATGAACCAGAAAGTGGGAAGCAGTTCCATGTCAGGGGCCGTTCTGTGGTCGTCGGGCTCAGTAGGCGAAGGCCAGCACGTCATCGCGCCGACCGGTCATGCCCTCGGGATGGGCGGGGTCATCGTCCCGGTGGGCGAGCTCGGGCATGGCCGAGGCGACCCCGCCGCGCACGTAGCGCACGAGCAACCTCGTCTCCACCACCAGCAGGACCGCGTAGATCAACCCGAGGGTGATGAGGGAGAAAAGGATCTCCTCCCCGCTGACTCCCGGTGACACGGCAGCGGCGGTGTACATGTACACCCCGTCCACACCACTGGGGTTGGGATTCGGGACGACCACGAACGGCTGCCGGCCCATCTCGGTGAACACCCACCCGGCGATGTTGGCCCCGAAGGGTGCCAGGATGGAGGCCACCGCCACCCACATCAAAGGCTTGGAGGCCGGGACGGTGCCCTTCCGGGTGATCCACAGCGTCAGCGCCGCGAAGCCGGCGGCGAGCATGCCGAAGCCGATCATCAGGCGGAACCCCCAGTAGGTGACCTCCATCAGGGGCAGGTAGTCGATCTTCTGGCCGGCCCGTTCGCCGTACATGGGGTCCTCAGGCAGGTGGGTGCCGTAGGCGGCCTCGTACTGTGGGATGAGGGTGTTCACGCCCTTGACCTCGGTGTCGAAGTCCCCGTGGGCCAAGAACGACAGCAGACCCGGGATCTCGATGACGTTGGTCACCTGGTCACAGTCCTGGGCTCCGAGCGGGCCCACGGCCAGCACCGAGAAGCTGGTGCCGTCGTGGCAGGCCGCCTCAGCGGCGGCCATCTTCAGCGGCTGCTGGTCGAACATGAGCTTGCCCTGCAGATCCCCGGTGGCGGCGACCCCGCCAAAGGCGACGGCGGCGACCACCGCACCGATGCGCAGGCTGGACAGCCACACCGCGTGGTCGACCCGGTCCCGGCCGGGAATATCGACCCGCTCTCCCACGACCACGGCACCGGAGTCGTCGACGGTGTCGATGTTGTCCCGGCGGCGCTGCCACAGCTGGTACCAGGAGACCCCGATCAGGAACGCCGCGCCCACTGCCACGGACCCGGCCAGAGTATGGGAGTAGGCCACCAGGGCCGTGTTGTTGGTCAGCACCGCCCACACGTCGTTCATCACCGGGCGGCCGTCCACCATCTCCACGCCCACCGGGTGCTGCATCCAGGAGTTGGCGACGATGATGAAAAAGGCAGAGACCACGGAGCCGAGCACCGCGGTCCACAGCGTGGCCAGGTGCAGCTTCTTGGGCAGGCGGTCCCACCCGAAGATCCACAGGCCCAGGAAGGTGGACTCGAAGAAGAAGGCGAGCAGGCCCTCCATCGCCAACGGTGCCCCGAAGACGTCGCCCACGAAGCGGGAGTACTCACTCCAGGCCATCCCGAACTGGAACTCCTGGACCAGGCCGGTGGCCACGCCCATGATGAAGTTGATCAGGTAGAGCTTGCCCCAGAACTTCGTCATCCGCAGCCAACGCTCGTTGCCGGTGCGCACCCACATCGTCTGCATGAGCGCCACCAGCAGCCCCAGCCCGAGCGTGAGCGGGACCATCACGAAGTGGTAGACGGTGGTGATCCCGAACTGCCACCGGGCGATCTCCAACGGATCCATGGGTTGTCCCCCAAGCGTTTTTACAGTGGTGTAAAAATAGTTCTACGACTCGTAGAAATATTTCTACACCACTGTAGAACATGTGGGTCGGTCCGCTAGAATCAGCTGGTGGCAGTCAACGACTCGAAACGCGCAACCTCCTTGGGTGACCTGGAACGATCCGTCATGGAGATCCTCTGGCAGGCGGACACCCCCCTGTCGGCCTACGACCTCCAGGACCAGCTGACCGGAACCACCGACAGCGGCCGGCCCCGCGCCGCCACCACTGTGCTGACCGTCCTGTCCCGCCTGGAGCGCAAAGGCTTTGTCACACGAGAACGCACCTTCCGCCCCCACCGCTACCTAGCTGCGGCCTCCCGGGAGGAGCACATGGCCAACCTCATGCACGAGGTCCTGGGAACAGCCAACGACCGGGCCGCTGTGCTTGCACGCTTCGTCGGAGGCGTCAGTTCCGAGGAAGCACAAACTCTGCGGCGCCTCCTCGACGACCACTGAGTCCATGTGATCAGCACCTCGCTCGCCCTGGCCGCATTTGCCCTCGCCCTGGCCTGGCCCGTCCCGATCCTGCTTTCGCACGCCAAGTGGCCGACCCGCGCCCCCGCCACCGCACTGGTGCTCTGGCAGGCCGTCGCCCTGGCCGGCGGGCTGTCGATGCTCGGGGCCTTGCTCACCTTCGGTTTGGCCCCTTTTGGGCCGGACTTGGTCAGTGGCGGCATCAGCTTCGCCACCAGCTTCTTGGGAGATCAGCCATGGGGCCCGGCAAGGCCGGTGCACATCCTCGCGCTGTCCGGAGCAGTTCTGCTCGGCGGGCATCTGCTGCTGAACCTGGTCGTCACGATTGTGCGCGCCGAACGCGATCGCCGCCGCCATGCCCAGCTGGTCCTGCTTTTGAGCACACCGCTGCCCGACGCCCCCGGCACCCGGCTCCTCGACAACCCCGCCCCGGTCGCCTACTGCCTCCCCGGGGCGTTCACCACGATGACCGTGCTCTCTGCCGGGCTGCTGTCGCTGCTCGATGAGGACGAGCTGGACGCGGTGATCGAGCACGAAAGGGCACATGCCACCCAGCGCCATGACATCGTGCTGATGCTGTTCCGCGCCTGGAAGGCTTCCCTGCCCTGGTTTCCCATCGCCGACCGCGCCCACCGCGAAGTCGGGGTCCTCGTTGAGATGCTCGCCGACGACCACGCCCGCCGAAGCATCGACGACCGCTCCCTCGCCCGAGCCGTCGCCCTCGTCAGCACCAGTGGATCCGCTGCTCCCCCGCACCGCATCCAAGGCACCTGGACAGGCGCGGCCCCTGTCGAGGACGCCCGTCAGCGCATCCTGCGACTGGAAGCCACACCCTTGCCGGCGGGACCAAAGGCAACAGTCATCAGCGCAGCCGCTGCGCTCATCACCGTGCCCACCGTCTTGCTGCTCGCCCCCGGCCTCACCAACCTGATCGACTGACAGGAGTGGACCATCCTGGTTGCCACGGCACCACCTGAACCACGATTTGGCGCCGTGACACCGAGGTCTACCGCGTCAAGTGAGTTGCATCAGCGCCACTTTGCCACCGATTCAGGAACCTCGAATCAGAGGGCGGCAGCTCTGCGCGTCATACAGCGTTGCGTCCCCGCCCTACACCGCATTAACGGGAGCGAAGACGTATCCTCAGGAGGATTGTCCGTGCTCCTACGCGCACACCGATGTTTGATGCCTTCGGTCCGTTGCTTGATCTTTCCGTCGCTGCCCGCGACATCCTGGGGGAACCACGATCATGCCCCGCGACTCCTCTCGCCGCCCTGCCAAGTCCGACCTCCGTCACCGCGCCTCCTCGCCGGTGAGCGCCCTCGCCGCGTTCTCGGCCCTCGTGGCGGTGAGCGTGGCCGTCAGCTCGGGCATCACCCCTGGGACCGGCGAAGAACGAGGGGCTGCCTTCGGGGTGTCGGCGAGATCCTCGGCCTCCTCGGAGCGGTCGGACAGCGGGTGGAGCCTCTTCGCCTCGGGTCAGGAGCGGCAGCGCCCTCCGACGGCACCGTTGCGGCAGGACCGTTCCACCTCGCCCGTCCGGGACGGCGCCGCGGGCGACGGGTCCTGGCGCCAAGGCACCGGCCGGGGCGACGGCGGCCGAAACGCAGCCTCGACGGTGCGCCCGGGGAGGCACGCACCGAGGCTGTACTCGGGCGAGCTTCCCGTCAACACCCTCATCGCCCCCACCACTCCCGGGGCCGTCCTGACCGGGGGGACCTTCGGGTGGCGGATCGCTCCCGATCGCGGCGACCGCGAGTTCCACAACGGCACCGACGTCTCCGCCGCCGCAGGGCTGCCGGTCGTGGCGGCCGCCGAGGGCGAGGTGACGGCCGTGTTCTGGGACGTCTGGGGCGGCAACCGGGTGGAGGTCACCCACGCGGACGGGCTGAGGACCACCTACAACCACCTCGAGGACGTCAGGGTGGCCACCGGTGACCGGCTGGCCGCGTCCGAGCAGCTCGGTTCCGTCGGCGCCACCGGAACCCGGGTCACGGGACCAAACCTGCACCTCGAGACCTGGGTCGACGGGCAGGCCGTGGACCCCCAGTCCTTCGACTGGGTCGACGGTCTCCGCGTCATTCCCGCCTCCCGCAGCAAGTACTCCTTGGAGGTGCCCGTGCCGGCTCTCGCGGAGGACGAGACCGCCGCCAAGAAAAAGACCGCCCCGGGCGAGGAGACTGCCAAGCAGAAGAAGGCCGCCCAAAAGAAGGCTGCCGAGCAGAAGGCCGCTGCGACCAAGAAGGTCACGAAGGAGCCACAGCCCACGGCCGAGCCTTCCGCTCCTGCAAAACCCAGCCCCGCACCGACTCCTGCACCGCCAACGGCGCAAAAGCCCACGCCCCCCCAGACCAAGCCGGTAAAGCCCGCCAAACCAGCACCTGCTCCTGCCCCCTCCGGATCTTCGACCGCACCGCCCAATCCCGCACCGCCCAAACCCGCACCGTCACCGTCCGCGGACACTGGGGACGAGAAGGAACTCCTGCCCGGGGTGGCGCCCCGGATTCCGGACACCAAACGGGACACCGATCGCGACGGCACCCTCGACATTAAAGACACCGACCTTGACGGCGACGGCATCGACAACGAGGCTGACGACAACCTCGACGGCGATAAGTTCGTCAATGAGGTTGACCCGGACATGGATGGGGACGGCCTGCTCAATGAGGAAGACCCGGACATCGACGGGGACGGCATCCTCAACGACAAGGAAGAGGAGCCCATACGCCCGGCACGAATGGCGACTGCCAAACCAACCCCCAAGACTGGTGAGCCAAACGATCCTGTAGACATCACGGACCCTGCCAGGGGAACCGAGGATGCCGGGACCTCGTCGACCACCGGTGCGGTGCCAGCCCTCTAATAGACGGCCTCGAACAGCTTGCTCATCGCGCTCTGGCGCAGCAGGACCAGGTCGTCGATGCTGTCGGCCCCGGCGAGCATCCCGGCCACGAGCGAGGAAACCTTCAGCCCCGGGTTGGCGCCCTTGTCGGTGGGCACGCTCAACCGCTCATCGACCAGGTCGCGCAACCCGATCTCCTGGGCCAGGCGCATCACCGGCAGCAACCCCACCCGCTCAGGTGGCCGAGGTGTACAGGTACGCCCACCTACTCAGGGCAAGCAGACGCGACTGACCGCGGTAGGAAACTCGCCTATGCAATCCCTTCGACCCGTATCGCTCGGGCGGGATAGCCGTCCTGCTCGACCCGTTCCCAAGTGATGATTACCTGCTGGCCCGGAACCAGTTCCTTATAGGCGTTCTCCGGGCCCTCGATGTGCGTGAAATGCACGAAACACCCGCCGGAGTGACCCGAGAGGTCAACCACCCCCCAGCCCTCATCGCCGTACCACTCCCGCACCACGCCGTCGCTGCTGTAGCTCGATCCCATACCCCAATGATTCACCTCGCTGACCGACCAAAGCCATGCTGACGCCAAGGGCGACCCACATCAGTCCCCGACGTCCGCTGTTGATCTGCGCCCATCCCTGATCAACGCCTTTCCCTGAAGGTGCCGGCCTAAGTGGACCGGTCGTGCTCATCGCCGACGCGGTTCCAGCGTCGGCGGATCGCCACACCCAGGACCATTGCTCCCCCGAGAACCAGGAGGCGCGGCAGCAACTCACCCAGCCCGGGGGCCCCGCGCGCAACGATGGCCACCAGCTCGATGCCAACCAGCAGTCCCGTCACCACACAAGTGAGCAGACCCACCCAACCGCTGTCGTCACGTTCGAGCTTGATCCAGGCAATGTTGATCACCACGAAGGCCAACCCCAGCCCGACCACGGGCAGGTTCGCCGGGCCGGCAGATCCGGCCAGCTCGACCAGGGTCCCGGCGACGGCCAGACCCGCGAACACGGCCCCCAGTGCTGGGGCGCATTCCCGGCCCAGCGCCAAGGGCACGAGGACGGTCGAGTACAGCACCAGCAGCAACCCGATGCCGATTCCGGCACCGATCACGGCCCCACTCGGGGGCGAGGTGAAGTAGATGATGAATCCCCGGGCGATCAACACCGCACAAGAGAGCGCACCCAACCCCACGAGGGCTATATATAAAGCGCTCCCTTGGCATAGTGAGCGCTATGACTCTGCTCGACCGCCCACTGACCTACCCGGAGATCGGTGCCACCGCCGGGCAGTTGCCCGACGGGTACGACCATCTGAGGGTCCACCGGGTCATCGGCCACGGGGAGCCGACGTTCCACCGAGCCGCGGAGCGCCTGATGAGCTGGCAGATGCACCGGGCAGCCGGCCTGACCGTCGAGGCCACCACACCGCGCGTCGAGCAGGGCAGCCGCGTCCGTCTGCGCCTGGGCCGGCACCTGCTGCGGATCTCCTTCGGCTGCCAAGTGGTCTACGTCGTGGAGGAGGAGCGCCGGCGGGGCTTCGCCTACGGGACCCTGCAGGGCCACCCGGAGCAGGGCGAGGAGAGGTTCTGCGTCGATTGGCGGGAGGACGACGCCGTCGTGTTGACCATCACCGCTTTCTCCCGGCAGGGCACGTGGTGGTCCCGCGCCCTGGCGCCGATCAACCGGCGGCTCCAACAGCGGTACACCTCCCGCTACCTGCAGGCTCTCTAGCGCCTCCCCGACAACAGGACGGCGTACGCCACCGGAGTCCCCATCGCGACGCCGCATCCTCGCGCCAGCTCTCAGCACCGGTGGAAAGGACCGGCGCCCATGGGCGGGGTCAGCTGGGTCGTGACCGCTCCATCTCCAGGGCGTGCCAGGGCTGGCCGCCCACCTCGGTGCTGCGCACCCGCCCGGTCTCCCGGAACCCCAGGCTCTCGTACACGCGCCGGGCGGAGACATTGTGCGCGTAGACACCGAGCTTCATCACCGGCAACCCCGTGACCTCGAAGCCCGTGCGCACCGCTGTGCCGATCAGTCCCCGCCCCAGACCGCGCCCTCGAGCGTCCGGGTCGAGGAGGATGCACCCGAGCCGCATCATGTGTGCGTCGACATCGATGAGCAACGAGGCGTGACCGACCGGATCCCCGGAGTCGGGATCCAATCCGGTCCAATACCGGCGCTGATCATTCTGCAGATAGGTCTCCAACTGCCCCCGATCCAGCGGCCACGTGAAAGTCCGCCCGGACCAGAGCACCATGTCGGCCTCGGAGGGCACCCAACTCAGGAAGACGTCCAAATCGGCTGGGCTGGTCTCTCGGAGGCGCATGCCCCAATGCTAGGGACGCCCCGCCTTAGACCGGCGCTGCCGCTGACCAGGCCGCATGTTCGAAGATGAACCTCAACCGCAGCACAGTGGGTCAAAGATTGAACTCCGGATGAGGCCGTCGCGGCCGTCAAGTGATCTCCTTCCGTACGTATGGAGGCCCCAGGTAAGGTCGCCCCACGCTATGGCCGACCTGTCGGCAAGGAGCACTCACGGGTCTCGTCTGAGAGGGCGAGAGAAAGGCAGGAAGCAGACCCCGGAGTCTCGCCATACCCTCCAGCTGAGCCCGCAGAGGAATCCCTTGCCCTCCATGGGATCAAGCAAGGGGTGGATCCTCGTCGATGAACGTGAACATGACAGTCATCACCGGCCCCAAGGGATCCTCGGAATCCGTGAGCACCAAGGCCGCCCGCAGGCGGACCGGCAGGTCGAGGATCGGTTCCTCCCACGGAACGAATCCTTCCGAGGTGCCATGGACGTAGATGCCCACACGGATCTTGCCCTGCTCATGAAGCCCCACGATGTAATCAATGACGCCCTCTTCGGTGGCGGGCAGACCGTAGGCGGTGGCATCGTCCATCACGTTGGCGACCATCACCCAGTCGATCTCGTTGCGCTCCCGCAGCAGGCGCTCCAGCCCTGCATAGTCCGGGCTGCCCATCGCTGCTCCTTTCCCCAACTGTGCTCGTGGTTCCTGCGCCTGAGGTCGCGGGGCCAAGCCTGTCATCCCACCGCGACGACGCGACACACGCGGTCGTGGGCACGGTCACCCGGCTCACGGGCGCCGTCGGAGGTCTATTGGACCCAGACTTCGCAGGTCTTGCCGGTCGGTGCCCCGTCCAGGGTGAACTGGAGTCGGAGCGTCCCAGCCGCTTCCGGGGGCGGGGGCACGAACTCCCAGGCGCTCTCCCACTCGGTGCCGTCCCCGGCCGCCTGTCCGGCGACCAAGCGGTACTCGGTACCGAGCTCATCGCTGAGCACCACCCCGACCCGGTCCAGAACGGAGAACCCCGGCATCAGCGGCAACGGCTCCTCCTCGGTCATCTTGTCCTGCCGTCGTTGGGCCCAGGCCAGGCGGGCAGCCTGGAACTGGCCGTCCCGGCGCATGGTCTCGGCCCCTCGCACCGCGGCGAGGCTGATCCGTACGCCGTGGCCACCCGGTGGCTCCTGCGCATGCGGAGACAGGCTGGCAGCGAGGTCGATGCCGGCGAAGCGCACATCGATCCCGTCGCTGGTGGCCACCACCAGATCGGCAGGAGCAGACACAATGGTTCCCATGCCACCACCGTAGAGAAATCGACAGGTGTCAGGTCGAGCGCCACGCGCCCTCCTTCCGCACTGGTCAGCGGAATTCGGAAAGCACCTCAATCGACCACCGGGCCCTGCCTCGCACCCGGGCACGAACGGCATACGTATCACGATGCCCACAGGAGATGACGGTCTCAGATGGTCGTCGCTTGCGGGAGTTCCCGAATCCGCCGGTAGAGGGTGGCCCTGGACATCCCGAGGTCCCGGGCGACCTGAGTGGCCGGCTCCCCCGTGTCGATCAGCCGCAGCGCGTTGCGGATCTGGGAGTCGGTGAAGGTCTGACGCCGCCCACCGAGGTCCTTGCCGGCGGCCCGGCGCTTGGCCACCGAGTCAGTGATCCGCTCCCGCTTGATCTCCAGCTCCATCTGCGCCAGGGCCGCCATGACGGTGAACACCATCGAGCCCATCGGAGTGTGGGTGTCCACGTCTCCCCCACCGAGGTTCAGCACCCGCAGACCGGCGCCTCTCCCGCGCAGCGCTTCGGCGAAGACCAGCATGTTCTGCGTCGACCGCCCCAACCGGTCCAGCGTCGTGATCACCAACGTGTCGCCGTCCTCGAGCGCGGCCACCGCTTTGTCGAAGGCAGGACGCGACGCACGGCCTCCAGACACTCCACTGTCTACGTAGAGGTCATCGCGCCGCACGCCGGCGGCCAGGAGGTCAGACACTTGACGGTCCGCGTCCTGCTGACGCGTCGACACTCGGGCGTACCCGATCAGCTTCCCCACGTCCACCCCATCTGTCTCGCAACCAACGTTGAGTATTTGATTCTAGGGGCAAACATAAAGCACATAGTTGCAAGACTCATCGACCCGCGGAAACCCGCAGAGGTTCTCCACCGCAAAATTCGACGGACGAGACGTCTCGCATCCCTTGCCTTCAAAGACACACCCGACGAGTTGCACAGGACTGCCGGGCAAGTGCGTGCAATGGTTACGATGGAATTCACTGTTGTCAGTCATGAGCCATAGGAGGAACGATGCCGTTCGAGGTGTTCAACAAGAGGATGACTCCGCTGGCCAAAGCGCCGAGCGTGACCATCCAGAAGCGCGGAGTGATCTCGCTGAACAAGGCCGCCCACGATCTGGTCGACAACGCCGAGACGGTGGAACTACTCTACGACCGCGACCGTCAGGTCATGGCACTGCGCGCCACGGATGACTCCTCCCCGCATGCCTACGCGGTCCGGAACGGGTCCAAGCGCGGGCCCGGGCAGGCGATCGTCTCGGCCACCGCCTTCACCGCGCACTACGGCATCGACGCCACCGCTACCAGGCGATGGAAGCCCTTCATGGAGGACGGCATGCTCTGCGTGGACCTCACCGAAGAGGGCACCGTGATCACCGGCAACCGCGCGAAGACCATGGCTTTGGCGGATCCAGCAGAGGCATCTGCCGACGATGTGCCCACCGACGACGCCCCCGACCACCCCTGACCCCAATCCCCCACCCGGATACCGAAAGACACACCGCCCATGGCTCAGAAAGTCGGAGCGCATCTCGAGGACGATCTCAACGGCGGCCCCGCCGAGGACGCCATCCAGTTCAGCCTCGACGGCAAAATCTACGGGCCCGACCTCTCCACCCCCGATGCCGAGACAACCTCAATCTCCGACGGCCGCGGAACCCCACTGACTGTCAAAACCTTCTAGGAGACGCAGCACTTCCTGAGCCGCATAGCGAGCCACAGGAGCTGTTTCCCAGTCCACGGAGACAATCCAATCCTGAACAGCAGCTCGGTCGAGCTCCCCATCGCGCTGAAGTTCACCAATTGCAATTGTGGTTGCACGAGACAAGCCCAACCCAATAAGTGACATGTCGGTTGTACGAGGAACCCCCAACTCCAGCATCATAGTCACGGCCTCAGCAGACTGCTCGCCCATGGGACGGCCTGCGGCGACTTCGAGGGCATCTGCATAGCAGGCGAGGTATTTAGGAGCATGAAATCTGCAAAAATCCTCCACATCTTTCATTACATCTCGGATAACGCTGGACCAGTCGGCCGTCCCCTGAGAGTTGCGGTAAGCGTATCGATCATCAATGATTCTGCTCATGGGTACACCTTTCATCCATCGCACAATGAGTCGCGATAAGGAAAAGCGCCGACCGTCATTTCCACATGGACCGCCCAACGTCACCGCAACCAAGTCAAGAGCAGACTTGTACGCCTCATAGGCGTCATCGCTTTCCGGAGTGGGTAACACGAAGGACTCAAGGTCATTCTGATTCCGGAAAAAATCTACAAGCGCCTGGATGCGCGTGGGGCTAATTCCCGCATGGCGAGCAATTACGAAACGTGGAACATTCACGTCAGTTAGAGCGCGTGCAACAGCCTGCTGAGCACGATCTGCCAGGGCGTCAGAGGTACGAACCCCGAAAATCTCAGAGGGCGTGCGGTTGGCCATAGAACGTGAACTCAAAAAACTGAGTAAGGTCTCTTCGACCGCATCGGCAGGCCGACTAGGCTCAGAGATAGTCCAATCAACAAAACTTTCAAGATCGGTGACGCCAACATCAGTTAAATCGGCCGCTCGTTGAATAATTTGACGCGTGCGAGCCGTGGGCACGGCCCCCCATCCTCCCTTTTCTGTGTCAATACATACAACATTTCCTTGAAATTCGTTGCCCCAGCGGCCCGCGCGCCCAGCCAAGTTCCAGAAGTCTGCTTCATTCATCTTCTGGTCACCCTTCTTGGGAGCACGAACAAAGATATTGGTACAAGGAAGGTTCACGCCCTCCAGTAGAGTCGACGTACAGGTCAAGTACTTTACAATACCGTCCTTGAAAAGGCCCTCTACAAGCTCCTTGACATGCAGGGGCATAGAGCCATAGTGGAAAGCCGAGCCCTTTCTAAGGGTGGTACATAGGGCAAACTTCGGGTGGATTGCCGCGGAGACGTAGGAAACGGCGTCATTAATGCGTTGCTTGGTAAACGCATCCAATTCCTGTTTGGGTCGGTAATGGGAAATGAGGCTTGCCATCTTTTCAGCAGACGCTCGGCCGTTAGCATAAATTAGATTGCCAGTGCTGTCTTCGCCCATTGCGAGAGCGATCAAGGCGAACTTCATCGCAAGTGTTGTTGGGCGATTGGAGAGGTGTACCTTGCCTGCGGCGTAGCTCTTCCCCCCATTAGCAACCCGAACCTCATATGATCGCGTATTACGGGGCACTTGATTGACATAGAGCAAAGTTTGGTTGACAGTGCAAGTTCCATCAACAAGTGCCTGTGCCGAGGTATTCCCAGGCCTTCCCTCCAGTAGGATTTCAGGATTGGACGCCATCGGACTGGCGAAGACGACATGAAGCAATGGATTGCGAGATACTGCCTCGTCAATCACTTCGCTCAAAATAATGCCGCGCGAATCATCACCCACCTTTTGGGCTTCATCAACAACTAAGAAGTCAAATGAAAAGCCAGACTTAAACTGTTGTATTAGATGAAGGCGTTCCTGGGTTAGGACATATAGTTCTTTGTCGTTTTTGAGGACTTCTGCATCCCAGGGAAGTGTAATGACTGGTACGTCAGAAGGGAGGGATTCACGAAAAGCAGTTCCAGTTTCCTCAACAAGTGCGCGTGTAGGCGTCAAAAAAACAACGCGACATGGATTCGCACCAGCGATTTTTCGTTCGACCCATTTACGGAGAATAAAGCTTTTTCCAGAGGACGTAGGAGCGGAAACACTTACCCATGAACTATTCTCTGCCGCTTCCCAGAAGCGTCGCTGGAACGGATTTGCCAGGAAGGACTGGCCGTCACCAAAGTCAATGGAAAAGGATTGCTCCTTGGCTGCAATCTCCCATTGCAAATCCAATGGCACCCGCACGGCGTCGTCGGCAGCTAATAGCCCTCGACTTTTGGCCAACCCAATGGCGCGGCTGTTGCCCATACGTCGGAGAAGTGATTCAGCGCCCTCGCGTTCCACGTCGGTGGATACTGGAGAGATAAGGCACCCTTGAGCGATGCGTAGGATGGCTTGTTGTGCGGCTTCGCTTTCCAACAAATCGGTCATGGCACTAGCACACAGAAGAGCGAATCGCCAATTAGGTTCTGGAGGCCTCTCGCCGTCGATCACGGGGATTGAGTTGAGCAATGAGGTTCGAACCGAGTAATCAACAGCGCTACGTACGCCTGGACGCTCAAGCGTCTTGGCAACAAAATCGTTAGGATTCACTAAGGGCGATCCTGATCGAATCGCGAAACTCGATTTCGTTAGGCAGAGGAATCAAAAATACTTCAACTTGATAGTTTGAAATACCATGCTTTTGGATATGCCCCAGTATGTTAGCACTCCATTTAGTGAGGTCGTTTTGAATAGCAATACGCGCTGCTTCTATATCGGCTGGAAGAACTGGATACTCGTCTACAGAAAATCCAATAAGACATGCAGCGCGTACATCGAGTTTTTGAGACTTGGGATGAGCCTCATCAAAGTAATCTAAAATGGCATGACGTAAGTTTAAATCGCCTAAGTCTGCGTACTCTTTGATCAGAAAGAGGTCTTGCGTATCAGCTGATCCAATGAGGAATGGGGCACTGCTATTGAAGCAGTCTGCAAAAGCACTCGTATAATTTTTGTAGATTTTAGATTCGCCCCAGTAAAGCCCCAGCGTATGGTCCTCCTCCAACTTGGCGTGAATACCATCGGACCCGTGCACTTGCACTTGCGTATTTGTCTTCAGTGAAAGCTTGCTGAGGATTTGTGGAACTTGGAGATGTCTTTCAAGAAGAATGTATAGGAGAAGTTCACCACCTTCGCCGGTATTTTCTTGCTTGGTGGTGAAAAGACGCCTTGCGTTCAAAACTGCCTCGGTCATCGCCTCATCCCGCTCAAGTTCATCATCGATAGACTTGATTGAGTTGAGCCTGCTTCTGGGTGTGCAAAAACGTAGAATTTGCTTGGAGAGCTGTCGGGCCAGTGGCTTAACCCTGGGGTTCCCTGATGGGTCACTAGCCAAGTAATGGCATCGAATCGTGGCCTTAGTGTCGGCGATAACCTGCGGTTCGACTGGCTCATGCAGTAGGTGATCAAAGCGCGACCAGTCTCCCTGTACCAGCTCAGCGAACGCGGTCTTGAGGTCAAACTCTTCCTCGGCGGCAGTCAATCCGGTACTCCTACGGGTAGGCTTTGGGCAACGGTACCGCAGAGCAAGTCTGAGACCTTTGCGACTCGGTGAAGCGTCCTGAATCGACATTGATCCGTAAGCTAGGGTGGATACTCCATGGGGTGTCCCGGTTGCTTGAAATCGTGCCCAACGTGTCGACCAGAGTTCTTCGCCAATGAGGTGGCATGCTACGTCATCACGGTGGTCGGCGGATGGATTCGCTGTGTGATGATCGTGGAAGGGTGCCGGAAGAAGCGGATCAGGTTTCTCGAGCTACCGACTTAGAACTTCGGGGACTCTGCTGCCCCCTCCAGAGAGCATGTATGCAATTAGGTCGGTGCCGGGGTTACTGACTGTGAGCGTATTCCAGCGCAAGACACGATGAGATCAAGGGAAAGGTGCTGTGATGGCCCAGAGCGTGCAGATCATTCTGGAGGACGACCTCGAGGGTGGTCCTGCTGATGAGACCTTCCAGTTCGGCCTGGACGGCCGGCAGTACGAGATCGACCTGTCGGCAGCTAACGCGGAGAAGTTGCGGGAGGCCCTGCGCCCTTACGCCGCCTCCGGCCGGCGGGCCCAGGGCAAGTCCGCCCGGGTCACCGGGTCCCGTTCCTCCTCCGGTGGTAACCCGGAGACGGCGAAGATCCGGGCATGGGCCAAGGAGAACGGCCACCAGATCTCCGACCGCGGCCGTATTCATCAGTCCATCAAGGACGCCTACTACGCCGCCCAGTAGGTACCCACTCCCCCACCTGGACACGCCCCTCGAGCCTGTCCAGGTGATCTGCGACAGCAGAGGCTGGCGCTTGCGGGCCACCGCTGCGACATCGAAGCGGAACGTCTCGGGGCAGGGGTCGAGTACCGGGGGCCCTCACCGTGGTCCCCTCCGCACGGTGAAAAGCCGGTGACAGGCTGACGGTCCTTGCCCGGAACGAGGCCGCCGGGACGCCCCGCGTCCAGATCGGACAGCGCTGGTCGTCCCTTTGGCCCCCGAGACCGGATCCTACTGGGGGTTGGCCCTGGCTCCTTGCGGAAGGAGGCGGGCATCCGCATCGATCAAAGACCCCCGGGACCACTCGCCCCATCCCGCCGCCTGTCCCCAGAAGAAGAGAACCCGGCCCACCACCAACGGTGAGCCGGGTTCCTTCCTCGCCGACCAGGGGAAAGCCGCCCGCATCCGCACCCCCCTATCGGGGGTCCGGGTACTACCGGTTGATCTGTTGGGCGTAGGCGCGCACCGCGTTCTCGATCACCGCTCTCGCTGTGCCGTCGTGCTCGGTGAGCTCCTCGATCAGATCGGAGACGTCCTGGGCCACCCGCACACCCAGCTGGATCGTGGGCTCGCGACGAGGCCGGCCACGCCCGCGCTTAGGCGCGGCCGACGGGGGTTCCGCCGCCGGTGTCGCTTGCAGCGGCGGGGACGACACCTCCTGCGTCGCGGGCTGGGGTGTCGTGGTGCGTGGGGGTGTGTAGTCGACCGGGTCGATGTGCTCATCCGGGGCCGGGCGCGGCCGGCGGCGCTGCAATGAGGCGGGACGCTCCGGCTTGTCGGTCATCGCAGCACCTGCTTCGCAATCGCAGTGTAGGCGTCCAGCACGCGGGCGCCCTTGCGGTACTGGCCGTACCACTCCCCCGAAATCCGCACCTCCTGGACGATGGCCCGGTCCGGGATCAACGGCTCCAGGAACAACCCCGTGGCCCGCAGCTCCTCGAGGCTGGCCACCGCCGCCCGGCTCATGATGGTTTCCTTCACCCCACCGACGACGATGCCGGCCTCCGTGAGAGTGTCCGGGGCGCCGAGCTGCTGGCGGTGCCGACGGAACTGGGCGACCGTGCGCCGGGCCCCGTCCACCCCGTCGATGCCATCGCTGGTGGCGGTGGCGGCGTAGACCACGGTGTCCGCCGCGTTCAACGCCGACAGCGTCAACGGGCCACCCTGCCGGTTGGGACAGTCAATGACCACCACATCCGCTTGCAGACCGGTCAGAGAGATCTTCAGCCGCAGCTCCGCATGATCGGCCCGATCGGCCTCACGGTTGGAGACATTGCGGGCCGAGGGAATCACCCGGAGGTTCGGGTGCCACCCGCTGGGCACCGCGAGATCCTCGGCCCAGCCTTCGGGGTTCTCATCGCCCAGGATTGCCCCAATGTGCATTCCTTCCGCCGAGGGCTGCACCCCGAACCACTTGGTGGAGGCCGCGCGGGGGTCGAGATCAACGAGTACGACTTGACGCCCTTCGGCGGCGGCGACCATTGCTAGGGAGACGGCGGTGGTGGTCTTGGTGACTCCGCCGGATTCGCTGTACACCATGAGGGTTTGCATGGTTGCACGGTACCAAGACAGCTAGGGAGCTTGCCATATAGCTCGAAGGCTAACTAGCCAGCCATATATATAGAGCTCTATTTATCTTGCTATCTACCATTAATTCGAAGGCCCTTGGTACATCGTTCCGTCGGGCGTTCATGCGCCTAGCGAGGGCGCAGTGAGTGCCACGCTTGTTTCTTGCCTAGCGACCCGCCCCAGAGGGAGCCCCAGTAGTCGGCGTCGTCTGCCGTGCGGCCACCATCGCCTGTGGCGGTTGAGCTCGTGTGTATCTATCGCTCTGCGCCACCGAGCAGTCTGCCGACGAGGTGCCAAGGCACCTTCCCGGCGTCCATCGCGTTCTTGGCCTCCTTCTCCATATCCCCTGTTGCGTCCGGAACGCCCCCAGCTCCCTGTCAGAAGCGGGGGATCTCTACAAACGAGACGTGGAGTAGGGGAATGGCACCAAGGTGGCGCCGACTTCCCCTTGGGCAAGTGTTTCGGAGGCCCGTCAGGGCCGTAGAAATGCGCGGCAGCCATCGTTCGACGAGGAAGGAGGCGGGCCGATCTGGCGCTGAAACGCGAGGCCGCGCTCCTACAGGAGGAGTCACGGGCCGCGACCGAGGGAGGGATGTGCCGATGGGCGTGACCGCGGGTGCCGGCACAACGCCCATGTACTTTTGCAGTAGTAGTAGTAAGATTACTACTACTATTTACTACTACTACGGAGGTTCTCTCATGACGGAGGCGATCCAGCGCAGCGCGCGGGAGCGGGTGTTCGCGGCGTGCGACCGTCTCGCGGAGGCGGAGGAGCGCATCACGGTGGCCGCGGTGCGCCGGGCGGCGCAGGTGTCCATGCAGGACGCCTCGGATGGGGTCCGGGCCTGGCGGGAGTCCCGCGCCCAGGTTCAGTCCGTGCCCGAGCCGCCGGAGGCGGTGGCCCGGGCCCTGCGCGGGGCGTGGGGGACGGCCCTGAGCACGGCGCGGGCCGAGGTCGAGCACATCGCTGCCGAGGCGCGGGCCGGCCGGGAGCAGGCCGAGGCGGAGGCTGCGGAGCTGGTCACCGCGGTGACCGAAGCCGAGACCGGCCGGGAGCAGGCGTTGCACGACGTCGAGCGGCTGCAGATCGAGCTGGAGTCTGCTCGTGCCGCTCTGGTGACGGCACGGGCGGAAGCGGCCACGGCCAAGGAGGAACGCGCCCGGGAGGAAGGCCGGCGGGTCCAGGCCGAGGTCGAGGCCGCCGAGCTGGTCACGAAGGTCTCCGAAGTGGAGGCCAGCCGGGGTCAGGCCGTGGCGCGCGCGCAGCGGCTGGAGGCCGACCTCGAGGAAGCTCGCACCGAGGCCCAGTCGGCGCAGCAAGCCCGGGAGCGGGCCGAGGCCCAGGTGCTCGAGCTGACCGCCACGGTCACCGCGACGGAGTCGGCTCGGGACCAGGCGCTGCACGAGGTCCAGCTCCTGCAGACTGACCTCGAGGGGGCACGATCCGAGACGCAGGCCGCCCGTGCGGAGGCCACCGTGCAGGGCCGGGCGCACGCTCATGAACAGGGTCGGCGTGAGGAGGCCGAGCACGAAGCGCAGCGGCTGCGGGCCGAGCTGACCACCGCCCGTGACAGGGTGCATGCCCTGGAAACGGCAGCACAGAACGAGCCGCCCCGAAAGCCCTGAGGGAAGCGGCCGCTGAGCAGGCCATTAGTCACTCTTCGATACGCCACAGCACCGGTAAAACGTGGCGGGTGGCGTCTAATGCTCTCTGGCATCCCGGCATTTCGCCGCACAGTGAGCTGTAGTCGGCGGGTCCGCCCGGACGGGAACCCGGGGGTGTGGTGGCCCGTCGCTGGCCAGGGACGCCTTGATAGACTGATACGCACAGCACGGCCCAGCACACCGACCGGGGAGGTTCCATGGCGCAGCAGCACATTCTGCCGCCGGCTCTTGAGGTGGATCGGGCACGGCAGGTGGCTTCCGTGGTGCACAGTGCGGCCATGGAGGGACTCCACGTCACTGCAGCGACCCGGGCGGAGCTGGATCGTTTCGCCGAGGGTGGGCTCGAGGTCGAGGAGCTGGTTCGGCGCACGCGCGCCCGCTACGGCCTTGAGTGAGGCCCCCAGTCCGCACCGTGACCCGTATCTGGACCCGCACACCGGGGTCCTGACCAATTTGATCGGCGCCCGCACCGCGACAGAGCTCGCCGCCGCGGAAGCTGATCTCGTGGTGGTCCGCACCCTGCAGCTGTGGCGCCATCCACCGGCGCCTACCCGAGGTCTGGCCGAGCTGCAGGCCATTCACCGTCACCTGTTCCAGGACATCTATCCCTGGGCGGGGCAGCTGCGCACCGTGGATCTGCGCAAGACGGTCCCAGGTGCGCAGCCGTTCCTGCCGGTGTCGATGATCGCCCGCTCGGCCGGTTTCGTCTTCGACCAGCTACGCCAAGACCGCTACCTGCAGCACCTGGATCGGGACCGGTTCATCGAACGGTTGGCCTATCACTATGACCAGGTCAACTATCTCCACCCGTTCCGGGAGGGCAACGGGCGCACCCAGCGCTTCTTCTTCGATTCATTGGCCGTAGCCGCCGGCTGGTGGCTGGACTGGGCCCAGGTCACCGGGGCGGTCAACGACGCTGCGTCCCGGGACGCGGCCGAGAACCATGACCTTGCTACCTTGCAGGAGATGTTCGCGGTGATCCTCACTCCTGCGCCTCAACACCGTCGGCCGCGTTCCTGACCGGACCAGCTAACGGTCGGACAGGCCCGGGCAACGCGAAGCCCCCGAGAACACTGCGACACTCAGCTCGGACGCGACCCGTCAGTGGACAATGTAGCCGGGGAACCGCGCTGACCAGCAGGAGTCGCCGGCGACTCGAGTGACCTCATAGGTGACGGCCGTCAGGTGTGGGAAGCGCAGTCCGTGGAGTTCGCCTACCCGGGCACCCACTTGAGTCACGTGCAGTTCCCGACCACCCAGCGCAGCGCCGTGGAACGGTCCGTCCTTGACCGTCTCCCAGTAGTCGGAAGCGTTCGTGAAAGACCAGTACCCGGAGCCGATGGGGTGGTCCTCCAGGTAGTCCAGGGGCACCCAGAGGGTGAGGCCGCGGTGCTCGGGGCGGAGCCGATCCCGGAAGTCGGGGTCTAGTTCTCCGGGCAGGACGCCTTCAGGCCACTGGTAGGCAGGTTCAGTCGTCACGGAGGGATCCTCACCATCAGCAGCTGCGGGGGGCACTACCAGGCTAGGGGAGGGGTCGGGGCGCCCAGCGCCGGCGGAACCAATACCTGTTGCTTGGAGAACTTCACCCTCGTCCACGGTGTCGCCAGCGGGGGCGGCGGGCTCGTTTTTCAGCCACGCCATCACAGTGCGTGCGGTGCGTCCCACCGCCTCGGCGATGGCCCGGTAGGTCGCCCCCGCCGCCCGCAACCGGGCAGCCTGAGCCTTCAGTTGCCCGGCACGGTGGGTGCGGGCTTGGCGGGCCTTTCCGGCGTTGTTCGCCGCCGCGCGCGCCTTGGCTTCGGTGCGGGCCTTCCCGCCGCGCCGTCCCATGCTCGCCAGGTACTCAGGTGCGGCATCAGAGCCGCTGGTGGAGGTGGGGCGTCCTTTGCCTGCGTTGACCTGGCGGACGGCCGAGCGGGCCAGGCAGGCCACCTCGCTATCGGAGAGGGGGTCGGGCAGCTGGGCGTTGAGCGCTCGGGCGTGGGCGATCGAGGCGGCCTCGGTCGGGGTCTGGTGGTGGAGCTGCCGTCGGTCCCACAGCCACCGGCGGGTGGCGCGGAAGATCGCGGTGTTGCGCCCCACCTCCGTGGCGGTGTCCACGACGGGGACCCGCGGAATGCCGGTGCGGCCCAGCAGGGTCGTACCGGGGTCCCAGGCCGGTGCTGCGGGGCCGTCGATGGCCTCGTCGTGGAACGGGTCGATGTACTCGGCCATGTGCGCCTTGAGATCACCCAGGGACCACGGGCTGGCTCTGCGTCCCCACCACACGCGCCCGGCCGGGAACTCAGCAGCCGGATTGCGCACCAGGTAACGGGTGAAGCACAGGTCCCCGTCCACGAGCCGGTCCAGGGCCCGCTGCACCGCCTCCGCGTAACGGATCGGACCCGGCCGAGCACCCTCGCCCCGGTAGACCGGTTCGATAGCCCACCCGGCCTGGGCGTGACCGGTCTCGGGGTTCTCGATGATCCAGGTCGGCTCGGGCACGGCCGGGTGCATCAGGTTCAACAACGCGGCCTCGTCATCGACGTCGACGACAAGGAAGTTCAACCAATCCGCCGGGTTGAGCTGGACAAACGCGAACTCACCAGCAGGCCGCCCACGGTTCGGGAACGCCTGCGACTTGGTCTGACCGCATCGGAAGTACTCGATCCGGTGGTGCGCCAGGAAGCGGCGGGCCGGCGTCTCGGGGCAAAAAAGGACAACATCCAGCAAGGCGGGGTCCACTTGCGGACGCGCCTCAGGTACACTAGGGGACACAACAGTCCCCTGGTAATGGGTTCATATGCGGTTCTCATCCGGTTTCTGTTGAACCAGCTGTCTCGGTCGGCAAACTTGCGACAGCTGATTGACTTCGACGGCCCGCCCTCCACGGCGGGCCGTCAGTCGTTTAAGCGGTTTTAGTGATGGGGAGCTCCTCAGCGTTCTGCCGGTCGTCAAGTGCGTTCGGCAATCCGTAGTCACGATCAATTAGAGCGCCGACGTAGTCCGCCTGGGACAGGCCCAGGGCGGCCGCCTTCTCCGCCGCACGGCGGTGCTGCTCAGGCAGGATGCGCATGCTGAATGCCACTCGCTTCCCGAGCAGCTTGGGCGGTGTGTACTCCGTCATACGCTCACCCTTTCATATCGCTTGTACTAGCGCTAGGACTTTCGAGGGTGTGTCGGGCTTACTCGGTATTGCCCATGTCTTGGGACTGGTGGCCGACGACGTCCCACTGCCCGTTGTGCTTCTCGAGGTAGATGACGACTTGGCGTTGGCCGGTGGCTTCGATCTGGTGGCCGTCGCGGCTGATCCATTGCCAGGTGAGGTCGTAGGCGCGGATGGCTTTGTCCTTGGCGACGTCGCGGGAGACGTCACCGACGGCCGGTACGAGACTGGGGGAACTGTAGGCCTGGTGTTCTGCTGGTTCCAGCCAGGCGGCCTGGTTGCCGTTGCGTTCAGGCTCGATCTGGTTGTTCGCCCACTCTTCCGACATCAACGGTTTGGCGCGGATGGCGGCCGCGGTCTGGGTGCAGTCGGTGGCGGTGTCCCAGGAGTGGATGATCAGGGCAGCGGTCTCTGCGGTGGCTTCCACGTCGCTGCGATCGACGTTGTCCGGGTCGGGGAAGGTTCCTTGCCCGACGGTGAGCTCGGTGGGGGAGGCAGTGGCCGTGGTGGGGGTGGTGGTCTGCTCGCTGGCCTGTTGTGCTGTCTCGGGCCCGCAGGCGGTGAGGGGCAGGATGCACAGGGTCAGGGCGGTGATCAGGCGGGGTCGGGTCATTTCGGCCATGCTCCTTTCTGTTTGAGGATGGGCTCGGGGTCGATGTTGTGCCCCTGGTAAGGGAAGACGAGGTCGGGGGCGTCGGGTTTGTAGATTTCGAAGTGCAGGTGTGTGGCCATCCCGAACCGGCCGCGGTTGCCCTCGGTGCCGATGACGTCGCCGCGGGCGAGCTTCTGGCCCTTGGCTACGTCCCAGGAGTGCAGGTGGCAGAAGGCGAAGCCGAAGTCGGGGTCGTCCCCGTTCTCCTTGGCGATCACGCACCCGTCGGTGGCGTTGAACCCGGTGATCCGCAGGGCGGTCGGGGCCACGACGACTCCACCGTTCCCCTGGCCGGCCCCGGGGGTGGCGATGTCCACGCCCTCGTGCTGGTTGGCCCAGCCGGGGACCCCGGCCAGGGCGCGGCCCCCGAAGCCGGAGGTAAATACCCCGCCCGGTAACGGAGTGGTCCACTCGCCTTCACCCAGGTCCCCGTCCCAGGCCAGAGCCCCGGTGGGGGCCTGGCAGTTGGCGGAGTACTGGGACTGTCCGGTGCCCAGGATCGTGTCGATGTAGTCGCGCGTCTCCTGATACGGCGGCACACCCTGGTGCTGCTCAACAGCACCGGGCCCGGCGTTGTAGGCGGCCAGGGTCAGGCGCACGAGCTCGTCCGCGTCGTCACCGGCGATCGGTTGCACGTCGGTCTTCAGTGCGGCCATGTAGCGGCCATAAGCGGGAATCGCGTCCTCAGGGTCGAAGGGGTCCCCACCCTCGCCGTAGGTAGCCCAGGTGGCGGGCATGAACTGGGCGATGCCTTGGGCGCCGGCCGGGCTGGTGGCGTCCGGGTTCCACCTGGATTCTTGGGCCAGTTGTGCCGCCACCACACTGACGGGCAGCCCGGCGGTCTGGGCGGCTGCTTCGACCAGTGGCGCCCAGCCGTTGGGGATGTTCAGTGCCCGCTCCTCACCGTTGTCGTTGTCCGTGGTGCCTGCGGTGACGGTGCAGGAGGTAGCTGAGGTCGTCTCCTCGTCCTCGGCCAGGGTCGCGACGAGCACGGCGAGGGCCACGATCGAGCCGATGGCGAAGACCAACAGCAGCGCCACGACGGCGCTGAGGGCACGGGGGGATCCAGCCGACATCACAGCCTCCTGGGGGGATGGGAGGGCGGTGGGTCAGAGCTGGTCGGTCAGGGTGGCGGTGGCTTCCTCGTAGGCCCGCACGGTCCCCGGGTGCAGGGCGTCGTAGTGGAAGGCGCGTCCTTCCTGGAGGGACTTGTCAAAGGGGATGACGACGACCCCGGCGAGTCCGACCGCCTCGGCGTACTCGCGCAGGCGAGTGAGACGTTCGGTGTTGTTGGTGGCGGTGTTGGAGACCACCAGCACGGAGCGGGCCAGTTTCTGCCCGTGGCCTTCGGCTTGGACGGCGGCCACGGTGGCTTCCAGCAGGCGGGCGTCGTCCTCGCGGTTGTGGGCCACCAGCACCAGGGAGTCCGCCACGTCCACGGCGGCCCGCCAGGTGGAGGACTGGGCGGAGTTGCCGGTGTCGAGCAGGATCAGGCTGTAGAGGGAGCGCAGGGTCTCATGCGCTGCCCGCACGGAGCGTCCGTCCACCCGTGTCCGGTCGGTGCCTTCGGGCGGAGAGGCGAGCACGTGGATGCGGTCGTCGCCCTGGGGGCGCACGTAGCGCACGAGGTCGGCGGTGCGGCGGGTGACGGTCTCGAGGTTGCGGATCAGATCCAGGGTGGTGCGGTCATGATTGGCGGTCAGGGCCCGTTCGGCCAGGGTGCCCTGGTTCTCGTTGAACTCCCCGGCCAGAATGTTGCCCCCGCGCACCCGTCCGGCGGTGGCGGCGAGGTGGTAGGCCGTGGTGGTCTTCCCGCCTCCACCCTTGAGCTGGAGCACGGCGACGGTGCGGTGAGTCTCCAGGGGCCGCTGGATCCGGGCGCGACGGGCCCGAGACGCCCGCTCAGCGGCCGAGGCCGCCAGGGACAGCCCGAGGGCCTGGTTGCACCACCCGCGCCAACCCTGCCGGGCCGACGACTCGGGCGTGTCCGTGGTCGTCTCCCGGCGCAGCTGCAGACGGGGATCACCGGCCTCGACGACCACCGGGGCCGACGTGGAGCTGGTGGGCGCCGGGGCGCTGGAGGGTGCGCTGCCCGCCTGTGGGCCAGCTGCGCGCGCAGGGCCCAGAGGGGTCTCTGCGGGCGTGTCGCCCGTGACGGACGCGGACGTTGGGGCCAGAACTGGCGGCACGGAGACGTCCCTTGAGCAGGGGACACGGGCATCGGGAAGCGTCTCCAGGGGCTCCTCGTCGACGGAGGGCTCCACGGGCTGGTGTTCAATCAGGTCAGCGGCCGGTTCGGTCGCCGCCACTGGGCCTGTCGCCTCCTCAGCATCCGATACAAGGTCATCGACTGTGACAGCACGTGAAGAGCCTCCCCGGGAGGGTCGTTTCTTGATGGGGACACTGGCATCTGCTGCCACGGAGCCGTCCGCAGAAACGATCAGGGAGGTCTCCGGCTCGGTCGCGGAGGTCGGGTCGATGGCCGTCAGTTTCACGGGTCGCCCCAGGTCACCGGCGATAGAGACCACATGCTCAATGGCTGCCGGCATCGAGGCGAACTCGTAGGGGACCCGGTCGATCGTCACCTCCACACTGTCGTCCTCGGCGATCCTCGCCGTGCAGACCGGCCTCTCCAGTGCCTGAGCCATGGTGCTCTCCCTACTCCTCGTTCGTGTGCGCCCCGTCATTGTCGGTGGAATGAGGGACGTTGTACTGAGAGCGAAGGTGCTCCTTGATGTCGTCGCGCAGGATCAGCCAGGTCTTCCCGAGCTTGATCGCCGGCACGATCCCGTCCCGCAACCAGCGGTAGGTGATCGTGCGATCACCCAGACCCAGCACGTGGGCGAGCTGATCGACGGTGAGCCGCTCGGGCAGACCCTCGAAAAGCCGGTCGAGCGCGTCAGACACGACGATCACCTTCGCTCCCACACGCAACACTGTACACAGTCATACCTATTTGTTCTCTATCATTGTTTAACATTGCTAATCCTCCGTTGATGTTGTCTAATGCACATAGGGTCCAGTCTATTGGAGGCCCTGCGACCGAGGAGATGTGATGGACAACCGTTGGGCCGAGCTGGTGTCGCCCTCCCTCGAGGAGCAGACCCGGCCGATCTTCGAAGACGTCGTGGAGGAGACCGTCACGGTCCTCCGTGGCGCCTCAGGTCCCCAGCGAGGCGTCACTGGGCTCACCGAGCACGAGGGGCGACTGGGACGGTTTCTCACCGACGCCCACGACGTGTTCTGGCTCGGTGTCCACGGTGGGGCCGGGGAGTCCGTCCTGACCGACCTGCTCGGCGGCGTGAGCTGCCACCACCGGTGGCCCCTGCGCCCTGACGATGGAACCCAGCACGCCCGGGCGACGGTGTTCCTGGTGGCCCGGCAGAACAAACGGGGCCTCGACGCCGCCCGGCTCGCCGCCCGCGACTGGGCGGCCGGCGCCCACCCCGACGTCGATCTCCAAGGCCTGGTCCTGGTGGCCGATGCCCCGGGCCGCACCCCGAAGCCCTTGGCCACAGCGACCCGGGTGATCTCCGGCGGTGTGCCCTCCACCTGGGTGGTGCCCTGGATCGAAGAGCTCCGACTCACCGGAGCCGTGGACTGGGCGTCCATGGCCCGGGAGCCGAGAAAAGTCCTCACCGCCCTCGGTGAGGCAGCCGATGAAGCACTTTCTGAGAGGACCCCCCAATGATCGACCTCGTACTTGCTACTCAGGACACCGTGCTGGCGCTGCCGGCCGCCCTGCCCGACTCCGACCCACTGGCCCCTCCCGGGATCGGCGACACCTGGAACCGCATGGTCGGTGTCGGCAAGTGGATCGCCCTGGGCATCGCCGTCCTGGGACTGCTGGTGGTCGGCGGAAAGATGGCCTTCGACGCCCGCCGCGGAGAGACCACCGAAGAGGTCTCCGGAATCATCAAGATCGTGCTGGCCGTGGCCCTGATCTCTGGCGGCGCCTCGATCCTCTCCTTCATCGCCGGGGCATGACCGCAGGCAGCCCGAGGAACACCCCCCACCCAAGGAGCAGCAGGTGACAGATCAGATCGAGACAGACGACAACAACACCTGGTGGAAGACCCCCCGCTTCCTCATCTCAGCCGTCCTCGTCGCGTTGCTGATCGTACTGGGAATCGTCCTGTGGCTGTGGCCCGACGGCGAAGAGCTCTCGCAGGCTGCACCGGCACCGGTCACGACCGCCGAATCGGCCCCTGGCGGGGAGTCGGTGTGCGGTCTGGACGCCACCGGGGGCACCACCCTGACCGAGGCTCCCGAGGACGTCGAGTGGACTGCCCTGGGCGCGGTCTACGCTCCCGCCTCCGAGGAACACGGACCGGGCACCGTGGACCCCGACACCGGTGTTCGGTCCTGCTTTTCTCACACCCCCGAAGGGGCACTTCTGGCTTCGACCAACATGCTGGTCTCCGGCAACGATCCCCAGGTGCTCCTCGACACCATCAGGGCAAGGGTGATGGACGGCCCTGGCAAGGACATCTCGATCGGCAACGTCCAGCAACGGGTAGCAGCGAACGACACCACATCGGTACCCGTAGAGGTGGCCGGCTTCCGCCTGCTGTCCTACACCGAGGACAAGGCCACCGTCGAAGTAGTCCTAGCAGCCGACGACGGCACAGAGAAGGTCTACTCAACAACCGCAACGGACATGGTGTGGCACGAAGGCGACTGGCACTTCGCGCTTCAGGACGACGGCAGCGGTGGCCCCGTCTCCGGCCGTGTCTCGGACCTAAGCGGCTACATCGCGTGGGGCCCGGACAATGGCTGAGGAGAAGTGCGATTTCCTCGACGGGATCTGCAAGGCCAAGGGAACCATCAGTGAAGCACTGAGCGGGGCGGCCGGGGATGCCCTGGATCAGATCGCGGACGGCGTGACCGCCGGTGTGGTCGACACGATCGCTTCCCTGGGGTCCATGTGGACCCGGATCGGCAGCGCCAGCCTCACCTCCCAGGGCGGGGCCACTTCCCAGACCCCGGCCCGTGGGGAGTTCAACGCCTACATCGACCTGCTGCTGAGCTACGCGAGCTGGATCGGGATGGGCGTGTGCGTGTTCGGGGTGCTGTTCCTGGGCATCGTACTGGCCACCAACGCCCGCCGCGGCGACGGAGCCGGCCTGGTCAACACCGCCACCCTCCTGGCCTCCGGGGCCGCACTGATCGGTGGAGCCACCAGCCTGATCGGCTTCCTCGTCCCGGCTCGTGCGATGAACCTGACCGGATCTGTCGGGTTCATCCAGGACCAGACCTTCTACCTCACCCTGGCCGTGGCCGCCCTGAGCGTGATGATCGCCGGCGCCCAGATGGCCTGGACCCAGCGTGCTGAACCAGCCCGGGAGCTGCTCAAGGGCCTGCTCACCCTGGCCGTGGTCACCGCCTCCGGAGTCACGATCCTCAACGTCCTGGTGGCAGGCACCGACGCCCTGGCCGTGCAGATCATCGACTCCGCCATCGGGGAGGACTTCCAGACCGACGTGCTCAAACTGCTGGCCCTGGACAACGCCACCAGCGCCGGCGCGGCCGATCCGGTGTGGCTAGGCGGCAACGTCATCCTCATCATCGTGGGCGGGGTCGTGGCGATCATCGTGAACCTCATCCAGCTGATGCTGATGGTGCTGCGTACCGGAATGCTGTTCCTGATGGCCGGGATCCTCCCGCTCTCAGCCGCCTTCCTGAACACCGAGACGGGCAAGAACTTCTTCCAGAAGGTCATCGCCTGGACCCTGGCCTTCGCCTTCTACAAGCCGGCCGCCGCCCTGATCTACGGGTTGGCGATCAAGATGTCCACCACCGGGGTGTGGGAGGACGGGAGCAGCGGGCTGATCCAGTTCGCCGCCGGGCTGATGATGATCGTCGCCTCCGTGTTCGCGTTGCCGGTGCTTATCGGCTTCCTCAGTCCCGTACTGGGCTCGATGTCCTCCTCCGGCGGTGGCGGTGGGGCGCTGGGCATCGCGGCGATGGGTGCCGCCATCCCGCAGGGCGCCTCCCACCTGGCTCGCTCGGGGCGTGGGTTCGGCTCTGATTCCTCCTCCACGCCGTCGTCCCAGTCCTCTGCTCCTTCCAAGGGCGGGCCGAGCTCCCCGCCTCCTGGGCCGGCTTCCAGCCCCGGTGGCACCACCGGCACTGCTGGCACCACGGGGGCCAGCACAGCCAGCACAACCAGCACGGCAGGCACGGCTGGTACCGCTGCAGCTGGGGCAGCCGCAGCTCCGGTGGCCTTGGGCATGGCGGCGGCCAACGCCGCGCAGAAGACCGGCGAAGCAGTCACCGAAGCTACTCAGTCCAGTGCAGGAGGTGGCACCTCCAGCGCTGGAAGTTCCACCTCGGGCAACAGCTCGGCGGGTGCAGCCTCTGCCGCGGCACCCAACCAAGACGGAGCCGGGAAACCCGCCACGAGCACCGGGGTGCACCCCACCCCGGGCAATGGTGCAGGTGCGGCAGCGTCTGGCATCGGAGCCCGACCCGCCCCGGGCAGTGCTGCCGGCGCGACGCCGCCCCGTAGCGGGGCGCGGCCGACCGGCCCCTCCGGAGCGAAGCCGGCGGCCAAGGCCATCCAGCAGCAGACACGTGCGTTCAAGGCGCAGATCGCCAATGAGACCGGAAACGAGGGCCGCCCTGATGGCGCAGACCGAAGCTAAGACCAGCGAGAACCGCCCGCGGGTGTACGGCAATTTCCGCACCCCGACCTCCAAGGGCCTGGCCGGGCTGTCCACCGCTGGCACGGTGTTGCTGATCGGTGGTGTGGTCGGCGGGATCCTGCTGATGATGCTCAACCTGTGGCTGGTCGCCCTGGCCTTCGAGGCCGTGGTCTTGACCCTGATCGCGCTGTCGATGCAGAAGAACAAGCACGGGCGCACCCTCATCGAGCGCATCGTACGCCGCGCCGGGTGGGCCAATACCCGTTACAGCGGGGCCAATGTCTACCGGGCCGGCCCCGTCAGCCGGGTGCCGGAGGGCACCACGAAGCTGCCCGGGATCTCGGCCCGGTCGAAGATCACGGAGCACTACGACGGCTACGGTCGCCCCTTCGCCCTTCTCGAGGTGCCGCAGCGCCACCACTACACCGTGGTGTTCTCCTCCGAGCCCGACGGCGGGGGCATGGTTGACCAAGAGCACATCAACCGGTGGGTGGACCGCTGGTCGCACTGGCTGGGGATGCTCACCGACGAGCCGGGGTTGACCGCGGCCTCGGTGACGATCGAGACCGCACCGGACTCCGGATACCGGCTGGCCCGCAAAATCGAGGCGCGCATGGCTGATAACGCACCGCAGTTCGCCCGGGACGTGATCAACGAGTCCGTGCAGATGCTGCCCACCGGGGCCACGGTGACCCGGGCCTACATCGCGGTGACGTTCAAAGCCGCAGTGCGGGCCGGCGGGCGGATCCGCAACGCCGGCGAGGTCGCGGACGATCTGGCCGCGCGCCTGCCCAACCTCACCTTGTCCCTGAACGACACCGGGGCCGGAGTGGCCGAGCCATTGACGGCGCAGCAGTTGTGTGAGGTGATCCGGGTGGCCTATGACCCGGCCGAGGCGGTCCTGTTCGACCGCGCCCATTCTCAGGGCAAGGCTCCGGAACTGGACTGGAGTGAGGTGGGCCCGCAGGCCGCCGACACCTTCTGGGACTCCTACCACCACAACGGTTCCTGGTCGAAGTCCTGGGCGATGTCGGTGCCCCCGCGCTCGACCATCCAGGCCAACGTGCTCCAGGCCCTGATCGCCCCGAACCCCGAGCTGGTGCGCAAGCGCGTCACGCTGCTCTACCGGCCCATCGACCCGGCGAGGGCCGCGCAGATGGTGGAGAACGACATCAACACCGCTACCTTCAACGCCTCTTCCCGCAACCGCGCCACCGCCCGGGACACGAGAGAGACCCGTGCGGCGCAGGCCACCGCGGCTGAAGAGGCTGACGGGGCGGGGCTGTTGAACTTCGGGCTCGTCGTCACCGCCACCGTCCGCACACGGGCCGAGCTGGACGAGGCCGAAGCCATCATCGAGAACCTCGGCACCTCCGCCCGGATCCGCCTGGAGGAGGCCTACGGCGCCCAGGACTCCACCTTCGCCGCCGGCCTACCCCTCGGTGTGGTCATCCCGGACCATTTGGCCCTGCCCTCGACCGTGAGGAACGCCCTGTGATGAAGCAGAAGCAGCGAGACCAGATCATCCTCCCGGCCAGCCGGGGCAACGCCACCACCACCGTCCTGGACCGCGCCTTCGCCCGGGTGAAGCTCGGGAAGGTCTTCGCCCGCCCCCCGCGTACCGGCAGCACCTCGGTCACTGCCAAGGCGCTGGGTCGTCCGGGCCCGCGGGGACACAAGGGCCGGGGGCTGGGCGAGGCGCAGCTGCTGCACCCGATCCGGGAGATGCGCGGCACTAACTACCAGGTCTGCGGACTCTTCCCCTTCCCCATGGGCGGCGGCTCTCCTCTGGAAGGCGTGCCGCTGGGGCGGAACCTGCTCTCGGGGGAACCGGTGTGCTGTGACCCGATCTCCTGGTTCCTGAAGCTGCGGGTGATCTCCAACCCCTCGGCCTTCGTGATGGCCAACCCGGGTCTGGGCAAGTCCTCCATGCTGCGCCGGATGGCGATCGGGTTGGCCGCCTTCGGGGTGTGGCCGCTGATCCTCGGTGACATCAAGGGCGAGCACGTGGCCATGATCGAGCACCTCGGCGGCGCCGTCCTGCCCCTGGGCCGCGGAGTCGGACACATCAACCCCCTGGACGACTGCGGGGCCGTGGCGGCCGCCAAGCTGCTGTCCCCGGCCAGGGCGGAGGAGCTGCTGGATGAGCTGCATTCGAGGCGCCGGTCGCTGATCGCCTCGTTGATCGCGATCCTGCGCAAGAAGCCGCTGGATGAGCGGGAGGAGTCGATCCTGGACCGGTGCCTCACCGTCCTCGAGACCCGCCACGCGGAGTCCGGCACGGTGCCGGTGATGGCGGACCTGCGCCAGGTCCTGAAGGACAAGCCGGTCGAGGTGCGCGAGGTCGCCCTGGACCGCGGCGACGACGCCCGGTACGAGGCCATCACCGAGGGGTTGGAGTCCTCGCTGAACTCCCTGTGCGGCTCCGGGGCCTTCGGGCAGATGTTCGCCCACCCCTCCACCAACCGGATTGATGCCTCCCGGCCGATGGTCTTCGACCTGTCGCGGATCTCCCAGACCGAGTCGGACCTGCGGGCGGCGACCTTGATGGCGTGCTGGTCGGCCGGCTTCGGCACCGTGACCACTTCCAACATGCTCGCTGATGACGGGGTGATCGAGCGTCAGCGGTTCCTGGTGATCCTCGACGAGCTGTGGAACACCCTGGCGGCCGGGCCCGGCATCGTGGACCAGGTCAACGCGCTGACCCGGCTGAACCGGGAGTGGGGGGTAGGGCAGATCATGGCCTCCCACACCCCCTCCGATCTGATGGCAGTCCGCGGGGAAGAGGACCGGGCGAAGGCCAAGGGCATCATGGACCGCTGCGGCATCAAGATCCTCGGCGGGCTCGCCAAGTCCGAGATGCCGCTGCTCACCGAGTCCGTGCCGCTGTCCATGCGTGAGCAGGAGCAGCTCGCTGCCTGGCAGGACCCACCCGCCTGGAACCGCCGGGGTGATGAGGCCCTGGAGTACACCAACGACGACGTCTACGCCCCCACCGACCAGGCATTCACCGACGACGAGCTCACTCAGTGGCTGGCCGACGAGGAGAACGCCGCCTGGTACTTCGACGACCGCACCACCACCCCGCCCCCGGGCCAGGGAAAGTTCTTCATCAAGGTCGGCTCCCGGGCCGGCATCCCGTTCGCCATGGAGTTCACCCCCACCGAGCGCCGGTCCCAGGTCCACGACACCGAGAAGAAGTGGCACGAGGCCAAGTCCCGCGCCGCCCAGGAAAGAGGCGCCCGGTGAGCTCCCTGGACCGCAAGTACCAGACCGGCGGCGGGGAGGTCGCCCTGCTGCTGACCCTGCTCCTCATTCTGGTCGGCGTCCCGGCCATCCTCTACGTCCTCGCCAGCCTGGGACATGCCCTGACCCCGCGCACGGATCCCTTGCCCACCGGGTACTGGGAACGGTCCCTAGGCATTTTCACCGGGGATCTCCCGTGGCGCACCACCGAAATCGTCCTGGCCGCCACCATCGGGATGCTGCTAATGGGATTGTTCGCGCTGTGGGGGTGGAAGCGTCACCAAAAGGCCCAGAAGGTGGTCAAACACGACCGCGCCGCACCGCGCATGGCCTCAGTCCGCGACGTCGCCCCCTTCACCGAGAAGGAAGCCCGCGCCAAGGCCGCCCGCTTCGGCGTGGAGGCCCCGGGGGTGATGATCGGCAAGATGGTCCGCGGCGGACATACTCTCTACGCCTCCTGGGAGGACACGCTGGTGCACATCTGGGGCACCCGTACCGGCAAGACCACCTCCCAGGCCGCCCCCTCCATCATCGAGGCCCCGGGCCCGGTGATCGCCACCTCCAACAAACGCGACCTCTCCGACCTCACCCGCGACCTCCGCGCCGAGAACGGCGACGTGTGGGTCTTCGACCCCCAAGGAGTCGCCGGGGAGCAGCCCACCTGGTGGTGGAACCCGCTGACCTACGTCACCGACAGTGAGCGCGCCGCCGAGATGGCGAACAACTTCGCCGCCGGCTCCCGGGACGTCGGGGCCAAGGGCGATGGCCACTTCGACTCCGCCGGCAAGGACCTGCTCGCCGGGCTGTTGCTCGCGGCCGCCGTCGGCGGGGAGCCCATCGAGAAGGTCCACTACTGGCTGACCCGCTCCACCGATGAGACCCCCGCGCTACTGCTCGATGAGCACGGGTGGACCAAGGAAGCCGACTCGGTGGCCAGCACCATCCACCAACCGGAGAAGTACCGGGGCAGCGTCTACTCCACCGCCCTGCAGATGGCCGCGTGCCTGAAGAACGAAAAGATCGCCGCCTGGGTCAACCCCACTGGCCCGGACGATGACCGCCCGCAATTCGACCCCCAGACATTCGTGCGCGGCAAGCACACCCTCTACGCCCTGTCCAAGGAGGGCGCCGGCACCGCCGGGCCGCTGGTGACCGCACTGACCGTGGCCACCGTGACCGCCGCCGAGGAGCACGCCGTCACCCAGCGCGGGGGCCGGCTGTCCACCCCGATGCTGTGCGTGCTCGATGAGGCGGCCAACGTGTGCCGCTGGATGAACCTGCCCAACCTCTACAGCCACTACGGGTCCCGGGGCATCGTGGTCTCCACGTTCCTGCAGTCCTGGTCCCAGGGGGTGGACGTGTGGGGTGAGTCGGGGATGAAGAAGCTGTTCTCCACCGCCAACGTCGTCACCTACGGCGGCAACGTCAAAGAGGAGGGCTACTTGAAGATGCTTGTCGAATTGATCGGCAAGTACACCTACACCTCCGTGTCCTCCTCGAGGCAGAAGGACTCCGGGTCCACCTCCCGCCAGGACGCCACCGACGACATCATGTCGGTGGCGGACCTGTCCGCCCTGCCCAAGGGGAGGGCTGTGATGTTCGGCTCCGGGGCCCGGGCCGTGCTGCTGCGCACCATTCCGATTGACCACCGCCCCTACGCGGATGCGTCCAGGGCCTCCGAAGAAGCCCACAACAACCCGACGGCGGCCACCGTCAACCAGGGCGACGAGTCCGAGAAGCCGGCTGCTGAGCCAGCGGCGGCCGCGCCTGCCGGGAACCGGTGGGCGGCGCTGGTGAAGGAGTAGACATGAACTGGGAAGAGGAAGCCGCCGACGGCAACGAGGACGTCGAGGAACAGCCTCCTGCACAGCTGTTCTACGCGAACGTGGCGGAGTTCGTGACCGAGCAACTGGCGCCCGTGTACCGACGTCAGCTGGACCCTGCGGGCCGCTCGACCACGTTCACCTGGTGCGCCCAGTGGTGGCGACATGAGGAAGCGGTGAGCCGTCTGACGGGGTTGTGGCGGGCGTGGGAGCAGCTACGCACCGATCCGTCTACGGGATTAGCCGTGTGGTGGCGTGACTACGCCGATCCCACGATGCGTGTGCTCTTCGAGGAGAAAGGGCCCTTCCACGGTTGCACCCCTAGGACGCACAGCCCCAAGGGAGTGCCCCTGACCCTGGAGCCGCCACCGGATGGTCTGTTCGACTGACCCTCACAGCGGAAGGGGCGCAACCTGTCACAGGTTGCGCCCCTTCTCTTGTGCTTGAAGGGCCTCAGCCCAGCTCCAGGCCCCTCTCCCGTCCCGCTGCGCGCCCGGTGTTCTTCCGCGCCTTGGGGCCGCGTTGGGTGGATCGCACGGCGTCGATCGGGGGCGTGCCCTGGTCCCGGTCCGCCGCCAGGCGTGCGCGCACGCCATCACGGCCTTCCTCGGTGCCACCGAGGGCGTCCATGAGTCGACTGGCCAGGTTGGCGCGCCGGTCCCCGGAGTCCCACAGCTCCTCGGCCTCAGCGGCAGCATTGCGTGCATCGGTGTCGTTCTGGAGATCGCCACGGCCAGCCTCAGCGGCGTTCAGAGCGGCGGCGGCGTGGTCACGTTGGGCGTCCACTGTCTCGCGTGCGGCTGCCTCCTGCTCGACGGATTCGGTGCGCTGCGGCTCCGGGGTCCGCTGCTCGAGGTAGTCCTCCACGCTCAACCCGTGGCGTTCCTTCACTTGCCCCTCGATCCGTCCTCGCGCGGCCTGGGCGACCTCGTCGTGCTGCTCCCACTGCCGGGCCAGCCCGTAGTGGCCGGCGATGTCTTCCGGCTTGGCGGTCTCCCAGAACCGGTCCTGCTCCACGGGCGCGAGCTCGGTGCGCATCACGGCGCGTTCGGCTTCGAAGCGCTCTTCCAGCTCACGCCGCCGGTGCTGCTGCTCCGTGACACGTTGGCGGACCTGTTCGGCGCGCTGGCGGGCCATCATCTCGCCCCAGCGGCCGGCCACGGCCATCGCCGCTTGGAGGTCTCGGGAGAGCAGGTCGTTCACGCCGTCGGGTTGTGTGCTCATCTCTACAGCTCCATTCCGTGGTCCGTGCGGGGGGTGCGGTCGACATAGGGAGTGGGAACGGCTGTGGGGCCCTGGGTCTCGCGCAGCGCACCACGCTCACGCACCGGTCCGGCATGGGAGGCGGTGCGCGTCCGCGTGGGCTTCACGTCCGGCAGGGGCTCCGCCACGACCGAAAGGTGCTGCTGGAAGGCGTCCACGATCAGCTGCGTCTCGCGCAGCTCTTTGTTGGCCTGGTGCATGTCCTGGAATGCCCGGGTCATCCGCAGCATCTGCTGCATGATGAGCGCCTGCGCCATCGGGGACGGAGCCCGCGTGGCCGCCAGCAGGAAGGCCGTGGTGCCACTGGTGCGCAGCGGCGCCTGCAGCGGGGTGGTGATCTTCACCCCGGACCGGTGCGCGGACCGGGCCAGCACCCGGGCCGTGCGCCCTAACGGTCCTTGGCCGTCTTCGGTGGCGTGCGACCACGCGGCGAACACCCCAGAGGCTTCACGCGCCGCGTGCGCCCACGATTGGTGGTCGTCCGGTGCGATCTTGACCAGCCGCCGGCGGACCTCTTTCAGCTCCCCGGCCAGCCGCCGGGCGGTCTCCTCGTCCAGGGCCGCACCGGGTGCGTCCGGGTGGACGATGCGGCGGTGCCGCTTAGCGGCCATCCATTCCACTGATGCTTCTTGGGCGGCCTCGGGGGTGTCCGGCCAGCGGGTGCGCAGGGACGGCAGCGTGAGGTCCTGGGCGAGCTTGCCGCCACCGAACCACAGCGGTCGCATGCCCTTCGGCGGGCGCTCCGCCACGGAGTACCCGGTCACCACCGAGTCAGTACCGGCCGCGAAACGGGGGTGCACGAGCATGTTCGCCCGACGCATCTGACGCACGAACTGCGCCTCTGATTCGGCGGCCACCGCGCACGCCCGCACGATGCGCTCCAGCGCGAACCGGGTCGGCTCCCTAGTGCTGTCCCGCCGCACCTCGCCCTGCTGTAGCCACCGTTCGGAGTGGTTGCCGAGCTGGATGAGGTTGAAGTCCTTCTCGATGCCTCGGGCGACCTTCTGCGCGCGGGAGAAGTCGTTGCCATCGGCCCACTTCGTCCCGTCACTGCGGATCGTGGAGGCCATGATGTGGATGTGGTCGTTGCCCTTGGTGGAACGTCCGTGATGCACCGCCACCCACTGGCAGCCGGCCTTGGCCCCAGCCTCGGTGAAGTCCATCTCGTCCATGAACCGCTGGGCGATGTCCGACCATTCCTGATCGGTGACCTCGCGGTCCTGGTACGGGATCGACAACGAGCAGTGCCAGATGTGTTTGGTGTCGGCGTCCACCCCGAAGGCGCGCCGGTTCAGGTCGATCTCGCGGGCAATCGACACCGCGGCTTCCTCGTTGAGCTGCGCGTCGTCGTGCCAGGCCATGATGAGCGGCGATCCGCCCACCAGGTGTGGGTCGGTGTGCTCGTTGGAACGGCCTGGACCCACCAGGTACTTCATCAGCCCGATCGGCTTGTCGCCCTTGGTGATGTTCGGGATCACGGGATCAACTCTTCGATCTTGGCCAGCACTTCGTCACCGAATCGGCGGGCCTCCCGCAACGTCTCTGCCGTCTCGGGCAGCACTTCACCGGTGCTGTTGGCGTGCCGGGCGATCTGGTTCACGTTGTTGGCGATCGTCGCCATTTGGTGTCGCATTTGAATCAGCTCGGCCAGCTGGTTTCGTCGTAACTGCACCGCCACCGGATCCGCCGATCCGAACACCGCCTCGACCATCAGCGCCGAGGGCGAGAGCCCGGTCTGCTGCTCCAGCACCATCAACGCAGCACGCTCTGACTCCGACATGGACACCCGGACGTACTGGGTCTTGCCCTCGATCCGCTTCCGCCTCGACTTCCACACCCGACGCGGATTCTCCTGCTCCACCACAGCACCTCCTCTCCTTGCCGGCCCAGCGCAGCGCCCCCACTTTGTGGGCCCCGCACGACCAGTGTGCCACCGCAAAGCCCCGTGGGCTAGCGGTGTACGCATTTTATGGCACATAAAACATAGCTTTGCTCCGCTGGGGCACCACGGGTGCGAAACGCCGGCGGAACGCCCGTGGACTGTGGAACGCGCCGTGTGCGTCCGTTAACGTGGGGGCATGGCGAAGCTCACTGACCCCCAGCAGGCAGAAGAAGCAGCACAGCGGCTGCTCAACGACCGGATGGACTATGTCCGCCGGGCGATTACCGCACGAGGCGCTCTCGACGAGGCCCGCGAGGCCCTCAAAGAGGCCGAGAAGAACGATGCCCAGGCGTTCCAGGCCGCCGTCAACAACGGCGGATGGACCGCCGAGGAGCTACGCAAAATCGGGCTCGCTGCACCCGAAAAGGTACAGCGCGTGCAGCGGCGTAAGGCGGCTAAAAATGGTGCCAGTCCTTCGTCGGACAGTGCTCCCGAGGAGCTGGCGGAGTCGGCTGACACTGCCTCCTGACGGAGTGAATCGTGGCTGAGGCACTGGCCCCGTGCCCACATGGGCACGGCAAAAGCTCCCATCGCTCCGCGGCTTTTCCCGCACCCATGATGGACAGCGAGGACCCCATCCGACCACCCGACCACAGCCGGCAGGTCACCTCACGCCCGACCGTGGCACTTCCGTAGCCGCCAGCTGTGGACGGCTTCCCGAGCACGTGGTCACCACGCAACGACGGTGCCCGCTCCCCCAGTGGGGAGCGGGCACCGTTCATCTGAATAGACCTAGCAGAGCGAGTATTTACAGCTCCAAGCCGCCCTGCTGGGGACGCTGCTCGTCGTGCCGCCGCGCCACCTCGAGCGGACGCCCGGGGCCGTTTCCACCATGCCCGCCACTGCTGCGACCCGCGGTGGGAGCGTCGGGGAAGTTAATGCGCATCCGCTTCTTCAACGCCTCCAGCTCCGGATCCAAAGTCGGTTGCGGCGTCTCTTCTCCGCGCATGGCGCGCCCAATCCGTTCGACCTCCCAGCGGGCGGCTTCCAGTGCGTCCTGGTGCTTGAACGGGACACCCAAAGCTTCCCGGGCGTCGACGGCTTCCTGCCGGGCGGACTCCAGGCCCGCTTCACGCTTGGTGACTTCTTCCGGCAATGCCCGCACCTGGTTCTCCAGCCGTTGGATCATTCCGACACTTGGGTTCAGCGACGTCGCGCGGGTGACTTCAACGGCTACACCGGGGGCATCGTCGATGCGCAGCTCCACCGGTGAGGCGCTCAAGTCGGCCAGGTTCCCCGGCCGCTGCACGACCCGGATGTCGTGGCCACCGATCGCACCGACGACACCGAGGTCCGTCTCCCCGGCCCTCGGCGGGCGCGAGGTGGCGTGCGCCCCGGCCCACCGCTGCCAGGCTTCCGCCGCCTCGGTGCGCTTGTCGTAGGTGGCCCCGTTGATGGTCATCCGGAACTTCGCACCGCCGAGCTCATCAGTGGTCCGCTCGGCCGCTGCTCGGATCGCGGGGATCTCCTGCTCCAGCGCATCCGCGCGCGCCTGGGCGGCGTCCTTGCGGAATACCAGCGAGGACTGGTTGCGGTGCCAGGCCCGGTTCAACCGCTCCAACCGGGCCAGCTCCTGATCGGCCTTCGACTTCTCCAAGATCAACGGATTGCCACTGGAGATCGCCTTCACCTCGGCGAAGGACAGCGTGTTGTCCCCGACGTCCTCGATCTCACGCACGTCCAACCGGCCGCGCATGATCTGGTCGATGAACTTCGACTTCCGCTCCAGCGTCTGCCACATGAAGGTGTCGAACGACCCCTTCGTCACCACCTGGGAGATGGCGACCTCCAGGTTCTGGTTGCCTTGGCGGATGATCCGCCCGTGGCGTTGGGCGATGTCAGCCGGGCGCCACGGGGCGTCCAGGTCCACCAAGTGCACCGCCCGCGCCTGGATGTTGGTCCCCACCCCCATCCTCTGCGTGGAGCCGATCAGCACGGCGATGTCACCAGCGCGGGCGGCGGAGAACAGCCGGCCCTTCTCAGCGTCGTTCTTCGCCTCGTGCATGAACCGGATCTTCTCCGCCGGGATACCCCGCTGGACCAGCTGGTCCTTGAGCTCGTCGTAGACGTTCCACTTCTCCGTCGACGGGGTGCTCTGATCGCAAAACACGATCTGCAGCCCACCCCGGGTGGGGTGTTCCTCGCCGCTGGCCGGATCCAGGAACACGTCGTCCCGGTGCTCCTCGTGCACCTGGGCGATCAGGTCCGCAGTCACACTGACCTTGGTCTCCGAGACGATCGACCCCAGCTCCGGATCGACCAGGCGCATGTCCAAGGCGGCCTTGCGCCCATCGGAGCTGACCTTGAGCATGTTGTCCTCGGTCCGGTCCACTAGACGCGCCTGGATCGCCTCGGCCCGCCGGCCGATCTCTTCGATGTACGCCTCGAGCTCCGCAGAGGCCTCTACCGGGACCATGCGTGGCAGACGTTTCCCGTCCTCCCGCTCCACCAGATCTGGAGTAGGGAGTTTGAGGTCCTCGGCGGTCTTCACGTCGGCGAAGGTGTGGAACATCTTCAGCAGCTCCGGGACGTTCTGGAACTTCGCGAAACGCTCCTTGAGCTTGAAATGGTCTCCGCCGGCCACCGAGAGCTCCATCTCGGTCACCACCTGACCGAAGGTCGCCGCCCAGGTGTCGAAGTCGTGGATCCCGGCCCGCTCCAGCAGCTCCGGGCCGAGGTAGCGCTGCATCACGTACATCTCGGTCACCGAATTGGCGATCGGGGTGGCCGTGGCCCCGGTCATCACGCGGTCCCCGTGCTGGGATCGTAGGTACTCGACCTTCATGTGCAGGTCGGTGGCCCGGCCTGATCCTGGATCGATAGCCGCGTCTTGGATGTTCGAGGGTGTCGAGAGATTCTTGAAATCGTGTAGCTCGTCGACCACCAGGTAGTCGATGCCGGTCTGCTCGAAGGTGATGCCGGGGTCGGTCGACCGGTCCATCTTCTTCTTGAGCTTTTCCTCCGTAGCTTGGAGGCGCGCTTCCATGCGCTTGATCGACATGGTGTCCGCCCCGCTGGCTGTGGCCCGTTCGTTGGCCGCCTCTAGTTCGGCGCGCTGGCGCCCCACTTCGGAGAGGTTGTAAGCGTTCTTCGACTCCTCGGAGAGCTCGATGCGCTCAAACGCTGTACGGGTCATGATGATTCCGTCCCAGTCGCTGGCCGCCGCACGGGCGACAAAGGTGCGCCGCTTCTCGCCCTTCAAATCGGCCGAGGAAGCGGCCAGGATCTGCGCCTGGGGGTAGAGCTGCAACCACTCCCGGGTGAACTGCTCGAGCATGTGATTGGGCACTACCACCACTGGTTTGCGCGCCATGCCCAACCGGCGCAGCTCCATCGCCCCCATGACCATCTCAGCGGTCTTGCCCGCCCCCACCTCGTGGAAGAGCCCCACCGAGGGCTCCGAGAGCATCCGGGCGACGGCCGCGCGCTGATGCGGGCGCGGGGTGAAGTTCTTCACCAGCCCCGGGAAGCTCAGCCGCTCTCCCTCGGCGGTGTAGTCGCGCAGCACGATGGAGTTGAACCGCCGGTTGTACTCATCCACCAGCCCCGCCGCCCGAGCAGGGTCCTCCCACACCCACTCGCTGAAACGCTCCTGCATCAGCGCCGCCTTCTCCTGTGCAGCGGTGGTCTCGGTGGCGTTGACCACCCGGCGGTTGCCCTCGGGGTCGGTGGGGTCTGGGTCGGTGACCTGGATGCGGCGCTGCTCGGTCAGGTTCTTGAAGATGTCCCCGGCGGCCATCCGTTCGGTGCCCCAGTCGTTGCGGGCGGCGAAGACATGGCGGCTGGCTTTCACGTCCCAGGTGGCCCCGCTGATCCGGTCCACCCGCGCCGCCGGGTCTTTGATGATGTGGCGCAGGAACTGCTCGTGGATTTCCGGGGCCACCCACACGGCCCCGATGCGGGCCTCGATCTCATCGGCTCCCAGTGGGGCCGGCAGTACGGCCTCCAGGGCCGCGACGTTGGTCTGGAACCGCGCCTCGGCAGCCGAAGCGGCTCGGGCCGTGTCGAGCTTCTCCCGCACGTCCCCGGACAGGTACTCCGCCCGGGTCTCATAGACCCCCGGTTCCCCGGGCATCTCGTAGACCAGCTCCCCGAGGGACTCCCGCGCCGACGCCTCGTCGGTGCCCAGCAGCCCGGCGATGTTGGCCAGCTCCACCGCACCGAGCGTGTCGAGGGTGACGGCCAGGGCCTCATCGGGGGTGTCCACCCCGAGCACGGGCCGGCGCGGTTGTACCTGACGCTGAGACAGCAGACCGGCCGGGGCCGCGGTGCGGGTGCCCTCGTCGAAGTGCTCCAGGGCCAGCACCAGCGGTCCGAACGGGTCGTCGCCCAGCAGGGCCACCGCCGGCGGGGTGACGCGGGCCAGGATGTCCGCCCCCGCCTCGTCGTATTTACCGGTGCGGCGTTCGGTGAACCGGTTGATCGGCCCGTAGCGGTCGTAGTAGTCCAGGTAACTGTCCCGCAGCTGCTCGCGCATCGCGTCGAGCTCCGGGGTGTCCTCGACGTTGGCGGCCTCCAGGCTCAGCACGGCCCGTGCGGCATCGCGCAATCCCAGGAGGGCACGCAGTTCGGAGTGGCGGGTGCGGGCCACTTTCAATGGTGCGTGCATCCCGTCCACGGTGACCTGGGTGAATCCCTCGGCCCCGCGGTCGGTGATGTGCCCGATCTGCTCCTGCTCACCGGCCGGGATCAGAGCCGCCGCCTCGAGCTCCTGCTTCCCCGTGCGTTCGGCCATCCCGCGCCCAGCCGCCACCGCCTGCCCGGTGATCTCCGCCAACTGCTCGTGCAGCCGGTCCCCGGTGACAGTCAGGTCCTCAGCGCGCACGGTGAGCGTGGCGGAGCCGTACATCCCGTTGCCGATGGTGGGCTGCCCGAGTACCCGCTGAGGGTTCTCGAGGAAGTAGGCGTTCATCCGCCCCCGTTGCCCATCCAGCTCCACCGGGGCGGTGTCCACCCAGGACTGATCCAGCGGCTCCTCCCCGGCCAGGCGGCGGCGGAAGATCAGCACATCGGTCAGCGCGTCCGTGCCAGCAGCCCGGCGGTGGGCCCCTGTCGGCAGGCGCACCGCGCCCAGCAGATCGGCGGTCGCCGCCATCTCCCGGCGGGCCGCAGGGTTCTGCGCATCCAGGGTGAACGCGCTGGAAAGCACCCCGACCACCCCACCAGGCCGGGTGAGGGCCAGGGACTTGAGGATGAAGTGGTTGTGCATCGAATGCCCGCCCGCGTTGTGCCGGGCATCGTGCAGAGAGTTCCGGGAGAACGGGACGTTGCCCACCGCCGCGTCGAAGACCCCGCTGGGCATCCGGGTGTCGGCGAAGGACTCGGTGCGGATGGTGGCTTCTGGGTAGATGGCCTGGGAGATCGCCGCGGTCACCGGGTCCAGCTCCACCCCGGTCATCTGCGTCCCCTCAGGCGCCAGGCCGATGAAGGTGCCGACACCAGAGCCCGGCTCCAGCACCGCCCCGCCCTGGAACCCCAGCCCGCTCAGGGCGCCCCAGACCTCGGTGGCGATCGCCGGGTCGGTGTAGTGGGCATTGATCACCGTCCGCCGTGCGGCCGTGTACTCGGCCTCATCCAGCAGCTCGCGCAGTTCGGCCCGCTCGACCTCGTACTCGGTGCGGGACTCGTCGAAGACTTCCGCGACCCCACTGGCACCCCAGGACCCCCACCGGGCCAAGGTGACCCGCTCAGTCTCGGTGACTGCCCGCTCCTCGGCCTGCAAAGCACGTAGTACGCGCAGGGCTGCGAGGTTGGCCCTGAACCTCGCCTGCGCACCAGAGGGGGCCAAGTCGTCCTGGGTGCGCGGGACGAAGCGCCCAGCCGCAAGCTCAGGGCCGCCCAGGGTCAGTCCTGCTCGGCCTCCTGCCGGGCCACCTCGTCCCAGTACGCCCGGTCCTCCCGATTGATCTGCTCCACGACCCGCAGCATCTGCGTCACTCCGGACTCCTCCTCGTCCTCCTCCGGCTCCTGCTGCACCGACGGGTCCGGGGTCAGCATCTCCGCGCGCACGATCTCCTCGGCCTGCATCTTCGACGCGTTCAACCGCCCCACCTTCTCCAGGTAGGCCTCCCCCGCCGGATCCGGGCCAGCCAGCTCCATCATCAGCTCGCCCACCCGCTGCGCCGCCTCCTCCCCCAGCGCCTCGAACCACTGAACCGGATCCGGGATCAGGGCGTACTCCGCCGGCGCGGTCGTCTTCCACGCTTCCTGCGCGAACTTGCCGTACGTGTTCATCACGAACCTCCTCGGGTTCCGGGAAGAGAAAGGCATCAATGCTCAGCTGCCCCTCGACTTGTGTCCTCTTGCGGGCTCGGGCCATGGGGGATCTCCTGAGTGCTATCGGGAATCTCCCCCTCACGCTACCCAGCCATTCCATGGCCGGCTTGTAGAACACGCACCAGCAAACCCCTATTATGTTGATATGTCAACATTAAGACGTTGTGTGCTCCGCTCCTTCACACCAGCAATGGCAGCTAGGGGCGTTTCCAACGATCGAGACGGCCGAAAGCGGGATGCCGTACGGCAGCAGAGGATCACTGGTAGGACGAACGGGCTCATGGCCGTCCGGGGCGAGAGACCATCAGGGCGTGCACCCGCGAGGTCTCCCACAGCCATTGAGGGGCTTGGGCGTCGACGTAGCCGGCGATGAAGGTGAGATCGGCGAAGTGCTGGGCCACGTTGGTGTGGAAGATCGGTTCGTGATGAGCCACCCTGTTTCGCAGGTCGTGCACCCGGGCCACCACCGTCTCCAGCTCCTGCCGGCTCCGTTCATGGCGAGGCACCCCTTGGAAGCCGGCCTGGACGCGGGGCCACACGGTGGACTGATGGTGACTGGTGAGCAGGTAGCGCCAGAAGCCGAAGGTCAGTTCGGCCACGACCCGGCCAGATGTGACCTGGCGGCCACCGCGGCCGGCACGTCCTTTCGCGGTGGCGATCTCTCGCTGAGATCGTGTGTTGAACCGGTAGTACGGGTCGTCGTACCAGGCGCCGTGGGTGGAGTGTGGTGCCAGTTGGGCGTGGACGACGTTGCGCAACAGCACCTCGACATGTCCGATGAGTTCGAAGAACGCCCCCGTCAGTTCCGCGTTCCACATGTAGAGCGCCACCGTGTCCTCGGGAGCGGCGGCGTACTTGGACAGCCGATCGGTACTGACCCACCCCTCGAGCTGAGCCTGACTGGGAACGAAGGGCACTTGATGCCTCACTTCACGGTGGATAGACTGGATGGCGAAGACCCCAGAACGATCCCTGCTCTGAAAGATCGAGCACATCGCTGGGGTTTCAGCTTTTAATCCAGGCTATCGAGGTGCCGGCACATCTCTGGGATCAGGATGGCCCTACCAGCGCCTTCCTCGGTTCCCGCGGTGACGTGGAGCAGACGTGCACGATGTCCACGCTGGAACCGCAGTTGCATCACCAGGTCCGTGCATCGGAGCGGGTTCACGGTGCTCGGCTGAGCGTCAGCTGCTGGCGGTGGTGGTCGTAGTGCTGGGTGCCGTAGTGGTAGATCTCGGCCAGGCTCATCCAGTCTCGGAAGTAGGGATCCCAGTGCACCGGCATGTGCATCCCGCGGGCCAGCGCATCCTCCGACTCGGTTTTGAGCCGGGCCTGGAGAATGTCGAGGGTGCGGTCGAACCACCGGATCAGCCGCGGGCCGTGGATCACCCGGGCCGCACCCCGGTCGCTCTGGTAGTTGATGACGTGGAAAGCTCCGGTGCCGGCCTCCAGTGCTCGGGCGAAGCTGCGGCTGACCTGATCGGGCAGCCGGCCCATCAGACGCACCAGGGGCAGCAGGCGGCGCACGATGAGGTAGCCGAAGAACATGTGGAACAGCAGCTGCCCGTTGGTCCACCGGGTGCCCGACGAGGGCCGGCGCAGATCCGCAGGGGTCGCTTCGGTGACCAGGGCGTGGAAGTCCGCGCGAACCCGCTCCAGCTCCGCATGGATGGCCTCGGAGGTGAGGGGCGCGCTGTTCATCGACTCCTCCTGGAAGTGATGTCGTTGCCGGAAGCGTCCTGGGCATTGCCCGGCTTGTGAGCGATAAAGCGCAGAACCCGACCACCGAAGGACAGCCGGAGGGCGAGTGGGCCCAGGCCAGCATGGTCGAGGACTGGCCCGAAGGCTTCCGGTTCGATGAGCCGGTGCGGTGACCGGTCGGCACGGTGCACCAGAGATGCCATCGGTGAGGCCAGCAGGTCGTATCCCACGAACGCCCCGCCCGATCGCAGCACCCGGGCCGCCTCGGCCACCGCGCGTTCCCACTCGATGACGTGGTGGAGCATCAGGAAGCTCAGAACCGTGTCGAACGACTCGTCCTCGAAGGGCAACCGAGTGGCATCGGCCTGACGCGCCTGAGCCAGGGGGAACCCGGCCAGACGGTCCCGCGCGGCCTCGACCATCACCGGATCGGCATCGGTCGTGGTGAGCCGCACCCGGGGGTTGGCTCGGGCGATGGCCTCGGCCATCGCACCGCTGCCTCCACCGATCTCCAGCACATTCCCAGTGACGGGGAACCCCTGGGTCGCCCACGGAACCATCCGCCGAGCGACAAGACCCCATGGCGCGCTGCGACAGAAGGAGGCTTCCAGGGCGGACATCTTTGGCATGGTCTCCACCTTTCGGCGCACGCATCGTGTCCGCCGAGCCTAGTTCCACGATCGACGGCAGTGAACCGTCCAGGCAGGAGGTGGGGCAATCTGGCCGTTCACTCCTCCCGGGGCGGGGCGCGAGGGAGCCGGGGTCCCGTCGTGGGGCTGAGCTCAGCCGGTGGGTGAGCCCTGGTCCTCGGCGCGGCCGGACCCGCCTTTGCCCTCACCGGCACCGTGGCCGCACCCCGGCTCCCGCAGGTTTTCCCCTGGGCCGGGGCGGTCGTCACCGTGGTGGGTTTCCTCGGTGTGCTGGCCGCCCAGGCCGGCATGGGCGCCTCCTGGCGGGGGGGTGTAGATGCCACCGAGCGGACCGAGCTGGTCGCCACCGGGGCTTTCGCCGTGGTCCGCAACCCGATTTTCGCCGCGATGCTCACCACCCTGGCCGGCCTGACCCTCCTGGTGCCCACTGCGGTCACGGCAGCGGCGTGGCTGTGCCTGCTGGTGGCCGTGGAGCTGCAGGTCCGTCTCGTCGAAGAGCCCTACCTGCTGAGCACCCACCGACAGGCCTACGCCTCCTACGCCGCTCATGTCGGCCGGTTTATGCCCGGTCTCGGCCGACTCCGCCGCATATCCCTGGGCGAGCAGATCTCCTGAACCCAAGACACCCCCACTGGCTGACAGTTCCCCCACCCCAGGAGGCCAGCACCGTCCGGAGTTCCATGCCCCTGTGATCGGCTGTCGAGGCGCCCAGCCCCTCCTGCGCGCACGTCTGGGGGCATGACCAAGCCCTCGAGGCCAGGCCCCCATTCCCCGCGCCGGAAAGTTCGTATAGCTTAACTTTCTATGAGGACCGGGACCGGGCGCACCGGCTCAACAGGTGTTGCCGCCACTTCCCCAGGAGAGCGGTGGGTGCGCCGCCAACCGCTGCCCTGGTTGTTGGGTCCAGCCTTCGTGGCCGCGGTCGCCTACGTGGACCCGGGCAACGTCGCGGCGAACCTCACCGCCGGCGCCCAGTACGGGTACCTGTTGGTGTGGGTGCTGGTGGCCGCCAACATCATGGCCGTGCTCATCCAGTACCTCTCGGCCAAGGTCGGGCTGGTCACCGGATCGAGCCTGCCCGAGCTGCTGGGCGACCGCCTGCCCCGAGGCCGGCGGCTGGCCTACTGGGTCCAGGCCGAGCTGGTGGCCGCGGCCACGGACCTGGCCGAGGTGATCGGCGGGGCGATCGCCCTGCACATCCTTTTCGGGATTCCCCTGCTGGCCGGGGGCGTGATCGTCGGGGTGATCTCGATGCTGCTGCTGCTCCTCCAGACCCACCGAGGTCCCCGGTTCTTCGAGTTCGTCGTGACCGGCCTACTGGCGATCGTCACCGCCGGTTTCGTCACCGGCTTGTTCTTCGGTCCCGTGTCCTGGGATGAAGCCGTCGCCGGGATCGTCCCACGATTCGACGGCACCCCGACGGTCCTGCTAGCCGCCAGCATGCTCGGAGCCACCGTGATGCCCCATGCCATCTACGCTCACTCCGCTCTGGCCCGTGATCGCCATGGGCACTCGGTGCCTACCGAGGCCCTGCCGCGGCTGTTGACTGCCACCCGGTGGGACGTGCTGCTGTCCCTGCTCGTGGCCGGGTCGGTGAACATCGCGATGCTGCTCCTGGCCGCGGGCAACCTCGCCGGAGTGCCGGGCACCGACAGCATCGAAGGAGCCCATGCGGCGATCACCGCCGCCCTGGGCCCGGCCGTCGGGGTCGCCTTCGGCATCGGGTTACTGGCCTCCGGGCTGGCCTCGACCTCGGTGGGCTCCTACGCCGGATCAGCGATCATGGGCGGGTTGCTGCACGTGCGCATCCCGGTGTTCACCCGCCGGCTGATCACCCTGATCCCGGCCCTGGTCATCATCGCCGTCGGGGTGGACCCGACCTGGGCGCTGGTGCTGTCCCAGGTGCTTCTGAGCCTGGGTATCCCCTTCGCCCTGATCCCGTTGGTGCGACTGAGCAGCAACCGGGATCTGATGGGCGCCTTCGTGAACAAGGTGGCCTTGACTGTCGCCGCCTGGGTGGTCGTGGCCCTGATCGTGTCGTTGAATCTGGCGCTGATCATCCTGACCGCCACCGGGGCCGATTGAGTGGGCCCGGCAGCTCCGGCGCGGCACTCGGTAGCGTGGATCCCATGGACTTAAGTGAGATCACCCCGGTCGCCCAGGACTATCTCAAGGCGATCTGGTCGGCCACCGAATGGGGCGACCCGCCGATCACCACCACAGCCCTGGCGGCGCGGATGGGGACCTCCGCCCCCAACGTCACCGACACGGTCAAGCGACTGGCCGCCCAGGGGCTCGTCGAGTACCAGCCCTACAAGCCCGTCACCCTCACCCCGCAGGGGCGCGCGTACGCGGTCGCGATGGTGCGCCGGCACCGACTGCTGGAGACCTTCCTCGTCACCACCCTGGGGTATCCGTGGGAGGAGGTCCACGACGAGGCCGAACGTCTCGAGCACGCCGTCTCCGACGCGATGATCGAGCGCATCGACGCCCAGCTGGGAGAGCCTACGGCCGATCCGCACGGGGACCCGATCCCCACCGCGCAGGGACGCACCCGCCGCCCACGCAACACCACCCGGCTCACCAGGGCGAGGCCGGGACGATACGAGATCGTTCGTCTCTCTGATGCCGACCCGCAACGCCTGACCCGGTTCCGCGCCTGCGGCCTCGTGCCGGGCGGGCCTTTTCGTGTCATCGCCCAGGGAGCCAGCGGAACCACCGGTGTACCGGGGAACCAGCACACCGCGATCGATCTGGCACCGGTGGAAGCCGAGGCCATCTGGGTGACACCCATCCCCATCCTCAATACTCTCCGGAGCCACTGAGAGCTGGTCACCGGACGAGCCCCTCACAGGACGCCGGTCTCAGCCGGCGGAGAGGATCTCGACGATGCGCTCCGGATGACGGGTCGAGGTCAACCAATAAGGGGTGGGATCCACGGGATCGGTGATCTGGATGCGGACCACCGGTCCCACGGAGACGCGGAAGTTCATGTAGGCGCGGGCGTCAAGCTCGGGGCCCCGCACCCGTTGCACGGCGCTGCCGCGAAACGCTTCGGCCTCGCCCACAAACCGGCGCTCGATACGGGCCCGCCCCACCTGCAACGACTCCCCGGTGATCACGATCCCGGTGCTCGAAACAATCAACGCCACCGCAGTGCCGCCGGCGACCACGGCCCCGACAGCGGCCCCGACCCACATGTTGATCGGGGCCAGGGCGATGAGACCCACCAGACCCGCGAAGAGCACGAGCAACCACATCCACCACGCGGCCGACAGCCTCTCCTCGTACAGAACCGCTTGAGGCTCGGCCTTCGCGGGAAGGTTCTCGACCCTGGATCCGTCCGGGGAAGATCCCTGGTCGCTGCTGGGTTCATCGGGTGGGAAGGCGCCGGAGGACGCATGATGGGACATGCTGCAACCCTCTCATGACAGCGATCCCGGGGACCGGCTGTTCCATCACCCCCGGGGAGCAGAACCAGTGCGATCTGCGGTTCCTGCACCGGCCGGGCAGTCCGGCCGTGACCTCCGTGGCGCAGTCGATAGTCACCCACCGGCAGTCCGAGGTCGGCGAGGTGGAAGACCTGCTGTAGTAACTCGCCCCGCACGGTCCTGCACTCGGGAGGGCCGGCGTGTAATGGCCTTGGCTGGTGGCGCTACTACGAGGCATCCTCTGGCGGGGTGTCCCATGGCCGCTGAGATCCCCGGAGGCCATGGGGAAGAGGATCCGGGAGGTTGCCGGTTCCCGCTTGGCGGGCACTGCTGGCAAGGCCCGGTACTGGCGATTCTTGCCTGTGATCACGGGTGGCCCGGCCGGGGTACCCCGCCAGGGGAGAATGGACGCAACCCGTCGCGTCATCCAGAGGCAGGTGAAGGAGATCAGCTCATGAGTATGAGAACGCCCGAGCACACCGGGCAGGCGCGCACCGGGCAGGCGAAGCCTGGTAGTCACAGGGTGAGGCCGGGGCAGCTCGCTGCTGCCTTGGTGGTGGCCTTGGCGGTGTTGATTCTGGCGATGCTCTACAGCGGCTCGGGGGCCGCTCGTCTGGCGGCTGACCCGGGGGCGCTGGTGCGCTGGGGTCTGCCCGTGGTCGAGGTGGTGCACAACAGTGCCCTGGTCGTGGTGCTGGGTTCCCTGCTCTTCGCTCTGGGCGTCGTACCAAAAACCCGTGGTGGGTTCCGCCGCCGCACAGACGGGCGGAACGGGGGCCAGGAAGCGGAGCACCCCTTGTTCACGGCCACCATGGGTCTGGCCGAGGTGGCGTCGGTGGTGTGGACGGTGGCTGCCGTCGTGGTGCTGGTGCTGTCCTACTCCGATGTGGCGGGGGTGCCGGTGGGCGGGGACGAGGCCTACGCGCAGCAGCTGCTGTACTACGCCACGGATCTTTCCCTGGGGCAGTCTCAGGCGGCGACCGTGGTGGCCGCTGCCGTGGTCACCACCCTGGTCTTCGGCGTCCGGGCCCTGATGGGGCTGTTGCTCACCTTCGTGTTGGCGTGCACGGCCCTGGTGGCGATGGCCCTCACCGGTCACGCTGCCGGGGGCGCGGACCACATGGGGGCGGTGAACTCCTTGGGCCTGCACCTGCTGGGCGTGTGCCTGTGGACCGGTGGGCTGGTGGTGCTCGCCTGGCTCTCTCCGCAGCTGAGCGGGTCTGACGCGGGCACCGGCACGCTGCCCGCGGGGGCCGGCCGCGGCGCCGGCGTCCGGGGCCAGGTGCCGATGGCCGCGGTGGTGCTGCGCCGCTTCTCGGTGGTCGCCTTCGGGGCCTTCTTGTTGGTGTTCCTCTCCGGGAGCATCAATGCGGCGGTGCGCATCGGCTCCTGGGAGCAGCTGTTCAGCCCTTACGGGCAGTTGGTGCTCCTCAAGGCCGCCCTGACCCTGGGGCTGGGCCTGGCGGGGATGGCCCACCGCCGCTGGTTGATCCCCGGTGTGGAGGCCGGCCGTCTCACCGCCCGGCGCGCGGTGTGGCAGCTGGTGGCCGGGGAGGTGCTGGTGATGGGCGCGGTCATGGGCGTGGCCGTGGCCCTGTCGCGCACCGCCCCACCGGTGCCCGAGGAGATCGCCCCGGATGCCACCCCGGCCGAGATCCTCACCTGGTACCCGCTGCCTCCCGAGCCCACCGCCGCCTCCTGGTTCACCACCTGGCGGGTGGATCCGCTGTGGCTGGCGGTGGTGGCCTTCCTCGCCGCCGTCTACCTGTGGGCGTTCGTACAGGTCCGCCGCCGCGGGGACTCCTGGTCGGTGCTGCGCAGCCTCTCCTGGCTGACCGGGCTGGCGGTGCTGTTCTACGTCACCTCCGGCGGGGTGGCCGTCTACGGCCTGGTGCTGTTCTCCGCACACATGGTGGAGCACATGATGTTGACGATGGTGGTGCCGATCTTCCTGGTCCTGGGTGCGCCAGTGACGCTGGTACTCAAGGCGCTGGAGCCCCGGCAGGACGGTTCCCGCGGGCCGCGCGAGTGGATCCTGGCCCTGGTGCACTCCACGTTCTCCAAGATCGTGACGCACCCGATCTTCGCCGCGGTGAACTTCGCCGCCTCGATCGTGATCTTCTACTTCACCCCACTGTTCGGGTTCACCCTGCAGTACCACGTGGGGCACGTGTTCATGATCACCCACTTCTTGATCACCGGGTACCTGTTCATGCTCGTGCTGATCGGCACCGACCCGATCCCCTACCGTCCCGGCCACATGATGCGCCTGATTCTGCTGCTGGCCACAATGGTCTACCACGCCTTCGTCGGGGTGGCCCTAATGGGCTCGGACACCCTGCTGCAAGCATGGTGGTTCGCGAACATGGGCCGTGATTGGGGCCGTAGTCCGATCGAGGACCAGCAGTTCGGCGGGGCGCTGATGTGGGGGATCGGGGAGTTCCCCACCGTCGTCGTCGCCGTGGTCGTGGCAATCATGTGGGCGATCGAAGGCAAGAAGGAGAACCGTCGGGTCGACCGAGCGGCGGATCGCACCGATGATGCCGAGCTCAAGGCCTACAACGCGATGATGGCCGGCCTCGCAGAGCGGGACGAGCCCACGAGGCGCCCCTGAGCATCCGGATTTCCCCACCCCCGTACCCCCTGAGCGGAAACGCAGCAGAGCCGCGCAGAAGACAGGCACCACCCATTCGCCAGTGATGCACCCACCGGAGCACGGACCCAGCCCGTCGTTGACCCGTCGTCGACACCGGGGCTGCGGAAATTTTCAGGATGTTTGAGGCCAGCGGGTGTCAGGCGGCGGCTGGTTCTGCGGCCGGTGGTCGGTTGATCCAGGCGTCGGTGGGTTCACCCTGACCTCGAGTGGCGGCTCACGCAGATCTGCCGTTGATCTGATTCGTCCACATTCCTGGCGGCGGGGACCGGAAGTGAGGCAAGAAGGGCGCACCCCTCGGCGAAGAGGATCGGCGCGCCCTTAGCCGAGGAGCACTCCACCGCGCAGTCTGCGGTGCGTGCAGGGTGGTTGTCCCCGACTCTTGACGTTGCCCTTGAGCGGGAGCAATTCCGCTCTGGACCCTTGCCCGATCCATCCCGGGAATACGCCAAGCTTGCCCCTCGATTTTACTTCTCGTTCCAGCTGGCAAGCCAGGCATGTCCCCTCACCGCTGGGCCAAGTGGTGGTGCCCGAACGACTACTACTCAGAAGCGGCGTTCAAGACGCTGAAGTACCGTCCCGACTTCCCCGACGCGTTCGGCTCCCTCGAGGACGCCCGGGCATTCTGCGCGGCCTTCTACCGCTGGTACAACACCGAGCACCGCCATTCCGGGATCGGGATGCACACCCCCTACGACGTCCACCACGGCCGGGCCGGCGCCGTGCGAGCAGCGCGCCCAGTGTCCCTGTCCCAGGCCTACGCGGCCACCCCGGAGAGGTTTGACCGCAAGCACACCGAGCCCCCTGAGCCTGCCCGGGACCGCCTGGATCAACCGACCCGAACCGAACACAGCAATCCAACCGACGAGATGAATCAAAAGGTTGGCAGATTCCGTGGCGAATGGCCCCCGAAGGAGACAAGAGGCTGGTAGCGCCTCAGATACCGGCTACGCCGAGGCGCTCTGTGAGCTGGACGCGGGGTCACCGCCTCTCGGGTTCTGGACCCCCCCCTTCGAGGAGGGTGTGGAGAAGGTGTCTGTGGACTTCACCCAGCCCACCGAAGGCTTCTACTTCCAGGAGAGCAACCTCGACCTGCCCCTGGCCCGGCCACTGCCGTATGCGCTGCTGTCATGGTGGGCGGGGACCCGGAGAGTGGGTCGACCACGCATGGGGTGTCGGGGACTTTGCGGATTCGGACCCGGACCGCTGTCACGCATCTGCATAATCCTTGACTTTTGTGTCACCACATCGGCGGACAGATCTATCCGGTCCTGTCCCCCGATCCGGTGATGTTCTCAAAACATCAATTACACGGTAGTACATATCTCCTCTGCAAGATTCCGCTTTAGCAATCACATACTAATGCTTTTCGATGTATTTGGTGTGCATTCATACATATTCGCACTTGTGACACGATCCGTTGGACCTGGCACGCTGATCCCGTCGGGCCGTCCGGGGGGACGAGCCGATCGATTCGTCGGGGGACGAATCGCCGTCCGGGGGAATGAGTTTGCTGTGCGCCACAGGTGGGACGATCAGGATTTTCCGCGCCGTCGACAAGTCGACCGCTCGGGCAGCACCGCGGCGCCGCCGGTGTTCTACGACCCCAGCGGCAAGCGATGGTACCGCATCCTGGCCACCTTGATGGTGCTGCTCGTCCTCGTCGTCGGTATGGTGTCCTGGGTCCTGCCTCAGGCACTGGCTCAGCCCTGGGACCAGCCGCTGAACCAGGACCCCGGTTATCCGCGCGAGTTGATCGCCACCGGGGACACGGAGGACATCCCGTTGCTCGGGGACGCGTCGAATCCGTTCTCGCGGATCGGCCTGATCGAGGAGCTCGACGGGCAAACCGTGCTGGCGGATCCGTTCAGCGACGAGGTCCTCCGCACGCTCAGTGAGGAGGAAGCCCAGCTCGTCGGCGACCGCCCGTACGCCATGGAGCGGTTCGGTGAGATTCCCGACCGCCAGCTGATCATCACTTTCGACGACGGCCCCGATGCCGAGTTCACCTCCGAGATCCTCGACGTGCTCTCCGCCGAGGGGGTGCCGGCCACGTTCTTCACCGTCGGGACCAACGTGGTGAAGAACCCCGAGCTCTTCGAGCGCGTAATCCGTGAGGGGCACATGGTGGGCAATCACACCATGACCCACTTCACCTCGTGGGAGGACGGTTTCCGCAACCGTGAGGAGCTCATCGGCACCGACCGGGCCATGCGTTCCGTCGGTGGCTACGCGACTCCGTTGTTCCGTCTTCCGACCGGTGACCCGGACAACAAGGCCCTGCCCGTGCTGGAGGCCCAGCAGATGGGTTATCTGCACGTGGACTTCAACCTCGACACCCGGGACTGGGCCTACAGCCCCGGGCAGGACATCGATCTGCCCGCGCTCGACGGCGAGGGCCGCGTCGTGCTCATGCACGACGGCGGCGGGGACCGCACCGCCACCGTGGCCGCGCTCAAGGAGCTGATCACCGAGGCCAAGGCCGCCGGTTACACCTTCTCCACTTTCGCCCCCATCGTCCCCGAGGGCTACCTGCCGGTGGCCGGCACCGAACCTGCCCTGGCCGACGACGCCACCGCCTTCGCCCTGACCACCCTCATGGTCACTCCGGACGTGGTCATGGGCTGGCTCTTCTGGTTCGGCATCGGGTCTCTGACCTTAATGTCCGCCCTCTACGTGGTGCTGGCGCTGATCGGCCACCGCCGCCAGAAGCACCGGGTGTGGCGGGACATCCCCGAGGCCGACCTGCCCCTGGTTTCGGTGATCCTGCCCGTGTTCAACGAAGAACCCGTGGTCGAGCGCACCCTGGCCGCCCTGGCCGCAAGCGACTACCCGAACCTCGAAGTCATCGCTGTCGACGACGGCTCCACCGACAACACCCTGGCGATCATGCGCGACTACGCCGCACGATGGCCGGCGCTGCGGGTGCTCACCCAGCCCAACGGTGGCAAGTCCATCGCCTCCAACCACGGCATCATGGCCGCCCGGGGAGAGATCGTGGTGACCCTCGACGGGGACACGCTCTTCGAACCCCAGACCGTCCGGATGTTCGCCCGCCACTTCTACGACCAGGACACCAAGCACCCGGTCGGGGCCGTGGCCGGGCACGTGAAGGTCGGCAACCGCCGCGGAATCCTCACCATGTGGCAGTCCCTGGAGTACATCTCCGGGATCTGCGTGACCCGCATGGGCGAAGGCGTGGCCGGGGCGATCTCCATCGTCCCCGGCGCCTGCGCGGCCTGGCGCAAAGACGCCCTGCAGGCCGCCGGCGGCTACTCCCACGACACTCTCGCCGAGGACGCCGACCTCACCATGACCCTGCAAAAGCTGGGCTGGGCCGTGATCCAGGAGAATCAGGCCGTGGCCTGGACCGAAGCCCCGATGACCGTGCGCGGGCTGGCCAAGCAGCGGCTGCGCTGGACCTACGGCAACCTCCAGGCCCTGTGGAAGCACGCCGGGATGCTGTTCAACCCCCGCTACGGCTTCCTCGGCATGGTCGCCCTGCCCTACACCATGCTCGCCACCCTCATCCCGCTGGTCTTCCTGCCCCTGACCGTGCTCATGGCCGGCATCAACATCGCCGCCGGCAACTGGCAGCCCATCGCCGCCTTCGCCGGATTCGTGCTGGCCATCCACGCCATCATCTGCGTCATCGCCATCCGCATGGTCGGCGAGTCCTGGACCCATCTGCTGGTCGTGCCCGTCTACCGGATCATCTACGAGCCCCTGCGCGCCTACCTCCTCTACGCCTCCCTGCTCCAGGCGCTCAAGGGCAAGATGATCGGCTGGTATAAGCCCGAACGCACCAACAGCGTGCTGGACATCGAGTCGGTGTCGAACCGCAGCGCGGACGCGCAGCGCATCTGAGCCCGCCACGCGCGGGTCGCCGCTACTCGCTGTCCGGTGATCCGGCTATTCGTCGAAGCCTTCGCCGAGGACCCGGGTGAACTCCCCGGTCTCCTGCTCGAGTCCGCTGCAGAAGTCGTTGGCCTCGGCCGGGTCGCCGTCCTCGGGGTCGCAGGACCGGTCTCGGTTCAAAGACCAGTAGGAGATCCGCCCCACGCCCTGGTCCCGGGCGAAGCGGTTGAGTTCGGCCGCCGCCTCCAAATCGACGACCTCCCCGGGGGCGTCGTTGACCCCGATCATCGGGGTCAGGCCGATGCGGTGCCACACCTGCTCCGCGGAGAGGTTGTGGCCCGCCGCCTCCCACAGCGCGGTGAGCTGGCCGTGCGCGGATCGGGCCGCCTCCTGCGAGGCCGCCACCATGGACTGCCCCGCAGGCTTGCTCTCGCTGTAGTTCATGGTCATCAGGTTGACCCCGGCGAGATTCACCTCGGCCGCGAGCAGCTGCGCCACGACCTCCACCGGGTCCTCGTCCAGACCGTGCGGTGCCACCGGCAGCGTGACCCACACCTCCAGGGGCTCGTCCCGCTCCTCCTGCAGCCGCGCCAGGACCTCGGCCCGCCGCTGATTGGCCTCCTGGTCCTCGAGGTCGTCCATCTCGATGTCGAAGTCCACGATGCTCGCGTCGTAGCGCTCGAGCACCGCCCGGTACGCCGTGAGCAGCCGGTCCGGATCGGTGCAGGCGGTGGCCAGCTCGTTGCCGGCCGCACCGCCGAAGGAGACCACCACGTCGCCGCCGGCCTCCCGCAGCCCCGCGATCTGCTGCTCCATCCGCAGGGTCTCCTGCGCCTCGTCGAGCCCGTAGTAGCCGCCCCAGGACGGGGAGCAAGGATCCTCGGGATCGGCCACCACGAACCCCAGCACCGTATGGGACTGCCCCGCGGCTTCCGTCCCGAAGTCGAAGTACGGGTAGGACGTGGCGTTGACGTAGCCACCGAACCACGGATCGTGCTGGGCACCGCAGCCGGTCAGGGCCAGGCCTGCGGCGCCGAGCAACCCCAGAGTCAGCCTGCGCCGCAGACCCCGCCCCGAACAGCCCCCCGCGGGGCGGCGAAAAGCTGCGCCGTCATCGTTCATGTCGCGGAGCGGATCAGCGTGCAACTGACGGAGGCTGGTGACCGTGGGCCTTGGATCCTCTGTCGGCGGCATTCGAAGGGTGCCCGTCCGCCGAAGGCTCCGTGGGGCCCTCGGTGGTAATAGCAGTAGCCCTCCCACTCCGAGAGCTTCTCGGTGAACAGTTGTGTGTCGTCAATGACCCGGCCCACGAGCAGTTGATAGAACCCCTCGGAGTCGATTCGGTAAGAACGTCCCAACCTCCCGTTGAGCAGGGGTGCGCGGGGTTTGGTGTACCCATGGCCGGTGGCCTCGTCGAGGATGTGCCAGTGCAGCGCCGAGCCGAGCTTCTCACCATTGGAGGTCTGGACACGATCCACGGCGAAGGACGGCTGGGCCAGAACGTAGTCGATGAACTGGATGACGGTCTCCTGGTCGTTGCGCGGATAGGCAGGTAAGGCCCGCAGGCGGGTGCAGTCGTCGATGGCGATGTACGGGTATTACTTTTTGGCCTGTCCGGCCCGATCAGCGGCTCGATGAACTTCACGTCCATTCGCAGTTGCTGGCCGGGGCGCCGTTTCGCGTAGCGCTTCCACCGGGTGGTGTCTGTGCGCTTGTAGCGTCGAGAGGCCAGCAGACGGCTGATGCCGGCCTTGTGCAGTAACCACCAGACTCCGGAGGCGCTGAAGGTCACGTCGTGGTAGCGCAGCAGATACATCACGATCTTTTCCGGGTCGAAATGGTACTACGGGCGCAGCCACAGGATCTTCTCCGCGACTTCCACCGAGGTGGCGGTGGGCATGTGGTGTGGTGCGCTGGAACGGTCCCCTAACCCCTCCATGCCTTCTTCACTCGCAACGGCGCAACCACTTGCCGCAGCAGTGTCGGCTGGTGCCATCGTAGCGGCAGGTGGCAGAAACGGTGCCCACGATGATGATCAACGACGGACCGTGCCCGCCGCCGCAGCCAGTGGCGGCAAGCGATGCGCTCATTCCTCGAGTGTCCCGGCCTGATTCGGGCGCTGGGGGTGGTGCAGGTCGCCGCGGGCGTGGTCTGGGTGGCGAGCCTGCCTCCGGCCGCCCAGTGATCGACGCCCTGCTGTGCGCTCGACTTCACGGGGCCGAGGGGCGCCAGGTTGAAAACCCGCCCCCGGACCCGGTGGTGGCATCGAGGCGGTGGATGAATGCTCACAGGCCAGAGGAAGCGGTGAAGAAGCGGATGAACACCGAGGCCGCCACAACCACGTAGGTGATGGCCAGGAGGGTTCAGGCTTACTCGTCAGCAAACCGCATCAGGGCGACGGGGGCAGCAATGATGCCGTGGACGAGGTTGCGCACGCTCAGCAATAGGATCACTGGGAGCATCCCTGCCCACACGCTCATGCAGTACAGGCACAGGATGGAGATGGCGGAGAGCGCCTGTGGCCACCACCAGCTCACGAACACCACTCCGCCGGCTGTAACGACCACGGTGGAGTCCGCCTGTAGCTTTATCACCTCGCCGGCAAGCTCCGACACCAATCCGCCGTCTATCTTCAGCAGTCGCGCCCGCCCGCGCTGTTCTCCTGGGACATGGACCTCGTGTTGGAGGGTGAGATCATCACCGATCACGGCGACAACGGGGAGGGCCGCGACGGGGGCCCGCAGGCCGCGAGGTCGGGCTCTGGGGCACAGCTGCTCCCAGCGGGGACCCGGCTTCCTCCGCTACTGTCGAGGACGACACCTCCCGGAGCCGCGGCGCGGCCTGAGCCCGCCGCGGGGCTGTTCCGGAAGCCTGACCGAGCACCCCGAGGAGCACGACTGCCGTGGAGTCCGACCGGCTCAGATCGCTGTCCCTGCACGAATCCGAGGCACCACCGGGCGGCCCCGACAACCCGCAGTGCTCCCGCAAGGGCTGCCGCGCCGACGCCGCGTGGCGGATCCGCTGGAACAACCCGCGCATCCACACCCCCCAGCACCGCAAGAGCTGGCTGGCGTGCCCCGACCACCGCGAGGACCTCGAGAAGTTCCTCCGCGCCCAGGGCTTCTGGAAGAACACCGTCCCGCTCGGCCACGACGGGCCCACCGGGGAGGACCGGCCGTGAGCGACTACCGGTTCCTGCTCAGCGGGAAGTGGCTCGGCTTCTTCGCCCTGGCCTGCGCCGCCGCGGCGGTCTCCGTGTACCTGGCCGGGTGGCAGATGGACCGCAACGACCACCTGGTCGGGGAGAACGCCAAGATCACCCGCAACTACCGGGCCGAGCCGCTGACCGGCAACGAGGCGGCCGCGCAGTTCGCCGCCCACGACCCCACCCTCACCTGGCACCCGGTGGAGCTGACCGGCGAGTACCTGGCCGAGGACCAGGTCCTCGTGCGCAACCGTCCCCAGGACGGGCGCGTGGGCTACGAGGTCCTCGTGCCCTTCCGCACGCAAGCCGGGGACGTGGTCGTGCTGGACCGCGGCTGGATCCCCACGGGCTCGGCCGCCAACGGGATGCCCGACGAGGTCCCGGCCCCGCCCACCGGGCAGGTGAGCGTCACCGCGCGGCTGCGTCCCGGGGAGCCGGCTGTGGACCGCGGCGCCCCGGAGGGCCAGATCGCCACCATCCAGCTCCAGGAGCTCCAGGAGCGGTGGGATCGGCCGATCGGCACGGCCGCCTACGCCGAGGTCTTCGCCGAGGACCCGGCCCCGGCCGTGGCTCCCGCACCCGCGCCCGAGCCCGAGATCGACTCCGGACCGCACCTGTCCTACTCCCTGCAGTGGTACGCCTTCGCCGCCCTGTTCTTCGTGGCCTACGGCTACGCCGCCCGGCAGCAGGCCCGCAACGACGCCTGGGACCGCCAGTACGCCGCAGAGATGGAACGCCACCTCTCCCAGTTCTACGACGAGGACGGCAACTACGTGGGCGAGGGCGAGGAGGAGCTCGTCATCCGCCAGATGGAGATGGCCGACGACATGCCGGCCCACTTGAAGTCCCTGATGCGACCCAAGCCGCAGCGCCGGCGCCACCGGCCGACGTGGGAGGAGGAGGAAGACGCCCTGCTGGACGCCTTCGAGGACGGGGTCATGGACGGGACCGAGAATCGGACCATGAGCCCAGCTGCGGTCCGCGCCATGGACTAGTGCTCCGTTCCTCCAAGAAGAGAGTCAATACGTCCTGTGACCCGGTCGCGCTGTCGAGCGGTTGCTGAAGCGATGGGCTTCACGCAGTCATCCGTGCGGCAGCGGTGTGATTTCGGGGACTGGCACCTACCCCGCGTCGAGCATCAGCAAGGCCCAGGAGGACCACCACAGTCGCGGCGCCCGCCCCCAGGTCCTTCCGCGCAGGGCTCCTGCGCCAGCCCGGCTGCAGGGGTTCAGCTCTTGCGGCGGCGAGAGACCAAGACCAGAAGCCCGATCACGGCCAGGGCCGGCACCACCACGGCGGCGCCGAGGGCCCACCCGGACAGACCCTCGGAGCTCTCCTGTGCGGCCGCGTCCTGGGCTGGGGCGGAGCTGTCCGAGCTGTCAGCGGGGGCCTCGGTCGGGGTGCTGCTGAGGCTGGGGGCCGGGGTCGCGGTGTCCGCGCCGTCACCCACCTCGTAGGTGTAGGTGCCTTCGATGGGGTGGCCGTCGCTGGAGACCACCCGCCAAACCACCTGGTAGGTCCCTTCCTCGGACCCGGCCGCGGCCAGGGGCTGGACCACTTGGGAACCGTCGCGCTCGAGCGGGCCCTCGGTCACGGACTGGCCCTCGGGGCCGGTCACCAGCACCTGGTGACCGATGTCCATGATCTCCCCGCTGTAGGAGAGCTCGATCTGTTCGGGGGCGGTCTCCAGCACGGCGCCCTGTTCGGGGGAGGTACTCAGCACCTCGTCATGAGCGGCGGCGGGGACCAGCCCCAGGGCGGTCAGGGCGCCGACCGCGCTCACGGTGGCGGCGGTACGGCGCAGGGCAGAAGTGGTGGTCAGCATGGCACTGGGGTCCCTTCGGGGGTGAGGAGTGGGTGCGTCAGGCTGCGCCGCCGCACCTGGGGGGTGCGGCGGGAGATAGAGATCCGGTGCCAGGCGCGGGGAGCCATCCCGCCCGCCACCGGAGGCGTCCAGCCGAGACCGGCTCTTGGAGTCGGATCCGAGACCGGTGAGCGCCACCAGCTGTAGCAACCGGCGTCCGGCACCGGAATGCGTCATGGCGTCCCGGACGCGCAATGCTGAACGTAGCGCGGCAACCCGGGCAGGGCCTCAGCCGCGGATGTCCTCGTAGAGCAGGGTGGAGATGTAGCGCTCCCCGAAGTCGCACACGATGGCCACGATCAGCTTGTCCCGGTTCTCCTCCTTGGCGGCCTCCTGCAGGGCGGCCCACACGATGGCCCCCGAGGAGATCCCGCCGAGGATGCCCTCCTGGGTGGCCAGCTCGCGGGCGACCCGCACCGAGTCCTCCACGGTCACGTCGTAGACGTCGTCGTAGATCTCGCGGTCGAGGTTGTCGGGGACGAAGTTCGCCCCGAGGCCCTGGATCTTGTGGGGCCCGGCCTTGCCCTCGGTGAGCAGCGGGGAGTCGGCCGGCTCGACCACGATCAGGCGGATGTCCGGCTTCTGCTCGCGCAGGTAGCGGCCCGCGCCCGTGATGGTGCCGCCGGTGCCCACGCCGGAGACGAACACGTCGACCTCGCCGTCGGTGTCCTCCCAGATCTCCGGGCCGGTGGTGGCGTAGTGGATCGCCGGGTTGGCCTCGTTGGCGAACTGCTTGGCCAGCACGGCGTTCTCGGTGGACTCGACGATCTCCTGGGCCTTGTCGACCGCGCCGCGCATGCCCTCGGCGCCGGGGGTGAGCACGATCTGGGCGCCGTAGGCGCGGAGCATGACCCGCCGCTCCGTGGACATGGTCTCGGGCATGGTCAGGATGACCTTGTAGCCGCGGGCGGCGCCGACCATGGCCAGGGCGATGCCGGTGTTGCCGGAGGTGCCCTCGACGATCGTGCCGCCGGGCTTGAGCTGCCCGGACTTCTCCGCGGCGTCGACGATGGCCACGCCGATCCGGTCCTTGACGGAGTTGGCGGGGCTGTAGAACTCCAGCTTCACGGCGACGTTGCCGGGCAGGCCCTCATCCAGATGGTTCAGCCGGACGAGCGGGGTGCGGCCTACGATCTCGGTGACGTCGTGGTAGATCTTCGCCATGTGTGCTCCTCGGTGATGGTGTGGTGAATCGTTGGGTGTTGGGGGTTCGGTGCGTCACAAATTGGGGATGTTCTCCGGGGACTCAGACGGGGGTGATGAAGGTGCCGGCGAGGCTTTGGAGCTGGTAGATCCACTGCATCCAGATCCCGGTCACCATCAGCAGCCCCACGGCGATCAGCACGGAGCCGCCGGCGAGGTTGAAGGTGCGGATGTTGCGGCGGATGTAGCTCAGGGTCGTGGTGACCCAGTTGAGCCCGGCCGCGACCAGGACGAAAGGGATGCCCAGGCCCAGGCAGTAGGTGAAGCCCAGCAGGGCCCCGCGCCAGGCCCCTCCGGTGGTGGTGCTCAGCGCCAGCACGGCACTGAGGGTCGGGCCCATGCACGGTGTCCAGCCCAGGCCGAAGACCACCCCGAGCAGCGGGGCGCCGGCGATGCCGGTGCGGGGTTGGAAGGACAGCTTCTTGGTCTGCTGCAGGAAGGAGAACTTCCCGACCAGCACCAGTCCCATGAGCACCACGAACACCCCCAAGGCCCGCATCAGCGGATCCTGCCACCGCACCAGCCAGCCCCCGATGGCGCCGAAGGCCGCCCCGTAGAGAGTGAACACCGCCGCGAAGCCCAGGATGAACAGCCCCACCCCAGCCAGCACCCGCCGGCGGTTGTCCGCCCGAGTCGGATCGGCCAGCCCGGAGACATAGCCGAGGTAGCCGGGCACCAGCGGCAGAATGCACGGGGAGATGAAAGAGACAATCCCGGCGATCATCGCCAGGGGCACAGCGATGAGCAGGGCCCCGGAGTTCACCGTCTCGGCAAAGTAGCCGCCAATCGTCATCACAGTCTCCTCGGGCCAGGGGGCGCCCCGAGACTACCGCACATGACCACTGTCAACCCAAAATGAGGCTATCATCGGCCCATGACGATTTCTGAGTATGTTCCGCAGGCCCCCTGCGGGGCGTTGGATCCGGCGGCGGCATTGTTCCACTCCCTGTCCGATCCGACCCGGCTGGCCATCGTGCAACGAATGGCCGTCGGGGAGGTGCGGGTACGTGATCTCACCAGCGAACTGGGGTTGGCCCAGTCCACCGTGTCAGGCCATGTGGCGTGCCTGCGCGGTTGCGGGCTGGTGCAGGGTCGGGCGCAGGGGCGCAGCGTGTACTACTCGCTGACCCGCCCGGAGCTGCTGGACATGCTCGCTGCCGCCGAGGTGCTGTTGTCGGCCACTGGCAACGCCGTGAGCCTGTGCCCGAACTACGGTCTGGACGCCCAGCAGACCCGACAGGCCCCGGAGGTTGTGCGATGAGTGATGCCTGCTGCGCCCACGATGAGCCTGCCCACCACGAGGAAGCGGGGCCGGCCGGTTTCTGGCAGGTGAGCGAGGTGCGGTTCGCCTCCGCGGCCGGCGTGCTGCTGGCAGTCGGGTGGGCCACCCACCTGATGGACGGCCCCGAGTGGCTGGTCACCGCCGTGAGCGTGGTGGCGCTGGGGTTGGCGGGGTGGACGTTCGTGCCCTCCACGCTGCGCCGACTGGCCAAGGGCCGCATCGGGGTCGGGACCTTGATGACGATCGCCGCCGTCGGGGCGGTAGCCCTGGGCGCGATCGAGGAGGCGGCGGCGCTGGCCTTCCTCTACGCGATCGCCGAGGCGCTGGAGGAGTACTCGGTGGCGCGGACCCGGCGCGGGTTGCGCGCGCTGCTGGACCTGGTCCCGGATCAGGCCACGGTGCTCCGGGGCGGGGTGCCGGCCACCGTGTCCCCGGCCGAGCTGGTGCCGGGGGACCGGATGGTGGTCCGTCCCGGGGAGCGGGTGGCCACCGACGGGCGGATCCTCACCGGGCGCACCTCGGTGGACACCTCGGCGCTGACCGGGGAGTCCGTGCCGGTGGAGGTCGGACCGGGTTCGGAGGTCTACGCCGGGTCCATCAACGGCACCGGCCCGCTGGAGGTCGAGGTCACCAGCACCGCCGAGGACAACTCTCTGGCGAAGATCGTGCACATCGTCGAGACCGAGCAGTCCCGCAAGGGCCCCGGCCAACGGCTGGCCGATGCCATCGCCAGCAAGCTAGTGCCGGGGATCCTCATCGCCGCGGCCCTGATCGTGGCCTACGGGTTCATCGTCGGGGAGCCGCTGCTGTGGTTCGAACGCGCCCTGGTCGTGCTGGTGGCGGCCTCACCGTGTGCGCTGGCGATCTCGGTGCCCGTGACCGTGGTGGCCTCGGTGGGGGCGGCCAGCCGCATCGGGGTGCTGATCAAGGGCGGTGCCGCGGTGGAGACCCTGGGCAAGATCGGCACCATCGCCCTGGACAAGACCGGCACCCTCACCCGCAACAACCCGGCCGTCATCGAGGTCGCCACCAGTCCCGGGGTGACCCGGGAACGGGTGATGTCGCTGGCGGCCGGGCTGGAGGCCCGCAGCGAACACCCCCTGGCCCGGGCCATCCTCGCCGCCACACCTGAGCAGGCCGAGGTGACCCAGGTGGACACCGTTCCCGGGGCCGGGCTGTTCGGCACCTTCGAGGGTGCGCGCCTGCGCCTGGGCCGCCCGGGGTGGATCACCCCCGGGCCCCTGGCCGGAGACATCGAGCGGATGCAGCGCGCCGGTGCCACGGCCGTGCTCATCGAGCAGGACGGGGATGTCATCGGGGCAGTCGCGGTGCGTGATGAGCTGCGCCCGGAAGCCCGAGAGGTGATCACCCGGCTCAACCGCGCCGGGTACACCACCGCGATGCTCACCGGGGACAACACCCTCACCGCCACCGCCCTGGCCCAGGCCGCCGGCATCACCCAGGTCCACGCCGACCTGCGCCCACAGGACAAGGCGGAGATCATCCGCACCCTCAAGGAGCAGCGCCCCACGGCGATGGTCGGTGACGGCGTCAACGACGCCCCGGCCCTGGCCACCGCCGACATCGGCATCGCCATGGGCGCGATGGGCACCGACGTGGCCATCGAGACCGCCGACATCGCCTTGATGGGCGAGGACCTCCAGCACCTGCCCCAGGCCCTCGGCCACGCCCGGCGGACCCGGTCGATCATGCTGCAGAACGTCGGGGTGTCCCTGGCGCTGATCGCGGTGCTGATCCCCCTGGCACTGTTCGGCATCCTGGGGCTGGCCGCGGTGGTGCTGGTGCACGAGGTGGCCGAGATCCTGATCATCGCCAACGGGGTGCGCGCCGGCCGGATCCGCCGTGACACTGCGCGCCCGGCCGCCCAGCCCGCACCGTCCCTGGAACCGGCCGCATGAGCGACGCTCCCCCGCCCCGCACCGGCGCCTCGAGCAGGCCGGAGACCCGCCGCAGGACAGTTGTTCTGCTGGTCGGGGCGGCAGGGCTGGCCGCCGTCGACCTGATCGTCAAAGCCGTGGCCGAAGCCCGGCTTGCGAGCGGCGAGGCGGTGGATCTGGGGCTGCTCATGCTGCGCCTGCACCACAATCCCGGGGTGGCTTTCAGCCTCGGGGCGGCCCTGCCCTCCTGGGTCGTCATCGCCGCGACCGGGGCGATCATCGCCGGGCTGACCTGGTACCTGCTCATTGCGGTACCCACCCTCACCCGGCTCACCCGCGTCGGAGCGACCCTGCTGCTCGGGGGCGCTATCGGGAACTTCCTCGACCGCCTCGACGGGGACGGGGTGGTGGACTATTTGCACACCGGGTGGTTCCCCACCTTCAACCTCGCCGACGTTTTCGTCACCACCGGGGTGGTTGCCCTCCTGGTGGGCACGATGGTGCCACCGCGCACCGAGGACCACGCATAAGAGGTGGCCGGTCACCCGTCACAGCTTTTCCTACCGTTCCATGTCGGCGGGAACGGATCCCATGGCCATGAGGTGCCTACCGCATGAGCACGCCGGTGGGGGTGCCCCCCGGGCCTGGGCGAGCTCCGTCCCGGAGCGCCGACAGGAGGGGCGTCCAGGGGCTCATCAGTTTCGCTGGCCATAGTGAGTGGGGTTCGACCCGGTCATCTCCTGCCCACCTCGATCTGATCCCCTGGTGAAATGTTCGCGACCTCCCGCCTCATCCTCCCCACGGCCACGCTGTCCCGACGCCGTGTGCTTTCCCTGACCGCTCTGGGTGCCCTTGGAGCGAGCTTGACTGGTTGCGGTGCCGAGGAGGACTCGCTGGCCCAGCAGGCCAATGCCGGAGATGGGAAGGGCTACATCGGCGGGGACGGCACGGTCTCCGCATACGCCCCGGACCAGCGCGGGGAACCGGTGCAGTTCACCGGCACCTTCTTCGACGCCACCCAGGCCTCGGCCGCGGACCTGCGCGGGACCCCCGTCCTGCTGAACTTCTGGTACGCCGGGTGCGCCCCGTGCCGGGTGGAGGCCCCCGATCTGAAGGAGCTCGCCCAGCGCTTCGCGGGGCAGGTCACCTTCTACGGGGTGAACCTGCGCGACGAGCGAGCCACCGCGCAAGCCTTCGAGCGCACCTTCGAGATCCCTTACCCCTCCTTCGAAGACAAGGACGGGGACGTGCTGATGGCCCTGAGCGCCTACGTGCCCCCGCAGGCGGTGCCCACCACGCTGGTGCTCGACGCCCAAGGTCGGGTGGCGGCCCGCATCCTGGGCCTGGCCGATCGCTCGATCCTCGAAACGCTCCTGGCCGACGTGGCGGCTGAGACGGCATGAGCACCGGCACTCCACCCGGTCCCCGCCCCGGGGACGAAGAGGTCACCGTGAGCGCCACCGGCGACGCCGAGAACACTCCCGAGGACACCACCAGCAGAAATGCCCGGAGTGCTCCCTCCGGCGGGTCCGGCCAGGGTCCCGGCGATGTCGAGGTTCCGGTTCTGGGACCAGTGGGCATGGCCCGGTGGGCCTGGACCCAGCTGACGAAGATGAATACCGCCCTGTTCCTGCTGCTGCTGCTGGCCGTCGCGGCTGTGCCCGGGTCGATCTTCCCCCAGCGCATCCAGGACCCCGCTCGGGTGAGCGACTACATCGACAACAACCCGACCCTGGGACCGTGGCTGGACCGGTTGCAGCTTTTCGATGTTTTCTCCTCGGCGTGGTTCTCCGCGATCTACATCCTGCTGTTCGTCTCCCTGGTGGGCTGCGTGCTCCCGCGGGCGGGCAAGCACTGGCGGGCGTGGCGGGCCGAGCCTCCGCGCACCCCACGTCGGCTGGAGCGGCTGCCCGAACACCGGTCCCTGACCCTGGGCGGGTGCGACAGCGCGGCGGCACCGGCCCCGGACGAGGTCGTGGCTGAGGCCGCCCGGCTGCTCAAAAGGCGCGGCTATCGGGTGGCCGTACGCGAGACCGGCACGGCCGCCCCGTCGGTGGCCGCCGAGCGGGGGATGTGGAAGGAGGTCGGCAACGTCGTCTTCCACCTGGCCCTGCTGGGGGTGCTGATCTCCGTGGCCGTGGGCTCTTTGTTCGGCTACAAGGGGCAGAAAATCTTGGTGGAGGACGAGTCCTTCGTGAACACCCTGATCGGCTATGACTCCTTCACCCCGGGCACCAATTACAACCCCGATTGGCTGCCCCCTTTCTCGTTGCGCCTGGACGACTTCTCCTCCGAGTTCTACCGCGACACCACCAACCCTCGGAACTACGGGGCCCCGATCGACTTCACCGCCGAGGTCACCATCGAGGACGCCCCCGGTGCGGCCCCGCGGCAGGAGACGTTGAAAGTCAATGCACCGGTCAACGTCGACGGGGTGAAGTCCTACCTGGTGGGCAACGGCTACGCCCCGGTGATCCGGGTGACCGACGGCAACGGGGAGGTGGCGTTCGAGGGCCCGGTGGTGACGATCCCGGTCGATGGGGTCTACACCTCCAACCTGACCCTCAAGGTCCCCGACGCGCGCCCCGACCAGCTGGGCTTCACCGGGTTGCTGCTGCCCACCGCGGTCACCGGCCCGGACGGGATGCCGCGCTCGGGCGATCCGGGTCTGGCCAACCCCCGCCTGATCCTGTCCTCCTACTACGGGGATCTGGGCCTGGACACCGGTAAGCCGCAGAACGTGTACGTCCTCGACGTGGCACCGCTCACCGAGCTCAACTCGATGATGAGTGACAACGGGGCGATCACCCTGGACGCCGCGAACCCCGTGCACGAGCTGCCCGAGGGCAAGGGCACGATCGAGTTTCTGGACGTGAAGCGCTACGTGGGCCTGGACATCGTCTACGACCCGGGACGCACCGGGGCCTTCATCTCCTTCGTGGCCGCCTTCGCCGGGCTGCTGATGTCGATGTTCATCTCCCGCCGCCGCGTCTGGGTGCGCGCCACCACCGACCTCGACGATCAGGGCCGTCCGGCCACCGTGGTGGAGTACGGGCTGCTGGCCCGCGGCGAGGACCCCCGACTGCGTACGGAGGCCGAGTCGCTGGGCGAGCTGTTCACCACCCACTGGAAGGCGATCGGGGTGCGCGATGACGCCGGTGACCGCACAGAGTCTGCCCCCGAGAAGACCACGGACCGGGCCCGCCGCGGCCCCACCACCAACTGAGAGGAAGTGCCCATGCCCGTCAACGAGACCCTGGGCACCTGGAGCGAACTGTTCATGCTCCTGGCCGCCATGACCTACCTGGTCAGCTTCATCGCCTTCGCCTGGGACATGGCCCCCCACGCCAAGACCCTCCACGCACCCGGACAGACCGGCCGCCACACCGAGGCCGACCGTGCGCTGATCGGCGCCGCGTCGGCCGGCGCCGGGAACGCGCGCCCCCTGGAGGCCACCGACCCGCGGGCCGGTCTGGGCGCCGGGGACCGCGGGCGCGGCTACCGCGCCGCTGCCCGCTCTGTGCTGGCCGAGCACGTGGCCGATGCGCAGATGCGCTACACCGGGGAACGCCGCCCGGCCGCGCGGGTGGCTGTGACGGTCATGGTCCTGGGCTTCGCCCTCCACACGGCAGCTGTAGTGACCCGCGCGATCGCCGCGGCGCGGGTGCCGTGGGGCAACATGTACGAGTTCTCCACCACCGGGGCCCTGGTCGTGGCCGGTGTCTACCTCGTCTCCTTGTGGCGGCGTGACCTGCGCTTCGTGGGGGTCCTCGTGTCCGGGCTCGTGGTGATCATGCTGACCGCGGCCACCATCGGGTTCCCCACCCCGGTGGGCCCGCTGGTCCCGGCCCTGCAGTCCTGGTGGCTGGTGATCCACGTGTCCATCGCGGTGGCCGCCTCCGGGATCTTCACCATCACCTTCGCCATGGCGGTCCTGCAGCTGCTGCAGGCCCGGCGGGAGCGGACGATCCTCGCCGGGGAGGCCCCCGGTATGGGCTTCCTGGCCATGGTCCCCTCCTCCCAGGCGCTCGAGAACCTGTCCTTCCGGCTCAACGCGGTCGGCTTCGCGTTCTGGACCTTCACCCTGGCCGCCGGCGCGATCTGGGCCGAGCAGGCCTGGGGGCGCTACTGGGGCTGGGACGTCAAAGAAGTGTGGACGTTCGTGATCTGGGTGGTCTACGCCGCCTACATGCACGCCCGCGCCACCCGCGGTTGGACCGGCACCCGCTCGGCGTGGCTGTCGATCGCGGGTTACCTCTGCGTCATTTTCAACTTCGTCGTGGTGAACACGGTGTTCACCGGACTGCACTCCTATTCCGGGCTGTAAGCCCCGCGGAGCGGGCCTCCGGCTCAGCGCAGGGTGGGCCGATCGTGGCCCCCGGCCAGCACCGTGATGAACTCCCGATGCCAAGAGCAGTCCTTTCACGGTGGTTGTCCCGGCGCCGCCACGGCCCGGCGGATATCTTTTTGACGTCGCGAGCAGGATGCGCAGTTGCCCGGTCCTCACCAACTCGCGAAGGTCCCCCGTGCGGTGCGCTGCCGTGGCGTGATGGACATGGGGCTGTGGCTCCTGTTGCTAATAGTGGTGGTGCTGCTGATCGGCGTACTGGCATTCGGGGCGCTGGGCGATCGCTCGATCATCGATGGCCTCAGCGGAAGTGGATCCCGCGGCGACGGCCGACGCACCCAGTCGATCCCGCCGGAGCGCTATGCCCGCGCAGAGATCTCACCGAGGACCACCAGGAACAGCTGCACCCCCTGACGCTGAGGGGGCGGTCCCCTCCTTTGATCCCGGACAGATTTCGGCCCCGGCGCCTCTCCATCGAGAGACGCCGGAGCCGAGGTCGCTCAGGGGCTGGTCAGAGACCGGTGAAGATAGAAAAGAAGCGGAAGAACACCGAGGCCGCCACGGCCACGTAGGCGATGACCACCAGAGTCCAGGCCCACTCGGAGGCAAACCGCACCAACCGGGGCGGGGCGGGGATGATGCCGTGGGCGAGGTTGCGCACGGTGAGCAGGAGAAACAGCGGGATCATCGCCGCCCACACGATCATGCAGTACAGGCACAGGATGTAGATGGTGAACAGCGCCTGGGACCACAGCCAGATCACGAACACCGCCCCGAGAGTGACCCCTGCCTGCAGGCCGATCCAGTACCAGCGTCCGAACTGTGCCCCGGCCAGGGCGGCCATGGCGGTGGTGATCACCACCGCGAAGGCGACGATGCCGATCAGCGGGTTGGGGAAGCCGAAGAGTTCCGACTGCCAGGTGCCCATGACGCGCCCGCAGGACACCCAGGGGTTGATGTCACAACTGGTGACGTGGCCCGGGTCCTTGTAGAGCTGAAGGCGCTCGAGCACCAGGATCGCCGAGGCGACCCACCCGATCACCCCGGTCACCAACAGGACCAGGGCGAAGGGGCGGTGGCGGGCGAAGCCGGGCAGGTGCTCTTCGGCGACCGGGCCGGCGCCTGGGTGAGGGTGGGCGCTGGTGGTGGTTTCAGCCATGGTGGATGTCCTTGGGGGTTCCTCGATCAACGGTGGCGTCGGTGGTGCCGTGCTGGTGTCCTCGGGCCAGGACGGCCAGGGCCGCGGCCAGCAGGGGCAGGACCCCGGCCAGGATGATCCTGGTGGCTGCGGATTGTTGATCCGCCAGCGGGGAGGGCCCCCAGTCTCGGCCGAGTCCGGAGAACCACTCTGGTTGGATCACCGTCGGTGACAGGGCCGTGAACACCGCCCAGATCCCCAGCACGGTGGCCACCGCGAGCAGCACCAAGGCCTGCGTGCGCACCGCTCTGCGGTCCGGTGGGGCGGCCAGCGCGGCGGTAGCGAAGATCAGGCCCAGGGCCACGGCGGTGGTGTTCATCAGTTCGTGGCCGACGTGGGTGTGCAGGGCCAGGGCGAAGGCGGGGGTGTAGTAGAAGACAC
>NZ_CANMRA010000015.1 GCF_947500125.1 uncultured Kocuria sp. | reverse complement strand
ATCATCGCCGGCTGGTCCGCCTACACGAGGCAGCTGGACTTCACCGCGTTCCGCGCGATCGCCGACGAGGTCGGGGCGTACCTGATGGTCGACATGGCGCACTTCGCCGGGCTCGTCGCCGCCGGGCTGCACCCCAGTCCGGTGCCGCACGCGCACGTGGTCACGTCCACGACGCACAAGACCCTGGCCGGGCCGCGGGGCGGCCTGATCCTCAGCAACGAGGCCGACGTCGCCAAGAAGATCAACTCCGCGGTCTTCCCGGGCCAGCAGGGCGGTCCGCTCGAGCACGTGATCGCCGGCAAGGCCGTGGCGTTCCGGATCGCCGCCGGAGAGGACTTCCGCCGGCGACAGGAGCGCACCCTGGAGGGCGCCTCGATCCTCGCCCGCCGGCTGCTCTCCCCGGACGTGCAGTCCCGGGGGATCACGGTGGTCAGCGGCGGCACGGACGTGCACCTGGTCCTCGTGGACCTCCGGGGCTCGGCGCTGGACGGCCGGCAGGGCGAGGACCTGCTCGCGCAGGTCGAGATCACCGTCAACCGCAACGCCGTGCCCTTCGACCCGCGCCCGCCGATGGTCACCTCGGGGCTGCGCATCGGCACCCCTGCCCTGGCCACCCGCGGCTTCGACGCGGACGCCTTCGCCGAGGTCGCCGACATCATCGCCGAGACCCTCATCGCCGGCGCGGACGCCGCGGCGGAGAGCGCCGGGGCCGAGGGCTCCGGGGCCGGGAGCTCCGAGGCCGCGAGCGCCGACCCGGCCGTGCTCTCCGGCCTCCGGGCGCGCGTGCAGCAGCTGGCCGCGGACCACCCGCTGTACTCGGGGCTGGCGCCGCTGGGCGACGGCTGAGCACGAGCCGCACCGGGGTACCGTCGAGGACCGTGGTGCGGGCCGGGCCCCGGCCCGCACCACGACCGTTCCACCCACCACCGCCCCGCACCGGGGCACCACCCTCCTTTGGAGCATCACCGTCATGGCCATCAGCGTCTTCGAACTGTTCACCGTGGGCATCGGCCCCTCGAGCTCCCACACCGTCGGCCCCATGCGCGCCGCACGGCGCTTCGCCGAGACCCTGACCGGGGGCGAGCTGCTGGAGCGCACCGCGGACCTGCGCGTGGACGTCTACGGATCGCTGGCCGCGACCGGCCGCGGTCACGGCACCTTCACCGCGATCCTGCTCGGACTGGAGGGCCACGACCCGGAGACGGTCCTGCCCGACGAGGTGGACGAGCGCCTCGCCGACCTCGCCGCCACCGGGACGCTGCGGCTGTGCGCGGCCCTCGGGCAGCGCAAGGACCTCCCCTACCGGGTCGAGGACATGGTGCAGCACCCGCTCACGATCCTGGAGCGGCACACCAACGGCCTGCGCTTCCAGGCCCTGGACGCCTCCGGCGCCGTGCTGGCCGACGAGACCTGGTTCTCCGTGGGCGGCGGGTTCATCGTCCAGGAGGGTGCGGAGGACGCCGCCGCGGCCGAGCTGGACGCCGCCAGCGCCCAGGTGCCCCATCCCTTCCGCACCGCCGAACAGCTCCTGGCCCACTGCGAGCGCACCGGCATGCCGATCAGCCAGGTGATGCTGGCCAACGAGAGGACCTGGCGCGGCGAGGACGAGATCCGGGAGCAGCTGCTGCACATCTGGGCCGTGATGGAGGAGTGCAAGGACTCCAGCCTGCGGCGCACCGGTCCGCTGCCGGGCGGGCTGAACGTCGCCCGCCGCGCCCCCGAGTGGCACCGGCGGCTGCGCACCGAGGACCCGGACCGCGACCCGGGGTTCTGGCCGGAGTGGGTGAACCTCGTGGCCCTGGCCGTGAACGAGGAGAACGCCTCCGGCGGGCGCGTGGTCACCGCCCCCACCAACGGGGCCGCCGGCATCATCCCGGCGGTGCTGTTCTACGCCACCCACTACTCCCCCGCGGCCCGCGCCGCCGCCGCGGAGGGCCCGGAGGCGCTCGAGGCGGCCCGGCGCGACATCGTGGTCCGCTTCCTGCTCACGGCCGGGGCGGTCGGGGTGCTCTACAAGGAGCAGGCCTCGATCTCCGGGGCCGAGGTCGGCTGCCAGGGCGAGGTCGGCTCCGCGTCCTCGATGGCCGCCGCCGGCCTCGCCGAGATCCTGGACGGGACACCCGCCCAGGTGGAGAACGCCGCCGAGATCGCCATGGAGCACAACCTCGGGCTGACCTGCGACCCCATCGGCGGACTCGTGCAGATCCCCTGCATCGAGCGCAACGCGATCGCCGCTGCCAAGGCGATCAACGCCGCCAAGATGGCGATGTGGGGCGACGGCACCCACCGGGTCAGCCTCGACGAGGTCATCGTGACCATGCGCGAGACCGGCAAGGACATGAGCCACAAGTACAAGGAGACCGCCCTGGGCGGGCTCGCCGTCAACGTGGTGGAGTGCTGAGCGTGAGACGCTGAGCCCGTCGGCCGGGACCGCCCCGGTCGTGCGAGACTGCGCGAACCAACCGCACCGACCGAGGAGACGAGACCCCACCGTGACAGCCCCCGACCAGGACCTCCGCCCCCAGCAGCGCCCCACCGCCCTGGTGGTGGGGGCCAGCGGCATCGCCGGTTCGGCGATCGTCGAGCAGCTGACCCGCACCGAGGACTGGGACGTGCTCGCCCTCTCCCGGAACCCGGTCCCCGGCAGCACGGCCCGGCACCTCGGCGCGGACCTCCGCTCCCCGGGGAGCCTGGCCGCGGCCCTGGCCGCCGAGCGGCCCACGCACGTGTTCTTCACCGCCTGGCAGCGCCAGGACACCGAGCAGGAGAACATCGAGGTCAACGCCGGGATGCTGCGCAACCTCCTGGCCGCCCTGGAGCACGCGCCGGTCGAGCACGTGGCGCTGATGACGGGGCTCAAGCACTACCTGGGCCCGTTCGAGGCCTACGGCCAGGGGGACATGCCCGACACCCCCTTCCGCGAGGAGGAGCCGCGCCTGCCGGTGGAGAACTTCTACTACGCCCAGGAGGACGAGCTGTGGGCGGCCGCCGAGCGCCAGGGCTTCCGCTGGTCCGTGCACCGGGCGCACACGGTGATCGGCCACGCGGTGGGCAACGCCATGAACATGGGGCTGACGCTGGCCGTGCAGGCCTCGATCTGCCGGGAGACGGGCCGGCCGTTCGTGTTCCCCGGCTCCGAGGCGCAGTGGAACAGCCTGACCGACATGACCGACGCGTCCCTGCTGGCCGAGCACATGGTCTGGGCGGCGACCACGGAGGCCGCCGGGAACGAGGCCTACAACGTGGTCAACGGCGACGTCTTCCGCTGGCGCCGGATGTGGCCGGCCCTGGCCGCCTGGTTCGGTCTCGAGTGGGAGGGCTTCGCCGGCGCGCCGCGGCCGCTCGAGGAGCAGATGCGCGGCGCCGGGGACGTCTGGGCCCGGATCGTCGAGCAGCACGGGCTCGTGGAGCCCGACCTCGCGCGCGTGGCCTCCTGGTGGCACACCGACGCCGACCTCGGCCGGCCCATCGAGGTGGTCGCCGACATGAGCAAGAGCCGGCTGGCCGGTTTCACCGGCTACCGGCGCACCCAGGACTGCTTCACCGGCCTCTTCGACCGCTACCGCGCCGAGCACGTCATCCCCTGAGGACCCCGGCGCCGCGGCGCGGCGCCGGCCGGGTGCGCCGGGCCCCGCAGCGAACCCGGCGCGCCCGGAGCGCGGACGGCGCCGGTCCGGTCCCCTGCGGAACCGGACCGGCGTGCTCGCCGTGACGGCAGGGGACAGCCCGCGAGCGCTCAGCGGCCCACCCGGGAGAGGATCGCGGTGAGGGCGGTCCGCACCCCGGTGGAGAGCGTCGGCTCGACCGCCGGGGCGAAGAACGGGGAGTGGTTCACCGGCACGGGCCCCTCCCCCTCGAGGGTGGCCGCGTCGTGGCCGCCGAACATCCAGAACACCGAGGGCACCCCGATCGCCGCGCCGAGGGCCCCGAAGTCCTCCGAGCCCATCACTGGTTCGACCTCCACCACGTTGTCCTCCCCCAGCACCTGCCGGAACCGCTCGACGAGAGCGGTGGTGGCCTCGGGGTCGTTGTAGTTGCGGGGGAAGGCCGAGATCTCCTCGATGCCCGGCTCCGGCGCCCCGGAGGCCGCCGCCTCCGCAATGATGATCCGCCGCAGCGCCCCCAGGACGTGGTCCCGAATGGCGGGGTCGAAGGTGCGCACGTTGAGCGTGAACTCGGCCGACGCCGGGATGATGTTCTCCTTCAGCCCGCCGTGGAAGGTCGCGACGGTGACCACCGCGGCCCGGCGCGCGTCGATCTCGCGGGAGACGATGGTCTGGAGGCGGGTGATCATGTGCGCCCCGAGCACGATCGGGTCGGTGGCGTCCTGCGGCTGGGACGCGTGCGCCCCCTTGCCGTGGACGGTGACCCGCCACGAGTCGGCCATCGCCATGGCGTCGCCCGCCGACCAGCTGACCGTGCCGGCCCGGGAGGGCATCACGTGCTGGCCGAGGACGACCTCCGGCAGCGGCGCCTTCTCCCACAGCCCGTCCTCGAGCATGGCCCGGGCGCCGGCGGCGGTCTCCTCCCCGGGCTGGAACACGAGCACCACGGTCCCGGCCCAGGCGTCCCGCGCGCCGGCCAGCAGCTCGGCGGCCGTCAGCAGCACGGCCACGTGGGTGTCGTGGCCGCAGCCGTGCATCACGGGGACCTCGGTCCCGTCCTCCAGCCGCCCGGTGGCCGTGCTGGCGTAGTCCACCCCGGTGTCCTCGGCCAGCGGCAGGCCGTCGGTGTCGGCGCGGAAGGCCACCGTGGGCCCGTCGCCGTTGCGCAGCACCCCGACGACGCCGGTGCCGCCGCACCGGAAGTTCTCGATGCCCAGCGCGGTGAGCCGCTGCTCGATCAGGGCCGCGGTGGCGTGCTCCTGCATGGACAGCTCCGGGTGCGCGTGCAGCTCGCGGTACAGCCGGTGCATCTGCCGGCGCAGCTCGTCGGTCAGCTGCAGGTCCGTGGTGGTGCTCATGGTGCGGGTCCTTTCGGGGGAACGGTGCTAGTCGATGCGGACGTCGTCGGAGGAGTCCTCGCGCCGGGGCGCGGCGGGCTCGGCCGCGGCCGAGCGGTCGCGCAGGAACCACGCCAGCACGGCGGTGGCGATCACGGCGATGGCCGTGCCGAAGAACGCCAGGGCCGGGACGGCGGGCACGAGGACGAACACCACCGCGGCGGAGACGACGGCGGCGACGACCGTCATGCGCAGGTTCCACTGGGACACGATGGCCTGCACGAGCACGGCGCCCAGCACCGACGGCAGGATGTAGGTCTGGACCACGGCGACGACGTCGGCCGGGACGACGCTCACCAGCCAGGAGCCCAGGAGACCGACGAGGACGAGCAGCGAGACCAGGTGCACCATGGCCGCCCCGCTGATGGCCATCACCGCCGCCAGCTCCCCGCGCCGGGTGCCGGCCTTGGCGCCGATGGCCGCCTGGGCGATCAGCGCCGAGGGCAGCAGCTTGTTGGAGATGTTGCCGATCATGAACGCCTGGTACATCGAGGCCTGGCCCAGGATCGGGTAGTAGGTCAGCGGCTCCACGATCCACAGCACCCCGAAGGTGCCGGCGATGGCCAGCAGGGCGGTCCAGATCCGGGCGTGGTCCACGTCCAGGCCGCTGAAGAGCACGAGATAGGCGGGGCCGGCCAGGGCGAAGAACAGCCCGGCGATCATCGTCAGCCGGCCCCAGCGGGCGGTGGTCGTGTCGAACTGCTCGAGGGCGGGGTCGGCGGAGTTCACAGTGGATTTCACAGTGGTCATGGCAGGAGTCCTTCGGTGGTCTGAAGCACGGTCTGAAGCACGGTCTGAAGCGCGGTCTCGGGCGAGGCTCGGGCGTGGTCGTGGTCGCGGTCTCAGGCGGCGGGGAAGACGCCGGCGCCGACGGTGGCGTAGGTGACGACCAGCGCGGTCAGGATCGCGATGCCCAGGGCCCACTCGCGGATCCACTGGGCCCGGAGCGCCTTGGCGATCCCCAGGCACACCGCCATCACGGCCGCCGAGGCGAGGAAGGCGACCACGTGGTTGCCGGACTTCGGCAGCTCCCCGAGCCCGAGGGCGAAGAACGCCCCGAGCAGGGCCGCCCCGGGGACCACCGTCATCACGGCGGGGTTGACCTTGCGCAGGCTGACGTCGCCGCGCTTGAGCAGCGGGGTGAGGATCAGCGTGGCGAGCATCCACATCGCCCCGCCCAGGCTCATGGCCATGAACGCCACGGCGAACACGCCCTGCGTGTAGGTGGGTCCGCCCAGGTCGGCCCCCATGGTGCCCGCGGCGATGCTCGCGGCACCGGTCTCGAAGGACACCGATCCGATCAGCCCGATCCGCACCAGCACGGCGGGAGCGCCGAAGACCGTCAGCAGCGCGACGGCCACCAGGGCCACGGCCAGGGACGGTCCGACGGCCGAGACCGCTCCGGCGCGGAAGGAGGTCCTCAGCTCCGCCGAGCTCATCCCGGCGGCGGGGGCGGCCACGCGGGCGGCCCGGACGTAGATGAGGGTCTGGACGACGATGACGGCGAAGACACCGAGGGCGCAGATCCACAGCACGGGCAGGTTGGCCACGGACAGGATGTCGGTGGAGGCGCCGTCGACAACGGTGCGCAGTTTCATGGGAGCTCCCAGAGGTGGTCGGATCGGTTCAGGAGGGCGGGGCCACGAGGTGTCCGTCGCCGGCGGGTGTCTCCTCCGAGAGTGACGTGACGCCGATCACCCTGGGCGGATATCCTGGAAATCCTGCATCGATCGGATCATGAACCGAAGGAACCAGCATGGAATTGCCCGTGGAGGACCTCGAGCTCGTCCATGCCCTGCAGATCGCGCCGCGGGCGACGTGGACCCAGCTGGGGGCCGCGCTCGGCCGCCACCCCACCACCCTCGCCGCCCGCTGGGACCGGCTCCGGGCCGACGGCCGCGCCTGGGTCACCGCCCACCTCGGCACCTCCGGCACCCAGGGCTGCGCCACCTTCATCGGTCTCGAGTGCCGCCCGGGCCGCCGCGCCGAGGTGCTGGAGCGGCTGTGCGCCGTTCCGGAGATCGGCACGGTGGAGGAGTCCGCGCGCGCCTGGGACGTCCGGCTCACCGTCCTCACCCGCAGCTGGGAGCAGATGACCCGGGACGTGCTGCCGCTCGTGCGGGCCGATCCGGCGATCCTGCGGGCCCAGCTCACGGTGGCCACCCGGCTCCACGCGATCGGCAACAACTGGCGCCTGGACGTGCTGTCCCCGGAGCAGCAGCGCCGCGTGCGTGCCCTGCGGCCGGAGGCGCTCCGTCCGCACGGCGCCACTCCCGCCCGCCTCGAGGAGCTGACGGCCGTGCTCCAGGGCGACGGGCGCGCCACCGCGGCGGAGATCGCCGCCGCGACGGGCACCCACCCGACGACGGCGGCCCGGCACCTGCGCCAGGCGCTCGAGACCGGCCTCGTGGCCCTCCGGTGCGAACTGGCCCAGCAGTACTCCGGCTACCCGGTGTCGTGCCAGTGGTACGTCCGGGTGCCGCCAGCGCAGCTCGAGGCGGCCGTGCGCACCCTGCGCTCCTACCGGACGCTGCGCCTGTGCGCCTCCACCACGGGCGACACGAACCTCACCTTCCTGCTCTGGCTGCGCACCCCCGGGGACATCTTCGACGTCGAGGCCGAGCTGCAGGCGGCCGCCCCGGGGGTCCAGGTGGTGGAGTCCGACGTGGGGGTCCGGACCCACAAGCGCATGGGCTGGATGCTGCGCGAGGACTCGACCGCGACCGGCGAGGTGGTGACCGAGCTCGGTCCGGCCGCCCGGTGAGGCCGCGCCGCACCGCGGACAGGACGCACCGCGGGCATGATCCGCCGGGGACGGGCCCCCCGGTGCGAGGCGCGCGACGGACGGAGCGCTCGCCACGGGGCGCGGACCGGACGGAACGCCTCGCGAACGGGGCGCGGCGGGGCTCAGTCCCGGCCCGGCTCCCGCAGGAGGTCCGCCGGGACCAGGTGGGCGTCCCTGACGCCTGCGAGCAGCCGGGGGTCGAGCGGCGTGCCGCGCCGCAGGACGCTGATCGTGCCGGAGGCCTCGAAGACCACGCACGCGATCTCGCCGGGGCTGCGCACGCCCGCCTCCCGCAGGGCCCCGAAGAGCTCGGACTCCACCACGTGGACCCGCCGGAGATTGGCCTCCAGCACCCGCTCGCCCGCCATCAGCAGCACGGCCTGGTTGTTCATCAGCGCCGACACGCGGATCCCCGCGCGGAGCTGGCCGAAGCCCGCCTCGAGCGCGAACAGCGTGCCGAGTCCCAGCACGCCGGCGGCGAGCGTGGGCGTGTCCCCCAGGACCGCGCGCCCGGCCACGGCGCCGAGCATGACCGCCACGACCGCGTCGAAGGTCGACAGCCGGGACAGCACCCGCTGGCCGAAGAGCCGCACCATGAGCAGGAACGCCAGGTAGATCCCCACGGCCGAGGCCACCACCGCCAGCGCCCCGGGGACGTCCACGCCGAGGAGGGCCACGGCGTCGTGGAGCACGGGTCAGACCTCCTGGTCCGCGAACTGCGTCTCGTAGAGCTCCGCGTAGCGCCCGCTCACCGCGAGCAGCTCGGCGTGCCGGCCGCGCTCCACGATCCGGCCGTCCTCGACCACCAGGATCTGGTCGGCGGAGCGGATGGTCGAGAGCCGGTGGGCGATGACCAGGGCGGTGCGCCCCTCCATCGCCTCGCCCAGGGCCGCCTGGACGTAGGCCTCGTTGGTGGAGTCCAGCGCCGAGGTGGCCTCGTCGAGGATCACCACGCGCGGGGCGGCGAGCAGCAGGCGGGCGATCGTCAGCCGCTGCCGCTCCCCGCCGGAGAGCCGGTAGCCGCGCTCGCCCACCACGGTGTCGAGCCCGTCCGGGAGGGAGCGGATCACGTGCTCCATGCGGGCCCGGGCCAGCGCGTCCCACAGCTGGTCGTCCGTGGCCTCCGGCCGCACCAGGGCGAGGTTGTCCCGGATCGACTCGTGGAACAGGTGCCCGTCCTGGGTCACCATCCCGATGGTCTCCCGCAGCGAGGCGAAGGTGGCGTCCCGCACGTCCGTGCCGCCGATCCGCACGGCCCCGTCGGTGACGTCGTAGAGCCGGGCCACGAGCTGGGCGATCGTCGACTTGCCCGCGCCGGAGGAACCCACGAGGGCCACCGTCTGCCCCGGGAGCACGGTGAAGCCCACCCCGTGCAGCACCTCCTCGCCGCCCCGGGTGTCGAGCACCGCGACGTCCTCGAGGGAGGCCAGCGAGACCTCCTCGGCGGAGGGGTAGGCGAACCGGACGTCGTCGAACTCCACCGACGCCGGGCCGGCCGGCAGGGACCGGGCGCCGGGCCGCTCCTGGATCAGGGGGACGAGGTCGAGGATCTCGAAGACCCGCTCGAAGCTCACCACGGCGCTCATGACGTCCATCCGGGCGTTCGCGAGCATGGTCAGCGGGGTGTACAGCCGGGTGAGCAGCAGGGCGAGGGTCACGACCGCGCCCGCGTCCAGGTTGCCGAGGATCGCCTGCGCGCCGCCGAGCCCGTAGACCAGGGCGAGGGCCAGCGCGGAGACCAGGGTGAGGGCCGTGACGAACACGGTCTGCAGCATCGCCACCCGCACGCCGATGTCCCGGACGCGGCCGGCGCGGCGTTCGAACTCGGCCGCCTCGGCGTCGGGCCGGCCGAAGAGCTTGACCAGGGTGGCGCCGCCGGCCGAGAACCGTTCCGTCATCTGCGTGGACATGGACGCGTTGTGCTGGGCCGCCTCCCGCTGCAGGCTCGCCAGCCGCCCGCCCATGGCGCGGGCCGGGACCAGGAAGATCGGCAGCAGGAGCACGGACAGCGCGGTGACCTGCCACGAGATCGAGACCATGACGATCACGGTCAGGATCAGGGAGACGACGTTGCTCACCACGCCGGAGAGCGTGTTGGAGAACGCCCGCTGGGCGCCGATGACGTCGTTGTTGAGCCGCGAGACCAGCGCCCCCGTGCGCGTGCGGGTGAAGAAGGCGATCGGCATCCGCTGCACGTGGTCGTAGACGGCCGTGCGCAGGTCCAGGATGAGCCCCTCCCCGATCAGGGAGGAGAGCCACCGGTTGAGGACGTTGAGGCCCGCGTCCACGATCGCCACCGCGGCGATGGCCACCGCGAGCCACACCACCACGGAGACCTCGTCCCCGGCGTTGATGGCGCGCACCACGTCACCGGCCAGGATCGGGGTGACCACGCCGAGCAGGGCCGTCAGCACCGAGACGACCAGGAACACCGTGAGCCGCGACCGGTGCGGGCGCGCGAAGGCGACGATGCGCCGGAGCGTGCTCCGGTCGATCTTCCGGTCCTTGACCTCCTGGCCCTGGACGGTGCGCCACAGCACCATGTACGGCGAGTTCTGCATGCTCATGCGCCAACCCCGATCTGCGGGGATCACCCGCGCTGGATCCGGCGCGGCCCCGTGGTGGTCCTGCGCGCCGCGCCGGGGACGATTTTACGCGTCCGCGCCGACACCTCCGCCCCGACACCTCCGCACGGGGACGACGACGAGCCCCCGGCCCGCAGGAGGCTGCTGGGCCGGGGGCTCGTCGTTCCGGTGGCACGGCGTCCCCGGACGAGGACTCGGGAGGGGTCAGGCGCGGGAGGCCGCGCGGCGATTCGCCGCGACGACGTGGTCCAGCGACCAGCGGCCGGCACCGGCCAGGGCGAAGAGGGCGGACGCCGCGGCGAGCAGCAGCACGAGCTCGACACCGCCGTCGGCGACGAAGAAGCCCGCGGGAAGGTGCACGAGCACGAGGGCGCCCAGCATGACCAGGGCGAGCAGGGCGGCGACCGCGCGGGTGCCCAGGCCTGCGAGGAGGAGCAGCCCGCCCACGAGCTCGAGGACGGCGACGACCGGCGCCGCGAGCTCGGCCGCCGGGACGCCCATCTGGGCGAAGGAGGCCTGGGTGCCGGCGACGGTCCACTCGGTGAACTTCTGCCAGCCGTGCAGGAAGAACGTGGCGCCGAGAACCACGCGCAGGAGGGTCAGGCCGAGGGTGGCCGCGGAGGAGTCCGCGGCGGGGTCGGCGGGGGCGGCGGAACGGGCGGACGAGGTGTGCTGGGGCGTCTGAGTTGTGGACATGTCACCACTGTAGCGCAGTTTTACTTTCCTCGGCAAGCTTTTTGTCGGAGCGGTCCGGAGATCACGGCTGGTCGGACGCCAGGTCCCGCGCGGTGGGGCCGGCCGCGGAGTCGTCGACCAGGCGGCCGATCAGGGCCAGCTGCTGGACCTGGACGGGCGTCAGGCGGTCGATCACCGTCCGCCGGACGTGCTCCACGTGGCCCGGGGCCACCTGCTCGACCCGCTCCAGACCGCGGTCGGTGATCTCGGCGAGCACCACGCGCTTGTCCTGCTCCCCGCCCGCGCGCACCACCAGGCCGTCGCGCTCGAGGCGTGCGACGATCCGGGACAACCGGGACTGGGACGTGTTGGTGGCCGTCGCGAGGTCCGACATGCGCCGCCGCCGGTCGGGGGCCTCCGAGAGCATCGCGAGCACCAGGTACTCGGCGAGACTGAGGTCCGCCTCCACCTGCAGCTGGGACTCGATGCTGCCGGGCAGCGTGAACATGATGGAGACGAGAGCCAGCCAGGCCTCTCGCTCCTCGGGGGACAGCCATCGGGTCTCGGTCATGCGCCCGATTCTACGAGCCGGTCCTTGACGCATCATGGGAACGCGGCCGCCGAGCGCGCCCCATAATGGAACCCATGGACTCCCTCGGCACCTGGCCCCGGCCCGTTCCCGCGGACGATCGCGACTTCGACGTCCAGGTCATGCGGCGGCTGCGCACCGCCTCCGGCGACGACGGGGCGCCCGACCGTCCCTCCGTGGGCGAGCGCCTGGGCACCTCGCTGCTGCTCGTGGTCCCGGTGCTGAGCGCGCTCGCCGTGGTCCTGCTGTGGCAGCAGTGGTCCCGGTCCGGCTCGGTGCTGTTCCTCGCCCTCGTCGCCGTGGTGCTCGTGGCCACGGCCCTGTGGTGGACGGCCCGGCTCAGGCGTGCCTTCACGACCGCGCAGGGCCGGCTGGGCTCCCGCCTGGCGAACGTCGTGGACCACGGCGTGGGCGTCGTCCGGGAGCTCGTGCTCGAACCGCTCGGCGAGGACGCAGCCGCCACCGGGGACGCGTCCGGGGACGGCGGTCGTGTCCGGGCCCGGCTCGAGCTGTCCGTGACCCCGGTGCGGGGCGACCGGTTCAGCACGGTCGTGGAGGCCCTCTACGACGCCGAGGCCGCGCTCCTCCTGGAGGTCGGCTCGCACGGGCCTGTCCGCTTCCTGCGCGACGACCCGGCGGGGACCACCGTGATCGACACCCGGCTCTCCGAGGAGCAGGTCGCGCAGGTCTACCGGGGCGCGGCCCTCAACTGACGATGCGGATGCTTCCGCAGCCCCGGCGGTCACGGGCTGCGGCGCCGGCCGTCACCGCAGGGCCCGCGCGGTCCCCCGTGCGGTCTCCCGTGCGGGCGGCGGTGTCCTGCTGCGGCCCGCTCATCCGCCGCGCCGGGCGGCCGCCCGCTGCTCCTCCTCGACCCGCCGCCGGAGCTGCTCGCACAGGTCCTCCCCCGCGCGCAGCAGCCGCGGCAGCAGTTCTCGTTCGGTGGTCTGCGCCCGGAAGGCGTCGGCCACGCCCACCCCGTGCCCGGCGCGGCGGACCAGCTCGACCGGCAGACCGGCCCGCACCGTGCCCGGGGACAGGACCTTGAGGTAGGCCCCGGAGCGGCCCCGCTCGGTGAACCGGCGCAGCCAGCCGCGCACCTCCATGCTCGCGCGGAACGTCCCGCAGGGGATGCGCGCGTCCGTGACCTGCAGCAGCACCTCGCCGATCCGCCAGACGTCGCCCAGCCGCGCTCCGTCCACGTCGAAGCCCGAGAGCGTGAGGTTCTCCCCGAAGAAGCCGTCGGGGATGTCCCGGCCCAGCTCCCGCTCCCAGAAGTCCAGCTCCTCGCGCGCGAACGCGTACACCGCCTGGTCGGTGCCGCCGTGGTACTTGCCGTCGCCGATGAAGTCGCCGGCCAGGCCCGAGCCGAGCCCGCCCCGGCGCGGCCCCGGGTCGCAGACCTCCACCGGACCGTCCACGGGGCGCTTGCGAATGCCCGTGGGCCGGTTCCGCCGGGCGGGGTTCTCCTCCGCACGGCCGACGTTGACGCTCTCGACGTGGGCGGTCATGAGCGGCCCTCCTTCCCGGGACCCGGAGCCCCCTCGGTGCGCTCCTCGAGCTCGTTGTGGTGGGTCGGAGAATACACCGCCGAGCCGATCAGGTAGCCCGACCGGACGACCGCCATGGCCCCCACGGAGGAGGTCACGAGCTGGAGCAGCACCGCGGCCATCAGCTTGACCGCGGTCGTGACGCCCGGGACGAAGAAGAAGACGCCCAGGAGGATGAGGGCGACGCCCACGCCGGCGGCGGTGGCCACGGCCGAGGACCGGGTGTAGAGGTCGGGCAGCCGCACGATGCCCACCATGGCGGTGAGGAACACCAGGGAGCCGAGCACGATCAGCACCTGGCCGGTGACGCTCATCCAGAGGTGCTCGTGCAGGACGGGGTCGAAGACCATGCTCACCGTCTCCCGTTGGTCAGGGCCCGGGCGAGGGAGACCGTGGCCAGGAGGCCCACCAGCGTCGCCACGAGCACCAGGTCGAACACGGCCCGGCTGCCCACCAGGACCCCCAGCAGGGCGATCAGCCCGATCACCGAGAAGAACAGCAGGTCCGAGGCGATCACGCGGTTGGCGTCGTTGGGGCCCACGAACATGCGGACGCCGGCGACCACGACGGAGGCCGTCAGCACCAGCACACCGAAGAGGATGCCGATCACGGGGGTGCTCCTTCCACTCGGACCGCGTGCAGCAGGCGGCCCTCGAACTCGCGGAGCCGGCGCCGGGCGGAGTCCGGCTCGTTGTCGTACATGACGTGCACGTAGAGGTCGTAGCCCGGGGGCCGCCCGTCCTCGTCCCCGGCACGGGCGGCGGTGGCGAGGGTCAGGGTTCCCGGGGTCAGGGAGATGAGCACCGCCAGCGTGGCGGTCTCGAACTCGCTGCGGCACCGGGTCCGGATGCGCACGACGATCGGTGACGACCGCTGCTGCACGGTGAACACATCGTGCATCACCGTGAGGTTGGAGACCAGGACCTCCCTGGTGAACCACAGCAGGAACCCCACGATGCGGGGCAACCACGTCACCCACTTCACGTCCTGATCACCGCCTCCACGTACGCCCGGGGGTCGACCAGCCCGTCGGCCGCCACGGCGGCGACCCCCAGGAGCAGCTCTCCGCCCACGCCGAACGTCAGGGTCACCAGGACCAGGACCAGCGCCGGCGCCACGAGCGGCGCGGGGATGCGCGGCTTCCGCGCGCCGACGGTCCCGAGGACCTCCCGCGCCGAGTCCTCGGGCTCGCCCAGGAACATCTTCCCCCAGACCTTGAGCATGGACAGCAGCGTGAAGAGGCTCACGACCACCGCCACCGCCGCCACCGCCGTCCGCCCCTCCCCGAAGGCGGCGAGCACGAGGGACAGCTTGGCCACGAAGCCCGAGAACGGCGGCAGGCCCACCAGCGACATGGCCGCCGTGAAGAAGACGACCGCGGTCAGGGGCTCGCGCCTGAGCAGCCCCGTGACGTGGCCCAGCGGATAGCGCCCGTAGCCGATCTCGACCGCGCCGATCGACAGGAACAGCGAGGCCTTCACGACCGTGTGGTGCAGCAGGTAGAAGATCCCGGCGGTCAGGCCCGCCGCGCCGAAGAGGGCGACGCCCAGCAGGATGTAGCCGATCTGGCTGACCATGTGGAAGGCCAGCACGCTGCGGGCGTCCTGCTCGCCCACCGCCCCGAGCACCCCCACGACCATCGTCACGGAGAACAGCACGAGACCGACCCACAGGAACTCCTCCGCGCCGTCGAACACCACGGCGTAGATCCGGTAGATCGCGTAGATCGCCACCTTGGTGTGCAGCCCGGAGAAGAGGGCCGTGACCGTGGGGGACATGAACGGGTAGGTCCGGGCGAGCCAGCCGTGCACGGGCACCACGGCCGCCTTGACGGACAGGGCGAAGAGCACGACCGCGACCGCGATCGCCACCGCGGAGTCCTCCGTGGCGCGGCCGGAGAGCTCGGCCAGGTTCACGGTGCCGGCGACGCCGTAGACGAGGGCGACCCCGGCCACCAGCACGGTCGAGGCCAGCAGGTTGACCGTCACGTAGATTCGCGCGGACGTCACCTGCATCAACCGCCCGCGGCCCCGGTGGGCGAGGATGATCAGCCCGTACGAGGGCAGGAGCATCGTCTCGACGAACACGAACAGGTTGAACAGGTCCGCCGTCAGCAGCGCCCCGTTGAACCCGGCGGTCAGCACGAGCACCAGGGGCGCGAAGAACCGCTTGCGCGCCTGCTGGGAGACCACCCCGAACCACGCGCAGACCAGGGTGAGGCTGCCCGTCATCGCGAGCATCAGCGCCGTGAGCATGTCGGCGGCGAAGGGGATGGACACCCCCAGGGGCCACTGGCCCACGGCGTGGGCGAGCACGGTCGGGCCGTCCCGCAGGTCGGTCACGAGCCACAGGGACGCCACGACGTCCACCCCGAGCACGCCCAGCAGCGTGGTCCGGCTGAGGCCACGGGGGTCGCCCAGCAGCACGAGCGCTCCCGCCGCGAGCAGCGGGACGACGACGAACAGCGGGAGCAGGTCCGCGCTCATGGGCGACCACCCGGGGGCCTTCTCCTCCTGGACGAGTGGCTGCCGGTGCGGCGCACGGCACGGGGGCCGAGCTCGTCGGCGGGGAGCGCCGTGGACCCGCCGGCGTCCTCGATGAAGGTGGGGGTCTCCATCTCCCGGCCGGTGAGCTCGAGGTCGGTGTCGTCGTCGGCGTCGCCGGTCACCGCGAGCACCAGCAGATAGATCGTCACGGCGAACGAGATGACGATGGCGGTCAGCACGAAGGCCTGGGGCAGAGGATCGGCCGTGGTCGCCGGATCAGGGCTGCCCCCGAGCGCCTCACCGCGCCGGTCGGCCCCACCGGCGGCGAGGATGATCAGGTTCACGCCGTGGTTGAGGAACATGAAGCCGATGACCACGCGGACCATGCCCCGGCGCAGCATCATGAACACTCCTCCGGCGACGAGCACGCCGACGGTCAAGGCGATCGCCATCAGTGCCCCTCTCCGGCGGCAGGGCCCGCTCCGCGGAAGGGGTCCGGGCGTTCCGGAAGCGGCGGGCGGGTGCGGTCCTGCTCGTCGTGCACCGTGCCGACGGGCGCCGTCTCGCGGCTGTGCGGTTTGGACGTGGTGGTCGTGGCGGGGGGCCCGGAGTGCAGCACCGAGGAGGCGGAGCCCGCGTGGCGCAGGGGAAGGGGCTCCTTCTCGTCGACGCCGAGCCGGCTGATGGCGGCGACGATCACCCCGACCACGGCGAGGTAGACGCCGACGTCGAAGACGAGCGCCGTGGTGACGTGGATTCCGAGCACGTCGACGTGCAGCGGGCGGAGGAAGGATCCCTCGAGCAGGCCCAGCAGCCCGACCACGACGGCGACCACGACACCCGCGCCGATGAACCGCGTGTAGGGCAGGCGCATGCGGCTGACGCGGTCGTCGGGGGCTGTGAGGTAGACCAGGGCGATGCCGGCGGCGCCGATCAGGGCGGAGATGAACCCTCCGCCGGGGGCGTTGTGCCCGCGCAGCAGGAAGAAGAGGGACAGTGCCACGATGACGGGGCCCAGGGTGCGGGCGGTGACCCGGAGGACCACCATGTTGTCCCGGGGGCTGCGGATCGGGGAGGCGTCCGGTTCGGTGATGGGGCTCGGCCGCTTGGGGAGCAGGCCGCGGGACTCGATGGCCACCACGATCGCGATGCCGGCCACGCCCAGCACCGTCAGCTCGCCGAGGGTGTCCAGGGCCCGGAAGTCCACGAGGATCGTGTTGACCACGTTCGTGCCGCCCGTCTGCTCCTCGCCCTCCTCGAGGAAGTACCTCCCGGCGGGGGACAGCGCCCGCCGGTCCGTGAGCAGCCAGGTGGCGGCCGCCGCGCCCGCGCCCACCAGGACCGCCACGGCCGCCGCCACCCACCCCCGGACCTCGCCGGTGCGGTGGAACGTGGAGGGCAGCCGGTTGAGGAGCAGGACGATGACCACCACGGTGAGCACCTCCACGAGCAGCTGCGTCAGGGCCACATCGGTGGCCCCGAGGGCGTAGAACCACAGGGCGACCGCGAAGCCGACGTCGCCCGCGATGGTCAGCAGTCCCACCCGGCTGCGGGCCCGCAGGGCGAGGGCCACCCCGATGAGCACGAGGACCAGCAGGACCCAGTCCGTGACGGTGGACGGGTCGCCGTAGAGACCGGGCACCTCCACCGTCAGCAGGCCCACCGCGGCCAGGGCCACGAGCGAGACGACGGGCGGCATCAGGTGCCGGCGGGGCACGTCGGAGCGGGTGGGCCGGCCGACCTGCTCCCCCAGGGCGATGGATCCGCGGCGGAAGGCCTCCACCACGGCGACGCCGGTCACGGGGAACGACCGCCGCCCCAGGACACGGTCCACGGGCCGGCGCGCCAGGACGAGGGCGCCGCCGAGACCGAACACCGCCAGCGACATGAACAGCTCCGGGGACCACCCGTGCCACAGGCCCAGGTCCGGTTCGGCGCCGCTCCCGGCCACCGCGGTCGAGGCCGCCCCCAGCAGCGGTTCGGCCACGGAGCCCGCGAGCCCGAGGGCCGGTCCCGCCAGGGCGACCACGGCCACGGGCGCCAGGAAGGCCGCCGCGGCCTCCCTGGGCGCGTCCGCCGGGGCCCGGCCGGGCAGCACCGTGAGCATCCGCACCGAGTAGGCGAACGTGCAGGCCGCGGCGAGCACCGCCACGGTTCCCACGAGCCACACGGCCGCGTCCGGGGCGGGGCTGTGCGCCATGGCCTTGAACATCGCCTCCTTGGAGACGAAGCCGAGCAGCGGGGGCAGGCCCGCCATCGAGGCCGCGGCGAGGACCATGATCCCCGCGGTCGCGGGCATCGTGCGGGCCAGCCCGGACAGTGCCCGGATGTCGCGGGTGCCGGCCTGGTGGTCGATCACCCCGACGGCCATGAACAGCGCCGACTTGAACAGCGCGTGCGCCGCCACGTGGACGGCGGCGCCGACGGCTGCGTACTCGGTGCCGATGCCGATGGTCGCCGTCAGGAAGCCCAGCTGGCTCACCGTCGAGTAGGCCAGCAGCTCCTTGAGGTCGTGGCGCTGCAGCGCGAGAACCGCTCCCATCAGCGCCGTGAGCAGACCGACCGACACGAGCAGGACGTTCCACACCGGCACCGCGTGCAGCGCCTCCGTGAAACGGAGCATGAGGTAGATGCCGGCCTTCACCATCGCCGCCGCGTGCAGGTACGCGCTCACCGGCGTGATCGCGACCATCGCGTCCGGCAGCCAGGCGTGGAACGGGAACTGCGCGGACTTGGTGAAGGCCGCCAGGGCCACGAGCACGGCGACCACCGCGGCGAGGCCGGGGGACGCGTCCCACACGTCGTCCGCCAGCACGGCGCTGAGCCGGGTGGTCCCCGTCGCGGCCCACATGACGGCCACCGCGGTGAGCAGGCACAGCCCGCCGGCCGCGGTGACCAGGAACGTCCGGATCGCGGGGTCGCGGCCCTCCGGCCCGGAGCGGGCGATCAGCAGGAACGAGCACAGCGTGGTGAGCTCCCACGCCACGAACAGGACCACGAGGTCGTCGGCGAGGACCAGCGCGAGCATCGCCGCCGCGAAGAACGTCATCAGGGTGTAGAAGGACGCGTGGCCGCCGCTGCCCAGGTAGCGGCTCGACCAGGCGACGACCACCGCGCCGATCACCAGCACGAGGAGCCCGAAGAGCAGCCCGAGCCCGTCGAGGCGCAGGCCGAGGGAGATTCCGAGGGTGGGCATCCACGGGACCTGCTGGACCACGCCCCCCGGGTCCGCCCGGTCGTCCCACACAGCCACGAGACCACCCGCGAGGGCGAGCAGACCCACGGCGAGCGGCCAGCCGGCGTTCCGGCCCGCGCGGCGGCCGAGCACACCGGCCGCGGGCACCAGGAGAACCGCGAGAGCGAGGATGACGAGGAGGGACACGCCTGGCAACCGTCCGGTCGAAGGGAGGGAACGAGGTGGGCGGACCCGGCGGAGGCCTCGGTGCGGGACCCGGAACGGGCCCGCCCGGTGTCAGCGTCGCGGTTTCACGGGGCTCGAGCCCGCCGAGGGGACGACCGGAGTGGCCTGCGTCTCGGCCTCCGGCTCGTCGGCCGTCCGGTCCTCCACTCGCTCGGGACGGGCCGGGGGCGCCTGGCCCTCGTGCTCGCCGCCGTGGTCGTCGGCGCCGGTGCGGCGGGAGGGCAGGGACGGACGGCGGCGACCGGTCGTGCCGGGCGCGCGCGGGGTGTCGTCGATCTCGGTGACGGACACGGCCATCGCGTTGAGCGCGAGGCCGGCGAGCACGAACAGCCACGCCGCCACGGGGTACCACGCCAGGCCGAGGACCACTCCGACCACGACGAGGGCGATGGAGGTCAGGTAGGCGGGGGTCAGAACGCGCTGGACGTTGAACTTCATGGGTTCCATTCCACCACGCGCGCGCGGGGATCGACCAACGCGGCCGGGCGTTTCTCCGCGCCGGCCCGGGCGGTCCTGGTCCGGGGGCCTCCTGGCGTATACCGTCGGCGGCATGGACGACCTCGACCCCGAGCTGCTCGAGCTGGCGCGCTCCGCCCGCACCGTGACCGTGCTCTCCGGCGCCGGGATGTCGGCGGAGAGCGGGGTGCCCACCTTCCGCGACGCCGGCACCGGGCTGTGGGCCCGCTGGTCCCCCGAGGAGCTGGCCACTCCCGAGGCGTGGGACGCCGACCCCGAGCTCGTCTGGTCCTGGTACCTCTGGCGGGCCCGTCAGGTGCGCCGGCTCCGCCCGAACGCCGGGCACCGGGCGATCGCCCGGTGGGCGGAGAGGGCCCGCGTCCACGTGGTCACCCAGAACGTCGACGACCTCCACGAGCGGGCGGGCTCCACGGTCCTCGCCCACCTGCACGGCAGTCTGTTCGCCTTCCGCTGCTCCGTCTGCGACGCCCCGTTCCCGGATCGCCTCGTCACCGGCCTGTCCGCGCGGACCGGTCGGGAGCGCTCGCCCGGCCCCGAGGAGCCCGCCCGCGAACGGCCCCCGGCGTGCCGCGCCTGCGGCGGTCCGGTGCGACCCGCTGTCGTGTGGTTCGGGGAGCTGCTGCCCGAGGGTGCCATGGACCGGGCCGCCTCGGCCGTCGCGGCGGCGGACCTCGTGCTCGTCGTGGGCACCTCCGGGCTGGTGCAGCCCGCCGCGTCCCTGCCGCTCCTCGCCGCCGGCCGCGGCACACCCGTGGTCGAGGTCAACCCCGAGGACACCGCGCTCACCCCGCACGCGGACCGGACCGTGCGGGCCGGCTCCGCCGAGGCGCTGCCACGGCTGCTGGCCCCGCCGGACGACCGCCCGGCGGTCCGGCCCACGGGCGCCGACCGCTGACTGCCGGCGGCTCGCCGCCGGCAGCTGGGCGCCGTGCGCCGATTGCTGAGAGCAGAAAGCACGCTGTCCTTCTTGTCAGCGCGCGGCGTCGGTTGGAGACTGATCGACGGACACCGGGCCCGGGTGCTCTGTTCCCGGCCCTCATCGACAGCCCCCGGCTGTCCCCCCACGAAAGGCACGGTCCATGACCCAGTCCACGACGCAGTCCCCGACCCTCACCCTGCACGACGGCAACACCATCCCGCAGCTCGGCTACGGCGTGTGGCAGGTCGACGCCGACATCGCCGAGGACGTGGTGGGACAGGCCCTCGAGGCCGGCTACCGCCACATCGACACCGCCATGATCTACGGCAACGAGGAGGGCGTGGGCCGGGCGATCGCGAACAGCGGCATCCCGCGCGACGAGATCTTCGTGACCACCAAGCTGTGGAACGACGACCACGGCCACGAGTCCGCGCTGAAGGCGATCGACGCCTCGCTGGAGCGTCTCGGCCTGGACCACGTGGACCTGTACCTCATCCACTGGCCCACGCCGAAGCGCGGCAAGTACGTGGAGACCTGGAAGGCCTTCCAGGAGATCCGGGACAGCGGCAAGGCCCGGTCCATCGGCGTCTCCAACTTCCCGCGCGAGGAGCTGCAGGAGATCATCGACGCGACGGGCGTGGTCCCCGTGGTGAACCAGGTGGAGCTGCACCCCTACTTCAACCAGTCCGCGCTGCGGGACGTCAACGCCTCCCACGGCATCCTGACCGAGGCGTGGTCCCCGCTGGGCCAGGGCGGTGACCTGCTGAAGGACCCGGCGATCGATGCGATCGCCCGCAAGCACGGCGCCACCCCGGGGCAGGTCATCATCGCCTGGCACCTGGCGATCGGCAACGTGGTCTTCCCCAAGACCGTCACCCCGGAGCGGATCCGCGAGAACCACGAGGCCCTCGACGTCCGCCTGGACGACGAGGACGTCCAGGCGATCAGCGGCCTCGACAACGGTGGGCGGATCGGCTCGGACCCGAAGGACTTCAACTGATCCGAGGCTCCCTCCCGGCGACGCCCGGGACCGCGGTGGGTGCACCGCGGTCCCGGGCGTCGCCCGTGGTGCCCCCGGCACGGCCGACCGCGGGGCGGCCGGACAGAGCGCGGCCGGACAGAGCGCAGCCGGGAGGAGTGCGGCCGGAGGAAGGACAGGCGGGAGCAGTGCGGCCGAGGGGTGCGCGCCGGCCGGGGCCGGCGCACCGATTGGTGCTCGGCCGGCCGGCAGGTCGATCATGGACCGCATGACCTCCCAGACCCCCCGCGCGACGGAGGACGCTACCAGCGTCCCCGGCCCGCGCGAGCACCACGACTCTCCCGGCACGGACCTCCCCCGCTCCGACGGCCGGGCCTTCTTCGGCCAGCCCCGCATGCTCGCGAACCTGTTCAGCGTCGAGCTGTGGGAGCGCTTCTCCTTCTACGGCATGCAGGGCATCGTCCTGCTGTACATGTACTTCGCCGCGACCGAGGGCGGACTGGGCATCGACCGCTCCACGGCCGCGGGCATCGTGGGCGCCTACGGCGGCGCCGTCTACCTGTTCGCCATCCTGGGCGGGTGGGTGGCCGACCGGCTGCTCGGCTCCGAGCGGACGATGTTCCTCAGCGGCGTCCTCATCATGGCCGGCCACGTCTCGCTGGCCCTCGTTCCCGCGGTCGCGGGCCTCACGATCGGCCTGGTCCTCATCGCCGTCCGGTCGGGCGGGCTCAAGGCCACGATCACCAACCTGGTGGGCGCCCTCTACGACCGCCGGGATCCCCGCCGCGACGCCGGCTTCTCGATCTTCTACATGGGTGTGAACATCGGCGGGCTCCTCGGGCCGCTCCTGACGGGCTTCGCGCAGAAGACCTGGGGCTTCCACCTCGGCTTCGGTCTCGCCGCGATCGGCATGGCCTTCGGCCTGACCCAGTACGCGCTCGGCCGCAGAAGGCTCCCCGCCGAGGTCCACCACGTGCCCAACCCCCTGCCGCGCGAGCAGTACGGGAAGTGGGCGGGGATCGCCGTGGCGGCGATCGCCGTCGTCGTGGCCGCCGTCCTCACGGGGGCCCTGAACGCGGCCAACCTGGCCGACGTCGTCGTGGGCGTGATCGTGGTGGCGGCCGTGGCGCTGTTCGTCCTCCTGCTCACGAGCCAGAAGGTCGACGACGACGAGCGCTCCCGCGTGCGGGCGTTCATCCCGCTGTTCATCGGCTCGGCCGCGTTCTGGGCACTGTTCCAGCAGCAGTTCACGGTGATCACCATCTACTCCGACACCCGCCTGGACCGGGCGCTGGGCGACTGGACCATGCCGATCTCTTGGGTCCAGTCCTTCAACCCCCTGTTCATCATCCTGCTCGCCCCGGTGTTCGCGGTCCTGTGGACGAAGCTCGGGAACCGCCAGCCCGCCACGCCCACCAAGTTCGGCCTGGGCATCGTGCTGATGGGATCGGCCTTCCTGATCTTCCTGCCCATGGTCGGGGTGTCCTCGGTGCCCGTCCTGTGGGCCGCGCTGATCCTGCTGGTCGCCACCCTGGGCGAGCTGATGATCTCCCCCGTGGGCCTGTCGCTGTCCACCCGGCTGGCTCCGCGTGCCTATCCCGTGCTGATGGTCGCCCTCTTCTACCTGTCGGTGGCCCTGGGCACGGCCCTGTCCGGTGCGCTGGCCGGCTACTACAGCGAGCAGACCGAGGCCGCGTACTTCGGGACGCTGGGCGCCGTGACGATGGTCATCGGCGCCACCCTGCTCGTGCTGTCCGGCTGGATCCGGCGGATGATGCGCGGGGTGCGCTGACGTCCGTGCCGGGCCCCCTCCGTCAGGATCCGGACGGCGCGCGGAGGATGCCGCGCACCACCTCGGCGGCGGGCACCTCCCGGGCCGCCGCGAACTGCGGACCGGCCCACAGCGCGATGGCCTCGGGGTCACCGGCCTGCGCCGCGGCCGCTCGGAGGGGCTTGGTCAGCTGGTTGACCTGTGGATATGCCGCTGGAGCAATATTCGTGAAGCGGTCGATGAAACCGTTGCGCACCCCTCGTGCCAGCCGGCCCGAGAACGCCCGGGTCACGGCCGTCTCCGTGTAGCGGCCCGAGCCGAGGGCCTCCCGGTACGCGGCGGAGGTCCCCGCCTCGTGCGTGCGCAGCAGCAGCGTGCCGAGCTGGACGGCGTCCGCACCGGCGGCCCGGACGGTGTCCGCCTCCGCCGCGGAGGCGATGCCGCCCGCGGCCACGATCGGGACGTCCACGGCGGCGCGGACCGCGGCGACGAGCTCGGTCAGGGGCTCCTCGCCCGGGACGTCCTCCGCTCGGTGGGTGCCCCGGTGCCCGCCGGCGTCCGGGCCCTGGACCGTCAGCAGGTGGGCACCGGCCCGCACCGCGGCCTCGGCCTCCGGCACCGAGGTCACGGTCACGGACGTCGTGGTGCCCACCGCCGCGAGCCGCTCCAGCACGGAGGCCGAGGGCAGACCGAAGGTGAACGAGACGACCGGCACCCGCAGCTCCTCGACGAGCTCGAGCTTGGCCGCCCATCCGTCGTCGTCCGCGGGATCCGTGTCCGGCAGCTCCACCCCGTACCGGCGGGCCGTGGCCCGCAGCTCCTCCCGGTAGGCGGCGACCGACAGGTGCACGGCGGGGTCGACCACCGTTCCCGGGGCCGCGGTGTTCGCGGCCTGCGGGACGAACAGGTTCACCCCGAAGGCGCCGGCGGTCAGCGACCGGACCTCCTCGACGTCCGCGCGGACACCCGCCACGGGACGGTTGCCGGCGGCCAGGAACCCCAGTCCGCCGGCGGCCGTGACCGCGGCGGCCAGCGCCGGGGTCGACGGTCCGCCGGCCATCGGGGCACCCAGGAACGGGAGGCGGAGATCGGTCAGCCGGAAGCGGCTCTGCGTGCTCGTCATGGTCCCAGGCTAGGAACACGGCGCGTTCCCGTCACCACCTGGGCCGGACACAGGACGTGGCATAGGCTGTGGCCACGATCACCGTCCGCCGGGGTCCGCAGCCCGTCACCACCGATTCGAGGCATCCGATGGCTCAGTCAGCCGACTCCCAGACCCGGTCCCGTCCGCAGCCCGAGCTCAAGCGCGTCATGGGCCCCGGCCTGCTCCTGCTGTTCATCGTGGGCGACATCCTCGGCACCGGCGTGTACGCCCTCACCGGCAACATCGCCGGCGAGATCGGCGGCGCCGCGTGGGCCCCGATCCTCGTGGCCTTCGTGGTGGCCACCATCACGGCGTTCTCCTACCTCGAGCTCGTGACCAAGTACCCCGGCGCCTCGGGCGCCGCGCTGTACACGCACAAGGCCTTCGGCATCCACTTCATCACCTTCCTGGTGACCTTCGCGGTGCTCAGCTCGGGCCTGACCTCCGCCTCGACGGCGGCCTCGGCCGTGGCCTCGAACTTCGCCCGCGGCTTCGGCCTCGAGGTGAACACCACGACCATCACCGTGATCGCCGTGATCTTCATCGCGATCCTCGCCGCCATCAACATCCGCGGCGTCACCGAGGGCCTCGCGTTCAACGTGGTGCTGACCTCCATCGAGCTCACCGGCCTGCTCATCGTCATCCTCGTGGGCTTCTGGGCCTCGTTCCAGGGCCAGGCCGACTTCAGCCAGACGATGGTCTTCGAGACCTCCGAGGACAAGGGCATCTTCCTGGCCCTCACCGCCGTCACCTCGCTCGCGTTCTTCTCCTTCGTGGGCTTCGAGGACTCCGTGAACATGGTCGAGGAGACCAAGGACCCCAGCCGCGACTTCCCGCGCGTGATGCTCTTCGGCCTGGGCCTGACGGGGGTCGTGTACATCCTGGTCTCCATCTTCACCGTGGCGGTCGTGCCCATCGGCGTGCTCGGCGAGTCGACCACGCCGCTGCTGGACATGGTCCGGATCGGCGCCCCCAACATCCCCATCGACACGATCTACCCGTTCCTGACGATCTTCGCCGTGGCCAACACCGCGCTGATCAACATGCTCATGGCCTCCCGGCTGCTCTACGGCATGGCCCGCCAGGGCGTGCTGCCGGACTTCCTCGGCCACGTCCTGCACGGCCGGCGCACCCCCTGGTCCGCCATCGTGTTCACGACCCTCCTGGCGATGGCCCTGATCGTCGTGATCAACAACCTCCTCGGCAGCGGAACGGCCAGCGCCCTCGGCGGCACCACGGCCCTCCTCCTCCTGGGTGTGTTCACCATCGTCAACATCGCGGCGATCATCCTGCGCAAGGACCACACCCCCACGCACGACTACTTCCACGCCCCCCGGGTCCTGCCCTACCTGGGCGCGGTCACCTGCGCCTACCTCGTGGGGCCGTGGGCGCAGGACCTCATCGAGTACCAGATCGCCGTGGTCCTGCTGCTGATCGGGCTGGGCCTGTGGATCGTCAACTTCCTCTACGACCGCCTGTTCCTCGGCCGCAAGGTGCGGTTCGAGCACCCTGAGGCCCTCGCCCGCATGGAGGACGAGCCCGAGGGGACCGACCCGCACCGCGGTCCCTGACCCGGCGGTCCTCCACACCCCTGCCGCGCCGCTACCCGAGGAGAACCCGTGACCGTCGTCGTCGGATACATGCCCACCGCCCCCGGACACGCGGCCCTGGACGCCGCCATCCTGGAGGCCGAGCGCCGCGGCACCGACCTGGTGGTGGTGCAGCCCCGGCCGAAGCGTCACCAGCCCCCCGAGGTGGGCGCGGACATCGACGTGGAGCAGGAGAAGCTCACGCGCTCCGGACTGAACTACGAGCTGCGGGAACCCGACCACGACAGCGACCCGGCCGACGTCATCCTCGACACCGCCCGTGACCACGAGGCCGAGCTCATCGTGCTGGGCATCCGGCGGCGATCTCCCGTGGGCAAGATCATCATGGCGAGCACGGCGCAGCGCGTCCTTCTCGAGAGCCCCTGCCCGGTGCTGTGCGTCAAGGCCGTCTACGACTGAGCCCGGGATTTTATTTCTGTTTTCGAAATATTAGTCTGGTCCCAGACCCCGGCGCCTCCGGTCCCGCGGTGGGGTCCGTCGGTCGCCGCGGCTCCGACCTGCTCCTGCCGCTCGTGAAAGGCCCGCCATGACCACCCCGGCCCCCACCGCGTCCCGTCCCGCCCCGTGGGCCGGGACCCCCGAGTCACCCGAACCCCCGCCCCGTTCCCGCTGGACCACGCTGCTGCGGATCCTGCTCCCGGCGCTGCTGATCGTCGGGTGGCTGGCGGTGGCGGGCGTGGGCGGTCCGTACTTCGGGAAGATCTCCGAGGTCTCCACCAACGACCAGTCGAGCTTCCTGCCCGAGTCCACCGAGTCCACCCGGGTCACGCAGCTGCAGGGCGAGTTCCGGGACGCGGAGGCGATCCCGGCGATCGTCCTCCTCGCCCGGGAGGGCGGGCTGACCGGCGCGGACCGGGCGTGGGCCGAGGAGGCCGCCGCCTCGGTGCAGGAGAGCGGACTGCCCGAGGGCGAGACCTCGCCCCTGATCCCCTCCGAGGACGGGGAGGCCCTCCAGCTCGTCGTGCCCCTGCCCGACGGCGAGGTCGTCGACGACGTCGAGGCGCTCTCGGACCGGTTCGAGACCGACCGGCCGGAGGGGCTGCAGAGCTACGTCACGGGCCCGGCCGGGTTCACGGCCGATCTCGTGGCCGGTTTCGAGGGCATCGACGGGCTCCTGCTGGGCGTGGCGCTGGCCGTGGTCTTCGTGATCCTCCTCGTGGTCTACCGGTCCCCCGTGCTGCCCGTCCTGGTCCTGCTGACCTCGGTCTTCGCCCTCAGCGCCGCCATCCTGGTCGTGTACTGGCTGGCGGCCAACGAGATCGTGACCATCAGCGGACAGGTGCAGGGCATCCTGTTCATCCTCGTGGTCGGCGCCGCCACCGACTACTCGCTGCTGTACACGGCCCGGTACCGGGACGCCCTGCTGCACCACCGGCGACGGGCGGAGGCCACCCGGGCGGCCCTCAAGGGCTCGGTCGAGCCGATCGTCGCCTCCGGCGCCACCGTCATCGCGGGTCTGCTGTGCCTGCTGCTCTCGGACCTCGCCTCGAACAAGGCGCTGGGCCCGGTGGCGTCCGTCGGCATCGTGATGTCCGTCCTGGCGGCGCTGACCTTCCTGCCCGCCGTCCTCTACGCCACGGGACGAGGGGCCTTCTGGCCGTTCCGCCCCCGGTACGACGCCTCGGGCGGGGAGCGCGTGCGCGTGGTCGAGCACGGGGCCGGCACCCGTCCGACCGTCGAGGGCCGGGGCGTGTGGGCCTCGGCGGCCCGGTTCGTGGCCCGGGCCCCGCGGGCGATCTGGGTGGTGACCACGGTGGTGCTCCTCGCCCTCGCCGGGTTCAGCACCCAGTTCCAGGCCTCGGGCGTGGAGCAGAGCGAGCTCGTGCTCGGCGAGTCCCCGGCCCGTGACGGCCAGGAGGCCCTCGCCCAGCACTTCCCCGGCGGCTCCGGCAGTCCCGCGGTCCTCCTGGTCCCGACCGGGTCCCTGGACGCCGCGGTCGAGGCGGTCGAGGGCACCGAGGGGGTCGCCGGCGTCGTCGCCGTCTCCAACGACTCCCCGTCCGGCACCCTGCCCCTCGGGGAGGACGCCCCGCCCCCGGCCGGGCCCTTCGCCGCGGCCGAGCCGACGGAGGCCCAGGGCCTCTACCAGCTGCAGGCCACGCTGTCCGACGCCGCCGACTCCCCCGAGGCCGAGCAGACCGTGCGGGAGCTGCGCGAGAACCTGCGCGCGGCCGACGCGGAGATCCTCGTGGGGGGCACCACGGCGACGAACATCGACACCAACGAGACCTCGATCGCCGACCGCACGCTCATCATCCCGGTGATCCTCGTGGTCATCACCCTGATCCTGATGCTGCTGCTGCGCTCCGTCCTGGCGCCGGTGCTGCTGATCCTCACGACCGTGGTCTCCTTCTTCACGGCCCTGGGCGTCTCCGCCCTGGTGTTCAACAACGTCCTGGACCTGCCCGGCGCGGACCCCTCGGTCCCGCTCTTCGGCTTCGTCTTCCTCGTGGCGCTGGGCATCGACTACAACATCTTCCTGATGTCCCGGGTGCGGGAGGAGTCGCTGGTCCACGGCACCCGGGCGGGCATCCTCCGGGGGCTCACCCTCACCGGCGGGGTGATCACCTCGGCCGGCATCGTGCTCGCGGCCACGTTCGCGGCGCTGGCCGTCATCCCGATCATGTTCCTGGTGCAGCTGGCGTTCATCGTGGCGTTCGGTGTGCTCCTGGACGCGCTGATCGTCCGGTCGCTGCTGGTGCCGGCCCTGACCTACGACATCGGCCGGGCCATCTGGTGGCCCTTCCACCGGCGGATCCAGCCCTGAGACGCGGCGGGGACGCCCCGGAGCCGAGGCTCCGGGGCGTCCCCGTCCGGCGATGTCCCGCAAGACCCTCCCCGGCTCTCGACGACCGCGCAGGATCCCGGTCTCCCGGGTCCGCGGACGTGCCGGCCGGGGTGCGGCCACGGTCCGGGGTTCGCCACGGCCCGCGGTCGCCACGGTCCGGGGGGTCGCCACAGCCCGCGGTCGCCACGGCCCGCGGTCGTCCGGACCGGTGCGGTCCGCGCGTCAGGCGGCGTGGTGGTCCGTCCGCCGGGCCACGACCGGCACCCGTGCGGTGTCGGGACGAACGTCCTCCACCGGGTCCTCCTGGGTGACGGGGTGCTGTTCGGCGTCGTGCCACGCCGCGTCCTCCTGCTGCCAGCCGAACCCGTAGGCGAGCGCGGGCACGAGGTGGTTGGCGAGGCCGCACCCCACGGCCAGACCCGCCCACGCGACGGGGAACGAGGCGAGGACGTCGAGGGGGTAGTGCACGCCCAGGTAGAGGCGGGACAGCCCGACCAGCACGGCCGTGCCCAGTCCCGCGACGAGGACGGCGGAGGCGAACCTCGACCGGCGCACCGCGAGGCAGAACGCCGCCGCGATGGCCAGAGCGGCTCCCGCGTGCCCGGAGGGGAAGGACGTGAGGCCGTCCACGAGGACGAGGGGCTCCGGGAACGCCGTGCTGTCCGGCCGGGGGCGGCCGACGGCGACCTTCACCATCCCGACCGCGGCCCAGCCGGAGAGCGCGGTGACGGCGAAGCCGGCGGCGTCCCAGGGGCGCCGGCGCGCGAGGGCGAGCCACGCGGTGAGAGCGGCGATGATCGCGAAGGCGCCCGGGGTGGAGAACGCGTGGTGGAGGACGAGTGCGAGTGCGTCGAGGACGCCGAGGCGTGCCGCGTCGAGCCGGTGCAGGACCTCGGTCTCCTGTGCCGCGACCCCCGGGGAGTACACCAGCAGCCGTCCCACCGTCGCCGTGACCAGCACGACGATGAAGGGGACGACCACCCACTGGTGCAGCTGGGGGAGGGACCAGGTGGAGCGGGCCGGCCGGGGGGAAGAGTGCTGCGCCGGAATTGCCATGCCCACCACCATGACACACGCCACGTTCCCCGGATCTCCGGAGACCCGGGTGGCAAGAGAGTTCGGGAAGAATTCCCCGAATCGGTACAGAGAATGACAAATCATGAAGCTTGCGACCGGAAACGGGACGGTCCGAGCGCCTGTGTGACGCTGCGCGTCTTTCATCCGGCGGATCCAGGGCTTGTCATCCGGTTCAGGGTGATGAACGTTCGATGTCCTCGGGTTTCACGTGGAACTGCACGAATTCACAAAGAAATCCACCGATAACGGCTGCTCGGCGCAGCGAACAGTCCAGCCGGAGAGGAGTCGTCGCCCGGGGACGCCTCACCGGGTTGTCCCCCGATCAGGGGACAGCCCGTCCTGGACACCCGCCCCGCTAGACTGGACCGCCACTCTCCCCCTGCCGTCCGACCCGTGAGGAGCACCCGTGTTCAAGAAGGACCCGTCCCGCAGCACCCGCCCGGCCGTCTCCCACGCCGAGGCCGTGCAGCACGTGGAGGAGGGCGGAGTGGCCATCTACTGGCGGCCCGGATGCCCGTTCTGCGGCATGCTCGAACGTGGACTCGGCCCGGACGCCGCACGGGCCGCGTGGACCAACATCTGGGAGGACCGGGACGCCCTGGCGTTCGTCGAGTCGCTCAACGACGGCAACGCCACGGTGCCCACCGTGGTGACCCGGTCCGAGCACTTCGTCGCGGCCTCCCGCGCGCAGGTCGCCGCCACGAAGGGACTGATCGCCGAGGCCGGCAAGGTGCTCTGAGGACCGGCGGACGGGAGGCGCCGCCCGGCCCGGCCCTCCGGCGCGGCGGCTCCGGACCGCCCTCCTCTGTCTTCGACCTGTGAACGCCGATTAGAATGACACTCCTGTTCACGTTCACCGGTGAAAGAGGACGACGATGTCCGAGTCCGTCGGGCCCCCTGTTCCCCCCGGTTCGCAGACGTCCCTGCGCAACGCCAACCAGCGGCGCGTGCTCGAGACGGTGCGCCGGGACGGGCACCTCACCCAGGCCCAGATCTCCCGGCGCACCGCGCTGGCGCCCTCGACGGTGTCCAACATCGTGCACCAGCTGATCGACGCCGGGCTGCTGGTCATGGAGACGGACGGCGCCGGCCGCCGGGGCCAGCTCATCGGCTTCCGGGGCTCGGCCGGCCACGTGGTCGGCATCGACGTGGGACACCGCCACGTCACGGTGGCCGTCGCGGACCTGAACCAGCGGATCCTCGCCCAGCGGCGCCACGAGCTGCCCGACGAGCACCGCTTCGCCGAGGACCTCGAGCTGGTCGGCCGGACCCTCGACGTCCTGCTCCGGGACCACGGCACCCCACGGTCCGGTCTGCTCGCCGCCGGTCTCACCCTCCCCGCTCCCGTGGACCTCGAGGGCCGGCTGGTGAGTGCGAGCGCGATCCTGCCCGCGTGGAGCGGGATCGACGTGCGCGAGGAGGCCGGCCACCGGCTCGGGCTGCCCGTGGTCGTCGAGAACGACGCCAACGCGGGCGCACTCGGCGAGCACGCCTGGGGCGCCGGACGCGGAGCCCGGCACATGGCCTACCTCAAGATCGGCCACGGTGTGGGGGCGGGACTGATCCTCAACGGCTCTCTGTTCCGCGGCGCCACCGGCTCCGCCGGGGAGCTCGGCCACACCACCGTCGACGAGCACGGGCGGGTGTGCCGGTGCGGCAACCGCGGGTGCCTCGAGACCTACGTCTCCTCCAGGGACGTCACCGGCCTGCTGACCGCCACCCACGGCGCCGACCTGACCGTGCCCGACCTCGTGGGCGCGGCCCTCGCGGGTGACGTCGGCTGCGGACGGGTCATCGGCGACACCGGACGCCTGCTCGGCACCGCGGTGGCCAACCTGTGCAACACCATCAATCCCGAGCTCGTGGTCGTCGGCGGCGAGATCGCCCGGGCCGGTGAGCTGCTGCTCGCCCCGCTGCGCGAGGTCGTCTCCCGTCACGGGGTCCGCGGCAGCGTCCAGGACCTGCGGATCGAGGCCGCCCGGCTGGGGATCGAGGCCCACGTGGCGGGTGCCGTGATCCTCGCGCTGCAGCACGCGGAGCTGCCCGTCGGGGCCGGTCCGGGAAGATGACACGCCGGGCCCCTGTCGTCTTCGACTAATGGACATTCAGCGCACCGAGTTTTAGTGTGGACCGCGTCACAAGAACCCGTCGGCGTCGGCGGGCGCGTCCACCACGGAGGTGCGGCGGTCGGCACGTGCCGACCGCACGCCGATCTCTCCACCAGCAAGGGAGCTGTCCGATGAGCCAAGACGCCACGACCCCGACGGTCGAGGAGCATCCGAACACCTCGGCGGTCCTCCGGATCAGCATCATCGCCGCCTTCGGCGGTTTCCTCTTCGGCTACGACTCCGCCGTCATCAACGGCGCGGTCTCCGCCATCCAGGAGGAGTTCGGCGTCAGCCCGGGACCTCTCGGCTTCGCCGTGGCCTCCGCCCTGCTCGGCGCGGCGGCGGGCGCCTTCTTCGGCGGCCGCGTGGCCGACGCCCTGGGCCGCGTGCCCGTCATGAAGATCGCGGCGGTGCTCTTCCTCGTCAGCGCCATCGGCTGCGGCGTGGTCGACAGCTTCGGCTGGCTGATCTTCTGGCGCATCGTGGGCGGCGTCGGCGTGGGCGTGGCCTCCGTCATCGCCCCCGCCTACATCGCGGAGGTCGCCCCGGCGGCCGTGCGCGGACGGCTCGGCTCGCTGCAGCAGATGGGCATCGTGCTCGGCATCTTCATCTCCCTCGCCGTGGACGCCTGGCTCGCCGGCATGGCCGGCGGGTCCACCGAGGAGCTGTGGTGGGGCCTCGAGGCCTGGCGCTGGATGTTCATGGCCGAGGCCGTTCCCGCTCTCGCCTACCTGATCGGCGCCTTCACGATCCCGGAGTCCCCCCGCTACCTGGTCGAGGACGGCCGCTCGGACGAGGCCCAGGCCGTGCTGGCCAATCTCCAGGGCTCCGCGTCGGCGACCGAACGCGTGCGCCTCATCAAGGAGTCCCTCCGGAGCGAGCACAAGCCCCGGATGTCCGACCTCAGGGGCCGGACCGCCGGCCTCAAGCCCATCGTGTGGGTCGGCATCGGCCTCGCCGCGCTGCAGCAGTTCGTGGGCATCAACGTGATCTTCTACTACTCGAACGTGCTCTGGCAGGCCGTGGGCTTCACCGAGTCGAACTCGTTCACCATCACCGTGATCACGTCCGTGGTCAACGTCGCGGTGACCGTCGTGGCGATCGCCCTCGTCGAGAAGGTGGGGCGGCGCCGGCTCCTGCTCGTCGGCTCGGCGGGCATGACCCTCATGCTGGGCACCCTCGCCGTCGTGTTCGCCACCGCGAACGTCGTGAACGGCCAGCCCGATCTCGGCCCGACCTCCGGCCCGATCGCGCTCGTGGCCGCCAACCTCTTCGTGGTCTTCTTCGGCGTCTCGTGGGGCCCCATGATGTGGGTCCTGCTGGGCGAGATGTTCCCGAACCGGATCCGCGGCGCCGCGCTGGCCGTGGCCGGGTTCGTGCAGTGGATCGCCAACTGGCTGGTCACCGTGACCTTCCCGGCCCTGGCCGCCTTCTCCCTCGGCGTCGCCTACGGGCTCTACGCCTTCTTCGCGCTCATGTCCCTGCTCTTCACGGTCAAGATGGTCCGTGAGACCACCGGCATCGAGCTCGAGGACATGCAGGACTGAACCGGCGGCAGTTCCCCCGGCGACGACGGCCGGCCTCCCCACCGACGGGGAGGCCGGCCGTCGTCGTCCCCGGACCCTGCCGCACGGACCGCCGTCCCGGCCCGGGACCGCACGGCACGCCCCGGGCGCTGTGCGTCCTTCTTTACCGCTGCGTGACCCCCAGGACACGGATCGCCGCCCCCATCGGGTATTTTCGAAAGAACTGCGCGAGGCCGGGATCCCCGAGCCGCTTCCGGCCTGCCCAGCCCCACTGCTCCATTTTCAACGGCGAAAAGGACCCACGTTGACCCAGACCACTGCGGACCCCGCATCCCCCGCACAGACCACCGCCCGCAAGTCGGCGGGCCACGTCATCGTGGACACGCTCGTGGCGCACGGCGTCGAGCGCACCTACGTGGTGCCCGGCGAGTCCTACCTGGACGTGCTCGACGGACTGCACCACTCCCCGATCGAGACCATCGTGTGCCGGCACGAGGGCGGGGCGGCCTACATGGCCGAGGCCGACGGCAAGATGAACTCCACCCCCGGCGTGGCCATGGTGACCCGCGGGCCCGGTGCGGCCAACGCCCACGTGGGCCTGCACACCTCCTGGCAGGACTCCACCCCCATGGTGCTGTTCGTGGGGCTGATCCCCTTCGAGCACCGGGACAAGGAGGCGTTCCAGGAGTTCGACCCGCACGCCTGGTTCGACTCCGGGGCCAAGCGCGTGATGGTCCTGGACCACGCCGAGCGGGCTTCCGAGATCGTGGCCGAGGCGATGTTCGCCGCCAACTCCGGCCGGCCCGGCCCCGTGGTGGTCGGGCTGCCCGAGGACATCATCAAGGCCGAGATCGACGCGACCCTGCACCCGCCGATCCCGGTGGCCCACGGCGGGATGACGGTCAACGACTGGAAGGCGCTGCGCGACGCCCTGGAGGGCGCCGAGAAGCCCCTGTTCGTGACCGGCGGCAACGACTGGACCCTCGAGGGCGCGCAGGGACTCACGACGTGGCTGGAGGAGCACCACCTGCCGGCCGCGGCGGAGTGGCGCACCCAGGGCACCGTCCCGTTCGACTCCGACTCCTACGTGGGCCCGATCGGCTACGGCCGCCCCCAGCCGACCTTCGACATGCTCGAGGAGACCGACCTGCTGGTCTTCGTGGGCACCGTCCCCGGCGACGTGATCACCAACGGGTTCCTGGTCCGCCAGGACTGGGGGAAGAAGAACTTCCTGGTCACCATCGACCCGTCCCTGCGCGGGCGCTCCGGGCCGGTGTCCTACCAGATCGTGGCCAAGCCCGACGTGTTCGTGCGCGACCTCGTGCGCATCGACCTGCCGGCCAAGGAGCAGTGGAAGGAGTGGACCGCACGGCTGCGGGCGCAGCAGGTCGATTTCTCCACCCCCGTGTCCACGGAGCCGTCCGGGGGCCGGGCCCGGATGGACACCATGATGGCCCACCTCGTGGCGGGGCTGCCCGACGACGCCATGTGCACCTTCGGCGCCGGCGAGCACACCAACTGGGCGCACCGCTACTTCCCCGCCAAGGGGTACGCCTCGATGATCTCGGCCCGCAACGGCTCGATGGGCTACTCGGTGCCCTCGGCCGTGGCCGCGTCCCTGCGCTACCCGGGCCGGCGCGTGGTGACGATCGCCGGTGACGGCGAGTTCCTGATGAACGGCCAGGAGCTGGCCACCGCCGCCCAGTACGGGGCCACCCCTCTGGTGATCGTGATGGACAACCAGGAGTACGGCACGATCCGCACCCACCAGGAGCGGGACTACCCGGACCGGGTCTCGGGCACGCAGCTGAAGAACCCCGACTTCGCCCTCATGGCCCAGGCCTTCGGCGGGTTCGGGGTGCGCGTGGAGACCGACGCCGAGATCCCCGGCGCGCTCGAGGCCGCCCTGACGGCTATCGACGAGGAGGGCCGCTTCGCCCTGATCCACCTGATCGTGGAGCAGCGCGTCAAGGCGTACTGACCGGCAGGCCGTCCACCGCCCGCCCCGCGACAGGGGCCGGGCCGCGTCCCGGACGGACGCGGCCCGTGCCCCGGGCTCTCGCCCGTGCTCCCGCGGGGCGCGGCGGTGCTGCTCAGCCGGCCAGCGGATGCGCGATCTCGTCCTCGCGCATCCGCCCGGCCCACAGGGCACCGAGTCCGAGCGCCGGGGTCAGCAGGGCCACGGTCCAGAAGATCACCGGCAGCGGCACCACCTGGGCCACGGGCCCCGCGACCGCCATCGACACCGGCATGAGGGCGATCGAGACGAAGAAGTCGAGGCTCGAGACCCGCCCCAGCATGTGGCGCGGCACCCGGCGCTGCAGGAGCGTGCCCCACAGCACCATGCCCGCGCCGTCCCCGGCCCCGACGAACGCCAGGCACAGCGCCATGACCCAGAACGAGTCGGTGGTGGCGACGAGCCCGAAGGGCAGCGTCCCGAACCCCCACAGCACGATCATCCAGCTGAGATAGCGCCGCGGCAGGGGCAGCGACGCGACCACCAGGGAGGCCAGCGCGCTGGCGCCGCCGTAGCACGCCAGCAGGTAGCCGAACGTGGAGGCGTCCCCGCCCAGCCGGTCCCGGACCAGGAACGGGACGAGCACCTCCAGGGGTCCCAGCAGCAGGAACACCGCAAGCACCGCCCACAGCAGGGTCCACAGCAGCCACGGGGTCCGCACCGTGTAGCTCACGCCCTCCAGGAGGTCGTCCCGTACGGACCGCAGCGCGCCGACAGGCTCCTGCGGCGGGGGTCGCTCCCCGGCGCCCGGCACCGGGAACGGCTCCCCGGTGTGCGGTGCCGCGGCGGAGTCCCCCGCGGGATCCCCTGCGGCGTCTCCCGCGGACTCCGTGGTCGGCTCCGAGCCGGGTCCGGCGGCGTGGCCGGGCACGTGCAGGCGCAGCAGCAGCGCGAGCGCGGCGGCGTGGCAGAGGGCGATCACGGCGAGCGCCCCACCGGGCGCGACCAGCCCGATGAGCGCACCGGCCACGGCCGGTCCCGCCGCCTGCTGCAGGAGCGGGCGCGCTGTGCCCTCCACCCCGTTGGCCGCGAGCAGCTGCCGGGCGGGCAGGATCCGGGGCAGCGAGGCCGAGTAGGCCGGGTAGAAGAAGCCGAAGCCGGCACCGAACACGAACGCCGCGGCGGCGAGCTGCCACATCCGCAGCCCGCCGGTCAGGGCCAGGACGGCGACGGTCCCCGCCGTCAGGAGGTTGGCGGTCTCGACGAGGCGCAGCACCGAGGCCAGGGGGAAGCGGTCGGCCGCGATCCCGCCCACGAGCACGAAGGCGAGCATGCCGAGCGCGCCCGTGGCCGTCACGGCGGAGAGGTCCACGGCCGTCCCGTCCAGCTGCAGGACCTGGTTCACGAGGGCCACCGCCCACATCCCCGCGCCGAACACGCTGACGAACATCGCGAAGGCGAGCACGCGGTAGCGGCCGAGCCGGAACGGCTCCAGCGCACGGGGCAGGGGCATGCCCCCAGTGTCCCCCCCCCCGTGCGGTCCCCCGCGCACGGGCCGGTCCGGTGGTGAGGGTCGGGAATCCGTAGGACACTGGGGCGGTGCAGACCTTTCTCCCGTACCCGGACTTCGCCCGCTCCGCGCGCGTCCTCGACCGCAAGCGGCTCGGCAAGCAGCGGGTGGAGACCCTGCAGGTGCTGCGCGCGGCCACCGTGCCCGGCTACGGGTGGTACCGCCACCCGGCCACGGCGATGTGGTCGGGGCACGTTCCCGCCCTGGTCGCCTACGGCCGGGCGATGGTCGACGAGTGGACCGCCCGCGGCGGGGCCGACAGCACGGGGTGGCAGATCCGCGAGTTCGCCCCCGAGGCCTGGGACCGCTGTCCCGACGACGGTGTGGCCCCGCCGCCCCCGTGGCTCGGCGACGAGGCGTTCCACCGCTCCCACCGGTCGAACCTGCTGCGCAAGGACGAGGAGCTCTACCGCGGGGTCTTCCCCGACGACCCCGCCGGGCTGGACTACGTGTGGCCCGTGCCCGCGGAGGGCCGCACGCCCCCCGCCGAGCCGCCGCACGGCCGGCGGGCGTGGGTCCTGGCCCCGGGTGCGCACGAGGCGGCGGGCGGCGCCGTCGTCGTGCCGTTCCGCGTCCCGGACGGCGTGCGGGAGAGCCACTGGATGCAGGCCGTGGCCCGTGTCGAGCAGGAGCTGCGGGAGGGCGAGCCGGTGCTGCTGCTGCACGGGGCGCCCCGCCCCGAGCAGGTCGTGGAGCGGACGGTGCTGAGCGAGAACGTCCACCACGCCGTCGCGGGCTTCTCCCTCGAGCTCGAGCGCGGGGAACGGGTCCTGCGCCGGGAGCTGCCCGCGCCCGCCCGGCTGCAGTCGCCCCGGCCCGTCTTCGCGGTCCCCGCCGAGGCCGTCGGCGCGACCCCGGGCGCACCACGGGTTTAATCCGGCGTCACGCACGTCCCGGGGGCACCACCGTGGGTAGCATGTCACCCACCGGCGCCCGGCGCGCCCGACACCAGGAGGCGCGCATGCGAGGGTCCCACGTCCCCACCACGAGCACGATCACCGTCACCGACTGGCCCGATCCGCAGGCCCGGGAACCCGGTCAGGTGGTGGTGCGCATGCTGCACGCCTCGATCTGCGGTTCGGACCTGCACGCGGTCTTCCACGGGCTGCTCCACGCGGAGGGTCCGCTCCGCCCCGGCTACCCCGGCCACGAGGGGGTCGGTGTGGTGGTCGAGTCCCGGTCGGAGCGCGTCCCGGAGGGCACCCTCGTGCTGACGGTCCCCCAGGGCGAGATGGGCGGGTGCTTCGCGGAGCTCCAGCTGCTGGACGACCTGCACGTCGTCGAGCTGCCCGCCGGCACGGACCCCGGGGACTCCCTGCAGCTGCGGCGGCTCATGATGGCCCAGCAGTACGGCACCTGCCTCTACGCCATGCGCCAGTTCTGGCCCGTGGAGACGCCCGCCCGCCGGGCGCACACGTGCGCGGTGATGGGTGCGGGCTCCGCCGGGCTGTTCTTCGTGGAGGAGGCCCGGAGGCTGGGCTTCGCGCACGTCGTCGCCTCCGACCTGGACGCGGGGAGGCTCGACGTCGCCCGGAGACTGGGCGCCGTCCCCGTGCGGGTGCCGGAGCAGGACCTCGCCGCGGTCGTGGCCGAGGTCACCGGGGGCCGTGGCGCCGACCTCGTGATCGAGGCCGTGGGCCACGACGTGCTGCGCGACCAGGCCGTGGAGCTCGCGGCCGACCGGGGCGTCGTCGGCTTCTTCGGCCTGCCGGAGCGGCACGGGCCCACCGAGGTCCCGCTGTGGACGGCGTTCCGCAAGAACCTGCGGCTGCAGTGCTCCGTGGCGGCGCAGGCCGAGCCCGGACTGACCTCCTTCCGGGAGGCTCTGCGCCGGATCTCCGAGGGGGAGATCGACGTGGAGCACTGCATCGGGGCCGAGTTCCCCCTCGAGCGGATCGCGGAGGCCATGCAGCGGGCCGAGGAGCACCGGCCCGGGGACATCAAGCTGACGATCACCCCGTGACCACCCCACCCCGCTCCGTCGCCCGCTCGCCGGACGACGGCCGCCCCGGGGCGGCGCTCCCCGCTCTGCCGTCCGTGGCCGCCACGACCGGCAGCTCGCTCGCCGTGCAGGTGATGACCGCGGTGCGCCGGGCGATCACGGCGGGAGAGATGGAGCCCGGGCGGCTGTACTCGGTGCAGCAGCTGGCCTCCGCCATGGACGTCTCCCGCAGCCCCGTGCGGGAAGGCCTGCTGCGGCTGGGCGAGGCCGGGCTGATCCGGTTCCACCGCAACCGCGGCTTCGAGATCGTCGAGGTCAGCCCCACCGACGTCGCGGAGATCTTCGCGGTGCGCACCGCCTTGGAGGTCCCCGCCGCCCGGCGGGCTGCCCGTCTCGCGGGGCCCGGGGAGCTCGATCGGATCCGGGCCCAGTGGCAGGCGATGCACGAGGCGGCCCGCACCGGGGACCTCGAGGCGACCGCCCGGGCCGACGAGGCGCTGCACCGGCTGCTGCTCCTGGTCGCCGGCAACTCCCAGGCCGTCCAGCTCGTGGAGCGGCTGCGCACCACCACGGCCTTCCTGGGCGTCGTGGCCGCCACGACGCGACGGCCCGTCGACGAGCTCGCACGGGAGCACGACGCACTGGTGCAGGCCGTCCTCGCCCGCGACGAGGAGGCGGCGGCGCTCGCCATGCGCGAGCACCTCGCCTCGACCGCGCAGCGGCTCGTCGCCCAGGCCCTGCTCGCGCAGCGCACTCCCGCGGAGCGCGTCGAGGAGCTGACCGCGCAGGTCTGGGGCGCCGCCGCCGCGGGGTACTGAGACGGCGTGCTGAGACGGCGTGCTGAGACGCGGTCCGGGGACCGCCGCCACGGCGACCACGAGCACGGCGAGGCGTTCAGTCCTCGTCGTCCCCGCTCTCCCGCGGAAGACGCACCTCGAAGCGGCAGTGGCCCCGCGGGTCCTCGCCCGCGCTGATCGTCCCCCGGTGGGCCGCGACGATCTCCCGGCTGATGGCCAGGCCCAGTCCGGATCCCCCCGTGTCCCGGGTCCGGGAGTCGTCGAGCCGCACGAACCGCTCGAAGACCCGCTCCCGGTCCACCGGCGCGATCGTGTCGCCGTCGTTGACCACGTCCACGACGGCCTCCTGCCCCTCCGCCCGCAGGGAGACGGAGATCCAGGTGTCCGCGTGCCGCTCCGCGTTGGAGAGCAGGTTGCGGACCACCTGCTGCAGCCGGCTGGCGTCCCCCCGGACCCGCACGGGGTCCACGTGCACGCGCACCTCGTGCCGCGAGGCCGGGCGCATCCTGGCCAGCTCCTCCCGGACCACCTCGTCCAGGTCGGTGTCCGCGGTGCGCAGCCGCAGCCCGGCGTCGTCGATCTTCGCGAGCGTCAGGAGGTCCTCCACGAGCCGCCCCATCCGGCGGGACTGGGACCTGAGCACGGGGGCGACCTCCGGCCACGTCGCCCCGGATGGGTCGGAGGCGGCCACCTCGATCGTGGTGGTGAGGGTGGCGAGCGGGCTGCGGAGCTCGTGGGAGGCGTCCGCGACGAACCTCCGCTGCGCGCGGTCGGACGCCTGCAGGCGGTCCAGCATCCCGTTCATGGTGGTGGCGAGCACCGCGATCTCGTCCCGGGTGGGGGGCACGTCGACCCGCTCCCCCAGACGGGCCGTGCCGATGCGCCGGACCTGCCCGGTGATGCGCCGCACCGGCGCGAGGGAGCGGCCGACGAGGAACCACATCAGCGCGGCCCCGAGCAGCGCCAGCACCGGACCACCGACCAGCAGGAACAGGGACACGGTCTGGAGGGTGCCCTGCTGCAGCGCCATGGGAACCGCCACGGTGAGGGTCAGGGGCTCACCGTTGATGTACATGCCATGAGCGACATACACGAAGTCGCCGGTCCCGGGCACCGGTCCCTCCCCGGTCGCCGCGGAGTCGGAGGACTGCCCCGGCTCCAGGACCGGCACGGACAGGTCCGTGTCCAGCGCGCTGGCGGGGGACGCGGCCACCACCCGCCCCTCCGCGTCCTGGAGCTGCACGATGACCCCCGGCCGGCCAAGTCGCAGCATCAGCTCGCCGAGACCGGCCCGCGTGAACACGGCCGTTTCCCCCGCCGTACCCCCGGCGCTGCGCGGTCCCCACGGCAGGCCCAGGTCCTGCAGGATCTCCGTCTGCCGGGCCACCGCCTGGTCGTGGGCGGCCCCCACGGCCGCGCGGCTCAGGACCTCGAGCAGCACGGCTCCCGCGACGGCCATCACGAGGAGGATGAGCAGCGCCGCCGCGGCCGTGCTGCGCTCCCGCACCCCCCACCGGTCGAGCAGGCCCCTTCCGCGGGGGGTCACGACGCCGCGGTCCCGGGCTCGTCGGGGACCAGCCGGTAGCCCATGCCGCGGACCGTCTGCAGGGTCGAGAGGCCGAAGGGCGCGTCGATCTTCTTCCGGAGATAGCCCACGTACACCTCGACGATGTTCTCCGAGCCCTCGAAGCCGGCGTCCCAGGCGTTGTCCATGATCTCGAGCTTCGAGACGACCTTCTCCGCGTTCTGCATCAGGTACTGGAGGATGACGTACTCCTTGGCGGTGAGCTCGAGTGCCTGCCCGCGCCGGGTCACGGTCCGGCGGACGGGGTCCAGCTGGAGGGACCCGATCGTGAGGACCACGGGCCGTTCGGGTGCCCCGCGGCGGATGAGGGCGCGCAGCCGGGCCACGAGCACGAGGAAGCTGAAGGGCTTGGTGAGGTAGTCGTCGGCGCCGAGGTCGAAGGCGTCGGTCTGGTCGTACTCGCCGTCCTTGGCCGTGAGCATCAGGACGGGGACCCAGTTCTCGGCGGCGCGCAGGTCCTCGAGCACGGCGTAGCCGTTCCTGCCGGGCAGCATCAGGTCCAGGACCACGACGTCGTAGGGGTTCTCCCGGGCGAGCCACCCCCCGGTGATCCCGTCGTGGGCGACGTCGACGACGAAGCCCTCGTTCGTGAGACCGCGGCGCAACGACTCCGCGAGGTCCACCTCGTCCTCCACCAGCAGCACGCGCACGCGATCTCCCGTTCTCGTCCGTGGGCGCGGCGGGACCCGCCCCCGTCCAGTCTTCCGCACGCGGCCTGAGGATCGCTGGAGAACGCCGTCCCGGGCAGCGCGTTCCGTCCCCTTCTCCCCACCCGGTGCACAACGTTGTCCACAGGTGTGGAGAACTGTGTGCACAGCTCGCTCTCCACAGCGTTATTAACAGCTGTGGAAGCCGCCGTGGCGCTGTCCACACCGTTGGTCACAGGTGTGGAATTCCACCGGTGTAACTTGTCGACAGGTGGGGACAACCCCTGTGGAGAACACGCCCCGCCCTCGGCGCGCGGGGCCCAGTGGGCGGGTGCGGGAACGGCGTCACCGGCGGCGGCCGGCGCCGCGGCCCCGGCGGGTAGCGAGCGTGTAGCCGAAGGCGACCAGGGCCCCCGTGACGAGCCCGCCCAGGTGCGCCTGCCAGGCGATGCCGGGGAAGAGGAAGCCGAAGACGACGTTCACGCCGATCAGCACCGCGATCGGCGTGATGGACTGCCCCAGGTGGCGCTGCAGCACGAACAGGGCGCCGAAGAGGCCGAAGACGCCCCCGGACGCGCCGACCACGAGGCTGAGGGGGTGCGACAGCAGCAGGACGCCCACGGAGCCGCCCAGGACGGAGAGCAGGAACAGCAGCAGGAACCGGCCGCGGCCCAGTGCCGGCTCGAGCATCCGCCCGAAGAGGTAGAGCATGTACATGTTCAGGAGCAGGTGCAGCGGACTGGACATCGAGTGCAGGAACCCGCTCGTGAGCATCCGCCAGGGCTCGGAGGTCGTGGTCACGGGGGCGTAGGCGAACAGCTGCAGCAGGCTCACCCCCGCCGCCTGCACGAGCCACTGCAGCGCGTAGACCACCGCGTTGGCGCCGATGAGCCACCACGTGACGAGCATCGGGGAGCCCTGGGCCGCCCGGCCGCCGAGGCTCGTGCGCACCGCCGGGCGCGAGCGCGTCGCCTCCTGCACGCAGTCGACGCAGTGGACGCCCACCGCGGCCGTGCGCTGGCACTCCGGGCACGTCGGCCGGCCGCAGCGCTGGCACGTCACGTACGCCGGCCGGTCTGGGTGGCGCGGGCACACCGGGATCTCTCCTCCGGTGGACGCGCCGTACTGCGGTCGCTCGCCGCTCACTGGAACTCCTCCTGGGCCGGACCGGGCCCGGATCGCTGGACGGGGTGGACTGGACGGGAACGGCGCAGGCCCGTCCGGATCGCTCCGGACGGGCCTGCGCCGCTGGTCCCCGTCCCGGCGGCGCCGGGACGGGGAGACTGCTCGGATCTAGAGCTGCTCGACGTCGATCGAGGTGACCACGCAGTCCTCGACCGGGCGGTCCATGCCGCCGGTGCGGACGTTGTTGAGCTCGTCGACGACCTTCCGGGAGGCGTCGTCGGCGACCTCGCCGAAGATCGTGTGCTTGCCCTGCAACCAGGTGGTGGGAGCGGTGGTGATGAAGAACTGGGACCCGTTGGTGCCCTTGCCGTTGCGCTTGCCGGCGTTGGCCATCGCCAGGATGTAGGGCTCGTTGAAGTCGAGCTCGGGGTGGATCTCGTCGTCGAACTCGTAGCCCGGTCCGCCGATGCCCTGGCCGAGGGGGTCCCCGCCCTGGATCATGAAGTCGCGGATGATGCGGTGGAAGACCACGTCCTTGTACAGGGGCCCGGTCTGCTTCTCGCCGGTGCGCGGGTCGCTCCACTCCTGGGTGCCGTCCGAGAGGCCGATGAAGTTCTTGACGGTCTTCGGGGCGTGGTTGCCGAACAGATTCACGACGATGTCGCCGTGGTTCGTGTGGATGGTCGCCTTGGCGGTGGGAATGGCAGAAGTCATGCGCTCATTCTTGCACGGCGCCCGGAGGCCCTCCCCGGCGGGGTCACGGGGTTCAGCGCACAGTGAAAAGGCCCGGGATTGCGCGGGGCACCCTCCTGCCATGACGGCTCTGCCCGTATGCTGACAGTGGATTGTCACGACCCGAGGAGGGATGGATTCATGAGCTTCAAGAAGTCCAAGAGCGAGAAGAAGGCCGTCGCGGCGCAGAAGGCCACGGAGAGCAAGGTCCTGGACGCCGGGAAGTGGGCGTCCAAGGAGATCGGTGATCTCGCGCCCCGGCTCCAGCACAGCGTTGAGGCGGGTGCCGCGGCCCTGGCCGGTGGCGTCGCGACCGCCGGCCCCAAGGTCCAGGAGGGACTGGGCCGTGCGCACGAGTTCTCCGACTCCGCGAAGCTGAAGGCGGCCGCGGTGACCGCCCCGGTCGCGGCGAAGGCCGCCAAGACCGCGGGCCCCGTGGCTGCGAAGGCCGCCGACCGCGCCTCCGAGAGCCGTGCCGCGATGCAGGCGAAGTACGCCGGCGCCGCCGCCCTGCTGGCGGGCAAGTTCGCCGACGCGGACACCCCGGAGCAGCTCGAGGCCATCGTCGCCAAGCTCACCGGTGACAAGAAGGCCGTGGCGAACGCGAAGAAGGCCGCCGCGAAGGTCGCCAAGGACTACGCCAAGCAGCAGAAGAAGGCCGAGAAGTCCCACAAGGGCCTGCTGCTGCTGGGCCTGCTCGTGGCCGGTGGTGTCGCCGGCGTGGCCGCCTGGAAGGCGTCGCGCCCCGTCGAGGACCCCTGGAAGACCCCCGCGGCCACGTCCCCGCGCGTGACCGCGTCCCCGGTGGCCCAGCAGTCCACCGTGGCCGCCGGCACCGGCGTGCAGGTCGACGACGTCAAGGACGCGACCACCCCGGCCGGCCAGTCCGGCGGTGTCTCGGAGGCGGCCTCCGAGGTCAAGGACAACGCCAAGGCCGTCGGTGACGACGCCAAGACCACGATCCACGAGGTCAAGGAGCAGATCCAGGGCAAGAAGGACGAGAACGAGGCCTGATCCCCGCCCGTTCGGGCAGAGGCCCCCGCTCCCGGGAGGGAGCGGGGGCCTCTGCCGTTGCGGGGGACCTGCCGCTCAGCCCTGGAACCAGACGATCACGTCCTGGAGCGTGTCCCACGCCTGGTAGAGGCCGAGCACGGTGAACAGCACCACGCACACGGCGAGCATGACGTTCGTGAAGACGCCGTTGCGCCAGCGCTCGGGCGTGCGCCGCGTGTTGAGCAGCCAGATCAGGGTCAGGGCCAGGAACGGCATGAACAGGGCGCCCAGCACGCCGTAGAGGAGGATCAGGAACACCGGCCGGCCCAGCATGAACAGGAGCATGGGCGGGAACGTCAGCCACAGCAGGTAGAACCGGAAGTACTTGCCGCCGGTCACGGTGTCCGGGTGCCCGCTGTGCTTGCCGCGGATGTTGCCCCAGAAATCGGCGAACATCAGGGAGACGCCGGACCACACGCCGACCAGCGAGGAGAAGGACGCCGCCCAGAAGCCGACGAGGAACGCGGTGCCGATGACGTCGCCGTAGCGGTCCTTGAGGATCTCGCCCAGTTCGAGCAGTCCTTCGTCCCCGGCGCTGATCGCGTAGCCCGCGGAGTAGAGCACCTCGACGCCCACGATGAGCATCGCGACCACGAAGATGCCCGTGACGGTGTAGGCGGCCGCGTTGTCCAGCTGCATCACCCGCATCCAGCGCGGCCGGTACCAGCCCTTCTCCCGCAGCCAGTAGCCGTAGGCGGCCAGGGTGATGGTGCCGCCGATCCCGCCGGCCAGCGCGAGGGTGTAGACCAGCCCGCCCTCCGGGATGACCGGCACGAAGCCGCGGATCATGTCGGGGACGTTCGGGACCGCGATGACCGCCAGCCCCACGACCACGACGAACATGATGCCGACCATGAGCGCGGCGAGCCGCTCCACGAGGGCGTAGCGGCCGAACCAGACCATGGAGAAGCCGAGCAGTCCCATGAAGATCGCCCACGCCCACAGGGGCAGGACCGGGAACAGGGCCGCCAGCGGCAGGGCGGCCGAGGACATGGCGGTAGCGCCGTAGACGAACCCCCAGATGATGATGTAGGGGCCGAAGTAGACGGTGGTCCACCGGCCCAGGGAGCGCCATCCCTCGAAGATGGTGCGCCCGGTGGCCAGGGAGTACCGCCCGGCGCCCTCGACGAGGATGATCTTCAGGACCGTGCCGAGCACGACCGCCCAGAGCAGGCCGTAGCCGAACCGGGAACCGGCGGTGAGCGTGGCCACGAGGTCCGCGGCGCCCACACCGGTGGCCGCGACCACCAGTCCCGGTCCCACGACCTTCCAGCCGCTGACCTTCTCGAGCGGTTCGCCGGGGTCGATGCCCGGCAGGGGGGTGAGCGCCTTGTCGGCGAAGTCGTCTCGGGGCATGGCTTCTCCTGGGTTCCGGGCGGCTCAGCCGGCTGCGGCCGGGGAGCTCGCCAGGAGGACGAGCGGGGACGCGCCCAGTCTGCCACGAGATCCCCGCTCCGACGTGCGGAGAGCCCTGGTGCGGAGCCTGCGCGGTGACCCGGTCCGGAGACGACGGGATCCCGACCGAGCGTGTGCTCGATCGGGATCCGATGTGGTGGAGACGAGGGGACTCGAACCCCTAACCCTCTGCTTGCAAAGCAGATGCGCTACCAATTGCGCCACGTCCCCGCGGTGTCCGGGCTACTCCACCTCGTCGGTGGCGTCCGCCCAGGCGGACCTGTCGGCGTCGGCCTCCCGCAGCTTGGTGAGCACCGCGACCGACGCCCCGACCAGGGCGAGGGCCGCAGCCACTTTCCTGTTCACGCCTGCCTCCTGACCTGCGGAAAAGGGCAACCGTGGGCGTACCAGGAATTGAACCTGGGACCTCTTCGTTATCAGCGAAGCGCTCTAACCGTCTGAGCTATACGCCCTCTTGCGGCCCTTGCGGACCGAGAAGAAACGATACCGGAGTTGCCGACCCGTGCCAAATCCCCGGCCGGGCCGGTCTCCCGCGTCCGCGCCGGATCAGTCGTCCGTGAGGGTGAGCCCGATCCCGCCCACGAGGGCCGCCGCGATGTTGTACAGGAGCGCTGCGAGCACCGACAGGGCGGTCAGCAGGATGACGTTGACCACGGAGACGATGGTCGCGAAGATCGCGATCTGGCCCAGGGACAGGAAGTCCTTGATGTCCAGGGCCCCGCCCGCGCCACCCAGCATCCCGAGCAGCTCGTTGATCCCGTCGAACAGGCCGGTGAGGTCCAGGACGATCCACAGCACCACCGCGGCGACCACGGTGATGATCCCCAGCGCGACCGACAGCAGGAACGCGAGCTTGAGCACCGACCAGGTGTCCACCTTCGAGACCACGAGCCGGGCCCGGCGCACCCGGGGGCGCGGGGCCGGGCGGACCAGGCCCTTCGTGGAGCTCGCGGGCCTGGAGCTCTTGGCCGGGGCGGAGCCGGACGCGGTGGGACCCGACCGGGCCGGTCCGGAGCCGGACTTCGCCGGCTTCGGCGCGGTCCGGGCGCTCGTCGAGGGCCTCGCCGTCCCGGACGGCGCCCCGGTCCCCGTCCGGGGCGCGGACGCGAGGGGGGCGCGTCCGGACTTGCCGGCGGCGTTGGAGCCGGAACTCGAGCTCATGCGTTACCTCCGTAGTTGTTCGGGTCCAACGCTACTTCATCGTCCGTGGTGTCCCCGGAACCGGGGACGGAACCGAGCTCGTCGTCCGCCCCGGCGTCCAGGACGTCGGCCGTCTCCATCGTCTCGTCGAGCTGGTCGTCGACCTCGGCCACGGCCTCGGCGTCGACCTCCTCGGCGATCTCCCGGTCCGCGTTGCGGGCCACGCCGGTGATCGCGTCACCCTGCGCGGGCTTCGCGAAGATCACGCCCATCGTGTCCCGGCCCTTGGCCGGGACCTCGGAGGCGCCGGTGCGCACGACCTTGCCGGACTCCATGACCACGAGGACCTCGTCCTCCTCGCCCACGATGATCCCGCCGACCAGCCGGCCGCGCTGCTCCGCGAGCTTCGCCACCTTGATGCCGATGCCGCCGCGGCCCTGCACCCGGTACTCCTCCACCTTGGTGCGCTTGGCGTAGCCGCCCTCGGTGACCACGAAGACGTAGGCGTCGTCGGTGACCACGTTGGCGGAGAGCAGCTCGTCGCCGTCGCGGAACTTCATCCCGGTGACGCCGGAGGTGGCCCGCCCCATGGGACGCAGCACCTCGTCGCTCGCGGTGAAGCGCAGGGACATGCCGTTGCGGGAGACCAGGAGCAGGTCGTCCTCCGCGGACGCCAGCTGGGCCGAGACGAGCTCGTCGTCGTCGCGCAGGTTGATCGCGATCACCCCGGCCGTGCGGTTGGTGTCGTAGTCCATCAGCCGGGACTTCTTGACGAGGCCCTTGCGGGTGGCGAGCACCAGGTACGGGGCGTCGCTGTACGAGCGCAGCTCCATGACCTGCGCGATCCGCTCCCCCGGCTGGAAGGCCATCAGGTTGGCCACGTGCTGGCCCTTGGAGTCACGGCCCGCCTCGAGCAGCTCGTACGCCTTGGTGCGGTAGACCCGGCCCAGGTTCGTGAAGAACAGGATCCAGTTGTGGGTGGTGGTGACGAAGAAGTGCTCGACGACGTCGTCCCCGCGCAGCTGTGCGCCCTTGACGCCCTTGCCGCCGCGCCGCTGCGAGCGGTACTGGTCGGAGCGCGTGCGCTTGACGTATCCGCCGCGGGTGATGGTCACGACCATCTCCTCCTCGGGGATCAGGTCCTCCATCGACATGTCGCCGTCGTAGCCGTACATGATCTCGGACCGGCGGTCGTCGCCGTAGCGGCTCACGATCTCCTCGAGCTCGGAGGAGATGATGCCGCGCTGGCGCTCCTCGGAGGCGATGATCTCGGTGTACTCGGCGATGAGCCGCTCGAGCTCCGCGTGCCGGTCCTGGATCTTCTGCCGCTCGAGGGCCGCGAGCCGGCGCAGCTGCATGTTGAGGATGGCCTGCGCCTGGTCCTCGTCGATCTGCAGGAGCTCCATGAGCCCGGTGCGGGCGTCGTCGGCCGTCGGGGAGCGGCGGATGAGCGCGATGACCTCGTCGAGGGCGTCGAGCGCCTTGAGCAGGCCCCGCAGGATGTGGGCCTCGGCCTCGGCCTGCCGCAGGCGGTACTGGGTGCGGCGGACGATGACGTCCATCTGGTGGGTGACCCAGTGCCGGATGAACGCGTCGAGGCTCAGGGTGCGGGGCACCCCGTCCACGAGCGCGAGCATGTTGGCGGAGAAGTTGTCCTGCAGCTGCGTGTGCTTGTACAGGTTGTTGAGCACCACCTTCGCCACGGCGTCGCGCTTGAGCACGATCACCAGGCGCTGGCCGGTGCGCCCGGAGGTCTCGTCCCGGATGTCGGCGATCCCGGTGATCCGGCCGTCCTTGACCAGGTCCGCGATCTTCATCGCGAGGTTGTCCGGGTTCGCCTGGTAGGGCAGCTCGGTGACCACCAGGCAGGTGCGGTTGTGGATCTCCTCGACGCTGACCACGGCGCGCATGGCGATCGAGCCCCGGCCGGTGCGGTAGGCGTCCTCGATGCCCTTGTGGCCGAGGATCTGCGCGCCGGTCGGGAAGTCCGGGCCCTTGATCCGCTGCAGGAGCTCCTCGAGCAGCACCTCGTTGGAGACGTCCGGGTGCTGGAGGTACCACTGCACGCCGTCAGCGACCTCGCGCAGGTTGTGCGGCGGGATGTTCGTCGCCATGCCCACGGCGATGCCGGAGGAGCCGTTGACCAGCAGGTTGGGGAACCGGGACGGCAGCACCGACGGCTCCTGGTTCTTGCCGTCGTAGTTGTCCTGGAAGTCGACGGTCTCCTCGTGGATGTCCCGGACCATCTCCATGGCGATGGGCGCCATCTTGGTCTCGGTGTACCGGGGCGCCGCCGCGCCGTCGTTGCCCGGGGAGCCGAAGTTGCCCTGGCCCAGGGCGAGCGGATAGCGCATCACCCAGCCCTGGATCAGCCGCACGAGGGCGTCGTAGATCGCGGAGTCGCCGTGCGGGTGGTACTGGCCCATGACCTCGCCCACCACGCGGGCGCACTTGTTGAAGGAGCGGTCCGGGCGGTAGCCGCCGTCGTACATCGCGTACAGCACGCGGCGGTGCACCGGCTTGAGCCCGTCGCGGACGTCCGGCAGGGCGCGTCCCACGATGACGGCCATGGCGTAGTCGAGGTAGGACCGCTGCATCTCGGTCTGCAGGTCCACCTGCTCCACGCGGTCGGTCAGCACGGGGGTGTGCTCGAGGTCGCCCGCGAGGCCGGCGTCCTCGGGGGTCTGGCCGTCCTGGGTCTCGTCACTCATGCGGTCTTTCCGTTCTGTCTGCTGGTCCTCGGTGTCCTGCGCAGGTCCCGCCCCCGGCCATTGCATGCCGGACGAGACATATGTCGCGGATCAGATGTCGAGGAACCGGATGTCCTTGGCGTTCTGCTGGATGAACTCGCGGCGGGACTCGACGTCCTCGCCCATGAGCACGGAGAAGATCTGGTCCGCGGCGGCCGCGTCCTCCATGGTCACCTGCAGCAGGGTGCGGTGGTCGGGGTCCATCGTGGTGTCCCACAGCTCGGTGTAGTCCATCTCGCCGAGGCCCTTGTAGCGCTGGATCCCGTTCTCCCTGGGGATGCGCTGGTTGTTGGCGAGCCCGCGCGCCAGCGCCTCGTCCCGCTCGGCGTCCGTGTAGACGTAGTCGTGCGGGGCGTTGGACCACTTGATCCGGTACAGCGGCGGCTGGGCCAGGTAGACGAAGCCGTGCTCGATGAGCGGGCGCATGAACCGGAACAGCAGCGTCAGCAGCAGCGTGGTGATGTGCTGGCCGTCCACGTCCGCATCGGCCATCAGCACGATCTTGTGGTAACGGGCCTTCGCGATGTCGAAGTCGTCGCCGATGCCCGCGCCGAAGGCGGTGATCATCGACTGGACCTCGGCGTTGGACAGCGCCCGGTCCAGCCGCGCGCGCTCCACGTTGAGGATCTTGCCGCGCAGGGGCAGGATCGCCTGGTGCGCGGGGTCGCGGCCCTGCACCGCAGAACCGCCCGCGGAGTCGCCCTCCACGATGTAGATCTCGGACAGGGACGGGTCCTTGGAGGAGCAGTCCTTGAGCTTGCCCGGCATCCCGCCCGACTCGAGCAGACCCTTGCGCCGGGTGGTCTCGCGCGCCTTGCGGGCCGCCAGCCGGGCCTGCGAGGCGTTGATGGCCTTGCGGATGATCTCCCGCGCGGCGGCCGGGTTGCGCTCGAGCCAGTCGCCGAACCGGTTGTTCACCTCGCGCTGGACGAAGGTCTTCGCCTCGGAGTTGCCGAGCTTGGTCTTCGTCTGGCCCTCGAACTGGGGTTCGGCCAGCTTGATCGAGATGACGGCCGTGAGGCCCTCGCGGACGTCGTCGCCCGTGAGGTTCTCGTCCTTGTCCCGGAGCAGCTTGTTCTCCCGGGCGTAGCGGTTCACGAGGGAGGTCATGGCCGAGCGGAAGCCCTCCTCGTGGGTGCCGCCCTCGTGGGTGTTGATCGTGTTCGCGTACGTGTGCACGGACTCGGTGTAGGCCGTGGTCCACTGCATGGCGAGCTCGAGGGACATCTTCCGCTCCGTGTCCTCGGACTCGAGCGCGATGACGTCGTCGTGGACGAGGTCGGCCTTCTTGGACGTGTTCAGGAACGTCACGTAGTCGAGCAGGCCGTGGTCGTACTTGTAGACGACCCGGCGGTGGCCGGAGCCGTCCTGGTCCTCGTGGTTGAGCCGGGCCACGTCGGTGCCGCCGTCACGGCCCTCGACCGGCTCGGCGTCCGCGTGGACGGCGGTGCGGTCCGAGGCGGAGCCGGCGATCTCCTCGCCGGACTCCTCCGGGGCGCGCTCGTCCGTCAGGGTGATCCGCAGGCCCTTGTTGAGGAACGCCATCTGCTGGAAGCGGGCCCGCAGCGTCTCGAAGTCGAAGTCGACGGTCTCGAAGATCCCGGGGTCCGGGTAGAAGACCTGGGTGGTGCCGGTCTCCGACGTCTCCTCGCCCCGGACCAGCTCCCCCTGGGGCATGCCGCCGTCGGCGAAGAGCATCCGCCAGACGTGGCCCTGGCGCCGCACCTCGGTCTCGACGCGCCGGGACAGCGCGTTGACCACGGAGATGCCCACGCCGTGCAGCCCGCCGGAGACGGCGTAGCCGCCGCCCCCGAACTTGCCGCCCGCGTGCAGGATGGTCATGACGACCTCGACGGTGGGCCGGCCCTCGGTGGGGTGGATGTCCACGGGGATGCCGCGGCCGTTGTCCACGACCTTGACGCCGCCGTCCGCCTGGAGGGTGATCTCGATGTGGTCGCAGTAGCCGGCCAGGGCCTCGTCGACCGAGTTGTCGACCACCTCGTACACGAGGTGGTGCAGTCCCCGCGGGCCGGTCGAGCCGATGTACATGCCGGGACGCTTGCGGACGGCCTCGAGACCTTCCAGGACGGTGATGTCACCGGCACCGTACTCGCGCTTCTGTGGATCCTCTGTTGCCACGGGTTCCTGGCTCCTCCTGTTGGGCACACCGGTCCCGCTCCGGACGGCACAAGAGAACGCCGATGAGACGTTCGACGGCTCATCGGCTCGTGCAGGGTCGGAACGGGTCGACGTCTCCGGGTGCCCGCGCCGCGGGCGGGGTGGTCGCGATCGGCCGTGGGGGCCCGGTCCGTCGATTGCTGTCTGGTGTCGATTCTATCGGAAAACCGTGGCCCCGGGGTGCTCGCAAGCCCCTCTGAACGGCCTGGAAAGGCCCTCAGGACCACTTTTCTTCCGCTCCGCGACCCCCGGGACGCCCCCGGGGGGCCGCAGCGCGCCACGAGGCCGCTCAGCGGTCCGGGCCGTCCGCGTCATCCGTAGGTGTCGCGGGGCCCGCGGCCCTGCACCGAGCGGCGGCCGCGCTTCCAGCTCGGGGCCGTGGGGCCGAGGATCTCGATCCGGGTGACGATGCCCTCCCCCAGGTGCTCGTCGAACATGCGCAGCAGCTGCGGAACCATGAGCCGGAGGTTCGCCGCGTAGGCGGTCGAGTCGCACCGGACCCGCACCACGGTCTCGTCGAAGCTCTCCGGCCGGCAGTGCCCGGCGATGCCCGGACCCACGAGGTCGTCCCAGCGGGAGAGCACCGAGCCCACGGCGACCGGCGCCTTCCAGCCGCGGCCGGACACGAGCCCGTCCAGCACCGAGCCGACGCCCCGGGGGTCGCGGGCGGAGCGCCCTGCTCCGGAGTACCCGCCGAGCGCCCTCGGGTCCACGTCGTTGCCCCGGCGTCCGAGGCGCTCGGCGGGCGACGCGGTGGCCGACTCCATGGCCGCGCCGAAGCCCTTGAGGTTGCGCCGCGCGGCGGCTCCGTGGAGCCGGCCGTCCCCGCGGGCCTCCGCGGCGTGGCGCATCCGGGTGAGCAGCGCCGCCGGTGCGTCGATCTCGTCCTCGATCCGCACGACGTTCGCCTCGGGAACGGGCGGCTCGGGGACGGGCCACCCGTCGGGCTCGTCGGGACCGGGACGGCGGTCCCCCCGCTCGGGCCCGGTCACGACGACGACGCCTCCCCGGGCTCCGGACCGGTGTTTGCGGGCGCCGGCTCGTCGTCCCGGACGGCTGTGCCGGGGCCCACCCGCACGACGTCGTGCGGACCGGCGACGAGCTCGGCCGGCAGGTCCTCCTCGACCGCGGCGGTCACGAGCACCTGCTCCGCGGAGGCCACGATCGCGGCGAGGCGGCTGCGGCGGCGGGCGTCGAGCTCCGCGAACACGTCGTCCAGGACGAGGATCGGTGCCGCGCCCTCCGTGGGGTCGTCCGCGAGGTGCACGTACCAGGAGCCGAGCCGGAGCGCGAGGGCGTAGGACCAGGTCTCGCCGTGCGAGGCGTAGCCCCGGGCCGGAGCCTCACCGAGCAGCAGCTCGAGCTCGTCGCGGTGCGGGCCCACGAGCGTCATCCCCCGCTCGAGCTCCCGCTGCTCCGAGACCTCGCACGCGTCGAGGATCAGCTGGTGGAGGTCGGCCGGGGTGAACCCGCGCAGTCGTTCGACGTCCCCGGCCGCGCTCTCGGGCAGGACCGAGGACACGTAGCGCAGCGTCGTCCTCTTGCTCCCGTCCGTGAGTTGGCCGTAGGCGGTCGCGACCTGGGGCGCCAGGGCGTCGATGAGCTGCAGGCGCGCGTGCAGGATGCCGGCCCCGGCGCGGGCGAACTGGTCGTTCCACGCGGCGAGGGTCGACCGGTGGGTGTCCGTGAACCGGCCGCTGCGGCGGGCGGACTTCAGCAGCGCGTTGCGCTGCCTGAGCACCTTCTCGTAGTCGGCCAGGGTCCCGGCGAGGACCGGGCGCATGGACTTCGCGAGGTCGTCGAGGAAGCGCCTGCGGTGGGAGGGGTCGCCCTTTACCAGGGCCAGGTCCTCCGGGGAGAACAGGACGGTCCGCACGATGCCCAGGGCGTCCCGGGCCCGCACCGGGGAGGCCCGGTTGATGCGCACCCGGTTGGCGCGGCCGTCGTTGAGCTCGAGCTCCAGGACGGTCTGCTGCCCGCCGCGCCGCACCCGGACGCGGACGATCGCGCGCTCGGCGCCGAAGCGGATCAGCGGCCCGTCGGAGGACACGCGGTGGGAGGAGAGGCCCGCCGTGTAGTCCAGGGCCTCGACGATGTTCGTCTTGCCCACGCCGTTGGGCCCCAGGAACACGGTGGTCCCGGGAGCGAGACGTATGTCCAGATGGGCATACGTCCGGTAGTCGAGCAGCGAGAGATGGTCGACGAACACGCCGGGATCAGCAGCTTCCGGTTCCGGGCCGGCCGGTCACTGGCTGGGGAGCCGCACCGGCATCAGCAGGTACTTGTAGTCGTCCTTGTCCTCGCCCTCGGGCTCGGCCTGGGCGGAGAGCACGGCCGGCTTGGGCGGGGCGGTGAAGGAGAACCGGACGTAGTCGGAGTCGAAGGCGTGCAGGCCCTCGGACAGATACGTCGGGTTGAACGCCACGGTGATGTCGTCGCCCGTGAGGTGCGCGTCGAGGACCTCCGAGGCCTGGGCGTCCTCACCGGTCCCGGCGTCCAGCGCCACCTGGCCCTGGGTGAAGGCCAGGCGCACGGGGGTGTTGCGCTCGGCCACGAGCGAGACGCGACGGACGGCCTCGACGAGCTCCGTGGTGCGCACCGCGGCGGTGATCGGCGTGTGCTCCGGGAACAGCGAACGGATCTTGGGGTACTCGCCGTCGATGAGCAGGCTCGTGGTGCGGCGGCCGCCGGACTCGAAGCCGACGAGCTCCGCGGAGTCGGACAGCGCGATGTTGATGTCACCGGCCGGGCCGAGGGTCTTGGCGATGTCGTTGAGGGTGCGGGCCTTGATCAGGGCGGCCGTCGAAATGTCCTGGGCACTGGGCCGCCAGGTGAGCTCGCGCATCGCGAGCCGGTACCGGTCCGTGGCGAGCAGCGTCATCTTCTCGCCCTCGATCTCCACCCGGACGCCGGTGAGGATGGGCAGGGTGTCGTCCTTGCTCGCCGCGATGTTGACCTGCGCCACGGCGTGGGCGAACTCGTCGCCGGCCACCACGCCGGAGACGTCCGGCAGGGCGGGGAGCTCGGGGTAGTCGGCGACCGGCATGGCGGCGAGGTTGAACCGGGAGGACCGGCAGGTCAGGGTCACCTTGCCCTCGTCGGCGTGCACCTCGACCGGGGCGGAGGGCAGGGACCGGCAGATGTCCGCGAGCAGCCGGCCCGAGACGAGAGTGGTGCCCTCCTCCTGGACGTCGGCGCTGATCGAGAGCCGGGCCGAGATCTCGTAGTCGAAGCTCGCGATGGACAGCTGACCGCCCTCCGCGCGGATGAGCAGACCGGACAGCACGGGGACCGGGGGCCGAGGAGAGAGGGACCGTGCGGTCCAGGTGACGGCCTCGGCGAGAACATCGCGTTCGACGGAGAACTTCACGAGAGGTTGCTGCCTTTCAGTGTGAGCAAGGAGGGCGGAGCCACGATCCCGGGAGGAACCGGTGCCGGCTGCGCCGTGAGGTGCAGCCGGTGCGGACGGGTCTTCGCCCTCTGCATCGTATCGGTCCGTTTCACGGGACGGCCATTCGGCCGCCCCGTGGCGGCTTTCTTGTGGTTCGGGCGTCCGGAACGGCCCGGACGGGGTCGGGGCTCCAGGATTCTTGTTGTTTGGCCGGATCTCTCTTTAAGGATGGGAGTGTTAATAACCGCTGTGGAATCTGTGGATAACTGCCTCTCGGCCAAGCCCTGGGCGGTTCGGGCCTGTTGAGTTCCTGTGGTTCGCGGTCCACCGGAACGACGGCAGCCGGTGGACGAGATCCGCGTGGTTCCGCGGGTTCCACAGCCCTCCCCGGAGTTGTACCGAGGTTCTCCACCGATCGGACCGGGAATTCCACAATTTTATCCACAGGTGTGGGTTCTGTCCTGTGCACAGGCGCTCCACAGGGACGGATCTCCTGTGCAGAGGAGTGCCGGCGGGCCCGGGATCCCGCGGGCGGAGCCTGTGGACGAACTACACGAAAAGGGCCCGGCGGGAGTCCGCCGGGCCCTTCAGGGGTGGGTGAGGTCGTGCTCAGCCCTCGCGCTGCTGCTGCTTGATCCGGTTCGTCAGCTCGGTGACCTGGTTGAAGATCTGCCGCCGCTCGGCCATCAGGGTCCGGATCTTGCGGTCCGCGTGCATCACCGTGGTGTGGTCGCGCCCGCCGAGCTCCTGGCCGATCTTCGGCAAGGACATGTCGGTGAGCTCGCGCAGCAGGTACATCGCGATCTGCCGGGCCGTGACCAGGGTGCGGGTGCGGGACTTGCTCTTGAGCTCCTCGAGGCTGATGTCGAAGTACACCGCGGTCTGGGCCAGGATCGAGGCGGCGGTGATCTCCTGCGCGCCGTCGTCGGTGATGAGGTCCTTGAGCACCAGCTCGGCCAGGGGCAGGTCCACCGACTGCTTGTTCAGCGAGGCGAACGCGGTGACGCGGATCAGGGCGCCCTCGAGCTCGCGGATGTTGGTGGAGATGTGGGAGGCGATGTACTCGAGCACGTCGTCGGGGGCGTCCATGCCCTCGCTCGTGGCCTTCTTGCGCAGGATCGCGATGCGGGTCTCGAGCTCCGGGGGCTGGACGTCGGTGATCAGGCCCCACTCGAAGCGGGAGCGCATGCGCTCGGCGAAGCCGGTGAGCTGCTTGGGCGGCATGTCGGAAGTGATCACGATCTGCTTCTCGTGGTTGTGCAGCGCGTTGAAGGTGTGGAAGAACTCCTCCTGCGTGTGCTCCTTGCCCGCGAGGAACTGGATGTCGTCGATCAGCAGCATGTCCACGTTGCGGTAGATCTCCTTGAAGGAGGAGCCCTCGTCGTCGCGGATCGAGTTGATGAAGTCGTTGGTGAACTCCTCCGAGTTCACGTAGCGCACCCGTACCTGGGGGTAGAGGCGCTTGGCGTAGTGGCCGATCGCGTGGAGCAGGTGCGTCTTGCCCAGTCCGGACTCCCCGTAGATGAAGAGGGGGTTGTAGGCCTTGGCCGGCGTCTCGGCCACCGCGAACGCCGCCGCGTGGGCGAACCGGTTCGACTGGCCGATCACGAACGAGTCGAAGACGTACTTGGGGTTCAGCCGCGCGGAGCTGTCCCACTCCCCCACCACGGCAGGAGCGGTGCCGGTGTCCTGCACGGGGCGGCGCGGCGGCGCGGCCTGCGGGTCCCGCGGCGGCGGCAGGGTCCGGTCGGCGGTGCCCAGGGCGGAACGGGGCGCCGGCTCCACGGGCGGAGCCGTGAGCCCCACGGGCTGCTGGTCGAGGCCCGCGCTCCGCCGGTCGACGTCCACCGCGTCGGCGGTGTCGGCGTGGTCGACCCGCGCGGGCAGGTCGGTGCGGTTGCGCTCGGCCTCGAGCTCGCTGATCGGGGGCAGGGCCGCGGTGGGGGCCGAGGCCCCGGCCTCCGGCGCGGGAGCGGTCTCGAGGTCGGCGTCCACGACGAAGGCCACGAGCGTCTCGTGGCTGAAGGCGCGGCCCACGGAGGACCGGAGCACGGACGCCATCTGGTTCTGGAAGAACTCACGGGTGAGTTCGTTGGGGACCGCGACGAGCAGCGTGGTGCCGATGAGGCCCTGCGGCTGGGCCAGGGAGATGAACCCCCGGTAGCGCCCCGTGGTCAGGGGGTCCTCGTACATGTACTGCACGCATTCCGCCCACTGCGCACTGAGCGCCTGATTGTCCTGCGTGCCCACACGTACTCCTGCTGTCGTCGAGATGTCGTCGGAATGACGAGGCGGTGGACAGATCGTCCCGGCCCCTCGGCGGGGATCTTGTCCACAGCGTTGTTCACAACGGTGGAAAAGCTGTCGGGGGCCAGCCGCGAGTGCCAGCCTAGAACATGCGTCAGGCCGGTTCATAGCCGTTTTCCAGGCCCTCCGGGAACTACAGACGTGTAGTTCGGGCCCTGATCCGCGCGGTTCCGCGGCTGCGGCCGGACCGGTTTTCCACAGGATGTGATGAAGATCCGTGCACAGCTGTGGGTAGGATGTGAACTGCACAGCGGCGCCGGGCATCCCGGGGTCCGGTCCAGCACTCGATCAGCATCCGATACGGCTCCTCCCCGGCCGCCCCGCTCCTTCCGCGGTGGCGTCGGGGCCCGCGGCCACCCACCACCGATTTGACCGTCCCCTGCCCGTTGTCTAGGGTGAAACAGTCTTTTGTGTCCACTGCCATGCCCAGCCGCATGCTCGGACGCATCCACCAGCACCGCTGTGACCGTCCCCCTCGTCCGCGCCGATCCGGTGCGGACGAGCACGAAGGCGGACGCACACCCTGACGCCTTTGGAGTAACCAGTGAGCAAGCGGACTTTTCAGCCGAATAACCGCCGTCGCGCCAAGAAGCACGGCTTCCGTGCCCGGATGCGCACCCGCGCCGGTCGCGCCATCCTCGCCGCCCGCCGCAGCAAGGGCCGCACCGAGCTCTCCGCCTGAGCCGGCCCGTGTCGGCGCCGGCGCTCCCGACGACCGCCCCGCGGCGGGCGCTCGTCGGCGTGCCGGAGCCGCCTGAGCCGCCGACCGCGCAGGAGCGGGACCGTGCTTCCTGAACAGCACCGGATCCGGACCGCGGTCCAGTTCTCGGCCACCACGCGTTCCGGCGCCCGCAACGGGCGCCGGAACGTCGTCGTCTATGTGCGTCCCACCGGCGAGGAGCTGCCGGCCCGGTTTGGCTTCGTCGTCTCGAAGGCCGTGGGCAACGCGGTGCGCCGCAACAAGGTGAAGCGACGCCTCCGGGAGCTCGCCCAGACCACGGTCAGGCAGCTCCCGTACGGTTACGACGTCGTGGTGCGTGCGCTGCCGCCGGCCTCCCGCGCGGACTGGCCGGAGCTGGCCGCCGACTACGCGAAGGCGTGGCGGACGGCGTCCGCGCGGGCCGGGGTTCCCGGGACCGCCGGGACGACCACCGCAGAAGACCGACGACCCGCACGGGAGGAGCCGGAGTCATGAGCGAGCACGCTCACGCGCCCGAGGACCTCCTGGCCGCGGCTCCCCACGAGTTCGTCCGCCCGGCGTCGGCGTGGCAGGTCCTGTGGTTCCTGCCGCAGAACGCGCTCATCGCGGGTCTCAAGCTCTACCGGACCATCGTCTCCCCCCTGTACGGGGACGTCTGCCGGTACTTCCCCTCCTGCTCGGCCTACGCGCTCGAGTCCGTCACGGTGCACGGCGCCGTGCGCGGCCTGGGCCTCAGCGTCCGCAGGCTCCTCCGCTGCCACCCCTGGGCGGCGGGTGGGATCGACAGGGTCCCGGACGGCGGTCGGGTCTTCCCCGACTTCGCGTCCCTTCCCCGGATCGTCCTGCTGAACCATCCCACCCTTGCCGAGCACCACCAGCACCACCCCGCCGGGGGCACCGGTCCCGCGGCCCAAGGAGAGCCTTCCCCATGAACCTGTTCGAAATGATCCTCTTCCCCTTCAGGTGGGTCGTCTCCGCCGTGCTGTGGGTGTTCCACGAGCTGCTCACGGCCATCGGGATGGATCCCGCCGCGGGCATCACCTGGGTGCTGTGCATCGTGGGCCTGACCCTGGTCATGCGCACGCTGACGATCCCGCTGTTCCTCAAGCAGATCAAGTCCATGCGCGGCATGCAGGAGCTGCAGCCGGAGATGGCGAAGCTCCAGGCCAAGTACAAGGGCAAGAAGGACCAGCTGTCCCGGCAGGCCATGGCCCAGGAGCAGATGGAGCTGTACAAGAGCCACGGCTCCAACCCCTTCTCCGCGTGCCTGCCCATCCTGGTGCAGATGCCGATCTTCTTCGGGCTGTTCCAGGTGCTCAACGGCGTGCCCGGCTCCGCCGCGGCGGGCGAGGGCGTGCACGTCCTGGACGCGCCGACCGTGCAGTCCTTCAACGAGGCGACCTTCTTCGGGGCCCCGCTGTTCTCCACGCTGCTCAACCCGGGCGACGGCAACCACGTGGCCACGATCCTCCTGGCCATCGTGATGATCATCGCGATGTCCGCCTCGCAGTTCTTCACGCAGAAGCAGCTGACGGCCAAGAACATGAGCGAGACCGCCAAGGCCTCCCCCATGTACCGCCAGCAGCAGATGATGCTGTACCTGTTCCCCCTGGTCTTCGCGATCGGCGGCATCAACTTCCCCATCGGCGTCCTCATCTACTGGACCGTCTCCAACCTCTGGTCCATGGGCCAGCAGTGGTGGGTCATCCGCAACAACCCCACCCCCGGTTCGCAGGCCGAGCAGGAGCTCAACGAGCGCCGCGCCGCGAAGGGTCTCCCCCCGCTCGGCAAGACCCAGGAGGAGCACGAGGCCGAGGTCGAGGAGCAGCGTGCCCGCGCCGCCGCCGGGCAGCGCCAGCAGCCGGTCGGCAAGAAGCGCCAGAGGCAGCAGGCGAAGCGGAAACAGGCGCGATGACCCCGGCCGGTCGATCCGGCTCGACACCCTCCCCGCTCGGGGCCGGCGTGCCCGGCCCCGTGCTTCCACGGCCCCAGGAGACGACATGACCGACATCCGGCAGACCACCCAGGACGCCGACGACGTGCAGCACCCCACGCCGGGCGACGACGCCGGGCGCGGCGTGCCGACTGAGACCGCCGTGCCGCGGGCGGCCGAGGCCCGGAGCGCCGACCGCCCGGAGTCCGAGCACGATCCCGCCGGCCGCCGCGACGGCGAGGGCGGCACCGCGGCCGACCCGCTCGAGGAGGAGGGCGAGATCGCCGCCGACTACCTCGAGGAGCTGCTGGACACGGCCGACCTCGACGGCGACATCGACATCGAGGTCCGCGACGGTCGCACCTATCTGTCGGTCGTGGCCGACGGGGACGACGACGAGAGCCTCTCGGTGCTGGTCGGCGAGGACGGGGAGGTCCTCGAGGCCCTCCAGGAGCTCCTGCGGCTCTCCGTCCTCGCCGCCACCGACCGCCGCTCCCGCCTCGTCCTGGACATCGGCGGCTACCGCCGCCGCCGGGCGGGCGAGCTCCAGGAGCTGGCACGCTCCGCCGCGCGCGAGGCCCGGGAGAGCGGGGAGCGGGTGCACCTCGACCCCCTGTCCGCCTACGAGCGCAAGATCGTGCACGACGTGGTCGCCGAGGAAGGTCTGGTCAGCGAGTCCGAGGGCGAAGGGGCGGCACGGCACATCGTCGTGTCCGTTCCGCAGGGCTGATGTCCGAGGACCAGCGCCCCTCCCCCGCCCCGCAGGACCCTCCCGTCCCGGACGACCGGGAGCGGCGCGCGGCGGAGCAGCTGTTCGGCGAGCGGCTCCCCCTGGCGGAGCGCTACGTGGCGCACCTGGCGTCCTCGGGCATCGTCCGGGGACTCATCGGCCCCCGTGAGGTCCCCCGGCTCTGGAGCCGCCACGTGCTCAACTGTGCCGTGGTGGAGGAGCACATCGCCCCGGACGCCCGCGTGGCGGACGTCGGCTCGGGGGCGGGCCTGCCGGGCCTGTGCCTCGCCCTCGCCCGCCCGGACCTGCGGATCACCCTCATCGAGCCGCTGGAGCGGCGCGTGCAGTGGCTGGACGAGGTCGTGGCCGACCTCGGGCTCACGAACGTGCGGGTGCTGCGGGCCCGGGCGGAGCAGGCCAAGGAGGAGGTCGGCGAGGTGGACGTGGTCACCGCCCGGGCGGTCTCGGCGCTCGTGGGCCTCGTGGACATCACGCTGCCGCTGCTGCGAGGCACGGGCGAGCTCCTCGCCCTCAAGGGGCGGTCCGCGGCGGACGAGGTGCGCAGGGCGCAGAAGAAACTGGACCGTCTGGGCGCCCGGTCCACCGAGATCGTGACGGCCGGGGAGGGACTGCTCGAGGAGCCGACCACGGTGGTCCGCGTCCGGCTCTGAGACGCCGCCGCCGGCTGCGGCCGGTGACGGCGGTAGGCTGGGAGGAGTGTGCCACGGGCGGGGCGCCGAACTCGGCCCCGGGTCGACGGCGACCTGACCTGCGGCGCGGCCCCAGGCACCCCTCCCCCACGGGAGGCGTGCTCCGACGGAACGAGTTCGAGACGAACCGGGAAGGTGCGCAGTCAGATGCCGATCGACGACGGCGCGGGAAGTCCGAGAGGCTTCGACGCCGAGTTTCCCCCCGATCCGCTTGATCAATCGATCAAGGTTGTTCCTGACCGGGGTACTCGTGTTTCACGTGAAACGGACGGACAGCTGCCCAAGATGACCACAACGATGGCGGAGGACACGCCGCTGGGGAGGAAGCTCGTGGAGGAGACCAGGCGACGCGCCAGGCTGAAGAAGGTCCAGCTGGAGAAGCCCGCCGCAACGCGGATCTTCACGATCAGCAACCAGAAGGGCGGCGTGGGCAAGACCAGCACCTCGGTGAACCTCGCCGTGGCCCTGGCCCGGCAGGGACAGAACGTGCTCGTGATCGACAACGACCCGCAGGGCAACGCGTCGACGGCTCTCGGGGTGGAGCACAGTTCCGAGGTCGACAGCACCTACGACGTGCTCATCGACGAGATGCCCATCGCCGACGTGGTGAAGCCGTCCGCCGAAGCGGAGAACCTCTGGGTCGTCCCGGCCACCATCGATCTGGCCGGCGCGGAGATCGAGCTCGTGTCCATGGTCGCGCGCGAGCACCGGCTCCGCAGGGCACTGGAGGCCTACGCGCGCCAGCGGGAGGCGGACGGACTGCCTCGCCTGGACTACGTCTTCATCGACTGCCCGCCGAGTCTCGGGCTCCTGACCCTCAACGCGTTCGTGGCGGCCACCGAGGTGCTGATCCCCATCCAGTGCGAGTACTACGCGCTCGAGGGACTCAGCCAGCTGCTCAAGAACATCGAGATGATCCAGAAGCATCTCAACCCCGACCTCGCGGTCTCGACCATCCTGCTCACCATGTACGACGGTCGCACCAACCTCGCGTCCCAGGTGGCCGAGGAGGTGCGCAACCACTTCCCCTCGGAGGTGCTGGAGACCATGATCCCCCGCTCGGTGCGGATCTCGGAGGCGCCGAGCTACCAGCAGAGCGTCATCAGCTACGACCCCAGTTCCACGGGAGCGCTGTCCTATCTCGAGGCCGCGGCCGAGATCGCTCTGCGCTCCGAGCACTGACCGGCCGGTCTCCTCCACTCCCCCGTCCGACGCCCGCCTCCTACGGGAGGCGGGCGTCGTGCTGTCGGCGCCCCGGAACGTCCCCGCGGCACCGCACCGTTCCACGTGAAACGTCACGTCGGAACACGACGCTCGGCTAGAATTGTCCGGATTGCCGGGCGAGGGAGAGGAACACCGTGAGCGAACGACGACGTGGTCTGGGACGAGGACTGGGGGCGCTCATTCCGAGCGCGCCCGCGACGGAGACCGCCGACCGGGAGGAGCCGCCGGCCGGCGCTCCCCCGGCTCAGGACACCGCCGAGGCACCGCAGAGCAGCGCGTCGGGAGACCGTGTTTCACGTGAAACGGAGCATTCCGGGGCGGGACACGACACGCCGGCCGTGAGTTCCCCCAGTGACGGCGCGCCGCGCCCGGCAGGGGACGCACCGGAGGCACCGACGGCGGATGCTCGTCGGCGCACCACCACCGCGCCGGGGAGTCGGACGGACGATGCGGAGTCACCGTCGACACCGGAGCAGGCGGGGACGACGAGCGCCGCCAAACGCCCGAGCGCCGGCGGGCGCGGCCGGTCCGCCGGCCCGGCCGCACGGCAGAAGGCCATGAAGGCGCGAATGGACATGGGCGAGGCCCTGCGCAACACCACCCTCGTCAGCCGGCCGTCCGACATGTTCTTCCTGCCGTCGACGAGCACGACCGAGGGGGGAGACTCCTCGGCGATCTCCGACGGGCCGGACGCGGACCAGCGGACCGCGTCGGACGGGGCGACGAGTGTTTCACGTGAAACGACGTCCCCCACGGACGAGACGGAGCCGCGGACGTCGTCGGCGGGACGCCCGGAACCCGCGGACAGCACGCCGGAGGCGACGCCGACCCCGGAACCGTCGAAGCGGAGCCCCGCACCCCCCTCGTCCCGTGCGCCGATGACTGCGGACCGGACATCCGGGGCCGCCGACCCCGAGGCACCGAGATCCCCGTCCGCGTCGGAGTTGGTCGACACTTCCGCCCCGGAGTCCGTCGACGCACCGGACACCGATGTTTCACGTGGAACGGAGGATGTCGCCGAGGAGCTGGCCGCGGTGCCCGGCGCCACCTTCGCGGAGATCCCCGTCGCCGCCATCCACCCCAACCGGAAGCAGCCCCGGCAGGTCTTCGACGAGGAGGAACTGGCGGAACTGGCCTACTCGATCGCCGAGCTGGGCGTCCTGCAGCCCATCGTGGTGCGGTCGAGCCGCGAGGACGGCGAGCAGTCCTTCGAACTGGTCATGGGCGAACGCCGGTGGCGTGCCACTCAGCGCGCGGGGCTGTCCACCATCCCGGCGATCGTCCGGGAGACGGCGGACGACGACCTCTTGCGGGACGCCCTGCTGGAGAACCTGCACCGCAGCCAGCTGAACCCTCTCGAGGAGGCCGCCGCGTACCAGCAGCTCCTGGAGGAGTTCGGCACCACGCAGGAGGAGCTGTCCCGGCGGATCGGCCGGTCCCGCCCCCAGATCAGCAACACGATCCGTCTGCTTCGTCTGCCCCCGCTCGTCCAGCGTCGCGTGGCGGCAGGCGTGCTCTCGTCCGGTCACGCGCGCGCGCTGCTGTCCCTGGCGGACCCCGCGGAGATGGAGCGTCTTGCCCAGCGCATCGTGGCGGAGGGTCTGTCCGTGCGCGCCACGGAGGAGGCCGTCCAGCTGACCGAGTCGGGGGAGCGCAAGCCCCAGCGGACGGCGGTCCCGGCCGGACGGCACAAGGAACGGCTCGACTACATCGCGGACGCCTTCGCCGACCGGCTGGACACGAGCGTGCGGATCGCCCTCGGCGCGCGCAAGGGCAAGATGACCATCGAGTTCGCCTCGGTCGAGGACCTGAACCGCATCATCGAGGTGCTGGACCCCGGAATGGACCGCAGCTAGAGGGAACCGCCCACGCAGAAGCCCCGGTGTTTCACGTGAAACACCGGGGCTTCTGCGTGGGCGCGGGGCCCCTTCGGCCGTGGCGGGCCGGGCTCAGCGCCCGTTGTACTCGGCGACGTCGTCCACGCTCATGGTCCCCGTGGGCACGTCGTCCTCCGCGATCAGGAACATGCGCTGCAGCCCGAAGACGACGGCCTCGGCCAGGTGGTTCCGGTGCTCGGGGTCCGCGAGGGCGGCCCGGTCGGCCGGGCTGGAGAGGTACCCGAGATCGAGCCAGATGGTCGGCGCGTCGTGGGACCTCAGCAGGTCCCACTGCCGGGCGTGGGTGCCGAGGTCCAGGGCCCCGGTCCGGGCCACCATCTCCTTGAGCACGAGCACCGCGGCCCTCTCGCCGATGGGGGAGTAGATCTCGGAGCGGTCCTGCTCGCCCCAGTAGTACGAGGCCACTCCACCGGCCGCGGGGGAGCTGTTCCAGTCGCAGTGCAGGGTGACCACCACGGAGTCCGACCGGCATCCGGCGACGACCTCGTGGACCGAGGAGGCCGTCCGCACCGTCTCGCCGCGGCGGTCGCGGAGCTCTCGGCCGGGGGAGACGACCGCGGGCTCGGCGCCGATCTCGCGCAGGAGCTCGAAGGCCCGGAGGACGACGTCCCGGGTCACCTCGTCGGCGCGGTCCCGGAAGTCCGGCGCGGCCGAGGCGGGCGGCTGCTGGCCGGCGGTCCCGGACGGGACGAGCACCACGGAGCGGCCGCGCAGGGCGGAGGTGGCGCGCTCCAGGCGGTGGTACTCGCGCAGGGAGAAGGCTTTGGAGGAGGTGATGTTCTTGTTGATCCGGGCGAGGGCGGCAATGGTCTCGCGGTCCACCACTCCGGTGGTGGGGAGACCCAGGCTCTGCTGCAGCTCCATGACGGCGTGGTGCGTGCTGCTCCCGAACACCCCGTTGAGGTGGCCGTAGTAGAAACCCAACCGTGACAGGTTGTGCTGCAGCATGCTGACGTCGTCGCCCCGCAGGGGACGCTCGTCGTCGACGTAGAGCGGGCGGTCACCGAGGGCGTACTGCGCCTCGTTGAGGCACCGGTCGGTCTCGGGGCCCACCAGGCCGTCCACGATGAGCCCGCGCTCCTGCTGGAAGGCGCGCACGGCGGCGTCGACGTGGTCGTCGAAGTAGGAGGGATTGTTGACATCCTGCGGCGCGAGGTAGGCCACGGTGACGCCGGCTCGCAGCAGACGCTCCCGCAGGCTCACCACCCGCCGGCTCGTCATGGTCCGGCGCAGCATCGGTTCGGTGTCGTCGTTGTTCACGGGTGTCCCACGGGTCGGAAGGGTCGGTGAGGTGCCAGGACAGCGGCTCGTCCGTCCCTCCCGGATGGGGGAGGGACGGACGAGCCCGGGGTGCCGAGGATGTCGGTGGAACCGGTCAGTTCCCGACGACGAGGTAGTCGGCGAACTCCTTCTCGAGGGCGCTCTTCGGCTTCGCGCCGATGGCCTTCTTGACCACCTCGCCGCCGGAGAAGAGGTAGATCGCGGGGATCGAGGTGATGCCGTACTGGGACGCCACGGCGGGGTTCTCGTCGACGTTGAGCTTGACGACCTCGACGGCGTCCGCGTGCTCGGCGGCGATCGCGTCGAGGACCGGGCCGACCATGCGGCAGGGGCCGCACCACTCGGCCCAGAAGTCGACGATGACGGGCTTGTCCGACTCGAGGACCTCGGTGCGGAAGTCGGCGTCGGTGACGTTCTTGGCGGCGCTCATGGTTCTCCTTGTCCGGGCCGCGGGCACGCGGTCGGCGTGCCCGGACCGCTCTGGGTGGAACGTGCGAAAGGCGGATCCGGTTCGATTATGACCCATGCCGGTCGGGGCGCCGGCGGGTGCCCCGACCGGGACGGCTCAGCTGTGCAGGACGGAGCGGTCGTGCAGGGCGGCGAGGTAGTGCTCGGCGTCGACGGCGGCGACGCACCCGGAGCCCGCCGCCGTGATGGCCTGGCGGTAGGTGCCGTCCACGACGTCGCCCGCGGCGAAGACCCCGGCGAGGCTCGTGGTGGAGCTGCGGCCGTCCACCGCGATGGTGCCGTCCACGGTGAGCTCCAGCTGGTCCTTGACCAGGGCGGTGCGCGGATCGGAGCCGATGGCGACGAACAGGCCCGTCACGGGCAGCTCCGTGGTCTGGTGGGACTCCGTGTCGCGGACCGTGACGGAGCGGACCTTCTCCTCGCCGTTGATGCCCACCACCTCGGCGTTCCACAGGACCTCGATCTTGGGGTCGTCGAAGGCCCGCTGCTGCATGATCTCGGAGGCGCGGAAGCTGTCCCGCCGGTGGATGATCGTGACCTTGGAGGCGAAGCGGGAGAGGAACGTGGCCTCCTCGAGGGCGGAGTCGCCGCCGCCCACCACCGCGATGTGCTGCTCCTTGAAGAAGAAGCCGTCGCAGGTGGCGCACCAGCTCACGCCGTGTCCGGAGAGCCGCTTCTCGTCCGGCAGACCGAGCTCCCGGTAGGCGGAGCCGGTCGCGAGGATCACGGCGTGGGCGCGGTGCACGGAACCGTCCTCGAGGGTCACGGTCTTGACCTCGCCCTCCAGCTCGAGGGCCACGACGTCCTCGTAGCGGATGTCGGCGCCGAAGCGCTCGGCCTGCTGCTGCATGTTGGACATCAGCTCCGGGCCCTGGATGCCGTCGACGAACCCCGGGTAGTTCTCGACCTCGGTCGTGTTCATCAGCTCACCGCCGGCGGTCACGGACCCGGCGAACACGATGGGGTGGAGGTTCGCGCGCGCGGCGTAGACGGCGGCGGTGTACCCGGCGGGGCCGGAACCCACGATGATCACCTCGTGGACGGTCTCGTCGTCCGCGGTGGCCGTCGGCTCGCCGCTCGAGGGGACGAGGTTCAGGGCGTTGATCACGGGACCGAAGTCGGGGCTCACTGTTCTGCAGACCTTCCGTACAGGGAGCGGCCGGGCACGCCGACCGCAGGGACCACTGGCACAACGGGGGGCGCGCGGCGGATATTCCGGTGCCGGGCCCGTCATGGCGGGCCCGGCGGGGGAGCGGAGGCCTCAGTCGAGCTGGATCTCGCCGACCCGCAGGCCGTGGTTGAACCCGGCGATGGGGTTCGTCAGCTGCGGCAGCTGCGTCCAGTTCACGATCACGTACTCGTGCTCCCCGTCCCGGGCCGCCGCCGAGAGCGGAACCGTGATCTCCGGGCCCGTGAAGGAGCCCGAGGCCACCTGCTCGGCGCCGTCCAGGCTCGGGGCGTCGTTGACGTACACGTCGAACATCCCGCCCGAGCCGGACGACTGGTCGAGCCTCAGGGTCTCCACCGGCGCGGGCTCCTCGAGCTGGACCGCCAAACCCACGCTCGGGGTCTGGTTGCCGAAGTTCTGGTCGGAGAACCCGTAGCTGATCCAGTAGGTGGACGGGTTGCCGTCGATGGTCTGGCCCAGCTGGGCGTCCTGGTCGGCCATGAAGCCCGGATCGGTGGGCACCACCCGGGTGACGGCGCGGGGCTCCGGGTCGGCGGCCGGGGCCTCCGGCTCGGGGCTCGGCGGGGCCTCCTCCTCGCCGCCCTCCTCCGCCGCGGGCGCGCTCACGGCGGGCTCCGGGGCGTCCGCCCCCGCGAAGAGCCCGCCCAGCCGGTCGAAGCTGAAGACCACGGCGCCGATCAGCAACGCCAGCAGGAGCAGCAGGAGCAGCAGCAGGCCGCTGCCGCCCTTCCGGGTCTGCGGCGCGGCCTGCTCCTTCCGCGGCGGGGCGGCCGGGGCGGTCCCCTCCGGGCGGGGGGCCGTGTCCAGGCCCCCGTCCTCGGGGCTGTCGTAGCCGTCGTAGCGGTTGTCGCCGTCGTAGCCGGGGTCGATGTCCGTCCCGGCGGTGCGCACGGCCGAGGCCGCGGTGCCGCTCGCCGCCGCCCGGTCGAAGAGGGTCGACCGGGTCGAGGTGGCGCTGACCCGCACGGGCCGGCCGAGCCGGGTGCGCACCGAGGGCGCGGGCGCGGCGTCGTCGTACGAGTCGTCGTCCCGCCACCGGGTGACCTTGGGCTGCGGGGCCGCGCCGCCGAGGTCGTCGGAGGCCTCGGTCGCGACCACGGGCGCCGGGCTGGTGGGGTCCGGCTCCTCGTACACGTAGGAGCCGCTGCCGTTGCCGCGCGGGGCGCCGAAGATGTCGTCGCTGAGGGACTCGTCCTCGACCTCGTCCGGCTCCACGAGCAGGGAGTCGAGCATGTCCGCCGCCGGGGTGTGCGAGGTCACGAGGTAGGTGTGCGCCTCCGCCTGGCCCAGGTCCAGGATCTGGAAGGGGGCGCCGATGCTGCCGTTGGCCATGGAGCGGGCGTTCTCCACCAGCAGGGACGTGTGCCGCTCGGCGGGCAGCAGGATCGAGACGCGGCGGCCGAGGATCTGGTCCTGTCCCTCGAGCACGTGGTCGCCCTCGGCGGTGGCCAGCACGTCGGAGACGACCTTGTAGCGGCCGCCGAGGACGGAACCGAGCTTCATCGGTGCGGGCACGTTGGCTCCCTGGGGGTCGGGAATTCGCGGCGGGGGCCGGAACTCGCGGGCGGGGGTGGCCGGCGGGGCAGGAGGGGTGTTCCCGACCCACGTCATCGACCACTCAGCACCTTACCGGTCCCGGCGGTCCGCGGCCGAGAGCTCCGTCACACGGTCAGCGGCGGAGCCGGGCGAGGACCGGGCGCACCAGGCTGTCGAGCTCCTGGACGCGGCAGAGCCGCAGAGCGCCCAGGTAGGCGATCCCCATGACGGTCCCGCCCGCGGCCACGGTCGCGATCGCGGTCAGCTGGTTGGTCCAGGGGAAGCCGTCGGGGTCGTAGCCGCCGAGCAGGAACAGGGCCACGGCGCCCACCGCGCCGGCGAGCAGGGACGCGGCGAGGATCCGGGCGTGGGAGTCCACGACGCGGGCCACGTCGTAGTCCCCGATCCGGCGGACCAGGACCACGTGGTAGAGGAGCGTGCTCAGGATGTTCTGCAGCGCGTAGCACCCGGCGACCGCGAAGACGATGAGGTCCGGCGGGACGAAGGACCAGATCAGCAGGGCCGAGACCACGGTGAAGAGGGCGACGCCGACCTGCACCAGGAACGGGGTGCGGGCGTCCTCCTGGGCGTAGAACGCCCGGCCGAGCATGAAGGAGACCGACATGAAGGGCGCGCCGATCGCGATCACCGCGATCACCTGGCCGACCACGGCCCCCGCGGAGGGGACGCCGCCGCTGAAGAGCATGCCGAGCGGGCCGGCGAAGACCACGAGGGCGACCGTGGCGAAGACCGTGGCCACGCCCGTGATGCGCAGGCTCGAGGACAGGGAGGTGACCATGCCGGCCCGGTCCCCGTCGGTCGAGGCCGCGGCCATCCGGTTGAACAGCACGGTGGCGATGGACAGCCCGATCACCCCGTGGGGCAGGGAGTACAGCATCGAGGCCTGGTTGAGCGCCGCCACGCCCGCGATCTGCTGCGGCGGGTCCATGGCGAGGTACTCCGGACGGTAGCCGGTGGGGATCGCGGCGACCTTGGTCAGGGTCAGGAACGCCAGGTTGGCGAGGATCCCGGTGGCGAGGGTCCAGCCCGCGAGCCGTGCCGCGGTGGAGAGCCCGATGCCCCGCCAGCCGAACCTCGGCCGCAGTCCCAGCCCCAGCCGGCGCAGCGGCCAGAGCAGCACGAGGGCCTGGGCGGCGACACCCACGGTGGCCATGGCCGCCAGCCAGAACGTCTTGGCCGGGATCCAGTTCTCCAGGGTGTGCGGGGCCTGCTGGTAGGCGCCGAACTGCTGGACGAACACGAGCAGCGCCGCGATGGCCACCACGTTGTTGACCACCGGCGCCCACATGTACCAGCCGAAGGCGCCGCGGGCATTGAGGACCTGGCCCACCACGGTGTAGAGGCCGTAGAAGAAGATCTGCGGGAAGGTGAACAGTGCGAACGTCAGACCGAGGGACAGCTGCGCCTCGGACCAGTCGGTGCCCATGGTCCGCACGATGGGCCCCGCCAGCAGCACCACGACCGCGGTGACGCCCAGCAGGGCGAGCACGGCGAGGGTGAGCAGGCGGGAGATGTAGTCGGCCCCGCCGTCGTCGGCGGCCCGGGAGGCCTTGATGATCTGGGGCACCAGGACGGCGTTGAAGATGCCGCCGGCCACGAGGACGTAGATCAGGTTCGGCAGGGTGTTCGCGAGTTCGAAGACGTCGGAGACGGTCGTGACGGAGCCGATGGCCACGGTGATGAGGACGACCTTGACGAACCCCAGCGCGCGGGAGACGAGCGTGCCCGAGGCCATGATAGCGCTGGAGGCCGCCCCCGAGCGCCGGGCCGGGGCCGCCGGGGGGCGTGCGCCGCCCGCCCCGGAGGGGCCCGCGGTCTCAGAGCTGGTGGATGATGTATTCACGGGCGATGTCGGCGATGCGCCGTTCGTTGGGGAAGGACAGCTTCCGGCCGAGGTCGTCGATGTTCACCCAGGCGACGTCCACGGCCTCGTGGTCGGGGTCGTTGTCCGTGGTGAGGTGACCGCCCGTGGCGCGCAGCAGGAAGTGGTGCACCGTCTTGTGCACGCGGTGGCCGGAGACCGTGAACCAGTAGTCGATGCTGCCCAGCGGGCTCAGCACCTCCCCGGCGATGCCGGTCTCCTCCTCGATCTCGCGGATCGCGGCTTCCTCGTTGGTCTCCTCGTTCTCGGGGTGGCCCTTGGGCAGGCACCACTCGAGGCGTCCGCCGCGGTTGATCCGGGCGATGATGGCGACCGGGTGGGACGGGGTGGCGAGGTCGACGACGATCCCCCCGGCGGAGACTTCCTCGACCGTGGGCAGCGCGGCGGCCGGCGCGGTGGGCCGCTTCTTCGGTGCGCTGGGGACGGGGAAAGCCATGTCTCCTACCTTGCCACAATCGTCCGGGCTCCTGCGGGAGTGCGGGAAGGCCTCCCCGGCCGGTTCCGGCGGGGTCGCCGCGGCCGGGTCAGCGCCCCGCGGTCTGGAACAATGGGCCGCACCATGACGCAGCTCCCCGACGCCCACGCGATCCATCCCGCCGCCCTCGACCTGGGGCGGCGGTTCGCCGCCGCCGGCCACGAGCTGTCCCTCGTGGGCGGTCCCGTGCGGGACCTCTTCCTCGGCCGGCCCGCCCTGGACCTGGACTTCACCACCGACGCGACGCCCGACGAGACGCTCGCCGTGGTCACGGGGTGGGCGGACGCGGTGTGGGAGATCGGCCGTGCCTTCGGGACCATCGGGATGCGCCGGGGCGACGTCCAGCTGGAGGTGACCACGTACCGGGCCGAGGCCTACGACGCCGACTCCCGCAAGCCGCAGGTGGCCTTCGGCGACTCGCTCGAGGACGACCTGTTCCGCCGCGACTTCACCATCAACGCCATGGCGCTGCGGCTGCCCGGTATGGAGCTCGTGGACCCGCACGGCGGGATCAAGGACCTGCACGCCCGGGCGCTGCGCACCCCGGGGGCCCCGGAGGACTCGTTCTCGGACGACCCCCTGCGCATGATGCGCGCCGCGCGCTTCGCGTCCCAGCTCGACGTCGAGGTGGCGCCCGAGGTGCGCACGGCCATGACCGGCATGGCGGAGCGGATCGGGATCGTCTCGGCGGAGCGGGTGCGGGAGGAGCTCGTCAAGCTGATCTGCGGGCGCCGGCCCCGCCGGGGCGTCGACCTCCTGGTGAGCACGGGGCTGGCCGAGGTCGTGCTGCCCGAGGTGCCCGCCCTGCAGCTCGAGACGGACGAGCACCACCGGCACAAGGACGTCTACCAGCACTCCCTGACCGTCATGGAGCAGGCCGCCGCCCTGGAGTCGGGTCCGGACGGTCCCGTGCCCGGCCCGGACTTCCCGCTGCGCTTCGCCGCGCTCATGCACGACGTCGGCAAGCCCGCGACCCGGCGCTTCGAGGAGTCCGGCGCGGTCAGCTTCCGCCACCACGAGGTGGTGGGCGCGAAGCTCACCGCCAAGCGGATGCGGGCCCTGCGCTTCGACAACGACACCATCAGGACGGTGAGCCGGCTGGTGGAGCTGCACATGCGCTTCTACGGCTACGGGGACGCCGAGTGGACCGACTCCGCGGTGCGCCGCTACGTCCGGGACGCGGGGGAGTGCCTCGAGCGGCTGCACCGGCTCACCCGGGCGGACGTGACGTCCCGGAACCGGCGGAAGGTGGCCCGGCTGGCCGCCGCCTACGACGACCTCGAGGCGCGGATCGAGGAGCTGTCCGCGCGCGAGGAGCTCGACGCCGTGCGGCCCGAGCTGGACGGCGAGCGGATCATGGCGGTGCTCGGCATCCCGCCGGGACCCGCGGTGGGGCGGGCGTACAAGTTCCTGCTGGACCTGCGCCTGGACGAGGGGGAGCTGGGGCCGGAGGAGGCGGAGCGGCGGCTGCGGGCCTGGGCGGCGGACGCCCTGTGAGCACCCGGGCCGGCACGGGTGCGGCCGCCCGGGATGTCGACCAGGACATCGACCGGGACGTCGACCGGGACGTCGACCGGGACGTCGACCGGGACGTCGACCGTGACGTGGACCCGGACACGGTGCCGCCCGCCGGGCGTCCGGCGGCGCTCCGCGTGGGGCCGTGGGTTCTGGCCGGCTTCGCCCTCTACGCCGCGCTCCTGGCGTACCTGACCAAGCTCCCGTGCCGGCTCGTCACCTGGGAGCAGCCCGAGACGTTCCGGCAGCTCTGCTACTCGGACCTGCCCACGCTGTATGCCTCTCGGGGCATGGCCGAGGGCCGCTTCCCCTACCTGGACGCCTCGGCGCTGCTGGAGTACCCCGTGCTGCAGACCGTGGTGGCGAGCGCCACCGGCGTCCTGGCGCACGCCGTCGACCCGTTCGCCAGCGAACATGTCGGACAGGGCATATATTTCGATCTCAACGCGGTGCTCCTGGCCGGGGTCTGGGTGGCCGTCGTGCTGGTCCTCGGGCGGATGGTGGCGCACCCCGGTCACGCGGTGCTCGCCGCCCTGGCGCCCGCGGTGGTGGTCACCGGGCTCATCAACTGGGACCTGTGGCCGGTGCTGTGCACCGTGGCGGCCCTGCTCGCGTTCCGCCGGGAGCGGTGGGGGCTCGGCGGGGTCCTGCTGGGCGTGGGCACCGCGTTCAAGCTCTTCCCGTTCCTGCTCCTCGGGGCGGTCTTCGTGCTGGCCGTCCGGCGCCGCGAGGCGGGGCCCGCGCTGCGGGCGGCCGCCGGCGCGGCAGGGGCCTGGGCGGCGGTCAACCTCCCCTTCGCGCTGCTGGACCCGGTGCAGTGGGGCTGGTTCTGGCAATTCAGCCAGGACCGCGGCGCGGGCTTCTCCTCCGTGTGGCACTGGTGGAACGACGTCGCCGCGCCGCGGCTGGACGTCCCACTGCTCTCGGCCGAGGGGGTCAACGTCCTGGCCCTCGCCGGATTCGCCCTCGCCTGCGTCCTGATCCTGGTCCTGGGGCTCGTGGCGCGCGAGGAGCCGCGGCTGGAGCAGCTCGCCTTCCTGGTGCTGGCGGCGTTCGTGCTGTCCAACAAGGTGTACTCGCCGCAGTTCGTGATCTGGCTCGTGCCCCTCGTGCTCCTGGCCCGGCCCCGGGTCGGGGAGTTCGTGGTGTGGCAGCTCGTCGAGGTCCTCCACTGGGCGGCGGTGTTCCACTGGCTGGGCCACCTGACCGGGGGCGGGGACGGGCTCGCGCTCGCCGAGGACGTCTACTTCACCGCGGTGGCCCTGCACACGCTCGCCGTGGGCTACCTGGTGGTCCGCGTCGCGGCGGACGTGCTGCGCGGACGGCGGGCGAGCCCATGAGCCCGCAGGGCGGCCGGAGCCGGGGCGGCCACGACGCGCTGCTGGTCGGCCTGAGCCTCTACACGGTCATGACGGCCTGGCTGCTGCGGTTGCCCTGCCGGGTGCCGGGATGGGGCGCGGAGGCGAGCCTCCCGGCGCTGTGCACCACCGGGACCGGTCCCGGCGAGCCCACGGGGGCGGGCGGGTTCTTCACGGGCGGTCCCGCGGGGGACCAGCCCGCCCTGGTCGGGATGATCACCACGGTGGTCGGCTGGCTCGCCGCCCGCCTCTCCGCGCTGTTCGGCGCGGACGTGGACCGGGACGTGTTCGCCGACCTGTCGGTGCTGCTGCTGGCCCTGGTGTGGATCGGCACGGCGGTCGTGGTCTCCGCGCTCTCCGGGCGGCGCGGGGCGGACGCGTTCGTGCTGGCGCTCGCGCCGGTGGCGGTCCTGGTCGGCTTCAGCTCCTGGGACCAGCTCGCCGTGCTGCTCATGGTGCTGGCGCTGCTTCTCCACGTCCGGGGCCGCCCCGTGCCGGCGGGGATCGTCCTGGGTCTCGCGGCGTCCGTGGCGCTGTTCCCCCTGGTCGTCCTCCTCGCCGTGCTGCTCCTGGCCGTGCGGTACCGGCAGTTCCGGGACTTCGCGGTGGTCCTGGCCGGGACGGTGGTCACCTGGGCGCTGGTCAACGGGCCGTTCCTGCTCTCGGCGCGGGACCGGTGGGCCCGGCAGTTCGGCACGCCCGGGGAGGAGCCCGTGGCCGGGTCCTCCCTGTGGGGCGTCTGGGCCCGGGTGGAGCAGGCGCGCACGGGCGCGGCCCCCGATCCGGCGGGCGGGGCGCAGTACGTGCTCCTGGCCCTCGTGCTGGGTTTCGTGGCCGTTCTGGTGCTGACCCTGCTCACCCGGCAGGAGCCCAGTGTCGTCCAGATCGCGTTCCTCCTGCTGGCCGTGCTCGTGCTCTCCGGCCCCGGCTACTCGCTCGTCCACGTGCTGTGGCTGGCGCCCCTGGTGCTGCTGAGCCGGCGCAGCTGGCCGGAGTTCGCCGCGTGGCAGCTCGTGGAGGTCCTGTGGTGGACCACCCTGGTCCTGCCCGAGCCGGCGTGGCCGGTGCTGCCGGGCCTCGGACCGATCGGCTGGGACGCGCAGGACCTGCTCGCCGCGGTGCGCGTGCTGCTCCTCGTGCTCCTCGTGGTCGCCGTCGCCGTCGACGTCCTCCGGGGCGGGCGGGCGCGCCGGATCGGGCTGTCCGAGCCCGGGTGAGCGCGCCGGCGGCGGCTCCGCCGGGAGGGGGAGGGCGCGGGCGCCACGCCCGCACGGGTTCATCCTGCCGGTGGTGCCGTCCCCACCGGCGCTCCCGTAGGTTGGAAGCGGAGAAGAACTGACGAGTGCTCGGGAGGAGCGCCGGTGATCGAGATCGAGAACCTGACGAAGACCTACGGCGGCAAGACGGCGGTGGACGACGTCAGCTTCACCGTCCGCCCCGGCAGGGTCACCGGGTTCCTGGGGCCCAACGGGGCCGGCAAGTCGACCACGATGCGCCTCGTCGTCGGGCTGGAGTCCGCGACCCGGGGCCACACCCGCGTCAACGGCAGGCCGTACGTCCAGCACCGGGCGCCGCTCGCGGAGGTCGGGGTGCTGCTGGACGCGAAGGCCGTCCACCCCCGGCGCACGGCCCGCGCGCACCTCTCCGCGCTCGCCGCGACCCACGGCATCCCGAGGTCCCGCGTCCAGGAGGTCGTGGACCTCACCGGGCTCGGGGCCGCGGCCGACAAGCGGGTGGGAGGCTACTCCCTCGGCATGGGCCAGCGCCTCGGCATCGCCGCCGCGCTGCTCGGCGACCCGCACACCGTGATCCTCGACGAGCCCGTCAACGGGCTGGACCCCGAGGGCGTCGTGTGGGTGCGCCACCTCGCCAAGTACCTCGCCTCCGAGGGCCGCACGGTCTTCCTGTCCTCCCACCTCATGTCGGAGATGGCCCAGACGGCCGACCACCTCGTGGTGATCGGCCGCGGCCGGATCCTCGCGGACGCGCCCATCCAGCAGATCCTCGCCGGCGGCCGCACGCGCACCCGGGTGCGCACCACCGACCGGGCGGCCCTGCGCCGCGCCCTGCAGGGCACGGACGCCGGGATCACGGAGTTCGACGACGACGGACTCCTGGTCACGGGGCCGGAGCCGCGGCGGATCGCCGAGGCCGCGCTCTCCGACAGTGTGCTGGTCCACGAGCTCACCCCCCTCACGGAGAGCCTCGAGGACGTGTACATGGCCATGACCCAGAACGAGGTCGAGTACCGCTCCGGCGGCGCTCCCGCACCGACCGACCCGGCGCCCTGGGCGGGCGCCGACGCACGAACCGGAGACCGAGCATGAGCACCAGCACCTCGACCGCACCCCGCCCGCAGACCGGGGCCCCGGACCCCGCCGGGCCGTCCCGCCACGCGTCCCGGGTGCGGCTGAGCTTCGGCCGGGTCCTGCGCTCGGAGTGGATCAAGTTCCGGTCCCTGCGCTCGCACTGGATCCTGCTCGGCGTCGCCCTGGTCCTCTCCCTCGGCTTCGCCGCCCTCTCGGCCTCGAGCGCGCTGACCTTCATCGACTTCAACGAGCAGGCCGCCCAGGAGCAGGTGGACGCGATGCTGGACGGCCGGAGCCCGGAGGAGCTCGGGCTCACCGAGGAGGACGTCCAGCAGCAGAAGGACGAGTTCATCGCCCAGTCCGAGCAGCAGATGACGGAGGGCTCGGGGCTGTCCCTGCCGGACGGCATGGGCTTCGGCGAGTACATGGCGATGTCCAGCGCCAACGGCGGCCTGCAGCTGGTCGTGCTGCTGCTGGGCGCGCTCGCCGTGCTGGCGATCGGCTCGGAGTACTCCACCCGATCCATCCAGACCACCATGACCGCGGTGCCGCGGCGCACACCGGTGATGCTCGCCAAGGCGGTGGTGCTCTCGGCGGTCACGTTCGGGTTCGGGGTGCTGAGCGCCCTGCTGTCCCACCTGCTCGTCCAGCCGATCCTGGCCGGCGGGGACCTGGGATACGACCTGCTGCAGGAGGCCGTGCTGCTCAACGTCCTGGCGGTGGGCGTCTTCTACATGATCACCTCGTGGCTGGGCTTCGGCCTGGGCGCCCTGCTGAAGTCCACCACCTGGGGCATCGTGGTGCTCGTGGTGCTGCTGATGGTCCTGGAGATCGTGCTCTTCGCGCTCTCCTTCGAGTGGCTCGACGACGTCAAGCCGTACTCCCCGGCGGCGGCGGGCGGGCAGCTGACGGCGATGTACCAGCCCTCGGGCGCCGTGCTGAACCACGTGGAGTCCGGTCTCGTCTACGGCGCCTGGGGCCTGGTGCTCGTGGCGGCCGGGGTCCTGGTCACCAGGAGACGCGCGCTCTAGCCGTCCTCCCGTCCCGGCTACGGCGCCGGCCCTACGATGTGAGCTGGTGGGCCGGGACGCGGCCCGGATCTCCGGCGCGAGCGCCGGACGGACCGACAGGGACAGGAGCTGCGGTGTCGGTGTCACGGGAGCGGGAGGCCGGCCAGGCCCTCTCCGCGGTCGACGCCCGGGGCCTGCGGCGGACGCTGCTGCACTGGCTGATGGTCGTCGTGGTCCTCGTGACCGTGTTCAGCTCCGTGGTGAACTGGGTCTTCGTGGACCGGGAGCCGCAGGACCCGGTGGAGGCGTGGCTCGGCGGGCTCGAGAGCGGGAGCTCGCGGCAGCTGCTGTCCCGCACCGAGGCCGTCGTGGCGGACCCCACCCTGACCATCTTCTCGAACCGCGTGTACCGCAACGCCGCGGGGCGGATCAGCGGCCACGAGATCCTGGGCGTGGACCACCGCGGGAGCCGCGGCGAGGTGCGGGCGCGCGTGTGGTGGGACGGGCCCGGCGGCGCCCGGGAGCGGGAGGAGGTCCACGTCTACCCGGTGCACCAGGTGCGGCGGACCGGTCCCTTCAACGACCAGTGGCAGCTGGACTCCCCGGACGCGGCACCTCTGTCGATCCACCTGCCCGCCCCCCTCGACGAGCTCTCCGTCAACGGGGAGAGCATCCGCCCGGACGCGGACGAGCGGGTGCCCGACCCCCAGGGACCCGGCGGCACGTGGCGCTTCGAGGCCCTGCCCGGGGACTACGCGATCGGGCTGCCGGGGAACTCGTACTACGCGGCCGCCCCGCCCCTGGAGCCGCACACCGTGGCGTTCCGGGCCCCGCAGCCGGCCACGGTGGAGCTGCGGTTCGAGCCCTCGCCGAGGATGTGGCACGAGGTCGACGACCGGATCCAGGAGTGGCTGGAGAGCTGCACGGCCTCGGAGGAGCTGCACGCCGAGGGGTGTCCCTCGTCCCGGCGCTGGGCGGCGCCGCAGGTTCCCCTCGAGCCGTCCGCGGCGGCGTCCGGGGCGCCGGATCCGGAGATCACCGGCGTCCGGTGGCGGCTGGTCTCCCGGCCGGCCCTGGTTCTGGTCCAGGATCCCGGGGACCCGCTGCGCTGGACGGCGGACCCGTACCGGCCCGCGCAGGCGCGGCTGAGCTACGAGGAGGACGGGGAGACGGTCACGGAGCGGATCGAGTTCCCCGTCCGCGCCACCGTGCGCTCCACGGGGCAGAGCGCCGAGATCAGCGTGGGCCTGGAGCAGCCGTGAGCGGAGCCTCGTCGGCGGGCTGCGCCGTGCGCACCGGTCCGCGCCGGAGTCCGCCGAGCACGCGGTCGGCCAGGGCCCAGTAGGCCACCCCCACCACGAGGGAGGCGAGCACGGCCAGGACCGGGCTCACCGGCACCAGGGGCGGATAGACCAGCCAGTGCGTGAGGTAGACGTACAGGGACGCGCTCGCGAGCCGGGCCGTCACCCGGCGCAGGCCCACGGGCACCGGCAGGGTGGGCACCCACAGCAGCAGCAGGATCCCGGCGACCAGGGTGGCCTCCCGGACCGGGCTGTCGAAGTAGCCCGGCACGGTGAGGAGGGTCAGGAGGGTGACGAGGGAGCGCTGGAGGGTCGTCCGCGACCGGGCCGCGGCCCAGCCGAAGGCGAAGATCCAGAACACCGGCGCGGGCTTCGGCAGTCCCGGGTCCACGATGTCGTAGCGGCTGACCAGCCCGATCGCGAGCAGGGCGAGCGGGAAGAGCCAGGGGGCGGCGCGCTCGGCACGGTCCGCCCAGGGCAGCGCCATGAGCGCGGTGACGGCCACGAGGACGTAGACGAGCATCTCGACGAACCAGAAGTGCCACTGGGACGTGAGCTCCTGGGGGCCGACGATGCCGTTGAGCAGCAGGATGTTGGCGACCGTGTAGTCGTCGGTGAGCAGGTGGGCGACGGCGATGAACGCCACGGAGGGCGCCACGATCCGGCCCAGGCTGCGCAGCTGGCGCCGCAGCCGCGGGAGCCGCGCCCCCGTCAGCTGGAAGCGCGCGAAGTTGTACCCCGCCACCGCGAAGAGCACGTGGGCGGTCTGGAACGTGAAGATCTCCACGTGCGTCGCCACGATGCACACGATGGCGACGGCCCGGAGCACGATGCCGGTCTCCAGGAACGAGACGAGACCCCGTCCGCGCGGAACGGGCCGGGGGGCCAGGTCCCGCACGGGCGTGAGGTGCCAGTCCGGCGGGAGGTGCCCGAGGGCCTGCTCGAGCCGGACGGAGGCCGCCACGTAGGACAGCGAGTCCCCCTCCAGGGAGACGAACGTGTCGTCGTCGCCGACGTCGGGCCGGTCGAGCACCTCGGCGAAGATCCGCCGGACGTCCTCGGGGCCCTCGGCCCGGCGCCGCGGCGGTGCCTCCGGCGCGGCGGGCGGTGCGCCGAGCGCCAGGACCGCCGGATAGTCCACCTTGCCCGTGCCCAGACGGGGCAGCTGCTCGACGGCGTGGAGCTCGACGGCCGGGCGCGGCAGGCCGATGCTCTCGGCCACGGCCTTGGCGAGCAGGGACGTGTCCTGCTCCCCCTCGGCGGCCACGACCAGCCGTTCGTCGGCGCCGGCGGCGGCCGCGCTCACGCCGAGCTCGGCGAGGATCCTCTCGACCTGCCCGAGGTCCACGCGCAGGCCCACGATCTTGACGAACCGGCTGCGCCGCCCCACGACCTCGTAGAGCCCGTCCGGGTGGCGGCGGGCGAGGTCCCCGGTGCGCAGCTCCTCGACCGTCCGCCCGGCGGCGAGGTCCTCCGGGTGCTCCGCGTAGCCGAGCATGACGTTGGGTCCGCTGTACACGAGCTCCCCGTCCGGCAGTCCGTCCACGGGGTCGATGCGGAACTCCCCGCCCGGGATCGGGATCCCGATCGTCCCGGCGCGCTCCGCCGCCAGCTCCGGGGGCAGGTACGCCATCCGGGCGGTGGCCTCCGTGGCCCCGTACATCACGACCAGGTCCCAGCCGCGCCGCCTGCCGGTCGCCGCCCAGTGCCGGACCTTCTCCGGGGCGAGCCGGCCGCCCGCCTGGGTGACGTACCGCAGGTGCGGGAGGTCCGTGTCCGCGAAGCCGACGCGCTCCAGCAGCTCGAAGGTGTAGGGCACGGCGGCGAAGGAGGTGGCGCGGTGGGCCCGGACGAGGTCCCAGAAGCAGGGGTCGACCACCGACAGGTCCGTCAGCACCAGCCCGGCGCCCCGGAGGAGGTGGCTGTTGAGCACCGACAGCCCGTAGCAGTAGGACATGGGCAGCGTCGTGGCGGCGCGGTCCTCGGGCCCGATGCCCAGGTACTCGGCGATCGACTCGGCGTTGGCCGCCAGGTTCTCGTGCGAGAGCCGCACGAGCTTCGGGGAACCGGTCGAGCCGGACGTGCTCAGCAGCAGGGCGAGGTCCGGGTGCAGCTCGTGCCGGGACCCCGGGCGCCGCTCCTCGATGACCGGGGTCCCGTTCCCGGAGCGCAGCACGACGTCGGGGTCGTAGGCCGCCACGAGCGACTCGACCGCGGCCGGCTTGTCCGCCGGGACCAGCAGGAGCGGGTGACCGGCCGTGAGGGCCGCGAGATAGGCCACGAGGGAGTCGATGTCGTTGGAGGCGGTGAGCACCGCCAGCCGGCGCTCCGTCCCCAGGCGCGCGGCCACCTCCTCGACGCGTTCGGCCAGCTCCCGGTAGCTCAGGACGAGCTCGTCCGTGAGAACGGCGGGGCGGTCCCCGTGGCGGGCGAGATCGGCGGCGAAGGCGACCCGGGCGAGGTCAGGTTGGAGGCTCACCTGCACCAGGGTAGAGAAAACCGTTAGCGAAGGAAAGTCTTGCCTAATTCGTCCGACATGCGGGACCGCCGGTTCGAGGTGCCGTCGGAGGACCGGGGCGGCGGGGCCGTGACGGCCCGGTCGTCGACCAGCAGCGTGGGGGTGGTCCCGGCCGTGACCGTCACCGCCACCGGTGTCCCCACCGGGTGGCGCACGTTGTGGGGCTGCCAGGAGCGCAGCGTGCGCCCGGAGGCCAGCCGGACGTGGTGCAGCACGAACGCGCCGTGGTACTCGACCGCGCTGACCCGCGCCGGGGAGGCGGGGTCCGGCCGCAGCGCCACCTCGTGGGGGCGCAGCACCACGTCGACGTCGACGTCGCTGTCCGCCCACCCGGGCACGGTGGAGACGATGCCGATCTCGCAGGTGAGCAGGGCGCGGTGGACCCGGGCGGGCAGGAAGTCCGCGTCCCCCATGAAGGACGCCACGAACCGGGTGGCGGGCTGCTCGAAGACCCGCTCCGGGGTGTCGGACTGCTCGATCACCCCGTCGTGCATGACCACCACGCGGTGGCCGACCGAGAGGGCCTCCGTCTGGTCGTGCGTGACCAGCACGGCGGTGGTGCCGGTCTCGCGCAGCGTGGCCACGGTGTCCCGGCGCACCTGCGCGCGCAGCGACTCGTCGAGGCTGGAGAACGGCTCGTCGAGGAGCACGACGGCGGGACGGGGGGCCAGGGCCCGGGCCAGGGCCACGCGCTGCTGCTCGCCGCCGGAGAGCTCGTGGGGGTAGCGGTGCGCGAGGTGTCCCAGGCGCACGAGCTCGAGGACCTCGCCCACCCGGGTCCGCCGCTCGGCGCGCGGGAGCCGGTCCAGGCCGAAGGCCACGTTCCTCGCGACCGTCAGGTGCGGGAACAGGGCGTGGTCCTGGAAGACGAGGCCCACCCGCCGGCGCTCGGGCTCCTGGAACCGGCGCCGGTCCGCCACCACGTCCCCGGCGATGCGGATGGTGCCCTCGTCCGGCCGCTCGAGACCCGCCACGAGGCGCAGCGTGGTGGACTTGCCGCAGCCGGAGGGGCCGATGAGCGTCACCAGCTCGCCGGGCGGGACCGTCAGCTCCAGTCCGCTGACGCCCACGGAGGACCCGTAGTGCTTGCTCAGCTCCTCCAGGACCAGGGCGGGCACGGTGCCGCCGCTGTCGGGCGCGGTCTGCGTGCTCGTGGTCTGCACGGTCATGAGGGCACCTTTCCGTGGCGGTCTCCGCGGTGGGCCTGCCGGACGAGGTAGAACACGGGCACGACCGCCGCCGCCACGATCACGAGCGCCGGCAGGGCCGCCTTCTCCCAGAAGTTCTCACGCGCCAGCTCATAGACCCACACGGAGGCCGTGGTGAAGCCGAACGGGCGCAGCAGCAGCACGATGGGCAGCTCCTTGACGGCGTCGATCATCACGAGGACGAGGGCCGTGGCGACCCCCGGGCGGGCGATGGGCAGGTGCACCCGGGTGAGGACCCGGAGCGGGGACGCGCCGAGGCTCTGCGCGGAGAAGGTGACGGTGGGGGAGATCTTGGCGAGGCTCGCGTCCACGGCCTGGTAGGCCGGGGCGAGGAAGCGGATCACGTAGGCGTAGAGGATGCCGAGCACGGAGCCCGTCACCAGCAGCCCCGTGCCCCCGGGCACGCCCGCCCGTTCGAGGGCGGTGTCCAGCCCGGCGAAGGCGATGAGGACGCCGATGCCCACGACGGCGCCGGGAACGGCGTAGCCGAAGGTCGTGAGCTGCGCTGCGAAGGCCACCGCCCGGCCGCCGCCCATCCGCACCCCGTGGGCGACGGCGAGCGAGAGCGCCACGCAGGCCACGGCGGCGATCCCGGCGACCACGAGGCTGTTGCCGAGGTACTGCGCGAAGCGCGGGTCCGAGAGGGAGGCGGGGTTGCCGATCGCCTCCCCGACGGCCCACACGAGCAGCTGGAGCACGGGCACGAGGAACCCGGCGGAGAGGGCGGCGAGGGAGAGCAGGGTGGCGCCCCAGGCGCGCCAGCCGGTGAGTCGCCGCGGCTGCAGCCCCTGGCCGCGGCCGCCGCGCTGGTGGAACCGGGCCCGGCCCCGGAGCAGCCGTTCGCCGGTCAGCACGGCCACGGCGAACAGCAGCACGAGCACGGCGAGCTGGGTGGCGGCGTGGAAGTCGAAGGTGCCCTTCCACACGAGGTAGACCCCCACGGAGACCGTCTGCACGTTGAAGTACTGCACCGTGGCGAAGTCGGTGAGCGTCTCCATCATCACGAGTGCCAGTCCCGCCGCGATCGAGGGCCGGGCCAGGGGGATCAGGACCCGCCGGAGCGCGCGTCCCCGGCCGGCGCCCAGGGTCCGCGCGGCATCGTAGGTCCCGCTCGTCTGCTCGACCAGCGCGGAGCGGGCCAGGAGGTAGACGTACGGGTAGAGCGTCAGGGACATCACCAGCACGGCGGCGGGCAGCGAGCGGACCTCGGGCACCCACACGTCCGGCCCCAGCACGGCGCGCAGGGCCCCCTGCACCGGCCCCGCCACGTCGAAGACGGAGAGGAACACGAAGCCCAGGATGTAGGCCGGCATGGCCAGCGGCAGGACCAGCAGCCAGACCAGGACGTCCCGCAGGGGGAAGCGGAAGGCGGTCACGAGCCATGCGAGCCCGCCGCCCACCACGAGGGTGCCCGCGCCCACGCCCAGCATCAGCAGGAGCGTGGTGAGCACCATCCGGCCCAGGTCGCGCGGCGGGGTGGCGGTGCCCAGGCTCCCCAGGCCGTCCACGACCACCGCCAGGACCGGGGTGGCCACCACCACGGCGACGACGACGACGAGCGCCGACCAGGCCGGGCGCCCCGAGCCGGGGGCCCGGCGCGGCCGGCGGGCCGATGTCCTCGTCTGCGCGAGGACGGCGGTTTCGGTCACTGGTACCCGGCTTCGGCCAGCAGGTCGACGGCCTCGGCGTTGAGGTCCCCGTAGGCCTCGGCGTTCAGGGGCATCCGCTCGAACTCGCCGAAGGCCGCGATGGAGGGGGCGGGCTCCACGGAGGGGTTGACCGGGAACTCGTGGTTGGCGTCCACGAACGCGTTCTGGCCGTCGGTCGCGAGCCACTCGATGAGCCGCTGGGCGTCCTCGGCGTTGTCGGAGCCCTCGACCACGCCGGCCCCCGAGATGTTCACGTGCGTGCCGGCACCCTCCTGGCTGGCCCAGAAGAGGTCGACGTTCAGGTCCGGGTTCTCCTGGAGGGTGCGCGCCAGGTAGTAGTGGTTGTTGATGCCCACGTCGCACGTGCCGGCGTCGATCGCCTCGAGCAGCAGGATGTCGTTGCTCATGATCTGCACGTCGTTGTCGACCCAGCCCTCGACGATCTCGAGGGCCCGCTCCCGGCCGTGCAGGTCGATCAGGCTCGCCACGAGGGACTGGGTGTAGGCCGAGGTGGCGTCCCGCATGCACAGCCGGTCCTGCCACTTCGGGTCGGCCAGTCCCGCGTAGGTCTCCTCGGGGTCGAACTCCGCGGTGTCGACGTTGTCCGGGTTGTAGGTCACGGTGCGCGCGCGCATCGCCAGGCCGTACCACCGGCCCTGGGGATCACGCAGGTCCTCCGGGACCGCCTCCTCGAGGGCCGCGGAGTCCAGGGCGGCCAGCTCGTCCTGCCGGGCGGCGTTCCACAGGTTGCCCGCGTCCACGGTCATGAACACGTCGGCCGGGCTGTCGTCCCCCTCGGCCTTGAGCCGTTCGAGGAGCTCGGCGTCGTCGCCCGTGATGAACTCGACGCTGATGCCGGTCTCGTCGGTGAACTCGCCGAACGCGCCCTCGAGGTCGTAGTGCCGTGCCGAGTAGATCTGCAGGTCGGCGGGCTGCTCGCCCAGGCCGAGCGTGCCGCAACCCGTGACCAGGGTCGTCAGCGCGGTCAGGATGCCGGTGGTGGCGTACAGGGAACGACGACGCATCGGAGCCTCTTCCGGAGGGCGCGGCGCTCGGGGACCGCGCGACGATCATTTGGCAAGGAAAGGGTAACCTAATCGGAACCGCCCTCGCGTCGCCCCGGGGTCGACGCCGCCGCGGGGCCCGGCCGGGCGCCCCGCGGCGGGCCGGGCACCGGAATAGTGCCCGGGGGCGGGCGGTTGCACTGGTCGGGCCGTTCCCCGCGGACGGCCCTCCCGAGATCCCGTCCGTGCCGAAAGGACCCCCGTGGCTCCCGAGCCCGAGTACTACCGCCCCGTCCCGCTGAACAACGACCCCGGCCGCGCCGGGTACTCCCGCGCGCCCTACGGGCAGCCGTTCGGCGGGCACGGCGCTCCGCACGCCGGACCGCCCGTGGTCAACGTGGTGGGCGGGAAGTCCGTGGTCCTCGCCTACGTCCTGTGGCTCTTCCTGGGCTGGCTGGGCATCCACAAGTTCTACCTGCGCCAGCCGATCTGGGGGCTGATCTACCTGTTCCTCGGCGGCCTGGGCTGGACCCTGGCGGGGATCGGCGTCGGGATCCTGTTCCTGATCCCGTGGGCGCTGCTGATGTTCCTGGACATCTTCACCATGCCGTTCCGCACGGCCCTCGTGAACGCCTCCATCGCCCGCAGCGCCTCCCGCTGGTGAGTCCGGGTTCCGCGCGCCGGTTCCGCGCCGGCCCGCGGATGTAGTAGTGTTGTGAGGTCTGTGTGCCCGCCGCCCGACGTGCGGCGCCGGCGCGCGGACGACGCTACAGAACCTCCTGCTGCGGAAGGACCGCAGCCGCTCAGCCCGAAGGAGGTGGGTTCGAACATGCGTGAGTACGAACTGATGGTGATCATCAACCCCGAGGTCGAGGATCGTGCCGTGGAGCCGACTCTCAAGAAGTTCCTCGATGTCGTCACCAAGGACAACGGGACCGTCGACAACGTCGACATCTGGGGCCGTCGTCGCCTCGCCTACGAGATCCAGAAGAAGACCGAGGGCATCTACGCGGTCGTCCGCTTCACCGCGACCCCGCAGACCACCCAGGAGCTCGACCGCGTCCTGAACCTCAACGAGGCCATCATGCGCACCAAGATCATCCGCCCGGAAGAGCAGAAGATCTCCGCCGAGTAAGGACTTCACAGACTGACCATCGAGGGCGCCCCGACGGGCCCCCGGTGAGATGCTGCAGAGATCCGAGCACGTCCCGCACGACCGCGAACACCCTCGACCCGGGAGGTCCACATGGCTGGTGACACCGTCATCACCGTTATCGGCAACCTGACCGCCGACCCCGAGCTGCGCTTCACCCCGTCGGGTGCGGCCGTGGCCAACTTCACCGTTGCGTCCACGCCCCGCACCTTCGACCGCCAGTCCAACGAGTGGAAGGACGGGGAGACCCTGTTCCTGCGCTGCTCCGTGTGGCGCGAGGCGGCCGAGAACGTGGCGGAGTCCCTGCAGAAGGGCATGCGCGTCATCGTCCAGGGTCGGCTCAAGTCGCGGTCCTACGAGACCAAGGAAGGCGAGCGGCGCACCGTCACCGAGCTCGACGTCGACGAGGTCGGTCCTTCGCTGCGCTACGCGTCCGCGAAGGTCAACCGCAACGCCCGCTCCGGCGGGCAGGGCGGCGGCGGCTTCGGCGGCGGCGGCCAGCAGGGCGGCGGCTTCGGCGCCGGCGCCCCGGCCGGCGGCGGATTCGGGGGCGACTCCGGGTTCGGCGGCGGCGGTGGCCAGCAGGGCGGCGGCACCGGCTTCGGCCAGGGCGGCCGCTCCGGCGGCGGGCGTCAGCCCGCTCCGCAGGCAGCACCCCAGAACGACCCCTGGAGCCAGTCCTCCGGCGGGAACTACGACTGGGGCAGCGGCCAGGACGACGAACCGCCGTTCTAGACCTTCCGCACATGTCCCATCCACCCCATCCCGCGGTGACAAGCCGCGGGCTCCACTCGAAGAACAAGGAGCACCACGATGGCCAAGGCTGAACTCCGTAAGCCCAAACCAAAGCAGAACCCGCTCAAGGCTGCCAAAGTCACTGAGATCGACTACAAGGACGTTGCGCTGCTGCGCAAGTTCATCTCCGATCGCGGCAAGATCCGCGCCCGCCGCGTCACCGGTGTGACCGTGCAGGAGCAGCGCAAGATCGCCCTGGCGATCAAGAACGCCCGCGAGGTCGCGCTGCTGCCCTACTCCGGCGCCGGCCGCTGATCAGAGAGGACAGACACTCATGGCAAAGATCATCCTGACGACCGAGGTCACGGGTCTCGGCGCTGCCGGTGACGTGGTCGAGGTCAAGAACGGGTACGCCCGCAACTACCTCTTCCCGCGCGGCTTCGCGACCCCGTGGTCGCGCGGCGGCGAGAAGCAGATCGAGAGCATCAAGGCCGCCCGCGCCGCGCGCGAGGTCGCCTCGCTCGAGGACGCCCAGGCCCTGGCCCAGAAGCTGACCTCCGCCACCGTGACCATCCCGGTCAAGGCCGGCTCCGAGGGTCGCCTCTTCGGCACCGTCAAGGCCGAGGACGTCGCCAAGGCCGTCGAGGCCGCCGGCCTCGGCGCCGTGGACAAGCGCAAGGTGGAGCTGAACCAGCACATCAAGACCACCGGTGTGTACCAGGCCTCCGTGCGCCTGCACGAGGACGTCAACGCGAACGTCGAGTTCGAGGTCGTCCCCGCCTGACCGGTTCCTCCGGACCGTCCGAGCACGGACAGGGCCCCCGCGGTGCGCCGCGGGGGCCCTGTCCGCATCTCTGGGTCCTTTCCGCATCTCCGGGGCCTGTCAGCGCGGCCGGACGGCCTCGACGACGACGTCGAGCGCGGTTTCGGTGGTGCGCACCTGCTCGGCGCGCAGCAGGTCCAGGCCCTTGCCCTCGAGCACGGCGACGGTCTCCTGCAGCGTCGGGCGGGGAACGGTCGGGGGCGGGCCCTCGACGCTCCCGGGGGCGTGGGTGATCCACAGCAGCCGGCCGCCGGGAACGAGCCACTCGGCGGCGCGGCGGAGCAGGGACAGATCGTGCTGGAAGTACGCGGCGACGATCAGGTCGAACCGTGGGGGCACGGCGTCGGGCCCGGAGCGCTGCTCCTGGTCGGGGGACCAGGTCCGCAGGTCGGCGATCAGGGCGCGGCCCGGCAGGCCGTGCTCGGCCAGGGCACCGGTGACGGTCCGCACGGCGCTGGGGGAGAAGTCCACGGCGGTGGGGTCGTAGCCGGCGGCCGCCAGGGCCAGGGTGTGGCGGCCGGTGCCCGCGCCGAGGTCGAGGGCCGTCGGCGGGCCGCCCGCGGTCTCCCCGGCCGTCCGGTCCAGGAGGGCGGTGACCTCGGGGTGCGGCTGGGCGCCGTCGGGGGAGGACGCGCCGGAGGCGTACCGGTCCTCCCACATGCGCTGGTTGTCGTCCACGGGCATCTCCTGGGTGGCTCGGGCGGATGGGTCGGGCGTGCGGGGACTCTTGGGGCGGCGCGGCGGTGCCGTCGAGCTCCTCGGGGGACAATGGGTGCATGCCGTCCCTGATCTCCCGCGTCACACCGTCCGCCCTGTACTGGTTCGGCGTGGGCTGTCTCCTCTTCACCGTACTGGCTTTCGCCGTGGCATTCCTGGGCGGGAACTCCGCGGGCACCGAGACCTCCATGGCGTTCTTCGTGATCGGGTTCATCGCGGCGGCGGTGGGGGCGACCGTGACGGCGGTGGTGGCCCTCGCGGGAGCCGTGGGGTTCCCGTCCGCGCGGGTCCGGTTCCTGGTGCTGCTGGGCCTGTCGGTGCTCTGCCACCCGCTGCTGTGGCTGGCCCTGCTCGCGTCGGTGTCCTGAAGGTCGGAACCGGTTCAGCACCCCGGCGTCCCGACCGGTGTCCACGGTCCGCCCGGGGCCGGTCGCGGGCGCCGTGGCCGGCGAGCGGAGCGCCTGACCGAGTGGCCTCCGACGTGGGCCGGGACACGAGTCGAAGAACACTGCGCTGTGGATGGGGCGGGTGTTGTCCATACCGTCCCTGCACAGGGTGTGCACCGACGTATCCGCAGGTCAGAACGGCCTTTTGGGGATCCTGTGCATAACTTTCCACAGCCTTCTCCCCAACCTGTGCACAGCCGTCCACGGCGTTTTCCACCGGTTGTCCACAGGGTGGAAAACCCTGGGGACTGGTAGGGTTTCCGGCCCTCCCGAGCCGGAGACCTCCGTGGGCCGGGGGCGGCGGGCTAGGCTCGGGGCACCGGCCGGTCCGGCGGTCGGGTGCCCCTGCGGAAGAGGAGCGGCGGATGTCCCCACGCACGCGCGTGGCACTGGCGCTGGGCAGCGGCGGCGCCCGCGGCTACGCGCACATCGGTGTGATCCAGGTGCTCGAGGAGCGCGGCTACGACATCGTGACGGTCGCGGGAAGCTCCATGGGGGCGCTCGTGGGCGGGCTCCACGCCGCCGGCCAGATGGAGGCGTACGCGCAGTGGGTGCGGGGCCTGAGCCAGCGGGACGTGCTGCGGCTGCTGGACCCGTCCCCCTCGGCGCCCGGCGTGATCCGTGCGGAGAAGATCATGGCGAAGGTGCGCGAGCTGCTCGACGGCAGGCTCATCGAGGACCTGCCCATCCCCTTCACCGCGGTGGCCACGGACCTGCTCGCCCGCAAGGAGGTCTGGTTCCAGGAGGGCCCGGTGGACGTGGCCGTCCGTGCGTCGATCGCCCTGCCCAGCATCATCACCCCCGTCATGCTCAACGGCCGGCTGCTCGCCGACGGCGGGATCATGAACCCCGTGCCCATCGCCGCGACCGTCGCGACCCGTGCGGACGTGACGGTGGCGGTCTCCCTCTCCGGGGGTCAGCAGTCCGGGGAGGGCAGGGTCCCCGCCCACGAGACCGCCGCCGTGCGTCCCACGGAGGAGTGGGCGGAGCGGTTCCGCCGCGGCGCCTCCCACGTCCTGGACCGCGAGCTGACCCGCAGCGTCCTGGAGCGCTTCGCGGAGACGCGCGGCCGCGGCGGCTCGTCCCGGTTCCTGCGTTCCGCCGGGGTGGCCCCGGCGGACGTGGACGAGGGCCTCGTCCCGGAGGCCGTCCAGGACGTCGTCGAGGAGGCCGCGGAGGAGGCCGTGGAGAAGGCTTCGGAGGAGCTCGTCCAGGAGGGGTTCGGTGTGCTGCCCGCGGGACTGCGCACGCTCGACGTCATGCAGCTCTCCCTCGAGGTGCTGCAGTCCATGGTGCTGCGCTACCGGCTGGCCGGCTATCCGCCCGACCTTCTCATCACCGTGCCGAAGAGCGCCGGGCGGCTGCTGGACTTCCACCGCGCCGGGGAGCTCATCGAGCTCGGCCGGCGGCTGACCGAGGAGGCCATCGACCGCGCCGACGAGTTCCCGGCGGCGCGGTCGGGCCCGGGGGTCTAGTCCGCCTGGATGATCTCGTCCAGGTTCGCCTCGTTCGAGATCACGTCGTACTTCAGCATCAGCTCCGAGAGCGTCTCGAGCTCGTCGCGGTCCACCTCCGCGTCGAACTCCTCCAGCCGGAGGTCGGCGGCGACCTCCTCCGGCATGTTGAGGAAGCTCACCAGGGTCTCGCGCACCCGCTCCGGGTTCTCCTGCGCGAACTGGAGCGCGTCCTCGATGGCCGCGTTGTAGTTCTCGAGGACCTCCGGGTTCTCCTCGGCGAACGACGCGCTGCTGAAGGTGACCATGGTGTCGAGGCCCGGCACCGTGTCCTGGTAGTTGTAGCCGACCAGTGCGGTCTGCTCGCCGTTGATCAGCTGGGTCAGGAACGGCTCCGGGACCCAGGCGGCGTCGATCTCTCCGCGGTCCAGCTGGGCCGGCATGTCCTGGAAGGGCATCTCCACGAACTCCACGGCGTCGGGGTCCCCGCCGTCCTGGCTCACGGCCTCCTTGATGGTCAGGTCGCCCTGGCCGTTGATCGTGTTCACCGCGACCCGCTTGCCGGCCAGGTCGGCCCAGGACGCGATGCCCGCGTCCCGGTTGGCGGCGACCCCGGTGATGTCCTCGCCCTCGGGCATGGAGCTGCTGTAGCCGCTGAGGATCTTCATGTCGAGGCCCTGGTCCTTGGCGAGGATGACCGAGAGCGGGTTGCCCACGCCGATGTCCATGGAGCCGCCCGAGACGGCCGGGAGCATGGCCGCGCCGCCCTGGGCGGTCTCGATCGTGACGTCCAGGCCGTGCTCCTCGAAGATGCCCTCGTCGAGGGCGAGCTGCACGGGCGCGGACGGGGCGATGGGGATGACGCCGATGGTGAGGGGCTGCATCTCCTCACCGTCCGCGCCCCCACCGGTGGTTCCCCCGCCGCCGCAGGCGGTCAGGGTGAACGTCAGGACGGTTCCGACGGCGGCTGCTCTGGCGAACGGGTGCTTCATGGTGGTCCTCTTCCTCGGGTCGGTCCTGCCGGCGCCCGGCACCGGCGAATCCGCTGTGACATGCATCACGCACGTCGGTGTCCTCACCGTAGAGGCAGACCGTTGGATTCGTCAACGGTTGTGGCTCTGAACCGTTGCACTGTCCCCCGAAGTGAACCGTGCCGGCTCACTGGTCGCGCAGCAGCGCCTCCACGGTGCGCGCGAGGTCCAGCAGCACGGCGTCCGCACCCGGCCCCGCCGCGAGCTCCAGGCCCACCGGCAGGCCCTCCGCGGTGCGCCCGGCGGGGATGCTGATCCCCGGCGTGCCGAGAACGCCCGCCAGGTCCGAGTGGCGGGTGAAGGTGTCGAAGGTGGGCACGCGCCGGCCGTTGAGGTCCACGGTCTCGTCGTCGCCGATCGGCCGGGCCGTCAGCGGGCACGTCGGCTGCACCAGGGCCGAGACCCCCTGGGCCTGGAGCGCCCCGGTGTACAGCCGCAGGGCCAGCCGGCGCTCCTCCTGGGCCGCCCGGTACTCGTCGTCGGCGGCGCGGAACACCTGCGCCAGCTCCCAGATCCGCCGCACGTCCGGGCTGCCGATCCCGTCCCGGACCTCGTCGAGGGAGTGTCCCGTGCCGCGGGCGTCCAGGTAGGCCTGCAGATCAGGCAGGAACTCGTGGAGGGCGAACGTCATGCCGGCCGCGGCCGCCAGCTCGCGGGCCGGCCGGACGTCGACGCCCACGAGCTCCGCACCGGCGGCCTCGAGCGCCCGCAGGGCCGCGCCGAAGACCGTGTCCACGCCCGGCTCCAGGTCCTCGAGGAACAGCTCGGGCACGCCCAGCCGGACGCCGTGCAGCGGGCCGGGGCCCTCGTCGTCGAACTCCAGGTGCCGCGCGCCGGGCACGCCGAGCGGGTGCTCGCCGGCGAGCAGGGCGTCCAGCAGCACCACGTCGTCCACGGTCCGGGCCATGGGGCCGATCGTGTCCCGCGAGTGGGCGATCGGCAGCACGCCCGACGACGGGTAGCGGCCCAGCGTGGGACGGAACCCCACGATCCCGCAGAGGGCCGCGGGGATGCGGGCCGAGCCCCCGGTGTCCGCGGCGACCGCCGCCGGGACCAGGCCCACCGCCACGGCCACCGCCGAGCCCCCGCTGCTGCCGCCGGGGCTCAGGGCCGGGTCGGCGGGGTGGTGCACCGGGCCGAACGAGCCGTTGTTGGAGGTGATGCCGAAGGACAGCTCGTGCAGGTTGGTCTTCAGGGTGAACAGGGCGCCCGCCTCGCGCAGCCGGGCCACCGCGGGGGCGTCCCGGCCCGCCACGTCGTGCTCGAGCGCTCGCGTCCCGCCCGTGGTGGGGAACCCTGCGACGTCCACGATGTCCTTGACCGCCAGTGGGATCCCCGTCAGCGGGCCCCGGGTCTCCCGGCGGTCCAGCGCGTGGGCGAGGGCCCGGGCCAGCTCCGGGTCCGCGCTGATCACCGCCCCCAGGCGCTGCGCCGTGGGCAGGCGCTCCAGCAGGGCGTCGAGGTGCTCCACGTGGCTGATCCGGCCCGCCGCCAGCTCCGCCCGGGTGGTCCGGATGTCCCACGAACAGGGGCCGCTGAGGTCTGTGCTGAGCGTCATGATCCATGGTGTCCACGGACGGGCCCGGGCGGCAAGCGGTGTCCGCGGTCGGTGCGAGAATGGAGGGGCTGCCCGGAAGGTCGGGGCGGCGTCGTCGTTGTGTGCGCACCCCGCAGTCCGCGGGTGCGCGAGGAGAGGTGGACCAGGTGTCGATGGTGTCGGAGCGCTCGTCCGGGAGCGACCGGGAGTTCGGCCGGACCCCGCCGCAGGACAACGTCGCGGAGCAGTCCGTGCTCGGCGGGATGATGCTGTCCAAGGACGCGATCGCGGACGTGGTCGAGGTACTGCGCGGCGTCGACTTCTACAAGCCCGCCCACGAGTCCATCTACGAGGCCGTGATCTCCCTGTACGGGCGCGGCGAGCCCGCCGACGCCATCACCGTGGCGGACGAGCTGACCAAGCGCGGCGAGATCGAGCGCGTCGGCGGTCCCGCGTACCTGCACACCCTCATCTCCTCCGTCCCCACCGCGGCGAACGCCGGCTTCTACGCCGAGATCGTGCGCGAGCGCGGCGTGCTGCGCCGGCTCGTGGAGGCCGGGACCAAGATCGTGCAGCTGGGCTACAGCTCGGACGGCGAGGTCGACGACATCGTCAACGCCGCCCAGGCGGAGATCTACCAGGTGGCCGAGCGCCGCTCCTCCGAGGACTACACGGTGCTCAAGGAGGTCATCGAGTCCACGGTCGACGAGATCGAGGCCGCCGGCTCGCGCGGCGAGGGCATGCGCGGCGTGCCCACCGGCTTCATCGAACTCGACGAGCTGACCCAGGGCTTCCAGGGCGGCCAGATGATCGTCATCGCGGCCCGCCCCGCGATGGGCAAGGCGCTCGCCCTCGACACCGCGATCCCCACTCCTGCCGGATGGACCACCATGGGCGAGATCCAGGTGGGGGACGAGGTCGTCGCTGCCGACGGCACGCCGTCCCGCGTGATCGCGACCACCGAGGTCATGACCGACCGGCCCTGCTACCGGGTGCGCTTCGACGACGGCTCCGAGATCGTCGCGGACGAGCAGCACCAGTGGCTGACGGCCACCGACGACTCCTCCGCGGTGCGGACCACCGAGGAGATCCTGGCCTCCATGCTGGTGGGAGAGCAGCACGTCGTCGTCAACGCCCCCGCCCTCGACCGCCCGGAGGCCAGCTATGAACCGGGAGGGCGACGACGTCTCACGGCTGTCGAGCCGATCGACTCCGTACCGGTGCGGTGCATCGAGATCGATCACCCCTCGCACCTGTACCTGGCCGGGCGGACCTTCATCCCCACCCACAACTCCACCTTGGCGCTCGACGTCGCGCGGTCCGCGGCGATCAAGCACAACCAGACCACGGTGATCTTCTCTCTCGAGATGAGCCGCAACGAGATCGCCATGCGACTGCTCTCCGCCGAGGCCACGCTGAACATGCAGGACCTGCGCAAGGGTCGCCTGCAGGACGAGCAGTGGGCGAAGATCGCCACCACGATGGGCAAGATGGACTCCGCGCCGCTGTTCATCGACGACTCCCCGAACATGTCCCTCATGGAGATCCGTGCGAAGTGCCGGCGGCTTAAGCAGAAGCACGACCTCAAGCTCGTGGTGCTGGACTACCTCCAGCTCATGAGCTCCGGCAAGAAGGTCGAGTCCCGCCAGCAGGAGGTCTCGGAGTTCTCCCGTGCCCTGAAGCTGCTGGCCAAGGAGCTGGAGGTCCCGGTCATCGCGCTGTCGCAGCTGAACCGTGGGTCCGAGCAGCGCCAGGACAAGAAGCCGATGGTGTCTGATCTTCGTGAAAGTGGATCTATCGAGCAGGACGCGGACATGGTCATCCTGCTGCACCGCGACGACGTCTACGACAAGGAGTCACCGCGCGCCGGTGAGGCCGACGTCATCGTGGCGAAGCACCGCAACGGTCCCACCAAGACGATCGTGGTGGCGTTCCAGGGCCACTACTCCCGGTTCGCGAACATGGCCCACGAAGGGCTGTAGCGCTCGCAGGGCGACTTGCAGGGCCGTCGGCGTTATCGAGATACAGGCAAAACTGAACGACCCTCGGGGAACCTAAATCTTGATTAAGGCGCGGCTGGCCACTCCGAGGCACAAGCTGTATGCGCGAGTCCATAGAACCTTCCAGTGATCCCTGGAAAATTGACGGTCAGGATCGACGCCGTAGGGAACCGTTTTTGGTCAAAGGGCTCCAAACTGCGAAAGGCAAATGAGCAGATTGCCTACCGGCTATTGAGACCTGGCCTGAACCGCATCCAAACGGCGAAGGAGCAGTGAACCCGTTTCATCGGGGACGGCGTGGCCAACACCCCAGTCTTTCTCTCGAAATAGCAGGACTTGTGACAGCCGTGCTCTGACACGCTGGCCGACGTCCAGAAAAGGTGCGAGGTCGTCAGCGCCAAGATCTTCGCGTTCCGGCGTCGTGGGCTTGAACCCAGGAAGAGCGACAGTCACGAAAGCGCACCAGGTATCTCAAGCGATGGGATGCGAGACGTCTCGTCCCGAAAGTTTGCGCCCGCATGTTTCCGCGGATCGGCCTGTCTCACAGCTATGTACTTTATTCGTACCCCTAGAATCTGATACTCAACGTTGGTTGCGAGACAGATGGGGTGGACATGGGGAAGCTGATCGGATATGCGAGGGTGTCGACGCGGCAACAGGATGCGGACCGTCAAGTATCCGACCTCCTGCATGCCGGTGTGCGGCGCGATGACCTTTATGTGGACAGTGGAGTATCTGGAGGGCGTGCATCGCGTCCAAAGTTCGACAAGGCCGTGGCTGCGCTCGAGGAGGGCGACACGCTGGTGATCACCACACTGGACCGGCTGGGTCGGTCGACGCAGAACATGCTGGCCTTCGCCGAAGCACTGCGGGGAAGAGGCGCTGGGTTGCGGGTACTGAACCTCGGTGGGGGAGACGTGGACACCGCGACCCCGATGGGCTCGATGGTCTTCACCGTCATGGCGGCCCTCGCCCAGATGGAGCTGGAGATCAAGCGGGAGCGAATCACCGACTCGGTGGCCAAGCGCCGGGCCGCCGGCAAGGACCTCGGTGGGCGGCGCCAGACCTTCACCGACTCCCAGATCCGCAATGCCCTGCGGTTGATTGACGGTGGGGAGCCGGCCACCCAGGTCGCCCGGGACCTTGGGATGTCCAGGGCGACCCTGTACCGGCGGATCCGTGAACTGCCTGTGTTGAGCAGGTGAGCGGATGTTATGTGCGGAACTGGGGATGCGTGGGGCATCCCCTCCATCGGTGGGCTTGGTGGTGGAAGGGTTTAACCGGCGTCACTGGCCGATGGTGCTAGCGGACATGCCAATCTCCCTGTAGGCGGACACGTACCTCCCTGCTGACGGACAGCTGATCTCCCTGTTCTCAGCCCCGGGGCCAGCCTCGTGTCGGTCCC
>NZ_CANMRA010000014.1 GCF_947500125.1 uncultured Kocuria sp. | reverse complement strand
CCCCGCCGGGGCTTTTTCAGTGTGGGCCCCAACCCCGCGCCCCCCCCCCCCCCCCCCCCGGGCGGCCCCCCCCCCCCCCGGGGGGGGCCCCCCCCCCCCCCGGGGGGCCCCCCCCCCGCCGCTCGCACCGTCGGGCCACTCGTCCCGGGTGGCCCCTCACCGCCGTCGGCGTCCGACGGCGCAGATCTCGGCCCGGCGCACCGGGCGACCGGCGAACAGGAGTTGAGCACTGTGGGACACGATCCGGCGCACGGCATGCGCGTCATCACCCTCGGCACCGCCGGTGGCCCGCTGCTGCGGCCGGGACGGGACGCGCGCCACCGCAGCGGCATCGCCACGGCCGTCGTGGTCGGTCCGGCCGTCTACCTGGTGGACTGCGGGCACGGCGTGGGGCTGCGGATGGCCGAGGCGGGACTGTCCTTCACGGACCTCCGGGGGATCTTCATCACCCACCACCACTCGGACCACACGATCGACCTCAACTCCGTCATGGTCCTGGGCGGGCTCGCCCTCCGGGGCCACCCGGAGCGGACCGTCCCCGTACTGGGACCGGGACGGCGCGGGGTGCTCCCGCCGGCGTCCGGTTCCGGGGAGGAGCCCGATCCCGTCTTCCCCGACGCGCCGACACCGGGGACGGCAGACCTGGTCGAGCTGCTGCTCCGCGCCCACGCCACCGACCTCAACGACCGTCGACGGGACTCCCGCGCGCCGGATCTCTCCCGCGTCTTCCGCGGCGAGGACATCGTCATCCCGCCCCGCACGGGCTTCCATCCCGACGAGGCGAACCATCCTGACATGGAGCCGCTGGAGATCTTCCGCGACGACCGGGTGAGGGTCACTGCCACCCTGGTCCAGCACCGGCCGATGGCACCCGCCTTCGCCTTCCGCTTCGACTCGGCCCACGGCTCCGTCACCGTGTCCGGGGACACCGCGCCCAGTGGGAACCTGGTCCGCCTGGCCGCGGGGTGCGATCTCCTGCTCCACGAGGCCATCGACCTGGAGTCCGTGGCCGGCAGCTACCGCGCTCCCACGCAGCAGGACCTGGACGCCAGCATGGGACACCACCGGCGGGCGCACACCACCCCGGAGGACGCCGGGCGCATCGCGGCGGCGGCACAGGTCCGCGCTCTGGCCCTGCACCACCTCGTCCCGGCCCACGCGCCCCTCGAGACCTGGCTGCGCGCCTCGACCACGTTCGCCGGGGAACTGCTGGTGCCGGCGGACGGCGAGTCCATCACGGTCGGACGGTGAGCGCCGCTCCCGGCGAACGGCTCTCCGCGGGGTGTTGCCCGCGGGCGCCGGGCCGGCCACCAGAGGCCTGTCCCACGTGGTGACGCGGGAGCCCAAAGGTCGCTGTAAAGAATACATTCTCTGTTGACCTTTACATGATTGCTCGTTATTGTGATCTCAGATGTGATGTGCATTACCCCTCTCCGCCCTGCCGGAGCCCGGGGAACGACCGCGGACACACGTCCGGCCCCGGACACCGGTGCGCCGTCGACGGCAAGGAGGCACAGTGGAGAACCGATTCGACCCGGCGCGTGAGGTCATCGTGGTGGGGGCCGGCCCCGTCGGCCTGACCGCCGCGCTCCTCCTGGCCGACGCCGGCGTCCGCACCACGGTCGTGGAGAGGTCCACCGCCCCCGGCGATCTGCCCCGGGCCATCAGCCTGCAGGACGAGTCCTTCCGGATCCTCGAGCAGATCGGGATCGCCGACGCCCTCAAGGCGGAGTCCCTGCTGGACACGGGCAGCCGGTACTTCGGTCTCGACGAGCGCCTGCTGGCGGAGGCACGGCCGGTCCCGTCACGGCTCGGCCACCCGGCCAAGACCCAGTTCGACCAGCCGGTCCTCGAGCAGCTGCTGTTCGACCGGGCGGTGTCCCACCCCGGGTTGGAGGTCCTGCTCGGGACCGAGGCGACGGAGCTGTCCCAGGACGCCGAAGGGGTCACCCTGGAGGTGAGCACCCCGGACGGCCCGCGGGTCCTGACCGCCAGCTGGCTGGTCGGGGCCGACGGCGGGCGCAGCTTCACCCGCTCCGCCGCGGGGATCGACCTGGTCGGCTCCACCCAGCCCCAGCGCTGGATCGTCATCGACCTGCTCAACGAGACCACACCGCGGGACCCGTACGCGGAGTTCCACTGCGACGGCCGGCGGCCCTACGTGCTGGTCCCCGGGATCAAGGGACGCCTCCGGCTGGAGTTCATGCTCTTCGACCACGAGGACGCGGACGAGATGACGTCCCCGGCGCAGATCCGGGAGCTGCTGCGACCGTTCCGCGCCGAACTGGACCCCGCCGACATCCGGCGGGCGGCCGTGTACGTCGCCCATCAGCGGGTCGCCCGGTCCTACCGGGACGGCCGGGTCTTCCTGGCCGGGGACGCCGCGCACCTGATGCCGCCCTTCGCCGGGCAGGGCCTCAACGCGGGCGTCCGCGACGCCTCGAACATCGCCTGGAAGCTCGTCGACGCCGTCCGAGGCGGAGCCACCGACCGCCTCCTGGACACCTACGAGACCGAGCGCCGGGCCCACGGCGCGAAGATGATGATGCTCTCCCGCCGGATCGGTGCCGTGGTCATGGCCACCAACCCGCTCAGCACCCGGCTGCGCGACGCCGCCCTCCAGCTGTTGCGCAGGGTCCCCCCGGTGCACGCCTATCTGGCCGGCATGCGCTTCGTCACCCCACCGGACTACTCCGACGGCGTCGCCGTACCGACCGGCGGAACCGCCGCCGAGCTCCCCGGGATCACAACAGGGAAGTCCCTGAGCCAGCCCACCGTCACCGATCCGTCCGGCCGCCGCGCCGGCCTCGACGCCCACCTCGGCCGCGGCTGGTCGGTGATCGGCCTCGGTGCCGACCCCGACGGCCTGGACCCGTACTTCACCCGGATCGGAGCGACCCTGGTGCGCCTGGACGGGCCGGGCACCGACGAGACCGCAGCACGCGGGAACGGAGCCGACGCGGTCCGCGTCCGTGAGGATCACGAGACCCTGACCGCCGGACTCACCGGGGATCCGGTGTTCGTGGTGGTCCGCCCGGACCGCTATGTGGCCGCCGTCTTCACCCCGGCCGAGCAGGCACGGGTCGTCGAGGTCCTGCGCACCCACGTCGACGACCGTGTCCGCGCCGCCCGCCAACCGACCGCCTGACCGGACCCGCCAGGCCCCGATGCCCTTCCCAGGAGGACCGATGACCGCACTCAGCACCCCGCCGGCCACCCAGCCGACGCACGGCGACCTGTACTGGACCGACGAGTACCCGCAGATCACCGAGGACGACGAGACGCTCCGGCGGATGGTCACCGGCGCGGAGGCACCCGTGCTGCTGGCCGCCCTGGCCACCGCGCTGCGGGACACCTCGTTCCTGCTCCCGGAGCTCTCCCCGCCCCTCCCGCCCATGGGCACGGCCCTCCAGCCGCACGGCGGCCTGACCCCCGAGCAGGTGGAGCAGGCCCAGGCGCTGGCGCTCGAGGGGCTGCGGAGGCTGCGCGACGAGGACGTCCGGACGCTCCAGCCGCTCACCCCCGAGCAGACGGACACCCTCCTGACCTGGTTCACCGGGGGGCGCGCGGAGCACGATCCCGGCTGGATGGGCCAGCTGAAGCACGAGTTCGCCCTGGCTCCCGACCGCAACGGCTCCCCGGACTGGCAGTACGAGGACTACCGGGCGGATCCGGGGGTCGAGCCCTTCGAGACGCTGATCGTGGGGGCCGGGATCTCCGGCATCGCCGCCGCCTACCGGCTCCAGGAGGCGGGCCTGCCCTACACCTGGATCGAGGCCTCGCACCGCGTGGGCGGCACGTGGTGGAAGAACCACTACCCCGGAGTGCGCCTGGACACCCCCACCTACGGCTACAGCTTCTCCTTCGCCCAGCGCGTGGACTGGCCGCACCAGTTCGCGCAGGGCCACGAGGTCCTCGACTACCTGGAGACCGTCGCCGAGCGGGCCGGGTTCGCCGAGCAGATCGAGCTGAACACCTCGCTGGTGCGCGCCGTGTGGGACGAGGACTCCGCCACCTGGGTGGCCACCACCCGCACCCGTGACGGCGTGGAGCAGGTCCGCCGCTACAACGCCGTCATCACCGGGGTGGGCCAGCTGGACCACCCGCACATCCCCGAGTGGCCGGGACAGGACTCCTTCCGCGGCGCGCAGATGCACTCCCAGGAGTGGGACCACGGCGTGGACCTCACCGGCAAGCGCGTCGCGGTCATCGGCACCGGCGCCAGCGCCTACCAGATCGTGCCGGCCGTGGTGGGCGAGGTGGAGCAGCTGTACCTGTTCCAGCGCAGCGCCCCGTGGATGCTGCCCGCCCCCACCTACCACGACCCGATGTCCGAGACCGCCGACTGGCTGCACACCAAGGTTCCCGGCTACGGGCAGCTGTTCCGGCTGTGGGTCACCGCCGGCGGCATCGACGGGCGGATGCACATCGCCACCGCCGAGGAGGGCTGGGAGGGCGCCCCGCTGAGCGTCTCCCGCGCCAACGAGGAGTTCCGCCAGGCGATCATCCGGCGCATGGAGGAGCAGTACGAGGGCCGCCCGGACCTGCTGGAGAAGGCGATCCCCCAGTACCCGCCGTCGGCCAAGCGCATGCTCCGGGACAACGGCGTCTGGGCCGCGGCACTGCGGGCCCCGCAGACCGAGGTGATCTCCGAGGGGCTCGCGTCCTTCACGCCCACCGGCCTGGTGACCGCGGACGGGCGGGAGCTCGACGTGGACGTGGTCATCTACGCCACCGGCTTCCGTCCCTCCGACTACCTGGACCCGATCGAGATCGTGGGCCGGGACGGCGTCGAGATCCACGACTACTGGGGCGGTGACGCCAAGGGCTTCGCCGGCATCACCGTGCCGAACTTCCCCAACTTCTTCATGCTGATGGGGCCGAACACCGGAGGCGTCGTGGCAGGCGGCCTGCACTTCATGATCGAGCGAGCCGCCGAGTACACGGTGGAGGCCGTCCGCCAGCTCCTCGAGCGCGACGCGCGGGCCCTGGTCCTCACGCAGGAGGCCCTGGACCGGCACATCGCCTGGGTGGACGCCGAGAACTCCCGCATGACGTGGGGACAGCCCTACGTGCGGACCTGGTACAAGAACCGCTTCAACCGCGTCTCCCAGGTGTGGCCCTTCCGGACCACCGAGTACTGGCGCATCACCCAGGCCGTCGAGGCGGACGACTACGAGTTCCTGCGGTGAGCGGGCCGGACGCCGGTGTCGACGTCGTCCTGCGCTACGCCGAGCCGGCGGAGCCCGGCGACCGGTTCGCCGAGGCCGTCCTCGTGGGCCGGGGGGACGGCGCACCGGCCGGCCCGGAGCAGCCCTCGGCCTTCCCGCAGCGGCCTGGCTCCCTGAACGCCCTGCTGGGCGGCGCCAACGGCGAAGTCCCGCAGAGCGAAACCGCGTTCCAGGTCCGGGTCCAGGCCCCGCCCGGCGCCGAGGGGCTGCCGGTGGTGGTGTTCGTCCCCGGCGGCGGCTTCCTCTCCGGCACGGGCAACGCCCGCTGGTTCACCTCCCCTGCTCTGGTGCAGAACGGGTCTGTCGTCCTGGTGACCGTGAACTACCGGCTCGGCGTCCTGGGCCATCTCGGCCCGCGCGGGGACGCGCACGAGTCCCAGCGGCCCCTGCGGGACCTGCTGCAGGCACTGCGCTGGGTCCGGGACCAGATCACGGGCTTCGGCGGGGATCCGGAGAACGTCACCCTCGCCGGTGACTCCGCCGGCGCCTGGTACGGCTTTGCGCTGGCCGCGCACCCGGGGGCCTCCGGGCTGTTCCGACGCCTGGCGCTCATCAGCCTTCCCTGGGAGCCCCCGCTGACCCCGGCGGCGCTGGAGGAGAGGTGGCGTCCGGCCACCACGGCCCTGGCCGGCGTCGGCGGACTGGCCCGGGCGCCGCTCGAGGCCGTCCTGGACGCCCAGGGGAACCTGGCCCGGGCCTTCGCCGGCCGGGGCATGGCCCTGATGCCCGCGGCCGGCGGGCCGGTCGGCGAGGACCTGCACGACTACGGTGCCTCGGCGGCGCGGCTGCACGTCGACTCGATGCTGCTGCTGTCCACCTCCGAGGAGGCCTCGGCCTTCCTCCGCGCCGCCCCGGACGAGGCGTTCCCGCCGGGTGCCGTGGACGGCTACCTCCGCTCGCGCTTCGCGGACCCGGCCGCCGCGGCGGCCTGGATCGACCGCAAGCGCCCCGGGGCCTCCGGCAAGGAGCGCATGGTCGAGGCGAAGACGCTCCACCAGTTCCGGCTGGCCCATCTGGAGCTCGCGCACGCCGCTGTCCGGGCCGGCCTGGACGTCCACCTCGCCGGGTTCTCCGTGCAGAGCCCGCTGCCCGGGGCCGGCAGCCCGCACTGCATGCCGCTGCCCTTCCTCTTCGGCGACCGCCGCTGCTGGGAGGACGCCCCGATGCTCCGCGGCCTCGACCCCGCCGTCTTCGACCCCACGGCGAGCGCGCTGCAGGAGTGGTTCCTCGGCTTCGCCCGCGAGGGGCGGCCCCGGACCGGTGGCCGCCCGGTCCCCGGCTTCGACCCGGCGGCGCCCCGCCGCCTCGACTTCGACGGCGGCGACCCGGCCCTGCGGGCCCCGGCCGAGGGATACCTGGTCGCGCTGCGCCCCTGAGGGAGCACCGCGCAGCAGGAGGGGGTGGGACCTGACGGTCCCACCCCCTCCTGCTGTGTCCGGGCACCGGAGCCAGGCGCACCCACCGCACCGGCTCACCGGACCGGCACAGCAACGGCAACGGCAACGGCAACGGCAACGGCCCAGGCCGGCACACAAACACCCGGTCGGCACGGTCGCCGGGCCGAGTGCGCTCAGCACTCCGGGACGAAGCAGCCCGTCAGCGCGCCGAGGTCCTCGAGGTCCTCGAGGTGGGCGACCAGGTCCGCCACCCGCTCGGCGCGCGCAGGACCGATCCGGCCGGAGAAGGCAGTGTTGAGCCGGTACTTCTCCAGGATCTGCTGCTCGGACAGCGGGGCGTGGTGGACGTCGCCGCGCGGGGCGTCCACCCGCTGCCGGCGCACGCTGCCGTCGGAGAGGTGCACCTCGACCTCCGCCGTCAGCACCTCGCGGTCGTCGAGCGTGCCGCGGATCTCGATGACGTCCAGGAGGGCCCGGATCCGGGGATCCGCCATCGCCTGCGGCCCGAGGTGCTCGGGGCGGACCGTGCCGAAGACCAGTGCGGCGGCCGCGGTGTACTGAATGCTGAAGGCCGCCGAGACCTCGGGGCACTCCCCCGGGTCGAAGGGCTGGCCGACGAACCCTCCGGCCGTCCGCGGTGTCACGTGGACGACCACCTGCTCGATCCGCTCCGGGGCCAGACCGCCCTCCTCGACCAGCCGCACGCAGGCGTCCAGCGAGGGGTGCGCGGCGCGGCAGCACGACCACGGCTTGATCACGGCGTCCGCGTAGAATTCCTCGCCCAGGCGCTCGACCATCACCTCCCGGTCGGGGTCGGCGCAGTAGGTCTGCAGGAACCCGAACCGGCCGCCCAGCGGGTCCTCCGGCCCGGTCACGCCCGCCGCGGCCATCTCGGCAGCGGTGATCGCGTTGCGCGCCGCGAAGGCCATGGGCAGCTTGAAGACGGCGGCCCGGTCGAAGATGCCGGCCACGGTGCCCGCGAGCTGGTTGACCGCGATGCCGACCGCGTGCCGGGTGCGGGTCTCGTCCAGTCCCATGAGCAGGCAGGCGACCACCGTGGCCCCCACGCCGTTGACGGTGCCCGTGTTGTCCTGGCCGGAGTAGACGTCGAAGCCCGAACCGAACGCGAGCCGGGCGGCGATGTCCTCGCCCGCCAGCAGGGCAGTCAACAGCTGCCGGCCGTCGGCCCCTTCCCGCTCCCCGACCGCCAGGGCGACGGGCACGGTGGTGCCGGTGATGTGCGCCGCGACCTGTCGCCGCCCCGGTCCTTCGGCGCCGACCGGCTCGAAGTCGAACGAGCGCATGAGGGCCGCGTTGAGCATCGCGGCGTGGTGTGCCGGGATCCTGCGCCCGTCCCCCAGGACGGGCGCGTCCTCGCGCCCGCCCCAGCCGACGACGGTCTCGACCAGCTGCTCCATGCCCTGGGCACGGTGGCCGGCGGCGATGTTGCCGAGGGCGTCGAGCATCCGGTGCCGGGCCCGTTCCAGCACGGCGGTGCCGAAGTCCTCGAACCGGACCCGGTGGGCGTGCTGGAGCAGACGGTCCGTGAGCGTGCCCTGTGCCGTGAGCTGCCCGTCGCCGCCCACCTCAGGCCTCGTCCCCGCGCGTCCCGTGGCCCGCGCCCACGGTCTCCCGTGGGGCGCGGCGGGTGGCGATGCGCTTGGTGGCCTTGAAGCGGGCGCGCTCCAGGTGGGTGCTCTGCATCCCCTCCGCGCCCTCGGGGACGCGCCGGATGCAGACCAGGCCGGCCACGAGCACGGCGATCCAGAAGACGCCGACCAGCGGCAGGCCGCCGGCGATCATCAGACCCGTGACGATCATGGGCGTGAAGCCCGCCCCGAGCGTGGAGGCCAGCTGGTAGGACAGCGAGGCGCCGGTGTAGCGCACCCGCGGCGGGAACAGCTCGGAGATGAAGGCACCGATCGGCCCGGCGAGGATGCCCTGGACCAGGCCGTTGCCGATGAGGATCGCCGCGACGAACAGCCAGGGGCTGCCGCTCGTGAGCATCACCAGGATCGGCCAGGCGAGGACGATCCCGGCCACGGCACCGATCGTGAGCACGGTCCGGCGGCCGATGCGGTCGCTCATCCGGGCGGCCAGGAAGGAGACGGCCACGGTGACGATCGCCGCGACGCCCTTCCAGTTGAGCACCCACTCGCGGGCGATGCCGTTGTTGACGGCCTGCGCCACACCCCAGGAGGTCAGAATGCCCTGGCAGGCGTAGAAGCCGAGGCTGGCGACCAGGGTCAGGCCCACAGTCTTGGAGTGGCGGGCCAGGATCTCGCCCAGTGGGGTCTTCCGGGTCTCCTTGACCTGCTCTGCCTCGGCGGCCAGCTGCTGGAACACCGGCGACTCGGCCACCTTGAGGCGGATCACCATGCCGATGACGATGAGCACGGCGCTCAGCAGGAACGGCACGCGCCAGCCCCACTCGAGGAACTGGTCACCGGTCAGGGCCGACGTCGCGGAGACCACCAGCGTGGCCAGCAGACCGCCCACGGGTCCGCCGGCGTTGGCGAAGGCCGCGGCGAACCCACGGCGGGAGGCGGGGGCGTGCTCCAGGGCCATGAGCGTGGCACCGCCCCACTCGCCGCCCACGGAGATCCCCTGCACCATGCGCAGGAGCACCAGGATCACCGGGGACATCCAGCCGATCACGTCCGGGGTGGGCAGCAGGCCGATGGCGATCGTGGCGACGCCCATCATCATCATCGAAACCACGAGCATCTGCTTGCGGCCCACCCGGTCGCCGAAGTGGCCGAAGACCAGGCCGCCCAGGGGCCGCGCCACGTATCCGGCGGCCAGGGTGCCGAAGGAGGCGAAGAGCGCCAGGGCCGGGTCGAGGTTCGCGAAGAAGACCTTGTCGAAGACGATGGCGGCCGCCGTCGCGTACAGGATGAAGTCGTAGTACTCGATGATCGAGCCCAGCATGCTGGACCCGAGCACTCGCCGGAGGTCCTTCGTGTTCAGGGTGTCGTTCGGGGTCGACGGATGGCCGCCGGCCCGGGAGGGCGGGTTCTGCTGATCCATGGTGCTCCAACTTCCGGGTGCCAGGGACACCGGGGCTTGCACGCCGCACCCCTCGGACCGGGAGGTCCGACAGGGACGATGACGGCTGGCTGATATGAGGGGTGCTTCACGTCGTCGGGAGCACCGTTGTCAGGACGGGTCAGGACGGGTCAGGCCGAGGTGAGGCGGCGCACCACAGGAGGAATGCCGAAGTCGCGGAAGTCCAGCGGACGGTAGTCGCTCCACATGTTCCACCAGTTGTCCTCGGCGCCCCAGACGATCGGCTCCCGGTTGTCGTCGTAGATCTGCTCCAGATCCGTGTACAGCTCCACGACCGCTCCCGAATGCTCGACATAGTATGCGGCGATGTTGTGACCTGCACCATGGCGCACGGGGCCCCAGATGAGGTCCCGGCCGACCTTGTTCAGCCGGTCCCCCAGCTTGGCCAGGTCCGCCACGGACTGCGTCTGCCACGCGTGGTGGTGGAACGTGCCCTTGCCGGGGAGCAGGGCGATCCCGTGGTGGTCCGGATTGCACCGCATGAAGTAGGCGTAGTCGTCACCGATCACGTCGGAGAGGCGGAAGTCCAGGACCCGCCGCAGGAACTCCATCATGGATCGCGTGTTCCGGGGATGGAAGTTGAGGTGACCGTAGCGGTCCGGTCCGAACCCCTTCTGCGCGGCCACGTCCGCCTGCCGGCCGATGGTGATCTCGAAGACGTACCCCTCGGGGCCGACGAAGCTGAAGCCGTCCTCCACCCCGGCGGTGCGGGGAAGCTCGGACAGGACCTCGAGATTCTCGTCCTGGACCCGGCGGCGGATGGTCTTCAGGGCGTCGCCGTCGCGGGCCACCAGTCCGAGGGAGTCCACGCCGTTGACGTCCGACTCCCGGTAGACGAGTTCGTGGTGCACCTCACCGGCGGCCAGGTACACGGCATCGCCCGCCCGCTCGGTGACGCGCAGCCCGAGCAGCTGCGTCGCATCCCAGACGGAGGCGTCGAGGTCGGTGGTCTGGATGCCCACGTGCCCCATCTCGCTGATCAGTCCCCAGGACATATCTGCTTCCTCATTCCTCTCGTGTCCGGTGGCGCCCCGTGGCCCACCGGTCCGGTCAGCTGGGTTCAGTTGGCGACGGCGACGGGCTGCGGCACGGCTGCGCCGGCCTCGGGGATGCCGGCTTCCTCGAACAGCGCGCGGTACGCACCGGTCTCCCCCTTGGCCTGGGCCTTGCGGTGGTCGAGCCCCCGGGCCCGCCCCACCGAGCCGAGGTAGAAGCGCTCGTACAGCTCGTTGCGCGATCCCAGCGCGGACCCGGCGAAGTCCCATGCGGTGCGGAAGATCCGCGCCCGCTCCTGGGCGGAGATGCCCTGGGCTCCCGGCAGATACTTCTCCACCAGCGGCCCCAGCCGGGGGTGGTCGAAGGCCGCCGCGGTCGGCGTGGCCAGCAGGTTGTGCGAGCCCAGGGTCTTGATGATGTCGTTCACCCGCGCCATCCAGATCGGCATCATGGTGCGCAGGGACGAGATGTCGTCGTGGCAGAACCAGGCGCCCCCGCCCCAGTCCGAGGACTTCACCTCGGCGGAGTGGACCACGGCCCGGGCGATGCGCAGGTAGGAGTAGATCTCGCCCAGCAGCGCGGCCGTCTCAGGCTTGGTGTCCGTGCCGGTGGCCTTGGCCATCTGCACGCACAGGTCGTAGGCGAACTCCAGCTTCACGCAGGCCCGGACGGCGGTCTGCTGCTGGGTGTTGCCGGTGGCGGTGCCCCCGTTGAGGCGGTTGTAGACGTCGAGGTTGCCGTCGATGAAGACCCGGTGCCAGGGCACCAGGACGTCCTCGAAGATGACGACAGCGTCCTGCTCGTCGAAACGGGCCGAGAACGGCCGGTCCACGACCTCCATGTCGACCACGTAGGGATCCCGGCACACCGAGACCACCCCGGGGGTGCTGACCGGGATCGCGAAGGAGACGGCGTGGGCCTCGTCCCCCGGGCGGATCGGGGTGGCGGGGTACACGTAGAGCTCGTCGGCGATCGGGCCGAGGGTCGCGAGCATCTTGGCGCCGCGCACCACGAGGCCGTCGACGGTCCGGTCGACCACGCGCAGGGTCAGGTCCTCGTTGACGCCCTCGAACTCGCCGGCCGACTTGTCGATGGCCGCGTGCACGATGGTGTGGGTCAGCGCCAGGTCGCCGTCGATGACCTCGCGCTGGTAGGCCGCCAGGCGGTCGTGGAAGACGGGGTCGCCGTACTGCTCGAAGATGTCGCGACGAGCGACGTGGCCGGCCAGCACCACGTTCACGTAGTCCGGGGTGCGTCCCAGCATGCCGACGGAGTAGCGGGCGAGACGGTCGAAGGCCACGTGCCGGCGCTCGATGTCCTCCGCGCTGCGCGGCAGCAGGTGGGAGACGTTCATCTGTCCCCCGTCCGGGGCCGGCATGAGGACGTCCTCGGCATGGTCGTGCTGGTAGTCGAAGTAGCCCGCCATCCCCTCGATGGACCGCGCCAGCGCGGGGTGGGTGGTGATGTCGATCTGTTCGTCGCCCAGCCACACCTCGCGGCCGTCGTTCAGGCCGGCCTTGTACTGGACTCCAGTCCTGGCAGTCATCTCGTCTCCCATGGTTCGATGTGGTGCATTTTAATGTGCAAAATATTTTCTCTGCGCCCGAGTCTACGATGAGGTTGTGATGCACGCAATAGTCGCAAGAAGCTGACAAGAGACGTTCCAGCGACAGAATGCAGAATCTGAAGATCCAGCTGGCTGATCGTTTCTCGCCCACCGTGTACATGATCGACGCAGAACGTAGACTGATGGCATGGCCAAACGGACAGACGCAGAAACGCTCTCCAAGCACATCCGCGACGAGCTGCGCATCAACATGCTCAGCGGACAGTGGGCGCCGGGCGACCGCCTGCAGCTGAACCAGATCTCGGAGCAGTTCAACACGTCGTCCACGGTCGTCCGGGAGGCGCTCACGCGCCTGGCGGGCGAGCGGCTGGTGGTCCTGCGCCCCAACCGCGGCTTCTTCGTGCCCACCCTGTCCCTGGACGAGCTGCGGGACATCACCGAGCTGCGGTGCGTCAACGAGCAGTTCGGGGTCACCCTGGCCATCGAGCGCGGCGACCTGGCGTGGGAGGGCGAGCTCATGGCCGCGCACCACACGATGGAGCGCACACCCAGCCGGGACGAGGACAACCGGCTGACCGCCGAGTGGGCCGCCGCACACCAGGCGTTCCACGCCCAGCTGCTCGCCGCCTGCGGCATTCCGGCGCTGGTCGACCTGACGAACACGCTGTCCGACCTGGCGCAGCTCTACAACTGCTGGGCGACCTCTGCGACGAACTGGACCGGGCGGGACCTCTCCGCCGAGCACCAGGCCATTCTCGACGCCGCCCTGGCCCGCGACGCGGAGGCCGCCTCGAGCCTGCTGGCCGACCACTACCGGGGCACCCTGGAGGCGATCGCCACGCTCGGCGTGGAAGTGGGTCTGCCGGCGTCGGCGTGACCGCCGCCCGCCGGCAGACCCGGCGGGCTCAGCGGCCGCCCCGGTACCGGGCGGGCCAGACGCCCTGCTTGCCCGGGGCGAGGATGCCTGCGGGGTCCACGGCGTCCTTCAGCCGCTCCTGGAAGCGCCGCACGGCGTGGTCGTTGAAGTCGAACCCGTCGGAGATGCGGTCCATGTAGTCGATGTGGCTGCGGTAGGGGGCGTACCCGCGGCGGCGGGCGGCGTCCAGCAGTCGCTCATACAGATCCCGCGCCCGGCCGAGCATCTCCTCGTTGTCGTTCTCGAAGTAGATCATGGTGACGTGCACCATGTGCCGGGGATAGAGGTGGTATCCGATGTACAGGTCGAAGCCGTACTCGGTGTACAGGTCCTTGACCTCCTGGTAGAAGTCCCAGACCTCCTCCCCACGGGCGGGCAGGATCGGGGCGGCGTCGATGTGCCCGCCGTTCTCGGCCATGTAGTTGATCGTGCCCAGGGGCTTGAGCGTGGGCACGCCGGCCATCTGGGTGCGGTCCTGGTCGGCGATGTCGGCGTAGGCGACGCGCGCCCCCTCCGCCCCCTCGTAGAGCCGTGCGTTGACCGTGAAGCCCTCCAGGTCCGCGAACCGCTCCCGGATGATCTCCAGGCGGCGCTCGGCCAGGCCCTTGTCCCCGTAGATGCCGAACTTGGCGTTCCACTGGCCGATGCCGAGCTCCTGGCGGATCTCCTCGAGGCGCTCGGGCGGGATGGACCCCTCCCCCTGGTACCAGCGGGACCGCGGGCCGTTCATGGTCACCGCGCGCACCACGTTCCCGCACAGCGCGTTGTTCTGGATGACGTCCTCGCGCCGCAGCTGGGTGAGGATGTCGATCAGCTTCGGCAGGTCCTCCTCCCGCTCGACGGTGACGTCGCCGTTGACGTAGACCTCCGGCCACGGCATCAGCCAGAGTCCGATGCTCGTCACGACCCCCAGGTTGGACTGGGTGAACAACCCGTCGAGCGTGGGACCGAAGCCGCCCTGGAAGATCGGTCCGAGGCCGGTGCCGCTCATCGCCCCCATCCCGGTCCGCAGCAGTTCGCCGTCCGGCAGGACGACCTCCATGCCGCAGATCTGCTTGGAGTGGTCGCCCAGCGGGGTCATGCCGTAGCCGCGGTCCAGCGCGTTGCCCAGGACGGAGCCCCAGCCCAGCGCCGGGACGGAGAGCCAGACCTTCAGGCCGCGCTCCTGGATGTACTCGTACAGGTCGAAGAACGTCACCCCGGGCTCGACGACGGCGTAGCAGAGCCGGTCGTCCACCTCGAGGATGCGGTTCATGCGCCCCAGGTCGAGGGCGACCGTGCTCCGGTCGCGCGGCTCCGGCCCGCCGTAGCCGAGGTTCTTGCCGCGGGAGAAGGTCCACATCGGGGTCCCGGTCTCGTTCGCGAGCCGGACCAGGGCCTGCACCTCGGCGGTGTCCGCGGGCCGCACCCCGGGCCAGGGCGACCGGCCGGGCTGCAGCGGATAGGGGTCCCGGTAGCCCTCGGTCGTCTCCGGGCGGATCACGTTCTCGGCCCCGACGATGCTCTCGGCACGCCGCAGGAAGTCCTCCCGCGCCTCCTCGACGTCGAGGCCGGGCCCCACGGACAGTTCAGTCATTGTCATACCTCTCTCAGCTTGGTGGACGGGCCGGGACTGCGTCGGCCGGGCTCCGCAGCGGGCGGGTCCGGGTGCGTGGTGCGGCTGCGCGGCTCCGGCCGGGCAACAGCCCTCAGGCCGGCAGGAGCGACGTGGAGACCTCGGGCAGGCCCAGGTTCTCCCGGAACGTGGCGCCCTCGTACTCGGCACGGAAGTACCCGCGGTCCTGCAGCTCGGGCACGAGCTTGTCGCAGATCAGCCGGAAGCCGCCCGGGTTGAACGGGGAGTTCAGGTTGAAGCCGTCGCAGGCCTTGGACTCGAACCAGTCGACCATCCGGTCGGCGACTTGAGAGGGGGTTCCCGCCATCCATTGGTGGCCGGTGGAACGGGCGAGGTCCACGATCAGCTCGCGCAGCGTCATCCCCATCTCCACGGACTTCGTCCGGTAGATCTTGTAGCGGCTGCCGTAGGCGTCGTCGTCGCGGAACCACTCCGCCGGGATGCGCTCGTCGTAGTCCAGCTCGGACAGGTCCATGCGCAGGTCGGCACCGACCTGCGCCCGCCCGTTCTCCAGGTGCACGTGGCGGCCCAGCTCGTCGGCGAGCTCGCGGGCCTCCGCCTCGGTGTCACCGATGATCGGCAGGATGCCCGGGACGATCTTGACGTGGTCCGGGTTGCGCCCCTTGTCCTTGGCCATCTGCTTGAACGCGGCGTAGAACTCGATCGAGCGCCCCTTGTCAGGCTGCGCGGTGTAGATCATGTCGCCGATGGAGGAGCCCAGGTCCATGCCGGGGCCGGAAGACCCTGCCTGCGCGAGCACGGGGTGCCGCTGCGGGCTGGTGGGCATGTTCAGCGGGCCCTGGACGCGGAAGAACTCGCCCTCGTGGTCGATCGGGTGCAGCCGGGACCGGTCCAGGTACTCCCCGGACCCACGGTCGACGATCACCGCCCCGTCGTCCCAGGAGTCCCAGAGGCGGCGCACCACGTCGACGAACTCAGTGGCCCGGCGGTACCGGGTCGCGGGGTCCGGCGCCTCCTCGACCCCGTAGTTCTGGAAGCCGTCGGAGGACGTCACGATGTTCCAGCCGGCGCGGCCGCCCGACATGTGGTCGAGTCCGCAGAGCTGCCGCGCCACGTTGTAGGGCTCCGAGAACGAGGTGGAGATCGTGCCCACCAGGCCGATGTGCTTCGTGCGCGCGGCGAGCGCCGAGAGCACCGTGACCGGCTCGTAGAAGCCGTTCATCTTGATGTCCCCGCGCAGCAGCGTGTTCGCGTGCACCACGTCCCCGAAGAAGACGGCGTCCAGCTTCGCCGCCTCGGCCATCTGCGTGAGCTCCAGGACGAAGTCGAGGTTGCCCAGCTCCTCCGCCCTGCTGCCGTCCATGCGCCAGCTGTCCTTGTGGTACCCGGCAGGAAGCATGAACGTCGTCAGAATCATGTGCTGGGCCGGCTTGGGAGTGCTCATCAGCGCTCGTCCTTTCCAAAGAGTCGAACCCCTCCCGGCGTCGAGCGGGAACGGCGTGGCACGGGGCCACTGAGATCGTCATCACACAGCATGTCCCACTCGACGACATTTTTCCAGTGTTCACACAATCTAAAGTCGAGAATATTTTTTAGTTGCCAAATGCGGACCCGCTGGCTAGCGTGTAATCCACGTCACCGCTCGGCATCACGCCCCCACCGCGGAAGGCCCGAGGACGCACACCACCCGACTCGATGGGAGATCTCTGTGAACTACGTCAGCTTCTCGGCCCCCGACGGCAGCCCCACCTGGGGCGTGGCCGATTGCGGCACCGTGCACGACCTCGGCCCCTCCGGCAAGGACCTGGCCCCCTCGCTCCACGCGGCAGTTGCTGCGGGTCTCTTCGGCCGCCTGACCTCCGCCGACCTGGAGGGCGCCCCCGCGCACGCCGAGGAGGACATCACCTACCTGCCCTGCCTGACGGAGCCCGGGAAGATCATCTGCATCGGCGTCAACTACCGGACCCATCAGGAGGAGTCCGGCAAGACAGGTCAGACGGCACCGACGGTCTTCACCCGGTTCCCGGACACGCAGATGGGCCACCTCGCGCCGGCGGTCAGGCCCGCCTCGACCGAGAAGTTCGACTACGAGGGCGAGATGGCCCTGGTGATCGGCAAGGAGGCGTGGCACGTGGCCCCGGAGGACGCCTTCGACCACGTCGCCGGGTACGCCAACTACAACGACTTCTCGGTGCGCGACTGGCAGAAGGCCGCCAGCCAGTGGATCCCCGGGAAGAACTTCCCGGCCACCGGTGGGTTCGGCCCCTATCTGGTCCCCGCCTCGGACGTGGGCGACGTCCGCGAGCTGACGCTCGAGACCCGCGTCAACGGCGAGGTCCGCCAGCACGCCTCGGTCGCCGACCTCTACTTCGACATCCCCACGCTGATCGCCTACGTCACCGGCTTCACCCGGCTGCACCCCGGCGACGTCATCGTCACCGGCACCCCCGGTGGCGTCGGCCTCTTCTGGGGCGAGGGCGGCCTGCTGACCGCGGGCGACGAGGTCGAGGTCGAGGTGACCGGCCTGGGCGTACTGCGCAACACCGTGGTCGACGAGCCTGCCGCGGCGCCGGATGCGCAGGAGGCCAGCACCCTCGCCCACGCCGGCTGAGACCGGTCGAACCCCGGACGGAACGGCGGTCGGCCGGCTCCCGTGCCCCACGGCGCGGGAGCCGGCCGACCGCCGTTCTGCCACGCCCTGCCCCTCGAAGCCGGAGTGCGGCCGTGGCCGCCGACGGACGGCACCGCCGCCGCCTCAGTCCTCGGCGGGCAGCATCGGCCGGTGCTCGTAGAAGGTCTGCAGCACCACGGTGGTGCGGGTGCTGACGGAGGCCACCTGGCGCACCTCGTTGACGAGCGCCTCGAGCGCCTTCGGGGAGGCCACTCGGACGAACAGCATGTAGGAGGAGTCCCCGGCCACCGAGTGGCACGCCTCGATCGCCGTGATCGGCTGCAGGAGCTCGGGGGCGTTGTCCGGCTGGCGGGGATCGAGCGGCGTGATCTCGATGAAGGCCGCCAGCGGCCTTCCGATCGCCTCGGGGTCGAGGATCGCCTGGTATCCGGTGATCACGCCGCTGCTCTCGAGCTTGCGCAGGCGGGCCTGCACGGCCGAGACCGAGAGGCCGACCCGCTCGGACAGCTGGGCGAGGGTGGCGCGCGGGTCGTGGGACACCTCGGTCGCCAGTCGCACATCCACGGGGTCGTCCATGGGCCGAACGCTACCAGCCGATCGCGTGGAGAGGATTGACACCCCCGCCGTCACATGTGAATCTTCCTGTATGCGAGCCATACCACCGGAAATTTTCCGGTGAATCCACGGCAGGAGGGTTCCGATGTCCATGTCTCTGCAGACGGTGCAGGCCATTCTCGGCGAGCCTGAGGTCGTGGAGGACGCCCGCACCGTGGAGTCGAGCCCTGCCTGGCTCCGGTTGAAGTCGGCGGCCACCGAGCTGCAGGCGTTGCAGGTCAAGGACGGCTCCGTCCCCGATCCGGCCGACCACCCGGCGGCACGCGCACAGGTCGACGTGATCGTGGCGTCGATCGCCGAGCTCGCCCCGTTGTTCCCGCACGACGCCGCCTACCTGGCGGCGCTGCCCGGCGACTTCGCGCGCTGGGCGGACGACGGCTTCGGGGAGCCGGACTTCCTCGACTCCCTCCTCGAGTTCCAGCCGCAGCGGCACCGCGTCGACGGGATCCGGCACCTCGTCGTGTTCCCGATGTACACCCAGAACGGCTCGGCGGACCGGCACGTCGAGGCCGTGCTCGTCGAGACGATCTGGCCGGAGTTCATCGCCGAGCTCGAGGCCGGGGACTACGGCAACACGGCGTTCGTGTCCCTGCGGCTGATCGACTTCACCCCGGGGTACGACTCGAACTCCGCGGTCCTGTTCCCCGAGACGGTCGCCGTGCGGGAGGTCCCCCGGTTCACCTGGGGCGCCATCTTCCAGGACCGTGAGGCCGCACGCTACCGGCGCGTGGTCACCGCGGCCGCCGGCATCACGAAGCTGGACCTGCCCGCCGACGCCGCGGCGCTGCTCGCCGACCAGGATCTCGCCGAGAAGACCTTCGTGCTGTGGGACCTCATCCACGACCGCACGCACATGCGCGGCGACCTGCCGTTCGACCCCTTCATGATCAAGCAGCGGATGCCGTTCTTCCTGTACTCCCTGGAGGAGCTGCGCTGCGATCTGACGGCGTTCCGGGAATCGGTCACGGTCGAGCGTGCGCTCACGGCGCGCAGCGCGGCCGGCGACGAGCTCACCGACGTCGAGGGGCAGACCCGCCGGCACGGGAAGTTCGTGCAGTACGCGGTGATCTTCGACCGGATCTTCCGTTTCGCCATCACCGGATCCCGGGTGCGCAACTACGACGGGCTGGGCGGGCAGCTGCTGTTCGCCTGGCTCCACCGGAAGCACGTCCTGCAGTGGCGTGACGTCGAGCTCAGCGTCGACTGGGACGAGGTCGCCGACGCGGTCGTCGAGCTCGGCGAGGCGATCGACCAGCTGTACTGGGAGTCGATCGACCGGCCGAAGACGGTGCACTGGTTGGCGGCGTACGACCTCATCGCCTCCGTCGTGCCGCCGCATCCCGCCTCGGCGTGGGCGGAGGGGCTCCCCCGTGAGGTGCTGGCCGGGCCGCCGAGGGGCTACACGGACCTGGTGCTGGATGACGAGTTCCCGCTGTCGATGTTCTTCGAGGCGCTCGAGAAGAAGATGAAGAGCGTCATCGAGTCGACGACCGGCATCCGCGCCACGGACGATTGAGCCATGACCGATCTCACCGGCCGCACCGTGCTGATCGCGGGCGCCACCAGCGCGTCCGGCCTGGCGGCGACGCAGACCCTGACCGCGGCCGGGGCCCGCGTCGTCGCCACGGGGCGCCACCCGGAGAAGCTCGCTCCCCTGGCAGCACTGGAGGCGGACACGGAGACGGTGGAGCTCGCGGACGAGCGCGCCGTGCTCGACCTCGCCCGCCGACTGCACGTCCGTGGCCTGACGGTCGACGGGCTCCTGCACCTCGTCGGCGGCTGGCGCGGCGGCGGTGGACTCGCCGGGCAGACGGAGGAGGACTACCGCGTGCTGGAGACCTCCTTCTCCGCGCTGCGCCACCTGAGCCGTGCCTTCGACGAGGACCTGCGGACCTCGCCGGCGGGCCGGTTGGCGATCGTGTCCTCGACGGCGGTGAAGCGCCCACTGGCGGGCGGCGCCAACTACGCCGCGGTGAAGGCCGCGAGCGAGGCGTGGACCCGGGCGGTGGCGCAGGGCTGGGCGAAGGCCGCCCGCGAGACCGGCGAGCCGCTGCGCGCTGCCGCCGTGATCTTCCGGGTGACGGCCCTGGCCGGCCTGGAGGAGCGGCTCGCGACCGCCTTCGCCGGACTCTGGGATGCCGAGGCCCCGGAACTGAACGACTCGGTCATCGAGATCCCCAAGGACGAGATCCAAAGGGACCAGATCCAGGACGAGGTGAGGGACTGAATGCCGACGATCCACGACCCGCAGCTGCGGGGATTCGCCTCGGACAACTACTCCGGGATCCACCCGGAGGTGCTGGACGCGCTGGCCGAGGCGAACGGCGGGCACCAGGTCGCCTACGGCGGGGACGCGTACACGGCGCGGCTGCAGGACGTGATCGTGCAGCACTTCGGCGAGGGCGCCTCGGTGTGGCCGGTGTTCAACGGCACGGGCGCCAACGTCGTCGGCCTCCAGTCGATGCTCCCGCGCTGGGGCGCGGTGATCTGCGCGGACACGGCGCACATCCACGTCGACGAGGGCGGGGCGCCCGAGAAGTCCGGCGGCCTCAAGCTCCTTCCGATCCCCACGGGCGACGGCAAGCTCACGCCCGGGCTGATCGCGGCGGAGGCCTGGGGCTGGGGGGACGAGCACCGCGCCCAGCCGCTCGTCGTCCACCTCACCCAGTCCACCGAGCTCGGCACCCTGTACACCCCGGAGGAGATCCGGGCGATCACGGACTCCGCACACGCGCACGGCATGACCGTGTTCCTGGACGGGGCCCGGCTCGCGAACGCGGCGGCCGCCCTGGGGCTGCCGCTGCGCGCCTTCACCACCGACGTCGGCGTGGACGTGCTCTCCCTGGGCGGGACCAAGAACGGGGCGCTCGGCGCCGAGGCCGTGGTGGTCCTGAACGAGGGCGCCTCCCAGGGCCTGGTCTACCTGCGCAAGCACCAGATGCAGCTGGCGTCGAAGATGCGGTTCGTCTCGGCCCAGCTGCTGGCGCTCCTGGACGGTGACCTGTACCTGCGCACCGCGGGCCGTGCGAACACGATGGCCCGGCGCCTGCGCGAGGGCATCGAGGCGGGCATCGCCGACGGGTCGATGCGAGGCGTCGCCTTCACGCAGGAGACCCAGGTGAACGCCGTCTTCGCCACCCTGCCCGCCGGCGTCGCGGACCGCCTGCGCCGGCGGTTCCGGTTCTACGACTGGGACGCCGCCACGGGCGAGGTCCGCTGGGTGTGCAGCTTCGACACCACGCCGGAGGACGTCGACGCCTTCCTGACCGCCCTTCGGTCGGAGCTCGTCCCGGTCGGCTGACCCCGGCGGGCCGGTCCGCCGCCCGCGGCGGGCGCGGGGCCGCCGTCGGGTGCAGGCCGGTCGCCGGAGAGTTCCGACGACACCGCGGTCCACGGTCGCGGCCGCAGCGCCGTGCCGTCGGTCGCCCTGCCCCTCAGACCGCGCGGATCGCGGTGAGCTCGTAGACCCGGGCCGAACTCGTGGCCGGGCCGCGGCAGGTCAGCTGATGCGGTGGGGCGGCACGGGACCGCAGTTTGACGTCGACGAGGCCTGGCCCGGGTGGGCGGCCGGCGAGACGGATCCGCCAGCGGTCGCCGTCGCGGACGGTCTCGGCCACCGTGTAGTCGTGGCGCCCGGCCGGGCCAAAGCGTTCGAGCGCGGCCGCGACAGCGGCCTGCTGCGGCGGGAAGAGATCGGTGTACCCGCGCAGCTGCTCCGCGGAGACCCGGCCGGCGAGGTGCTCCTCGACCGTGGTGACGGAGGACTCCGCGTCGAGTCCTCCGTAGTAGACGCCGTCGGGGGCGACGACGACGTTGGCGGCGAACCGGTCACCGCCGACATGCGAGCACTCCCAGACCAGATCCGGCCAGCGCTCGCTGAGGGCATCTGCCGCGGGACGTCCACGCACCGCGCAGCAGGGGTCGTGCTGGCTGTGCGCGCAGACCAGCAGGACCGGTGGACGGCCGGTCTCCCCGGGGAGGTCGAGGGCCGTGGCGATTCCTGCCAGGTCCTCGTCGCGGCTCCACGTGCCCCAGTGCTGACGACCGTCGCCGGAGCCGTCGTGGCGCAGCACGGCCCACCGGGTGGGGCCCTCCTCGTGTCGGCGGCGGCCGTGGCGCCGGATGAGGAGGATCCGGGCCTTCGCCGCCTGCGCGGCGGAGAACACGCGGGCCTTGGTCTCCGGCTCGAGCTCGAGACCGTCGAACCCGTTGACCGGCCAGCCGCCACGGTGCTCGATGAGGACCCAGACCAGGCCGCGCGGGGCCGTGCCCGCCATCGGGTCGCCGCGCACCCGGGCGGCCTCGGCGCAGAAGAAGCGCTCCGCAGCAGTCACGGCGCCGTCACAGAGCCGCGGGAACGAGGACTCCCGCGCGCAGCAGTCGTTCGGCGAGCTCGACGCCGAGCTCACCGGCGGTGTGGATCTCGCCGTCGAGCAGGCACGAGACGGAGGGCAGATCGGTCTCCGGGAAGTCGAGCCACCCCACGCGCGTGCTCAGGCGCGAGCCCTCCAGCCGTGCCTCCAGGGCACCGCGCAGCCGGACGGGGGACCCGGAGCCCAGGTCCTGGACGGCGGCGAGCTGTGCCAGCGGCCCCAGCGGGGCCGGGCGCCCCTGTCCTCGCCGGGTGCGGTGGAACCGCGGGGTGGGATCGGCCTCGGCGAGCGCGTCGATCAGGCGCTTCCGGACGGTGTCGAGCTCCCCGCCCGGTCCGTCGGTGCCCAGGGGCAGGGACCGGCGCATCTCGGGGTCCTCGGCCAGCAGCGCCAGCGCCTCCTGGACGAGCTGCTCGGCCAGGCCGTGGCGGGTCCAGGTGTGGATCCCGAGCGTGAGATGGATGGAGACCGCCCCCTGCGCCTGGGCCGCGTGCAGCCAGCCGCGCGGCAGGTAGAGGGCGTCGCCGGGTTCGAGCACGACGTCGAGGTAGGCCTCGCCCTTGGCGGCCTCGGCCACGGTGGAGCGGCGGTCGGTCCAGGGCTGGTCCCGCAGCGGATCCGGGTGCACCGGCTCGTGGAGGACCCAGCGCTTGGTCCCCTCGATCTGCAGGACGAAGACGTCGTGGACGTCGTAGTGGTCGTCGAACCCGCGGTTCTGCGGCGGGGTGATGTAGGCGTTGGCCTGCACCGGATGTCCCAGCTCGCTGCTGAGCGCGGCGGTGAAGTCCCCGACCGGCTCCCACGTGCGGTGCAGGGCCTGCAGCACCAGCGTGGCGCCGTCGGCGAACCGGCGCCACAGCGCGGTGTCGTCGAGCTGGTCCGCAATGGTGGCGCCGACACCGGCGGGGGACGTGAAGGACGCGTCGGGGAGCGTCGAGCCGTCCTTGGCGACGCGCAGGAAGGGCGTGCGCAGCCCGCGGCGCGAGATCAGCTCGTCGACGGCGTCGGCGGAGAACAGGTCGGAGTAGCCGCCCGCCCGGCGGGTGAGCAGCGGCGCCCGGCCCCAGACGTCGCGGGCGAAGCGCTCGCGGCCGATGTCGATCAGGCGGGTCTCCAGGACCCCGGAGCCACCAGTGGCGCCGGGGTCCTGCCCGTCAGTGCGGACGGCATCCACGCTCAGAGGCCTCGTGCTCCGGCTCCCCCGTCGGCACCGCCATCGGCGCCACCGTCGGCACCGCCGTCGTGCACGCCCGAGGTGCCACTGGCCCCTCCGTCGGCCGGGCCCTCGGCACCACCGTCGGCGCCACCGTCCTGCACGCCCGGGGTGCCGGCGGCTCCACCGTCGGCCGGGCCCTCGGCGCCGCCGTCTGCACCACCGTCCTGCACACCCGGAGTGCCGGCGGCCCCACCGTCGGCCGGGCCCTCGGCACCGCCGTCGGCCCCACCGTCAGCGCCGCCGTCGTGGACGCCCGGGGTGCCGGCCGCTCCGCCGTCGGCCGGGCCTTCGGCGCCGCTGTCCGCGCCGCCGTCCGCGCCACCGTCGGAGACACCCGGAGAGCCGAAGGCTCCGCCGTCGGCGGGACCCTCCTGCTGGTTCGGATCCTGCTGTGCATCAGTCATGCTGGCCTCCCAGATTCGAGTGACCGCGCCGTCACCGGCCGGTCACCAAGACGGGCGATCCTGGAGCGGCACCGCCCATCTCGAGGCTATCGGTGCGGCGCAGGTGAGGGAACAGCCGGCCCTCAGGTGATCCGGACGAGGACCGGCACGACGTGCACCGCCTCCGTCGGGTGCACGTTCTCCGGGCGGCCTCCGGAGGTGGAACAATTCACCCATCCCCTGCCCGCGACCGGGAGGTGCTGGATGACCGGCCTGGAGCTCGCCGTCGTCGCCCTCGTGGTGAGCATCGCCTCCTGTCTGCAGGGCGCGATCGGCTTCGGCGTGGCCCTGCTCTCCGCCCCCGTGATCGCCCTGTTCGATCCCACCCTGCTGCCCGGTTCCCTCATCCTGGTGGTCACCGGGCTCACCGCGCTCGGCGTGCTGCGGGACCGCGCCGCCGTGGACGTCAAGGACGCGGGCTGGGCCGTGGCGGGGCAGATCCCCGGCACCGTGGCGGGTGCCCTGCTGGTGGCCGCCCTGTCCGCCCGGACGCTGGCCCTCGTCCTGGCGAGCACCGTGCTGCTGGCCGTGCTGCTCAGCGTGTGCGGCTGGCGGCCGCGGCCCCGGCCCGCGGCCGTCGTCGTCGCGGGGGCGGCCTCCGGCCTCCTGGGGACGGCCACGTCCATCGGCGGTCCGCCCATGGCGCTCGTGTGGCACGGGTCCTCGCGGGCCCGGATGCGCGGCACCATGAGCGCCTTCTTCCTGGTCGGGGCCGTGATGGCCCTCGTTGCGCTGACCGTGGTGGGGTCGATCGACCGCCGGACCGTGCTCTTCGCGGCTGCTCTCCTGCCGGCCATGGTCCTGGGCTTCGCGGTGTCCGGCGCGGTCAACGCGCGGATCAACCGGCGCGTCGTCCGGCGGGTTGGCCTCGGCGCCTCGACGCTGGGCGCCGTACTGGTCCTGCTGCAGGCGCTCTGAGCACATCCTGCCGGGACTCTCCGGACGGCCGCCCTCAGAGCTGGTCGATCCGCCGGTAGCGGGAAGGCGTGGTGCCGGTGGTGGCCCGGAAGTGCCGGTTGAAGTTGGAGAGGTTGGTGAAGCCCACCCGGTAGCAGATGTCCGAGACGGGCAGGTCGGTGCCGCGCAGCAGCCGGCAGGCCTCGGTGAGCCGCATCCGGGTGACCGTGCGGTTGAAGTCCGCGCCCGTGGCCTTGGCGAGCAGCCTTGAAAACGCGTCCCGGCTCAGACCCACGGCCTCGGACGCGTCCAGGCGGTAGGAGCCGCCGCGGCTGTCCAGGTAGCGGCGCTCGCTCTCCGGGGACTCGGCGAGGACAGCCAGCAGCTCGGCCGCGGCGGCCAGGCGGCGGAGACCAAACGTGCCGTTCACTGCCTCCATCGCCTCCGCGCCCTGGACGGCGGTGCGGCCGGTGAACTCGATGCCCCGGGCCGCGGCTTCCAGGAGCGGGCGCAGCGCCTTGAGCTCGGGCAGCGTCCCGGCGGCGGCGAAGAACCGCTCCAGGTCGAACTGGAGCACCGCGTCCCGGTTGCGGACCACGGCGTCGTCGTCGCGGTGGGAGATCCAGTTGTGCGGCAGGAAGGAGCCCATGAGGCTGAGGTGGCCGGGACCGGAGGGCCCGGCCCAGTCGCCAGCCATCAACGCTAATAGCCATACCCGCGTAGACAAGCGCACGCATGCGGGTGGTCAGTGGCACACACAACACCTCGACTGCCAAATTGAACGGAGCCTTCGTGACGCCGGCATGGTCACCACCCACGTTGACCAACCTGTACAGCCCTGTTCCAGGTATGCCTGTGCCGATGGCATGCGCGCCGGGCCCCGCAGATAGGATCGGTCAAAGCGCCACACGACCTAAGCAAGACAGGAAATAGGGAACATGCCAAGAACAAATTATGTGGAAGAGAACCCCCATGTGATTGAAAACTGGACAGTTGAAAATTTCAAGTCGATTAAGTATGCAAGTTTCGACCTTACCTCGCTGAATATTTTAGTTGGGACCAACAGCTCAGGAAAATCGTCACTTATTCAATCACTGCTGTTTGCGTCTCAAAGTGTTACACAAAACGACATTACACTTAATGGCCCTCTGCTCGCATTAGGCAAAGCATCAGAAACGCTGCACCACAATGAAAACGAAGCTAAATTCACGGCCGCAGTTCGAATAGACAATAAGGAGGATGGCGACCTATATCATATGTCCTACACATTTCACTCGCCAGACGGCTTGGACTTAGCACTAAAAGAAATCTGTGTGAGTAAAGGCAAAAGTAATGTATTTCGAGCCTCGACGGAAAACATCAAAAATAAGACCGACCTTGATTACATCAAAGCTGAATTTGGGGGCAGCCCCGTTGAGATTCTGCACGTGAAAATAGCCGGACCCGCAAAGCCACTTTCCCGAACGTACATAGTCCTAAGAGGACTGAATCCCGTGGGCATCTATAGGCACAGCGACGAAAATGTGCATCGGAAGCTCCTGAAGGCTAACTATCCGTATGAACTTCTCAAGTCCGACAGCGAAGCTCTAACTGAGCTTTATTTTAGCCTCCGGTACAGGCTTGATGAATCTGATTATTTCCCTTTCACCAACGATGGCCCTAAGGGTTTACAGGGTGATGAACTAGTCCGAGAAACTATGGACGAGTTGAGCAAAATTACACGGCCTACGCCACCCCGTAAGGAACTATCCCGTCAGCTGTATGACCAAATTATTAAAGCCCTTACCGGAATGCAAGTACGGAAGGCCTGGATTGACTACCCGATGTATCAGTTCGAAGGGCCAGATTACACACGAAGGCGTTATCAATTACTGGGGGGCTGGCCATACGCGCCTTACCTGCCCGAAGAGGAAGAATCGTTTAGGGCATTCGCAGCTTGTGCCAGCGCTGTAGTTAATACGCTAAGGTCAGTTCGGTACCTAGGGCCGCTGCGCGATCAACCCCGGGTCGTACACAATGAATATAATGTTTCTGTGCCCAACCTGCCGACGGGCAGAAGAGGCGAGGGATCCGCCCAATTGCTACATAACTATGGCAAGAGAGAAATCGCATACAGAGATCCTGAGGGTCACCTTCGCAACGAGACACTTTCGCAGTCAATAACTACCTGGATCGACTACCTGGGTATCGCCGAGGGAATTCGCACAATTGATCAAGGGAAACTGGGACGGGGCCTAGAAATCGATCTGGGACAGCACAAGCGAGACTTGACCGCTGTTGGGGTGGGCGCAAGTCAATTACTTCCAATTGTCATTTCGTTCCTGCAGGCCTCACCTGGATCTGTCTACATCGTTGAACAGCCCGAACTCCACCTTCACCCGGCAGTACAAGCACGCCTGGCAGATTTTTTCCTTATTGCTAAACCTGACGTTCGCGCAATTATTGAGACCCATAGCGAGTATCTCGTTACAAGGACCCGTCGAAGAATCGCTGAAGAGATAGCAACTCCAGATTCGACTGGAATTTATTTTGTGGACCAGGAGAATGGCAGTTCTCGGTATGAACGTATTTCTGTAAACTCATACGGAGATCTAGGGTCATGGCCCAGGGGGTTTTTTGACGAACAAGAAAAGGACTTGACAGCCATTCTTCTTGCGTCTGCCAAGCGGCGAAAAAGGTTGGGATAGTTAAATTGATTTACATTATCGACCCACAATTAATCGCCGTAGTTGATGAAAATGGCGCGCAGCAACTTGTGGATGAAGCCGAAGTATTGACTCAGATAATATTCGATCGAGAATCATATATTGGCTCTCACTCGAAAAGTTTCGTGATTGATCTTTTTCTCTCCAATGGATGGCCACACAACTTCGACCTTGGATCAAGTCGAGATTCAGGATTGCTCCGACAAATTTTGGACCGAATTCTAGCGAAATTGCCCGTGAAAGACGGATATACGGAAGAGACTGACTTTACATACCCGAGTTTGCATTCCAATGCAGTTCAAAGCCTTTTGGCGAGGGATATTCTGGGTGCCTGGAATTCGACGAGCTCCCCCCTGGGAGTGTTGACGCGCTCTGCTTATTGGAAAACCACTAATGAATATGCTTTTTGGAAACCGGCAATCGGGATATAAATGCAGGTTTCTTGCTTGCCAAGACAGATTGTAACCCAATGGTGTTTGCTACTACTCTTAAGAAGTTTGATTTTCTCGCCAGTTTACGTGACGTAGGTATCACCTTCATCGGAGGGAAACGAGATCCAGACGTCCTTAAAACCCTTTCTTCGCTGTTAGGAGTGACCCCGAGAGACGTCCGGTGGATCGAATCGGAAAAGAATAAGAGTCCTACCAATATTGACGCCACACTTCCCGATAAAGATTCCAAACGGGTTGTCGTCATGGTCACTGGCGCAATTGGACACTCCACGTCAATACCAACAAAGGCTCTTGCCAAAAAAAGAAATTTTCGCCTAATAGAAACTGAACAGGCTCGACACACAATGGTCGCTCTTCAGGAATTTGCAGGTTGACCCCCTAAGACTCTAAAGATTTACATTGAATGCAAGCCGTAAACCTTATAGCGTTAGGGAGCTGCCGGTTCAATTTATTGCTCATCAAATAAAATATTTGATATGGATTTTATCCAAAAGCCGAATTTTTCATTACCTCTTGAAAACTAAGGGGTTCCATTTCATTGCGGACCCTACGGTTTGGCCATAGTGATTGTTTCCGACTGGGCTCGCGCACTTATTCGGCCCTTCACAGTTGATCACGGGTAGCCGGATGCGTGGGGGCGTCGAGGAGCGCCTGTTGTGAGGCCTGGGTAGAGGTTGAGGCCTCCAGGATGGGTAGCGAGCAAGCAACCTGATCCATGAAGGCCTCGACGTGGCTCATGCTATCTACGCACCCGCGTGCGCGCTCTTCGATCTGACCGACGTTCACGTAAGGGCCGCGGAACACGGACCACGCTCGTTCACCGCGGTGGCGGAGACTTTTTGGACACTGATTGGGTGTCCCTCTTGAGGGGTGCTCGCAACCGGTGACGGCCGCCGGCAGGTTCTGCTTCAAGACCCGTCCTGTGATGAGGTGCCGGTACGGGGGTCTGGCACAAGCGGATCTACCGGCGCCGGAGGGGGCCTGCGAGGTCGCGACGTTCAGCGAAATCCACGAGCTGGGTGCCGCGGGTTGAGCCCACCACCCGCGCAATAGCCTGAGCGGTGGCTCAATTGCGCTCCCATGACATCCCCGTCTCCGCCCTAACGGATATGCCCGGAGTCGCTTAGAACACCGTCTGGCACGCCGTCGCTCCGGTAATTGAAGGCCAGCTGGCCTCCGAATCCCAGCAGGCTAGGGTGAACGCCCTCGATGTCGACGAGCACGTGTGGCGCCACCTGGGTCCACCGGGCACCGGGTTGGTCACCGGCATCGTGGACCACTCCCGCGGCGAGGACGGCCGGCCGCGAGCGCGGCTGCTGGACCCGGTCAAGTGCCGCACGGGGGGCCGCCCACGATGACTGGCTCACCCTGCAGGGGCCGGGGTTCACGAACAGGATTCGCATGGCGACCCCGGACCCGTTCCACGGCTACGCCAACGCGATCCGCGATGAGCCGCCCGAGGCCATAAACGGCGTGATCGAGGAGATACCCAGGGTCGCCGGCGGGTTCCGGAACTTCGAGCACTACCGCTTACGAGCACTCCTTGCCGCAGGAGGACATCGACCGTAGAAAAACAAACTGACCCATGCTCGTCTGTGAAGGGCCACCAATTCGAGGAAATTCACTATCACAACTCGAGCTCTACGCGCATATGTATTTATGAGGATACACTCTCGATAATTTTTTAAAGCTAGTCATGTTATTTAGTGCGTCCTAATTGAATTTCGTCTGTTCGTCGAAATGCTTGAAACAGAGGACTGTCAAGGCAATCTCACGCATTTTAGTTGAAGCATCCACACGTTAGGACCGATGCTTAATGGCGTGCCGGCAGATTCGCTTCTAAGCCGCTTCACAGAATCTGCTGTATGCCCTTTCTAAGAGGGCGCTCGAAGGTTGTTCGCTTCGCCTTTGTGGGATTACCAATAGACGCCGCCCGTGACGCTCCTGCAAGCCATGACGCAACATGGGTCCGTCGACTTCATTTAGCAGATCTGCTCGGATTTCTACGACGTAGTCCGGGCGGATTCCCATGAATTTTCTATCATAGGCGGAGTGGTGGATCTTGCACAAAGATAGTCCGTTCGTCACAGCGGCGATGCCGTCCTCATGAGCGTCCGGCAGGATGTGAGCGGCATCCAATAACTCCACGTGGTGCAGGGCACAAACGGCACAGTGTTCGTCGTAGGCCCTCATGACCATAGAACGAAATACGGGCTGGTGAAGTCGTTGGCGAGCCATACGCGCGGCATAGCGCTTCTCTATCACGCTAAGAGAGGGTCCCTCGGAAAAAATTTGCCCTTCCCTGGATAGATGGTCCATATCAGCGACTTCGACCATGAACTGTTGTTCATCAGCTTCTTCGCCCACAAGGAAGACCGGGAATACGGCCTGATAAAAACCTTCCGCGACGCCATAAAACCAGATTAGGGGCAACCCCGCCTCCATGGCCGCCCGTAGGGCGCGATTGTCAGGGATGTCCGGTCCGCCATCACGCCATTTGTAGCGCATCAAGCCATCTCCGCCTACGGCGTCCTCGTAGGGTCGCTGCTTGCCCGGTTTCGTATACTTCGTTGTGAACGAAAGTGCAGCTCCGAAGGTCGCCGGCTTCCAAATGCCCTTATAGCGGTTCCGAAGCGGAATTCGCGCACCTTCGTATTCAAATTCTTCAATATCCCGGAAGTACATTGAATCGGCGCCATCATTGGTGCGCATAGCCAACCACTCCATGGCCGCCTGACGGAACTGCATCTCATCTTCAAACGTCATGCGTGGGGGAGCAACCATAAACGGAGTCTATGGTGCCGGTTCCTCCTTGGTGCTGAAGGACTCGCGCGTCGTCATGCATGAAGCAGGATTCCCCCAGAGGATCATGCCACGGCACTTGCTTCATGCATCTGGGAACTCAATCACCTGCCGCACCGCCCGCCCCGCGTCCAGCTCGTCCATCGCCTCGTTGATCTGATCCAGCGTGATGTGGAAGGTGATCAGCTTCTCCAGGGGCAGCACGCCGTCTCGCCACATCTGCTCGTACTTGGGGATGTCCACCGCCGGCACGGCGGAGCCGAGATAGCTGCCGATGATCTGGCGGGCCTCGGCCGTGATCTTCAGCGGCTCGATCTGGGACATCGCTCCCGGCGCCGGCAGGCCCACGGTGACGGTCACGCCGCCCACGGCCGTGGCGTTGAACGCGGTCTCGAAGGCGCGGGGGTGCCCGGCGGCCTCGATCACCACGCGCGGCTTGTCCTCGAGCGCCACGAGCTCGTCCGGGGTGAGCACCTCGTCCGCGCCGAACTCCTTCGCCAGCTCCAGCTTCTCGGCCAGGGCGTCCACGGCGATCACCCGGCGGCAGCCCACGGCCTTGGCGACCAGCACCGCGGCGAGTCCCACGCCGCCGAGGCCGACCACGGCCACGGCGTCGTCGGGGACGGCCTGCGCCGCGTTGATGACGGCCCCTCCCCCGGTGAGCACCGCGCAGCCCATGACGGCCGCGATCGCGGCCGGGACGTCCTCGCCCACGGGCACCACGGAACGCCGGTCCACCACGGCGTGCGTGGCGAACCCGGAGACCCCCAGGTGGTGGTAGACGTTGCCGCGGGTCTCGGAGCGCAGGTGCATCGAGCCCTCGATCAGGGTGCCCGAGGCGTTGGCCTTCGAGCCGACCGTGCACGGCAGCAGCCCCTCGGTCTTGCAGGCGGCGCACTCGCCGCAGCGCGGCAGGAACGCCATGACCACGTGCTGGCCGACCTCCAGGTCGGTGACCTCCGCGCCCATGTGCTCGACGACGCCGGCCGCCTCGTGCCCCAGCAGCATCGGCAGGGGCCGCGGCCGGTTGCCGTTGACCACGGAGAGGTCGGAGTGGCACACCCCGGCGGCGGTGATCCGCACCCGCAGCTCGGTGGGCCCGGGCTCGCCGAGCTCGAGCTCCTCGACGCGCAACGGCTGCGACTCGGCGTACGGGGCGGAGGCCTCCATGGTCTCCAGGACAGCTCCACGAATCTTCACGACGACCTCCGGAATCGGTGCACGGGTGTGACGCCGTTCACGGTACCTGCTGCCCGGCCCGTTCCTCGTCGACCATGGCCGAGGGATCCCCTGGTCCGACGGCTCCTGCTCGGTGCGGCGGCCTCCGGAACCCGTCGGGGCCCCCGCACCACGCCGACGGTCGCGCGGTCCATGCTCGGGTGAACAGCTCGTCGCTCACAGGTGAACCAGGGTTGAACGGGTAACGTAGCGGTACTAAGTTTCTACGGGCCCGGGAACGGGTGGGATGTCCAGGGTGTTCGGCGGACGCGCGGGCATCGGGAACGCGAGGTGGTGCCATGTCCGGCCGGAATCTGCACGTGATCCGCCGGGTCGGCGCTGTCCTGGGACACCTCCTGGTCTACGTCCTGATCTGGGCGGGGCTCGCGCTGCTCATCGCTGCCGCCGGCATCCGGTACTACTGGGGCGAGATCTCCGTGGGCCAGATGCTCCTGAACCTCGTCTCCGTGGAGCTGGACGGCGGGGGCGGCCCCATCGTCTGGATGGGCGTCCTGGGGGTCGGCGTCCTGCCCCTGCTCATCACCGCTGGGATCGCCCTGTGGCAGCACTCCCGGCGCCGCACGCGCCGCCGCAGCGGCGAGGATCTGCGTCCGCGTCGCTCGCCGTGGGTCATGCGCACGGTCTCCACCGCCCTGGTGGGCGCCGTGGTCGTCGGCGGCACCACGGCCTTCGCCACCACGGTGGGCGTGGGGGCCTACATCAGGGCGGGGAACTCCGCCTACGACGTCAGCGACTACTACGTGGAGCTGACCGTCACCGGCGACGAGCAGAAGCGGAACCTGGTGCTGATCTACCTCGAGTCCGGCGAGGCCACCCTCGCGGACGACCAGCTCTTCGAGAAGGACGCGTTCGCTCCGCTCAAGGACGTCACCGAGGCCTCGGACGGCTGGCAGAGCGTGGCCGACTTCCAGCAGTACCGGGGCGGGGGCTGGACCATGGCCGGCCTCATCTCCACGCAGTGCGGCGTCCCCCTGAAGGGCGTGGGCACCGCCGCGGGCAGCGGCGCCCTCAACGAGCTCGGCGGCGACGTCGACACCTACCTGGGCGGGTCCACCTGCCTGGGCGACGTCCTGGACGAGCACGGCTACCGCAGCGTCTTCCTGGGCGGCGCCAACGCCTCCTTCGCCGCGAAGGACACCTTCCTGAACAGCCACGGCTACTCCGAGGTGAAGGACCTCTCCGACTGGCGCGCCGCCGGCGAGCCGGAGAAGAACTTCCGCGGCGACTGGGGTCTGAGCGACGGACGCCTCATGGCCCACGCCAAGGACGAGATCGACGAGCTGCACGCCGAGGCGGAGGACACCGGCCGGCCGTTCAACCTCTCCGTGCTGACGCTGGACACCCACGAACCGGTGCACATCTACGACTACTGCACCGTGGACACGCGGAACGAGGTCACCTCCGCGTTCTCCTGCTCCATGACCCAGGTCGCCGGATTCGTGGAGCACATGGAGGAGAAGGGCTACCTCGAGGACACCGCCGTGGTGATCATGGGCGACCACCTCAAGCACATGAGCGCCGGCGACGCCTTCCACGAGCAGCTGGACTTCCACACCAACCGCACCATCTTCAACCGGGTCTGGATCCCGGGCACGGACGAGAACAGCACGCTGCGCCCCGGCGTGGACCAGCTGAACATGTACCCCACGATCCTGGAGGCCGCCGGTCTGACCCTGCAGGATCGCGCGGCCGGGCTGGGCGTGTCCGCCCTCGCCCCGACGGTCCCGGACGGTTCGGCGCAGGCCCTGGAGCCCGATCTGTACGCCGAGCTGCTGGACTCCCGCTCCCCGCAGTTCTACTCGGAGGCCTGGGCCGGCGAGGACGCCGCCCAGTAGCGCTGTCCGCCGCCTGCCCGAGGTCGCAGCTCGGCCCCGTCATCTGCCCGCCACCCGGGGTGCCCCGGCCGACCCGGCCTAGACTGGTGGCCCGGGCGGGGTCACCTTCCAAGGAGCGTGCGTGATGGCCTTCATCCAGCTGATCGAATACACCACCTCGAAGCCGGAGGAGGTGGCCGAGGTCTACGCGGAGTGGGAGCGAGCTTCCGAGGGGAACCGCACGGCTCGCCGCGTCCTCACGACAACGGACCGCAACGACCCGAAACGATACTGCGAGATCGTCTTCTTCGACTCCTACGAGTCCGCCATGGAGAACTCCGAGCTCCCGCAGACCCAGGAGTACGCCGGGAAGCTGCGCGAACTCATGGACGGGGAGCCCGTGTTCCGCGACCTCGACGTCGTGGAGGACCGCGAGCTCTAGCCTGCCGCACCCGGACCGGTGGGCCCCGCCCACCGGTCCCGCTTCTCCGCGGCCGGCGGAGCGGCCTCAGGCGGTCGCCGGCGGAACGGCACGGCGCTGCAGTCCCCGCCGCCGGGCGAGCAGGATCAGGACGGCGGCCACCGCGGCGATGACGAGCATCGGCGCCAGCATGAACGGGCCGCCCACGCCCGCGGAGCGGTCCATCCCCTCGCTCATCTGTCCCGTGGTGGCGGAGACGAGGAAGAGCAGGACGTTGTTCGCCGCGTGCACCAGCGAGGCCGCCTCGAGCCCGCCCGTGAGCTGGGTCAGCAGCGACATCGCGATCCCGAAGACCAGGTAGTAGGCGATCAGCCACCCGTCCGTGGCGAAGTGCGCGAGGGAGAACAGCACGGCGCTCACCAGGGTGCCGAGCACGAAGGACGGCACGGCCCCGGAGACCCAGGAGCCGGCCGCGCGCTGGATCACGCCGCGGAAGATGTACTCCTCGGACGCCGCCTGCAGGGGCGTGGTCAGCAGGACGATCGCGAGGAAGGCCCAGGCGGTGGCGTCCAGGACGACGGGGCCCGGGGTCTCCACGAGGACGATGACCGCCACGTAGGCCACGAACAGCGGGACGACGACGACGGACGCCCTCCCCAGCCAGTCCCACCGGAAACGGCCCGCCACCGAGTGGAGCGTGCCGACCGGCTGCCGGTGCAGATACCGGTGCAGGAGCACCGCGACGGCGGCCGAGGCGATCAGCGACAGGTTGGTCGCCAGCAGCAGCACCGGCGTCAGGGTGATCTGCCCGCGCCCCAGCTCCTCCAGGGTCGTGCTGCCCAGCAGCAGGTCGACCAGCGTGCCGAGGAGGGACAGCGCGATCGAGAACAGCGCGATCGCCGCGCCGAGGACCAGGATGCTGAGCAGCCCCTTCCACCAGCGGTTCCGGGGTGTGCGGTAGAACTCCGCGTGGGTGAGCGGCGCCGTCGCCGTCGGACGGGCGGCGGGCGGAACGGCGCCTCCCGGGCGCCCCGGGAACGGGGCGGGCGCCCCCGGCCACCCGGCGGGCGGGGCGAGATGCCCCGGTCCCCCGGGGACGTTCGCGGGAGAGACGTCGGGCTGCCAGGGAGCCGGCCGCCGGGGAGGGTGCGAGGTCATGTCCACAGGGTAGTTCTCGGAGCCGGCCCCGGACGCCCGGGACCGGGAGCCCGGGACCGCCGGCCGGGCCGGGTCCGCGCGGGGCGCCGGGTCAGCCGGTGCCCGGCACCGCTGCGCCGGGGTGCGCCCGCAGCAGCTCCAGCTGGGCCTGCAGCTGCTGCTCCAAGCGGCGGGGGGAGCCGATGGCCGGGTCCAGGGCGGCGGTGATCTGGGCGCCGAGCAGGAAGGTCAGCAGGACCTCCACCGAGGTCGGGACGTCGACCCGGGGAGCCAGGTCGCCGGCGGTCCGGGCCTGCACCAGCCATCCGGCCATCGACGCCCGCCACTGCGCCATGGAGCGGTTGTTGAGCTCCGCCCGGCCGGCGTCCTGGGCCGCCTCCTGCCAGAACGGGATGACCACGCGGGCCTCGTCCAGCCGCACGGCGTCCAGCGGGAGCACCTGCCGGCAGAAGGCCTCCAGCGCGGCCAGTCCGGTGAGCCCGACCACGGCCCGGGCGACCCGGTCGTTCGTGCGGTCGAAGACGTAGGCGTAGGTGGCCTCGATCAGGTCGGCCTTGGTGGCGAAGTAGGGCTTCAGCGCGCCGTTGGCATAGCCGGCCTCGGCCGCGATCTCGCGCATCGTCGCCCCCGAGAGTCCGTTCCGGGCGATGATGCGCCAGGTCGCCTGGACCAGTTCCCGGCGCCGCGCCGCGTGATCCACCACCTTGGGCATCGGGTGGGCTCCTTTCCCTGCACGCCCCATTCTGGCACCGGCGTCGTGCCCGGGGCCGGACGGGGGTCTTGTCAGGCCGGGGAGAAAATTCTATTCTCTACAACAGTAGACGTAAAAGTGACCCGGATCACGCCATACGGCGTCGTCGTCCCTCATCTGCCCTGCACCCCACGAAAGGACCCGAGATGTCCCTCGCCGACACCCGCACCACCGCCGAGATCGGCGCCTATGCGCTGCAGACCCCCGAGGAGGTCAGCACCGTCCGGGCTGTCCTGGAAGAGGCCGGGCACTTCCCGGAGTCCGCCCGCATGGCCTACCTCGGACTGGTGGAGCCGGCCCGGGGCACCCCTGCGGACGCCCCCGTAAACCGGCGGTTCCGCGTTTTCCTGCTCGACGTCGACGGCGGCCGGCCCAAGGACGCCGTCGTCTCCACCACCGACCGGCGGATCGAGTCCGTCGTCGAGCTCGACACCGAGGTCAGCGGCGAGCTGCCCGTGCTCGAGGAGGAGTTCGAGATGGTCGAGCAGATCCTGTCCACGAACGGCGAGTGGCTGGCCGCCCTGGACCGCCGCGGCCTGGACGTGGCCCAGGTGCGGGTGGCGCCCCTGTCCGCCGGGGTCTTCGAGTACCCGGAGGAGAAGGGCCGGCGGATCCTGCGCGGGCTGGCCTTCCTGCAGGAGCACGAGGCGGACTCGGCCTGGGCCCACCCCGTCGACGGACTGGTGGCCTACGTGGACGTCACGAACCACGCCGTGGACCAGGTCCTGGACATCGACGTCATGAGGATCCCCGAGGAGCACGGCAACTACACCGACCCGGAGCTCACCGGGCCGCTGCGCACCACCCAGAAGCCGATCGAGATCACCCAGCCGGAGGGCCCGTCCTTCACCGTCACCCACGGCAACCACGTCGAGTGGGAGAAGTGGAGCCTGGACGTGGGGTTCGACATGCGCGAAGGACTGGTCCTGCACAACATCGCGTTCGACGACGCCGGGAAGACCCGGCGGATCCTCGACCGGGCCGCCATCGCCGAGATGGTGGTCCCCTACGGCGACCCCTCCCCCGTGCGGTCCTGGCAGAACTATTTCGACACCGGCGAGTACCTCGTGGGCCAGTGGGCCAACTCCCTGGAGCTGGGCTGCGACTGCCTGGGCGAGATCACCTACCTGTCCCCCGTGGTGGTCACCGGCCGGGGCGAGCCGCGCGAGATCAAGAACGGCATCTGCATGCACGAGGAGGACTGGTCCATCCTCGCCAAGCACACCGACCTGTGGAGCGGCGTCGCCTACACCCGGCGCAACCGCCGCCTGGTGATCTCCTTCTTCACCACCGTGGGCAACTACGACTACGGGTTCTACTGGTACCTGTACCTGGACGGCACCATCGAGTTCGAGGCGAAGGCCACCGGCGTGGTGTTCACCTCGTCCCTGCCGGACGGGCCCACCGACTACGCCTCCGAGATCGCCCCGGGCCTGGGCGCGCCGTTCCACCAGCACCTCTTCTCCGCCCGGCTGGACTTCGCCCTCGACGGCGACCCGTGCCGGGTCGAGGAGGAGGACGCGGTCCGGCTGCCGGTGTCCGAGTCCAACCCCCGCGGGAACGCCTTCACCCGCAAGCGCACCGTGCTCGCCAGCGAGCAGGAGGCGATGCGGGATGCCGACATGTCCGTGGGCCGCACCTGGGTGGTCTCCAGCGCCGAGTCCTACAACCGGCTCGGCGAGCCGGTCGGCTACAAGCTGCACCCGGAGGGCATGCCCACGCTGCTGGCCGCCGAGGGCTCCCCGATCCACCGCCGGGCCACCTTCGCGACCAAGGCGCTGTGGGTGACCCCGTACGAGGAGGCCGAGCGGTACCCGACCGGCGACTTCCCGAACCAGCACAGCGGTGACGGGGGCCTGCCGGAGTGGACCGGCGGGGACCGCAGCGTCGACGGCGAGGACATCGTCGTCTGGCACACCTTCGGGCTGACCCACTTCCCGCGGGTCGAGGACTGGCCGATCATGCCGGTGGACACCGTAGGGTTCCGGCTGCGCCCGGAGGGCTTCTTCGACCGCTCGCCGGTGCTGGACGTCCCCGCGCCCACGCCCGGGCACTGCTGCGCCGAGGACGAGGAGCACGGCAGCAGCACCTGCCACTGAGTCCGCCCCGGGAGGACACCGCGCCCACCGGCACCGCGCCCACCAGGGCGGGGTGCCGGGGGGCGCGGTGTCCTCGTCCGGCGCGAGGGCCGGTGCGGGGTGCTGCACACGGGCCACCAGGGCGCGCCGGGGCGCCGTCAGCGCGCGCCCTCGCCGCTCTCGGCCTGCGCGATGGCGTCGGTCAACCGCCGCCGCTCCTTGCTCAGCCAGTCGCCGTCCGAGTAGGTCCGCAGGAACGTCTCGGCGAACTCCACGGGGTCGTCGCCGACGACGCCGCGGATCGGGGTGCCGCTCGCCGCGCTCTGCTCGAACAGATCGAGAAGGTCCTCCAGCATCGACATCAGGCCCTCGCTGCTCCACGAGCGGGAGTACGTCAGGTACCGCTCCAGCGCCTCGACCGCGCCGCGATAGTTCGCCGGGAGCTGTGCCACGCGTGCCCGGTACTGCCGGTACTGCCGCTTGTCGCCGATCGCCTTCGACAGGATGGACATGGCTATCTGCCTCCTTCGCGGAGCTGTTCCAGTCGTTCGGCGAGGAAGCTCCAGGTCCTCCAGAACTCGGCGAGCACGTCCCGCCCCTGCGCGTTGAGGGAGTACACCTTGCGCGGCGGCCCCTTCTCGGAGGGGACCTTCTCCACGTCGACGAGACTGCGCTGCTCGATCCTCAGGAGCAGCGCATAGATGGTCCCCTCGGCGATGTCGGCGAAGCCCTGCTCGCGCAGCCGCGCCGTGATCTCGTAGCCGTACGCCGGCCGGTCGGACAGGATCGCCAGGACGATCCCCTCCAGGATGCCCTTGAGCATTTCCGTCGCCTGCTTGCCCACGCGCCCCCCTCCGACTACTCAGTGTTGTTGACTACTGGTACATAGTAACGCCGAGTAGTGGATGCCACCACCCCCCATGGCGCACGGACAGGCCGTGGCCGGCGGCGGCCGAAGGAACCGTGAGTGCAGGTCTGCGGAGGTGGGGGCCCCGGCCTCGGTCAGCGACCGGACGGGGGTCGGACCAGCGGAAAGCCGCCCTGATGGACCACGGCGCCGAAGGTTCCGGTTCGGGTCGCCACCACACCGGGCCGGGACAGCAGGGACGGGCCCTCATCGGGCTCGTGGCCGGTGACCCCTGCGCGTGGAACGGGGGAAGAACTCGATCACTGCGGAGACGGCCCCGATGAGCCCCAGCACCCAGCCGGCAGCATAGGGCACCACCACGGGCACCGCCCACCAGAGGGAACGCCCGGTCCCCTCTCCCACGCCCCCGACAGCACTCACGCCGAACATCGCCGCCACACCGACGACCACCAGAGCCACCGCCCAGTAGGAGAGCACCCGGCGCCGGCTCCGGCCGAGGAACGCACCGAGGGCGGCCAGGACTGCGCCCGGCACGATGACCAGCGACCCCTCCAGGGGATCGAGGGCCCCCACCAGCATCCCGACCAGACCGACGACGACCGACCACCGCCCCCACGATGCCCGTGCAGCCACACCCCCCCTCTTCGGCGCCCCTCCCGCGGCTGCCTGACCTCCCACGACCCGAAGACCGGGCCGGGACGGGCGATGGTGGGCAGTGCAGATCGGCGGTCGGGGAACCTCCGGAGCCGAGCCACGCACGCAACGTTGACGGAGACGGAACGATCCGCCCGGCGCGCCGCGGGGATCTGGAGCGCCGTCCTGGCCGTGCTCACCGTGGTCGGTGGGGAACTGAGGCACCACCACGTGGTGCCGATCGTCCTTCCGGGGCAATCGGCGGACCCAGACGATGGTGATCGCCACCGCCCGGGGCAGTCCGTCGGCAGGAACCAGCGGGTGATCCCCGACCCGAAGCCCGGCTCGGCGGGGAGGTCCCTCCCGGCGATGCCGTGCTCGACCACGGACAGGACCCCCTCCAGGACCGCCAGGTCATCGACCCGCGGTCGCCCGGTTTTCCCCGAAGACGTGGCCCCGCTGCTCGGCGTAGAACTCCGCCTCCGCGGGCTCGGGCCGGTCCTGGCCGTTGAGCAGCCGGTGCCACAAGGGGTAGTAGGCGGGCAGCTGCGACGCCGTGGTGATCCGGTCCCGGGCCTCCTGCGGCAGCGTCAGCTCGGCGGCGTCGAGGTCCTCCTGGAGGTGCTCGAACCTGCGCGCGGCGATCACGGTCCCGTCGATGCCCGGGCGGCCCAGGATCCAGGAGATCACCACCTGGGGGATCGTCCAGCCGAGCTCCCCGGCGATCTCGTCGAAGAGCTCGATCAGGTCGTACGCGCGGTTCCGGTCCGTCACGTGCGGTTCGGGCCACCCCGTGCCCTGCCGGGTGTCGGAGGGGGTCTCGGCACCGCGGCGGACCTTGCCGTTGAGCAGCCCCTCGCCCAGAGGGCTCCAGCCGAAGGTCGCGATCCCGAGGTCCCGGGCGGCCGGGACGATCTCGTACTCGATCTCCCGGGCCTCCGGCGTGTAGTAGGCCTGGTGCGCGATCGGGCCCTCGAGACCGGCCGCCCGGGCCTCGTACACCGTCTTGGCCAGCTGCCACCCGTTGTAGTTGGAGACGCCCCAGTACCGGATCTTCCCGGCCCGGATCAGCTCGTCGGCGGTCGCGATGGTCTCGGTGATCGGGGTCTGCCCGTCCCACTGGTGGACGTAGAGCAGGTCGAGGTGGTCGGTCTGCAACCGCTTCAGGCTGTCCTCGACAGCCCGGGTCAGGTGGATCCGGCTGGCGCCGCCGTCGTTCGGACCGTCCCCGGTGGGGGTCCGGGCCTTCGAGGTGAGGACGACGTCGTCCCGCCTGCTCCCCAGGACCTCGCCCAGGACCCGCTCCGAGTCCCCGCCCGAGTAGAGGTTGGCGGTGTCGATGAAGTTCACGCCGCGGCCCAGGGCCTCGTCGATCTGGCGCTTCGCCTCGTCCGGGCCGAGCCCCGCGATCTTCTCGAACCCTCCGCCGGAGCCGAAGGGGATGGTGCCCAGGGCCAGCCGGGAGACGTAGAGGCCGGAACTGCCGAGTCGGGTGTACTCCAAGGGATCGCTCCTCTGATGGTGGTCGTGCGACAGGGTCGTTCCCGAGCGTACGGGGCTCCTTCCTGGCCCACCGGGAACTTCACGCAGAGCTCACCGGACGCACCGGCCATTGCGCGCAGCCGGTGCGCGCGGCCGGGCCGAGCTCACCGCGGAGCGGCGATGAGCTCCTCCTTCATGTCGGCCACGGCCGCGCGGATCGCTTCCATGACCGCCTGCACGGCGGGCCGGCGCAGCAGGTCGGTGCGGGAGACCACCCAGTACTCCACGGGGAACCACAGCTCCTCGGGGAAGAGCCGCACCAGGTCCCCGGTCCGCTCGGCGAGATAGCAGGGGAGCAGCCCGATGCCCGCGCCGGCGCGGGTGAGCTCCACGTGCACCACCGACGACGTCGCCCCCACGCCCTGGCGCATCCGCGGGAACCGCCGGCGCGGGATGTCCAGCTCCGCGACGTCCTGCATCGACTCCACGAAGTAGATGAGCGGGTGGTCCTGCACCTGGTCGGAGGTGCGCAGGGGCGGGTGCGTGGCGAGGTAGTCCTGTGAGGCGTAGACCCCCAGGGAGTAGTCGGCCAGGTGGAAGGCCTCCTTGCGGGAGACCTCCGGGCGCCCGACGACCACCTCCAGGTCGATGCCCACCGGGTTGGTCTGCGCCCGCCGGGCCGCGTTGATCATCTCCAGCCGCACCCCGGGGTGCTCCTCGATCAGCCGCCGCATGGCCGCGCCCATCACCACGCCGCCGAAGCCGTCCGGGGCCATGGCCCGCACCACGCCGTTGATGGTGTTGCCGCGCCCGCCCGCCCCGAGCGGGAGGGAGCCCATGGCGGCCTCGATCTCCTCGCCGGCGGCCACGAACTTCCGGCCGAGCTCGCTGGGCTCCCACATCTCGCCGGTGCGCACGAGCAGCCGGGCGCCCACGGTCTTCTCGAGCGCGGCCATCCGCCGCGACACGGTCGTGTGACTGAGCCCGAGGTCCGCGGCCGCGCCGGCGTAGGAGCCGTGGCGGACCACCGCGAGCAGGAGCAGGAGGTCGTCGGCGCCGTGCGACAAGGGGCAACTCCTCCGGATGGCTGGAACCGCACCGGGGGACGCACAGGACCGGGCGGCATGTGCATTTTTGCACAGGCACGGCGAGCGCATGGTCATTGTGAAGCGCACCACAGATCCGCACACTGTAGGCAAACAATGTGACCACCGTCACCGTTCCCCCAGCACTAGGAGAACCCCATGAGCACTGAGGACAGGGTCGCCGCCTCGGCGGACCCGAACGACTCCCCCGAGAACCGGGGCGGACTGAAGAAGGTCGTGGCGGCATCGATGGCCGGCACGGTCGTGGAGTGGTACGAGTTCTTCCTCTTCGCCACCGCGTCCACCCTGGTCTTCGGCCAGCTGTTCTTCGTGGACACCGGCAACCCGCTGGACGGCATCCTCAAGGCGTTCCTGATCTACGCGGTCGGCTTCATCGCCCGCCCGCTGGGCGGCATCGTCTTCGGCCACTTCGGCGACAAGTACGGGCGCAAGCACCTGCTGCAGATCTCGATCGTCATGGTCGGCGCGGCCACGTTCCTGATGGGCTGCCTGCCCGGCTTCGAGCAGGTCGGCTACTGGGCCCCCGCCATGCTGGTGGTCCTGCGCTTCGTGCAGGGCTTCGCGGTGGGCGGCGAGTGGGGCGGCGCCGTCCTGCTCGTGGCCGAGCACGCCCCCAACAAGGAGCGCGGCTTCTGGTCCAGCTGGCCGCAGGCCGCCGTGCCGCTGGGCAACCTGCTGGCCACCGTCGTGCTGCTCACCCTGTCCTTCACCCTCTCCGAGGAAGCCTTCCTCTCCTGGGGCTGGCGCGTGGGCTTCTGGCTCTCGATCGTCATCGTGGCCATCGGCTACTACATCCGCACCCACGTCACGGACGCCGCGATCTTCAAGGAGGCCCAGCAGGAGGTCCGCGAGGAGAAGTCCGCGGCATACGGCGTGGGCGAGGTCTTCCGCCGCTACCCCCGCGGCGTCTTCGGCGCCATGGGCCTGCGCTTCGCGGAGAACATCCTCTACTACGTGGTGGTGACCTTCTCGATCACCTACCTGTCCACCCAGCGGGACGTGGACACCAGCCGGATCCTGCTGCTGCTGCTGATCGCCCACGTCATCCACGCGATCTGCGTGCCGCTCGTCGGCCGGGCCACCGACAAGGTGGGCCGCCGCCCGATGTACGCCGCCGGCGCCTTCCTCGGCATCTTCTGGGCGTTCATCGCGTTCCCGATGTTCAACACGGACAACAGCTTCATCATCCTGGCGGCCATCACCATCGGCCTGATGATCCACGCGCTCATGTACGCCGGGCAGCCGGCGATCATGGCCGAGATGTTCCCCACCCGGATGCGCTACTCGGGCGTCTCCCTGGGCTACCAGGTGACCTCCATCGTGGCCGGCTCCCTGGCCCCGATCATCGCGACCGCGCTGCTGCGCGAGTTCAACTCCTGGGTGCCGATCGCGATCTACATCGCCATCGCCTGCCTCATCACCCTGTTCGCGGTGTGGACGCTGCGCGAGACCAAGGGCATCTCCCTCCAGGACATCGACGCCGAGGACCGGCGCCGGCTCTCCGAGGAGAAGTCCGCCCGGGACCGGGCCTCCTGATCCGCACCCGCATCAGCACCCTCCCGCGCCCAGCGGCGGACCGGTTCTCCGGTCCGCCGCTGGGCGCGCTGCGCATGACCCCACCTCGCGACACCCCGCAGTTCACGACCCCGCAGTTCGGCACACCGCAGTTCACGACCCCGCAGTTCGGCACACCGCAGTTCACGACCCCGCAGTTCTAGACCTTGCAGAAGGGACTCCCCGATGACCACCATCACCTGGATCGGCCTCGGCCACATGGGCAACCCGATGTCCGGCAACCTCGTCAAGGCGGGCCACGACGTCCGCGGCCACGACGTCAGCGCCACCGCCATGGCGGCCGCCCGCGACCACGGAGTGCAGACCTTCGACACGCTGGAGGAGGCGCTGCAGGGCGCCGAGGTCGTGTTCACGATGCTCCCCAAGGGCGAGCACGCCCGCGCCGTCTACCTCGGCGACAGCGGCGTCATCGCGCTCGCACCCAAGGACGCGCTGCTCATCGACAGTTCCACGATCGACGTGGAGACCGCGGAGCACCTCCACCAGGCGGCCGAGGACGCCGGCTTCCGCTTCGTGGACGCGCCGGTCTCCGGCGGGATCAGCGGCGCGGCCGCGGCCACCCTGACCTTCATGGTCGGCGGGAAGCCCGACGTCGTCGAGCAGGCCCGGACGTTCATCGAGCCCATGGCCCGCAAGATCGTGGCCACGGGCCACGCCGGCACGGGCCAGGCCGCCAAGATCGTCAACAACATGATGCTGTTCATCTGCCTCGAGGCCTGCGCCGAGGGCTCCGTGCTCGCCGACCGGCTGGGTCTGGACCCCCAGGTGTTCTGGGACATCGCCTCGGTGTCCTCCGGCAACTCCTGGGCGCTGCAGACCTGGTACCCCGTGCCCGGGATCGTGGACTCCGCCGCGGCCAACAAGAACTTCGAGGCCACCTTCAGCGCCACCCTCGCCGCCAAGGACGCCGGCCTGGCCCTCATGGCGGGCGAGCAGACCGGCGTGCAGCTGCCCGCCGCGGAGCTCGTGGCCGAGAGGCTCCAGCAGCTCATCGACGAGGGCCTCGGGGACAAGGACTGCTCCCTCATCACCAAGTACGCCGCGCCGGACGGGAAGATCCAGGGCTGGGACCCGGACCAGGCCTGAGCGGCGCCGAGACCACCACGACCGAGGAGAACACCATGCAGAACACCAAGCAGGACGCCGAGACCCGCGCGCGGCAGGACGCCGAGCGGGGCACCCCTGACCCCCAGGGCGTCGGGGAGGTCATCGAGCACTTCATCGACGGGAAGCGCCACGGCGGGTCCGAGCGGACCGCCGACGTCTACAACCCCGCGACCGGTCAGGTGGCCAAGCAGGTGCTGCTGGCCTCCGCCGAGGACGTCGCCACCGCCGTGGAGGCCGCCGAGCTCGCCCTGCCGGGCTGGCGGGCCACCGGGATGGCCAAGCGCTCGGCCATCATGTTCAAGGTCGAGAACATCATCCGGGAGCGCACCCCGGAGCTGGCCGCGATCATCACCGCCGAGCACGGCAAGGTCCTCTCGGACGCGGCCGGGGAGGTCGCCCGCGGACTGGAGAACGTGCAGTTCTGCGCGGGGGTCATGCACCACATGAAGGGCGAGTTCCTCGAGCAGGCCGCCACCGGGGTGGACGTCCACCAGACCCGCCAGCCGGTGGGGGTGGTCGCGTGCATCACGCCGTTCAACTTCCCCGCCATGGTCCCGCTGTGGATGATCACGACCGCGATCGCCGCCGGCAACACCGTGATCCTCAAGCCCTCGGAGCGGGACCCCTCGGCGGCGGTGTGGATCGCCGAGGCCTTCGCCGAGGCCGGCCTGCCCCCGGGAGTGCTCAACGTGGTCCACGGGGACAAGGTGGCCGTGGACGAGCTGCTGACCAATCCGCTGGTCAAGGCCGTGTCCTTCGTGGGCTCCACCCCGATCGCCAAGTACATCTACGAGACCTCGGCCCAGCACGGCAAGCGCGTCCAGGCGCTGGGCGGGGCGAAGAACCACATGGTGGTCATGCCGGACGCCGATCTGGACGGGGCCGCGGACGCCGCGATCTCGGCGGCCTACGGCTCCGCCGGCGAGCGCTGCATGGCGGTCTCGGTGCTCGTCACCGTCGGGGACGTGGCCGATCCGCTGATCGAACGGCTGAAGGAGCGGATCGCGCGGCTGACCATCGGCGACGGCACCGACCCGGCCTCGGAGATGGGCCCGCTCATCACCGCCCAGGCCCTCGAGCGGGTCAACGGCTACGTGACGGGAGCCTCCGCCGAGGGCGCGACCGTCGTCGTCGACGGCACCCAGCAGGAGTTCGACGGCGACGGGTTCTTCACCGGCGTCTCGCTGCTGGACCACGTGAAGCCCGGCATGAAGGCCTACGACGAGGAGATCTTCGGCCCGGTCCTGTCCGTGGTGCGCGTGGACACCTACGAGGAGGCCGTGCGGCTGATCAACACCAACCAGTTCGCCAACGGGGTGGCGGTGTTCACCCGTGACGGCAAGACCGCCCGGCAGTTCGAGTTCGAGATCGAGGTCGGCATGGTGGGGGTCAACGTCCCGATCCCGGTGCCCATCGGCGCGTTCTCGTTCGGCGGCTGGAAGAACTCCCTGTTCGGCGACACCCACATGTACGGGCCGGAGGCGTTCAACTTCTACACCCGCCGCAAGCTCGTGACCACGCGCTGGCCCGAGCCCTCGGAGTCGCAGATCAACCTGGGCTTCCCGACCCACTGACGGGCCCGCAGGACCTCCGCGAACGACGACGCCGGTCCCGGCCTTCCGCACGGAGGGCCGGGACCGGCGTCGCCGTCGGACGCCCCTCGGGCAGTCGACGGAGGGCCGAGCGGCGTCCGGCGGGAGGGGCGCCCGGCTCAGGCGGCCCCGTGGTCCGGGGCCGCCTGCCGGCAGTCCTCGACCCGCTCCTCGAGCTGGGGCTCGTCGGCGGCCTCGACCGCCTCGGCCATCGCGTGCAGGAAGGCGGTCACGGTGGCGGCCTCCTCGGCGCTCAGCTCGCGGGCCGCGCGCATCATCCGCTCGTGCATGGCTCCGAGGGTGGAGCGGACCTCGCAGTCGGCCTCCTCGGTGGCCACGATCACCAGCGCCCGCCGGTCCGTGGGGTGCGGACGGCGCGCCACGTGGCCGCTGCGGGAGAGCCGGTCCAGCAGCGTGGTGGTGGAGGCCGAGGAGATCCCCAGCTTGCTCGCCAGGTCCCGCGGGCTCAGCGGGGTCCCGGCGCGGTCCGCCTCGAGCAGATAGCGCAGGGCCAGCACATCCTTCTCCCCCATGCCCATGGACTCCCGGGTCCGCAGGCGCATGGCGGACTCGGCCGTGCGGTAGGCCCGCAGGGCTTCGAGTACCTGCAGGGCCGGTGGGCGCTCGCCGTCGGCGGCGTACCAGTAGCCGGACGAGGTCGTGGGGTGTGCGCTCATGGCATCAGTGTAGGCGATCTGATAAAGAGAAAAGCTGATAACTAGACAATCTAGTAATACTGCTGTTCGATGGGGATCGTGCGGTTTCCCGGGACCCGCAGGCAGGCGCAGAGGAACACAGCAGGGTACGTGAGGAAGAGGTCGAGAGATGAGCCAGCAGCAGCACCCGAGGTCCACCGCCGAGAACGCCGGCCCCTTCCCCCTCCGGGCGGTCCAGGAGGATCCCGGACCTGCCGCGGGGATCCCCGTGCACTGCGGCGAGCACATGCCGGTGCGCGTCCTCGACTTCGCCGAGGTGCAGGACCGCGTCAACCACACGGTGGCCCAGGCGGCCGTCGAGGGCCGGCGGGTGCACGCCTGCGGCTGCGGGTTCCTGCAGGAGACGCCGCTGCCCGGGGGTGCGACGGCGTCGATCGTCCCCGACGGCGAGACCATGCTGTTCCGCCCGTTCTTCACCCGGCGGGTCCTGGCCGCGGCCGGACGGGTCGAGACCGCCGAGTGGTCCTTCGACCAGGCCCTGGCGGACGCCGGGTCCCTCGCCGCCCAGGACGCCGAGGAGCAGGCGCAGCGCCTCTGCGCCTTCGAGGCCGGCCTCGAGGCCGAGCGGTGGCGGCTCGACCAGGCCGTCGAGACGCTGCGCGACGAGCTCCGCCTGGCCGTGCGCCACGGCGTGCCGATCACCCTCCTGGCCCGCGAGGCCGCCCTCGACGAGACGGACGTGGTGGACCTGCTCCACCTGGGCGATGTCCCCGCGCAGTCCCGGGCGAGCGCGTCCGAGGCCGCGCTCGCCGCGGCCTGCTGAGCCCGACCCCTTTCCGCCGGGACGCTGTCACCGGGCCGTTACGCTGGAGCTGTCCCGAACGCCCCCCGCGCCCCGGAAGGACGCCCGTGAAGTCGATCGTCGCGACCCTGCTCGTCCTGGCCCTGGTGCTGACCTCGGCCGGGGCACTGCTGACCACCGTGGACGCCCAGGAGTGGCTGCCCGTCGTGGCGCTCGCCGCCCTCGCCTATCTCGGCACGTTCACCCTGTACCGGCGCGTGCGGGACCGCTACGCCGACCGTTACGCCGACCGCCGGGACTGATCCCGGCGGGAGCGGCGCCACGCCCGCCACGCCCCGGTGGACCACAGGGCCCACAGCACGAGCAGCGGCTGGAACAGCAGGCGCACGCCCCGGGCGCGGTCGGTGTCCAGGCCGAAGGCGTCGGTGCGCGTGAGGTACTGCGAGACGTTGCCCGGGAACACGGCCACGAAGAACGCCGCGGCGAGCCACCCGAGCAGCACCCGCCGCCGGGGCAGGAGGACGAGCGCGGCGCCGAGCACGATCTCCACCACCCCGGAGCCGAGCACCACGGCGTCGTCGGGCACGGGCATCCACCCGGGCACCTGGGCCGTGAACTCCTGGCGGGCCACGGTGAGGTGGCTGATCCCGGCGCCGAGCAGGACGAGCCCCAGGAGGACCCGCGCGAGCGTGCGCGGCAGGGATGTGGCGGGGGCCCCCGGCCGGGCGGACGATGTCATGCCCGCAGATTAACAGTCCCGGGTCAGGAGCGGTCGAAGTCCGCCTTGCGGATCAGCCCGTGCACCCCCACGGTGCGGTCCACCACCTGGGAGATCGCGAAGTCCGCGGCGGCCGAGAGGTAGGCGTAGGCCACGGCCCGGTCCATGCCCCTGTCGGTCTCGAGGAAGTCGAGGGCGTTGACCACGGCCCGGCGCATCGCCACGTCCAGGTCGGACCCCTGACCCCCGGCCGCCCCGTCCGGGTCGGAGAGCCCGATCGGGATCCAGTGCTCGTCGGTCTCCGCGAAGGGGTAGGCGTGGGCCACGGAGGGCGCGTCCCCCTCCCCCGCCTTGCAGACGGTGAGCCGGAACGTGCCGCGCAGCGAGCCCTCCATCGCGGTGAGCGCCACCTCGCCGTCGCCCATGGCCATGTGCGGGTCCCCCACGTAGAACAGGGCGCCGTCCGTCTGCACGGGCAGATAGAAGGTGGAGCCGACGCCCAGGTGGCGGATGTCGATGTTGCCGCCGCCCAGCGTCGGCGGGATCGAGTTGAGCAGGCCGTCGGTGGGCCCGGCACCCTGGGCGTAGGCGACGCCCATCATGCCCATGAACGGTCGCAGCGGGAAGCGGACCCGGCCTTCGCCCATCACGCCCTGGCCCCTCTCGACCGGGGTGAACACCGAGACGGTGCCGTAGTCCTCCGGTTCGCCCGTGGCGCGGCCGTCCGTGCCGACCGGGGGCATGACCTCCTCGAGCTCGATACCGGCCGGGGCGCCGCCGTCCGCGGCGCGCGGCAGCGCGCCCTTGCCGTGGCGGCTGGAGACCACCCCGTACGGCACGCGCAGGTCGGCGTGCAGGGTCTCGATCTTCAGGACGTCGCCCGGCCGGGCCTCCTCGACGAACACCGGGCCGGTGACCACGTGCGGGCCGTCCCGGTCGAAGTCCCGCTCGGTGCGGTCGTAGTCGCGGGCGATCTCGATCGCGTCCTCCAGGACCTGCCCGCGGGACACCCCCTGCTCGCCGAAGAACTCCAACGGGTCCCGGCCCTGGTCCTCGAGGATGCCCTCGTGGGAGACGGCGTCGATGGTGACCGTCCGTCCCGAGCGCATCCGCAGCGAGGGCTCGGCGTCCAGGGACGGGACGTATCCCCACAGCACGCCGTCCACGTCAGAGGGCAGGTAGTGGTCCCCCGGAATCCGGCCCTTCCCGGGCTGCAGGACGGTGCCCCGGAACCCGGGGCGGGCGCCGCCCTGGTGCTGGGCGCCCATCGGGACGGCCGCGGCCGCCGCGCTCAGTCCCGTGCCGGTGACCGTGCCGGCGGCGGCCACAGCGGTGGCCGCCCGGAAGAAGGTGCGCCGCCCCAGGCCCCGCTGGAGTTCGTCGGCGGCGCGGCGGGCGAAGTGCTCACTCATGGGTGTCTCCTGAGGTCAATGGCATGCTGCTCGAATGCCTATGACCCTAGGGATACGGTGTTTCGGGTTCGGGGTCCCCGTGTTTCCGCGCCGTGACGGCGTGCGCCGGCGCCGGGACGGGAGTTTGGACAGGTCACCGGACGCCCCGGCCGTGGTGCTACCGGCGGCGACAGCCCGACCTCGTCGTCGGGACCGCGCACGGACGTCCGCGTGACCTGCGTCACCCACAGTAGGGGGTGACCGGGGGGTCTCGCCTGCTCCATGCGAAATATGACGATTACGAATGCACATCGATCGGAACGGGTGGAAGTGCCCGTTGCGAGCGGGTCGCTCAGGCGAAATCGGCCTTGCGGATCCGGCCGTGGGCGCCCGCGGAGCTGTCCTCCAGCCGGGTGACGGCGAACTCCGCGGCGCTCGAGAGGTAGGCGTGGGCGATGGGCCGGTCCATGCCGCGGTCCCGGGCCAGGAAGTCCACCCCGGCGCTCACGGCCCGGTGCATGGCCGCGGTCAGGCAGAACGTGCGCTCGTCGACGTCCTCCGAGCCCGAACGCCCGACGACGATCCAGTGCTCGTCGGTCTCGGCGAACGGCTGCCGGTGCGCCACGGCGGGCACGCCCTCGGCGCCGGTCCGGCACACGGTCACCCGGAAGGTGCCCCACAGGGGCTGTCCGGCCGCGCCCAGGGCCCGGTGGAGCTCCCGGGGGCAGAAGACGGCGCCGTCCGCGCGGACCGGCAGATAGGCCGTGCACCCGGTCCCGAGCGGCCCGGGGGACGCCTCGGGGTCCACGACGTGGAGGACCTCGACCTTGAGCACGTCGCCGGTCCGGGCCGCGGGCAGGAGCACCGGGCCGGTGACCACGTGCGGGCCGGTGCCTTCGAGGGCGGGGACGCCGGGCGGCGGCGCGGCCGGGCCGGCATCCGGAGAGGCATCCGGAGAGGCTTCCGGGGCCGCCTCGGGGTCCTCCGCCCGGGGCGACGGGCGGTCGTCCCGGCCGGGGACCGCGGCGGGCTGCGGGCGCCGGAAACCCGGCACGCCCAGACCGGAGGAGGGGTGGGCGGCCCGCGCGGCCGCGGCGCGGGCCCGCGCGGCCTCGTCCGGATCCGGCTCGGTGGGGACTGGCTGTGCAGGGACTGGCGGGGTGGGGACCGGCTCTGTGCGGGCGGGCCGGACGGCCGTGCCGCCCACCACCCGGAGGAGCGGCCGCCGCGCGTGCGGGAGCACGGGCGCGGGTCCTGGTCCGGCGTGCTCAGTCATGGGCTGCTCCTTGGGGGCGGGGCGAGCGGTACTGCTCCGACTGTAGGAAGTCCGTGTTACTGCACCGGGCACGAAGTGTTTCCGGAGCATGACGGACCTCATCACGAGACGAAGCATGCCACGGACGGGCGAACAAGCCCCACAAATGACAATTGCGACGGAACCGCTCCCGCGCTGCCCCCTGCGCACGACCTAGTCTGGCCGGATGGAAGTCCACAAGGCCCAGGCGTTCCTCGCCGTCGCGGAGGAGCTGCACTTCGGCCGCGCGGCGAAGCGCCTGCACATGGCGCAGCCGCCACTCAGCCGCCTGATCCGGCAGCTGGAGGCCGAGCTGGGCGCCACCCTGTTCGAGCGCAACACCCGCCACGTGACCCTCACGCCGCAGGGCGAGGCGCTGCTGGAGCCGGCCCGGGAGCTCGTCATGCTCGCGCTGCGGATCAAGGACGTGGTCCGCAAGTCGCAGGAGGGCGAGATCGGGCGGGCGAGGCTCGGCTTCGCCGGGGCCTCCGTGAACCAGGCGGTGGGCGAGCTGGCGCGCCAGGTCCGGCGCCGGCGCCCCGGGATCAGCCTGGAGCTCTACAGCTCGCAGTTCTCCTACCTGGGCCTGGAGAAGGTCCTGGACGACTCCCTGGACCTCGTGATCGGCCGTTGGGACTTCCTGCCGGCGGAGATCAGCTCCCGGCTCGTCGCCCTCGAGGAGCTGCTCGTCGCCCTCCCGGAGAACCACCCGCTGGCCGACCGCGAGTCGGTCGACGCCGCGGACCTCGCCCAGGAGGCGTGGATCGTGCTGCCCGGCGGGGCGGGGGCCACGCTGCCCAACCGGCTCAACACGCTGGCCATGAACGCAGGGTTCGTCCCGCGCGTCGTCCAGGTGGCCCCGGACTCCTGGACGCTCGTGGTCCTCGTGGGCGCCGGGATGGGCATCTCCCTCATCCTCTCCAGCGTCCGGGACAACGTGCCGTCCCGCGGCGTGGTCTACAAGCCGCTCACACAGGAGCAGAAGCCGGTCGAGGTCCGCCTCATCTGGCGCCGCGGGAACGTCAACCCGGCCCTGCAGTCCGTCATCGAGATCTCCGAGACGGTGTTCCCCGAGCCGGAGGGCCCGCTGCCCGCCCCGGCCCCCCGCCTTCCGTGAACTCACCGCTCCGGCCCGAGACCCGCTGACTTGTCGGGACCCTTCGGGCCGGAGCGGTGACTTCACCGCGCCCCCGTCGCCGAACTCACCACGTCTGCCCGAGACCCGGCGGTTCGTCCTGGCGTCTCGGGCAGAGGTGGTGAGTTCGGCGCGAGGGGGAGGGCGAGGCGCTCAGCTGAAGGCCGAGATCCCGGTGATGTCCCGGCCCACGAGCAGCGCCTGGATGAAGTCGGTGCCCTCGTAGGTGGAGACGACCTCCATGTCCGTCATGTGCCGGATGACGTGGTTCTCGAGCAGCAGGCCGTTGCCCGCCAGGAGGTCGCGGGCCTCGTTGCAGATCCACTTGCCCTTCTGCGCGGTGGCCATCTTCACCATCGAGGCCTGCGCGTTGGACAGCTGGCCGCGGTCGGCGAGCTCGGCCATGCGGACGCACAGCAGCTGCATGGCCGTGAGCTCGCTGAGCATGTTCGCCAGCCGGGACTGGACGAGCTGGTAGCTGCCGATGGCGTGGCCGAACTGCCGGCGGGTCGCGGCGTAGTCGGCGGCGATCTCGAAGGCCGCCATGCCGTGGCCCACGGCCTCCCAGGCGGCCCCGCCGCGGGTGGCCTGCAGGACCCGGGAGACGTCCTTGAAGGACCGGCAGTGCTCCAGCCGGTTCTCGGCCGGGATGCGCAGGCCCTCGAGCACGATGTCGGCCTGCTGGATGGCGCGCTTGCCGACCTTGCCCGTGATCACCTCGGGGCGGTAGCCGGTCGGGTGGTTCCCGTCGTCGTCCTTCTCCACGACGAACGCGTTCACCTTTCCGTCCTCGGTGTTGCGGGCGAAGAGGACGACGACGTCGGCCGCGTCCCCATTGCCGATCCAGCGCTTGTGCCCGTCGATCACCCAGGAGTCGCCGTCGCGGCGGGCGCTGGTCTCCAGGGCCACCGAGTCGGAGCCGTGCTCGGGCTCCGTGAGCGCGAAGGCCCCGGTCTTCTCCAGCCGCGCCATGGCCGGCAGCCAGCGGTCCTTCTGCTCCTCGGACCCGAGCATGTTCAGGGCCCCCATGCACAGGTTGCCGTGCACGCCCAGGAACGTGTTGATGCTGCCGTCGGCGCGGGCCATCTCGCGGGCCACCATGCCGGCGGCCCGCCGGCTCATCCCCGGGCAGCCGTGCCCCTGGATGGTGGTGCCGATGATGCCGAGCTCGGCCAGGCCGGGCAGCAGCTCCCAGGGGAACTCCGCGCGCTCCCAGTAGTCGTTGATGACGGGGAGCACGCGCTGCTGGGCGAAGTCGCGCACCCGGTCCCGGACGGCGATCTCCTCCGGCGTCAGGTCGTCGTCCAGCCGGAAGTAGTCGGAGGTCGCGGCTCCCGCGCGGACGGCGGCCGGGGCCTCGGTCGAGGGGGCGCTCGAGGTGGTGGTCATGGTCGGTCCTTTCGTCGGCGGGTCCCAGGACCCGCGGTGGTCGGTGCGGTCGGAGGTGCCGGGCGTTCCCGGCGGGTGGCCCGCAGGGTCGCGAGCAGGCCCAGCGCGGTCAGGGCGACCGCGGGGAAGACGAGGATCGAGGCGCCGGTGGCCCACGCCAGGGAGACCCCGGAGTAGCCCACGGCCATCGAGAGGAAGCGGATCATGTTGTGGATGCCGATCGCGGTCCCCGAGCCCCCGGCGGGCGAGAGCACGAGCTCCGTGGCCGCCGCGCTCTGGGCGAAGGCGATGCCGGTCCCGGCGAGCACGAGCCCCAGGACCACCAGGGACACGATCACCCAGCGGGCCACGCCGAGCCCGGACGAGACCATGGCCAGGGTGACCACCGGGGCGGCGACCACGAGGATCAGGACGCCGCGGCTCAGCTGGATCCCGCTGCCGTGCCGGCGGCCCACCCGGGCCGCGACGGGTCCCGCCGCCGTCATGGCCAGCGCCAGGGTGAAGACCACGGCGCCGATCTGGGCGGGCCCCAGGTCCAGGTCCGAGCCGAGGAACAGGGGCATGGCCACGATGGCCACCGCCATGGAGCCCATGGCCAGTCCCGCTCCGGCCGCGGCCGTGAGATAGGCGGGGTCCCGCAGCAGGGCCGGGTCCAGCAGGGGCCGGGGCGCCGTGGCGTCCCCCGCGGCGCGCCGGAACCGCCGCCGGGAGAGGTGGGCGAACAGCCACCAGCCGAGCACCGCGCAGGCCGCGCTCGCCGCGGCCCACGACCACGGACCGGACTGCCCGGCCAGCAGCACGGCGGCGGCCGTCGACCCGCCGCCGACGACGAGCCAGGCCATCGCGGACACGTGCATGGGCGGGCGCCGCCGCCCGATCCGGGGCATGAACACCGCGAGCAGGAGCATCAGCACGAGCACCAGCCCGGCGTGCACGGCGAAGACCCAGCGCCAGCCCAGGGCCTCGGTGAGGACGCCGCCGAAGGGCGGGCCCACCGCCTGCCCCACGCCGATGGCCGAGGCCCACGCCCCCATCGTCTGCGCGGTCCGCTCCGGCCAGGTGGTGACCAGGGCCGCCTGCACGCAGGGCGGGATCGCGCTGCAGGCCGCGCCCTGCACCATCCGGGCGAGCACGAGGGACTCCATGCCCGCCGCAACGGCCGCCGTGAGCTCCGCGAGGACCATGACGCCCAGCGCCGAGATGAGGAAGGCCTTGACGCCGAGCCGGTCGCCGAGCCACCCGGCGAGCGGGACGGCCGTGGCCATGGCGACCGTGAAGGCGCTCACGGCCAGCACCGACTGCTGGGCCGTCATGCCGAGGTCCGTCTGGATGACGTACAGCGGCGCGTTGATCACGTTCGAGGACATCGTGCCCAGCGCCGTGGTGCCCAGCAGCGCCGGGTAGGCGATCCGCCGCGCCCGCAGGCCGGGCCGGCCCCTCCGGAACGCGGTCATGCACGCACGGTCACGGCGTCCGGCTCGGGCTCCGGCTCCGGCTCCGGGACGACGACGCCCTCCAGGGCGGCCCGCACCGGGTCCGGCAGCGGCGTGGAGCGGCCCGTGGCCGGGTCCGTCTGCACGAGCACCGTCCGGGCACGGGCCGCGACCTGCCCGTGCTGGACCAGCTCGTAGGCCACCGTGTAGGACGACCGGCCGACCCGGGAGACCCACACCCGGGCCGTGAGCTCGGGGCCGTGGTCGATGGAGCGCAGGTAGTCGAGCGCGAGGGACACCACCACGCGCGGATGCGCGGGGTCCGGGACACCGTCCTCCCCCAGCCAGGAGGCGATCGCCGAGAGCCGTGCCTCCTCGATCAGGGTGACCACCCGGGCGTTGTTGACGTGCCGGTTGAGGTCCTGGTCGGACCAGCGCACGGGCAGCACGGTGGTGTGGACGGCGTTCACGACGCCTGCCGGACCGCGGGCTCGCCGCGCTCGAGCCAGGCCAGGACGCGGTCCCGGTCGCCGTCGAGCCGGGGCGGGGCCTGCGTGTAGTCGACCGGGGTGCGGCTGAAGTCCACCGGGTGGCGGACCGTGGGGATCTCCCGGTCCCCCGTTCCGGCCAGGACCACCGGGTCCAGGCCGAGGCCCTCCGCGAATCGGACGCCCTCGTCCACCCCGAGGATCGGGGCGCAGGGCACCTTGACCGCCTTGAGCAGCTCGAACCAGTCCTCGGCGTCCCGGGCGGCGAGCCGTTCGATCATCAGCCGGCGCAGCTCCACCCGGTGGGCGTTGCGCGCGGAGACCGTGCTGAACCGCTCGTCCTCGGCGAGCTCGGGCGCCCCGAGGCACCGGCACAGCCGGGCGAACTGCCCGTTGTTGCCCACGGCGATGACCATGTCCTTGTCCCGGGTGGGGAAGGGCTCGTAGGGGTAGAGGCTCGGGTGCTCGTTGCCCATACGGGTGGGGACGCTGCCGCCGGCCACGTAGGCGGCGGACTGGTTGACCAGCCCGGACAGCGCCGAGGTCAGCAGGTTCAGCTCCACGTGCTGGCCCGTCCCCGAGGACTGCCGCTCGTGGAAGGCGCCCAGGATGCCGGTGGCGGCGTGCAGGCCCGTGATCACGTCGAAGAGGGCCACGCCCGCCCGGTACGGCTCGCCGTGCTGGCTCCCGGTGAGGCTCATCATCCCGGAGAGCGCCTGGGCGAGGAGGTCGTAGCCGGGCAGGTCGGCGCCGCCGGCGGTGCCGAAGCCGGTGATCGAGGCGTAGACGAGGTCCGGGCGCCAGGCGCTGACGCTCTCGTAGTCGAGGCCGTAGCGCGCCAGTCCGCCGGGCTTGAAGTTCTCCACCAGGATGTCCGCCCGGGCGATGATCCGCTCCACGACCGCGAGCTGCTCGGGGTCCGAGAAGTCCAGGGCGATCGAGTGCTTGTTGCGGTTGACCGAGAGGAAGAACGTGCTCTCGCCGTCCCGGTGGGGCGGGACCCACGCGCGGGCGTCGTCCCCCGCGGTGCTCTCGACCTTGATGACGGTCGCGCCCATGTCCGCCAGCAGCATGGTGCAGTAGGGGCCGGCGAGCACGCGGCTGAGGTCCGCCACCACCACCCCGGCGAGCGGGCCCGTGCCGGGGCGGCCGAAGATCTCCTGCAGGGCGTGCGCGTCCTCGAACTGGCTCATGGTGTCTCTCCTCGTCGTCGCTTCTCGTCCGGTGCTCGTCCCCGGTGGTCGTCCGGGGCTCGGCCCGGGAGTTCGTGCGGTGCTCAGCCGGCGTACTCGTACCAGCCGCGGCCGGTCTTGCGGCCGTACCGGCCCTGCTCGTAGAGCTTCTCCACGGAGGGGTGCGGGAGGTCGGCGGGGTCCCCGCTCTGCTCGTGCTCGGCCAGGCGGATCAGGTAGGACACGTCGATGCCGACCAGGTCCATGAGCTCGAACGGCCCCATCGGGTGGCCGAGCGCCGTCCGCGCGGCCACGTCGATGTCCTCGAAGCTCGCCACGCCGTCGGCCTCCAGGCGCAGGGCCTCGTCCCGCAGGGCTCCGAGGAGGCGGTTGGCCACGAACCCGGGGACCTCGTGGTGGAGCCGGACGGGCTGCTTGCCGAGCCGGCGGGCGAGCTCCATGGTGGTCTCCACCGTGGCCTGCGAGGTCTGCGGATTGCGCACCACCTCGACGCAGGCCATGACCAGCGCCGGGTTGAAGAAGTGCATGTTGCACACGCGGTCGGGCCGGCCGGTCGCGTCCATGAGCAGGGACGAGGGGATGGTCGAGGAGTTGGTCGCGAGGATCGCGTGCTCGGGCGCGGCCTCGTCGAGATCGGCGAACAGCCGGCGCTTGATGTCGAGGCGCTCCACGGCGGCCTCGAGCACGAAGTCGGTGGAGCGCGCCGCCTCGAGCGAGTCGGTCGTGTACGCCATCCGGGCGAGGGCGGCGTCCACCTCCTCCCGGCTCCTGCTGCCCTTCTCGGCGAGCCGGTCGAGGCGGCGGCGCACCTCGTCCCGGGACCGCTCGAGGGCGGCGGGGTCGAGGTCGCTCGTGGTGACGGTGTAGCCGGCGAGGGCGAAGACCGCCCCGATCTGGGTGCCCATGGCACCGGATCCCACGACCAGGACGTCGCGGACGGCGTCGATGCTCGGCTGGGGGTTCATGTTCTGCTCCTCGGGAAAGTGGTGCGGGACGTTGGTGGGGGGTGCGGGACGGTGGGGCGCGGGACGGTGGGGCGCGGGACGGTGGGGCCCGGAGTGGCCGCGGAAGCGGGCCGGGGACCGGCCGGCGCCCCGCGGCTCAGTCCTCGTCGCGGAAGCGGGCGGGGCGCTTCTCCAGGAAGGCGCTCGCGCCCTCGGCCTTCTCGTCGGAGGCGTAGAGCAGGGACTGGGCCAGCCGCTCGAGCAGCAGCCCGGTGCGCTGGTCCGTCTCGGCGCCGTTGCGCACCACGAGCTTGGCCAGCCGCACGGCCAGGGGCCCCTTGGCGAGGATCGTCTCCGCGGTGGCGAGCGCAGTGTCCATCAGCTCCTGCGCCGGGACCACGCTGGTCACCAGTCCGATGCGCAGCGCCTCCTCGGCGTCGATGATCCGGCCGGTGAGGATCATCTCCTGGGCCCGGCCGAGCCCCACGAGCCGGGACAGCCGCTGCGTGCCGCCGGCGCCGGGCAGGATGCCGAGGTTGGTCTCGGGCAGCCCGAACCGGGCGTTGCCCGCCGCCACGCGGATGTCGCAGGACATCGCCAGCTCGTTGCCCCCGCCCAGCGCGAACCCGTTGACCGCGGCGATCGTGGGCAGCTCGAGGTCCTGGATCCGGTCGTAGAGGCGCTGCATCCGGGCCCGCAGGCCGTCCCGCAGCGTGTAGCCGACCAGCTGGGAGATGTCCGCGCCGGCCACGAAGGACTTCTCCCCCGCGCCCGTGAAGACGACGGCGCCGATGTCCTCCCGCCGCTCGAACGCGTCGAGCGCGGCCTCGATCCCGTCCAGCACCCCGAAGTTCAGGGCGTTGCGCACCTCGGGGCGGTTCACGGTGACGACCGCGACCCTGCCGCGCAGCTCGGTCGTGACGGTGTCCGTCCCGGTGTCGACGGGACGGCCCGCGGTCGTGCCCGTCGTGGTGTCGCTGGTGGTGTCCGTGGTGGTGTCTGTCATGTCGGGTCCTTCCGGTCAGACGGTCGCGGTGGCGGGTTCGGGGGCGCGCGGGACCGTGGCGTCGTCGTCGTCCGTGGGCCCGGCCTTCACGGTCAGGAAGGTGAGCAGCACGCTCCCGGCCACGAGGGCCAAGCCGAGGACGGCGGTGAGCGGCGTGGGCAGGAAGAGCAGGAACCCGCCGACGGCGGCCGCGGCCCGGAACAGCGCGGGCATCCGGCGGTCGAAGCCGACCGTCCAGCCCTCGATGGCCGAGGCCAGGGCGTAGACCCCCACGATGCTCAGGGCGAAGGCCAGCAGGATCCGGCCGGGCGAGTCCTGGGCGACCAGGGCGGGGTTGAGGGCGAAGCCGAACGGGACGATGTACTTCACCGCGCCGAGCTTCATGGCCGCCACGCTGGTGGCCATGGCCGGGGCCTTGGCCAAGCCGGCCGCGGCGAAGGCGGCGAGGCCGACCGGCGGGGTGATGTAGGAGACGGACGCCCAGTAGATGACGAACAGGTGCGCCGCGAGCGGGTTGACCCCCAGGTCGATGACCGCCGGGACCATGACGATCGCCAGGAACACGTAGGCCGCGGAGATCGTCATGCCCATGCCGAGGATGAAGCACGTGACGGCGCCGGCGATGAGGATGAGGACCACGTTGTCGCCCACCAGGGAGACCAGTTCGCGGGCCAGGGACAGGCTCACGCCCGTGGCGGTGAGGCCGCCGACGATCAGGCCCACGCCCGCGATGATGCCGATGATGTTGCTCAGCGTCCGGCCGCACTCCACCAGGAAGTCGGTGAACTCCCGCAGCCCGAACTTCTGGCCCGGGCGCAGCACGGCCACGATCAGCAGCACCAGGATCACCCAGTACGGCACCTGGGTCTCGGAGTTCGTGAGGAACAGCAGCCCGGTCAGCAGGCCCAGGGCCATGACGTAGGGCCAGCCCCGCACGAGCGTGCCGAGGGTCCGGGGCAGCAGGTTCACGGGCACGCCCTGGAGCCCGTTGCGGGCGGAGTAGCCGTCCACCTGCAGGTAGATGCCGAGGAAGTAGAGGACCGCGGGGATGGTCGCGGCCACCAGGATCTCCGTGTAGGGCACGCCCACGAAGGAGACCATGAGGAACGCGGCGGTGCCCATGATCGGCGGGGTGATGGACCCGCCGGAGGAGGCCGTGGCCTCGATGCCGCCCGCGTAGGTGGGGCTGAACCCGGAGCGCTTCATGGCCGGGATGGTCATGGGCCCGGTGGTCAGGACGTTGGAGACCGCGCTGCCGCTCATCATGCCCATCGCGGCGCTGCTGGCCACGGACACCTTCGCCGCGCCGCCGCGGTACCGGCCGAAGATCGACATGGAGAGGTTGTGGAAGAAGTCCGCGCCGCCGGTGTGCTGCAGGGCCACCCCGAAGACCAGGAAGCCGATCAGGATGGTGGCCGCGGTCTGGATGGGCAGGCCCAGCACGCCCTCGGCCCCCATGATGTGCACCTGCGCCAGGGTGGGGAGGTCGTAGGTGACGCCCTGCAGGACGCCGATCGGCAGGTTCTCGGCGACCAGCGGGTACAGGGAGAACAGCAGCGCGATGACGGTGACCGTCAGCCCGCCGGTGCGGCGCAGGGCCTCGAGCACCACGAGCCACAGCACGAACGCGGCGACCGTGGCGGTGGTGGGCGCCATGAACTCCCAGCCGTAGTTCTTGATCCGGGTCCCGTTGAGCGCGAAGTACACGCACACCGCCGCGGAGACGGCCATGAGCAGGACGTCGAACCACTGGATCCGTCGCTCCCGGCCCGCGCCGGCCGCGGTGCTGCCGCCCCGGTCGTCCCCCTGCTGGGCCTCCACCTGCTGGGCGAGCGGGATCTTGCGCACGGGGTTGACGATGAACACCACCGGCAGGAAGACCGCCAGGATCAGGTAGAGGTAGGAGTTGGTCAGCAGGGACAGCCCGCCCACGTTCCAGAAGAACACCTGGTTCATGGCCAGCAGCACGCCCAGCACGGTCAGGACGATCACGACCGTCCGCCAGAACGGGGTCACCCGGGTCTCAGTTCTCATCGTCGTTCCCCTCGTCGTCCTGGCTGTCCAGCTCGTTCTGCTTCCATTCCGTCCAGTTCTGCTCGAGCTCCTCCTCGGAGGAGGACTCGACGACGCCGGGCCAGGCCTCCCGCATGCGCTCCCCGCGCTCGATCAGCTCGTTGTTCTTCCGCTCCAGCTCCTCGGTCCACACGCCGCGCTCCTCGAAGTAGCGGACGGTCCCCTCGTGGAACGGGACCACCAGCGGCTCCTTCAGGACGGTGTCGAAGGCGAACTGCTTGGTGTCCGGGGTGGTGCCCTCGTAGTGCTCGTAGTTCTCGACCATCGCCTTCACGAGGTGGTAGACCTCGTCCGCGTCGCGGGAGCCCATCGTGGTGAGCGGGATCGTGTACTCGAGGACACGGGCGCTCTCGCCCTCCTCCAGCCCGGCGCCCCGCGTGATCTCGCCGACCGTGACCATGGGCATGAGCTCCTCCCAGGTCTCGTAGCGGGCCGGGTCCGGGTCGTCGAAGGTCAGCCACTTCACGTCCGTGCTGGACGCCAGCTCATCGATGTTGGAGCCGACCGTGTTCTGGTACAGGGCGTCGATCTGGCCCGCCTCGAGACCGGCGATCTGCTCGCCGTAGGAGATCGGGACCTGCTCGACGTCGTCCCAGGTGAGACCGCCGTAGTTGAGGAACCCCTCCATCTTGTTGTTGATCGAGGTGTTGGCGGTCAGCCGGGGGAACCGTTTGCCCTCGAGGTCCGCGAAGGAGTCGATGCCGCTGTCCTCGCGCACCAGCAGGCCGTAGTTGCCGGGCGGCGCCCACACCATGCGCATGTCCTGCGGGCCCCACACCTCGCTGGCGTACTCGTAGTCGCCCTCGAAGGCGTAGTAGTACTCGTCCCCGGCCCGCGCGTAGTCCACAGTGCCGTTCACGAGCGGGGCCAGCCGGCCGATGCCGGTGTCGGCGGTCATCAGCCGCACCTGCACGCCCTCCTCGTTGGTGAGGGTGTTCGCGATGGCGGCGAGATCGTTGTAGGTGCCGGTGCCCACGTTGTAGGTGGACCACACCAGTTGCTGCGGCAGGCCGTTGGGGCCCACCGGCTCGTCCCCCGCGGCGCCGGCGCAGCCGGTCAGGCCCAGCACCGCGACGGCGCCCAGGGCGGCGAGCCGTGTTGTCGTTGTCGTCATGATGGCCTTTCGACGTGCGGTGGTGGCGCTCAGCGCCCGGAGAAGGAAGGGTCTCGGCGGTCGAAGAACGACTGCTTGCCCTCCCGGAAGTCGGAGGTCCCGAAGAGGACCGGCTGGTGGTGCCGCTCGAACGCCAGGGCGTCCTCGAGCGAGCCCGAGGCCTCGCGGATCCCGCGCTTCACCGCGGCGACGGCGAGCGGGGCCCGCCCGGCGAGCTCCCCGGCGCGGGCGACCGCGGTGCCGAGCACGTCCGGGTCCGGCACGAGGTGGTCGACCAGGCCGGCGTCCCGGGCGGTGCCGGCGTCCACCGGTTCGGCCTCGAGCAGGATCCGCCGGGCCCGGGCCGCACCGACGCGCTGGACCAGCGAGTGCACCAGCCCTCCGTCCGGGGCCAGGCCCAGGCGGGTGAACGGGAAGAGGAACCGGGCACTCTCGCCGGCCACCACCACGTCGCAGCAGCACACCAGGCCCACGGCCACTCCGGCCGCGGGCCCGCTCACCGCGGCCACGACCGGCTTGTCCAGCTGCGCGAGCTCCTGCACGAGCCCGGCCACCTCGGCCATCCGGCCGGCCGACTCGGCGGGGCCGGCCGGTGGCATGGCGGCGAGGTCGCCGCCGCCGCTGAAGCAGCGCCCCGCGCCGGTGAGCACCAGCGCACCGACCTCGGGGTCGGCGGCGAGCTCCGCCAGCGCGGCCCGCAGCCCGGTGCGCAGCTCGTGGCCGAGCACGTTGCGCCGGCGCTCGTCGTCGAGCGTCACCACGGCCACGGCACCGGCGCGTTCGACGCGCACCTGGGGCGGGGCGTCGACGGCGGTGGGGGACGAACGGGTCACAGGAGTCCTCCGGGGGTCAGCGAATGTCGTGCAGATCACATTTCCACGACTCACTGTGAAACTTCAAATACCTAATGTGGTGTTCAGTGATACCTATAGCTCAATTAAGCGGGGAACCGTGTTGCGTGGGTCACGAATGCGTCATCCTCGTCGAAGGCATCCGCGCACCCCGACCTCCAGGAGGACCCATGACCACCGCCGCGACCGACCTGCTCAACGTCGAAGCAGACCTCAGCGCCGAGGAGCTCGAGACCCGGGACACGGTGCGCGAGTTCGTGGACCGGAGGATCCGGCCGAACATCGCCGGGTGGTTCGCCGACGCCGTCTTCCCGCAGGAGATCGTGCCCGAGATGGCGCAGCTCGGGCTGCTCGGCATGCACATCCAGGGCTACGGGTGCGCCGGGAAGTCCGCCGTGCAGTACGGCATCGCGATGCAGGAGCTCGAGGCCGGGGACTCCGGTCTGCGCACGTTCGTCTCCGTGCAGGGCTCGCTGGCGATGTCCGCGATCGCCAAGCACGGCTCCGAGGAGCAGAAGCAGCGCTGGCTGCCCGGGATGGCCGCCGGCGAGATCATCGGCTGCTTCGGCCTCACCGAGCCCACCGCCGGCTCGGACCCGTCGACCATGGCGACCACCGCGGTGCGGGACGGCGAGGAGTGGGTCCTCAACGGCGCCAAGCGCTGGATCGGGCTCGCCTCGATCGCCCACGTGGCCGTGATCTGGGCCAAGGCCCTCGACGGGAGCGGGCAGGAGCGCGTCCGGGGCTTCCTCGTGCCCACGGACACCCCCGGGTTCACGGCCACGCCGATCGAGCCGAAGCTGTCCATGCGCGCCTCCATCCAGTGCGACATCTCCCTCGAGGACGTCCGGCTGCCGGCCGACGCGATCCTGCCGCACCACCCCGGTCTGCGGGGACCGTTCTCGTGCCTCAACGAGGCCCGCTACGGGATCGTCTGGGGCGCCCTGGGCGCCGCCCGGGACAGCTTCGACGCCGCGCTGGCCTACTCGCAGCAGCGCATCCAGTTCGACAAGCCGCTCGCGGCCTACCAGCTCTCGCAGGCGAAGCTGGTCAACATGGCCCTGGAGATCCAGAAGGGGCAGCTGCTGGCGCTGCGCATCGGGCGGCTCAAGGACGAGGGCCGCCTGGAGAACCACATGATCTCGGTGGGCAAGCTCAACAACTGCCGGATCGCGATCGACGTGTGCCGGGAGGCGCGCACGATGCTCGGCGGCAACGGGGTCACGCTCGAGCACTCGCCGCTGCGCCACGCCAACAACCTGGAGTCGGTGCGCACCTACGAGGGCACCGACGAGGTGCACACCCTCATCCTCGGCCAGCAGCTGACCGGGCACTCCGCCTTCCGCTGAGCACGAACCTGCCGCCCGTCCCGACGGGGCCCGGCCGACCACGCACCGGCGTGGCCGGCCGGGCCCCGTCGGGGTCGGGAGACCACGGCCCGGGCGGCCGGCGGCGCCGCAGGACCTGACCAAGATCACACCGGGAGGCCTGGGGGGCCGGGGCGAACGCGCGTAGCATCGAAAGTTGCCCCTTCCTCTTTGCTCGGGCTCGATGACGTGCTCGTTCCCCGTCCCTGCGCCCACACCGGAAGGACCCGCCGTGTCCGCACCCCGCACCGCCCTGCTCCAGGTGGTCGACGCCCCCGGCCCCGTCGGCACCCGCCTCGCCATCTTCGCCCTCGCCCTCGGCGGCTTCGGCGTGGGCACCACCGAGTTCGCCTCGATGGGCCTGCTGCCGTTCATCTCCGAGGACTTCGGCGCCTCGATCCCCGCCGTCGGCCAGTCCATCTCGCTCTACGCCCTCGGCGTGGTGGTCGGCGCGCCGCTCATCACGTCCCTCGCCGCCCGGATGGAGCGCAAGACCCTGCTGCTGGCCCTGATGCTCACGTTCGTGGTGGGCAACGGGCTGTCGGCGGCCGCGCCGTCCCTCGAGTGGCTGTACGCCGCCCGGTTCCTCGCCGGCCTGCCCCACGGCGCCTACTTCGGGGTCGCCGCGGTGGTGGCCTCCTCCCTGGTGGCCCGCGAGCGGCGCGGCACGGCCGTGGCCCGGGTGATGCTGGGGCTCACCATCGCCAACATCGTGGGCGTGCCGTTCGCGGCGGCCCTGGGCGGGGCCCTCGGCTGGCGCTCCGCCTACCTCCTGGTGGTGCTCCTGGGCGCCCTGACCATCGTGGCCCTGGCCCTCTGGGTGCCTCGCACCCGCAACGAGGGCATGGCCTCCGCGGCCCAGGAGGTCCGCGCCCTCGCCCGCCCGCAGGTGGCCCTGACCCTGCTGGCCGGGGCGATCGGCTTCGGCGGCATGTTCGCGGTCTACACCTACATCTCCCCGACGCTGACCGAGCTCACCGGCCTCGACATCGGCACCGTGCCGTGGGTGCTGGCCGTGTTCGGCGTGGGCATGACCCTGGGCTCGCTGCTGGCCGGCCCGCTCATCGACCGCTCGATCGAGCGCACCGCCCTCGGCGCGGGCGCCGTGTCCGGCGTGGCCCTGGCGTTCTTCGCCCTGTTCGTCCACGTCCCCGCCGCGGCCGTCCTGGGGGTGCTGTGGATCGGCATCATGGGCTCGATCTTCACGACCTCCCTCCAGGTGCGCCTGCTGCGCGAGGCCAAGGACGCCCCGTCCCTGACCGCCGCCATGAACCACGCGGCGTTCAACCTGGCCAACGCCATGGGCGCCTTCCTGGGCGGGATCGTGATCTCCGCAGGCTGGGGCTACCGCTCCCCCGCCTGGGTGGGCGTGGGCCTGGCCGTGGCCGGCCTGCTCATCCTGGGCTACGCTGCGCAGCGGCACCGGCACGCCGCCCTCGAGACGCACTAGACCCGTCCTCCGAGGGGACGGCCCCCGCCCGGCCCGGATGCTGCTCAATCGGTGCGCTGCTCAGTCGGTGCGCTGCTCAGTCCGGGCGCTGCTCAGTCCGGGCGCTGCTCGCGCGCGAGCACGCGCCGGCGGGTGGCGCGCACCAGCCCGGCCACCAGCCGCTCGAGGGGACCCTGCCCCATGGCCTGGCGCCAGAGGAGAGCGAAGGCCATGGCCACGGCCACGTGGATCACGAACCACAGCGGCTGGTCGTAGTGCACCTCGGCGGCCAGGGCCAGCAGGTGCGCGGAGTACACGGTGAGGGTCATCGAGCCCATCGCGCTCAGCGGCAGCAACCAGGTGCCGAGGCGGCGGGCCAGCAGGAGGAAGACGCCCAGGGCGGCCACCGCCGAGCCGAGGCCCAGCAGCAGGGCCGGCGGGGTGTTGGTGTACGGGCCGCTGATCGCCAGCCACCACCACGTGGTGGTCGGCAGGGTCGGCTCGGGACCCCACACGATGATGTCGGTGACGAGCTCCTCGTCCAGGCCGGGGGTGCGGGCCACCAGCTGGTCGAAGCCGCCGGCCCGGACCACGAGCGCCCAGGAGGTCAGGGAGGCCCCGGCGGCCAGCAGGACCCCACCGAGCACCAGGCCGATCTGGACCCGGAGCCGGGCCAGGTCGAGCCGGCCGATGGCCAGGCCGGTCAGCAGGTAGGCCAGGTACGGCAGCGCGGGGAAGGTCCCCGTCAGCAGCAGCCGGGCCGCGGTGGCCCCGGGGTCCCCGATGAGGTCGAGGTAGTCCGGGTTGTAGCGCTCGACGGCCGGCAGGACGTCCCGCAGCACGTGCACGAGCACGGGGCCGGCCAGGGCGAAGAACGCCGCCCAGGCGATCAGGGCCCCTGCGGACAGGCGCAGGAAGGGGATCGCCAGCAGGAAGAAGGCCCCGTAGTAGACGAGGATGTTGACGGCCGGGACCTCGTCGATCGTGCTGCCGGGCAGCACGTGGTTGATCGCCAGCCCCAGACCCGCGATCAGCAGCGCGCGGACCACCACCCCCGCCCGGTCCGCGCTCATCGACCGGCCGGTGTGCGGTGTCCGGCCACCGGTGCCGAACGCCAGTCCCACACCGGCCAGGAGGGCGAACAGCGCCGCGGAGCGTCCGGCGAAGACGGTCCACTGCGCCGTGGGCTCGAAGGTCTCCGGGTCCCACGAGGGCAGGATGTGGATCGCGATCATCCCGATCAGGGCCAGGCCGCGGGCGGCGTCCACCCCGACGAGACGGTGCCTGCCCGGCCGCTGCGCGGAGGGCAGCGCGGCGGGCTGCGCGGCGGACTGCGCGGCGGACTGCGCGGCGGACTGCGCCCACGGCACGGTCCTCGGCGGGCGGCCTGCGGGTTCGGTCATGACAGCGGCCCCCTCGGCGCGACGCGACGGCGGGCCCCGCCCGCCGGGCCGGCCCGGAGGACCGGCGTGCACTCCACTTTTGCTCGTGCACATATGTCGGGGTTTTCGGGCTGCTGTGCTTTCCCTGTGCCGCGGGACCGTGTCCGGGACCGGCGTCCGACCGTCTATCCGGCCGCGGAGCTCCGCGCCGGGCGAAGGGCGCCCAGGAGGGCGCGCACCCGGTGCGGTGCGGCCGCGGAGACCGGGGCGGTGACCGTGGCCGGCGACGACGACGGGACCGCGACGGGGCGCTGAGCCGCCGTGTGCCGGTAGGCCATGGCCCGCAGCTCCACCACCGGGTACTCGAGGCTGCGCCGGGCCGCGTCGGTGGTTCGGGTGGCTCCAGCTTCCGGCCGGAGTCTGTGCCGCAGCTGTGCCGGCGCACCCGTTCCGCCTTTGGGTGGCGGCACCACGGCACAGGCTGCGCACAGCTTCCACAGGACGTGCGCCTAATCTGGTGGGGAAGAGTGGCCACGTCACGTCCGCCCGGCACCGGGAGCTCCCATGTCCTACTCCTCCAGCTTCTCCGTCCTCACCGAGGTCCTGCCCCGCCTCACCCACCCGGACGGCTCGCCGATCCGGGTGCTGGTCGTGGACGACGAGCCGGCCCTCGCCGACCTCGTGGCCATGGGCACGGGCATGTGCGGGTGGGACGCCCGGGTCTCCCACGAGGGCTTCGACGCCGTCCAGCAGGCGCGGGACTTCGCGCCGGACGTGCTGGTCCTGGACCGGATGCTGCCCGGCCTGGACGGCCTGCAGGTCCTGGCCCGGATCCGCCAGTCCTATCCGGAGGTGCCGGTGCTGTTCCTCACGGCCAAGGACACCGTGCAGGACCGGATCGAGGGCCTGGCCTCGGGCGGGGACGACTACGTGACCAAGCCCTTCTCGATCGAGGAGGTGCTCATCCGGCTGCACCGGCTCGTCCAGCGCTCCGGGGCCGCCGCGCAGGACAGCGCCACCCTGGTGGTCGGGGACCTGGTCCTCAACGTCGACAGCCGCGAGGTCACCCGCGGCGGCGAGCCGATCGAGCTGACCACCACCCAGTTCGAGCTGCTGCGCTACCTGATGGAGAACCCGCGCCGGGTCCTGTCCAAGGCCCAGATCCTGGACAACGTGTGGCACTACGACTTCTCGGGCCAGGCCAACATCGTGGAGCTCTACATCTCCTACCTGCGCAAGCGGATCGACGCCGGCCGCGCCCCCATGATCCACACCGTGCGCGGCGCCGGGTACGTCATCAAACCCGCGTCCTGATGCCGCACGGCCCCCGGGAGCGGCAGCCGTCACGGCGGCTGCGCCTGGCCACCCGGCTCGTCGCGGGGGTGCTCACCCTGCTGTCGTTGGTCCTGCTCGTGCTGGGCGCCACGATCGTGGAGCTCACCCGCCAGGATCTCGTGGAGCGGCTCGACGGTTCGCTGCGCCAGACCACCGGGCGGGCGCTGACCTTCACCCGGGGGGACCCGGCCCTGGAGCGGGACCCGCTCGACGCACCCGGCCAGCCGGTGGGCGTCCTGGTGGCCGTGCTGCACGAGGACGAGGTGGTCACGGCGTCCTACCGCACCGAGTCCGGGGAGCCCGCGCCGCTCCCCGAGGAGGACGTCGCCGCCCTGCGGGAGGCGGGCGTCTTCGCGGCCGAGACCCCGGACGAGCGAGGCTTCGGGGACCGTCGCCGCTCCACGGGCACGGAGCAGGGCCGGCTCTCGGACGTGGTCCTGTCCGTGGGCGAGTACCGGATCGAGTCGGTGGCCCGGAACGCGCGCAACGGCAGCCAGGTGCTGGTCACCGGGCTCCCCACGGCGTCGGTCGACGACACCGTGGCGGAGCTCGTGACCACCATGACCGCGGGCAGCCTGCTCGCGCTGCTGACCACGGCGGTGGCCGGGACCGTCGTCGTGCGCCGCGCCCTGCGGCCGCTGGAACGGGTCTCGGCCGCGGCGTCCGGCGTCGCCCGGCTGCCGCTGGCCTCCGGGGAGGTCTCCCTGGCCGACCAGCACGTGCCCGCCGAGCTCGCCCGGCCCGGCACCGAGGTCGGGGAGGTCGGCCGTGCCCTGAACTCCCTGCTGGACAACGTCGACTCCGCCCTGGCCGCGCGCCAGCTCTCCGAGACCCGGTTGCGCGAGTTCGTGGCCGACGCCTCCCACGAGCTGCGCACGCCCCTGGCGGCCGTGCGCGGCTACACGGACATGCTCCTGCTCACCGAGCCGCTGACCGGCACCGGGCGGGCCTCGCTGGCCCGGGTCGAGCAGCAGACGCTGCGGATGACCGCCCTGGTCGAGGACCTGCTGCTGCTGGCCCGCCTGGACGAGGGCCGCCCCCCGGAGCTGCGCGACGCGGATCTCGGCGAGCTCGTGCTCGAGGCCCTCACCGACGCCTCGGCCGCCGGCCCCGACCACCACTGGGCCCTGGACGTGCCGGAGGACCCGGTTCCTGTGCGCGCGGACGTCGCCCAGCTCCACCAGGTGCTGGCCAACCTGCTCTCCAACGCCCGCAAGCACACCCCGCCCGGCACCGCGGTGACCGCCGCCGTGCGGGCCACCCCGGACGGCTGGGCGGAGGCCTCCGTCCTGGACGCGGGCCCGGGCATCCCGCGGGAGTTCCGGGCCAGGCTCTTCGAGCGCTTCAGCCGCCTGGACACCTCCCGGCAGACCCGGGAGGGCAGCACCGGGCTGGGCCTGTCGATCGTCCGCTCGGTGGTGCAGGCCCACGGCGGCACGGTGGACGTGGAGTCCCGTCCGGGCCGCACGCTCTTCACCGTCCGGCTCCCGCTGCGCGCCGACGGGTCAGCGCCGGACCCGCCACGGTGATCGATGCCTGCGCCCTCGTCAGGGACGACGACGGCGGCGGCCGAGCCAGCCCGTCGGGCCGCCGTCGACGAGCAGGTGGCGGGTGTGGGGGTCCAGGAGCATCAGGTAGAGCGTGAAGAGCAGGGCGGTCACGAACGCGATCGTCGCGGCGTCGACGGTCAGCTCGATGAAGGGCCACACGGAGAGCTGGTCCTGCGCACCGAAGATCACGAAGAAGGTGATCACGACGTACAGGGAGCGGAGCTGCCAGTTGTCCTTGATGCCGGTCACGGCCAGGAAGGGGAGGAACCAGAGGATGTACCAGGGCTGGATGATCGGGGAGAGCAGCACCACGGCGGCGAACGCCAGGCCGAGTCTGCGGACCACGCGACGGTCGTCGCCGCGGAACATCAGGAGCAGGACCAGGCCGATGGCCGCGTACTGCAGCACGTCCCGCAGCGCCGAGGCCACCGAGGCGCCCGGCAGACCGACCGCGTCCACGAGGTTCTGGACCTGCTGGCCCAGGAACCCCGAGGGCGAGTACCCGGTGAATCCCGGGGTGGGGTCGAGCAGCGCCCAGACCCACCCGATGCCCAGCTGATAGGGGAGGCCGCTCAGCACCAGCAGCCCGAAGCTGATGGTCGCCGTGGCCGCCCACAGGGCGAACTTCCGTCCCCAGGACGCCTTCGGCCCGGCCCACAGGAGCCCGATGAACGGCAGCAGCAGGATGGTGATGGGCTTGATGCCGATGGACGCGGTCACCAGCAGGACGCCGGTGACCGGGCGGCCCGTGGCCGCGAAGTACGTCCCCGCCACGGCCAGTCCGAGCATCAGCGCGTCGTTGTGCGCGCTGGCCACGAAGCTGATGAGGAACAGAGGGTTGGCCACCGCGATCCACAGCGCACGAGCCGGGTCGACGCCGTGCAGCCGCGCGAGCTTGGGCACGTACACGACGCAGAGGAGGACACCGGCGCAGGCCAGGATCCGGAAGAGCAGGACGGAGAGATCCGGGTGCGCGTCCGCGAGACCCACGACCGCTCGTGCCAGCCACAGGAAGTACGGTCCGTAGGGCGTCCGGGCCTCGGCCCAGGCCGGGTCCGTCCCCAGCATGAACCAGTTCTCCAGGGTGGAGATGCCGGTCGTGTACGGGTTCTGCTCGGCCAGCATCAGGCGGCCCTGCCCGATGTAGGCGTACACGTCCCGGGAGTAGATCGGGACGGCGAAGAGCAGGGGCAGCGACCAGGCGCACACGGCCAGCACGACCGAGCGCTGGGCGCCCGTCCGCCAGCCCTGGAGTCTCTGCCCGAGCCGGAGCCAGGAACGCACCAGCAGCATGGCGCCGACGGTGAGCAGCACGGTGGAGGAGTAGACGCCCCACCCCTCGACCCGCAGCGCGATCACCAGAGGATGGCGGACCATGGGTGAGCCGTTGGCGATCCACCCGGCGCCGACCGATCCGACGAGCATCATCAGGGAGCCGATGAACCCTTGCACGACGGCGATGTGCGCTCGTGGGTCCCGGTGGGTGTCGGGAAGGTCGTGGGAGACCGGGCCGGCGGTGGCGATCGGTTCCGCGGTCCGGCCACGACGGCCCCGCGGCGCCTCCGGATCCGAACCCCCTGCCGTCATGACGTGCGCTGATCCCCTACGTGTACGATTGCCGGGCGGACAGGTGTGCCGGACGCTCTCCAGAACGCCGATCCTAGCAGTCGTGCCACCTCTTCACCCTGGCAGCGAGAGGTTTCGCCACGGCCTCCCCCGGGACCGACATGGTGCCGCGGTGGCACCGCGCTCGGGCACACTGGAACTTCCGGGGAATCGGGCGTGTCGACGGCCTCCGTCGTGACCTGCGGCCCTGCATCTCTGCCCATCTGACGAGGATTGCCCCATGTCCACGGACACGACCTTCGAAATGCTCGCCCGGCTCCGTGACCGGCTGCTGCCCCGGAAGTGGCAGGCCTGGTGGGGATCCCCGCGCGGGCTGCTCACCGGTTTCGTGGGGGTGCACCTGGTGTTCCTGGTGTTCGCCCTGGTGGTGTCCCTGTCCGGCGGCGCCTTCAGCGACACCCACATCTACCGTGCGTGGGCCGAGGCCGGGTTCGACGAGCAGAACCTGGACGGGGAGCCCACCCCCTGGGTCTATCCGGTGCTGGCGCTGGTGCCCGTCGCACTGGCCGGGCTGGCCGGTCCGGGACCGTTCTTCTTCCTGTGGGTGCTGATGATCACCGTGCTCAACGGCTGGGCCGTGGGGAGGCTGACGACCTGGGGACGTGACCGGCACGCCTACCCGGCCGCGTGGTGGTGGCTGGGCTTCGTCTTCCTGATGGGGTGGCTAGGCTTCGCCCGCGTGGACGGGCTCACGGCCCCGCTGGTGCTCGTCGCCCTGGTCCACGGCGCGGCGCACCCGTTCATCGCCTCGGTCCTGCTCAGCGCCGCCACCTGGATGAAGGTCTGGCCGGCCGCCGTCGTGCTCACCCTCCTCACCGTGGCGCGGCGGAGGGTGCGGGTCCTCCTCGCGGGCCTGCTGGTCAGCGCGGCCGCGGCCGGGGTCGCCGCGGCCATGGGCGCGCTGCCGCGGCTCTTCGACTTCCTCGTCCAGCAGGGGGACCGCGGCATGCAGCTGGAGGCCACGTTCACCACCCCGTGGCTGTGGCTGTCCGTCCTGGGCGTGGGCGCGTCCCGGATGTACATGAACACGGAGATCAACTCCATGCAGGTCGACGGTCCGGGCACGGAGACGATGGCGGTGCTGATGCAGCCCCTGCTGCTGCTGGCCGCCGCCGTGGTGACCCTCCTCATCGTCCGGGGCCTCCGCAACGGCGAGCGCTCCGGCGGCGCCGACCGCACCGAGCTGCTGCTGGCCGGCTCCCTGACCATGGTCACCGCCTTCATCGTCTTCAACAAGGTCGGCTCCCCGCAGTTCATGGTGTGGCTGGCTCCGGCCGTGGCCGTGGGACTGACCCACAACTGGAAGGCGTGGCGGGTGCCGGCGGCCATGCTGATCGCCGTGGCCGTGGCCACGTTCCTGGTCTACCCGTTGTTCTACTACGAGCTGAGCCACAACAACCCGGTGATGGCTCTGGTGCTGACCCTGCGCAACGCCCTGCTGGTGCTGCTGCTGTGGTGGTCGGCGCGCCGGCTGTACGGGCTGGGCACCCGGCGTCCGGCCACCGCGCTCGCCGCGAAGGAGAACTGAGATCTCCGCCGCCTTCCTCGACCGGCTGACCGGCGTCCGCGACGCCGTCCTGCCCGCCCGCGCCGTGGCGTGGTTCGCCCGCCCGGCCGGCGTGTGGTGGGGCTTCGCCGTCGTCCACCTCTACTTCCTGGGCTGGATGATGTCCTTCGTCATCCACGGCGAGGCCTTCAGCGACACCGAGCAGTACCGTGAGTGGGCCATGGCCGGGTACGATCCGGCCGATGCCGGGGACGGGATCAGCCCGTGGGTGTACCCGGTGCTGGCGCAGATCCCGATCCATCTGGCCGGGATCGCCGGCCACGACCTCTACCTGCTGGTGTGGACACTGATCATCACGGTGCTCAACGCCGTCGGCCTGGTCTGCCTCACCCGTGGCCGGCGGGCCCGGCAGGGCGTCGCCCCGGCCTGGTGGTGGCTGTTCTTCACCGTGTTCCTGGGCTACCTGAGCTTCGCCCGGGTGGAGGGCATCGCCGCCCCGATCGTGCTCGTCGGCCTGCTGTACGCGGCCGAGCGTCCGGTGCTCGGCTCCGTGCTGCTGAGCGTCGCCACGTGGATCAAGGTGTGGCCGGCGGCCGTCCTGCTCGCCCTGGTCATCGCCTGCCGGCAGCGCGTCCAGGTGGTGGCCGCGGGGGTGGGGGTCACCGCCGCGGTGGTCCTGGGCACCTACCTCTCGGGCGGTCTCCGGCACATCGCGGACTTCCTGGTCAACCAGGGAGAGCGCGGCATGCAGCTGGAGGCCACGTTCTCCACGCCGTGGGTGTGGTTGAGCGTCTTCGACGTGGCCGGGGCGAGGATGGCCGACAACGTGGCCATCAACTCCACGGAGGTCTACGGCCCCGGCACCGAGGTCGTCGCGTTCCTGATGCAGCCGCTGCTCGTGCTCGCCGTTCTCGCGGGGTCGGTCCTGCTGGTCCGTGCGCTCAGGCGCGGCGCCGAGCGGGAGGAGCTCTTCTACGAGGGGGCGCTGATGATGACCACGATCTTCATCGTGTTCAACAAGGTGGGGTCCCCGCAGTTCATGATCTGGCTCGCCCCGGTCGTCGTGGCCGGGCTGGTGCACGACTGGCAGCGGTGGCGGACGCCGGCGGCGCTGCTGATGGGCATCGCCGTCACCACGTTCGTGATCTATCCGCTGTTCTACACCCCGCTCATCCACGCCCACCCGGTGATGGCGGCCGTCCTGACCACGCGCAACGTGCTCCTCGTCGTCCTGCTGTGCTGGTCCGTGCGGCGCGTCGTCCGCCTGCACCGCGTGCCTCCTCGCCTCGCGCAGCCGGCCACCTCCTGATCCCGTGGTGCCCTCGCGTCGGGCGCGGCGCGCGCGGAGCGTCTGTCCCCGTCGGTCAGCCGCTCCAGCCGAGGGCGTCGAGCATCCGCGCCTCGACATCAGGGACCAGGGTCTCGCCGTAGGTGGAGGTCACGTGGTCGAGGTCCATGTAGACCTGGATGTTGCCGATCACCCCCGGGCAGGTGGTCTCGGTGCACAGGCGGTCGGTGAGGTCGATGCTGTGCAGGTCCTCGTACCGGGCGGCGACCTCCTCCAGCGGGTTGACCGGCAGCAGGGACTGGGAGCGGGCCGGGTTGCAGCGGTCGTGGTCGGGTCCGTAGGTCTCCACGCAGGCGAACATGCTGAAGGGGAAGCGCGGGTTGTCGCGGAAGCCGAGCACCGGGATCCCGGCGTCCAGGAAGGGCCGGACGCCGTCCTCGTAGCCGTCCACGAGCTTCTCGTGCGGGGCCTCCGCCAGGCTGAGGGTGCCGATGGTGACGACCGCGTCCGGTTCCAGCTCCAGCGCCGCGGTGCGGGCGGCGACGTTGAACTCGCGGCACTCCTCGTCCCGGTTCCCCGCCTCGCTCGTGTAGCGGCAGGCCATGCGCAGGTAGGAGACCACCCGCCAGTTGTTGGCGTCGGCGACCCGGTGGATCGGGGTGAGCAGCTGCTGGGCGTGGGAGTCGCCGATCACCACCAGCGTCCGGTCCGGGGTGCTGCCGTCCTCGGGCTCGATGACCCAGCAGTTGCCCAGGTCACCGATGCCGGCGGGGACCTCCCCGCCCTCGCACCGCGCGCCGGTGTCGCCCCACTCGTGCTCGCGTTCGGCGCCGGTGGGGATGATCGGCACGTCCGGGACCTCGCTCACCTCACCGCGCAGCACCGCGGCCCCGGGATAGTTCGCCGCGGTGCGCTCCACCCCGGCGGAGGGGTCGCGCAGGGTGGTGTAGGAGTGGGCGCCGGTCAGCGGGACCGCCACCAGCAGGGCGGTGGCGATCAGCCGCACCCCGCTGCCGGCCCGGACCCCGGGCAACGCCCGCCAGCCGGTCAGCAACAACGCGGTGACCCGGGTCAGCACCACCGAGGCAGCCAGGATCCCCAGCCCGGCCGGCACCGGGACGGTGTCGCGGGCCGTGAGCAGCAGGTAGGTGATCAGCAGCGGCCAGTGCCACAGGTAGATCCCGTAGGCGCGGTCCCCGAGCCACTGCAACGGAGGCAGTGCCAGGACCCGGCCGACGCCGGCTCGCGCGTCCGGGGCCAGTGCCCCACCGGCCAGCACCGCGGCCGCTCCCAGGGTCGGGGCCAGGGCGATGGTACCGGGGAAGCGGGTCCCGGCCTCGATGAGGAACGGGGTGGCGAGGATCGCGGTCAGCCCCGCCCACCCCAGGAGCACACCGAGCAGCCGGGTGGCGGCGGGGGCCCGCCGGGGGGTGCTCTTCGCCCGGCTGGAGGTGGTGAGGGCCAGGGCGGTGAGCGAGCCCAGGGCGAACTCCCACAGGCGGGTGAGGGTGCTGAAGTAGGCGGCCTCGGGCCCGGCCGCCGTGGCGACCACCGACCAGGCCAGGGAGCCGGCGAACACCCCGGCGAACAGCGCCCAGGCCACCGACCGGAACCGGATCCCCGTCCATCGGGCCGCGGCGGCGGCCCCGGCCAGCAGCAGCGGCCACACCAGGAACACCTGGCCCTGCACCGACAGCGACCACATGTGCTGCAGCGGGGTGGTGGCCGCGGAATTGCCGGCGTAGTAGTCCACGGCCTGATCGGCCAGCACCCAGTTCACCGTGTAGAACAGCGCCCCCCAGGCCTGGCTCAGCAGCTCTGCCCACCGGCTGGGCGGGAACCAGGTGAGCATCGCGGCGAGCACTGCCAGCAGCATCACCGCCACGGGCCCCAGCAGCCGGGCGAAGGTCCGGGCCCAGTAGGCGGGGATCCCCAGGGCCCGCCCGTGCTCGATCCGGCGCACGAAGGAGCCGGTGAGCAGGAACGCCGAGAGCACGAAGAAGACGTCCACCCCACCCGAGACCCGGTCGGTCCACACGTGGAAGACCACCACCAGCAGCACGGCCACCCCGCGCAGACCCTGCAGATCCGGGCGGTGCCGGGTCCGCGGGACGGGAGCGGTCGGTGTCGGGGTGGCGGTCGGTGCCGGGTGCGTCATGGGGGACGGTGCCTGTCCGGGTCGGTGGCGGGTGGAGGGCTGGGAACCGGTGCTGGGCCACGCCTGAAGGGGGTCCGGCACCGGCTCCGGTGCTCCTGGTGCCCGCCGTTGCTGAGCATCCCGCCCAGGCGCACGCGCATCCGGCGGCCGGCCTGGTCCAGCCCGACGATCTCCACGTCCTTGCCGTAGTGGGCGTACTGGTCGGTCACGGAGTCCAGGGCCGCCACCGTGGAGGCGTCCCAGAGGTGGGAGTCGTAGAAGTCGATGACCACGTGCTGCGGGTCTCCGGCGTCGTCGAACATCGTGCAGAGGTCGTTGGAGGAGGCGAAGAACAGCTCACCGCTGATGGTGTACTTGGCGATCCGCTCCCCGAGGTGCTCCTCCACGGTACGCTCCACGGTCACCATGTGGGCGACCCGGCGGGCGAAGGCGATCATCGCGACCAGCACACCGACGATCACGCCGATGGCGAGGTTGTGGGTCCACACGGCCACGACCACGGTGGAGAGCATGACCATGACGATGGCCATCAGCGGGGCGATGACCAGCGCGGTGGCCGCGGTGGCCCGGGGCCTTCTGGACCTCCTCCGCCGGACTCATGACGGGAAGCGGCCCGCCTCGGTGTGCGGGCCGGCACGCAGCACCGGCCCGCGGCCGGCACCGGCGGCCCGGGCCATGACCCGCTCCAGCGGGCCCCGCCCGAAGGAGCGGTGCCAGGCCACCGCGAACAGCGCCGCGACCGCCACGTGGATGAGGAACCACAGCATCGGCACCTCGTAGTGCAGCATGGCGGCCAGGGCCAGCAGGTGCGCCGAGTAGAGCGTCAGGGTCATCGACCCCATCGCGCTCAGCGGCAGCAGCCAGGAACCGGCCCGGCGCGCCACGAGGAGGAAGAGGCCCAGCACGGCGGCGCCGGAACCGAGGTCCTGGAGGATCGCCACGGGGGTGTTGGTGTGCGGGCCGGGGACCAGCAGCCACCACCAGGAGGTGTCGGGCAGCACCGGGTCCGGCCCCCAGACGATGATCTCGTCGATCCCGTCCTCGCCCAGCCACGGGGTGGAACTCATGAGCTGGTCGTAGCCCCCGGACTGGAGGATCAGCACCCAGTACACCAGCCACGCGCCCACGGCCACGACGAGCCCCGCCCCCAGCAGCCGGCCCTGGACCCGCACGGCCCGCAGGTTCAGCCGCCCGATCGCCAGCCCGGCGAGCAGGTAGGCCAGGTACGGGACCGCCGGGTAGGTGCCGGTGAACAGCACCTGGGCCAGGATGGTCCCCGGCTCGGCGAGCACGTCGGCGAAGGTCGGGTTGTACACCTCGAACGCGGGCAGCACGCCGCGGAGCACCTGCATCAGCACGGGCCCCACCACGGCGGCCGCGGCGGCGAGGGCGAACAGCGCCCGCACCGACAGGTGCAGGAAGGGGATCGCCAGCAGGAAGAACATGCCGTAGTAGAGGAGGATGTCGTACGCGGGCGGGTCCCCCGGCATGACCTGGTTGATCAGCAGCCCCAGCACGGTGATCAGCACCGCCCGGACCAGCAGTCCCACCCGGTCGGCGGTCATCGTCCGGCCCCGGTGCGGGGTGCGCCCGCCGGAGGAGAGGGCCAGGCCCACCCCGGCCAGGAGCGCGAACAGGGCCGCGGCGCGGCCCGCGAACAGCTCCCACTGGAGCGTGGGTCCGTAGGTCTCAGGATCCCAGGCGGGGAGGATGTGGATCGACATCATCCCGACCAGGGCGAGACCCCGGGCGGCGTCGACCCCCACCAGCCGGCGCCTCCGGACGAGCGGCAGCGCCGGGGCCTCCTCTGCCGAGCGTGCACCGGGTGCGGGGTGGTGGACGTTGACCATGGCGGCGCGTTCCTTCTGTCGGACGTACCGACGAGCTCCCGCCCGCCGGTCCGGACCCATCGGTCCTTCTCGTCCTCCAGCTGACCAGGCCGGATTGTGCCGCCCTTGTGGCGCTCCTGTGCCGGGACTGTCGAAGCCGCCCGGCTAACGCCGCACGGTCTTCTCCAGACCGCTGACCAGCAGCACCGCGCACGTGAACCAGATCGCCCCGGCCGGACCGAGCGGTGCGGCCACCAGGCCGGCGAGCAGGGGCATGGCCACCTGGCCAGCCCGATTGCCGACGAGCCGCACGGCGAGCGCCGAACCCCGCCACGTGGAGGGCACCGCGGTGGACACCAGCGTCATGGTGATCGGCTGGCCCAGGCCCAGGCAGAAGCCCCCCACGAAGAGGAGCAGGGCGGCGAGCCACGGCACCCCGATGACGGCCGGCGGAACGGCCAGGGCGCACCCGGCGCCGTAGAGGCTGACCAGCAGCAGGGCGCGCCGGGACATCCGGTGGGCCAGCCACGGCAGCAGGACGCGGGAGAGGATCGACGCGCCGCCGCGCACGGCCAGCAGGACGCCGATCCACGCCGGGGAGACCCCGGCCCGCTCCCCCACGAGCGGCAGGAAGGCGGTGAGGATGTCGAGCATCGCGAGCAGGGCCAGGGACGCCAGCATGTGTGAGGGGACGCCGGGGACCCTGAGGATCCGCGCCATGGACGCGCGCGGAGCCGCCCCCGGGACCGCCTCGAGCTCACCGGTGGCGGGAGCGGCCCGCTCCGCGGCAGCGGCGTCGTCGTCGTTCCGGGCGGGCTTCCCGGCGGACCCGGCCGCGTGCGGGCGCAGGAGCATGACGGGCGCCACGAGGAGCGAGAGCCCGGCCCCGATCCACAGGGAGAGGGTGATGTCGGCGACCCGCTCCGGCGAGGCGACGTCGCTGCCCGTGCCCAGCAGCAGGCCCACCAGCAGCGGGCCCAGCAGCTGCCCGGCGGAGAAGGCGGCGGTGAACCAGCCGAAGCCCTTGTCCAGCTGGTCCGGCGGGGAGAAGCGGGCGACCGCCGACTGACCGGCGATGGTGAACACCAGGTGCCCCATCCCGAGCAGGGCGCTCGCTACGGCCACGAGCGCCACGCTCGGCGCGATGGCCAGCGCCACCGCGCCGAGGGCCAGGATCAGGGCGCCGGCGACCACCATCGTCCGCAGGTCCCGCACCCGGTCGGTCATCCGGCCCAGCCACATGGCCGTGACGAGCGGGACCACGGCGTAGGCGGCCGTGACCAGGCCGACCGTCACGGAGTCGGCGTCCAGGGACAGCAGCTTGTAGGTGGTGACCGGGCGCACCAGGTTCAGAGCGGTCTGGGTGAGCAGCGCCCCGGCCACGAGGAACCACAGCCAGGCTCCGGACCGGGCCTCCGGAGCGGTCGAGGCCATGCCTCAGGAACGCCGGGGCTTGACCGCGATCACGGGGGCGTTGGCCTCGAGGAGGATCTGCTGGGCGGCGCTGCCCAGCAGCAGCTTGCCCACGGGGCTGCGGTGCTTCACGCCGATCACCACGGCGGAGGCGTTCACCTGCTCCGCGACGTCGAGGAGCTCGCCCACGGCGTCCCGGTTGCGGGCGTCGGGGGTGCGGAAGGTGACGGGCACGCCGTTCAGCTCACCGGTCTCGGGGTCGAGCTGGGCGCCCCCCAGGTTGAAGACCAGCAGGTCCTCCTGGCGGCGTCCGGCCTCCTCGACCGAGGCCGCGAGCGCGGCCTCGCCCTCGGGGGTGCTGGTTCGGGCAACGACGACGGTCATGGGAGCCTCCGCGGCGGGGTGGGGAATCCGGGTGGGAATTCCGGTGGGGAAACGGGGAACAAAACGAGGTCCACCCTACGGCCGAACGTGTGAGGAGCGTCTCTTCCGGCGTGAGCAGAATGCGCAGAACCAGCACAACGATCACTACGCACGAAAGCCCGATCAACGGCCGGCGCGTGATGCGGGTCACTTATCGTCGGATGAGCGGCTCGGACGGAGCCATGCACCGCACCCTACGACCCAGGAAAGTGGATCCCCGTGAGTTCACCACCAGATCAGGCCCAGCCGGGCACCCGGCGCCGGCACCCGGTCGCCATGACGGTCTACGGCGTCGTCGCCGCCGCCGTCATCGGCGTGGCCGCCTTCTTCTCCTTCCAGTCGGCCACGGCCGGCTCGGACATCCGCGCGAACCTCACCCTGATCGCCCCGGCCGGCGCCGGCGGCGGATGGGACACGTTCATGCGGGAGCAGCAGCAGGCCATGCGGGCCAACAGCCTGGTCAACAACTCCCAGGTGGTGAACATCCCCGGCGCGGCCGGCACCATCGGGCTCGGCCAGCTCTCCACCATGGAGGGCCAGGCCAACACCCTGATGGTCACCGGCGCGGGCCTGGTCGCCGGCGTCGCGCAGCTCGACTCGGCCGTCACGCACGACGACGTGCGCCCGATCGCCCGGGTGGTCGAGGAGTACGACGTCGTGGTGGTCCCCGCCGACTCCCCGTACGAGACCATCGACGAGCTCGTCGCGGACTGGCGCGCGAACCCGGCCGAGGTCGCCTGGACCGGCGGCGGCACCTTCGACCAGCTCGTGATGACCGAGCTCGCTCTCGAGGCCGGCATCGAGCCCTCGAAGACCACCTACATCCCGAAGTCCGGCGGCGGCGAGGCCACCCAGGCCCTGATCACGGGCACCGCGGACGCGGCCACCTCCGGGTACATGGACGTGGCCGACCAGATCGAAGCCGGCCGGCTGAAGGCCCTGGGCATGGCCGCCCCGCAGCGGCTGGAGGGCGTGGAGATCCCGACCCTCACCGAGCAGGGCTTCGCGGTCGACCTGGCCAACTGGCGGGCCGTCCTGGCCCCGCCCGGGATCACCGACGAGGAGTTCGCCGAGCTGCGGACCCTGCTCGAGGAGTCCGTCGCCACCCCGGAGTGGCAGAAGGCCGTCGAGCGCAACAAGTGGACCGAGGTGTACCTCGCGGGCGACGAGTTCGACGCGTTCATGGCCTCGGAGCAGGAGCGCATCGCCCAGCTGGTGGAGGAGATTTCCTGATGAGCACACCCACGTCCTCGCACACCGGCACCGCCGGGGAGCACCGGACCGACACCCAGCCCCCGTGGGAGCAGCCGGAGACTCCGGCGACCTGGTGGAGCGGCCGCAGCGGCCTCGTGGTGCCGGCGGTGGTGGCCGCCTTCAGCACCTACCTGCTGATCGGCGCCCTGACCATGGAGATCCCGGAGGGCACCGACTTCCCCGGCCCCACGTTCTACCCGCTGATCCTGACCGTGGCCGGCTACGTGCTGGCCGCCCTGCTGGTGCTCCACTACCTGCGCACCCCCGAGCACCCCGAGGAGCTCTCGGCGCGCACCTGGCGGACGCACTCGGACTGGACCGCGGTGCTCTGGTCCGCGGGCGGGTTCCTGGCGTTCGCGCTGACGCTCGAGGTGCTGGGCTGGATCCTGGCCGCCGCCCTGCTGTTCTGGGCCGTGGCGCGCGGCTTCGGCAGCCGCCGGCCCCTGTTCGACATCTCGCTCGCCCTGCTCGTGAGCAGCGCGATCTACCTGGCATTCACCGTCGGCCTGGGGCTCAACCTCCCCTCCGGCATCCTGGGAGGCGGTTTCTGACATGGACGCACTCAATCTCTTGATGGACGGGTTCGCCGGCGCGCTGACCCCGATGAACCTGCTGTGGGTCGTGGTGGGCTGCCTCCTCGGCACCGCGGTGGGCGTACTGCCCGGCCTCGGCTCCTCCATGGCCGTGGCCCTGCTCCTGCCCATGACCTTCGCGCTGGACCCCACCGCGGCGTTCATCCTCTTCGCCGGCGTGTACTTCGGCGGCCTGTTCGGCGACTCGACGATGGCCATCCTGATGAACACCCCGGGGCAGGGCTCGGCGATCGCCTCCACGTTCGAGGGCCACAAGATGGCCAAGGACGGCCGGGCCCCCCAGGCCCTGGCCACCGCCGCCATCGGCGCGTTCATCGGCGGCATGGTCGCCTCCGTGGTCGTGGTCTTCCTGGCGCCCCGGCTGGCCGACTTCTCCGCGAACTTCGGCCCGGCCGAGTACTTCGCCCTGGCGCTGTTCGCCTTCGTCGCCACGTCCTCGGTGGTCTCCGACTCCGCGGTCAAGGGCCTGGCCTCCCTGGTCCTGGGCCTGGGCATCGCCACCGTGGGCATCGACGCGATCTCCGGTTCGGAGCGCTTCACCTACGGCTCCGCCAACCTGTTCGACGGGATCTCCCTGGTCACCGTCTCCGTCGCGGTCCTGGCCCTGGGCGAGGTCCTGCACGTGGCCTCCCGGATCCGCCGCAACCCGGCCGCCCACCAGATGAAGGTCACCGGGCGCCCGTTCCTCTCCCGGGCGGAGCTCAAGGAGGCCGCTCCGGCGTGGGCGCGCGGCACCGCGATCGGCCTGCCCTTCGGGGTGATCCCGGTGGGCGGCGCCGAGGTGCCGACGTTCATGTCCTACGACCTCGAGCGCCGCATCGACCGCCGCCGCCCGAACCCGATGTTCGGCAAGGGCGCGATCCGCGGCCTGGCCGCTCCCGAGGCGGCCGGCAACGCCACCACCGGCACCGCGATGGGTGCGCTGCTGGCCCTGGGCCTGCCGGTCTCGGCGACCGCGGCGATCATGCTCGCCGCCTTCCAGCAGTACGGCCTGCAGCCGGGCCCGCTGCTGTTCGACCGGGCGCCGGAGCTCGTGTGGGCGCTGCTGGCCAGCTTCTTCATCGCCATGGTCGTGCTGCTGGTCATCAACCTGCCCTTCGCCCAGCTGTGGGCGAAGCTCCTGCTGATCCCCAGCCAGTACCTCTACGCGGGGATCACGGTGTTCTGCGGACTCGGCATCTACGCGACCTCCGGGGCGGTCTTCGACCTGCTGCTGCTGCTCGGTCTGGGCGTGCTGGGCTTCATCATGCGCCGCCACGGCGTGCCGGTGGCCCCGCTGCTGATCGGGATGGTGCTGGGCCCGCTGGCCGAGACCAGCCTGCGCGACGGTCTGCTGTCCTCCAACGGCGACTACTCGATCTTCGTGACCGGGCCCATCCCGCTGGTGCTCTACGGTCTGCTGTTCATCGTGCTGGCGCTGACCGTCCGGTCCAAGATCGTCAACCGCGCCCGCCGGGACGTGTAGTCCCCGGCGCCACCGCGTGCCGCAGCACCCCGCCCCGGGAGTCCCCGGGGCGGGGTACAGCGGTTAAACACAGACGTTACGGAGGAGAAACCACCGCGCCGCACCCCCCGGACATGCTTTACCTGTCAGATGACAGGAACTCCGCTCGGGCGGAGCCCAGGCGGGGAGAAGCACATGATCATTCTCGGGGTCGGCATCACCGTGCTGGCGGTGCTCATCATCGGCGTGCTCGTGGCGCGCAAGGTGGACGGCGACAGCACCAACTATCTCGTGGCGGGCCGGCAGCTGGGGATGCCGCTGGTCGCGGTGTCCCTCACCGCGGCCGCCGTGGACTCGAACGCCACCGTGGGCAACACGGACCTCACCTCCGGCTACGGCTTCTGGGCCGGCGCCTCCCTGGCCCTCGGCCTGGCGGTGTGCCTCCTGCTCGCCGGGCTGTTCCTGGCCAAGCCCATGAACCGCTTGCGCCTGTTCACCCTCGGCGACTTCTTCCGGATCCGCTACGGCCGCACCACCGAGACGCTCGCCTCGGTGATCATGATCTTCGCCTTCACGTTCCTGCTGGCCGGCAATCTCGTGGCCTGCGGGTTCCTGCTCGAGTACTTCGCGAACGTCCCGTACTCGATCGGCGTGGTCGTGGCCAGCGCCCTGGTGCTCAGCTACACCCTGGCCGGCGGGCTGTTCTCAGACGCCTACACGGCGGTCCTGCAGACCGTGATCACCGTGGTGGCCGCCGTGGCGCTGATCGTGTGGGTCGCCCTGACGTACGGCATCGTGATCCCGGAGGGCATGGGCCCGTTCGACCTCGAGCAGCTCACCACCTCGGAGGCCGGCGCCCCGATCAACTGGGCCACGCTCATCGCCCTCGGCATCGGCGACCTCGTGGCGATCGACTTCATGCAGCGGATCTTCGGTGCGAAGAGCCCGAAGGTGGCCCAGCGCTCGTGCTTCGTGGCCGCCGGCACCACCGCGGTCATCGGCACGATCTTCGCCCTCGTGGCCCTCACCGCCTCCTCCGTGCTGGGGCTCTCCGCGGAGAACGGCCCGATCCTCTACACGCTGCTGGGCGAGTACGCTCCCCCGCTGCTGGCCGTCCTGGTCCTCTCCGGGATCGTGGCCGCGTCCTTCTCCACGGCCTCCGGGGCCATCCTCGCCACCTCCGCGGTGACCGTGCGCAACGTCTTCAACGTCCGCCGCACCGAGATCACCGGAGCCCACGACCCCCTGCTGCGCTGGACGCGCCTGGCCATGCTGCCGGTGGTGGTCATCGGGATCCTGCTCGCCGTGCGGGTCAGCCAGACCGGGATCCTGCTCACCCTGGCCTTCGACCTCATGCTCGCGAGCCTGTCCGCCTCGTTCATCCTCGGCACCTTCTGGCGGCGCCCGGGCGCCCGGGCCGCCCTGGCCGCGGCGGTGGTGGGCCTGACCAGCCGCCTGGTGTTCCTCGTGCTGACGCCCACGATCTACGGCGCCCCCAACGACCTCCTCCACGTCGAGAACACCGTCGTCACCAGTGCCTTCGACGGCTGGGCCACTCTCGTGGCCGGCGCCCTGGGCTGGCTCACCTACGTCCTGGTCGGCCTCACGGCGACCCGCCCGCAGGTCGAGACGGACACGCAGCGGCTCGAGCTGTACCGCCTCTACCGCGAGCAGACCCCCTCCGGGTTCACCCCCCGGGTCCGCACGGCACCGGCCCCCTCCCAGCGTGCCGACCCGCCGGTCCCGGCCGGGGTCTGAGGACTCCGCCCGACCGTCCCCGCCCGGTGCGGCAGCGGGCGCGGGTGGGGGTGGGTGCGTCAGGATGGAGGAGATGTCCCCGCACCGACCTCACGTTTCCGCCGGCCCCTCCGTCTACCGGGTGATGGAGACGATGGTGATGGAGACGAAAGAGCCATTCGAGACGCTGGTGACCCGCCACGGCCCCGTGGTGTGGCGGGTCTGCCGGGCCGTGCTGCGCACCTCCGCGGACGCCGAGGACGCGTGGTCGGAGACGTTCCTGGCCGCCCTGCGGGCGTACCCGGACCTGCCGGTCACGGCCAACGTCCAGGCGTGGCTCGTGACGATCGCCCACCGCAAGGCGGTCGACGTCGTCCGGGCACGGTCCCGGAGCGCGGTGCCCGTGGCCTCGCCCCCGGAACCGCCCGCGCACCGGGACACGCCGCACGAGCACGACTCCCCGCTGTGGGCGGCGGTGGCCGCCCTGCCGCCCCGGCAGCGCCACGCCGTGGCCTATCGCTATCTCGGCGGCCTGCCCTACCGGCAGATCGCCGAGCTGCTGGGCGGCACCCCGGAGGCCGCCCGCCGGGCCGCCTCCGACGGCGTGGCGTCCCTCCGCAGGACCCTCACCACGACCATGCCCACGGACCGCGCCGAGACCCTCCCGGCGACCCGCGCGGCGACCGCCACGGCGACCGCCACGGCGACCGCCACAGAGACCGCCACAGAGACCGCCGCAGGGACCCTCACGGAGCCGGACCGGACAGGAGAGGACCGATGACCACCAACTCCCTCAGCTCACCCCTGCACTCCCCGCTGCGGAGCCTCCGCGCCGACCCCGTGCCGGAGACCGTACTGCGGGGCCTGCACCGGCGCCTGGAGGACGAGGCGGCCGGGACCGGTCTCCTCGACGTCGCGTACACGACGGTCGGCACCCCGGTGGGAGTGCTGCTGCTGGCCGCCACGGAGCAGGGCCTGGTCCGGGTGGCCTACGCCCGCGAGGACCACGAGGCGGTCCTGGCCGACCTGGCCCGCCGGATCAGCCCACGGGTGCTGCGTGCCCCGGCCCGTCTGGCGCCGGCCGTGCGGCAGCTCGAGGAGTACTTCGCCGGGACCCGCAGGCGCTTCGACCTCCCCCTGGACCGCTCGCTCTCGCACGGGTTCCGGCGCCAGGTCCAGGAGCACCTGCCCGGGATCGACTACGGCAGCACGCAGAGCTACGGCGCGGTGGCCCGGTCGGTCGGGCGTCCGCAGGCCGTGCGGGCGGTGGGCACGGCCTGTGCCACGAACCCGCTGCCGGTGGTCGTCCCGTGCCACCGGGTGCTGCGCGGCGACGGCGGCCTGGGCGGGTACGTCGGCGGACTGGAGGCCAAGACCGCGCTGCTGGAGCTGGAGGCGGCGGCCTGAGCACGCCGGGCCGCGCGGCGCGACCGGGCCTCCCCGCCCGGAGCTCTGCCATCTGCCCCTCGTCCGGAGCATCACGCCTCGATGCCATGACCCGACGTGCCGGCTCCGCGCCGCGCCTCACAGGCGCGGCGCGACGTCCGCGTGCCGGGTGGCGTGGTCGTAGGCGCGGGCGGTCCGCAGCAGCCCGACGTCGTGCCCGTGCGCGGCGACGAGCTGCAGCCCCACGGGCAGGCCGCCGGGGCTGAAGCCGCCCGGCACGGAGACGGCCGGGCACCCGGTGGCCGAGATGAGGCTCGCCGAGCGCATCCACTCGACATATGTCTGCATCGGCATACCGGCGACCGAGTGCGGCCAGCGCTCCTCGGACGGGAACGGCAGCACCTGGGACGTGGGCGTCAGCAGCACGTCCCACCGGTCGAAGAACACCCGGACCGCCTCGTACAGGCGGGTGCGCGCCAGGGCGGCGTCCATGAGCTGCTCGGCGGTCAGCGCCAGCCCCTTCTCGACGTTCCACACGATCTCCGGCTTCACGAGCTCCCGGTGCTCGGCGACCACCGTGCGCAGGTTCACGGCCATGTCGAAGGCCCGCGTCACGTCGAACACCTCGTCGGCGTCGCGCAGGTCCGGGACGGCCTCCTCGACCACGGCCCCGAGCTCCTCGAAGACCTGTGCCTGAGTCCTCAGGAGCTCGGCGACCTCCGGCTCCACCGGGACGCCGAGGCCGAAGTCCGTGCTCAGCCCGATCCGGACGCCGGCGAGGGGGCGGGAGCCGGGATCGGGCGGGTCCTCGGCCGCGAGCGCCCGGAACCCCGACCGCGGCGCCGGGCAGTCCAGCGGGATCCGCGGGTCGGGGCCGGCCAGCACGGACATGGCGAGGGCGAGGTCGTCCACGCTGCGGGCGAGCGGACCGGAGCGGCCCAGCCACGCCCAGGCGTTGCCGGTGGGGGCCGAGGGCACGACCCCGGCGGAGGGCCGGAAGCCGGCGATGTTGCAGAACGCCGCAGGGTTGCGCAGGGACCCGCCCATGTCGGAGCCGTCCCCCAGGGGCTGGATCCGGGACGCGATCGCCGCGGCGGCCCCACCGCTGGACCCGCCTGCGCTGCGGTCCAGCGCCCAGGGGTTGTGCGTGGTGCCGAAGAGCTCGTTGAAGCTGTGGGAGCCCGCGGCGAACTCGGGCACGTTGTTCTTCCCGGTGCTGATCACCCCGGCCGCCGTGAACCGCGCGACGACCAGGTCGTCGTGCTCGGGGACGTGCTCCGCGAACACCGGGGAGCCGGAGGTCGTGCGGATCCCGGCGGTGGCGTGGGTGTCCTTGTGCGTCATCGGCACCCCGTGCAGCGGCGGCAGCTCGTCGGCGGGCGTGCCGGCGGTGAGCTCGTCGGCGCGGGCGGCGGCCTCGTACGCCCGCTCGCGGACCTGCGTGACCACGGCGTTCACGGCGGGGTTCACGGCGTCGATCCGGGCGAAGTGGGCGTCGAGCACCTCCCGTGCGGAGACCGTGCGGGTGCGCACGGCCGCCGCGAGGTCCCGGGCGGAGAGCTCGAGCAGGTCGGCGCCCGCCGGAGCCGCCGTCACCGGTTCCCCACGCGGGAGAGGATCGCGCTGACCGCGGCCGTCACCCCGGTGCTCAGCGTGGGCTCCAGGACCGGGGCGAAGAAGGGCGAGTGGTTGGTCGGCACCGGGGCCTCGCCGTCGACCGCCTCGTCGGACATGCCGCCGAAGAACCAGTACACGCCCGGCACCCCGATGGCGTCGGGCAGGTGCCCGAAGTCCTCGCTGCCCATCTGGGCGGGCCGGTCGAGCACGTTCTCCTCGCCGAGGGCGGCGCCGAGCACGCCCCGCAGGGCCTCCGTCTCGGCCGGGTCGTTGACGAGCAGGGGGAAGGTGTAGATCTCGTCGATCCGGGGCTCCGGCGCGCCCGAGGCCAGGGCCTCCGCCCCGATGACCCGGCGGAGCGCGGCCAGCACCTGCTCGCGGACGTCGGTGTCCAGGTTGCGGACGTTGACGGTGAACTCTGCGACCGCCGGGATGATGTTCTCCTTGAGCCCCGCGTGGAAGCTGGCGATGGTGATCACCGCCGCCTGCTGGGCGGGGATCTCCCGGGAGACGATGCTCTGGATCCGCACCACCATGTGGGCGGCGAGCACCACCGGATCGATCGTGTCCTCGGGGCGGGAGCCGTGGCCGCCGCGGCCGCGGACCGTGACCTTCCAGCCGTCGGCCATGGCCATCGCCGGACCGCTGGTGATCTCGACCTGTCCGGCTCGCCCGGGCCAGACGTGCTGGCCGTAGACGATCTCGGGCCGGGGCGCCCGGTCCCAGAGCCCGTCCCGCAGCATGGCCAGGGCCCCCTCGGCGGTCTCCTCGCCCGGCTGGAACAGGAAGACGACGGTCCCGGCCCACGCCTCGCGGTCGCCGGCCAGCAGGGTGGCCGCCCCGATGGCGCTGGTGATGTGGGTGTCGTGGCCGCACGCGTGCATGACGGGCACCTCGGTGCCGTCGGGCAGCACCCCCCGGGCGGTCGAGGCGTAGTCGAGGCCGGTGTCCTCCGCCACGGGCAGGGCGTCGGTGTCCGCGCGGAAGCCGACCACCGGGCCCTCGCCGTTGCGCATCACGGCCACCACCCCGGTGCCGCCGCAGACGAACGTCTCGCAGCCCAGGGCTTCCATCCTGGCGCGGATCAGCTCGGCGGTCGCGTGCTCCTGCATGGACAGCTCGGGGGCCCCGTGCAGGTGGCGGTACAGGGAGTGCAGGTCCTCGCGCAGCTCGGCGGGGATCTCGGGCAGGGTCGTGGTCATGACGTCCTCTCATGGGCTGAGTGCGGAGCGGGGTGCGGGGCAGGGATCTCGGGGAAGGCGGCCCGTGCGGTCACGGCAGGCTCTCGTCCCCGGGCGCGGCGTGCTCGGCCTTCCGGTCGCGGAGCACCCACGCCAGGACCATGGTGGCCAGGACCACCACCGCCGTGGCGAAGTTCCGGAACGTGGTGCCCAGGACGGGCACCAGCAGCAGCTGGACGACCGCTCCCACGGCCAGGGCGATGAGGAGGATCCGCGGCTGCTTCACGTAGGCGGCGAGCTGCACGATCACCGCGCCGATGATGGCCGGGAAGATGTAGAGCCGCGCCACCTCGACGACGGGCTCCGGCACCACGCTCACCAGCCAGGTGCCGAGGATCCCGACGAAGAGCAGCAGGGAGAAGATGTGCACCACGGCCGCGCCGCAGATGGCCATGACGGCCGCCAGCTCCGCCCGCCGGGTCCCGGGCTTGGCGCCGATGGCGGCCTGGGCCACGATCGCGGAGGGCAGCAGCTTGTTCGCGATGTTCCCGATCATGAAGGCCTGGTACATCGCGGCCGGTCCCAGCACGGGGTAGTAGGTGATGGGCTCGACGACGGCGAGGATCGCGAAGACCGCCGCGACCGCCAGGAAGGCGGTCAGCATGTCGGACAGGGGGATCTCCAGTCCGGAGAAGAGCACCAGGTACACCGGGCCGGCGTAGGAGAACAGCAGGCCCAGGAGCATGGTGAGCCGTCCCCAGCGGGACGTGGTGCGGTCGTAGACGGCGTAGGCGGTGGCTGACGTGTCGGTCGGTGAGGCCATGACGACTCCTTCGGGTTCTCGGGGGGTCAGGCCGTGGCGCCCATGCCGGCGCCGTGGGCGAAGTAGGCGACGACGAGGCCGATGATGATCGAGAAACCGAGCCCCCACTCCCGCAGCCACGGCGCGCCGAGGGCCCGCGCGAGCAGCAGGCACACCGCCATCACGATGGCGGAGACCACGACCGTCAGGATGTGCACGGAGCTCTTGGGCAGCTCGGCGATGCCCAGGGAGGCGAAGGCGGCCAGCAGGGCGGCCGAGGGGACGATGGCCATCAGCGCGGGGTTCACGGACCGCAGCTTGACGTCCCCTCTCTTGAGCAGGGGCGTCAGGATCAGCGTCGCCAGCATCCACAGACCGCCGGAGAGGCTCATGGCCAGGAAGGCCACAGTGAAGACGTCCGGCGTCCAGCCCGCCCCGCCCAGTTCGGCGTCCAGGGTCCCGGCGGCGAGGTTGGCCGAGGAGGTCTCGGTCGCGGCCGAGCCGACCAGTCCGATGCGCACCAGCACGGCCGGGGCCCCGAACAGCGGGAGCAGGGCGACCGCGACGACGACCACGGCGAGGGAGGGGCCGATCGCGGCGACGCCGCCCGAGCGGAAGGACTGGCGCAGGTCCTGGCGGGTGAACCCCACGTCGGGGCCCACGAGCCGGGCGGCGCGCACGTAGATGACGGTCTGCAGGATGATCACGGCGAAGACCGCCAGGGCGCAGAACCACAGGAAGGGCATGTTGACGTAGTCGGACAGCGTGTTCATGCGGAGCCTCCGTTCGAGGGTGTCGTGCTCGGGTCGTGGCCGTCCGGACGTCCCGGCGGCCGGAGGTCACAGCGGCGCGGTGTCGAGGGCCCGGAGGGTCTCGCCGAGGACGTGGACGCCGCGGCCGATCTCGAGGGGCTCGGTCCACTCCTCGGGGCAGTGGCTGCGGCCGTCGCGGGAGGGCACGAAGATCATCGCCATCGGCGCCAGGGCCGCCATGTGCACGGCGTCGTGCGTGGCGCCGCTGGGGATCGGCCGCCAGGAGTACCCGAGCCGGTCCGCCGTCGCGGCGACGACGTCGTGGGCGCGCGGATGGGCGTCGACGACCTCGTTGTCCGTGGTCCAGTCGAACTCGACGTCGACGCCGTAGCCGCGGGCCGCGGCGAGCACGGTCTCTCCCAGCCTCCGGCGGGCCCCGGACAGCCACGTCCGGTCGATGCTGCGCAGCTCGCCCCGCAGGTCGACCGCGCTGGGGACCACGTTGGGGGACGGCGAGCGGTTGCTGACGTGCGTGGCGGTCGCGACTCCGTTGCCGGGCGCCCCGCAGCCCTCGTGGCGCACGGCCAGGACGGCCTCGGCGGCCGCGACCATGGCGTCCTGCCGGTCCTCCACGAGCCGGGTGCCGGCGTGGTCGTCCCGGCCGGCGAAGTGGGCCACGAAGCGTTCGATGCCGCAGACGGAGGTCACGACGCCGATCTGTTCGCCGCCCCGCTCCAGCGCCGGCCCCTGCTCGATGTGCAGCTCCACGAAGGCGTGCAGGGGCCCCGGGCCGGGACGGGACGGTCGCAGCACGGCGGACGGGTCGAGGCCGAAGTCCTCGTAGGCCGTGGCCAGGGTCCGCCCGTCCTCGTCCCGGCGGGCGAGGTCGGCGGCCGTCAGCTCCCGGGCCAGGGACCGGCTGCCCAGGCAGCTGAGGCCGAAGTCGTTGGGCTCCTCGCCGAGGAAGTCGACGACCAGGAGGTCCCGGGACAGCGGGGAGCCCGAGGCCCGGATGCTCCGGGCGACCTCGATCGCGGCCAGCACGCCGACGACGCCGTCGAAGCGTCCGCCGCCGTCGACGGTGTCCGTGTGGGACCCGGTCATCAGCGCGGGCGCGGAGGGCCGGGCACCGGCGAGCCGGCCGACCAGGTTCCCGGCGGCGTCCCGCCGCACCTCGAGACCGGCCTCCCGCATCCGTGCGGCGACCCACTCGCGGGACTCCCGGTAGGGGTCGCTGAAGACCTGGCGCGTCCACCCCCGGCGGTCGTCGCGGCGCAGCCGGGACAGCTGACCGACCTGCTCCTCGACCCGCTGGGTCGTCTCCTCCAGATCGAACGGCATCGAGCACATCCTTCCTGCGGAGCGGGCGGGCTTCGTGCAGCTCGCCCGATCGGGGATCGGGACCGGGGAGCTCCGGACGGCCCGGTCAGGTATGCCGCACGTTACCCACTCCGGAGCCGTCCGACCAGGGCACGTCCTCCTGCGCCGGGCGGGCCGCGGCCTCCCGGTAGGCGGCCCAGCCGCCGTGGACCGTGATGTCCTCGGCGCCCTCGAGCGCGAAGGGCTCCACCAGGAACCCGGGCAGCTCCCGGCCGTCGGCGAGCTCGACCCTGCCGATGGCCATGGGCGCGGGCAGCCCGGCGACGAACGTGCCGAACGCGGCGGCGCCCAGCGCCCAGACCTCCACGGCCAGGGCCGCCCCGCGTTCCGGCACGCGCACCACGCCCGGCTTGGCGGGCACGGTGTCCAGGGCGACCATCCGGTACGCGGCGGCCGTGCTGGTGGCCTCCGCGAAGCGGGCGCCCAGCGCGAGCAGCTGCGGGTTCAGCGGCTGCCCGCGCAGGTGCGCCCCCGCGACCACGAGCAGGACCTCGGGGGCGCCGGGCGCGGAGCCCGAGGACACGCCGGAGCCCGAGGACACGGCGGAAGCCGGGGACACAGCGGAAACCGGGGTCGGGGAGCGGGGGTCAGCGGCCATCGAAGCCACCCTCCCGGGCCACGTCCACGAGCCGGTCGTCCTGGAAGGTGTCCCCCACGAGCTGCACGCCGAAGGGCAGCCCGTCCACCCGGCCCGCCGGGACGGCGAGCGCGGAGAGGTCGAGCAGGTTCACGAAGTTGGTGAAGCGGCCCATGCGGCTGTTGGCGCCCACGGGATCGGCCGCGACCTCCGCGAGGGTCGGGTGGGACGTGGTGGTGGGCAGCACGAGGGCGTCGAGGGCGCCGAACACCTGCCGGGCCAGGCGGGCGCAGCCGTCGAGGAACTCCTGGTCGGCGAAGACCCGGTGGGCGGGGATCTCCTCCGCGGCGCGGACGATGCGCCCGACCGTGGGGTCCACGTCCTGCGGGTGGGCGTCGACGAACGCACCCACGGCCGTCCAGCGCTCGGCGACGAACGCGCCGTCGTAGAGCAGGGTCGCGGCCGAGAGGAACGGCTCGATGTCCACCGGCACGGCCCGGAAGCCCCGCTCCTCGAGCTGCCGGACGGCGGCGGTGTAGGCCTCGGCCCAGCCTGGGGCGAGCTCGCCGAGCTGCTCGGGCACGGCGCGGCCGACGACGCGGTCCAGCCGGGAGGGCCGTGGCGCGGCGGGAGGGCGGGAGCGGGCGTCGCCGTCGTCGACCCCGGCCATGACGTCCGCGGCGAGGCGGGCGAGGCGGAGCTCCCGGGCCATCGTGGTCACCACGTCCTGGCTGCGGCAGGCGGGCACGACCCCGGTGGAGGGCACGAGACCCTTGGTGGGCTTGACCCCGTACAGCCCGTGCAGGGCGGCGGGCACCCGCCCGGAGCCGGCGGTGTCGGTGCCCAGGGCGAAGTCCGCGAAGCCGAGGGCCACGGCCACCCCGGAGCCGCTGGAGGACCCGCCGGAGATCCGGGCGGGGTCCTCCGCGTGCCGGACCGCGCCGTACGGGCTGCGGGTGCCGACCAGCCCGGTGGCGAACTGGTCGAGGTTGGTGCTGCCCAGCACCACCGCGCCCGCCTCCTTCAGCCGGCGGACGACGACGGCGTCGCGCTCCGGCTCGTAGCCGAAGGCCGGGCACGCCGCCGTGGTCGGCAGGCCGGCCACGTCGATGTTGTTCTTCACCGCGAAGAGGGTCCCGGCCAGCGGCAGGTGCTCGCCGGCGGCCCGGGCGGCCAGCGCCCGGGCGACGTCCTCGGCCACGTCCCGCTGCGGGCGCAGGCCGATCCACACCTCCGGCCGGTCCGCCTCCTCGATCAGGCGGTAGCGCCGCGCCACGAGCTCGTGGGCGGCGCGCTCGGCCGCGGTCGGGGAACCGGCCGGGGGCGCTGCGGTCTCTGCTGTCGTCGTCATGCGTGCTCTCCTCGTGCTGGTGGGGTGGGGGCCGCTGCTCAGACCGTCTCGGCGGCCGGTGCAGGACCTGTTGGGGCAGAGCCGGCCGGGGCAGGGCCGGCCGCTGCCGGGACGGCCGTGCGGACCACGGCCAGGACGGCGCCCGGGCCCACGTGCGCCCCGGGCTCGACGACGACGCTGTGCACCACGCCGTCCGCGGGGGCCGTCACGGGGGCCTCCATCTTCATGGCCTCGACCGCCATCAGGATCTGCCCCTCCCGCACCGTCTCGCCCGCCCGGACGTCCACGCGGAAGACGTTGGCGGCGAACTGCGCCTCGACGCCCTCGCACCCGTCGGGGATCTCCACGGCGGCGGCCTCCTGCGGGGTGACCTCTGCGAGGGCGGCCACCCGCTCGAACGCGCCGGCCTCCTCCCACGCCTGGCGCTCGTCGTCGAAGGCCGCCGTCCGGCGGGCCTCGAAGGCGTCGATGCCCTCCCGGTGCTCGGCGAGGAAGGCCTCGTACTCGGCCATGGAGAACTCGCCCTCCTCGATCCGCAGGGGGAGCCGGCCCACGGCCATGTCCGCGCGCATCTCCGCCAGCTCCTCGGAGGAGACGGGGAACCACTTGATCCGGTCGAAGAACCGGAGCAGCCACGGGGTGCCCTCCTCGTAGGGGCCGCGCTGCCGGTGCGTGGACCACACCTGGGTGGTCCGGCCCACGAACTGGTAGCCGCCGGGGCCCTCCATGCCGTAGACGCACAGGTACGCTCCGCCGATGCCCACGGCGTTCTGCGGGGTCCAGGTCCGGGCCGGGTTGTACTTCGTGGTGACCAGCCGGTGCCGGGGGTCCACCGGGGTGGCCACCGGCGCGCCCAGGTAGACGTCGCCCAGGCCCAGGACCAGGTACTCGGCGTCGAAGAGCACCGAGCGGACGTCCTCGACCGAGTCCAGGCCGTTGATCCGGCGGATGAACTCGATGTTCCAGGGGCACCACGGGGCGTCGTCGCGCACGCCCTTCTCGTAGCGGCGGATGGCCTCCCGGGTGGCGGGGTCGTCCCAGGACATCGGCAGGTGCACGGTGCGGCTGGGCAGCCGCAGGTCGTGCGTCGGCGGCAGCCCGGCGTCGAGGACCAGCACGCGCTCGAGCACCTCGTCCAGGCCGAGCCGGTCCGGGTCGAGGTGGACCTGCAGGGACCGGATGCCCGGGGTCAGCTCGAGCACGCCGGTCAGCGCCCCGTCGTCGACCTGCTGCTGGAGGGCCCGGCGCAGCGCCTCGATCCGCATCCGGGAGGCGATGTCCAGGGTCATCTCGCCGTACTCGACGAGCACGTTGGAGTCGCCGCTGCGCCGCACGGTCAGGGAGGGACGGTCCTCGGTCGCGGGCACGGCGGTGACCACGCCGCCGTCCACCACGGCGTCCCGGCCCGGGACCACCCGGGCCCGCGGATCGCGGCGCAGCTCCGCGGCCTGGGCCTGGGTGATGGGCACGAAGCGCACCCGGTCCCCGGCGCGCAGCTGGCCCAGCTTCCACTTCTGGCCCTCGGCCACCGTGGCCGGGCACGTGAACCCGCCCAGGCTGGGACCGTCGGGACCCAGCAGGATGGGCATGTCTCCGGTGTAGTCCACCGCGCCCACGGCGTACGGGGTGTCGTGGATGTTGGAGGGGTGCAGGCCGGCCTCGCCGCCGTCGCGGCGGGCCCACCGGGGCTTGGGGCCCACCAGGCGCACGCCGGTGCGGTCGGAGTTGAAGTGGACCTCCCAGTCCGCGGTGTAGAACTCCTCCATGTCGGCCACGGTGAAGAACTCGGGGGCCGCGTGGGGGCCCTCCAGGACGCCGACCTCCCAGTAGGCGCCCACCTGCGGGCGCTCGGCCAGCGGGACGTCGGCGACCTCGTGCGCCACGGACGGGGTGTTGATCCCGAGGACGTCGCCGGGGGCCAGGGCGCGGCCGGCGGCGCCGCCGATCTCGCCCTGCACGAAGGTCGCGGCGGAGCCCAGCACCAGCGGGACGTCCAGGCCGCCCTCCACGAGGAGGTAGGCGCGCATGCCCTGCTCGGCGCGGCCGATCGCCAGGACGTCCCCCGCGGCCAGCTCGAGCACAGTCCACTGCGCCGCGGGCTCCCGGTTGACCAGGACCTCGACGGGGGCGCCGGTCACCATGACCCGGACGGGCGTGTGGAAGCGCAGGGTCGGCCCGGCCGCCGTCACCTCGAGACCGGCGGCGCGCTCGGGGTTGCCCAGTGCGTCGTTGCCCAGCCGGAAGGACAGCTCGTCCATGGGGCCCGAGGGCGGGATGCCCACGGGCCAGTACCCGATCCGGCCGGGACGGTCCTGGACGGTGGTGAGCAGCCCGGACCTCAGCACCTCGAGGCGGGGCTGGGTGCTGCGCACGCCCTCCAGCGTGGCGGTGGAGTGCTGCACGTCCCGCACCGCGGGCAGCTGCGGGATCGCCCGCAGCACGCCCAGGTTGGTGGCCACCCCGTGGACGCGGGCCTGCTCGAGGGCCGCGGCGAGGTGCTCCCACGCCTGCTCCCGGTCCTCGCCGTGGGCGACGAACTTGCTCAGCAGGGGGTCGTAGAAGGCGCTGACCTCGGTGCCGACCTCGATCCAGGAGTCCACCCGGATGTCCTCCGGGACCACGAGGCCGGTGACGGTGCCCGCGCTGGGCAGGTTGTCCAGGTCGGTGTTCTCCGCGTACACCCGGGCCTCCACGGCGGCGCCGCGGGCGGTGAGCTCGGTGCCCATCATGGTGCGCTCGCCGCCGGCCAGGCGGAGCATCCACGCCACGAGGTCCACGCCGTAGACGGCCTCGGTGACGGGGTGCTCGACCTGCAGGCGGGTGTTGACCTCCAGGAAGGCGGCCTCCTGGCGCACGGGGTCGTAGATGAACTCGACCGTCCCGGCGGAGCGGTAGGCGACGGACGCGCACAGCCGCCGGGCGGCGTCGTGGATCGTGGCCCGCACGGGACCGGGCAGATCGGGGGCGGGGGCCTCCTCGACCACCTTCTGGTGGCGGCGCTGGAGGGTGCAGTCGCGGTCCCCGACCACGAGGACGTCCCCGTGGCCGTCGCCGAAGACCTGCACCTCCACGTGCCGGGCCCGGTCCACGAGCCGTTCCAGGAAGACCCCGGCGGAGGAGAAGTTCGCCCCGGCCACGCGCCGGACGCTCTCCCACGCCCCGCGCAGGTCCTCGGGCCCGCGGCACTCCTGCATGCCGATCCCGCCGCCGCCGGCGGTGGCCTTGAGCATCACGGGCCAGCCGATCTCCTCGGCGCGGTCCAGGGCGTCCTCGAGCGAGTCGAGCAGCCCGGTGCCGGCGAGCAGGGGCACCTCGGCGGCCACGGCGGCGTCGCGCGCGGTGTGCTTGGACCCGAAGATCCGCAGCTGGTCACCGGTGGGGCCGACGAAGGCGATCCCGGCCGCCTCGCACGCCTCGGCGAACCCGGTGTTCTCGGAGAGGAAGCCGTAGCCGGGGTGGATCGCCCCGGCCCCGGTGCGCCGGGCCGCGGCGATGATCCTCCCGATGTCCAGATAGCTCTCGGCGGCGGGCGAGGCCCCGAGGTGGACGGCCTCGTCGGCGGCGGCGACGTGCAGGGAGCCGCGGTCGGCGTCCGAGTACACGGCCACGGCCCGCAGCCCGAGGGCCTGGACGGAGCGGATGATCCGGACGGCGATCTCGCCGCGGTTGGCCACGAGGACGGTGTCGAAGGCGCTCATGCCCGGGCCTCCTGCCCGGCCGTGGCGACGGCCGTGCCGGCGGAGACGATCATCTCGGCGCGGGACGGGTCGAAGCCGTTGCACGGGTTGTTGATCTGCGGGCAGTTGGAGACGACGACGAGCACGTCGCGCTCCGCCCGCAGGCTCACCGACAGCCCCGGCGCGGAGATGCCGTCCACGATGCCGAGCGCGCCGTCGGGGTCCACCGGGACGTTCATGAACCAGTTGACGTTGGAGACCTGGTCCCGCTTGCCCAGGCCGTACTTCGAGAGCTCGGTGAGGAAGTTGTCGGCGCACCCGTGCTGGGACCAGGTGTGGTGGCCGTAGCGCAGGGTGTTGGACTCCTTGGAGCAGGCACCGCCGAGGGTGTCGTGGCGCTCCACGTCCGTGCCGACGACGGTCAGCAGCGGGTCGTGCTCGTTGCTGCGCAGCACCGACCCGGCGGTCAGGTAGACGCTGTCCTGGCCCTGCAGGGTGGCCTGCGCGCTGTAGGCCCGGGCGGTGTCCACGGCGTCGTAGACCAGGAAGTCGACGGCCTGGTTGCCGTCCACGTCCACGATGGTCAGCACCTGGCCGGCCGTCAGGACGGCGGACCAGGGGGCGAGGGGTGCCACGGTCTCGCGGCGGAGCTCGGGGCCGAACCGGGACGTGAGGGTCCCGGCGGCCGGGGCCGTGGTGCGGGCGGAGGTGGTGGGGGCAGTCATGGCGGGGTTCCTCGTTCTCGTCGCAGTTCGCATCGCTGTTCTCGTCGCTGTTCTCTGCACCCGGGGCTCAGGCCAGGCCGCGGGCGCGGAGGTACTCGGCGGTGTTCTGGTAGGCGCGGCGGCGCTCGGGGGCCGAGTTCCAGGCGGGGGCCTCGGGCGAGGTGGCCCTGGCCCGCCAGGCGACGACGTCGAGCGGGGTGCTCACGTACTCCTCGCGCGGGTCCAGCGGGTGGGCGGCGTTGGCGACCAGCAGCACGCACGGCATCTCGGTGACGAGGGTCAGGGACGCGCCCGCCCCGGCGGAGCCCGTGAACACCGGGTGCCCGGAGGGGGCGATCTCGACGCCCTGGAAGAAGGAGACGCAGGGCGGGACGTCCCGCCGGGAGAGCCCGTGCTTGGCGCCCGCGAGGACCAGCAGCTCGCGGCCGGCGGGGCTGGGGCCGTGCGGCTGGCCGTCCCCGTAGCGCTCCTCGTTGCGGGCGCGGGAGCTGGCGCCGTAGAGGGCGTCGTGGCGGCCCGAGCTGTCCTCGACCACCGTGGCCATCGCGCGGCCCTGGTCGGAGAGCAGGACCTGGCCCGCGCCGGAGTAGACCTGCCACTGGATCTTCACGGTGTCGGCCACGTTGAGCCGCTCGAAGGGCTCGAAGGCGTTGTAGAGCAGGACCGAGGCGCAGGCGTCGCCCACCACGTCGGTGAGCCGCACGGCGGTCCCGCGGTCCAGGACCTTGTGCGTGTAGTTGCCGCCGGCCACGCGCTCGGCCCACACGAGGTCCTGCGGGGCCACCCGGGCCGGGGCCTCGGTGCAGGTGGTGGACGGGACGGTGGGGCGGCACTCGACCGCGGTGCCCTCCTGGGCGCGGGCGTGGGCCCGGGCTCCGGCCGTGGTCCCCGTCGAGGACGTGGTCTGGGTGTCGGTCATGGCCGGCTCCTTCTGACGAGAGGATTTTCTGTCGATTGACAGATATGGAACCAGCCCCGGATTTCCCCCCGGTTCGGCGCCCGTTTCGGCTGTGTAACTCCGCACCCGCCGCCGCGCTCCCCGGGATTGGTAGGTTCGGTGCCGTGACGAAGAGCCGAGGACGCCCGCGCAAGAGCACCACCTCCCCCACCGGGCGCGGCGCCGAGCAGGACATCCTCCACGCCGCCGGAGACCTCTTCGTCCGCCACGGCTTCGGCCGCACGAGCACCCGGGCGGTCGCCGAGGCGGCCGGCCTGCAGCAGGCGAGCGTCTACCACTGGTTCCGCTCCAAGGAGGACGTCCTGCTGCGCCTCGTGCTCGGCACCGTGCTGCCCTCCCGCCGGCTCGCCGAGCGGCTGCTCACGGCGGACGCCCCCGGGCACGTGACGCTCTGGGCCCTGTGCTTCGCGGACACCCGCCTGCTCCTGGAGGATCCCCAGAACCTCGGGGCCCTCTACTTCTCCCCCGAGCTGCGGGGCGAGGGGTTCGAGGAGTTCCACGAGAACCGGGACGCGCTCGAGCGGATCTACGGGACGCTGCTGGAGCGCACGATCGGGCACCCCTCCGCGCCCTTCGACGCCGCCGTGGTCATGGGCCTCGTGGAGAACGTCATCCTCCAGCGGCAGCGGACGGACCCCCGGCTGCCCGAGGACGCGGCGGCCCGGATCGCGGACGCGGCGCTGCGGCTGGCGGGAGTGCCCGAGCGGGTTACGGAGCAGACCCGGAGCCGGGCCCTGGAGCTGCTGGAGCGCCTCGACCGCACGGACTGACGTCCCCTCCGTGACCGGCCGTGCGGGTCCGAAGCCGTAGCATGGGGGGATGCTCTCGCGCCACGGAACTCCGGTCCCGACCAGCCCTGCGACCCGGAGCGGAGGTGAGCGCTGATGTGCGGCATCGCCGGTGAGGTCCGGTTCGACGGCGCCGCCGCGGACCCGGACACGATCCACCGCATGACGTGCGCCCAGGCCGGCCGCGGCCCGGACGGGCAGGGCGCCTGGGCCCAGGGGCCGGTGGCCATGGGCCACTGCCGGCTCAAGATCGTCGACCTGAGCCCCTCGGGCGGGCAGCCGATGGTCGACTCCCGGCTGGGGCTGTCGATCGTGTTCAACGGGATGATCTACAACTACCGGCAGCTGCGCGAGGAGCTGCGCGGGATGGGCTACGAGTTCTTCTCCACCTCGGACACCGAGGTGGCCCTGAAGGCCTACCACCGCTGGGGCCGGGAGTGCGTCTACCACTTCCACGGGATGTTCGCCTTCGCGATCACCGAGCACACGAGCGGGCGCACGGTCCTGGCCCGGGACCGACTGGGCATCAAGCCGCTCTACGTCGACCACACGGGGCCGCGGCTGCGGTTCGCGTCCACGGTGCAGGCGCTGCTGGCGGCCGGGGACGTCGACACCTCGATCGACCGCACGGCCCTGTCCTACTACCTCACCTTCCACTCGGTGGTCCCGGCCCCGCGCACGATCCTCAAGGGCGTGCGGAAGCTGCCGCCGGCGACCGTGCGCACGGTCGAGCCCGACGGCTCGGCCTCGGACCACGAGTACTGGAACCCCCAGTTCACCCGCGACGAGGACCGCTCGGGCTGGTCCGAGCAGGACGGGCTCGTCGAGAAGCTGCGCACCGCGGTGAAGCGGCGCATGGTGGCGGACGTGCCGGTGGGCGTGCTGCTGTCCGGCGGCATCGACTCGAGCCTCGTCGTCGCCCTGCTCGCGGAGAGCGGGCAGGAGGACCTGCAGACGTTCAGCATCGGCTTCGAGTCCCGGGGCGAGGAGTCCGGGGACGAGTTCGAGTTCTCGTCCCTCGTGGCGCGCCGCTTCGGCACCGACCACCACCAGATCGCGATCGACGACGCCCGCCTGGTCCCGGCGATCGACCGGACCGTCGCCGCGATGAGCGAGCCCATGATCAGCCACGACTGCGTGGCCTTCTACCTGCTCAGCGAGGAGGTCTCGAAGCACGTCAAGGTGGTGCAGTCCGGGCAGGGCGCCGACGAGGTGCTCGGCGGCTACCACTGGTACCCGCCGCTGGCCGACGTCGCGCGCGACGACGCCCGGAAGACCTACTCCGAGTCGTTCTTCGACCGGCCGTGGTCCCGGCTCGCGAAGGTCCTCTCCCCCGAGTGGATGGCGACCCATGACGCGCCGACGGCGTTCATCGAACGCCACTTCGGCCGCCCCGGCGCGGAGACGGCCGTGGACGCCGCCCTGCGCACCGACTCCACGGTGATGCTCGTGGACGACCCCGTGAAGCGCGTCGACAACATGACCATGTCCTGGGGCCTCGAGGCGCGGGTGCCGTTCCTCGACCACGAGCTCGTGGAGTTCGCCGGGCGCATCCCCCCGGAGCTCAAGCTCGCCGACGGCGGCAAGGGCGTGCTCAAGCGCGCGGCGCGCGGCATCGTCCCGGACGAGGTGATCGACCGGAAGAAGGGCTACTTCCCCGTCCCGGCGATCCGCACCCTCGAGGGCGGGACCCTGGACCGGGTCGAGGCCGCCCTGACCGACCCGGCGGCGGTGCGGCGCGGGCTGTACAACTCGGAGGTCGTGGAGTCCCTGCTGGCCGACCCGAACCAGCACCACACGCCGCTGCGTTCCAACGTGCTGTGGCAGCTGGGCCTGCTGGAGATGTGGCTGCAGGAGAACGGCATCTCCTGACGGCCCGGCCCGGGGTCCACGACGACGGCGCGCCCCGCCACCCGCTGCGGGTGGCGGGGCGCGCCGCTGCCGCCGGGTCCTCCCGGGAGGACCCGCGTCAGTCGCGCCGGGCCGCCCCGACCAGCTCGCGCTCGGCGTCCGAGCCCGGTTCGGCCTCTCCCCAGCCGCTCGGACCGGCCGCGGCGGCCGGATCCGCGGGGGCGGGGGTGCGGTCGCGGCGCAGGGAGTCGCCCTCCACGTCCACGTCGGGCAGGATCCGGTCGAGCCAGCGGGGCAGCCACCAGGCCTTGTCGCCGAGCAGGTGCATGACCGCGGGGATCAGCGTCATGCGCACCACGAAGGCGTCGACGAGCACGCCGAAGGCGAGCCCGAAGCCCAGGGGCCGGATCATCGCCATGTGGGAGAACACGAAGCCGGCGAACACGGAGATCATGATGATCGCGGCGGCGGTGACCACGGCCCGGCCGGCCCGGAGCCCCTCCTGCACGGCGGCCCGTGCCGAGCGGCCGTGCACGAACGCCTCGCGCATCCCGGAGACCAGGAACAGCTGGTAGTCCATGGCCAGGCCGAACAGCACGCCCACGAGGATGGTGGGGAGGAAGCTGAGCACCGGGCCGGGGGCGTGCACGCCGAGGAGGCCGCCCAGCCAGCCCCACTGGTAGATCGCCACCACGGCGCCGAAGGCCGCGAAGAGGGAGAGCATGAACCCGGCGGTCGCGACGACCGGCACGAGGATCGAGCGGAAGACGAGCACCAGCAGCAGCAGGGACAGCCCGATCACCACGGTGAGGTACAGCGGCAGGGCGTCGGCCAGCAGCTGGGAGACGTCGATGTTGCCGCCGGTCTGGCCGGTGACGCCGATGGCCACCCCGAGCTCGTCCTCCAGGGCGGGGGACAGGGAGCGCAGGTCGTCGACGAGCTCCTCGGTGGACTCGGCGGCCGGGCCGTCCACGGGCACGACCTGGAACGCGGCGGTCCGGCGGTCCTCGGAGAGCCCCGCCGGGACCACGGAGACGACGTCGTCGTTCGCCATGAGCTCCTCGCCCACGGCGAGCTGCAGCTCGGCGGCCTCGGACGCGTCCGTGCCCTCCGGCAGGTCGGCGACCACGAGCAGCGGGCCGTTGGCGCCGGCGCCGAACTTCTCGTCGAGGACCTGGTAGGTGCGGTACTGGGTGGAGTCCTCGGGCTCGGAGGAGGCGTCCGGCAGGCCCAGGCGCATCGAGGCCGCGGGGAGCGCGACGACGACGAGCGCGAGCACGCCGGCCACGAGGGTCAGCACGGGGTGGCGGGTGGCCACTCCGGGGCGGGGCTCTCCGAGGTGGGCGGGCCGGCGGTCCGCGCGGGTCCGGGCGCGGGCGGAGAGCAGCCGCTCCCCCACCAGGGACAGCAGCGCCGGGGTGAGGGTCACGGCGATCAGCACGGCCACGGCCACGCAGACCGCCGCCGCGGTGCCCATGACACCCAGGAACGGGATGCCGGTGACGTTGAGCGCGGCCAGGGCGATGATGACGGTCAGGCCGGCGAAGACCACCGCGTTGCCGGAGGTCCCGGTGGCGAGGCCGATGGACTCGTGCAGCTCCGTGCCGGCCAGCAGCTGCTGGCGGTGCCGGTTGAGGATGAACAGCGAGTAGTCGATGCCCACGGCCAGTCCGAGCATGACGCCCAGCATCGGGGTCACCGACATCATGTCCACGGCCCCGGAGAAGGACAGCACACCCAGGGCGCCGACGGACACGCCGGTGAGCGCCATCAGGATGGGCAGGCCGGCGGCCACGAGGGTGCCGAGCATGACCAGCAGCACGATCCCGGCGATGACCACGCCGATCACCTCGGCGGGGCCGACGAGCTGGGAGATGTCCTGGACGATCTCCAGGGAGTAGTCGACCTGCACGTCCTTGATCTCCGTGCCGTCCACGGCGGCCTGCAGGGCCTCCTTCTCCTCGGCGGTGACCGCCTGCTGCTCGGCGGTGAAGGTCACCACGGCCATCGCGGTGGTCCCGTCCGCGGAGACCGTGCGGGTCTCCTCGGCCAGGGCCATCATCCGCTCGCCGCGGTCGAGCTCGGGCAGACCGTCCGCGAGCTGCTCCCGGTTGCGCTCGAGCTCCGCGCGGCCGTCGTCGAGGGCCTCCTGGCGGTCGTCGAGCTCGTCCAGGACCCGGTCGGGGGCATCGGCCCGCTCGGCCTGCTCCCGGGCGTCGTCGAGCTTCTCCTGGTTCTCGTCGAGCGTGTCCTCGGCGGCGTCGAGCTGCGCGCGGCCGGCGGCCGCCTGCTCGCGGCCGTCCGCGAGCTGCTGCTCCTGCTCCTCGCGCTCGTCCTGCGCGGCGAACGGGTCCAGGACGCCGTCGACGCCCGGGGACGCCTGCGCGGCGGCGAGCGCCTCGCCGATCTGCTCGCGCTGGTCCGCGCTGAACGGGTCGCCGCCCTCCGTCTGGAACACGATCCGGCCGGTGCCGTGGCCGGCGTCGGGCAGCTCCGCCTGGAGGCGGTCGGCGAGGCGCTGGGTCTCGGTGCCGGGGACGGTGATCGCGTTGGTCAGCTGCCCGCCGAAGGCGGCGAAGGCGCCGCCGGCGAGGAGCAGGACCACCGTCCAGGCCGCGACCACGGCCCAGGCGCGGCGGGCGGCGAAGCGCCCGAGTCGGTACAGCAGATGTGCCATGTCTCTTCTCTGTCGGTCGTGTGCTGTGGATCCTGTGCTGTGGATCCTGTGCTGTGGAGCGAGTTCTGTCGGTCCTGCCAGGAACGTGGTGCCAGGGATGTCGCCCCAGCGGCGCGGGTCAGGATCGGTGCGGATCAGGATCGGTGCGAGTCAAGATCGATGCGAGTCAGGATCGATGCGGGTCAGGAGCCGTGCGGGCCTCGATCGTCGTCGCGGATGCCCGGGCCGGCACGGGCGGGTCAGTCGGCGAAGCCGTGGCGCAGGCGGTCCACGGCGGTGCGCAGCAGCCGGTGCCACGTCATGCGGCTGTCGGGGGTGTCCACCGCCCCGGTCTCCTCGGCCCACCGCTCGAAGGTGACGGCCAGGGCGTGGAGCAGCAGGCTGGCGAGCAGGTCCACGGTGAAGGAGGGCGCGCCGGGGACCCGATCGGTGATCTCGGCGGCCAGCCGGGCGGTGAGGGTCTGGAACACCTCGTGCGCCCACATCGCGGTGATGGGGCTGTCCTCGCTCGCGCCCATGAGGTGGGCGATGTGGCACATGGCCGGGACGAGCTCGGTGCGCTCGATGACGTCGGCCAGCTGCTCGAGGACGGCCCCGGGGCTCGGGTTCACGGGCGGCGGAGTGGCCTCCACGACGCGCGCGAAGTTGTCGACGAACACTCCCAGCAGCTCGCTGAAGCGTGCGTAGACGGCGTCGTCCGCGGAGGCGAAGTGGTTGAAGATCGTGCGCCGGGAGACACCGGCCCGCTCGGCGAGGTCGTTGACGGTGAAGCGGCCCAGTCCCCGCTCCGCGGCCAGGTCCGCGGCGGCGTCGATGATGGCGCGGCGGTTGTGGTACTTCACCGCTTCCCGCCGGTCCTCCGGGGGGCGGTCCTGGGTCGGCTCGGCGGGCAGATTCGTCACGGGAGACGACACTACGGTCAACCATGCACTCAGTGCAACGTTGCACCTAGTGCAATGGCTCACCTCAGGAGGAGGCCGGCCGGTCCTCCTTGTCGGGCCCGGCGAGCCGCCGGGATCACCCGGGGCCCGGGGATCAGGCGGGCGGCCCGGCCAGGGCCCGGGTGCGGGCGGCGGACGGCGAGACGCCGTAGGCGGCCTTGAACACGCGGGAGAAGTGGGCGGCGTCGGGGAACCCCCACCGGGCGGCGATGCGCGCCACGGGCACCCCGGCGCTCATGGGGTCCTCGAGCGCGCGCCGGCACCGCTCGAGCCGGCGGGTGCGGATCCAGGTCGAGACGGTGGTGCCCTCGTCCTGGAAGACCTGGTGCAGCCGCCGCACGGAGATGTAGTGCGCCCGGGCGATCATGGTGGGGTCGAGGTCCGGCCGGGCGAGATGGGCCTCGACGTAGTCGTGCACGCGGGCCCGCAGCCGGTCCTTTTCATGGGAGGAGGCCGCCACCTGGTGGTCGAGCTCGAGGTTGAAGGAGGTGGTGAGCAGGTCGAGGGCGGAGTTGCCGAGCCGCTGGCCGTTCATCCCGGTGAGGGCGTCCATGTGGTCGGCCATCGACGCGAGGAAGGACGCCACCATGTCGTGGACGGCACCCTCGGGCCCGAGCCGGCAGGCCCGCAGCTGTGCGACGGCCGCCGGCGGGAGGTCGAGGACGCGGTGGTCGAACATCAGCACCAGCAGCCGGGACTCCTCGGGGAACTCCAGGCGGTAGGGCGCGGAGGTGTCGTAGAGGGTGAGGTCGCCGGGGTTCAGCACGCTGCGCCGGCCGTCCTGCTCGACGACGCAGCGCCCCTCGAGCTGCAGGTTCACCTTGAAGCGCCCGCCGCCGGTGTCCGCCGGGCCGGCAGGAGCGCGCTCGACCGCGTGCGGCGAGAACCGCAGGTGCGAGACGTGCAGGTTCCCCGCGTCCCGGCCCACGAGTCCCGCCCGGAAGGTCCGGGAGGCCGTGGTCGTGCAGCTCAGGGGCACGAACGAGCGCGAGGTCAGGCGCGACCAGTCCCGGATGGACTCCACGAGCTCAGGGCTCGCCGCGGTCCGTCCCGGTCCGGTCGACATCGGCGCCATCGAACGATCCCTCCCTGTCCGGCACGGTGCGGACCACCGGGGCCCGCACCGTGTCTGGCATCACATCTGGATCGCCATATTAGACCGGTTGGTAGGTAATTCGCTGATTGTGTCGTCGCGTCCACCCGACGGCGAGGGCCGCCACGACGAGCTCGACCCCCACCACGAGGAGCATGCCGCCGTGGCCCGCCCCGGAGGCGGCGCCCGCCGCGGAGGCTCCCCCGTGGTGGACGTGGGCGCCGTGCGCCCCGGAGCCTCCGGCCAGCAGCGGGAGGAGCAGCACGTGGCCGAGCGCCATCGCGAGGGCCATGCCCATGGTCATCCGCACCGTGCCGGTGGGGTCGCCGGCCCGGACGAGCCCGGCCAGGCAGGACAGGCACAGCAGCGCCATGACGCCCATGAGCACCGACCAGCCGGGCCCGTGGGCGCCGGCGAGGGCCATCCGCGCGTGCAGGACGACGGAGGCGGCCACGCCCAGCACGAGCAGCACCCGGAGGAGTTCGGCCCTGCGGAGCACCTGCAGGCGAGGAGGGGCCTGTCGGCGAGGCAACCGGAGGGCATCGGCCGGGCGGCGCCGCAATCCCGGCGGACCCTCGGGCCGTCCGGGGGCCCGGAGGGGATCGGACGGTCGGCGCCGCGATCCCGGCGGGCCCTCGCGCCGGCGCGGGGCCCTGAGGGGATCGGCCGGGCGGCGCACCGCCCGGCACGCCCCCAGCGCCTCGCCCGCCGGCTCCAGGGCGGTCACCGCACGTCCCC
>NZ_CANMRA010000013.1 GCF_947500125.1 uncultured Kocuria sp. | reverse complement strand
CCGCGAGGTGACCGGCGTGATGACCGGCAGGGCGATCGTCGTGGAGGCTACGGCGATGACCGCCGGCGTGATGACCGTCAGGACGACCGTCGTGGTGGGTACGCGCCGCGAGGTGACCGGCGTGATGACCGGCAGGGCGATCGTCGTGGAGGCTACGGCGATGACCGCCGGCGTGATGACCGGCAGGGCGATCGTCGTGGAGGCTACGGCGATGACCGCCGGCGTGATGACCGTCAGGACGATCGTCGTGGTGGGTATGCCCCGCGTGGTGACCGGCGTGATGACCGGTCCGGTGAGCGTGGGCCGCGCCGTGAGGGCGAGGGCTACCGTGGCCGCCGCGATGACCGGCAGGACGACCGTCGTGGTGGGTACGCGCCGCGAGGTGACCGGCGTGATGACCGGCAGGGCGATCGCCGTGGAGGGTATGCGCCGCGTGGTGACCGTCAGGATGATCGTCGTGGTGGGTATGCCCCGCGTGGTGACCGGCGTGATGACCGGCAGGGCGATCGTCGTGGAGGCTACGGCGATGACCGCCGGCGTGATGACCGGCAGGACGACCGTCGTGGTGGGTATGCCCCGCGTGGTGACCGGCGGGACGATCGGCAAGGCGATCGTCGTGGAGGCTACGGCGATGACCGCCGTGGCGGCAACGCACCTCGCGGTGACCGCCGCGGCGGATTCCCGGACCGGGGCGAGGGCTACCGGGGCCGGCGTGACGACCGGGACGACGTCTCGACCCACCGTCACCGTGCGCCCGACGTCGACGAGGACGTCACGGGCCGCGAGCTCGACAAGCCGACCCGCGCCCAGCTGGGGGCTCTCGAGCCGCGCAACGCCGAGGCCGTGGCCAAGCACCTCGTCATGGCCGGGCGCTACCTGCTGGACGCCCCCGAGCTGGCGCTCGAGCACGCGCAGGCGGCCGGCCGGCGCGGCGGCCGCATCGCCGCCGTGCGGGAGGCCACCGGGATCGCGGCCTACGAGGCGGGTGACTTCGCGCTGGCGCTCAAGGAGCTCCGCACGTTCCGCCGGATGACCGGCGCCGAGGTCCACCTCCCGCTGATGGTCGACTGCGAGCGGGCCCTCGGGCGCCTGGACAAGGCCGTGGAGCTCGCGACGTCCGAGGCCGTGCAGTCGCTCGAGCCCGGCGAGAAGGTGGAACTGGCGATCGTCCTGGCCGGCATGCGGCGGGACCAGGGGGACGCCCAGGGGGCGGTGGACGCACTGACCATTCCGCAGCTCGACAAGAACCGGGGCTTCGCCTACAGCCCCCGGCTGTTCCGCGCGTACGCCGAGGCCCTGCGCGGTGTCGGCAAGGACCGGGAGGCCCTGACCTGGGACCGGCAGGCCGTGGTGGCCGAGGCCGCCCTCGGGACGGGACAGTTCGCCGAGCCGGAGATCATCGACTTCGACGACGAGGACGAGACCGAGCAGGTGCCGGCGGACGGTGTCGCCCTGGCGGACAGCGAGGAGCCGGCCCAGGGCCCGGCGGACGAACCGGCTCCGGAGACGGCCGGGGCGGTCGCGGGAGCGGACCCGGCCGCGAGCCCGTCCGGTGCGGACGGCGGCGAACCCGGCGGCGACCTCGACACGGGGGTGGACGACGAGTCCGACGGCGTGCTCGACGACGGAGCTGACGAGGAGCCGGACGACGAGGAGAGCGACGAGGGGGAGGGCCGCGAGCAGGACCTGGACCCCGACGACGACTTCGAGGGCGGCTCCGAGGCCGATCTCGATCCGGACGACGACGCGGACCTCGCGGACCCCGAGGCCGAGGACGGCAACGACGGCGGCCCGCAGCATGGCTGAGCGGCTGCTCGACCGGTTCGACGCCGTCCTGAGCGATCTGGACGGCGTCGTCTACGCCGGCCCGCACGCCATCCCCGGGGCGCCGGAGATCCTCCGCAGGATCTCCGCCGACGGCGTGCCCGTGGTGTTCGTGACGAACAACGCCTCGCGCTCCGTCGCGACGGTCGCCGAGCACCTGACGGACCTCGGCGTGCCCACGGAGCCCGACGGCGTCGTGAGTGCCGCCCAGGCCGGAGCCGAGCTCCTGGCACAACGGATCCCGGCCGGCACCGCTGTGCTCATCACCGGCTCCCAGGCCCTGGCCGACGTCGTGGCGGACGCCGGGCTGGTCCCGGTCCGCGCCCAGTCCGAGGAGCCCCGCGCCGTGATCCAGGGCTTCGACCCCGGTCTGGGCTGGGCCGAATTGGCAGAGGCCGCATACACGCTGGCGGATCCGGACGTGCTGTGGGTCGCGACCAACACGGACCGCACCATTCCCCAGGCACGCGGCCTGGCCCCCGGCAACGGCACCCTCGTGGCCGCCGTGGCCGCCACCACGGCGCGGCCGCCGGTCGTGGCCGGCAAGCCGGAGGCTCCCATCTTCCGCACCGCCGCCGAGCGGGCGGGCAGCACCCGGCCCGTGGTGCTCGGGGACCGGCTGGACACCGACATCCGGGGCGGCAACGCCGCCGGCTTCGCGACGATCGCGGTGCTGACCGGCGTGGACACCGTGCACACGATCCTCGCCGCGTGCACCGCCGAGCGCCCGGACCACGTCGTCGGCACCCTGGACGCGCTCTTCGAGCCGTACCCCGACGTCGAGGTCACGTCCTCGCCGCAGGGGCACACCGCGCGGTGCGGGGCCGCGGAGGCCGAGACCGACGGCACGCGACTGCGGATCCGTGGCGCCCAGGACGATCTCGACGCCTGGCGGGCCGCCTGCGCGGCCTGGTGGACGGCGCACCCCGACACCGACGTCCCCGTGGTCCCCGAGCCCGAGTGGGAGACGGGGGCGTGACCGGGCCCGCCGAGCCGCCGCACGCGGCCGAGGAGGCCGGCGAGGCCCTGCGCCCGACCGGTCACCCTCGGGTGGACGCCGTGCTCGAGCGTGCCGGGGAGCTGGACATGCTGCCGGTCGCGGAGCACCCCGGACGCTACGAGGAGCTGCACGCGGCACTCGTCGCCGAGCTCGACGCCGAGCCCGGCACCGTTCCCGCCGGCCTCGTGCCCCCATCGCGGACCGGGCGGGAGGAGGCGGGGCCGCGGTGAGCTCCCGCCTCGACCAGGAACTGACGGTGCGCGCGCTGGCCCGCTCCCGCACGGTCGCCGCCCGGTGGATCGGCGAGGGCCGGGTCCTGGTGAACGGCCGGCCGGCGACCAAGCCCTCCGCCCGGGTCGGCCCCGACGACCTCCTGGAGGTCCGCCCCGCGGAGGCCCCGGACTACGTCAGCCGGGCCGGACACAAGCTGGCCGGGGCGCTCGCCGCGTTCCCGGACATCGACGTGGCCGGCAAGCGGTGCCTCGACGCCGGCGCCTCGACGGGCGGCTTCACCGACGTGCTGCTGCGGGAGGCCGCCCGGGAGGTGGTCGCCGTGGACGTCGGCCACGACCAGCTCGATCCCTCGCTCCGGGCAGACCCCCGGGTCCGCGTGCTCGAGGGCATGAACGTGCGCTGGATGCGTCCGGAGGACATCGGCGGCCCGGCGGAGCTCACGGTCTGCGACCTGTCCTTCATCTCGCTGACCCTGGTCCTGGAGGCGCTGGCGGCGGCCACGGTCCCCGGCGGGGACCTCGTGCTCATGGTCAAGCCGCAGTTCGAGGTCGGTGCCGACCGCCTCGCGCGCACGGGGGTGGTCACGAGCGAGCACGAGCGGGCCCGGGCCGTCGAGGCGGTGGCCGCCGCGGCACGGACCCACGGGCTGTCGGTCCGGGGCCGGGAGCGCAGCCCGCTGCCGGGCCAGGACGGCAACCACGAGTTCTTCCTGTGGTGCCGGCGGGACCTGCCGTCCTGACTGTCCTCGCCCTCGCGTAGGGTGGTGAGCGGTGCCCGGACCGCGGGCACGGCGCGCACCGTGGGCCGGCCCCGGCCCCGACGACGCCCGCGTGCACCGAGCAGTCGAGAACGGGAGGACCCGGTGAGCAGAAAGATCCTGGTCATGGCTCACATGGGCCGGCAAGAGGCCAAGGACGCCGCCCGCGACTCCTGTCTCCAGCTCCACGAGGCCGGTCTGGTGCCGGTGATCTCGCGGGACGATCTCGAGGCGCTCCAGGAGGACGCCGTGCCCCTCGCGCCCGTGGAGGTCATCGAGGAGGACGTCTCCCTGCGGGAGATCGAGCTGGTCATGGTGCTCGGCGGGGACGGGTCCATCCTGCGCGCCGCCGAGCTGGTCCGCAGCGTGGACACCCCGCTGCTGGGCGTGAACCTCGGCCACGTGGGCTTCCTCGCCGAGAGCGAGCGCTCCGACCTCAACGAGTCGGTGGAGGCCATCGTGGACGGGCGCTACACGGTGGAGCAGCGCATGACGATCGACGTGACCGTGTGGCAGGACGAGAAGAAGGTCCTGCACACCTGGGCGCTGAACGAGGCCTCGGTGGAGAAGGGCGACCGCGAGAAGATGGTCGAGGTGGTCATCGAGGTGGACCGCCGGCCGCTGAGCACCTTCGGGTGCGACGGCGTGGTCCTCGCCACCCCGACCGGCTCCACCGCCTACGCGTTCTCCGCGGGCGGGCCCGTGGTGTGGCCCGAGGTCGAGGCACTGCTCATGGTCCCCCTCAGCGCCCACGCCCTGTTCTCCCGGCCCCTGGTCATCTCCCCGAACTCCATGATGGCCGTCGAGGTCCTCACCCGCACCGACGCCCGCGGCGTGCTGTGGTGCGACGGGCGCCGGACCACCGAGCTGCCGCCCGGCTCCCGGATCGAGGTGGTGCGCTCCCCGAAGGCGGTCAACCTGGCGCGGATGCACCGCACCCCCTTCTCGGAGCGGCTGGTGAAGAAGTTCGAGCTGCCGACGAGCGGCTGGCGCGGACCGGTGCCCCCGCACGATGCGGCCGCGGCGCGGACCACGGCCCTGCCCACGGTCCGCAGGGACCAGACCGCCGGCGGGCGCGCGCAGGAGCCGCACAAGTCCACGGTGGGGCACGAGATGCCGCACGAACCGGACGCCCCGTCCCCCCGCACCCGGAACGAGACCGGGGAGGCCGGCTGAATGATCGAGGAGATCCACATCCACGACCTCGGCGTCATCACCGACGCCGTGCTGCCCCTGGGCCCGGGGCTGAGCATCCTCTCCGGTGAGACCGGCGCGGGCAAGACCATGGTGGTCACCGCCCTCGGGATGCTGCTGGGCAACCGCTCCGACGCCGGGGCCGTGCGCTCCGGGGCGCCCAGGGCCGTCGCCGAGGCCGTCGTCCGGGTCCCGGCCGGCCACCCCGCCGCGGCCCTCGTCGAGGACGCCGGCGGGGCGGTCGACGTCGAGACCGTCGGTGACGCCGAGGAGGCCCTCGTCACCGTCGCACGGACCGTGACCGCGGAGGGGCGCAGCCGCGCCCACGTCGGCGGCCGCTCCGCCCCCGTGGGAACGCTCTCCGCGGTGGGCCAGACCCTGGTGGCGGTGCACGGCCAGTCCGACCAGCTGCGGCTCAAGTCCCCGGCCGCCCAGCGCCACGCCCTGGACCAGTACGCGGGGGAGGAGCTGGCCGCGGAGCTGCACCGCTACCGGGAGCGGCTCGCCGAGTACCGCTCCGTGCAGCAGATCCTGCGCGAGGTCACCGAGCACGGCCGCGAACGGGCGCTGGAGGCGCAGAGCCTGCAGGGTGCCCTCGAGGAGATCGACGCCGTGGACCCCCAGCCCGGGGAGGACGAGCGCCTCGACCAGGAGAGCCAGAAGCTGACCAATCTCGAGCAGCTGCGCGCCGCCGCCCTCACGGCCCACGCCGCCCTCAGCGGCGGGGAGTTCGCCGACGGCGACACCCCGGACGCGACCACCCTGGTGGCGGCGGCGCACCGGGCCCTGGAGCAGGAGGCCGGCTCCGACCGCGATCTCGAGGAGCTCTCCGGGCGGGTCGCCGAGCTGGCCGTGCTCGTCAACGACATCGCCGCCGACCTCTCCGGCTACGCCTCGGGGCTCGACGACGAGGGCCCCGCCCGCCTCGCCGAGGTGGAGGCCCGGCGGGCCAAGCTCAAGGCACTGACCCGCAAGTACGGCGCCACCGTGGACGAGGTCCTCGACTGGGCCGGGCGCTCGCGGGCGCGCCTCGACGAGCTCACCGACGATCCCGCCCGGGAGCAGGAGCTCCGGGCCCGCCTCGAGCAGCTGCACGCGGAGCTCAGCGAGCTGGCCGCGCGGATGACCGATCGGCGCCGGGACGCGGCGCACCGGCTCTCCGACGCCGTGAGCTCGGAGCTGACGGCGCTGGCGATGCCCAACGCCTCCCTCGTCATCGAGGTGGAGCCCACGGAGGAGTTCTCCGGCCACGGACGGGACGAGATCTCCTTCCTCCTGAAGCCGCACGCCGCCGCCGCGCCGCGGCCCCTCGGCAAGGGCGCGTCCGGCGGTGAGCTGTCCCGTCTCATGCTCGCCATCGAGGTGGTCCTCGCCGCCGTGGACCCGGTGCCGACCTTCGTCTTCGACGAGGTGGACTCGGGCGTGGGCGGCAAGGCCGCCGTGGAGATCGGCCGCCGGCTGAAGATGCTCGCCCAGCACGTCCAGGTCCTCGTGGTGACGCACCTGCCGCAGGTCGCGGCCTTCGCCGATCAGCACATCCTCGTCACCAAGAGCTCGGACGCCACGGTCAGCGACGTGCGCGTGCTCGACGAGGAGGAGCGCGTGGTGGAGCTCGCCCGCATGCTCGCAGGTCATGAGGACTCCGCGGCGGCGCGCGAGCACGCCCGGGAGCTGGTCCGCGGCGCGGTGCTCTGAGCCGCCTCCGCACGGTGATCCCCAGCACGCAACCGACGTCCTGAGAGGACAAGAATGATAGGGTCGAATTCCGTGGTGAATGCAAACGAAGCCGCCCACGAGGCCGGCGCACAGCAGACCGAAAACCAGCGACCGGGCAAGGTGACCCGCCAGATCTTCGTGACGGGTGGCGTGGCCTCCTCCCTCGGCAAGGGCCTGACCGCCTCGTCCCTCGGGATGCTGCTGCGGGCACGCGGGCTCTCCGTGACGATGCAGAAGCTGGATCCGTACCTCAACGTCGATCCGGGCACCATGAACCCCTTCCAGCACGGCGAGGTCTTCGTGACCGACGACGGGGCGGAGACCGACCTCGACATCGGCCACTACGAGCGCTTCCTGGACGAGAACCTCGACGCCTCGGCGAACGTGACCACCGGCCAGGTGTACTCCACCGTCATCGCCAAGGAGCGGCGGGGCGAGTACCTCGGGGACACCGTCCAGGTCATTCCGCACATCACCGACGAGCTGAAGAACCGCATGCGCCGCCGCGCGCTGGACGAGGACCAGCCGGACATCATCATCACGGAGATCGGCGGCACCGTCGGTGACATCGAGTCCCAGCCGTTCCTCGAGGCCGCACGGCAGGTCCGCCAGGACGTCGGCCGCCGCAACGTGTTCTACCTGCACGTGTCCCTGATCCCGTACATCGGCCCCTCGGGCGAGCTGAAGACCAAGCCGACCCAGCACTCCGTGGCCGCCCTGCGCGGGCTCGGCATCCAGCCGGACGCGCTGGTGCTGCGCTCCGACCGGCAGGTCCCCGACACGATGCTGCGCAAGATCGGCAACGCCTGCGACGTCGACCACGACGCCGTGATCTCGTGCCCGGACGCCCCGAGCATCTACGACATCCCCAAGACCTTGCACTCCCAGGGACTGGACACCTACATCCTCGACTACCTGGGCCTGGACTACCGGGACGCCGACCTGGCGCAGTGGGAGCGCCTGCTCAAGGCCGTGCACGAGCCCGCCCACTTCGTCACGGTGGCCATGGTCGGCAAGTACATCGACCTGCCGGACGCCTACCTGTCGGTCTCCGAGGCCCTGCGCGCCGGCGGTTTCGCCAACGACGCCCGCGTGAAGATCAAGTGGGTGGCCTCGGACCTGTGCGAGACGCCGGAGGGCGCCCAGCGCGAGCTCGGCGACGTCGACGCCATCTGCGTCCCCGGCGGCTTCGGCATCCGCGGCATCGAGGGCAAGCTCGGCACCCTGCGCTTCGCCCGGGAGCACCGCATCCCGACCCTCGGCCTGTGCCTGGGCCTGCAGTGCATGGTCATCGAGTACGCCCGCACGGAGCTGGGGCTGGCCGGTGCCTCCTCGACCGAGTTCGAGCCGGAGACCGAGTACCCGGTCGTGGCGACCATGGACGAGCAGAAGCAGTTCGTCGAGGGCGCCGGTGACCTCGGCGGCACCATGCGGCTGGGCCTCTACGACGCCCAGCTGCGGCCCGGGTCGGTGGTGGCCGGCGCCTACGGCGCCACGGAGGTCAAGGAGCGCCACCGCCACCGCTACGAGGTCAACAACGAGTACCGCGAGCGTCTCGAGGAGGCGGGCCTGGTGGTCTCGGGGACCTCCCCGGGCGGCACCCTCGTGGAGTTCGTGGAGCTGCCCGTCGACGTGCACCCGTACTACGTGGGCACCCAGGCGCACCCCGAGCTCATGTCCCGCCCGACCCGCCCGCACCCGCTGTTCGACGGGCTCGTGAAGGCGGCCCTCGAGCGCCGTGAGGCCGAGGGCCGCTGAGCCCGCGCCCGTCGCCGCACGGGCCGCACGGTGCAGGCGCCGCGTCCTCCCGGGGACCGGCGCCTGCGCCGTCCCGCACCCCGCACCCGCCGTCTCCTCCGCACCTCGCTCGTCGCCTCTGCCGTGGCGCGACGGACGGACCGATCCGAGAAAGGTCTCCCATGGACATCCGCCACCTCGCAGCCGAGGAGCTCTCCGACCAGTACAGCGACCGCCGCACCGTGGCCTCCGAGACGGTCTACGAGGGCTTCATCTGGGACGTCCGGCGCGACGAGTTCGAGCTCGCCCGGGGGGAGGACCCCCTCCGGCGCGACTACATCACCCATCCCGGCGCCGTGTCCGTGCTCGTGCTCAACGACCAGGACGAGGTCTTCCTGATCAACCAGTACCGACGGCCGGTCGGGATGACCATGTGGGAGATCCCCGCGGGCCTGCTGGACGTCGAGGGCGAGGACCCCGCCGCGGCGGCGCAGCGGGAGCTCTTGGAGGAGGCCGATCTGCGCGCCGGGCGCTGGGACGTCCTCGTGGACTTCCACAACAGCCCCGGCTCCTCCTCCGAGGCCAACCGGGTCTTCCTGGCCCGGGACCTCAGCGACGTCCCCGACCACGAGCTCCACGAGCGCGACGGGGAGGAGGCGGAGATCCACGGGGCGTGGGTCCCGCTCGACGGCGCGGTGCGGGCGGTGCTGGAGGGCCGCCTGAACTCGCCCGCGGCGGTGATCGGGATCCTCGCCGCCCACGCCGCCCGGTCGGAGGGCTACCGGTCCCTGCGCCCGGCCGACGCCCCCTGGCCCGGCCACCCCGACCTCCGGTGACCGGACCCCCTGCCGGCGGGACCGCGGGGACCTCGGGGGCCGCGCCCGGGGAGGCACCCCGGGACGCCCTCGGGCGGGCCCTGGAGCGCTACCTGCAGCACCTGGCCGTCGAGCGGGGGCTGGCCGCCAACACGCTGACCGCGTACCGGCGGGACCTGCGCCGCTACGCCGAGCACCTGCGGGAGCGCACGGACCCGCCCGTGACCACCCCGGAGGGCATCACCACGGGACACGTGCGCGACTTCGTCCGGGACCTGTCCGCCGGGTCGGAGGACAGGGCGCCCCTGAGCACCCGCAGCGCCGCCCGCTGCGTCGTCGCCGTCCGGGGCGCCCACCGCTTCTGGGCCCTCGAGGGCCTCACGCGCACGGATCCCGCCGCCCCCGTCCAGCCGCCCACCCCCGGGATGCGCCTGCCCAAGGCCGTTCCGGTCGAGCAGGTCACCGCGCTGCTCGAGTCCACCGGCACCGAGACCCCCCAGCAGCTGCGCGACCGGGCGCTGCTCGAGCTCCTCTACTCGACCGGCGCCCGCATCTCGGAGGCGACCGGCCTCGACGTCGACGACCTCTCCCGGGCCGTGCGCCGCAGCGGTGAACCGGAGGCGGGCGTCGAGGGCATGCCCTTCGTCCGGCTGTTCGGCAAGGGCGGCAAGGAGCGGATGGTCCCGCTCGGCTCCTGGGCCGTGCGCGCCGTGGACGACTGGCTCGTGCGGGGCCGGCCCGCGCTCGCGGCCAAGGGACGAGGCACCCCCGCGCTGTTCCTCAACGCCCGGGGCGGGAGGATCAGCCGCCAGACGGCGTGGACCACGGTGAAGAGCGCGGCGGAGCGGGTGGGCCTGGGCGACCGGATCACCCCGCACACGCTGCGCCACTCCTTCGCGACCCACCTCCTGGAGGGCGGCGCCGATCTGCGGGTCGTCCAGGAGCTGCTCGGCCACGCGTCGGTCAGCACCACTCAGGTCTACACCCTGGTGACGGTCGACTCCCTGCGGGAGGTCTACGCCGCCGCCCACCCCCGCGCCCGGTAGCGGCCGCCCTTCCCGGCGGCTCGTCCCGAACGGGTCACACACCGGCCGGTGCTTTCGGGAAGGCCCGCCGGCGGCCTAGCCTGGACGCACGCCCGGGCGCTCCGCTCGGCGGACGGACGGGGACGTCATGCGCGAGAGCACGCGGGAGACCAAACGGGAGACCATGCGGGACAGCACCCGGGACACCACGCGGGAGACCACTCGGAGGACCGGACGGACGGGCCGGATGCTGCTCGTCCTGCTGTGCGCCCTGGGGCTGGTGCTCCCGGGCCTCGGCACCCCGGCGTTCGGCGCCACGGCGATCCAGGCGGAGCACCAGCGGCTCGGGGGAGCGGACGGCCGGCTCGGCAGGACCCTGGGCCCCGAGCGCTGCGGGCTCGTCCGGGACGGCTGCTACCAGAAGTTCGAGCGCGGGACCATCCACTGGTCCCCGCGGACCGGGGCGCGTCCCACGTGGGGCGCGATCCGTGCGGCGTGGGCCGCGCAGGACCACGAACGGGGGCGGCTGGGCTATCCGGTGGGCCGTGAGGTCTGCGGACTGCGCGACGCCGGCTGCTACCAGGCCTTCGAGGGCGGCGTCGTGCTGTGGTCGCGGCCGAGCGGGGCCCACCCCACCGTCGGCGGCATCCGGGCGGCCTGGCTGCGCCACGGCGCGGAGCACGGTGCCCTCGGCTACCCCGTCTCGGTGGAGTCCTGCGCGGGTAGCGGCTGCCGGCAGTCCTTCCAGCGCGGGTCCATCACCTGGGCACGCGGCGCCGGGACCCAGGTGGCCCGGGAGATCGACCGCGCCGCGTCGGTGTACGTCGTCGTCAACAAGCGCCGCCCCCTGGACCCCGCCGACCACGTGCCCCGCCCCCTCGAGGCCGTGGGCGGGCAGCTCCTGCGGGCGGACGCCGCCGCGGCGTTCCGGCGGATGCAGCGGGACGCCGCGGCGGACGGCGCGCCCCTGACGGCGGTCAGCGGCTACCGCTCCTACGCCACGCAGGACGGTCTCTACCGCCACTACGTGGCGCTCTACGGGCAGGCGCAGGCGGACCTCCTCTCCGCCCGTCCCGGGCACAGCGAGCACCAGACCGGCCTGGTCATGGACATCGGCGACCCGAGCGGGGAGTGCGGTCTGCAGAGCTGCTTCGAGGAGACCCCGGCCGGGGCATGGGCGCGCGAGCACGCCCACGAGCACGGCTTCATCGTGCGGTACCCCCGCGGCCGGACGGCGACCACCGGCTACGCCTACGAGCCGTGGCACCTGCGCTACGTCGGGGTGCACGTGGCCACCGGCATGGTGGACCAGGACATCCCCACGCTCGAGCACTACATGGGGCTGCCCGCGGCGCCCACCTACTGACGGTGGATTTCTCCCGGGCCGAGGCCACCGTGGCGGACCGTGGCGGGCCGGACGGGGCGGGCCCGGGTGCCCGGGCCCGCCCCGTCGGGCGCCGCGCTACAGGTGCCGCTCGTCGGGCCCGTTGTACTCGGACAGCGGGCGGATCAGGGAGTTGGAGGCGACCTGCTCCATGATGTGGGCGGTCCAGCCCGTGATCCGGGCGGCCACGAACAGCGGCGTGAACGTGGGGATGTCGAAGCCCATGAGCCAGTACGTCGGACCCGCCGGGTAGTCGAGGTTGGGCTTGATGCCCTTGGCCTGGTCCATGGACCTCTCGAGCCCGTTGTACAGGCCCAGCAGCTCGCCCCTGCCGTAGTGGTCGATCATCGTGTCCAGGGCCGCCTTCATGGTCGGCACCCGCGAGTCCCCGTGCTTGTACACGCGGTGGCCGAAGCCCATGACCTTCTTCTTCGCCGCCAGGGCCTCGTCCATCCAGGCCTTGGCGCGGGCCTCGGCCTCGGCCTCGGTCTCCTCCTTGCGGATGCCCAGCTCCACGAACGTCTCCATGACGGCCTCGTTGGCCCCGCCGTGCAGCGGGCCCTTGAGCGCGCCGATGGCGGCGGTGACCGCCGAGTGCAGATCCGACAGCGTCGAGGTCACCACCCGGGCCGTGAACGTCGAGGCGTTGAAGGAGTGCTCGGCGTAGAGGATCATCGACACGTTGAACGCCTCGACGACCTTGGGGTCGGCCTCCTCGCCGAAGGCCATCCACAGGAAGTTCGCGGAGTAGTCGAGGTCCTCGCGCGGGGGCACGACGTCCTCGCCGCGGCGGCGGCGCTGGTCGTAGCAGACGACGGCGGGCATGGCCGCGAACAGCTTCTGCGCCTTGGCGAGGTTCGCCTCCGGGGAGGAGTCCTCGGCCTGCGGGTCCTGCGCGCCCAGGACGGACGCCGCGGTGCGGCACACGTCCATGGGGTGGCAGGTGGTCGGCAGGGCGTCGATGATCGCCTTCAGCTCCGGCGTCAGCGCCCGGTGCTCCCGCTCCCGGGCCCGGAACTCCGCCAGCTCCTCGTCCGTGGGCAGCTCACCGTTCCACAGCAGCAGGGCGACCTGCTCGAAGGAGCAGGACGCGGCGAGCTCCTGCACGGGATACCCGCGGTACAGCAGGGAGTTCGTGTCCGGGTTGACCTTGGAAACGGCCGTGTAGTCGGCGACGACGCCGGCCAGCCCCTTGTGGACCTCGCTCTGGGTCTCGGTCATGGTGGTCTCCTTCACGTGGTCGGTGCGGTGGGTGCGGTCAGTGGTGCAGTCCGGGGACCTCGAAGTCGAAGACCCCGGAGTCGAACTGGTTGTACCCGTTGTAGTCCACCAGCTCGTAGAGCCGGGCGCGAGTGAGCATGTCCGGCACGGCCGCCTCCTGCGTGCCGTCGGTGCGGATGGTGTCCAGCACCCGCTCCATGGCGCCCAGGGCGGCGCGCATCAGGGTCACCGGGTAGATGATCATGTTCACCCCCACCTCCTGGAGCTGGTCGGCGGTGAACAGCTGCGACTTCCCGAACTCGGTCATGTTCGCCAGGATCGGCACGTCCACGGCCGCCCGCATCGCCTCGAACTCCGAGAGGTCGGCCATCGCCTCGGGGAAGATCGCGTCCGCGCCGGCGTCCACCAGGGCCCGGGCCCGGTCCGTCGCGGCGTCCAGGCCCTCGACGCCGCGGATGTCGGTGCGCGCCATGATCAGGAAGTTCGGGTCCCGGCGGGCCTCGGCGGCGGCCCGGATCCGCTTGACGGCGGTGGCCAGGTCCACGACGTTCTTGCCGTCCAGGTGGCCGCAGCGCTTGGGGTTGAACTGGTCCTCGATGTGGCACCCGGCCAGGCCGGCGTTCTCGAGCTCCTGCACGGTGCGGGCCACGTTCATGGGCTCCCCGAAGCCGGTGTCGGCGTCCACGAGGCAGGGCAGGTCCGTGACCCGGGCGATCTGCCCGGCCCGCTGCGCGACCTCGGGCAGGGCGGTGAGGCCGATGTCGGGGAAGCCGAGCTCGTTGGCGAGCACGGCCCCGGAGATGTAGACGCCGTCGAAGCCCTGCTCCTGGATCAGTGTCGTGGACAGCGGGGTGTAGGCGCCGGGGAAGCGGACGGTGGACGGGCCGGCCAGCATCTCGCGCAGGGCGATCCGCTTGGCCTCGGGGGTGGTGGTGGAGAACAGCATGCTCAGAAGATTCCCTTCGTGCCGGTGCGCAGTTCCACGGAGGCGGTGACGTTGAGGGCGTCCAGCTCGCCGGCGCCCAGGTCCGGGAGGTTCTCGGCCGCACTGATGAAGCGCTCCAGCTCGTCGTCGGCGACGATCCCGGCGGCCAGCGTCCGCAGCTTGGTGACGTACTGCTCGCGGGCGAACGGGCGGGCGCCCAGCGGGTGGGCGTCGGCGACCGCGATCTCGTCCCGGATCACGGTGCCGTCGGTGAGGGTGATCTCCACCGACCCGCCGAAGGCCTTCTCGCCGATGTCCAGGGAGTGGTAGCGGCGGGTCCACTCGGGGTCCTCGGCGGTGGTGACCTTCTGCCACAGCTCGACGGTGTCCGGGCGTCCGGCGCGCTCCGGGGCGTAGGAGTCCACGTGGTGCCAGGTGCCGTCCTGCAGGGCCACGGTGAAGATGTAGGGGATCGAGTGGTCCAGGGTCTCCCGCGATGCGGTGGGGTCGTACTTCTGCGGGTCGTTGGCCCCGGAGCCGATCACGTAGTGGGTGTGGTGGCTGGTGCGGATCACCACCGAGGTCACGTTGCCGGGGTCCTTCGCCTCGGGGTGCTCGCGGTGCAGCTTGCGGGCCAGGTCGATCCAGGCCTGCGCCTGGTACTCGGCGGAGTGCTCCTTGGTGTAGGTGTCCAGGATCGCGGCCTTGGCCTCGCCGGGGGCGGGCAGCGGCACCTCGTAGGCGGCGCCGGGGCCGTCCAGCAGCCAGGCGATGACCCCGTCCTCGCCCTCGTAGATGGGGGTGGGGGAGGTCTGCCCGCGCATCGCGCGGTCCACGGCCTCCACGGCCATCTTCCCGGCGAAGGCCGGGGCGTGGGCCTTCCAGGTGGAGATCTCGCCCTTGCGGGACTGGCGGGTCGCGGTGGTGGTGTGCAGGCCCTGGCCGATCGCGTGGAAGATCGCCTCCACGGGAAGACCCAGCAGGGTGCCGATCCCGGCGGCCGCGGACGGGCCCAGGTGGGCGACGTGGTCGATCTTGTGGGAGTGCAGGCAGATGGCCTTCACGAGGTCCACCTGCAGCTCGTAGCCGGTGGCGATGCCGCGCACCAGGTCGTGGCCGGTGGAGCCCACGTGCTGGGCGACGGCGAGGATCGGCGGGATGTTGTCCCCGGGGTGGGAGTACTCGGCGGCCAGGAACGTGTCGTGGTAGTCGAGCTCGCGCACTGCCACGCCGTTGGCCCAGGCCGCCCACTCCGGGGAGACCTTGTGCCGCTGCGCGGGGACCCCGTAGAGGGCGGACCCGGTCCCGTGGGGGCCCGGCGCGTGGGCGAGCGCCTGGTCCCGGGCCGAGACGATCGGGTCCCGGTTGAGCGAGGCGATCGCCACCGACGCGTTGTCCAGGACCCGGTTGACGACCATCTCGGTCACCTCCGGGGTGACCTCGACCGGGTCCGCGGCGACCTCGGCCATCTTCCAGGCCAGCTGCTCCTGCCGGGGCAGGTTGTCCTTGGACGGGTGGACGCGCACGTGGTGGAGAACGGTCATGGGATTTCCTCTCGTGGGGACGGACGGCCGCTGACGGCGGCCGAGGTGGTGCCCGCGCTCAGCCGGCGGCCTCGAGCGGGGGAGCGGGCTGGACCCACTCGCGGACAGGGGTGGTCAGGACGGCCTGCAGGGAGTTGGCCAGGTGCACGCGCGTGGCGGCCTCGGCGAGCTCCTCGGAGCCCTCCGCGATGGCGCGGGCGATCTGGGCGTGCTCGGCGGCCGCGCGGGCGAGCCGGTCGGGGTTGGTGCGGGAGAGCTTGCGCACCCGGGCCAGGTGCAGGCGCAGGGAGCGCTGGGCCGAGGTGAGGTACGGATTGGCCGTGGCCTCGTCGATGGCCCGGTCCATGCGCTCCACGAGGTCGTAGTACCCGGCCCGGTCCGTGCCCGGACCGTGGAGCTGGGCCACGACGGCCTCGAGCTCGGCCGCCAGCCCCTGGAACGCGACGGGGTCGCGGCGCCGAGCGGCGAGCCGGGCCGCTCGGCAGTCGAGGGCCTCCCGCAGCTCGAAGAGGGCGCGGACGTCCTCGAGGGAGACCTGGGAGACCACCACGCCGCGGCCCCGGTGCGCCTCCGCGAGACCGTCGGCGGTGAGCCGGCTCAGGGCCTCGCGGATCGGCGTGCGGGAGATGCCGAAGCGTTCCGACTGCTCGACCTCTCCCAGCACCTGGCCCGGGAGCAGCCGCCACTCGACGATGTCCTCCCGCAGAGCCTCGTAGGCGCGGTCGCTGGCTCGCACGGCTCCCTCCTCGCTCTCGCGGACCGCGCCGGGGGGAGTGCGACGCGGAGCCTGGGTGACAGGCATCACAATACACGAGCATTGTATACACAGTTCCGGGGGCATGGCGAGAGGTTCGGGACTGCCCGGGTAGATCCCGCATCAATGTATACAGAACTCTTGTCCCGTGTGACGTGCACCACTAGGGTGTCCGGCAGGACCGCAACCCCCGGGAGGGACCCATGAGCACCGAGCACAGCACACCGCCGCAGGCCGAGGGCTACGCGGAGGTCTACCACCGCAGCGTGCAGGACCCGGAGGGGTTCTGGCTCGACGCCGCCCGTGCCGTGGACTGGGTGCGCGAGCCCACCACGGCCCTCGACGACACCGCCGCCCCGCTCTACCGCTGGTTCCCGGACGGCGAGCTCAACACCTCCTACAACGCCCTCGACCGGCACGTCGAGGCCGGTCACGGCGAGCGCACCGCGCTGGTGTACGACTCCGCGGTGCTCGGGGTCCAGGAGCGCTTCAGCTACGCCCGGCTGCGGGACGAGGTCGCCCTGTTCGCCGGGGCGCTCGCGGCCCGGGGGGTGGGCAAGGGCGACCGGGTGCTCGTCTACCTCCCGATGATCCCGCAGGCGGCCGTGGCGATGCTCGCGTGCGCCCGGCTGGGTGCGGTGCACTCCGTGGTCTTCGGCGGGTTCGCCCCGAAGGAGCTCGCCTCCCGCATCGACGACTCCCGGCCGGTGGTGGTGGTGACCACGACCGGCGGGGTGGAGCCGAAACGGCGGATCGAGTACATCCCGGCGATCGAGGAGGCCCTGCGGATGGCCGAGCACGCGCCCGGGACGGTGCTGGTGCACGATCGCCCGGGGTTCGAGACCACGGTCGAGGACGCCCGGGGCCGGGCCGGGGTCGACGGGCAGCCCGCCGTCGAGTGGCTCGACTGGGCGGAGGCCGTCGAGGGCGCCGAGCCCGCGGCACCCGTCCCGGTCGCGGCCACCGATCCGCTCTACGTCCTGTACACGTCGGGGACCACCGGGACCCCCAAGGGCGTGGTCCGCGACAACGGCGGGCACGCCGTGGCGCTGACGTGGTCCATGCGCAACATCTACGACGTGGGACCCGGCGAGGTGATGTGGACCGCGTCCGACGTCGGCTGGGTGGTGGGCCACTCCTACATCGTCTACGGGCCCCTCCTGGCCGGGGCCACCACCGTGCTCTACGAGGGCAAGCCCGTGGGCACCCCGGACGCCGGCGCGTTCTGGCAGCGCGTCGAGGACCACGGCGTGAAGGTCCTGTTCACGGCCCCCACGGCCCTGCGCGCCATCCGCCGGGCGGACCCCGAGGGCGAGCTGGTGCGCCGGCACGACATCGGCGCCCTGCAGACCCTGTTCGTGGCGGGGGAGCGTCTCGACCCCGAGACGTACCACTGGGCCTCCCGGGTGCTGGGCGTCCCGGTCGTCGACCACTGGTGGCAGACGGAGACGGGGTGGGCCATCTGCGCCAATCCCTTCGGGATCGAGAGGCTGCCCCTCAAGGCCGGCTCGCCGTCCGTGCCGGTGCCGGGCTACCGGGTGGAGATCCTGGACCCCCTGGGCCGGCCGGTCGAGGTGGGCGAGGAGGGCAACATCGCCCTGCGCCTCCCGCTGCCGCCGGGCACGCTGACCACGCTGTGGGGCGACGACCGGCGGTTCGTGGACTCCTACCTCAGCGCGTTCCCCGGCTACTACGCCACGGGCGACTCCGGGCACGTGGACGAGGACGGCTACGTCTACGTCATGGGGCGCACCGACGACGTCATCAACGTCTCCGGGCACCGGCTCTCCACCGGGGCCATGGAACAGGTCCTGGCCTCCCACCCGGCGGTGGCCGAGTGCGCCGTGATCGGGGTGGGGGATCCGCTGAAGGGCCAGCGGCCGTCGGGCTACGTGGTACTCAAGACCGGCGCCGACGTGCCGGAGGACCAGCTCCGGGACGAGCTCGTGGCGCTGGTGCGCCGGCAGATCGGGGCGGTGGCCGACTTCAAGGACGTGGCCGTGGTGGAGGGGCTCCCCAAGACCCGCTCGGGGAAGATCCTGCGCAAGACCATGCGGCAGATGGCCGACGGCGAGGACTACGCCGTGCCCTCGACGATCGAGGACCCCTCCGTGCTGGAGGCCCTCGAGGGGGTGCTGCGCCCGTCGCGCGGACGGTGACGCTCCGGCGCAAGGCGGCGAACCCGCGACGCTCCGCCGGGGCGGCCGCCCCGGCCCCGCGCCGCCGGCCGAGCGGACGCAGTCTGGACCGCGCCGGAACCGGTCGTGCAGGACCGGGCGGTGCCCTCGCTCGGCATCGGCTCGCCGAGGGGGCGGTGATCGTGGCCGGGGACCACCTGCTCCGGCCGCCGACCACGCCGGGCGCCCGTGCTCAGCGACCGGGGGAGACGTCCTGCCCGGCCCACCCGTACTCGAGCTCGGGCCGTCCCGGCGTGCCGTAGCGCGAGCGGCGCTGCACGAGGCCGCGTGCGGCCAGGTGCTCGAGATAGCGCCGCGCGGTGACCCGGGACAGCGTGCTGCGCTCCGCCACCTCCCCGGCGGAGAGCCACCCCCCGCCACGCACCAGCGCGGTGACCGACTCCAGGGTCTGGGGGGACAGGCCCTTCGGGGCGTCCGGCCGGGCGGAGGTCCCCAGGGCCGCGAAGGCGCGGTCCACCTCGGCCTGCCCCATGGTCCCCGCCGCCCCCAGGGCGGAGCGGTAGCGCCGGTAGGCGGCCAGCTTCTCCTCGAACACGGCGTAGGTGAAGGGTTTGATGAGGTAGCCGACGACGCCGAGCGTGCCCGCCGCGCGGACGGTCGCCACGTCCCGGTGCGCCGTGATGACCAGCAGGTCCACGGACTCGCCGCGGGCGCGCAGGGTGCGGGCCACGTCGAGACCGGACATGTCCGGGAGGTTCACGTCCAGGAGCACCAGGTCCACGGGCCGCCCCGCCCGCCGGGCGGCCTGCACGGCCTGGACCGCCGTCCGCCCGGACACGGCGGTGGCGACCGTCTCGAAGCCCGGCGAGCGCTCGACGTACTGGGCGTGCGCGGCCGCGGTGAGCGACTCGTCGTCGACGACGAGCACGCGGACCGGCCCGCTCACGGGACCCGCCCCGCGGTGGTGTCGTGGGGGACCGGGACGGTCACGGTGAACACGGCTCCGCCGTCGTTGCCGTGCTCGATCCGCGCGCCCCACCGGTCCACGACCTCCCGCACCAGGTGCAGGCCGACTCCGCGTCCTTCCGGGCCGGCCGGTTTCGTGCTGACGCCGAGCTCGAAGACCTCGTGGGCGAGCTCCTCGGGGATCCCCATCCCGGTGTCGGCGACGGTGATCACGACCGTGTCCAGGGCCTGGTCGGCGGCGTCGGGCGCGCGCGTGATCTCGACCTCCACGACGGGAGGCACCCGCGCGGCGTTGGCCGCGGCCGCCTCGACGGCGTTGTCGACGAGGTTGCCGACGAGGGTGACGAGGTCCGCGGGGGAGACCGGGATGCGGGGCACCTCCGGGTCCACGACGACCTCCAGCTCCACGCCGCGCTCGTGCGCCGCGGCGGTCTTGCCGACCAGGAGGGCCGCGAGGAACGGGTCGTCGAGGTGGGCGAGGAGGTCCTCGGACAGGACCTGGGTGCGCACCATGTCGGCCGAGGCGAAGCCGAGGGCCTCCTCGTCGCGGCCGAGCTCCAGCAGGGAGACGACCGTGTGCATCCGGTTGGCGTGCTCGTGGGTCTGGGCCCGCAGAGCCCCGGCCAGCGTGGCGGTGGCGCGCAGCTGTCCCGAGAGCCGGGAGATCTCCGTGTGGTCGCGCAGGATCACGATCGTGCCGCGCCCGGCGAGCGCTCCGCGGGCGGGGAGGGTCGAGACGATGAGGGTGCGCTCGGTGACCACGAACCACTGCTCCTGCACGGACGCCCCCGAGAGCAGGACGGCCTCCAGTGCGGAGGGCAGGCCCAGGTCCGCGACCGGGAGGGGCCGGCGCCGAGCGGGTCCCGGCGCCGGCGCCCGGATCCCCAGCAGCTCCCGGGCCCGGGCGTTGAGCACGGGCACGGCTCCGGCCGTGTCCACGAGCAGGAGGCCCTCGGTGGCCTCGTTGAGCACGGCGTCGTGCAGCGAGTGGACCTGGGCGAGCTCCTCCGGGCCCCAGCCGTGGGTGACCCGCCCCAGGTACCGGGCCCCGAGCGCCGCGACCGTCGCGGACGCGGCCAGCAGCAGCAGTCCGACGAGGAGCACCGCCGGCAGCTGGGCGAGCGCCTGCTGCGAGACGGCCTCGAGCAGCACCCCGGTGGCCACGAGCGCCACGACCGTGCCGTCCTCGTCCCGGACCGGGGCGATCGTGCGCACGGAGGGGCCGAGGTTGCCGCGCTCCGTGCTGGTCCAGGTCTCGCCGGCGAGCGCGTGGGAACGGTCGCCGCGGTAGGCCTCGCCGACGGAGGAGGGCCAGGGATGCGTCCAGCGCGTCCCGTCCGGGGCCATGATCGTCACGAAGTCGAGCTCCGTGTCCGCGAGCAGCCGGTCCGTGAGCGGCTGCAGGGCGGAGTGCGGGTCCGGGTCCCCGGCGGCTGCGAGGACGTACGGGTCGTCCGCGAGCGCGGTGGCGAGGACGCGGGTCACGGCCTCGGCGCGCTCCACGACCGCCCCGCGCTCGTGGGCGAAGAGGACCAGGGAGACGGCGAGGGTCACCAGCGCGACGACGACCAGCTGCAGCACGAGGAAGCGCCTGGCCAGGGACATGCCCGCTCCTTCCGCTCCTGGTCGTCCCTCCCGCGGCTGTGGTGGGCGTCACGACCATTATGACCACAACACGACAGGGCCGCGGCCGCCGGTGAGACTCGTCACATCGGCCCGGTCCCGGGCCCCGCGCACCGCACATCCGCACCGCACATCCGCACCGGAGGAGAAGCATGGCCACCGTCGCCACGGACCCCGTCGACCCGCAACCGCCCGTCCAGAAGCCGAAGAAGGACAGGACGCACTACCTCTACGTCTTCGTGATCGTCGCCGTCGTCGCCGGCGCCGTCCTGGGCCTCGTGGCCCCCGAGTTCGCCCAGACCCTCAAGCCGATCGGCACCGCGTTCATCGCCCTCATCAAGATGATGATCGCCCCCATCATCTTCTGCACGATCGTGCTGGGCGTCGGCTCCATCGCCAAGGCGGCGACCGTCGGCAAGGTCGGCGGTCTGGCGCTGGCCTACTTCATGGCGATGTCCACCATGGCGCTGGCCATCGGCCTGCTGGTCGGCAACGTCATCCACCCTGGTGAGGGCCTGAACATCCAGGGTTCGGAGTACGAGGTCACGGACGCCGGCCACGGTGACGGCGAGGGCGGGACCATCGGCTTCCTGCTCGGTATCATCCCCACCACGCTCCTGTCCTCCCTGACCGAGGGCAACATCCTGCAGACCCTGTTCGTGGCCCTGATCGTGGGCTTCGCCCTGCAGCAGATGGGACCGGCCGGCAAGCCCGTGCTCCAGGCCGTCGGCTACGTCCAGGCCCTGGTCTTCCGGATCCTGATCATGGTCATGTGGGTCGCCCCGATCGGCGCGTTCGGCGCCATCGCCGGCGTGGTCGGGGAAACCGGTGTGCAGGCCATCGTCTCGATGGCCACCCTGATGATCGCCTTCTACCTCACCTGCGTCCTGTTCATCGTGGTGGTCCTGGGCGGTCTGCTCAAGGCGGTCACGGGGATCAACATCTTCCGGCTCATGAAGTACCTGGGCCGGGAGTACCTGCTGATCTTCTCGACCTCGTCCTCCGAGGCGGCCCTGCCCCGGCTCATCGCCAAGATGGAGCACGTGGGCGTGTCCAAGCCGGTGGTCGGCGTCACGGTCCCGACCGGCTACTCCTTCAACCTGGACGGCACGGCCATCTACCTGACCATGGCCGCCCTGTTCGTCGCCTCCGCGATGGGCAACCCCCTGGCCCTGGGCGAGCAGATCTCCCTGCTCGTGTTCATGATCATCGCCTCCAAGGGCGCCGCCGGCGTGACCGGCGCCGGCCTCGCGACCCTCGCCGGCGGGCTGCAGTCGCACCGGCCCGACCTGGTCGACGGCGTGGGCATCATCGTGGGCATCGACCGCTTCATGTCCGAGGCCCGCGCGCTGACGAACTTCACCGGCAACGCGGTCGCCACCCTGCTGATCGGCACGTGGACCCGGGAGATCGACCTCGTCCAGGTCGAGCGGGTGCTCTCCGGCCAGGACAGGTTCGACGAGTCCACCATGGCCGCCCACTCGCACGGCACCGCCGAGGACCGTCCCGTGGCCGGAGCCGCCGCCGGGGACCGCCTCGAGGAGTCCGTCGCCGAGAAGGTCGAGGTCGGGGCCGGCGTGCGCTGAGCCCGCCCGTGCCGCGCCCGCGCCCGCCGTGCCCACCCGGGCGCGGCGGGCGCGGGCCGTTCCCGTCCTCCGGCGCACCGCTCGCCGGAATTCGGGGCCGCACGGCGGCGGCGGTACCCTGGTAGCTGATCGAGTCCAGGAAAACCCCAGGTCGGCCCGTCCGGCCCGGGCCGCCCCGTGCCCGGGGCCGGTCCGCCCGAGCGCGACCACGAACGAAAGTGCGGTGCCACGAGTGAGCCAGCAGAGCGACGAGAGGAACCCCGGCACGGGCGAGGCCGGGACGGGAACCGTCGGCCTGACCGGCCGTCCCGCCCGCGACTTCCCCGAGCCGCCCGAGCTCTCCACCCACGGGCCCGCCCGGATCATCGCGATGGTCAACCAGAAGGGCGGAGTGGGCAAGACCACCTCGACCATCAACCTGGGCGCGGCGCTCGCCGAGCTGGGCCGCAAGGTACTGCTGGTCGACTTCGACCCGCAGGGGGCTCTCTCCGCCGGTCTCGGTGCCAACCCCCACGAGCTGGAGCTGACGGTCTACAACGTCATGATGGACCGCTCCGTGGACGTCTGGGACGTGGTGCAGGAGACCGACGTCGAGGGCGTCGACCTGCTCCCCGCCAACATCGACCTCTCCGCGGCCGAGGTGCAGCTCGTCACCGAGGTGGCCCGCGAACAGGTCCTGGCCAGTGCCCTGCGCAAGCTCGAGGAGCACTACGACGTCATCATCATCGACTGCCAGCCCTCGCTGGGGCTGCTGACGGTCAACGCGCTGACCGCGGCCCACGGCGTGGTCATCCCGCTCATCGCCGAGTTCTTCGCCCTGCGCGCCGTGGCGCTGCTCGTGGACTCCATCGAGAAGGTCCAGGACCGGCTCAACCCCCGCCTGCAGATCGACGGCGTGCTCGCCACGATGTTCGACTCCCGGACCCTGCACTCCCGCGAGGTCATGGCCCGGATCGTGGACGCCTTCGGGGACAAGGTCTTCGACACGGTCATCAAGCGCACCGTGAAGTTCCCCGACGCCACGGTGGCCGCCGAGCCCATCCTCTCCTTCGCCACGGCCCACCAGGGCGCCGAGTCCTACCGCCAGCTGGCGCGGGAGCTCATCTCGCGCGGCGGCGCGCCCTGATGCACCCCGAGGAGCCGCCGGGCCCCCCGGGGACCGGCGGCTTCGCGGTGCAGCTGGAGGACTTCGCGGGGCCCTTCGAGGTGCTGCTCTCCCTGATCGCCAAGCACGAGCTGGACATCACCCGGATCGCGCTGGCCACCGTCACGGACGAGTTCCTCCAGTACGTGCGCGCCCTGCACGAGATCGGTTCGACCCGCGCGCTCGACGAGGCCAGCGAGTTCCTCGTGGTCGCCGCGACCCTCCTGGACCTCAAGGCCGCCCGGCTGCTGCCGCGCGGCGAGGTCGAGGACGAGGAGGACGTGGCCCTGCTCGAGGCGCGGGACCTGCTCTTCGCCCGCCTGCTGCAGTACAAGGCGTTCAAGGAGGTGGCCGTCCTGCTCGACGAGCGGATGCGGGCCGAGTCGACCCGCCTGCCCCGATCGGTGCCCCTGGACCCGGAGGTGGCGGCCGTGCTGCCCGAGCTCGACTGGCGCACCACCCCCCAGCAGTTCGCCGAGATCGCCCGCTCCGTCTTCACACCCCGGCCCGGGGCGCCCGCGGAGGTCGGGGTGGACCACCTGCACGGGACCGCCGTGACGGTCCGGGACGAGGCCGAGATCCTCGCCGGGCTGCTCGAGGACGGCGCTCCGCGCTCCTTCCGCGTGCTCGTCGCGGACGCCGGGTCCACCCTCGCGGTGGTCGTGCGGTTCCTGGCGCTGCTCGAGATGTACCGTGACGCGGTGCTCGAGCTCGCCCAGGAGCAGCCGCTGGGGGAGCTGACGGTCCGCTGGACCGGTGCGGGCACCGGCTGGACCGCCGACCGGCTCTCAGAGGACGCCGGGGACGCCGGGGACGCCGCGGACGCCGCGGACCCCGCGGACGGAGGCCCGGCCCCGCACGCTCACCCGTCCCCCGACGCGGCCCGCCTCGTCTCGGGGGCGTCCGCGTGAGCCCCGCGGCCGAGGACGGACCGGACCTCGAGGCGCTGCCCGGCGGTGTGCGGGCCGCCGTCGAGGCGATCCTGATGGTCGCCGACGAGCCCGTCAGCGAGTACGAGATCGCCGCCGCCCTGGTGGTCCCGGTCGCCTCCGTGCAGCGGGTCCTCGACCGGCTCCGCGCGGAGTACGACGGCGTCGGCACGGATCCGGGGTATGATGGGACGTTGGCGCCGCGCGGGTTCGAGCTGCGCAGCACCGGTGCCGGCTGGCGGATCCACTCGCGCAGCGAGTTCGCCCCGGTCGTCTCCGCGTTCGTCGCGGAGGGCCAGACCGCCCGGTTGTCGCAGGCGGCCCTGGAGACCCTGGCCGTCGTGGCCTACCGCCAACCCGTGAGCCGGGGGCGCATCTCCGCGATCCGCGGGGTCAACGTCGACGGCGTCGTCCGCACGCTCGTGCAGCGCGGCCTGATCCGCGAGCTCGAGCGGGACGGCGAGTCCGGCGCCGTGCTCTACGGCACCACCACGTTCTTCCTGGAGAAGATGGGCATCGGCTCGCTCGACGAGCTCCCCGACATCGCCCCTCATCTGCCGGGCATCGACCAGATCGACCACTACGAGGACTGAGACACCACCATGGCCACTTCACGTTCATCATCCGGCCGCCCCGGGCCCGGCGGGCGCCGCGCCCCCGGTTCCCAGGGCGGCCAGAAGCCCCGCACCGGCCAGGGCGGCACATCGTTCCAGGGCAAGAAGGGCGCCCCTGGCCGCGGCCCCGCGAAGGGCGGCGCTCCCCAGGGCGGCCCCGCCAAGGGCGGCACCAAGGGTGGCGCCAAGGGAGGTGCTGCCAAGGGCGGCGCTGCCAAGGGCGGCGCGAAGGGCGGGTCCTCGACGGGCGCCGGCCAGGACCGCGGGCCCCGCCCGTTCGCGTCCTCCGAGAAGAGCTCCCGGCGGATGCCCTCCACCCCGTACCGCCCGCCGCACCGGAAGCGGCGGCCCAAGAACCCGCCCGTGGACCGGCTCGACCAGCACGACCCGGACGGGGTGCGGCTGCAGAAGCTCATGGCCCAGGCCGGCGTGGCCTCGCGGCGCGTGTGCGAGGAGATGATCGAGGCCGGCCGCGTGCAGGTCAACGGGGAGACCGTCACCGAGCTCGGCATCCGGGTGGACCCGGACACCGTCGAGATCCACGTCGACGGCGTCCGCGTGCAGCTCGACGAGAACCTCGTCTACTACGCGTTCAACAAGCCCGAGGGCGTGCTCTCCACCATGGACGACCCCGAGGGCCGGCCGTGCGTGTCCGACTACCTGAACCAGCAGCGCAACGAGCGCGTCTTCCACGTGGGCCGCCTCGACGTGGAGACCGAGGGCCTGCTGCTGCTGACCAACGACGGCGAGCTGACCAACCGGCTCACCCACCCGTCCTACGAGGTGCCCAAGACCTACCTCGTGCAGGTCCGCGGCCCCATGGAGAAGGGCATCGGCGCGGCCATGAAGGCCGGCATCGAGCTCGAGGACGGCATCGCCTCCGTCGACTCCTTCCGGCTCGTGGACTCCACCCCCGGGCACCTGCTCGTGGAGGTCGTCCTGCACTCCGGGCGCAACCGCATCGTGCGCCGGCTCTTCGACGCGGTGGGACACCCCGTCGAGAAGCTCGTGCGCACCGAGGTCGGTCCCATCCGGATCGGGGACCAGCGCCAGGGCACGATCCGCCGGCTCTCCAAGACCGAGGTCGGGCACCTCCTCGCCTCGGTCGGCATGTAAGGAGCACCCGTGACGCAGACCCCCTCCGCGCCGCCGGCCCCCGCGGCGACCACCGGGCCCGTGCTCGTGGTCGGCGCCGGCCTGCTCGGCGCCAGCATCGGGCTGGGCCTGCGCCACCTCGGCGTGGACGTCTGGCTGCAGGACTCCTCACCCACCGCCGAGGCCGTGGCCCAGGACATCGGCGCCGGCCGCTCCTGCCGCGCGGCGGGGGAGGACCGGGTGCCGGAGCCGGCCCTCGTCGTCGTCGCCACCCCGCCCGACGTCACGGCGCAGACCGTGGTCGAGGCGCTGGGACGCCACCCGGACGCCGTGGTCCTCGACATCGCCTCCGTCAAGGAGGCCGTGCTGGAGGACGTGCGTGCCCTGGGCGGGGACCTGACCCGCTACGTGGGCACCCACCCCATGGCCGGTCGCGAGAAGTCCGGGCCCGTGGCAGCCCGCGGCGAGCTGTTCACGTCCATGCCCTGGGTCGTGTGCGACTCGGGCCGCTCCGCGCCCGCGGCGCTCGCCGCGGCGAAGAACCTCGCCGTGGACCTGGGGGCGACCGTCACGTTCATGGACGCCCGCGAGCACGACGCGACCGTGGCGCTGATCTCCCACCTGCCGCAGGTGATGTCCTCCCTGCTGGCCTCCCGCCTGCAGGACACGCCGCTGCACCACCTGTCCCTCGCCGGGCAGGGGCTGCGGGACACCACGCGCATCGCCGCCTCCGACCCCGGCCTGTGGGTGCAGATCCTCTCCGCGAACGCCGGGCCGGTCGTTGCGTCCCTGCACGGCGTGCGCGAGGACCTCGAGCGGCTCATCGCCACCCTCGAGGAGCCGAGAGCCCCCGGCGCGCGGCTGGACATCGCCCAGCTCGTGGCCGAGGGCAACGCCGGCCAGGCCCGCATCCCGGGCAAGCACGGCGGGGCCCCCCGGGCGTTCGCCACCCTCACCGTCCTCGTGGGCGACGTGCCCGGGCAGATCGCCCGCCTGCTCACGGAGATCGGGGAGATCGGGGTCAACCTCGAGGACCTGCGCCTCGAGCACTCCCCGGGCCAGCCCGTGGGCCTCGTCGAGGTCTCGGTGCTGCCCAACCGCCGCAAGGAACTCGTCGAGGCGCTCCAGGAGCGCGGATGGAAGGTCGTGCAGTGAACACCGGAACCAACACCGCCCGCAGCGCAGCGCCCGAGGCCGGCGCCCCGGCCTCGGCAGAACAGCAGCTCGTCGTCGCCATCGACGGGCCCTCCGGCTCCGGCAAGTCCAGCGTGTCCAAGGAGGTGGCCCGCCGCTTCGGCCTCGCCTACCTGGACACGGGCGCGATGTACCGCGCCCTGACGTGGTGGTGCCTCGACCGGGGCGTGGATCTCGCCGACGGCGACGCCGTGGTCGAGGCCGCCCGCGCCTTCCCGCTCGCCCAGGGCACCGATCCCGACCGGGAGCTGGTGTTCGTGGGCGGGACCGACGTGGGCGTCGAGATCCGGGGCGCCCGGGTGACGGACGCCGTCAGCGCCGTGGCCACCAACCCGGCGGCGCGGGCGGTGCTGGTGTCCCGCCAGCAGGAGATCATCGCGGACAGCGGCCGGCGGATCGTGGCCGAGGGCCGGGACATCACCACCGTGGTGGCCCCGGACGCCGACGCCCGGATCCTGCTCACCGCCGACGAGCGGGCCCGGATGGCCCGCCGCGGCCTGCAGATCGGCGGCGTCGAGGACGCCGAGCGGCTGCGGGCCCAGGTCGTGGGCCGGGACGCGAAGGACTCCACGGTCGTGAACTTCACCGAGGCCGCCGACGGCGTCGTGACGATCGACTCCTCCGAGCTCACCGTGGAGCAGACGGTCCAGGCCGTCATCGACGCGGTCGTCCGGGCCGCGGGCCGCTCCGCCTGAATCGTCCCGCCTGAAGCGTCCAGCCTCCCTCCCCTCACCTTTCCGCACCCCGACCGGCCGCACCCGGCCCAGCGAAGGACAGCCATGACCGGCAACCCCGAGAACCCCGCGCACGACACCGCCCACGACCCCTATGAGGCCGAGCTCCTCGGCGGCACCACGGACGACGTCGCCCAGCGGCTCGCGGCCATCGACGACGACGAGGCCGACCAGCGCGCGCAGGCGCTGCGGGCCGGGCTCGAGGACTACGAGCTCGACGAGGAGGACGCCGCGCTGCTCGCCGAGTGGGCGGAGGACGGCGACCAGGCCCCGGTGCGCCGGCCCGCCCCGGTGCTCGCCATCGTGGGCCGGCCCAACGTCGGGAAGTCGACCCTCGTCAACCGCATCCTCGGCCGGCGCGAGGCCGTCGTGGAGGACACCCCGGGCGTGACCCGGGACCGCGTCTCCTATCGGGCCACGTGGAACGGGCGCAACTTCACGCTCGTGGACACCGGCGGCTGGGAGTACGACGCCAAGGGCATCAACGCCCGGGTGGCCGAGCAGGCCGAGATGGCCGTGGAGTTCGCCGACGCCGTGCTGCTGGTGCTCGACGCCACCGTGGGTGTGACCGCCGCGGACGAGGCCATCGTGAAGATGCTGCGCAAGGTCCGGAAGCCGGTGATCCTGGTCGCCAACAAGGTGGACTCCCCGCAGCTCGAGGTCGAGGCCACCTACCTGTGGTCCCTCGGCATGGGGGAGCCGCACCCGGTGTCCGCCCTGCACGGGCGCGGCGCCGCCGACGTCCTCGACGCGGTCATGGACGTGCTCCCCGAGTTCTCCGCCGTCGCCGAGACCGAGCTGACCGGAGGCCCCCGCCGGGTGGCGCTCATCGGGCGCCCGAACGTGGGCAAGTCCTCGCTGCTCAACAAGCTGGCCGGGTCCGAGCGCGTCGTCGTGGACCCCCTGGCCGGGACCACCCGCGACCCGGTGGACGAGCTCATCGAGCTGGGCGGCAAGCCGTGGCGCTTCATCGACACCGCGGGCATCCGCCGCCGCGTGCACATGGCCCAGGGCGCGGACTTCTACGCGTCCCTGCGCACCCAGGCGGCCCTCGAGCGCGCCGAGGTGGCCGTGGTGCTGCTGGCCTCGGACGAGGTGCTCTCCGAGCAGGACGTCCGCATCCTGCAGCTGGCCGTGGACTCCGGGCGCGCCCTCGTGCTCGCCTTCAACAAGTGGGACCTCATGGACGAGGACCGCCGCTACTACCTGGAGCGGGAGATCGACCGCGACCTCGCCCACGTGGCGTGGGCGCCGCGGGTGAACGTCTCGGCCAAGACCGGCTGGCACAAGGACAAGCTGGTCCCCGCCCTGGAAACGGCGCTGGCCTCGTGGGACACCCGCGTCCCCACCGGGCGGCTCAACGCGTTCCTCGGCGAGATCGTGGCCGCCCACCCGCACCCCGTGCGCGGCGGCAAGCAGCCCCGCATCCTCTTCGGCACCCAGGCCTCCTCCCGCCCGCCGCGCTTCGTGCTGTTCACCACGGGCTTCCTGGACCCGGGGTACCGGCGGTTCATCACCCGCCGCCTGCGCGAGACCTTCGGCTTCGAGGGCACTCCCATCGAGGTCTCCATGCGCGTGCGCGAGAAGCGGAGCCGGAAGCGCTGAGGCCCCCGCCGAGATGAATTCCGCCGGAGGTTGCTGTAATGTGATGCGAGTGCTCAGGGCGGCGACGTACTGAGCACTTCGGGCTGTGGCGCAGCTTGGTAGCGCACTTGACTGGGGGTCAAGGGGTCGCAGGTTCAAATCCTGTCAGCCCGACGATTCGAGGCCGGTGGACCGCGGGAACGCGGACCACCGGCCTTCTCTCGTTCTCGGGGGCGGCGCGTCCGGCCCCCGCGCGGTCTACCGCCGGGCCCGAGCGGCCGACTCGCGCAGCCGGTCGAGGTCGAGGTCCGGCCGACCGCCGGCCGTGCCGACCACCTCGGCCGCGGCCGCCGCGGCCCACCAGGCGGCGGACTCCGGGCTCTCCCCGCGCAGCAGCGCGACGGTGAGCGCGGCGACGAACGAGTCGCCCGCCCCGGTGGGGTCCACGCGGTCCTCGCCCAGGTGCGGCAGGACGACGTGCCCGCCCGGCCAGGCGACCACGTCGCCCTCCCCGGTCGCCAGGGCGACGACGCGCGGCCCCTCCGCCAGCAGCGACTGCGCAGCCCGCACCGTACCCGGCACGTCCTGCGGCGCCCAGCCCACCAGCGCCTCGGCCTCGGCGGTGTCGGCGCGCACCACGGCCGCGGTGGCCAGCACCCGCCGGCGCGCCGCTCCGTCCGCCGGGGCGCCGTCGGCCACCACGAGCGCACCCCCCGCCGCGGCCGCCTCGAGGGCCTCCGTCACGGCGGGCGCGGGCTGCTGCAGCTGGACCAGCACGGCGTCCGCGGAGCGCAGCAGGTCCCGGCTCGCGCGCACGTCCTCGGCGTCCAGCAGCATCCGGGCGTCCACGTCCTCCAGCAGCCGGCGGACCCCGCGGGGTCCCACGAGGTCGACGAGCAGCGCGGTCGGGGCGCCGGAGCGGCGCACCACCGCCCCGACGTCGATCCCGTCCTCCGCGGCCTGCGCGAGCACGTCCGCACCGGCGGAATCGGTGCCCACGACCCCCACGAGGTGGACCTCGGCGCCGAGCTGACGACACGCCACCGCCTGGTTCGCGCCCTTGCCGCCGAGCAGCTCCTGCCGATCGAGCACGTCGGCCGCACCGCCCTCCGCCGGGAGCTCCTCGACGCTCAGCACGAGATCCCGTCCCACCTGACCGACCACCACGACACCGGACATCCGGCACTCCTCTCTCCGAGCGGCTCTCCCCGCGAGCATAGGACAGCGTCCCGGCCGCCGGGGCCGACGGGATCCGTGCGGGAGGCGGTGCCGGGTGCGCCGCGGCGCCCTGCATAGACTGCACGGGACGCGCCCGCCCGGGTGCGCGGCCGGAGCGCGAAGGAGCACCGCAGTTGAAGGACCTGTACACCCTGCCCAAGGCGGAGCTGCACCTGCACATCGAGGGCACCCTCGAGCCCGAGCTCGCCTTCGAGCTCGCCGCCAAGAACGGGGTGGAGCTGCCCTACGACTCGGTCGAGGAGCTCCGGCGGCACTACGACTTCGAGGACCTCTCCTCGTTCCTCGGGCTCTACTACGCCACGATGGCCGTGCTGCGCGACGCCTCCGACTTCGAGGCCCTGACCCGGGCCTACCTCGAGCGTGCCGCCGCCCAGGGCCTGCGGCACGTCGACGTCTTCTTCGACCCCCAGGCGCACCTCGTCCGGGGAGTGCCGCTCGAGACGGTGGTCGACGGCATCCGCGCCGCCCTCGACGCCGCCCGCGCCGAGCGCGGCATCACCAGCACGCTGCTGCTGTGCTTCCTGCGGGACCGGCCCGCGGCCGAGGCGGGACAGCTCTTCGACTCCCTCGGGGAGCAGCTGCCGCGCATCGACGGGATCGGCCTCGACTCGGCCGAGGTCGGCCATCCGCCGGCCCTCTTCGAGGCGGTCTACGCGCGGGCGCGGGCGGCCGGACTGCACGTCGTCGCCCACGCGGGGGAGGAAGCCGGTCCCGAGTACGTCCGGGAGGCCCTGGACGTGCTGCGCGTGGAGCGCGTGGACCATGGGATCCAGTGCCTGCGCGACCCCGGGCTCGTGGACCGGCTCGTCGCGGAGCGGGTGCCGCTCACCGTGTGCCCACTGTCCAACGTCCGGCTGCGGGTGGTCGACACGCTCGCCGACCACCCCGTGCTGGACATGCTCGAGCGGGGACTGCTGGTCACGGTCAACTCGGACGACCCGGCCTACTTCGGCGGCTACGTGGGGGACGTCTTCCAGGGTCTGCGCGACACGCTGGGCCTCACCGACGAGCAGGCGGCCGCCCTGGCCCGCAACTCCGTGGACGCGTCCTTCGCCGGCGCGGAGCGCAAGCGGTCGATCCGCGCCGAGATCGCGGCGTGGGAGCGCCCTTGAGCACCCGACACCCGAGGGTCTCCGCACGCCCGGGCCCGGGGTGGGGTCTGTGCCATAATCGAGCCGACCGCACCCGCCGGACCAGGAGTGACCCCATGAGCAACATTCCCGCCGACCTGTCCTACACGGCCGAGCACGAGTGGATCGCGGCCCCCGACGCCGACGGCGCGGTGCGCATCGGGATCACCGACCACGCGCAGAACGAGCTGGGCGACGTGGTGTTCGTCCAGCTGCCCGAGGTGGGGGAGAACGTCGAGGCGGGCGCGGCCGTGGGCGAGATCGAGTCCACGAAGTCGGTGAGCGACATCTTCGCCCCCGTCTCCGGCGAGGTCACCGCGGTCAACGAGGTCCTCGAGGACGAGCCCGGGACCGTGAACTCCGCCCCGTACGCCGAGGGGTGGCTGTTCGAGGTCCGGCCGGCCGGCGACGACTACCGCTCCGGGCTGCTCGACGCCGAGGGATACGCCGCCCAGCTGGACTGAACCGCGCAGGGACGCCGATCGCGCCCGAGCCGGGACGTGTCCCGGCCGCCCATGCGTGTCTCCACCACCCGGTACACTGAACAGCAACCGGGTGGCTCCGGCCGGTCGCCCGGAAACCGCCGGGACAGGAGGTCGCGGGGTCGGGGTCCCACAGGATCCGTCCACCATCACGTCACCAGTCGAGGGAAGAGATGTCCAGAACCCAGAACGGCTCGAACGCACCCCAGGGGGAGCCGGAGACCACGTCGATCCAGATCGTGGCCGAGGTCCTCTCGCACGCAGCGTCCCACAAGCTCTCACCCGAGGAGAGCTCCGCGGTCTCCGCGCTCCCGCCGCGCAGCGCCCTGCTCGTCGCCCACGACAGCGCGGGCACCGGATCACGCTTCCTCCTGGACCGCGACGAGGTCCCCGCCGGCCGCCACCCGTCCTCCGAGATCTTCCTGGACGACGTCACCGTCTCCCGCCGGCACGCCCGGTTCGTCCGGCGCGGCGACACCTTCGAGATCATCGACTCGGGGTCCCTCAACGGCACCTACGTCAACGGCGACCGCGTGGACAGCGTGCAGCTCGACAACGGCGACGAGGTCCAGATCGGCAAGTTCCGGTTCACGTTCTACCGTTCGCTGCGCTCGCAGTCGGACCAGTAGAAGGGAGCCATGACCGACCCCGCGGAGACCGATCCCCACCGGGACGACGTCCAGCACGAGCCCCGGGTGGGCATCAGCGCCGTGCTCAAGGAGCTCGGCGAGGACCACCCCGGCATCACCGCCTCGAAGCTGCGCTTCCTGGAGGACAAGGGCCTGGTCCACCCGGCGCGCACCGCGTCGGGCTACCGCAAGTTCTCGCGTGCCGACGTGGACCGGCTGCGCCGGATCCTGGAGCTCCAGCGGGACCGCTACCTCCCGCTGAAGGTGATCCGGGAGCGGCTGGACGCCGACGAGGACGCACGGCGCACCGCGGAGGCGGCCGACCCCGTCACCGCGCCCCTGCCGGTCGTCAGCGCGCCGCGCACCTACAACCTGCGGGAGCTCGCCGCGCGCACCGGCGCCGGCATCCCGCTGGTCCGCGAACTCGTGAGCTACGGGCTGATCCGGGAGCAGAACGGGGTCTTCGACGACCACGCCCTCGCCATCACCCGCGCGGCCCACGCCCTGACGGCCCACGGCCTGGAACCGCGCCACCTGCGTCCCTTCAAGGCGGCCGCGGACCGCGAGCTGGGCCTCGTGGAACGCGCCGTGGCGCCCCTGACCTCCCGCCGTGACGCCGCCTCGAGGGCCCGCGCCGTCGAGCGCGCCCAGGAGATCTCCGGACTGTGCCTCACCATCCACACCTCGCTCGTGCGCTCGGAGATCGCCGCGCTCCAGGAGCGGGCCGCGGTGGAGGGCTGACATGGCCGTGCACCAGGTCCTCATGGAGATCGCCGGCGTCCGCATGGACGTGCCGTCGGCGCAGCCCGTCGTCGTGCTCCGCGAGGTCGAGGGCGGACGGCACCTGCCGATCTGGATCGGCACCAACGAGGCGACGTCCATCGTCTTCGCGGTCCAGGGGATCGAACCGCCCCGGCCCCTCACGCACGACCTCGTGCTGTCCGTGGCCACCGCCTTCGGACGCACCCTGTCCCGCGTGCGGATCCACACGGTGGAGGAGGGCGTCTTCCACGCCGCGCTCGAGTTCTCGGACGGAACGGTGGTCGACTCCCGCGCCTCGGACGCGATCGCCCTGGCCGCCCGCACCGACTGCCCCATCCTGTGCACCGAGACCGTCCTCGACGAGGCCGGTCTCGTGATGAGCGGGGACGGCGAGCTGAGGGAGCCCTCCCCGCGCCCGGGGGAGGAGGAGCAGCAGCTGCCCCCGGAGACACAGGTCGAGCAGTTCCGCGACTTCCTCGACAACGTCGACCCCGAGGACTTCTGACCCGGGCCCGCACGCCCGTCCGTCCGACACGGGACCCGGCCTGCTGATGTCTTTGACCCGGCCCCCGGGGAGGTCTACCGTCGGAGCTGTACTCGAGGTGTTCCCGGGGGGATCCGGACGTCTCTGCGAGACCATCCACTCCCGGTGCCGCGAGGACCGGGTCCACGAGCGAGGAGACGGCGTGAGCGACCGCGAGCAGCCCGGCGGCACGGCGGGGACCGGCAGCCCTCCGGCGCACGGCACCCAGGGAGTCCTCTTCGACGACTCCGTGGTCCGTGACGAGTCCGTGGGCTACCGGGGTCCCACCGCGTGCAAGGCCGCGGGCATCACTTACCGGCAGCTCGACTACTGGGCGCGGACGGGGCTCGTGGAGCCCACCGTGCGCGGCGCCTCCGGTTCCGGCACGCAGCGCCTCTACAGCTTCCGGGACATCCTGGTCCTCAAGATCGTCAAGCGGCTTCTGGACACCGGCGTCTCCCTGCAGCAGATCCGCACCGCCGTGAGCGCGCTGCGCGCCCAGGGCGTCGAGGACCTGGCCCAGCTGACGATGATGAGCGACGGCGCGAGCGTGTACGCGTGCACGTCACCGCACGAGGTCATCGACCTGGTGCAGGGCGGGCAGGGCGTCTTCGGGATCGCCGTGGGCCGGGTGTGGCGCGAGGTCGAGGGAACCCTGGCGGCGCTGCCCGGGGAGCACACCGGGCAGGACCGCGCCCCCGCGCAGGACCCCCTGCCCGACGACGAGCTCTCCGCCCGCCGGGCCCGCCGGCAGAACGCCGGCTGATCGGGCGGCTCAGGACGAGCCGTCGAGCAGGCCCTGCAGGATCGCCGTGTACCGCCCGGAGATGTCCTGGGCCTCCGCCCCCGGCCAGCGGTGGATCGGCCAGGCCGCGCCCTGCGCCTGCTGCCAGACGGGCAGGTCCGGGATCACCGGACTGACCAGCAGCGGCCCGAACAGCTCCTGCAGCTCCGCCAGGCGGTGACGGTGCTCCACCGACGAGTGCTGGACCTTGTTGACCACCACGCCGGCCGCCGGCACGGCCCACGTGCGGCTCTGCTCGAACTGGGCAATGGCCGTCATGGTGCGCTTGGTCCCCGCCACCGAGAACAGCGAGGGCTCCGCCACGGAGAGCACCTTGTCGCTGGCGGCCCACGCGGTGCGGGTCAGGGCGCTCAGGGTGGGCGGGCAGTCGACCAGCACCAGGTCGTAGCCCTTGGCCTCGGAGAGCGCCCGCTCCAGCCGGCCGAGGTCCTTGTCCCGGTAGTCCGAGCGGTCGAGGTGGGACGACCTGGCCGACCCCGGGGCGACGTCGAGGGCCTTGGTGTCCAGACCGTCCCGCACCGCCCAGGACGAGGCCACGACCACCCGCTCGAGCGACCCGCGACGGGGTCTGCGCAGCACCTCGCCGATGTCGTGACCGCGCTCCGGGTGCACGCCCAGCCCGGTCGTGGCGTCGGCGTGCGGGTCGAGGTCCACCACCAGCGTGGGCACTCCTGCCTGCAGGGCTGCGGAGGCGATCCCCAGGGTCACGGAGGACTTTCCGACACCGCCCTTGAGGCTGCTGACGCTGACGATCTGCACGGAGGGGACACCCTTCGCTCGCGGGGACACAGGGGAATCGACTCCTCGGGTCCGGGATCGGGGGCCGCGGTGAGGAGCCGGCTGCGCCCATCGTAGCCGGGTGCGTGCCGTGGGCCCCGGTGCGGCGCGGGGCCGCCCGCCTCGCGGCCTGCCGTTCGGCACCGCACCGGTGTACGCTGACCACGGCGCCGTTCTGTGACCGAAGTCACAGTATGCCCCGGGGCGGCGTGGTTCACTGGTGAGGACCGCCCGCGGGTGGCCATGCTGACCGTGTGCGCGACGTTGCACGACCTTCGAAGAATCAGTGCCCGGGTGTCCGCCGGACGGCCCCGGGTGCGGAACGGGTGTTGATGTTCTCCAAGATCCTGGTGGCCAATCGCGGTGAGATCGCGATCCGCGCCTTCCGTGCCGCGTACGAGCTCGGGGCGAGGACGGTGGCGGTGTTCCCCTACGAGGACCGCAACTCGATCCACCGGCAGAAGGCCGACGAGGCGTACCGGATCGGGGAGGAGGGCCACCCGGTGCGGGCGTACCTGGATGTGGAGGAGATCGTGCGGGTGGCCAAGGAGTCCGGGGCGGACGCGATCTATCCCGGCTACGGGTTCCTGTCGGAGAACCCGGACCTGGCCCGGGCCGCGGCCCGGGAGGGGATCACCTTCGTGGGCCCGCGGGCGGAGATCCTGGAGCTGGCCGGGAACAAGGTCGCCGCGCTCAAGGCCGCCAAGCGCGCCGGGATCCCCACCCTGGCCTCCACGGAGCCCTCGGCGGATCCCGAGGAGCTGCTGGAGCAGGCGGCGGGGATCGGGTTCCCCATCTTCGTGAAGGCGGTGGCCGGTGGCGGGGGCCGCGGCATGCGCCGGGTGGAGACTCCCGAGGCGCTGCCCGAGGCGCTGGCGGCGGCGATGCGCGAGGCCGACACCGCGTTCGGGGACCCCACGGTCTTCCTGGAGCAGGCCGTGCTGCGGCCCCGCCACATCGAGGTGCAGATCCTCGCCGACAACGAAGGCGGGATGGTGCACCTGTTCGAGCGCGACTGCTCGCTGCAGCGCCGGCACCAGAAGGTCGTGGAGATCGCCCCGGCCCCGAACCTCGACGAGGGCATCCGCCAGGCCCTGCACCGGGACGCGGTGAAGTTCGCCAAGGAGCTCGGCTACGTCAACGCGGGCACCGTGGAGTTCCTGGTGGACACCGCCGGGGAGCGGGCGGGTCAGCACGTGTTCATCGAGATGAACCCGCGCATCCAGGTGGAGCACACGGTCACCGAGGAGATCACCGACGTGGACCTCGTCCAGTCGCAGCTGCGGATCGCGGCCGGGGAGACCCTGGCCGATCTGGGCATCGCCCAGGACGAGCTGGCCGTGCGCGGGGCCGCGCTGCAGTGCCGGATCACCACGGAGGACCCGGCCAACGGGTTCCGCCCCGACGTGGGGAAGATCTCCGCCTACCGCTCCGCCGGCGGTGCCGGGGTGCGCCTGGACGGGGGCACGGTCTACGCCGGGGCGGAGATCTCCCCGCACTTCGACTCCATGCTGGTGAAGCTCACCTGCCGCGGCCGGGACTACGCCACGGCGGTGCATCGGTCCCAGCGGGCGCTGGCCGAGTTCCGGATCCGCGGGGTGGCCACCAACATCCAGTTCCTCCAGGCCGTGCTCGCCGACCCGGAGTTCCTCGCCGGCAACGTGGCCACCGACTTCATCGAGCGCCGCCCCGAGCTCCTCGAGGCCCGCACCTCCGGGGACCGGGCGACGAAGGCGCTGACCTGGCTGGCCGAGGTCACCGTGAACACCCCGAACGGGGAGCGGGTGGAGGGCATCGACCCGCGCACCAAGCTGCCCCACTACCCGGGCGACAAGCAGGACGAGCCGTTCCGCTCGCCCTTCGACGGGCCCTCCGAGCACACCCCGCCGGCGGGCTGGCGGCAGAAGTTGCAGGACCTGGGCCCGGAGGGCTTCGCGAGGGCGCTGCGGGAGCAGCAGGCGGTGGCGGTGACGTCGACGACGTTCCGTGATGCCCACCAGTCGTTGCTGGCCACGAGGGTGCGGACCCGGGATCTGCTGGCGGCGGCCCCGGCGTATGCGCACACGCTGCCGCAGCTGCTGTCGGTGGAGGCCTGGGGCGGGGCGACCTATGACGTGGCGCTGCGGTTCCTGGGGGAGGACCCATGGGAGCGGCTGCGGCTGCTGCGCGAGGCGATGCCGAACATCCCGATCCAGATGCTGCTGCGCGGGCGCAACACGGTGGGGTACACCCCGTACCCCACCGAGGTCACGGACGCGTTCGTGGCCGAGGCCGCGGCGACCGGGGTGGACATCTTCCGGATCTTCGACGCCCTCAACGACGTGGAGCAGATGGCCCCGGCCATCGAGGCCGTGCGCAAGACGGGCACCGCGGTCGCCGAGGTCGCCCTGTGCTACACCGGGGACCTGCTGGACCCGGCCGAGGACCTCTACACCCTGGACTACTACCTCGAGCTCGCCCAGCAGTGCGTCGACGCCGGGGCCCACGTGCTCGCGATCAAGGACATGGCCGGGCTGCTCCGGCCCGTGGCGGCGGCGAAGCTGGTGACCGCCCTGCGCGAGCGCTTCGCCCTGCCCATCCACCTGCACACCCACGACACCGCCGGCGGGCAGCTCGCCACGCTGATGGCCGCGATCGACGCGGGGGTCGACGCCGTGGACGTGGCCGAGGCCTCGATGGCCGGCACCACCTCCCAGGTGCCCGCCTCGGCCCTGATCGCAGCCCTGGCCCACACCGACCGGGACACCGGGATCCCCCTGGAGGCCGCGACCGCTCTGGAGCCCTACTGGGAGGTCATCCGGCGGATGTACGCCCCGTTCGAGTCCGGGCTCACCGCCCCGACCGGGCGGGTGTACCGGCACGAGATCCCCGGCGGGCAGCTGTCGAACCTGCGGCAGCAGGCCATCGCCCTGGGGCTGGGCGAGCGGTTCGAGGCGATCGAGGACATGTACACCGCCGCCAACGCGATGCTGGGCCGGCTGGTGAAGGTCACCCCGTCCTCCAAGGTCGTGGGCGACCTCGCCCTGCAGCTCGTGGGGATGGGCGTGGACCCGGCGGAGTTCGAGGCGAATCCGCAGAAGTTCGACATCCCGGACTCGGTGATCAGCTTCCTCGCCGGGGAACTGGGCACCCCTCCGGGCGGGTGGCCCGAACCGTTCCGGTCCAAGGCGTTGGAGGGCCGGAGCGTGAAGGTCGGGGTCACGGAGCTGGCCCCGGAGGACGCGACGGCCCTGGCGGGGGACTCGGCGACCCGGCGGGCGACCCTGAACCGGCTGCTGTTCGCCGGTCCCACCCGCGACTACGAGGCCAGCCGGGCGAAGTACGGGGAGCTGGCGCTGCTGCACACCCGAGATTTCCTCTACGGGCTGACCTCCGACCGTGAGCACGTGATCTCCCTGGGCAAGGGGGTGCGGCTGCTGGTGACCCTGCAGGCCATCTCGGAGCCGGACGACAAGGGCATGCGCACCGTGATGGTCACCCTCAACGGCCAGCCCCGGATGATCGAGGTCCGCGACACCTCGATCACCTCTTCGGTGCCCGAGACCGAGAAGGCCGACCCGTCCGACCCCGGCCACGTGGCCGCCCCCTTCGCCGGCGCCGTGACCGTGACGGTGGCCGAGGGTGACACCGTGGAGGCCGGGGGACAGGTCGCCACCATCGAGGCCATGAAGATGGAGGCCTCCATCACCGCCCCCACGGGCGGGACCGTCCGGCGGGTGGCCCTCAAGGGCGTCACCCAGGTCTCCGGCGGCGACCTCCTCCTGGCGCTCGGCACCGCGGGCTGACCCGGCACGGCCTCCGCCGGCACCGCGGCATCGGGAGGCCCGCGGTGCCGGCGGGGGCGGCCCGGGGGCCGTCGCCGCCGCGCATAGGATGGGCGCCATGCGGACATTCGACCTCATCATCATCGGCTCCGGCTCGGGCAACTCCATCCTCACCGAGGACTACGAGGGGCTGGACGTCGCCATCGTCGACGGCGGGACCTTCGGCGGCACGTGCCTCAACGTGGGCTGCATCCCCACGAAGATGTACGCGTACCCCGCGAGTGTGGCCCGTCGTGCCCATGAGGCGGATCGGCTCGGCCTCGACGCCGCGGTGAACGGTGTGCGCTGGGGGGAGATGCGGGACCGGATCTTCGGGCGGATCGACGCGATCTCCCACGGCGGTCTCGAGTACCGCCGGACCCTGCCGCACGTGACGGTCTACGAGGAGCACGTGCGCTTCACCGGCCCGCGGACCCTGCGCACCGCGTCCGGGGAGGACATCACGGCCGCGCAGATCGTGGTGGCCTCCGGCTCGCGCCCGGTGCGGCCGGAGGTCCCCGGGATCGACCTGCCCCAGGTGCACACCTCGGACACCGTGATGCGCATCGACGAGCTGCCCCGCCGGGTGGTGGTGGTCGGCGGCGGCTACATCGGCGCCGAGTTCGCCCACGTGTTCTCGAGCCTCGGCTCCCGGGTGACCCAGGTCAACCGCTCCCACCGCATCCTGCGCTACCACGACCCGGAGATCGCGGAGCGCTTCGCGCGCGAGGCCTCCCGGCAGTGGAAGCTCGAGACGGGGTGGACGCTGAGCGAGGTCGAGGAATGGGACGGCGACGAGTGCGCCGTGATGGTCACCTTCCGCGACCCGCAGGACCCGGAGCTCGTCATGCGCCTGCCGGCGGACGTGGTGCTGGTGGCCACGGGCCGGCAGCCGAACACCGACGTCCTCGACGCCCGGGCGGGCGGTCTGGACGTGCGGGAGGACGGTCTGCTGGCCGTCGACGAGTACCAGCGCGCCCTCTCCGGAGGCCGCCCGGTCGAGGGGGTGTGGGCGCTCGGCGACATCAGCTCGCCCTACCAGCTCAAGCACGTGGCCAACGCCGAGGCCCGCACGGTGCAGCACAACCTCCTGCACCCCGGCGACCTCCGGGCCACCGACCACCGGTTCGTGCCCTCCGCCGTGTTCACCAGCCCGCAGATCGCGTCCGTCGGCATGACCCAGGAGGAGGCCGAACAGTGGGCGGTCGAGCAGGGCGGCGAGATCACCGTCAAGGTGCAGGACTACGGGGCCACGGCCTACGGGTGGGCCATGGAGGACCGCACGGGTCTGTGCAAGCTGATCGCGGAGAAGGGCACCGGACGCCTGCTGGGCGCGCACCTGATCGGCGAGGAGGCCTCCCTGCTCCTCCAGCCGCTGGTCCAGGCCATGTCCTTCGGCCTCGACGCCCACACGATGGCCCGCGGCCAGTACTGGATCCACCCCGCCCTGAGCGAGGTCGTCGAGAACGCCCTGCTGGGCCTCGACGTCCCCGAGCACTCGCCGCTGGCCCCGGAAGCACTCGTCGGCGGCCGGTGATCCCACCGGCCGCCGACCGGCTCGGCGCTACCCGCGGCCCGGCAGGTGCGCCTGGGAGAGCTTCTCCTTGATCCGCTCCGCCGGGGTGGCGGGGGCGGGGGCCGGCTCGGGGGCGGGACGCGAGTAGATCTCCTCGATCCGGTCCGCGAAGTCCTGGGCGATCCTGGCCCGCTTGATCTTCATGGACGGGGTCAGGTGCCCGGAGGCCTCCGTCCAGTCGACGCCGAGGATCTCGAAGGCCCGGATGCTCTCGGCGCGGGAGACCGCTTGGTTGGCGTGGTCGACGATGTCCTGGATGTGCTCGACGACCTTCGGGTGGCGCGCCGCCTCCGCGACGGGCATCTCGGGGTCCAGCCCCATCAGCTCCAAGCGCGCGGGGAGCACGTCCTGGTCGAGGGTGACGAGGGCGGCCACGAACGGCCGGTCGTCCCCGACCACCATGACCTGGGAGACCAGGGCCGAGGCGCGGATGGGGTCCTCCAGAACGTTGGGGACCACGTTCTTGCCGCCGGCGGTGACGATGATCTCCTTCTTCCGCCCGGTGAGGGTGAGGGCCCCGTCCTCGTCGAGCGAGCCGAGGTCGCCCGTGCGGAACCAGCCGTCCTCGAACGCCGCGGCGGTGAGGTCCTCGCGCCCGTGGTAGCCGCGCATGACGTGGGCGCCCCGGACGAGGACCTCCCCGTCCTCGTCGATCCGCACCTCGTTGCCCGGCAGCGGGAGTCCCACGGTGCCGATCTTGCCGATCTCCGGGGTGTTGACGGCGATCGGGGCGGTGGTCTCCGTGAGCCCGTAGCCCTCGACGACGTACACGCCGATCCCGTTGAAGAAGTGGCCCAGCCGGGTGCCGAGGGCGGCGCCGCCCGAGACGGCGTGCGTGACCTCCCCGCCCATCGCGGCCCGCAGCTTCGAGTACACGAGCCGGTCGTAGAGGGCGTGGCGTGCCCGCAGCACCCGCGGCACCCGGCCGGCCTGCCCGGCCCTCGAGTAGGCCACGGCCGAGGCCACGGCGCGCTCGAAGATCAGGGACTTCGCCTTCCCGGCCTTCTCGGCCTTGAGCCGGGCGCTCTGGTAGATCTTCTCGAACACGCGCGGGACGGCCAGGATGAACGTGGGCCGGAAAGCCCCGAGGTCGGCCATGAGGTTCTTCACGTCCGGGGTGTGGGCCAGCACGGTCCCGGAGTAGAGGGCGATCACCTCGACGAAGCGGGCGAACACGTGGGCGAGCGGCAGGAACAGCAGGGTGCGCGCGCCCGGGTGGATGATGTCCGCGACGACCAGGGCCGTGTTCTCGCACAGGCGCACGAAGTTCCCGTGCGTGAGCTCGCACCCCTTGGGCGGGCCGGTGGTCCCCGAGGTGTAGATGATCGTGGCGACGTCCTCGAGCGCGCGGGACGTGCGGCGGGCCTCGAGCTCCTCGTCCGGGACGTCCGCGCCGGCACGCGCGAGCTCGTCGAGGCCGGTGCCCGTGCCGTCCAGGCGCCAGATGTTCTCCGCGGCGCGGAACGGCGTCTCCCGCGAGGCCGTGAGCACGGACTCCTCGAGGGCCTGGGTCTCGACGAAGACGGCCTTGGCGTCGGAGTCGCCCATGATCCAGGCGATCTGCTGGGCCGAGGACGAGTCGTAGACGGGGACGGGGACCGCACCGGCGTACCAGATCGCGAAGTCCGCGAGGGTCCACTCGTAGCGGGTCCGGCTGAGGATGCCCACCCGGTCCCCGGGCTCGATCCCCGCGGCCACGAGACCCTTGGCCACCCCCTGCACGGAGGCCAGGAACTCCCGGGCGCGCACCTCGCGGGAAGCCCCCTCCGCCGCCAGGACGGTGTACAGGTGCGGATCCTCGGCCCGGTCCGCCTGCATCAGCAGGAAGTCGGTGATGCGGCTGTGGGCCGGCGGGTCCACGAGGGCGTCGGTCGCGACGTGGCGCATGGGGTTCTCCTCGGATCGGGGTCGGTGTGCCGTCCGGGCCAGTCTAGTGAATTGGCTCACGCAAATGACGTCAGACGCGGGCGCCGTCGTCCAGGTCGTCGCGGTCGTCGGGAAGGGACCTCAGCAGGTGGCCGATGGCCCCGATCACGGCGACCAGGCCCGCCACGATGGCCCACCACGGCAGGGAGCCGGGCAGCAGGGAGAGCACCACCAGCAGGACGGGCACGCCGACCAGGACGGTCCACGACAGCACCGCGCCGCCGCTGAGCCCCTGCGTGACCGGGCCGGGGTCGGGGGAGTACGGCGCGTCGTCGTCCTCGGGCTCCTCCGGGTCCTGGGCGTCCTGCGCCCCGGCGGGGGGCTCGCCGAAGACGGCGTCCTCGGGCGACCAGTCCCGGGGCCCGGAGAGGTGCCGGTCGCCGGCCCGGCGCACGTCGTCGAGATCCGACACGATCCGGCTCCACTCGTCCTCGGGCCCGTGGCCGCCGCCGGGGGTCCCCGGGCCGGCGCTCATCGTCCGTCCCCCCGCGCCGGGCGCACCGGTCTCGCGGTGACCGGGCTGCGCCCGGCCAGCAGGTCGTCGAGGAAGCGCACGGACCGTGCCGAGACCACGTCCGCCTCCCGGTCCAGGGTGGCCACGTGGAAGCTCTCCGCCAGCCGGACCAGCTCCACGTCCCCGCCCGCGCGGCGCAGCACGTGGAGGTGCGAGGCGTCGGAGACCACGTGGTCGTGCCGCGAGCGCAGGACCAGGACCGGCGCGGTGACCGCCGGCAGCATCCTCCGGGTCCGGGCCATGAACCGGCCCAGCTCGGCGACGCCCGCCACCGGTGTGCGCGGGTAGGCGTGCTCGGTGACTCCGGGGAGGCTGATGTCGTCCCCCACGCCCGGCACGGACGGCACCGCGCGGTGCAGGGCCGGGGCGAGGCGGGCCGTGCGGCTGACGAGGGACAGCGCCGGGTTCAGGGCCACGACCCCGTCCACGGGCAGGATCGCGGCGAGGTGCAGGGCGAGCGCCCCGCCCATGGACAGTCCGCACACCACCACCACGTCGTGCCGAGCCTGCAGCTCCCGCACCTGCTCGGCGGCGTGGTCGCGCCACTGCTCCCAGCGGACGCCGGCGAGGTCCTCCCAGCGGGTGCCGTGGCCGGGCAGCACGGGCCCCACGACCTCGGCCCCCGCCTCGTGCAGAGCGCGGCCCCACGGGCGGACGCTGAACGGGACACCGGTGAAGCCGTGCAGCACGAGGACGCCCGCGGGGCCGTCGGCCGGGAACCGGAAGGGGGCGCCCGGAGCCTCCTCGGCGGCGGGCCTCCCGGCCGCGGAGGGGGTGGGCAGGTGCTGGTGCTCGACGGGTGGCGTCATGCGTCCATGATGTCAGGACGGAGCCGCGGAGCGGGCGCACCGGCGGCAGGGCCCGCGCGGACGTGAGAGAATACCGGAGGCCGGACCCGGTCCGAGCGGCACGGACCCTCGCGACATCCCGATCAGCACGAAGGAGTCCTCTCCCACATGGTCTACATGTTTTTGAAGCGCTACGTCGTCGGCCCCCTGATCAACGTCGCCTTCCGTCCCGAGGTCCGCGGCCTGGAGCACGTGCCCGGCGAGGGCCCGGCCATCCTGGCGAGCAACCACCTCTCCGTCTCCGACTCGGTGTTCATGCCCGTGGCCGTGCCCCGGCAGGTGTACTTCCTCGCGAAGTCCGACTACTTCAACAGCCCCGGGGTCAAGGGGAAGGCGATGGCCGCGTTCTTCCGCGCCATCAACCAGATCCCCATGGACCGGTCCGGCGGCCGGGCCAGCGCGAAGTCCCTGAGCAACGGCGGGCGCAAGCTGCTGGAGGGCGAGCTGCTCGGGATCTATCCGGAGGGCACCCGCTCCCCGGACGGCCGCCTGTACAAGGGCAAGATCGGGGTGGCCCGGCTCGCGCTCGAGACGGGGGCCCCCGTCGTGCCGATCGCCATGGTCGGCACCGACAAGGTCCAGCCGATCGGGACCAGGCTGCCGCTGCCCCGCCGCAGCGCCCGGGTCGCCACCATCTTCGGCGAGCCGCTCGACTTCTCCCGCTACCGGGGCCGGCAGGGCGAGCACGCGCTGCTGCGCGAGGTCACCGACGAGATCATGCACGCGATCCAGGCCCTCTCCGGTCAGGTCTACGTGGACGTCTACGCCTCGGAGCACAAGAAGCGGCTCGCGGAGCAGAAGCGCCAGGAGACCAAGCAGGCCGCCGCGGAGATCGTCGGCAGCGCCAAGGACAAGGCGCGCAGCGCCGCCCAGACCGCCCGCCGGACCGCGGACTCCATCGCCCACCGCGACCGTCCCGGGTCCGCGGACGACGACGCCCCGCGCCCCACCGCCCCCTGATCCCCCGCCCGGTCCCGCCCCGGACGAGACATAGGAAGACATGATGCTCGACTTCACCGTTCCCGACAGCCTCCGCAACCTGGCCTCCCCGGTGCCCTCAGCGGCCGACTACCCGGGGTTGGACGACTGGCGCGGTCTGGCCGCCGACCAGCAGCCGACGTGGGGCGACCACCCCGACTTCGCCGCCTCGATCGCCGAGCTCAACGCGGTTCCGCCCCTCGTCTTCGCGGGGGAGGTGGACAAGCTGCGCGACCGCCTGGCCGAGGTCGCCAACGGCCGGGCCTTCTTCCTGCAGGGCGGGGACTGCGCCGAGACCTTCGAGGGCGCCACCGCCGACCGGATCAGCGCCCGGGTCAAGACGCTCCTGCAGATGGCCGTGGTGCTCACCTACGGCGCGTCCATGCCCGTCGTGAAGATGGGCCGCATGGCAGGGCAGTTCTCGAAGCCCCGCTCGTCCAACGACGAGACCCGCGACGGCACGACCCTGCCGACGTTCCGCGGGGAGATGGTCAACGGCTTCGAGTTCACCGAGGAGTCCCGGGTCCACGACCCGCGGCGGATGGTGCGCGGCTACCACACGTCCGCCTCCACCCTGAACCTCATCCGCGCCTTCACCACGGGCGGGTTCGCCGACCTGCGCCTCGTGCACGCCTGGAACATGGGCTTCACCACGAACCCGGCCCACGCCCGGTACGAGTCGCTGGCCCGCGAGATCGACCGTGCCGTGAAGTTCATGGGCGCGTGCGGCGCCGACTTCGACGCCCTGCGGACCACGGAGTTCTACGCCGGCCACGAGGCCCTGCTGCTGGACTACGAGCGGGCCCTGAGCCGCATCGACTCCCGCACCCACCTCCCGTACGGGACGTCCGGGCACTTCCTGTGGATCGGCGAGCGCACCCGGGAGCTCGACGGCGCCCACGTGGACCTGCTGTCCAAGCTGCGCAACCCGATCGGGGTCAAGCTCGGCCCGAAGACCACCGGCGACGACGCGCTCGCGCTCATCGACAAGCTCGACCCGCAGCGCGAGCCCGGTCGGCTCACCTTCATCACCCGGATGGGCGCGAAGAACATCCGGGAGAAGCTGCCGCCGCTCGTCGAGGCCGTGGAGCGCTCCGGCGCCAAGGTCGTGTGGGTCACGGACCCCATGCACGGCAACACCGTGTCCCTGCCGTCCGGCTACAAGACCCGCAACTTCGACGACGTCGTGGACGAGGTCCGCGGCTTCTTCGAGGTGCACGAGGCGATCGGCTCCTTCCCCGGCGGCATCCACGTGGAGATGACGGGCGACGACGTCGCGGAGTGCCTCGGCGGCGCCGATCCCGTCGACGAGTCCTCCTTCCAGGACCGCTACGAGTCGCTGTGCGACCCGCGCCTGAACCACATGCAGTCCCTGGAGATCGCCTTCCTCGTGGCGGGCTACCTCTCCCGCCGCTGAGCGCAGGACCGGGCCGACGGGGCCGGGGCCGGACCGGCCGTCCGCTACAGGACGGTCAGGACGACCTCGGCCCCGTCCGTCGTCTGGGCCACCACGTAGCCGAAGGGCGCACCGAGGCTCTCCTCGATCCGCGCCGTGTAGCCCGCCTCCGCGAGGACCTGCACCGCCTCGTCCACGGGCCGTCCCAGCACCCCGGGAGCGGTGTCGGCGCGGGGCCCGCGGGAGACCGCGAGATCCACCGCCGTGCCCGCGGCCACCGCCGTGCCCGCCTCGGGGTGCTGGCCCACGACGGTCCCGGGGGCGGCGTCGTCGGGCACCGCGGTCCCGGTGCCGGCCGTCAGCCCGGCGTCCTCCAGGCGCGCCCGGGCGTCCTCCTCCGTCATCCCGGTGACGTCCGGCGCGGTCGTCCGCTCGGGGCCGGTCGAGACCAGCAGGACGACCTGCTCCGCGGCCCGCACGGTGGCGCCGGCCTGCGGGTCGGTCCCGAGCACGGTGCCGGCGGGGGCCACCGGGTCCGCGGTCTCGTGCACGGCGACGTTGTCGAGACCGGCACCGGCCAGGTACTGCTCCGCGAGCTCGGGACCCGCTCCCCGCACGTCCGGCACGCTCACGGTCCCGCCCGGGCCGGAGCCCAGGAGCCAGCCCAGGAACGCCGCCGCGGCCACCGCGAGCGCGACCAGGGCCAGCGTCCCCGCTGCGTGCAGGGGACGGGAGGGGCGCAGCTCGATCGCGGGACGCCAGGGGTCGGAGGAGCCCCTCGGGAGCGGGGCGGGCGGGGGCAGGCCGGACCCCGCCGGGGCGCCGGCCCCGGCGGGGGCGCCCGGGGGCCGGGGCACCCCGGTCCGGGTGACGGCGGGGCCGAGGGCCTCGGTGGGGGCGGCCGCCGGGCCCAGGGCCTCGGTGGGCGCGACGGCGGGGTCCAGCGCCGTCGTGGTCCTGGCATCCGGGTCCAGCGCCGTCGTGGGACCGCTGTCCCGTGCGGCGGGCGGTCCGGGCGGGGCGCCGTGCACGGCGCGGGGTGCCGGGAGGCGGTCGAGCTCGGCCGGGCGCAGTCCCGCCCGGACCGTCCGCAGCTCCTCGAGGAACCTGCCGGCGTCCGGTGGGCGCAGCTCCGGGTCCCGTGCCGTGGCGTGGGCGACGAGCCGCGCCACGCCGGCCGGGACGCCGGGGTCGAGGGTGCGCAGGTCCGGGACGGCGCCCTCCGCGTGGGCGCGGGCCACGGCCACGGGGCCGCCCTCGAAGGGGCGACGGCCGGTCAGCAGCTCGAAGAGCACGATGCCGGCCGAGTACACGTCCGCCCGGGTGTCCACCCGCCGCCCGGTCACGAGCTCCGGCGAGGCGTAGCCCACCGTGCCCAGCACCGTCCCGGTCGCCGTGTGCTGGTCGACGGCGCGGGTGAGACCGAAGTCCGCGACGGTCACCCGGCCGGTGCCGGCGATCAGCACGTTCTCCGGCTTCACGTCACGGTGCACCAGCCCTGCCCGGTGGGCCGCCGCGAGCCCGTCGAGGACCGGCTCCAGCAGGGCCAGCGCCTCGCCCGGGGGGAGGGCGCCGCGCCGGCGCAGGAGGTCGCGCAGCGTCGAACCCTCGACGTGCTCCATGACCAGGTAGGGCACCCCGTCCGGGGCGTGGCCCTGGTCGAGCACGGAGACGACGTGGGGGTGGGACAGCCGCGCCGCCGCCCGGGCCTCCCGCACGAACCGGTCCGCGGCGGCCGGGTCCTCCGCCAGGTGGCCGTGCATGAGCTTGACCGCCACGACCCGCTCCAGGCGCGTGTCCACCGCCCGGTACACGGTGGCGGTGCCGCCGCGGGCGATGCGCGGACCCAGTTCGTAGCGGCCCTCGAGGAGGGTCCCGGTCAGGTGGTCGGGGAGCGCGTGCTGCACGGGCTCAGCCTAGGGCGGGGCGCTGTGCGCTCGCTGGGTCGGAGGTCACGGACCGAACCGCTTGCGGTGGGACTTGACGTTCTTGACGTACTGCTTGGTGTCGTCGTACATCCCGTACTTCTTCACCCCGTGCAGGCCCTGGTAGTAGGCGGCGATGGCCACGTCGGTGCTCGGCGCCGCGCGGCCCAGCTGCCGGATGATGGCCACGCCGGCGGTGACGTTGTCCTGCGGGTCGAGCAGGTCGAGCTCCCGGCCCACGAGGCCCGAGGCCCAGTCCCCGGCGTCCGGGATGACCTGCATGGTGCCCACGGCGTCCGCGGGGGAGACGGCCCGGTGGTCGAAGCCCGACTCCTGGTAGGCGTGCGCCAGGGCGAGCGCCGGGTCCACGCCCATCCGCACGGCGGTCTCGTGGACCAGCCTGCGCATCTCCTCCCGGGACGGTGCCGGTCGGGAGCTGAGCTGTTCGTGGTGGCGGTTGGCGGAGACCACCACGCCGTCCTCGTAGGTGCGGCCCAGGAAGGTGTCGCCGACGGCGCGCTCCTGCTCCGGCCGGGGCTCCGGCGTCGTGGCGGTCCGCACCGCGGCGGGCGCCGGCGCGGCGACCGACAGCCGCTGTCCCGGGCGCAGCAGGGAGTTGACCGTGAGGTCGTTGTCGTCGAGGAGCGCCTGGACCGGCACCCCGTGCTTCTGCGAGATGCTCCACAGCGAGTCGCCGGAGCGCACGACGTGGTCGGTGCGGGGCGGGTCCTCGGCCGGCGGGGCGGCCTTCTCCGAGGATTCGGCCGCCGGGGCGGCTCCGCCGGAGAGGCGCAGCTTCTGCCCGGGCATCAGCAGCGCCGCGCCCGAGAGGTCGTTCCACCGCATGAGTTCGTCCACGGCGACGCCGTGGCGCTGGGCGAGCGCCCACAGGGAGTCCCCGGGGGACACGGTGTGCACCGGGGTCTTCGCCGTCGTCTGGCCGGCGAGCAGAGGCGCCGCGCTCACCTGGGCCGTCTGCGCGGGGGCGGCGTGGGCCACGGTGCCCCCGCCCAGTGCGGCCAGGGCGGCGACGGCGGTGACCGCCGAGCCGGTGCGGGCGCGGCGGGCCCAGCCGGGGGAGCGGTCGTCCGGCACCGGGGAGGACCCGGTGGCGGAGCGGCGGGGTGCGTCGTTCGGGTCGGTCGTGTCGCTGTCGGGGGGATACGGCATGAAGGGGCTCTCTGACGCTGATCGGGGAAGGTGCGGAGGTCTCAGCCGGCTCCGCGGGTCGAGCATACCGTGGCAGGCCCGCGTGGCACGGGCACCGGCGGACGTGGCACTCTGGGGGCGTGAAGAACACATCCGGAATTAGCACCGAGGAGTTCGACCGCCTGGACGGTCTCGTCCAGGAGTGGTTGCCCCTGCCCGACGTCGCCGAGCAGCTCGGCCTCGTGGTCACCCGCGTCCACGGTCTCGTCGACGACGGGACGCTCCTCGCCGTCCGCAACCCGCACGACAGCATCCGCCGGGTGCCCGCCGCGTTCCTGCTGGACGGTGCCGTGGTCGACTCCCTGAAGGGCACGGTGGCGGTCCTGCGAGACTCCGGTTTCACCGACGTCGAGGCGATCACGTGGCTGTTCACCGAGGACGAGTCCCTGCCGGGCCGTCCCGTCGACGCCCTGCGGGACGGGCGCAAGACGGAGATCCGCCGCCGGGCGCAGGCCCTGGCCTGGTGACCCGCTGCTGACCGGCGCGCCGTCCCCGCCGGCGGGGCCGGCGCGCCGGGCTCAGGACGAGCGCCGGACCGCGGCCGTCGCGAGACCGCGCAGCGCGGCCATGGGCACGGCGTCGGCCCCGAGCCGGTCCAGCGCCGCGAACGCCTCCCTGCTGAGCCCGTCGATGAGCGCCTCCGTGGAGCCCAGGGCGCCGCACGCCGTGATGAGCGCGCGCAGCTCCTCGACGTCCTCCTCCGTCAGGTCCGGCCGGCCCAGGGCCGCCTCGAGCCGCGCGATCTGCGCCTCGCTGCCGCGCGTGCGGACAAAGCCCACGAGCACCGTCCGCTTCCCCTCGCGCAGGTCGTCGCCGGCGGGCTTGCCCGTGGCGGCCGGGTCGCCGAACACGCCCAGGACGTCGTCGCGCAGCTGGAACGCCTCGCCCAGGGGCAGCGCGAACGCGGAGCAGCGCTCCAGGACCGGCTCCGCCGCCCCGGCCAGGGCGGCGCCGAGCACCACGGGGTGCTCCACCGAGTACTTCGCCGACTTGTACCGGATGACGTCCAGGGCCCGCTGCACGGCGCCGTCCCGGTCCTGGCCCCCGCCGGCGACCTCGCCCTGCACGTCGAGGTACTGCCCGGCCATCACCTCCGAGCGCATGAGGTCGAAGACCGCCCGGGCCCGGTGGCCGCCGCTCGCCGTGCTGGCGGCCGCGGCGAACAGCTGCTCGCTCCAGGACAGGCACAGGTCTCCCGAGAGGATCGCGGCGGCGACGCCGAAGGCGGCACCGTCCAGCGCCCAGCCGCGGTCCGCGTGCGCGGTCTCGAACCGGCGGTGCACGCTGGGGGCGCCCCGGCGGGTGTCCGAGCGGTCGATGACGTCGTCGTGGATGAGCGCGGCGGACTGGAAGAGCTCGAGCGCGGCGCCGGCCCGCACCACGGCCGGGTCCTCCGGATCGCCGCCCGCCGCCCGCCAGCCCCAGTAGCACAGCCGCGCGCGCAGCCGTTTGCCGCCGGCGGAGAGCCCGGCCACCGCGTCCAGCAGCGGGAGGGCGTCCGCCGAGATCCCGCCCAGCACCGTCCGCTGCCGCCCGAAGAACTCCTCCAGCTCCTCGTGCAGCCGGGCCACGAACCGCTCGTCCTCGGCGCGGAAGGCGTCCTCGGGGCGGGCCTGCGGCGCGGTGCCGGAGGGCGCGTCGGGGCGGTGCGGGAGCGGCGGGCACGTCATGGGTGGCTCGACCTCGGTCTCGGGGCGGTGGCGGACGGCCGCCGGCGGCCGTCCGAGATGTCCGGCCCAGCCTATCGAAGGCCCGGCGGAGGGGCCGTGGGCGCGGCGCCCGGACCGGTGCCCGCACGGCGGCCGGGATGTCCGCGCCGAGGGCTATGCTGTGCCGGACCCGGGAGGAGGACACGGTGAACGAGACGCCGAAGGACCGGCTGGACCGCTGGCGGGCGTGCGCCGTGCTGCACGTCGACATGGACATGTTCTACGTCGGCGTGGAGCTGCTCGCGGCCCCGCGGCTGCGGGGACGGCCCGTCATCGTGGCGGGGGCGGGCAACCGCTCCGTCGTCCTGTCCGCCTCCTACGAGGCCCGGGAGTTCGGCGTGCGCTCCGGCATGCCCCTGGCGCGGGCCCGGGCGATGTGCCCCCGGGCCGTGCTGCTCGAGCCCCACCGGGACGCCTACGAGTCCTACTCCCGCCGGGTCATGGCGATGTTCTGGGAGATCACCGACCGGGTGGAGCAGATCAGCGTGGACGAGGCCTTCCTCGACGTCGCCGGCGCGGTCCGGCGGCTCGGCCCCCCGGTGGGCATCGCCCGCGGCCTGCGCGCCCGGGTGCAGGCCGAGCTGGGGCTCACCGCCTCCGTGGGGATCGGCGCCAACAAGACGGTCGCGAAGATCGCCTCGACCCGCTCCAAGCCGGACGGTCTGCTGCTCGTCCAGCCCGAGGACACCGTCGCGTTCCTCGCGGAGCTGCCGGTCTCGGCGCTGTGGGGCGTCGGCGGGCGCACGGCCGAGGCGCTCACCGGGGCGGGTCTCCGGAGCGTCGGGGACCTCGCGGCGGCCCCGGTGCCGATGCTGACCCGCCTGGTCGGCCGGGCCGCCGGACACCACCTGCACGAGCTCGCCAACGGGCGCGACCCCCGTCCGGTCGAGCCGGTCCGGGAGGAGAAGAGCGTGGGCGCGGAGGAGACCTTCCCCCGGGACGTCGCGGACGACCGGGTGCTGCACGAGGCCCTGCTGCGGCTGAGCCACCGGACCGCCTCAAGGCTGCGCCGCCAGGGGCTGCGCGCCCGCCGGGTGGGGCTCAAGGTGCGCTACGCGGACTTCACGACCATCACCCGCTCGCGGACGCTGCAGCACCCCTTCACCTCGGCCCACGACCTCCTCGAGCACGGCGTGGGCCTGCTCGAGGAGCTCGGGAGCCGGCCCCAGCCGGTCCGGCTCATCGGGGTCCGGGCCGAGCGGCTGGAGCCCGCCACGGACGCCCTGCAGCTGAGCCTGGACGGCCGCGAGGAGGAGTGGGGGGCCGCCGAGCAGGCCATGGACCGGGTGCACGCCCGCTTCGGCGCCGAACGCCTCGGACCCGCCCGCCTGCTGCCGCCCGCACCACGGAATCCGGAAGGCAACTCGGAGGCTGTTGACAGCCGTGTGCGCGGTGCCAAATCCGCACCCGACGGTCTATCCTGGTAGCAGGCGGCGCCGGAACAGCCGGGGAATCCGCACCCGAAGGATGAGGAGGCATACCGTGCCACTGTCCGAGCACGAGCAACAGCTCCTAGCCCAGCTGGAGAAGCAGCTCCACGCGGACGACCCGAGGTTCGTGACGAGCATGGGCTCCCGTGCCGTCAGGGGTGCTTCCACCCGCAACATCGTCCTCGGGATCGTGATCGCCGTCGTCGGTCTGCTCGTCCTCCTGGGCGGGGTGGTCATCGACTCCATCCTGGTGGGGGTCCTGGGCTTCGTCGTGATGGGCGCAGGTGTCTACGTCGCCACGATGCGCTCCGGCAAGCCGCGCCCCGGCGGCGAGAGCGGCAAGGGCGGCCCGCCCCGCCGCTCCTCTCCCTTCCTGCAGAACCTCGAGGAGCGCTGGGACCAGCGCAACTCCGGAGGCCCGTCCACCTGACCGGCCCCGCCGGCGCGCGGAGCCGCACGGAGGGCACGGCCCCCAGGGCACCGCACTCGCGGACCATCCCCGCGGACCGCTCCGCCAGGTCCCTCCACCTCCCACCACCGTGCCGCCGCTCGGCCCGCGGCGTCCGACCAGCTCCCCGGTGCACCGCCGGGGAGCTTTTTGGTGCCCGGCGCGCGACTCGTGCGCCATCCCTCCACCGTCCTCCCCGCCGTCCTCCACCGCGTCCGCCACTGTGTCCTCCACAGCGCTCCACCCCGCCCGGCCCGCTGCCCTCCGCCGGGTCCTCCACTGTCCTCCCCGCGGTCCACCACCGGGTCCTCCACGGTGCTCCGCCCTGCCCCGCGCGCCGTCCGTCACGGCGCCCCGCGCGGTCGCCCGCCACCGCGTCCGCCACGACGCCCCACGCCGAGCGCCACGACGCCCCACCGGTGGGCTGCCGGCGCGCGGCCGCGCCCACCTGGGGCGACGCCGGACGAGGGGCCCGTGCGCCGCGCCACGCCGCGGCGCACGGGCCCCTCGTTCGTTGACCGGGGAGTGAAGTGGAGTAAAGTGGGGCGAAGAGATGGATCTGGGAGAACTCTCGGGCTGGAGAGGCGGTGAGCATGTTTCTCGGAACGTACTCACCCCGTCTCGACGAGAAGGGCCGCCTGATCCTGCCGGCGAAGTACCGGGAGGAGCTGGCGGAGGGACTCGTCCTGACCCGTGGTCAGGAACGGTGCCTCTACGTGTTCAGCGTCCGTGAGTTCGAACGGGTCCACGAGCAGCTGAGGGCGGCACCGCTGTCCTCGAAGCAGGCCAGGGACTACATCCGGGTCTTTCTCTCGGGCGCCTCGGACGAGGTCCCGGACAAGCAGGGCCGAGTCACCATACCGCCGCCGTTGCGGGACTACGCCGGGCTGGGCCGGGAGCTCGCCGTCATCGGGGCGGGCAGCCGGGCCGAGATCTGGGACGCCCAGGCCTGGAACGACTACCTGAACGAGAAGGAGGCCGTCTTCTCCGAGACCGAGGAGGAAGTGGTGCCCGGGCTCTTCTGAGCACAGGGCCGCCGAGACCACCGCGGAGCACGCGAGGCCGTTTCCCGGATGAGATCTCCAGCCGCACAGCCGTCACCGTCCTGACTCACCTTCCCCTGAGCCAGGCCGGATTCGAGGGACGGCCAGCGGATGGGGTTCTGATCCTGGAAGGCCCGCCGCCGCACCACGGCGTCGACCCGGCGCCGGCCACCGAAGACCGATCCACCGTCGACCGCCGAAGAGAGGGCCCATGGCGCAACGCCCAGCCGAGCAGCTCCACGTCCCCGTGCTGCTCGAGCGGTGCCTCGACCTGATGGCTCCCGCGCTCGGCGAGGACGGCGCCGTGGCGGTGGACGCGACGATGGGCATGGGCGGTCACTCCGAGGCGCTGCTGCGCCGCTTCCCCGGTCTGCAGCTGGTGGCCATCGACCGGGACCCCCAGGCGCACGCACTGGCCGGCGCGCGGCTGGCCCCGTTCGGGGACCGGTTCCACCCCGTGCACACCACCTACGACCGGATCCCGGAGGCGCTCGCCCAGCACGGGTTCGACCACGCGGACGCGGTGCTCTTCGACCTCGGGGTCTCGTCCCTGCAGCTCGACGAGCGCGAGCGCGGCTTCGCGTACTCCTACGACGCCCCCCTGGACATGCGCATGGACGCCACGGCGCCCGTCACGGCCCAGGACGTGGTCAACGACTACAGCGAGGCGGACCTGCGCCGGATCCTGCGGGACTGGGGCGAGGAACGCTTCGCCGGGCGCATCGCCCGCGCGATCGTGGAGCAGCGGGCGAGGACCCCGCTGCGGACCACGGGCGAGCTCGTCGAGGTCGTCCGCGGGGCCGTGCCCCAGGCGGCCCAGCACCGGAAGGGGCACCCGGCGAAACAGACGTTCCAGGCGCTGCGGATCGAGGTCAACGAGGAGCTCGACGTCCTGCGCCGGGCGATCCCGGCGGCCCTCGACGCCGTGCCCGTCGGCGGCCGCGTCGTGGCCATGAGCTACCACTCCCTGGAGGACCGGATCGTCAAGCAGGCCTTCGCCCGGGGCGCCACCTCCACGGCGCCGAAGGGCTTCCCCGTGGAGCTCGACCAGCACAAGCCCACCCTGCGGGTGCTGACCCGGGGGACGGAGACCCCCACCCTCCGCGAGATCGACGAGAACCCCCGGGCTGCCTCCGCGCGACTGCGCGCGGTAGAGCGCATCAGAGAGCACACTCCCCCCACAGCACAGAACGCGCAGAGGTACACGGCATGAGCGGAACCGGACTCCAGCGACGCCCCGCACGGACGGCCGCCTCGCGCACGGGCATCGGCGCCTGGGCCGGGCGGCGCGGGCAGCGCCCCCCGGTGGAGGGCACGTCCGCCCGCCAGCTGAGCAGCCCCGCCCCGCACACCGAGGAGCCGACCGGGTCCACCCGGGCACCGCTGTCCGTGGTCCCGGGCCGGGCGCGACGGCAGCGGGTGTCCACCGTGGTGCTCAGCCTCGTGGCCCTCGTGGTGGCGCTGGCCTCCATCCTGGTCCTGAACATCCAGATCTCCGGCGGCCAGTACCGGCTCGTGGAGCTGCGCGCCCAGGAGCAGGCCCTCAGCCAGCAGAACGAGGCGCTCACCCAGGACCTCGAGTTCTACAACGCCCCGCAGAACCTCGCGGTGATGGCGACGGACCTCGGCATGGTCCCCGCACGGGACTCGGGCACGGTCGACCTCACGAACGGGACCGTCGAGGGCGATCCGCTCCCCGCGCAGCCCCAGGAGAACCACGAGATCCTGGTCGAGCACGCCAACCAGACCGGCTCGGAGGCCGCGGACCGCGCCGCGCAGCGCGCCGAGGTCCGCGAGCGGGAGAAGGCGGAGCAGGAGCGCGTGGACGCCGAGCGCCGGGCCGGCGAGGACGCCGCGCCGGCCGGCGGCGCGGAGGCCGGCGGCGGGTCCCTCCCGGCCCCGCCGCAGCGCACGCCCGGGGAGTGAACCGGGCACCGGCCCCCGCACCCGCCGGCAGCAGCCCCCGGACATCCCCCCAGTCGCAACCAGGAACGAGGCATTCACGTGGCACGCGCACGCTCGACGTCCACCGGTGACGCCCCCGGCGCCCGAGGCATCGGCCGCAGCCACATCGGCGTCGTCCTCGTGCTCGGCCTGCTGGTGGTCCTCGGTCTCCGCCTCGTGTGGGTGCAGGGCTTCGACGCCGCCGGCCGGGCCGAGGCCGCCGCGGGGGAGCGGTCCCGCACCGAGGTCGTCCCCGCGCTGCGCGGGGAGATCCGGGACACCCACGGCAACGTCCTCGCCCGCACGCTGCAGCGCTACGACGTCACGGTCGACCAGTCCCTGGTGCGCGAGTTCGCACGCCCCCTGGCCGACGGCACGACGGAGACCGTGACCCCCACGCAGGCGGTGTACCAGCTCGCCGACGCCCTCGAGCTCGAGGACACCGAGGTCAAGGACGCCCTCGACGGCGACAAGCAGTTCGAGTACGTGGCCCGCGGGGTCACGCCCGAGCAGTGGAACACCGTGCGCGAGCTCGGCCTGCCCTACGTGTACGGGCAGACGTCCTCCGACCGCATCTACCCCAACGGTCCGGTGGGCGGCAGCGTGGTCGGCTTCATGGGTGGGGACGACGAGGCGCTCGGCGGGATCGAGCAGACCCAGGACGAGCTGCTGCGCGGCACGGACGGGAGCCGGACCTTCGAGATCAGCGCCGACGGCGTGCGGATCCCGGTGGCGCCGCAGGAGGAGAGCCCGGTGGAGGACGGCTCCTCGGTGCAGCTGTCCATCGACAGCGACGTCCAGTTCTTCGCCCAGCAGGCCGTCATGGAGCGCGCCGAGGAGCTCGACGCCGAGTGGGGCACGGCCGTGGTGATGCGGATCGAGGACGGCGCGGTGCTCGCGCTCGCCGACTCCTCGACGGTAGACCCCAACGACATCGGCTCGGCGGACCCCGAGGACCTCGGCGTGCGCTCCGTGCAGAACGCCGTGGAGCCCGGCTCCACCCAGAAGATCCTCACGGCGGCGGCCGCCGTGGAGGAGGGCGTGGTCACGCCGCGCACGGAGATCACCGTGCCCCCGTTCCTGGAGATCGAGGGGCAGAAGATCACCGACGCCTTCGACCACGGCGAGCAGCAGCGCACGTTCGCCGGGATCATCGCCGACTCGATGAACACGGGCACCGTCCTGGTCGGGGGCAAGCTCTCCCCGGAGCAGCGCCACGAGTGGATGCAGCGCTTCGGCGTCGGGGAGACCACGGGGATCGAGCTGCCGGGGGAGTCTCCCGGCATCCTCACGAGCGCGGACCAGTGGGACGTGCGCCAGCAGTACACCGTGCTCTTCGGTCAGGGCGTCGCCCAGACCCCGCTGCGCACCGCCACGATCTTCCAGGCCATCGGCAACGGAGGGGTCCAGGTGGAGCCGCGGGTCGTCGAGTCCGTGATCGGGCCCGACGGCACCAGCACCCCGGTCGAGCGGCCCGAGGGCGAGCGGGTCGTCTCCGAGGAGACGGCGCAGCAGGTGCTCGACATGATGGAGGTCACCGTCACCCAGGGCGGCGCCAAGGAGGCCGCCGTGGAGGGCTACCGCGTGGGCGGCAAGACCGGCACCGCCGAGGCGCCCAGCCCCGAGGGCGGCTACGACGGCTACACCACCTCCTTCGTGGGCGTCGCCCCCGTCGAGGACCCCCAGTACCTCGTGGCGGTCACCCTCCAGCGGCCCCAGGGCGACGTCCGCGCGATCGGCACCACCCCCACCTTCAGCAGGATCATGGGTCAGGTGCTGCGCCACTACGACGTCCCTCCCTCCACGACCGAGCCGGTGAAGATCCCGCTGCGCACGGACGACCCCGAGGAGGAGGACGAGGCCGAGGGGACGGCGCCGGTGGACACCCCGCCGGGCGTCGAGGCACCGGAGGACACCGACGTCGCGTCCGACGCCGAGGCCGGGCCCGGGGCCCCCGCGGCCGGCGCTCCCGCCCCGGCCGCGTCCCGGCGGGACGACGAGGGCGACTAGACTTCCATATCGCCGTGCCCGGCCACCCCCGGGTCCGCACCCCCCGCTCCCGGCGGACCACCCCCCCCGCCGACCAGACCACGAAGGACGTTGATGGACGCGACAGCCCAACAGGGACACGACGCGCAGACGATGCGCCCCGCCCGGCCCCGGCCGCTGAGCCTCGCGGAGACCGCCCGGCTCGCGGGCGGGACCGCGCCGTCCCGCGCCATGGACGTCACCGGCATCTCCCTGGACTCCCGGCAGCTGCGGCCCGGCGACCTCTACGCGGCCCTGCCCGGAGCCCGCACCCACGGCGCCCGGTTCGCCGCGGCCGCCGAGCGCTCGGGCGCCGCCGCGGTGCTCACCGACGCCGAAGGGGCCGGGATCCTCCGGGAGGCCGGCATCCGGCTGCCCGTGGTCGAGGCCCCGGACCCCCGCCGGTCCGTGGGCGCGATCGCCGCGCGCGTCTACGGCTCCCGGCCGGAGGACGGGACCGCCCCGGCACTGTTCGCGGTGACGGGCACCAACGGCAAGACGACCACGACCTACTTCACCAACTCGGTGCTCCGCGCCCTCGGCCACCGCACGGGGCTGATCGGGACGATCGAGATCCTCGCCGGCGAGGAGTCGATCCCCTCCCGGCTGACCACCCCGGAGGCCCCGCACGTGCACGCGCTGCTCGCGCTCATGCGCGAGCGCGGGATCACGGCGGCGTCCATGGAGGTCTCCTCCCACGCCCTGCAGTTCCACCGGGTGGACGGGGTCCGCTTCGACGTCGCCGGGTTCACCAACCTGACCCAGGACCATCTCGACCTGCACGGGTCGATGGACGAGTACTTCGCGGTCAAGGCCCAGCTGTTCACCCCGGAGCGGACCCGCCGGGCCGTCGTGGTGGTCCAGGACGAGGACGACGCCTGGGGCCTGCGGATGGCCGAGCACGCCCGGGAGCAGCTCGGCACGGACCTGGTGGACACGATCGCGCTGCGCGGCGGCGTGCCGGGGGACCGGGACGCCGGACCGGGCCGGCACGGCGCGGACTGGACCCTGACCTCCCTGACCCGGCGCGGGATCGGCCACTCCTTCGCCCTGCGGCACCGGGACGGCCGGACGCTGCGCGTGTCCACGGCCCTGCCGGGCGACTTCAACGTGGCCAACGCCGCGCTGGCCGTGGTCATGGTCGTGGCCTCCGGGGTCGACGCCGCCGAGGTGCAGCGCGTGCTCGACGAGGCGGACCCCCTCACCACGGACGTGCCCGGGCGGATGCAGCTCATCGGCACCCAGCCGACCGCCGTCGTCGACTTCGCGCACAACCCGGACGCCCTGCGCCGCGCGCTCACCGCGGTCGAGCCGCCCGACGGGGACGGCCGCGTCATCGTGGTCTTCGGCGCCACGGGCGAGCGGGACCGGTCCAAGCGCCCGATCATGGGCGAGATCGCCGCCCGGCACGCCGACGTCGTGATCGTCACCGACGACGACCCGCACGACGAGGACCCCGGCGGGATCCGGGCCGAGGTCGCCGCCGGGGCCTTCGCGGCCCGCGACGCCGGAGCCAGGGCCCAGGAGGTGCTCGTGCTCGAGCCCCGGGCCGTGGCGATCCGCGCCGCGGTGGCCATGGCGGGGCGCGCCGACTCCGTGCTCGTGGCCGGCCGCGGGCACGAGACGGTCCAGGAGATCCGGGGCGTGGACCACCCGCTGGACGACAGGGAAGAGCTGCGGGCCGCGCTGGCCGACGGGCAGCAGGACCGTTGGGAGAATCGATGATCGCACTCACCGCCGCACAGCTCGCGCAGGTCACGGGCGGGCGCACCGTCGGGACCGCCGACGGGACGACCGTCGTCCACCACGTCGCCACCGACTCCCGCGAGGCGCGTCCCGGGACCCTGTTCGTCGCCAAGCCCGGCGAGGTCACCGACGGCCACGAGTACGTGGGCGCCGCCTTCGCCGCCGGCGCCGTGCTCGCCCTCGTCGAGCGCGAGGTCACCGACGCTGCGGGCGTCACCTACCCGGGCGTGCTGGTCCCCGACGTCGTCGAGGCGATGGGCCGGCTCGCGGCCTGGGTCGTGGCCCAGCTGCGCGCCGACCACGAGGTGAAGGTCATCGCCGTCACCGGCTCCGTCGGCAAGACCACCACCAAGGACCTCCTGCGGGGCATCTTCGCCGCCGAGGGCCCCACGGTCGCGCCCCGCCGCTCCTACAACGGGGAGGTCGGCGTGCCGCTGACCGTCTTCGAGGCCGATGCGGACACCCGGTTCCTCATCATCGAGATGGGCGCCACCAAGATCGGCAACATCGACTACCTGTGCCGGATGGTCCGCCCCGACGTCGGGGTGGTGCTGTGCGTCGGCTCGGCCCACGCCGGCGAGTTCGGCGGCGTCGCCAACATCGCCCGCGCCAAGGGCGAGCTCGTCGAGTCGCTGCGGGCCGACGGCGTGGCGGTCCTCAACGACGACGACGTCCTGGTCCGCCAGATGCACCGCCGCACCGCCGCGCCCGTGCTGTTCTTCGGGGAGTCCCCGGCGAACGCGCTGCCCGACGTCCCGGCCGCCCGGGTGCACGCCTCCGGGATCCGGCTCGGGCCCGGCGGCAACCCGGAGTTCCGCCTGCACTTCCCCGACGGCTCCGAGCACGGGATCGTCTCCCGGCTCATCGGGGAGCACCACGTGTCCAACCTGCTCGCGGCGGCCTCCGCCGCCTTCGTGGCCGGGGTCGCCCCCGAGCGGATCGCGGCCTCGCTCAACGCCCAGGGCGCCGCGAGCCGGTGGCGGATGGAGCGCACCGAACGGGCCGACGGGGTCACGGTGATCAACGACGCCTACAACGCCAACCCCCAGTCGATGCGCGCCGCGCTGCAGACCCTGGCCCAGCTGGGCCGCGGCTCCGGGGGCTCCGCGCCCCGCCGCACCTGGGCGGTGCTCGGCGGCATGCTCGAGCTCGGCGACAGCACGGTGGAGGAGCACGACACCCTGGGCCGCATGGTCGTGCGGCTGAACATCTCGAAGCTCGTCGCGGTCGGCGACCTGGCCCGGCCGGTGTACGACGCCGCCCAGCTCGAGGGCTCGTGGGGCAACGAGGCGACCTGGGCGGCCACCCCGGAGGACGCGGAGGAGATCCTGCGCCAGGAGCTCGCACCCGGTGACGTCGTGCTCTTCAAGTCCTCCAACGCCGCCGGCCTGGCGGTCCTGGGGGACCGGGTGGCGGCCGCCGCGGGGAACCGCGCCGGCGGACCCGCTCCGGGCAACGACGCCCCGGCGCACGGCGACCACTGGCTCTCCGCCGGCCCCTTCGTCAACGCCTCCCTCGACCCGAGCGGGAGGCCCACCACCCCGGGACCCTCGGCGGAGGGGAACGAGCCGGCATGATCCAGATCCTCATGGCGGCCTGCTTCGCCCTGGTGCTGTCCCTCTTCGGGACCCCGGCGTTCATCAAGTTCCTCGCCCGGCGCGGCTACGGCCAGTTCATCCGGGACGACGGGCCCACCAGCCACCACACCAAGCGCGGGACGCCCACCATGGGCGGGGTGGCGATCCTCGGCTCCGTGGTGCTCGCCTACGGGCTGACGCACCTGATCTCCGGTATCCTGTGGCCGGCCTACGGCGGCGTCACCCTCTCCGGGCTCTCCGCGCTGCTGCTGATGCTGGGCATGGGCTTCGTCGGCTTCATCGACGACTACAAGAAGATCGCCAAGAAGCAGAACCTCGGGCTCAGCGCCGTCGGCAAGATCGTCCTCCAAGGCCTCATCGGCACCGCGTTCGCGCTGCTCGTGCTGCTCGTGCCCGGCCCGCAGGGCACGACCCCCGCGTCCTCCGCGATCTCCGTGACCCGGGACACCGCCCTCGATCTCGCGTTCGCGGGCACCGCCGTCGGGGCGGTGCTCTTCGTGATCTGGGTGAACCTGATCGCGACGGCCACGACCAACGCCGTGAACCTCACCGACGGCCTCGACGGCCTCGCCACCGGCGCGTCCATCCTCGTGTTCAGCGGCTACCTGCTGATCGCCATGTGGCAGAACACCCACCTCTGCGGGTCCGTGGCCCAGGGGGTCTGCTACGAGGTGCGCGACGCCGCCGACCTCGCCCTCACCGCCGCGGCCCTCGTCGGGGCGCTCGTGGGATTCCTGTGGTGGAACACCTCCCCGGCGAAGATCTTCATGGGCGACACGGGCTCCCTCGGGCTCGGCGGCGCGCTCGCCGCGTTCGCGGTGCTCACCCGCACCGAGCTGCTGCTCGTGCTCATCGCCGGGCTGTTCGTGGTGATCACGGTCTCCGTCATCCTGCAGGTCGGCTACTTCAAGCTCTCCGGCGGCCGGCGCATCTTCAAGATGGCGCCGCTGCAGCACCACTTCGAGCTCAAGGGCTGGAACGAGGTGACCATCGTGGTCCGCTTCTGGATCATCGCCGGGCTGTTCGTCGCGGCCGCGCTCGGCGTCTTCTACGGCGACTGGCTGCTCTCCCACGGAGGAATGATCCAATGATCCACGCCAGCAACGACAACCCCGTCCTGGACCGGCCGCGCCTGGCCGGGCTCACCACGTGGGACGCGGACTGGTCCGGGCTGCGCGTGGTCGTGGCCGGGATCGGGCTCTCGGGCTTCGCCGCCGCGGACACCCTGATCGAGCTCGGCGCCCGTGTCGTCGTCGTCGACGGGGCGGACACCCCCGAGACCCGGGCGAAGGCCGACACCCTGCGGATCGTGGGCGCCGCCGACGTCCTGCTGGGGGAGCGCGGCCAGGAGACCGTGCCCGACGTCGAGGGCGCCCGCCCCGACCTCGTGGTCACCTCCCCGGGACTGCGGCCCGAGCACCCCCTGCTGGCCGCCGCGGCCGCCGAGGGCATCCAGATCTGGGGCGACGTGGAGCTCGCCTGGCGGGTCCGCGAGCGCGCCGGGCGCAGGACCGCCGAGTGGGTGTGCATCACCGGCACCAACGGCAAGACCACCACGGTCGGGATGACCGCGTCGATGCTGCGGGCCGCCGGGCTGACCACGGCCGCCGTCGGCAACGTGGGCACCCCGATCCTGGATGCGCTGCGCGAGCCGGTGGAGCACGACGTCCTCGTCGTGGAGCTGTCCAGCTTCCAGCTGCACTGGACGTCCTCGATGTCGCCGCTGGCGTCCGTGGTGCTCAACGTGGCCGAGGACCACGTGGACTGGCACGGCGGCTACGACAACTACGTGGCGGACAAGTCCCGGATCTACGAGAACACCCGGGTGGCCTGCGTCTACAACGCCCAGCAGGCCGAGACCGTGCGCATGGTCGAGGAGGCCGACGTCGTGGAGGGCTGCCGGGCCGTGGGCTTCACCCTCGAGAGCCCCGACGTCAGCATGCTCGGCGTCGTGGAGGACCTGCTCGTGGACCGCGCCTTCCTCGACGACCGGCGCGGCTCCGCCCTCGAGCTCGCCTCGATCACCGACACCGGCCCCATCCCCACGCCCCACGGCGTGGCCAACGCCCTGGCCGCCGCGGCGCTCGCCCGAGCGGCCGGCGCCCCGCCCGAGGCCGTGCGGGACGGGCTGCGCTCCTGGGAGCCCGGCGACCACCGGATCCAGGCCGTCGCCACGACCCACGGCGTGATGTGGATCAACGACTCCAAGGCCACCAACCCGCACGCGGCCGACGCCGCGCTGTCCGCGTTCGACTCCGTGGTGTGGATCGCCGGCGGCCTCTCCAAGGGCGTCTCCTACGAGCAGCTCGTCTCCCGGCACGCGGGCCGGCTGCGCACCGTGGTGCTCATCGGCACGGACAACGACTCGCTGCTGGCCGCGCTCGCCGCGCACGCCCCGCAGGTCCCCGTCCTGCGGACCGCCGAACGCCCCGGCCCCGGTGCGGGCGACGCCGTGATGGGCGAGGCCGTCCGGCTCGCCCACGAGGTCGCACAGCAGGGCGACACGGTGCTGATGGCCCCGGCGGCCGCCTCGATGGACCAGTTCAGCTCCTACGCCCACCGCGGCGACGCGTTCATCCGTGAGGTCGCCGACCTCGTGGGACGGCTCTCGTGACCCAGGTGCGGGAGCGGCCGGGGATCGCGCAGACGGCCCGGGGCTCCCTCGGCGGGGCGCGCCGCTTCTGGCGGGCCCTCGTGGACGGTCCGCTCATCCACTCCTACTACGCGCTGGCCGGCTCCGTGCTGCTGCTCACCGCCATCGGGATCATGATGGTCCTCTCCGCCTCGGCGGTGGAGTCCATCTCCGCGCAGGAGTCCGCGTACTCCTACTTCGTCAAGCAGGCCACCTTCGGGGGGCTGGGCGTGCTCCTGATGTTCGCCCTGTCCTTCGTGCCCACCGCGTGGTACCGCAGGGGCGCCACCGGTCTCCTGATCCTGGCCGTGCTGCTGCTGACGCTCGTCTTCACCCCGCTCGGGCAGGAGATCAACGGCAACCGGAACTGGATCGTGGTGGGCGGACAGTCCTTCCAGCCGTCCGAGGCCGCCAAGCTCGCCGTCGCGATCTGGCTGGCGATGGTCCTGGCCCGGCAGGGCGACGCCGTGCGGGACTGGCGCCAGGCCCTGTGGCCCTCGGGCCTGGGCATCGGGGTGCCCGCCCTGATGATCGTGCTCGGCGACGACGTGGGCACCGCGCTGGTCTTCGTCCTGATCTACGCGGCCGCCCTGTTCTTCGCCGGGGCGCCGCTGCGCCTGTTCGCGGTCTCGGCCGCCGGGGCCGCCCTGGCCGGCACGCTGGCCATCGTCACCGCGCCCCACCGCGTGGACCGGATCACCGGCTGGCTCTTCGGCGAGTGCGGGGCCACCGACGCCTGCTACCAGGCCGAGCAGGGCCTCAACGCCCTCGCCTCGGGCGGCTGGTGGGGCGTGGGGCTGGGCCAGTCCCGGCTCAAGTACAACTACGTCCCCGAGGCGCACAACGACTACATCTTCTCGATCATCGGCGAGGAGCTGGGCCTGCTCGGCACGGTGCTGATCCTCGCCCTGTTCGCGGTCATGGCCCTGGCGATGGCCCGGGTCATCCTGCGCGCCCGCAGCAGCTTCGTCCGGATCGCCACGGCCTGCATCGTCACCTGGCTCGTCGGCCAGGCGTTCATCAACATCGGCATGGTCACCGGTGTGCTGCCGGTGATCGGCATCCCCCTCCCATTCATCAGCTACGGTGGGTCGTCGCTGCTGATGAGCCTCGCGGCCGTCGGCGTCGTGATGTCCTTCACCCGGCTGCCGCGCCGGATCCAGGTCCCCACCCGCACCCCCCGCCCCCGCACCCCGAACGAGGATCGCGCATGACACCGTCCGAACCCACTCCCGGCGGCCCAGCGCCGTCGGTCCTGCTGGCAGGCGGGGGCACCGCCGGGCACGTCAGCCCCCTCCTGGCCGTGGCCGCCGCCCTGCGGGAGCAGGCCCCGCAGGCCCGGCTCACGGCGGTGGGCACCGCGTCCGGGATGGAGACGCGGCTCGTCCCGCAGGCAGGTCTCGAGCTCGAGCTCGTCGACCGGGTGCCGCTGCCCCGCCGGCCCTCCGTGGACCTCGTCCGGCTGCCCGGGCGGCTCCTCGGCGCCGTGCGGCAGGCGGGGGAGATCCTGGACCGGGTCCGGCCCGACGTGGTGCTCGGCGTCGGCGGGTACGTCTGCACCCCCGTCTACCTGGCCGCCGCCCGCCGGGGACTGCCCATCGTGGTCCACGAGGCCAACGCCCGGCCGGGCCTGGCCAACCGGGTGGGCGCGCGCTGGGCCAGGACCGTGGCCACCGCGTTCCCCGGCACCCCGCTGCGCGGCGCCGTGACCGTCGGCATGCCCATGCGCCGGGAGATCTCCCGCCTGGACCGCGGGGCGCTGCGCGCCGAGGCCCGCCGGTCCTTCGGGCTCGACCCGGACCTGCCCACCGTCGTGGTCACCGGCGGCTCCTCGGGCGCCCTCGCCATGAACCGGACCGTGGCCGGCGTCGCCGAGGAGGTCGCCGAGCACGGCCACCAGCTGCTCCACGTCACCGGCCGGGGCAAGCAGCTCACCCGGGAGGACGGCACGCCGCTGAGCGCCCCGGGCTACGTGCAGGTCGAGTACGTCGACGGCATGGAGCGCGTCTACGCCGCGGCGGACCTGCTGGTGGCCCGCGCCGGCGCCGCGACCGTCTCGGAGGTCGCGGCCGTCGGCCTGCCCGCCGTGTTCGTCCCGCTGCCCGTCGGCAACGGGGAGCAGGCGCTCAACGCCGCCTCCCTCGTGGCGGCCGGCGCGGCGCAGCTCGTCGCCGACGACGCGTTCACGCCCGACTGGTACCGCGGGCACGTCCACCCCCTGCTGGCCGACCCCGACCGGCTCGCGACGATGGCCGCCGCGAGCCGCGGCCACGGCGTGCGGGACGCCGACACCGTGCTGGCACGGCTGATCCTCGAGGAGGTCCCCCGTGGGCGCTGAGCACGAGACCGACCCCGGCCTGCTGGGCCGGGTGCACTTCATCGGCATGGGCGGGGCGGGGATGTCCGCCGTCGCGAAGCTCATGCTCGCCCGCGGGGTGCCGGTCAGCGGCTCCGACCGGCAGGACTCCCCGGCCCTGCGACAGCTCCAGGACCTGGGCGCCACCGTGCACGTGGGCCAGCACGCCGGCAACGTCGACGGGGCGCAGACCGTGGTGGTGTCCACCGCCATCCCGCCCGGGGACCCCGAGTACTCCGCCGCCCGGGCCGCCGGGCTGCGCGTGCTCCACCGCTCCGAGGCCCTCGCGGCCGCGATGCACGGGCGCGACGTCGTGGCCGTCGCCGGTACCCACGGCAAGACGACCACCAGCGCCATGGCCGCCGTCACGCTGCACGCCGCCGGACTGGAGCCCTCCTGGGCCATCGGCGCGCACGTGGCCGACCTCGGCTCCAACGCGGCCCTCGGCACGGGCCGGTGGTTCGTGGCGGAGGCCGACGAGTCGGACGGCTCCTTCCTGGCGTACGGCCCGCGGATCGCCGTGGTCACCAACATCGAGCCCGACCACCTCGACTACTACGCCTCCCGCGAGGCCTTCTTCCGGGCCTTCGACGAGTTCGCCGCGACGCTGCCCGGGGACGGGCTGCTCGTGGCCTGCCAGGACGACCCCGGCTCGCGGGCGCTCGCCGAGCGCCACCGGGCCGCCGGCGGGCGCGTCGTCAGCTACGGCACGGACCCGGGGTCCGACGTCCAGGTGCTCCCCGGGGAGGCCGACGGGCTGCGCACCCGCAGCACGCTGGTGCTGGGCGAGGGCGCGGACCGCCGCGAGGAGCGGCTCGAGCTCGCGGTGCCGGGCCGGCACAACGTCCTCAACGCGACCGCTGCCTTCTGCGTGGCCGTCGAGGCCGGCGTCCCGCCCGCGGACGCGGTGCGCGGGCTGGCCGGGTTCCACGGCTCCGCCCGGCGCTTCGACCTGCGCGGCGAGGTGGGCGGGATCCGGGTCTTCGACGACTACGCCCACCACCCCACCGAGGTGGTCGCCGCGCTCACCGCGGCGCGCGAGGTCGCGGCCGGGCACCGGGTGATCGCCATCTTCCAGCCGCACCTGTTCTCCCGCACGCGCGAGTTCGCGGCCGAGTTCGCCGACGCCCTCGCGCTGGCGGACGAGGCCCTGGTCATCGACATCTTCGCCGCGCGGGAGCAGCCCGTCGACGGCCTCACGAGCGAGATCGTCACCGACCGTGCCCCGGCCCACGTCCGCTACGTCCCGGACGGCGCCGACGCGGTCGCCCAGGCCGCCCGGGCCGCACGGCCCGGGGACCTGGTGCTCACGGTGGGCGCCGGGGACGTCACCGCCCTCGGCCCCCGGCTCGTGGACCGCCTCGGAGCCCGCTGATGAGCCGGCACGGCCGCCCGCCCCAGCCACGGCTGGGGGACTCCGCCGGGGACGGCGAGGACCAGCCCCCCGCGACGGTGGACGGGAGCGCCCCGGAGCGCGTCCCCGGAGCGCCGGCCGGCCCCGGGGTCCGGCCTCCGGCTGGGACCACGGACCCCGGCGGAACCGGCACCCCCGGAGGAGCCGCACCGCAGGGCGGCCGGGTGCGCGTGAACGACGGCACCAAGGTCACGCCCCTGGCCGACGAGGACGACCTCGAGGAGGTCCCGGCCGCCGGCGGGCGGTTCAGCGCGTGGCGGCGGCACCGGCAGGAGCGGTCCGCCTCGCGCACGCTCACCGCCTCCCGCGTCCCCCCGGAGGACGAGCCCGCACGGGCCGGTTCCACGGCGGTGGGTGCCACGGCCGCCGGTTCCACCGTGGGGGGTGCCCCGCCGGCCGGTTCCACTGCGGTGGGCTCCACCGCAGCCGGTTCCCCGGCAGCCGGTTCCACCGCGGCCGGTGCCACGGTCGTCGCCTTTCCCGCCTCCCCGGCGGCCCGGCGCCGGCGCCGCCGGATCGCTGCGGTCCTCGGGGTGCTCGCAGCCCTCGCGGTGCTCGCCGGCGTCCTGTTCCTCTCCCCGGCCCTGGCCGTCCGGGAGGTCTCGGTGCGCGGGGCCGAACTGACGGACCCCGCCCGCGTCGAGTCCGCGCTCGAGGTCTACCGGGGCGTCCCGCTGACCCGGATCTCCAAGGACGAGGTGCGGGAGCGGGTGGGCCGGATCCCGCAGGTCCGCTCCATCGAGGTGCTGCTCGAGCCCCCGCACCACCTCGTGGTGGCGCTGCACGAGCGCGTGCCCGTGGCGGCGATCGAGGACGGCGACGAGTTCGTGGTCGTCGACTCGGAGGGGGTCGCGCTGATGACCGCCGGCTCGGCGGAGGAGGCGGGCGTCCCCGTCGTCACGGGCGGCCGCGACGTGCTCGAGAGCGAGCGGTTCGACGCCATCGCCGACGTCCTGGCCGCCCTGCCCGAGTCCGTGCTCGCCCAGCTGCGCACCGCCTCGGCCGAGTCCCTGTCCTCGGTGGAGCTGGCCTTCACCGACGGCCGCACGGTCGTGTGGGGCACCGCCGAGGACAGCGAGCTCAAGTCACAGGTGCTGCGGGAGCTCGTCGAGGCGCGCGGCGCCGGCAGCGGGGTCGAGACCTACGACGTGTCGAGCCCGACGCGGCCCGTGGTGCGCTGACGGACGATGCGCGCCCTCACCTTCGACCAGAGGTCTAAGGTGGTGCGAAAGAGCGGCACGACCTGCGGTTTTGGCGAAAAGTGTCGAAAGCGGTATGGCTTGTCGTGCAGGTGGTCCCCACGGTTGTTAGGCTTGACCTCGACATCGAACCTCCCGGGAGAGCAGCTGACGGCCTGATATTCGACCTTCGATCGAAGGTTGAGGAACAGCTCGCGATTCCGGACCCGGACCATCTCAAGTTAGGTACCCATGGACTCCTCCACCCCCCAGAACTACTTGGCCGTCATCAAGGTCGTCGGAATCGGCGGCGGCGGCGTCAACGCCGTGAACCGGATGATCGAGGAGGGGCTGCGCGGCGTCGAGTTCATCGCGATCAACACGGACGCGCAGGCCCTGCTGATGAGCGACGCCGACGTCAAGCTCGACGTCGGGCGCGAGCTCACCCGCGGCCTGGGCGCCGGCGCCAACCCCGACGTGGGGCGCCAGGCGGCGGAGGACCACCACGAGGAGATCGAGGAGGTCCTCAAGGGGGCCGACATGGTCTTCGTGACCGCCGGCGAGGGCGGCGGCACCGGCACCGGCGGCGCCCCCGTGGTCGCCCGCATCGCCCGCTCCCTGGGCGCTCTGACCATCGGTGTCGTCACCCGCCCGTTCACCTTCGAGGGCCGCCGCCGCTCCAACCAGGCGGAGAACGGGATCGAGACGCTGCGCGACGAGGTCGACACCCTCATCGTGATCCCCAACGACCGCCTGCTGTCCATCTCCGACCGGAACGTGTCCATGCTGGACGCCTTCAAGTCCGCGGACCAGGTGCTGCTCTCGGGCGTGCAGGGCATCACCGACCTGATCACCACCCCGGGGCTGATCAACCTCGACTTCGCCGACGTGAAGTCCGTCATGCAGGGCGCCGGCTCGGCGCTCATGGGCATCGGAGCCGCGCAGGGCGAGGACCGCGCCGTGAAGGCCGCCGAGCTCGCGATCGCGTCCCCGCTGCTGGAGGCCTCCATCGACGGCGCCCACGGCGTGCTGCTGTCCATCCAGGGCGGCTCCGACCTCGGCCTGTTCGAGATCAACGAGGCCGCCCGCCTGGTCCAGGAGGTCGCCCACCCCGAGGCGAACATCATCTTCGGCGCGGTCATCGACGACGCCCTGGGCGACCAGGCCCGCGTCACGGTCATCGCCGCGGGCTTCGACTCGGTGAGCCCGGAGACCAACGCCAACAACACCAACGCGGCCGCCCAGCAGGCGGCGACCACGCGCGCGGCCTTCGGCTCCGGCGCCGGTCAGCCCGCCGGTGTGGGGCGCGCCCCGCAGCGCGGCGGCGCCCCGTCCTTCGGCCAGCCCTCGACGTCTCAGCGGTGGGCGCAGCCGGTGCAGAACGACGACGTGCCCGACGACGCCGGTTTCGACGTCGACCTGCCCGCCGAGGCCGAGGCCGGCGCCGGGGCGGGTTCCGGGCGCAAGGACTCCCTGGACTTCCCCGACTTCCTGAAGTGAGCACCGCCCCGGGGGCGGACGCGGAGGACCCGCGTCCGCCCCCGGGCGCGTTAATCCCCGCCGCAGCCGGCCCCCGGCGGCGGCACGACGAGGCACGACAGGAGGACCCGGTGTTCTGGTGGCAGGACGACGTCGGGCAGGGCGTCCGGGTGGCGTTCACGGACCGCGGCGCGGGCAATCTCGCGCTGCACACGGGCGACGACGCGGACGCGGTGCGGACCCGCCGCGCCGCGCTCGAGCGGTCGATGGGCGTTCCCGGTGGCTCCCTGCTGTTCCTCGAGCAGGTGCACGGCACCGATGTCGTCGACGCGGACCGGCAGGACCGGCCGGCCGTGCCGACCGCGGACGCCGCCGTCACGGCGACGGGCGTGCCGCTGGCCGTGATGGTCGCCGACTGCGTGCCCGTGCTCCTGGTGGGGGAGGGCCCGCGGGGCCCGGTCACGGGCGTGGCGCACGCGGGCCGCCGCGGTCTGCTCGACGGCGTGCTCGAGCGCACGGTCGAGCGGCTGCGGGACCGTGGCGCGCACGGGCTGTCGGCGTGGCTCGGTCCCTCGATCTGCGGGAGCTGCTACGAGGTGCCCGCCGCCATGCGCGAGGAGTCCGTGGCGCGGCTCCCCGCCGTCGCCGCCACGACGTCCTGGGGCACCCCCGCCCTCGACCTGCGCGGCGGGGCCCGGGAGCGGTTGTCGGCCCTCGGGGTCGGCGTCGTCGAGCCGCCGGCGGCCGCCGGCTCCTGCTGCACCCTGGAGAACGAGCGGCTGTCCTCGCACCGGCGGGACCCCGGCTCCGGCCGCATCGTCGGCCTCGTCTGGGCCGCCGGTGCCCGCGGGGAGGACGCCGCGTGAGCGCGGACCGGGCCGCCGGCTCCGGCGGTGACGATCCGCGGACCCTGGAGCTCGCCCGCTCCCTCGACCGGGTGCGCGCCCGGATCGCGGCCGCGGCGCAGCGGAGCGGGGCGGCGCAGGAGCCGGTGCTGGTCGCCGTGACGAAGTTCTTCCCCGCCGCGGACGTGGCCCGGCTGCACCGGCTCGGCGTCCGGGACGTGGGGGAGAACCGGGACCAGGAGGCCGCCGCGAAGGCGCGGGAGGTGGCCGAGCTCGTGGACGGACCCCTCACCTGGCACTTCGTGGGCCAGCTCCAGTCCAACAAGGCGAAGTCGGTCGTGCGCTACGCGTCCTGGGTTCACTCCGTGGACCGGGCCTCCCTGGTCACGGCCCTCGGCAAGGCGGTGCAGCGGCACCGGGAGTCCGTGGCGGCCGGGGACGCGGCCCCCGGCCCGTGCGCGGACCAGGACCTGACGTGCCTCGTCCAGGTCTCCCTGGACGCCGAGGAGCGCCGCGGCGGGGCCCGCCCCGAGGACGTCGTCGGGCTCGCCGAGCAGATCGCCGGGACCGAGGGGCTGCGCGCCGGCGGGATCATGGCCGTCGCCCCGCTGGGGGCGCCGCCCGGACCCGCCTTCGACCGCCTCCGGGAGATCTCGCAGGAGCTGCGGCAGTCCCTGCCGGAGGCCACGGCCGTGTCCGCGGGCATGAGCCAGGACCTCGAGGAGGCGGTCGCCCGGGGAGCCACGCACGTGCGCGTCGGCTCCGATATCCTCGGCCCCCGGGCGCCCGTAGGATAGCTTGGAGGACGGCCCCGCGGGGCCAGGGCCGTACCGCGTTCCGCGCAGCACGACGGGCGCAGGCGGTCCGAGGATCCCGGAACTCCCCCCATCGCCGATATCCGCACAGACAGTCAAGGAGAGCACCATGGCCGGAGCGTTGCGCCGCACCATGATCTATCTCGGCCTCGCCGAGACGGACGAGGACTACGACGACCCGACGCCGTCCCGCCAGGAGCACCAGTCCGCCGTCGCGGTCCGCGAGGAGCCGCGCGAGGCCCGCGCCCACGAGTCCACCGCGGTGGCCGTGCCGCGCCGGTCGGCCGAGTACCGGGCGCCGGTCACCCCCATCAAACGCGCCCCCTCCAGCTCTCGAGAGGACAGCTCGACCTTGCGCACGATCACCACGGTCCACCCCCGCTCCTACAACGACGCGAAGTCCATCGGCGAGGCCTTCCGCGAGGGCACGCCCGTCATCATGAACGTCAGCGACATGGGCGACGCCGAGGCCAAGCGCCTGGTGGACTTCTCCGCCGGCCTGGTCTTCGCCCTGCACGGCTCCATCGAGCGGGTGACCGGCAAGGTCTTCCTGCTCACCCCGTCCTACGTGGAGGTCGTCGGGCACCCCGCCGGCGGCGAGGACGAGACCGACGACCAGCAGGAGGACTGAGGCGGACCGATGGACCTTCTGCTCTCCGTGCTGTACCTGGCACTGCACCTCGTGTACGTCGCGCTGCTCGCGCGCCTCGTCATCGACTGGGTGCAGATGTTCGCCCGCAGCTGGCGGCCCCGCGGGGCCGCCCTCGTCGGGGCCTCGGCCGTGTACACCGTCACCGACCCGCCGATGCGGTGGCTGCGGCGGATCGTGCCGCCGCTGCGCTTCGGCGGGGTGTCGCTGGACCTCGGGTTCCTCATCCTCATCTTCGCCGTGAGCATCGTCCAGGGCATCATCGGCTCGATACTGATCTGATCTGCTGCTAGCTCTGACGTGATGCTGATCCGACCCGTCGCTGCTCCGACGCCGCGCCGGTCCGTCCCGGTCCGCCGAGGACCGGCCTGTACGCTGTAACCGCACGACCACCGGGGGCCGGCCACCGCGCCGCCCCGGCCCCGGTCGGACGGATCCCCCGCCGCGGGCCGCGCCCGCGCCCCGCCCACGAAGGAATGCACTCATGGCCCTGACGCCCGAAGACGTCATCAACAAGCGGTTCCAGCCCACCAAGTTCCGGGAGGGCTACGACCAGGACGAGGTCGACGACTTCCTCGACGAGATCGTCGTGGAGCTGCGCCGCCTGAACCAGGAGAACACGGACCTCAAGCAGCAGCTCGAGGCCGCGGGGCAGCCCGTCGCCCCCAAGGACTCCACGCCGTCGCCCGTCTCCGAGCCCGGTTTCCCGGACGCGGAGGACACCGGCGCCCCGGAGGCCCCCGGCCGGGTGGCCGGCGGCGCCGAGCAGGACGCGGTCGAGCAGACCGCACCCGCCGCGGCCGCGCCGGCGGACACCGGTGCCGCCGAGACCGTCCCGGCGGAGACCGCGCCCGCCTCCGGCGCGGCGCAGTCCGCGGCCGGCGTCCTGGCGATGGCCCAGAAGCTGCACGACGAGTACGTCGCCGAGGGCACGGCCGAGCGCGACCGGATCATCGGCGAGGCCCGCGACCGGGCCGAGGAGCTCGTCACGGACGCCCAGCGCACGCGCGAAGAGACCCTCACCGCCCTGCAGGAGGAGCAGGCCGAGCTGCAGTCCCGGGTCTCGGGCCTGCGCACCTTCGAGCAGGACTACCGCACCAACCTCAAGGTGTTCATCCAGGACCAGCTGCAGGACCTGGACACCACCCCGTCGCTCGAGCCCGCGCCGAGCGCCGACGGCGCGGTCCGGACCGAGCAGGCCTAGCCACCGGGCCACGGCGCACGACCGACGGAGGGACCGGCCACGTGCCGGTCCCTCCGTCGTCGCCCGGCCGGGCCGCTCCCGGACGGACGTGGCACCATGGAACGGGACCGATGTCCCCGCCGCCCCGCTCCGCGGGCCGGCCCCGACCCGCCACCCGAGGAGAGCATGAGCGAGTCCCCCGAAGTCCCCGCCGGCGCACCCGACCGCGGGGTGCCGCGGGGCGTCCTGCTCCTCGCCGCGGTCGCCGCGCTGCTGGTCTACACCGCGGACCAGCTCACCAAGTGGTGGGTCGTCTCGACCATGGCGCTGGGCGAGCGCACCCCCGTGGTCGAGGGCCTGCTGTGGTGGCAGTTCATCCGCAACCCCGGTGCCGCGTTCTCGCTGGGCGAGAACATCACCTGGGTCTTCACCGTGGTCATGGCCGTCGTCTCCGTCCTCATCGTGCTCACCCTCCGCCGCGTCCGCTCGGCCGCGTGGGCCCTGGCCCTGGGCCTGGTCCTCGGCGGGGCGCTCGGCAACCTGACCGACCGGCTCCTGCGGGAACCAGGCTTCGGGGTGGGGCACGTGGTGGACTTCATCGCCGTGCCGCGCTTCGCGATCTTCAACATCGCCGACTGCGGGGTGGTCACGGGGGTGTCCCTCGTGGTGCTCCTGACCCTGCTCGGCCGGGAGCTCGACGGCACCCGCACGGGTTCGCGCGGCCCGGACGCGCAGCGGCTCGAGGCCTCGCCGGAGGAGGAGGGAACCCGTGGCTGACCCCGAGGAGCACGTGCAGGAGCGCTTCACCGTCCCGCCCGAGCTCGAGGGCCACCGCGCGGACGCCGCCGTGGCCGCCCTGACGGGGCTCTCGCGCTCCGCGGCCGCCGGTCTGTGCGCGGAGGGGCGCGTGCTGCACCGTGACCGGCCGGTCGCCAAGTCCTTCCGGGTCGAGGCCTCGCAGACGCTCACCGTGCACGTGCCCGTTCCCGAGGACCCGGCGCGGATCGTCCCCCAGCTGGTCGAGGACTTCCGCGTGGTGCACCTGGACGACGACATCGTGGTGATCGACAAGCCCCCGGGCGTCGCCGCGCACCCCTCGCCGGGCTGGAAGGGACCGACCGTGGTCGGGGCCCTGGCGGGCGCGGGCGTCACCGTGAGCACCTCCGGCGCCCCCGAACGGGCCGGCGTGGTGCACCGGCTCGACGTCGGCACGTCCGGGCTGATGGTCGTGGCCCGCACCGAGCGGGCCTACACCGCGCTCAAGCGCGCGTTCAAGGAGCGGACGGTCACGAAGGTCTACCACACCGTGGTCCAGGGGCTGCCGGACCCCCTGCGCGGGACGATCGACGCCCCGATCGGCCGCCACCCCGGCTACGACTGGCGCTTCGCCGTGGTCGAGGGCGGCCGCAGCTCGATCACCCACTACGAAGTCCTGGAGGCGTTCGGCCGGGCGGCGCTCGTCGAGGTGCACCTGGAGACCGGCCGCACCCACCAGATCCGGGTGCACTTCTCGGCGCTGCGCCACCCGTGCTGCGGTGACCTCACCTACGGCGCGGACCCCGCGCTGTCGGCCGGCCTCGGGCTCACCCGGCAGTGGCTGCACGCCAAGCGGCTGGGCTTCGAGCACCCCGGCACCGGGGAGCCCGTCGAGTACGAGAGCCCGTACCCGCCGGACCTCTCGTTCGCCCTCGAGACGCTGCGCGACGGCGGGCCCGCCTGAGCCGCCGGCCCGGCCCCGCCCGGGGAATCCGTCCCGCCCCGTGGGGCCGCCCGCGGCGGGCCGGCCGCCGGCTCCGGCGTGGCCCCGGCGGGGCGGAGCGGTCGGTGCGGGCCACTACACTGGTCGGGTGACGACGGCGACCGGCAAGAACAGCTTCACCCACCTGCACGTGCACACCGAGTACTCCATGCTCGACGGTGCGGCACGGCTCGACGACCTCTTCGAGGCCTGCCACGAGCTGGGGATGTCCTCCCTCGCGACGACCGACCACGGCTTCGTCTTCGGGGCCTTCGACTTCTGGAACAAGGCCCGCAACGCGGGGATCAAGCCCATCATCGGCGTGGAGGCGTACCTGACGCCGGGCACCGCCCGCTCGGACCGCACCCGTGTGAAGTTCGCCGACGGCGGCCGGGACGACGTCTCGGGCGGCGGCGCCTACACGCACATGACGCTGCTCGCGGAGACCACCCAGGGGATGCAGAACCTGTTCCGCGCCTCGTCCCTGGCGTCCCTCGAGGGCCAGCTGTACAAGCCCCGCATGGACCGCGAGCTGCTGAGCACCTACGGCAAGGGCCTGATCGCGACCACCGGCTGCCCCTCCGGCGAGGTCCAGACCCGCCTGCGCCTGGGCCAGTACGAGGAGGCGCGCCAGGCCGCGGCGGAGTTCCGTGACATCTTCGGCGCCGAGAACTACTACTGCGAGCTCATGGACCACGGCCTGGGGATCGAGAAGCGGGTCACCGGCGACCTGCTCCGGCTCGCCAAGGACCTGCAGCTGCCGCTCGTGGCCACCAACGACCTGCACTACACCCACGCCGAGGACGCGAAGTCCCACGCCGCCCTGCTGTGCGTGCAGTCCGGCTCGACGCTGGCGGACCCGAAGCGGTTCAAGTTCGACGCCGACGAGTTCTACCTGAAGTCCCCGGCGGAGATGCGGGAGCTCTTCCGCGACTTCCCAGAGGCCTGCGACAACACCCTGGAGATCGCGGAGCGGTGCAACGTCGAGTTCGACACCTCCGCGAACTACATGCCCCGCTTCCCGACCCCCGAGGGCCACGACGAGGAGTCCTGGTTCGTGGAGGAGGTGCAGCGGGGACTGCACCACCGCTTCCCCGGCGGGATCCCGGAGGACGTCCAGCGGCAGGCGGACTACGAGAAGGGCATCATCCTGCAGATGGGCTTCCCCGGGTACTTCCTGGTGGTGGCCGACTTCATCAACTGGGCGAAGAACAACGGCATCCGGGTGGGCCCGGGCCGCGGCTCCGGGGCCGGCTCCATGGTCGCGTACGCCATGCGCATCACGGAGCTGAACCCGCTGGAGCACGGGCTGATCTTCGAGCGCTTCCTCAACCCGGACCGCGTGTCCATGCCCGACTTCGACGTCGACTTCGACGACCGCCGCCGCTCCGAGGTGATCCACTACGTCACCGAGAAGTACGGCGACGAGCGCGTGGCCATGATCGTCACCTACGGCACCATCAAGGCCAAGCAGGCGCTGAAGGACTCCTCGCGCGTGCTCGGCTACCCCTTCTCGATGGGGGAGAAGCTCACCAAGGCCATGCCGCCGGACGTCATGGGCAAGGGCATCTCCCTCAAGGACGTCTACGACGACTCCGCCAAGCGCCACGGCGAGGCCGACGAGCTGCGCGAGGTCCTCGCCCAGGACCCCGAGGCGAAGAAGATCTTCGAGACCGCCGAGGGCCTCGAGGGGCTCAAGCGCCAGTGGGGGGTGCACGCGGCCGGCGTCATCATGTCCTCGCACCCGCTGATCGACATCATCCCGATCATGCGCCGCGAGCAGGACGGCCAGGTCATCACCCAGTTCGACTACCCCACGTGCGAGGGTCTCGGGCTGATCAAGATGGACTTCCTGGGTCTGCGCAACCTCACGATCATCTCCGACGCCCTCGAGAACATCACCCTCAACCAGGACGGCTTCGTCCTCGACCTCGAGAACCTCGGCCTCGAGGACACCGAGTCCTACGAGCTGCTGGCCCGCGGCGACACCCTGGGCGTCTTCCAGCTCGACGGCGGGCCCATGCGCCAGCTGCTCAAGCTCATGCGCCCCGACAACTTCGAGGACATCTCGGCGGTCATCGCGCTGTACCGCCCGGGCCCCATGGGTGCGAACTCGCACACGAACTACGCGCTGCGCAAGACCGGCCAGCAGGAGATCACCCCGATCCACCCCGAGCTCGAGGAGCCGCTCGCGGAGATCCTCAACACGACCTACGGCCTGATCGTCTACCAGGAGCAGGTCATGGCGATCGCCCAGAAGGTCGCGGGCTTCTCGCTCGGCCAGGCGGACATCCTGCGCCGCGCCATGGGCAAGAAGAAGAAGTCGGAGCTGGACAAGCAGTACGAGGGCTTCCACGGCGGCATGGCGGAGCGCGGCTACTCGGAGGCCGCCATCAAGGCCCTGTGGGACATCCTGCTCCCTTTCTCGGACTACGCGTTCAACAAGGCCCACTCCGCGGCCTACGGTCTCGTGTCCTACTGGACGGCGTACCTGAAGGCGCACTACCCGGCCGAGTACATGGCCGCGCTGCTCACCTCGGTGGGCGACGACAAGGACAAGCTCGCCCTGTACCTCACCGAGTGCCGCCGGATGGGCATCACCGTGCTGCCCCCGGACGTCAACGAGTCCGCGCTGAACTTCACCCCGGTGGGCACCGACATCCGCTTCGGCATGGGCGCGGTGCGCAACGTGGGCGCCAACGTGGTCAGCGCGATGGTCGAGGCCCGGGAGGAGCACGGCGCGTTCACGTCCTTCAACGACTTCCTCGCCAAGGTCCCCGCCGTGGTGTGCAACAAGCGCACCATCGAGTCCATGGTCAAGGCCGGCGCCTTCGACCGGCTGGGCCACACCCGGCGCGGGCTCGTGCTCTGCCACGAGGAGGCCGTGGACGCCACGGTGGCCGTGAAGCGCCAGGAGGCGGCCGGGCAGTTCGACCTCTTCGGCGGCATGGGCATGGACGACGAGGACCCCACCACGTCGCTGACCGTCGCGGTGCCGGACGTGCCCGAGTGGGAGCGCAAGGACCTGCTCGCCTTCGAGCGCGAGATGCTCGGCCTGTACGTCTCCGACCACCCGCTGCGCGGCCTCGACGAGGCGCTCGGGCAGTACGCGGACACCTCGATCCAGCCGCTGCTGGGCGAGGACGGCCGCCCGGACGGCGCGGTCGTGACCGTGGCGGGCATGATCACGTCCCTGTCCCGGCGGATCGCCAAGACCTCGGGCAACGCCTACGCACGGGTGGAGCTCGAGGACCGGACGGGCTCCATCGAGATCATGTTCTTCGGCAAGGCCTACGCCCCCATCGCGGGGGTGCTCGCGGAGGACCTGATCTGCGTGATCAAGGGCCGGCTGCAGCGCCGGGACGACGGGTCGGTGACGATCTCCGCGCAGGAGCTCACCGTGCCGGAGCTCTCGGCGGACGGGCACAGCGGACCCGTGCTCATCGCCCTGCCCGAGTTCCGCGCCACGGAGGAGACGGTCAAGGAGATCGGCGCGGTGCTGCGCAACCACCGCGGGGACTCCGAGGTGCGCATCCACCTCGAGACGCGTCAGAAGGTGCAGGTCCTGCGGCTGGGTCCGGACCTGCGGGTGAACCCCTCGCCGGCCCTGTTCGGGGACCTCAAGGTGCTGCTCGGCCCGACCTGCCTGGAGGTCTAGCCCAGCGGGCGGCGGAGCGCAGGATCCGGCACCCGGCCGGGCCTCGCAGTGGAATACCATGGAGAACGTGACTACTGCTGAGACGACCACGACTCCCGTCCTGCGAACGATCGACCTGCGCGGGCGGCACCTGTCCTGGTCCGAGCTGCGGGCGGCCGTGCCCCGGCAGAGCTCCACGTCGCTCGCCTCGGCGCAGCAGGCCGTGGAGGAGATCCTCGCCGCGGTCCGCACCGAGGGCGCCGACGCCCTGCGCCGCTACGCGCAGCGCTTCGACGGGGTGGCACAGGGCTCCCTGCGCGTGGACCCCGCGGAGATCCGCCGGGCCGTCGAGGAGCTGGACCCGGCCGTGCGCCGGGGCCTGGAGACCGCCATCGAGCGGACCCGGGCCTTCGCCCGCGCCCAGCGCCCGGCCGACGCCCGCGTGGAGGTCGCCCCGGGCGCGGTGCTCGTGCACCGGTGGACGCCGCTGCGCCGGGCGGGTCTGTACGTGCCCGGCGGGCTCGCCGTCTACCCCTCGTCCGTGGTCATGAACGTCGTCCCGGCCCAGGCGGCCGGGGTCGGCTCGGTGGTGCTCTGCAGCCCGCCGCAGAAGGAGTTCGGCGGTCTGCCCCACCCCACGATCCTCGCCGCCGCCGGGCTGCTCGGCGTGGACGAGGTCTGGGCCATCGGCGGCGCCCAGTCGCTGGCCGCGATGGCCTACGGGGTCACGGACGGCGATGACGTCCTCGAGCCGGTCGACACCGTGACCGGTCCGGGCAACGTCTACGTCGCCACGGCCAAGCGCCTGCTCCGTTCCGTGGTCGGCGTGGACGCCGAGGCGGGGACCACCGAGATCGCCGTGCTGGCCGACGACACCGCCGTGCCGGCCTACGTGGCCGCCGACCTGATCTCCCAGGCCGAGCACGACCCCGCCGCCGGCGCGGTCCTGATCACCCACTCGCCGGGGCTCGCCGAGCGGGTCGCGGCCGAACTGGCCGTGCAGGTGCCCGAGGCGAAGCACCGGGAGCGGATCAGCACCGCCCTGTCCGGACCGCAGTCCGGGATCGTGCTCACCGACGACCTCGACGCCTCGATCGCCGTGGCCGACGCCTACGCCGCCGAGCACCTCGAGATCCACACCGCCGACCCGCAGGAGGTCGCGGCCCGCGTGCGCAACGCGGGGGCGATCTTCCTGGGGCCCTACAGCCCCGTCCCGCTCGGGGACTACGCCGCGGGCTCGAACCACGTCCTGCCCACGGGCGGGACGGCGGTGCACGCCCAGGGCCTGTCCACCACCGCGTTCATGAAGGCCGTGCAGATCGTCGAGTACACCCAGGACGCGCTGGCCCGGATCGGGGAGGACATCGTGGCCGTCGCCGGCTCCGAGGACCTGCCCGCGCACGGCCGGGCCATCACGATCCGCACCGGGAGCTGATCCGACCGTGCACTGCCCGTTCTGCCGTCACACCGACTCCCGCGTCGTCGACAGCCGCACCACGGACGACGGGACGGCGATCCGCCGCCGCCGCCAGTGCTCCGAGTGCGGCCGGCGGTTCACCACGGTCGAGACCACGACGATCTCGGTCATCAAGCGCTCGGGCGTCACCGAGCCCTTCGACCGGCAGAAGATCGTCAACGGCGTGCGCAAGGCCTGCCAGGGCCGGCCGGTGAGCGAGGACGACCTCGCGATGCTGGCCCAGGAGGTCGAGGAGACGATCCGGGCGCTGGGCGCCGCGGAGATCGAGGCCCACGAGGTGGGGCTCGCGATCCTGGCCCCGCTGCGCCGGCTGGACGTGGTGGCCTACCTCCGCTTCGCCAGCGTCTACCAGGCCTTCGACGGCCTGGGCGACTTCGAGGAGGCGATCGACCTCCTGCGCCGGCAGCAGGCCGAGCAGTCCGGGCAGCAGACGATCCCCGCCACCGTGGAGCCGATCGGTGCCGCCAAGCGGCGCTCCGGCCGGCGGCCGCGGGGCAAGGGCCTCGAGGGCGTGTCCCAGCCGCGGCTGCTCTGACACCCCTCGTGCGCCCCGCCGCGTCCGGCCGGCAGGTCCCGGCGTGTCCCTTGCCGGAGGCCGGAGCGGGGCCGTAGAGTGGGGACCACAACAAGCTCCCGCCGGGGGCTGCGGAGGGGAAGCCGCGGCCCCCGGCGGGTTTTTTTCTGCCCCGAGCACGACGACGCCCGGTCTCCTCCGCGAGGAGGCGACCGGGCGTCGTCGTCGGACCGGGGTCAGCTCTCCGGCTCGTGCGGGATGCCGGCCCACAGGGCCGCACCCACGATGCCGGCGTTGTTGCGGAGCTCGGCGACCTTCACGGGCGTGCGCAGCTCGATGAAGGGCAGGAACTTCTCCGCCTTCTTCGACACCCCGCCGCCGACGACGAAGAGGTTGGGCGAGAACAGGAACTCCACGTGGCTGAAGTAGCGCTGCAGCCGGGTGGTCGCCCACTTCTTCCACGGCATGTCCTCGCGCTCGCGCGCCGCGGCGGACGCCTTCGTCTCGGCGTCGTGGCCGTCGATCTCCAGGTGCCCCAGCTCGGCGTTGGGGACGAGCTTCCCGTTGAGGATCAGGGCGGAGCCGATCCCGGTGCCCAGCGTGATGACGATGACCAGGCCCTTGACCCCCCGGCCGGCGCCGTAGACGGCCTCGGCCAGGCCCGCGGCGTCGGCGTCGTTGAGGGCCTCGACCGGGCGGCCGAGCCGTTCGGTCATGAGCGCGTCGACGTCCGTGCCGATCCATGACTGGTCGATGTTCGCCGCGGAGAGGGCGACGCCCTCCTTGATGATCGCCGGGAAGACGATGCCCACCGGCGAGTCCGGGGCGGGGGCCTCGGGGCGGGACTGCAGCTCCGCGACGATCTGCTCCACCACCTCGGCGACCTTCTCCGGAGTGGCGGGTCGGGGCGTGGGGATCCGGAAGCGCTCGCCGACGAGCTCGCCCGTGTCGAGGTCCACGATCCCGCCCTTGGTCCCGGTGCCGCCGAAGTCGATGCCGATGACGCGGCGGCTCGGGACGGCGGCGGCGGCGCGGTCTGGTGTGGTCATGGAGCGGTCCTCTCGTGGGGCCGTGGTCGGATGATCAGTGGGCAGTCTACGGCAGGGGCTACGGAAGGGTGAGGACGTCCACCCCGTCCTCGGTGACGGCCATGGTGTGCTCGAACTGCGCGGTGCGGCGCCGGTCGCGGGTGGTCACGGTCCAGTCGTCGTCCCACTGCTCCCACTGGACGGTGCCCAGGGTCAGCATGGGCTCGATCGTGAAGACCATGCCCGGGACCATGAGGGTGGCGTAGGAGGGCGCGGCGTCGTAGTGGGGGACGATCAGTCCGGAGTGGAACTCGCGGCCCACGCCGTGGCCCGTGAAGTCCCGCACCACGCCGTAGTCGAAGCGCCGGGCGTACTTCTCGATGACGCGGCCGATGACGTTGATCTCCCGCCCCGGGCGGACCGCCTTGACGGCCCGGTTCAGGGCCTCCTCGGTGCGCTCGACCAGCAGGCGGGACTGCTCGTCGACCTCGCCCACCAGGAACATCCGGTTGGTGTCGCCGTGGAAGCCGTCCTTGTAGGCCGTGACGTCCAGGTTGATGATGTCGCCCTCCTCCAGCACCGTGGAGTCGGGGATGCCGTGGCAGATCACCTCGTTGAGGGACGTGCAGATGGACTTGGGGAAGCCCCGGTACCCCAGGCAGGAGGGGTAGGCCCCGTGGTCGCACATGTACTCGTGGGCGATCCGGTCCAGCTCGTCCGTGGTGGTGCCGGGCACGGCCGCGCGGCCGGCCTCCTGCAGGGCGCGGGCCGCGATCCGGCCCGCCGCACGGATGAGCTCGATCTCGTCCGCGGTGTAGACGTTGCCGCCGCGGCCCTCGTCCGGCTCCGCCCGGCCGACGTACTCCGGGCGGGGGATGGCCGCCGGCACCGGGCGGCCAGGGGTCATGGAGCCGGGGACGAGGGTCCCGACGGGGGCGGCGCCGCCAGGGGCGGGCGCGGTGAGGTTGTGCGTGGGCACGGGGGTCTGGACCTCCTGGATCGGGTGTGCCGGCCCCGTCCGGGCCGGTCCGGGCCTAGGATCTACCCTAGCGCGCCGGGCACGGAGCCGGCCCGGTCTCCCGGGCCCGGCGGCCACCGAGAGGAGAGGTCATGAGCGAGTACTGGTTCAACGTCTACACCCACCAGGTGGAGGAGGGTCCGCAGTCGGACTACCGCAAGCTGCTCGGGCCCTACGCCACGCGCGAGGAGGCGCAGAACGCGCTGAAGCTGGCCGCGGAGCGCACCCGGCAGTGGGACGAGGAGGACCGGGCCTTCGACGAGGGCTGAACGGCCGGGCCGCGCGTCGGCGCGGTGCGTCCGCGGGCCGGGTCAGAAACCGTGCTCCGGGCCCGGGAAGGTCCCCGAGCGGACGTCCTCCACGTAGCGGCCCACGGCGTCGGAGACCACCCCGTGGAGGTCCGCGTACTGCCGCACGAAGCGGGGCATCCGGCCCTGGCGAAGTCCCAGCATGTCCTGCCACACCAGCACCTGGCCGGTGGTCGCGGACCCGGCCCCGATCCCCACGGTCGGGACCTCCAGGGCGGCGTCCACGGCCGCGGCGGCCTCCGCCGGGACCATCTCCATGAGCACGCAGAAGGCCCCGGCCGCCTCCAGGGCACGGGCGTCCTCGACGAGCGTGGCCGCGGCGTCGCCGCGGCCCTGCACCCGGTACCCGCCCAGGGCGTGCTCGCTCTGCGGGGTGAAGCCGATGTGCGCCACGACCGGCACCCCTGCCTGGACCATGGCCTCGACGTGCGGGGCGAACCACGCCCCGCCCTCGAGCTTCACCGCGTGCGCGCCGCCCTCCTTGAGGAAGCGCACCGCGGTGGCCACCGCCTGCTCGGGAGAGCCCTCGTAGGAGCCGAAGGGCAGGTCCACCACCACGAAGGCGCGCTCGACCGACCCGGACACGGCCCGGCACATCGGCAGCAGCTCGTCCACCGTGACCGGCAGGGTGCTGGAGTGGCCCAGGACGTTGTTGCCCGCGGAGTCCCCCACCAGCAGCGAGTCGACGCCGGCCGCGTCGAAGATCGCAGCCGTCAGGGCGTCGTAGCAGGTGAGCATCGTGAACTTCTCGCCGTGGCGCTTGGCCTCGCGCAGGTGGTGCGTGCGCACCCGGCGCACGTCCAGCGCGCCCGGTGCCGGGCGGGGTGTCTCCTGGGTCATGGCCCCACCCTATCGGGCGCACCCGCCCGCGCCGGTCCCGTCCGCGGGGCGCGGCGGGGCCGCGCGTTAGAGTGGGCGGGACAAGCAGTCGTGCCCGGCCGGCACAGCACGCACGGGCGGGGCGGAGCCGCGGGCAGGAAGACGAGGAAGGCAACCATGGACCGTCAGCAGGAGTTCGTCCTCAGGACCATCGAGGAGCGCGACGTCCGCTTCGTGCGCATGTGGTTCACGGACGTCGTCGGGAGCCTCAAGTCGGTGGCCCTGGCCCCCGCCGAGGTCGAGGCGGCCTTCGAGGAGGGACTGGGCTTCGACGGCTCGTCCATCGAGGGTCTGTCGCGGGTCTCCGAGGCGGACATGCTCCTGCAGCCGGACCCCTCCACGTTCCAGATCCTGCCGTGGCGCGGCGAGACGGAGCCCACCGCACGGATGTTCTGCAACATCCTCACCCCGGACGGCGAGCCCTCCTCCTCGGACCCGCGCGGCGTGCTCAAGCGTGTCCTGGAGAAGGCCTCGGACATGGGCTTCACCTGCTACACGGCGCCGGAGATCGAGTTCTACCTGCTGAAGTCCGCGGACCTCGACGCCGAGGGCCGGCCCACCCCCGTGGACCACGAGGGGTACTTCGACCACGTGCCGGGCGGCGTGGTGCAGGACTTCCGGCGCAAGGCCGTGAGCATGCTGGAGGCCGTCGGGATCTCCGTCGAGTTCTCCCACCACGAGGCGGGTCCCGGGCAGAACGAGATCGACCTGCGCTACGCCGACGCCCTGCAGACGGCCGACAACATCATGACGTTCCGCACGGTGATCAAGGAGGTCGCGCTCTCGCAGGGCCTCTACGCGACCTTCATGCCCAAGCCCTTCACGGAGCACCCCGGCTCCGGCATGCACACCCACTTCTCGCTGTTCGAGGGGGACACCAACGCCTTCTTCGAGGCCGGGTCCGAGTTCCGGCTCTCCCGCACGGCGGGGCACTTCATCGCCGGCATCCTGCGGCACGCCCCCGAGTTCACGTCGGTGACCAACCAGTTCGTCAACTCCTACAAGCGGCTCTGGGGCGGGGGAGAGGCGCCCTCCTACCAGTCCTGGGGGCACAACAACCGCTCCGCGCTCGTGCGGGTGCCGCTGTCCAAGCCGGACAAGGTGCAGGCCGCGCGGATCGAGTACCGCGGCATCGACTCCGCCACGAACCCGTACCTGTCCTACGCCGCTCTGCTGGCCGCGGGTCTGCGGGGCATCGAGAACGAGTACGAGCTCCCGCCGGTCGAGCTGGACGACGTCGCGGCGATGAGCTCCGCGGAGCGCCGCGCCCTCGGCCACAACCCGCTGCCCTCGAGCCTGTACGACGCGATCCGGGAGACCGAGGAGTCGGAGTTCATGGCCGAGCTGCTCGGGGAGCAGGTCTACGACTACTTCCTGCGCAACAAGCGCCGCGACTGGAACGACTACCGCCGGGTCGTCACGCACTTCGAGCTCAAGAACAACCTCGGCATCCTCTGACCCCGGACGGACCGTCCCATGACACACCCTCCCCAGTCGACGGCCGCCACGGACCCCGTCGCGTCCGGCCGGCTCATCAAGGTCGGCTTCGCCGACACGGGCAACGCCCAGCGCTGGCTCGGCTTCCCCGAGCTCGCCGAGGTCGACCTGGACCGGCTGCTGGAGGGCCTGGCGCTGGCGGCGTCGCCCGACGTCGCCCTGCAGCTCACCGTCCGGCTCCTCGAGGGCACCCCGGAGCTCGCCGAGCGGATCAACGCGGGTCCGGAGGCCTCCGAGACCATGTTCCGGCTCCTGGGGGCCTCCGAGGCGCTCGGGGAGTTCCTGCTGCGGCGCCCCGAGCACCTGGACCTGCTCGCTGAGCCCGCCGCCGCCGAGCCCGAGGAGATCCCCGCGGAGCAGTTCCGCGACGCGCTGCTGACGGCCGTCGGAGCCGATCCCGCCGCGCGAACCCCGGTGGCGGCGGAGACCGGCGACACCGCCTGCAGCGCCCTGCGCGTGGCCTACCGGCGGGAGCTGGCGCGCATCGCGATCCGCGACGTCGGGGCCCTCTACCCCGCCGACCACATGCCCGCGGTGGGCCGGCAGCTGGCCGACCTCGCCGCCGCCGCCCTCGAGGCGGCGCTCGCCGTCTCCCGGGCGGAGGCGGCGGCAACCTGGGCCCCCGAGACCGTCGACCGGGTGCGGCTGGCCGTGATCGGGATGGGCAAGTGCGGCGCGCGGGAGCTGAACTACATCTCCGACGTCGACGTCGTCCACGTCATGGCCGTCGAGGACCCGGACGGCACCGAACCCCTCGACGGGGCGGAGGCGACCGTCATCGGCGCGGCCCTCGCCACGGGCACCGCCCGGGCGCTCATGTCCCGCGGCACGGAGCCCCCGCTGTGGGAGGTGGACGCCAACCTCCGGCCCGAGGGCAAGGACGGGCCGCTCGTGCGCACCCTGGACTCGCACGTGCGCTACTACGAGCGGTGGGCCGAGTCCTGGGAGTTCCAGGCCCTGCTCAAGGCCCGCCCCGTTGCCGGGGACCCGGAGCTCGGGGCGGCCTACCGGAAGGCCATCGAGCCGTTCGTGTGGCGCAGCTCCGCGCGCGAGGGCTTCGTCGAGTCCGTGCAGGCCATGCGCCGGCGGGTCACCGACAACATCCCGGCGGCCGAGGGCGAGCGCCAGATCAAGCTGGGCCCCGGCGGTCTGCGCGACGTCGAGTTCACGGTCCAGCTCCTCCAGCTGGTGCACGGGCGCACGGACGAGCGGGTCCGGACGCAGGCCACGACCGAGTCCCTCGCCGCGCTCTCCGAGGGCGGCTACATCGGCCGCCGGGACAGCGAGCAGTTCTCCGCCCACTACCGCTGGCTGCGCCTGCTCGAGCACCGCATCCAGCTGTTCCGCCTGCGCCGCACCCACCTCATGCCGCGCGGGGAGCGGGAGCTCACGGTCATCGCCCGGTCGCTGCAGGGCGCCGCCGACACCGCCCGTCCCTCCGGCGACTCGCTGCTCGAGGAGTGGCGCAAGGTCAAGCGCAGCGTGCGGGGGATGCACGAGCGGATCTTCTACCGGCCGCTGCTCGCCGCGCTGGCCCACCTGCCCGAGACCGACACCCAGCTGTCGGCCGAGTCGGTGCGGGACCGGCTGGCCGCGCTCGGCTACCGGGACCCGAAGGCCGCCGTGCGGCACATCGAGGCGCTCACCCGCGGCGTCAGCCGGCGGGCGGAGATCCTGCGCACCCTGCTGCCCGTGCTCCTGGCCTGGCTGGCCGACGGGGTCGACGCCGACGCCGGGCTGCTCGGGTTCCGGCGGCTCTCCGAGTCCCTCGGGACCACCCCCTGGTTCCTGCGGCTGCTGCGCGACTCGAACGCCGCCGCGGAACGGCTGTGCCAGATCCTCTCGAGCTCGCGCTACGTCACCGACCTGCTGGAGAACTCTCCGGAGGCGACCGCCTGGCTCGGCCAGGACGACGAGCTCTGCCCCGTGTCCTTCGAGACGCTGTGGAGCGAGATCCGCGCCCAGATGGCCCGGCACCCCGACCCCGGGGAGGCCGTGCGGATGATCCGGCTGATCCGCCGCCGCGAGGAGCTGCGCGTGGCGCTCGCGGACACCTCCGGGCTGCTCGACGTCGAGCAGGTCGTGGAGGCGCTGTCCGACATCGACCGGGTCTGCATCCTGGGCGCCCTGCACGTGGCCGAGCGGGAGGTCTACGACCGGGACGGGCGGCTCGCCGACGTCCTGGTCGTGGCGATGGGCCGGCAGGGCGGGCGGGAGATCGGCTACGGCTCCGACGCCGACGTCATGTACGTCTGCGCCCCGGTGGAGGACGCGGACCCCGCGGACGCCCGGGAGCAGGCCGAGACGCTGCTGCAGCGGATGGTGCAGCTGCTCAAGGCGCCCTGCACGCCGCCCATCGTGGCGGAGCGGGTGCTCGAGATCGACAACGACCTGCGCCCCGAGGGCAAGCAGGGGCCCATGGTGCGCTCCGTCGACTCCTACGCCGAGTACTACGCCCGCTGGGCGCAGACCTGGGAGTTCCAGGCGCTCACCCGCGCCCTGCCCATGGCCGGCAGCGACGACCTGGCCGACGCCTTCCGGCGGGTCATCGACCCGCGCCGCTACCCGGAGGAGTTCACGGAGCGCCAGCTGCTGGAGATCCGGCGGATGAAGGCCCGCGTGGAGAACGAGCGGATGCCGCGGGGTGCGGACCCGTCCCGGCACGTGAAGCTGGGCCGGGGCGGGCTCTCGGACGTCGAGTGGCTCGTCCAGACGCTGCAGCTGCAGCACGGGCACCGGGTCCAGGGGCTGCGGACCACGAGCACCCTGCGGGCGCTGCACGCCGCGGAGGAGGCCGGGCTCGTCACCGCCGAGGACGCCACGGCCCTCTCGGCCGCGTGGCGGCTCGCCACGGCCGTGCGCAACGGCAACGTCCTGCGCACCGGGCGCCGCTCCGACGCCCTGCCCTCGAAGCGGGCCGACCTCGAGGCGGTGGCCCGCTGGTGCGGGTACGAGCACGGCGGCGCCGGCCGTCTCGAGGAGGACTACCTGCGCACCACCCGCAAGGCCCGGGCCGTGTTCGAGCGGCTCTTCTATGGGCACTGAGGGCGGTCACGTTCCGCCGTCGGCACGGGAGCGCCCCGGACGCTTATGAGGCAACCGGGGCCCTCCCCGAGATGGCTCGGACTAAGCAAGCTCCGCGCAAATGTCCCGTTCCCGGCCGGATGTGCTGACTAGGGTCCACACGCCGTCCGTTCCAATGGTGTAGACGACTCGCCCAAAGTAATGGGTGGTGCTGGGACCAGGAGGCTCGTCCGAGGGGAAAAAGATGAGTCCACCCTGGCCGGTCATGGTGACGGTCTGCGATCCATCCGGATGGTAAGTCTTGCGCTCCACGTTGCCTCCCGTCTTGAGGGACAGGAACGCACCCGTATCCAGGTTCGTGTAAGTCACCACATCGCCCCGACCCGCAGTAATGCTACGCACGGGATCGCCCTTTTCGTCGTACCACGTCTTGGTGTGGAGCTTGCCCCCGGTGGCTGATACACCGAGCGGGAATGTGCATGCCGTGTTTTCGGGCAACTCGAAAGGAGGATAGTGATCGGCCGTGGCCGGTGGCAGTCCTGTGAGGACGAGGGCGCCGGCCACTGCCAGCGGTGCAAGGGCGCGCTTGGTGGAGGTTCTCATGATCGCCTCGGTTCATTGACAACGTGATGGAGAGGGCACCGGCACCGAACGGCCGACGAGCGCAGAGTCGGTGCGCGCGCGAGTGCCGACAACAATCGGCCGGCTCAATGTCCCCCTGCTGGCCCCCATGGCCGGCAGTGTCCACGTTAGTGATGCCCATCACAAATATTCACTGACCATGGCAAATGTCGAAAAGTGAACGCCGAGCACGGGCAAGGCCCCGGACCCCTGCGAGGGGTCCGGGGCCTTGCCCGTGAAGCGGTCGATCCCTGCGGGTCAGACGCCGTAGTACAGCGAGAACTCCAGCGGGTGCGGGACCACGGACAGCGGCTTGAGCTCGAACTCGCGCTTGTACTCGATCCAGGACTGGATGGTGTCCTCGGTGAAGACGTCGCCGGCGAGCAGGAACTCGTGGTCCTCCTCGAGGGCCAGGAGCGCCTCCTCGAGCGAGGCCGGGGCCTTCTTGATGTCCTTGGCCTCCTCGGCGGGCAGCTCGTAGAGGTCCTTGTCGATCGGGTCGGCCGGCTCGATGCGGTTGCGGATGCCGTCGAGGCCCGCCATCAGCTGCGCGGCGAAGGCGAGGTACGGGTTGCAGGAGGGGTCCGGGGCGCGGAACTCGAGACGCTTGGCCTTCGGGTTGGTGCCCGTGATCGGGATGCGGATGCCGGCGGAGCGGTTGCCCTGCGAGTACACCATGTTGACCGGGGCCTCGAAGCCCTTGACCAGGCGGCGGTAGGAGTTCACCGTCGGGTTGGTGAAGGCCAGCACGGCCGAGGAGTGCTCGAGCAGGCCGCCGATGTACCAGCGGGCGAGGTCGGAGAGGCCCGCGTAGCCCTTCTCGTCGTAGAACAGCGGGTCGCTGCCCTTCCACAGGGACTGGTGGCAGTGCATGCCGGAGCCGTTGTCGTTGAAGACGGGCTTGGGCATGAACGTGGCCGACTTGCCGAAGGCGTCCGCCGTGTTCTTGATGACGTACTTGAACTTCTGCAGGTCGTCGGCGGCCTTGGTCAGGGTGTTGAACTTGTAGTTGATCTCGGCCTGGCCGGGAGCGCCCACCTCGTGGTGGGAGCGCTCGACCTCGAGACCCACCTCGTCCAGGGCCACGCACATGGCGTCGCGCAGGTCGGCCTGCTTGTCGACCGGGGAGACGGGGAAGTAGCCGCCCTTGGTGGCGGTCTTGTTGCCCAGGTTCCCGCCCTCCTCCTTGCGGCCGGTGTTCCAGGCGGCCTCGTCGGAGTCGATGGCGTAGAAGGAGCCCTGCGGCTGGATGTCGTAGCGGACGTCCTCGAAGATGAAGAACTCGGCCTCGGAGGCGAAGTTGGCGACGTCGGCGATCCCGGTCGACGCCATGTAGGCCTCGGCGCGCTCGGCGACACCGCGGGGGTCGCGGTGGTAGGGCTCACCGGTGCGGGGGTTCACGATCGAGCAGGTCACCACGAGGGTCTTCTCGACGCGGAAGGGGTCCACGAACGCCGAGGTCGGGTCCGGGATGAGCTGCATGTCGGACTCGGCGATGCCCTGGAAGCCGCGGATGGAGGAGCCGTCGAACAGCTGTCCGTGCACGAAGAAGTCGTCGTCCACCGACTTGGCGGGGAGGTTGAAGTGCTGCTGCACGCCGGGCATGTCCGTGAACCGGACGTCGACGAAGACGATCTCCTCGTCCTTGATGAAGGCGAGGACTTCCTCGGGTGTCTGGAACATGTGCTGTTCTCCTTGTTAGGTGGGCTGGACCGCCGTGCCAGGTGCGTTCGGCCGGCGTCCGTTTCCGGGGACAACGCTACGGACCGGGCATTAAGGCTCCGTGTCCCGGGTGTTTCCTCGGTGTTACGCAGGAGTCCCCCGGGGGAGCCACGGTCTCCCGCCAGTCTAGGGGAGTCCCTCCCCGATACCCTGAGGGGATGATCGACAGACGTGATGTGGGCTCGTGGCTCGAGGGGCCGGGGACCGGCCGGCAGCAGTACCCGGGGCAGCGCCTCGGACGCCCGGAGCAGGGGCCGGGCTCCGTGGGGCGGGTGGGGCGGCGGCTCGTGGCCCTGGTGGTGGACTGGTACCTGTGCTGGGCCCTCGCGCAGTGGCTCGTGCCCCAGTGGAACGAGCAGGGGCTGATGACCCTGGCGTTCCTGTTCGTGCTCAACGTGCTGCTCGTCGGTGCGACCGGCCACACGCCGGGGCACCTGCTGCTCGGTCTGCAGGTGCAGACGCTGGCCGGGCGGCCGGCGGGCTTCGCCCGCGCCGCGGTCCGCTCCCTGCTGCTGTGCCTCGTGATCCCGGCGGTCGTGTTCGACCCGGACCAGCGGGGCCTGCACGACCGGGCGGCGGACACGGTCCTCGTCCGCACCCGCTGAGCCCCCGGCGGCACGGCGCCCGACGACGACGGAGCCCCTCGCCTTCCGCGGAAGGCGAGGGGCTCCGTCGTCGTCGGGCAGACCCGCGGCTCAGCGGCCGCGCATGGCCCGGCGGTCCGGGCGGGCGCGCATGGGGTCCACGCCCTTGGGGATCGGCAGGCGGTTGCCCAGGGTGCTGATCCGCTTGTGCACGGTCTGCACCTCCTGCTGGGTGAGCTTCTTGTCGAGCTTCTTCATCTCCTTGGACAGCTGGCGCAGCGGGACCTGGCCCTCGCCCTTGCCGGTCTTGATGACGTGGATCGGCACGTTCTGGATCACGGGGCCGATCCGGCGGCGCTCCTTGGTGACGAGCTTGTCGACCCGTCCGGCGGGCCCCTCGGTCACGAGGACCACCCCGGGCCGGCCGATGGCGCGGAAGATGAGGTCGCGGGTGCGGGGGTCCATGGCGGCCGGCTGGTCCTCGACGATCCAGCCGCGGCGCAGCGCGGACAGCGCGGCGCCGGCGGCCCCGGGCTGGTCCTCGATCCGGGCGAACGCGGCGCGCTCGGCCCGCCGGGAGAGGTAGAACGAGGCGGCGAGCAGGGCGAACGGCAGGCCGATGAGCAGCCCGGTGATCCAGTTGCCGAGGAGGACGCCGACGAGCAGAAAGACCAGGAGGACGCCGAGGCCGATCAGCAGCATCCACCAGCCGATGTTGGGCTCGACCTCGCGGGTCATCTTGAAGACCTGCTTGATCTGGCTGAGGAAGCCCGGCCCCTTGGACGCCTTCCGCTGCTGCTTCGCCTCGCGCTTCTGCGCCCGGGTGGGCTTCCCGGTCGGCTTCCCCGTCGGCTTCCCGGGGGAGGTGGATCGCGACGTCGGGCGCGACTTGGCGTGGGAAGGTGACACGGTGAGACCTCGTCCTGTGGTGCGGTGGCGGTGTTCCGGGGGACCCGCGGCGTCAGCGCATGGGGGCGCCCGGCCGTGGTCCGTCCTCCAGTTTAGCGGGTGGACGGGGCCGCGCCCCGCCGGTCCTCAGCGGAGACGCTGGACGAGCGAGGACGCCTCCTGGGAGGCGCTGCCGGTGTCCTCGATGTGCGCCAGGTGCTCCGGGATCGCCCGGCCGGACTTCTCCATGGCCCGGGCCCACAGCCGGCCGGCGCGGTACGAGGAGCGGACCATCGGCCCGGCCATGACGCCCAGGAAGCCGATCTCCTCGGCCATCTCGGAGAGCTCCACGAACTCCTCGGGCTTGACCCACCGGTCGATCGGGTGGAACAGCGGGGAGGGGCGCAGGTACTGGGTGAGCGTGATGATGTCGCACCCGGCGTCGTTGAGGTCGCACAGCGCCTCGTAGATCTCCTGGTTCGTCTCGCCCATGCCCAGGATGAGGTTGGACTTGGTGATCATCCCGGCGTCCTTGCCCTGGGTGATGACGTCGAGGGAGCGCTCGTAGGTGAACGCGGGCCGGATCTCGCGGAAGATGCGCGGGACCGTCTCGACGTTGTGGGCGAAGACCTCCGGCTCGGCGTCGATGACCTGCTGCAGCCGGTCGGGCTTGCCCTGGAAGTCGGGGATCAGGATCTCCACGCCGGTGTTCGGGTTCAGCGTGTGGATCGCGCGGATGGTCTCCGCGTACAGCCAGGCGCCGCCGTCGTCGAGGTCGTCACGGGCCACGCCCGTGACGGTGGCGTAGCGCAGGCCCAGCTCCTTGACGGACTCGGCCACCTTGCGGGGCTCGGTGACGTCCAGCAGGTCGGGCTTGCCGGTGGCGATGTCGCAGAAGTCGCAGCGGCGGGTGCACTTGGAGCCGCCGATCAGGAACGTGGCCTCCCGGTCCTCCCAGCACTCGTAGATGTTGGGGCAGCCGGCCTCCTCGCACACGGTGTGCAGGCCCTTGCCGCGGGCCAGCGACTTCAGCTCCTGGAACTCGGGGCCCATCCGCGCCGTGTTCTTCAGCCAGGACGGCTTCTTCTCGATGGGTGTCTCGGCGTTGCGCGCCTCGACGCGCAGCAGGCGGCGGCCCTCGGGGGCAACGGTCATGGTCGGTCTCCTTGTCGAGATGTCGACGGTGGTGCGCTCACGGTCCCGGCGGTCCCGGGGCGGCGCAGGTCAGCTGACGGCGGTGGGCCAGGGCAGCGGACCCGGGGTCCCTGACGGGACGAACTGTTCGCACAACTCGTCCCGGCGGGCGGATATTTCCTGCTCCATGCGCGCGACCACCGTCTCCGGGGTCACGAGCCGGCCCGTCTCCTGGGAGAGGCTCGTGACGGAGGCGTCGGTGATGCCGCAGGGGATGATCTTGCCGAACGGACGCAGGTCGTTGGAGCAGTTCAGGGCGAAGCCGTGCATGGTGGTCCGTTTGGAGACCTGCACGCCGATGGCGGCGATCTTGCGGTCCGGGCCGTGCTCGTCCGCGAGCACCCACGCCCCGGAGCGCCCCGCCACGGTGGTGGCCTCCACCCCGAAGTCCGCGACCACGGCCAGGATGATCTCCTCGAGCAGGCGCACGAAGCGCACGACGTCGATGGGCGTGGTCAGCCGGACGATGGGGTAGCCGACGAGCATCCCGGGTCCGTGGTACGTGAGCTTGCCACCGCGGCCGATCTCCACGACCTCGCTCCCGTCCTGGGGGTACTCGTGGGGTTCGGTGCGCCGACCGGCCGTGTAGACCGGGGGGTGCTCGAGCAGCAGCACGGTGCCGGCCCGCTCGCCCGCGACGACCTCGCGGTGCACGTTCTTCTGCAGCTCCAGCGCCGAGCGGTAGTCGACGAGGTGCGGATCGAAGCCGAGCCGTTCGAAGCAGAGGGACATGTCCCCAGCCTATCGCGCGGCCGGCCCGGCGCGCGCCGGGCGGAGGCTGTGGACGGCGCCCGCGGTCCCGGGCGCCGGGCGGGCATCCTGGGGGGCATGGACCAGCGCCCCGCCGCGCACGGCGGCCACCACGAGGCCATCCGGGCCCTTCCCGTCTCCGCGCGGGCACGGCTCGCCGCGGCCGTCCGCGACGACCGCCCCGGCGCCTCCGCCGGCCCACCGCCGGAGGACACGCCCCCGCGGCTCCCGCCCGAGGACGGGCTGGAGCCGGTCCGCCGCCTGGGCGGGCGCTCGTGGCTGGTGCGGGAGGCGCGCTCCGGGGAGCACTTCGTCCTGCGTCCCTGCCCCGAGGAGCCCGGCCCGGCGCGCGACCGGTCCCGGGCCGCGGCCCTGTCGCTCGCGGTGGCCCTGGGGGGCCGGGAGGAGCCCTGCCTCGTGGCCGTGCGCGGACTGCTGGGCCCGGCGGCGGCGCCCGTGGGACTGGTCGAGGACTTCCTGGCGGGCGGCTCCCTCGCCGACCGGCTGGCCGTGCGCGGCCGGCTGGAGCCCGCCGAGGCGGCCGCGGTGCTCCGGGACGCCGCCACCGGCCTGGCCGCCCTGCACGCCCTCGGCCGGTGCCACGGAGAGCTCTCGGCCCGGCAGGTCCTGTTCCGCGCCACGGCGACCACGGACGGTGCCGCGCCGTCGGCCGCCGTGCGGGCGGGCACGGCGGCCGGGAGCCCGGAGGACGACGTCCGCGATCTGGGGGCGGTCGGATGGACGGCCCTCACCGGGCGGGCGCCGGCCCGGGAGGCGCGGCGGGTGCCCCTGTCCCTGCTGTGCCCCGCGGCCCCGCACGGCCTCGTCCGGGCGGTCGAGGCCGCCCTCGACGCCGACCCGTCGGCCCGGCCCACCGCGGGGGACCTGGCCGACCGGCTCGCGCGGGCCCAGGAACCGGCCCCGGACGGCCCGGGGCTCCCGGCCGGCCGACGAACCCGGACCGGGACGGGCGGGCGCCGGACCGTGCTCGTCGGGGCGGCGGCGCTGCTGCTGGCCGCCGCGGGCGCCGTCCTGCTTCCGCAGGGGGACCCCGTCCCGTCCCCCGGAGCGGCGTCGGAGCCGGCCTCGACGCGGGATCCCGCAGTGACGGCGGACCCGGTGCCGACGGCGGACGCGGTGCCGACGGCGAACCCGCTGCGGCGCACGGCGCCCGGGCGGCCGGGAACGACCGAGCCGGGCGCGGGGCCCGGCGGCGGAACGCCGCAGGACCCCGCGGATCCCCGGCAGGCGCTGCGGGAGCTGGTGGCGCGGCGGGGCGAGGCCCTGCGCACCGGTGACGCCCGGCTGCTGGAGGAGGTGTACGTGCCCGGGGCCGAGGCCGCGGCGGCCGACCGGAACACCATCGCGCGAGGAGCAGGCGACTTCCCCGAGCTCGTGCTCGAGGTCGGGAGCATCCGCGACGCCCCTGCTGGGCCCTCGGAGCCGGGCACGGTCGCGCTGGTGGCCGAGGTGCGGGTGGACGGCTACCGGGGCGAGCCGGGAGCGACCGCGTCCGTGGTGGCGGCGGGGGACGCCTGGGTGCAGACGGTCCTCGTGGTCCTGGTCGACGGCGAGCGGGGCTGGCGGCTCGGGGCGGTGGAGCCCGTGGCGGACGCGACCGCCCCCGCCGCGGACCCGGAGACGAAGAACCCCCGGGGCTGACGGGCAGCGCCGGGGGTCCGGTGGTGGGGGACGCCGCTCACCAGAGCGTGGCGACCGCCATGTTGATCAGCGCCAGCCCGCCCACGGCGTGGGCCAGGCCGGTCGAGACGGTCTCCCCGCGCTTGGTCCTCCGCTGTCCCACGAAGGCCGCGACCGCCACCGCGAGGGCGACGAGCAGCTTCACGGCGACCTTGGCGTGGTTGACGTCGGCGTCGCCCATCTCGTAGATCGCCACGAGCAGGAGACCGGTCACCAGGCTCAGCAGCGAGGCGTGGAACTGTCCGGGGGACACCGTCGGGCGCTTCATGGTGTAGATCCAGGTGCCCACGATGATCGCGGCGCCGACGAGGTGCAGGAGGACGAGGAGTCCGGTCAGGAAGGTCATGATTCCGAGCCTATCGGAGCCCCGCCCGCGCACGCCGAGAGGGCGTGCTCCCTGTGACCAGGAACACGCCCTCTCGTCGTGGTGGGTCCTCCGCAGGTGCTCAGCGGCGGACGGGGACCGGCACGGGACCGGTCAGAGACCGACCTCGGACTCGAAGCGGCCCTCCTCCAGGCGCGCCTTGAGCGCCTGCAGGAAGCGACCGGCGTCCGCGCCGTCGACCAGACGGTGGTCGTAGGTCAGCGACAGGTAGCACATCTGGCGGATGGCGATGGTGTCGTTGCCGTCCGCGTCCGAGACGACCATCGGGCGCTTCACGATCGACCCCGTGCCGAGGATGGCCACCTGCGGCTGGTTGATGATCGGGGTGTCGAACAGGGCGCCGAAGGAGCCGAGGTTCGTGATCGTGAAGGTGCCGCCGGTGAGGTCGTCCGGCGTGATGTTGCCGTCCTTGGCCCGGGAGCCGAGGTCGGCGATCTGCTTGGCCAGGCCGCCGAGGTTGAGGTCGCCGGCGTTCTTGATGACCGGCACCAGCAGGCCCTTCGGGGTGTCCACCGCGATGGCGATGTTCTCCGAGCCGTTGTAGACGATCTCCTTCTCGGCCTCCTTGAAGGTGGCGTTGAGCTTGGGGTGGGCCTGCAGCGCCTCGGCCACCGCCTTGGCGAAGAAGGGCAGGTAGGTGAGCTTGGCGCCCTCCCGCTCCTGGAACTTCGCCTTCGCCTTGCCGCGCAGCACGGCCACGCGGGTCATGTCGACCTCGGTCACCTGGGTCAGCTGGGCGGCCTCCTGCAGCGACTCGCGCATGCGCTGGGCGATCGTCATCCGGATCCGCGGGGCCTTCTCCGTGGTCCCCCGCTTGGCGTCCGCCTTCGGCGCGGCCGGGGCGGACTCCTTCTCCGGTGCCGCGGCGGCCGGCTCGGCCGCCGGTGCCTCGGCGCCCTTCTGCTGCTCGGCGGCGGCCAGCACGTCCTGCTTGCGGATGCGACCGCCCACCCCGGTGCCCGTGAGCGTGGAGAGGTCCACGCCCTCCTTCTTGGCGAGCTTGCGCACCAGCGGGGTCACGTAGGACGAGTTGTCACCGGTCGGAGCCTCGGCCTTCTCGGTGCGGGCGCCGTCGCGCTGCTCGGCGTCCTGCTGCTCGTCCCCGGACGTGTCGGCCAGCGCGGGCTCGTCGGTCTCGACCAGGGCCTCGTCGCGGGACGGCGCCTTCTCCTGCTTGCCGGAGGAGGAGCCCTCGTAGCCCTCGCCACCGTCGGTGGACTGCTTCGCCGGCTTCTCCTCGGCCTCCTGCGCGGAGGAGTCCTCGGCGGGCTTCTCGGCGGGCTCGTCCCCGGACGGGGCGGAGCCGGAGCCGATGATCGCCAGGACCTGGCCGACCTCGGCGTCCTCGTCCTCCTGCACCCGGATCTCCAGCAGGGTCCCGGCCACGGGGGAGGGGACCTCCGTGTCGACCTTGTCGGTGGAGACCTCCAGCAGCGGCTCGTCCACGGCGACCTCGTCGCCGACCTGCTTGAGCCACCGGGTCACGGTGCCCTCGGTCACGGACTCGCCCAGGGCGGGCAGGGTGATCTCGCTGCCCTCGCCCGTCTGCTGGGCCTCGGCCTTCGGGGCCTTCTCCTCGCCGGAGGGCTCCTGCTCGGCGGCCTCGTCGGTCGCCTCGGGGGTCTCCGCCTCGGTCGCGGCGTCCTCGGCCTCCTGCGCGGAGGAGTCCTCGGCGGGCTTCTCGGCGGGCTCGTCCCCGGACGGGGCGGAGCCGGAGCCGATGATCGCCAGGACCTGGCCGACCTCGGCGTCCTCGTCCTCCTGCACCCGGATCTCCAGCAGGGTCCCGGCCACGGGGGAGGGGACCTCCGTGTCGACCTTGTCGGTGGAGACCTCCAGCAGCGGCTCGTCCACGGCGACCTCGTCGCCGACCTGCTTGAGCCACCGGGTCACGGTGCCCTCGGTCACGGACTCGCCCAGGGCGGGCAGGGTGATCTCGCTGCCCTCGCCCGTCTGCTGGGCCTCGGCCTTCGGGGCCTTCTCCTCGCCGGAGGGCTCCTCGCCGGAGGGCTCCTCGCCGGAGGGCTCCTCGCCGGAGGGCTCCTCGCCGGAGGGCTCCTGCTCGGCGGCCTCGTCGGTCGCCTCGGGGGTCTCCGCCTCGGTCGCGGCGTCCTCGGCCTCCTCGGCGGAGGACTCGTCCTGGCCGGAGCCGCCCTCGGACCCGGAGCCCGAGCCGTCGCCGATGACGACCAGCGGTGCGCCGACCTCGACGTCCTCGTCCTCCTCGACGAGGATCTCCTCGATGACGCCCGCCACGGGGGAGGGGATCTCGGTGTCGACCTTGTCGGTGGAGACCTCGACCAGGGGCTCGTCGACGGCGACCTCGTCACCGACCTGCTTGAGCCACCGGGTCACGGTGCCCTCGGTCACGGATTCGCCCAGTGCGGGCAGGTTTACGGTTTCTGACATGGTCCGACCGTCTCTCTTTCGGTGCCTTCGATGATGCCTTCGATGGTGCGGTCCGGGCGCCCGCCCGGTCCCGGGTGCTGGGGAGGCCCCGCCCGGGAGGGCGGGGCCTCGGCGTGCTCAGCCGTGCAACGGCGTCCCCGCGAGTGCCATGGCCGCCTCGCCGATGGCCTCGTTCTGGGTGGGGTGGGCGTGCACGAACGCGGCGACGTCCTCCGGGTAGGCCTCCCAGTTGACGATGAGCTGGCCCTCGCCGATCTGCTCGCTGATGCGCTTGCCGATGGCGTGGAAGCCGATGATCGGGCCGTCCTTCTCCCGCACGAGCTTGATCATGCCGCCGGTGCCCAGGATCGAGCTCTTGCCGTTGCCGGCGAGGTTGTACTCGGCGACCTCGACGTTGTCCTCGCCGAACTTCTCCTTGGCCTGCGGCTCGTTGTACCCCACGGAGGCGATCTCGGGCTCGGTGAACGTGACCTTGGGGATGTTCACGTCCTCGACGACGGCCGGGTTCAGCCCGGCGATCTCCTCGGCCACGAACCGACCCTGCTGGTAGCCGCGGTGGGCGAGCTGCACGCCGGGGACGATGTCGCCGATCGCGTAGATGTTGCCCACGCCGGTGTGCAGACGCTCGTCCGGGGTGACGAAGCCGCGGTCCATGGGGATGCCCTGCTCCTCGTAGCCCATGTCGGCGGTGTTCGGGCCCCGGCCCACGGCGACCAGGACGATGTCGGCCTCGAAGACCTTGCCGTCGGCCAGGGTGACCTTCGCACCGTCGTCGTCCTGCTCGACCTTCTCGAAGAAGGTGCCGAGGTTCGACTTGATGCCGCGCTTCTTGAACTCCCGCTCGAGCGTCTTGACGATCGCCGGGTCCTCGTTGGCGACCAGGTGGGGCAGGCCCTCGATGACGGTGACGTCCACGCCGAAGGACTTCCACATGGAGGCGAACTCGCAGCCGATCACGCCGCCGCCGAGGACGATCGCGCTCTTGGGCACGAAGTCGATCTCCAGGGCCTCGGTCGAGGTCATGATCCGTCCGCCGATCTCGACGCCCAGGGTCTTGGAGATCGAGCCGGAGGCCAGCACGATGTGCTTGCCGGTGTAGGTGGTGCCGTCGACCTCGACCGTGTTCTCGCCCGTGAGCTTGCCGACGCCCTCGACGACCGTGATCTTGCGCATCTTCATCAGGCCCGTGAGGCCCTTGAACTTGCCGGCGACGATCTTGTCCTTGTACTCCCGCACGGCCGCCATGTCGATGGAGTCCAGCGTGGTGTGGATGCCGTACTTGGAGCTCTCACGGGCATCCTCGGCCAGCTCGGCGGAGTGCAGGTAGGCCTTGGTGGGGATGCAGCCCCAGTGGAGACACGTGCCCCCGAGCTTGTTCTTCTCGACCAGTGCCACGGTGTAGCCGAGCTGCACGGCCCGCAGCGCGGCGGCGTAGCCGGCGCTCCCTCCGCCGAGGACGAGGATGTCGAATTCGTTGTCGGCCACGTGTTTGGCTCCCTTGCGCGTTGACGTCGTTCCGGGTGGGTCGCACCCGTCCCGTGACGGGTTCGTTTCGTACATACCTTAGCCCTACGCCGGAGGGAGCGACCAGGCGGGCGCTCCCTCCGGCGCGGGGGTGTCGCGGGGCCTCAGCGGCGGTCGGCGACCGCGTCCTCGAGCAGCCGCACGAGCGTGCGCACGCCCGCCCCGGTGCCCTCGGCCGGGGTGTAGCCGTAGGGCGACCCCTCGTTGAAGGACGGGCCGGCGATGTCCACGTGCGCCCACGGCACCCGTGCGCCGTCGCCGCCGCCGACGAACTCGCGCAGGAAGATCGCGGCGACGAGCATCCCGCCGTTCTTGTCCCCGATGTTCTTGAGGTCGGCGACCTTCGAGTCCAGGGACGGGCGCAGGTGCTCGGGCAGCGGCATGGGCCAGCCGTCCTCCCCGGCGCCGCGGGCGGCCTCGGCCACCGCGGCGCGCAGTGCGTCGTCGCCCATGATCCCGAACGTCCGGGCGCCCAGGGCCACCAGCTGGGCGCCGGTCAGCGTGGCGATGTCGACGACGGCGTCCGGGCCCTCCTCGCACGCGGCCACGAGACCGTCGGCCAGCACGAGGCGCCCCTCGGCGTCGGTGTTGAGCACCTCGACGGTGCGGCCGCCGCGGATGGTGATGACGTCGCCGGGGCGCGTGGCCGTGGACGAGGGCAGGTTCTCGGCCAGGCACAGCCACCCGGTGACCTTCACGGGCAGTCCGAGCTCGGCGGCGGTGAGGACGGTCGCGAGGACGGCGGCGGCGCCGGCCATGTCCGACTTCATGGTCATCATGGAGGCCGGGGGCTTGAGGGAGAGCCCGCCCGAGTCGAAGGTGATGCCCTTGCCCACGTAGGCGTAGTGCTTGGTGGCGCGCGCCGGGGCGTACTCCAGCTTGACGAGGCGCGGGCCGTGCACGGAGCCCTGTCCCACGCCCAGGAGCCCTCCGTAGCCGCCCTTGGCGAGCTCCTTCTCGGCGAGCACGCTCACGGAGACCTTGGTGCCCTTGGCGGCCCGGCGGGCGTAGTCCGCCACGGCCTCCGGGTACATGACGTTGGGGGAGAGGTCCACGAGGGTGCGGGCGGCCCTGACCCCGCGCCCGAGGGCGGCGGCGCGGTCGAGGCACCGGCCCAGCGCGGCCCGCGCCACACCGGGGGCGTGCACGACGGCGGAGGCCAGCGGGGCCTGCACGCTGCCGGCGGTCGCGGCGCGCTGGTGGGCGAAGGCGAAGGCGCCGAGAGCGGCGCCCTCGGCGACCGCCGCGGCGTCCTGCTCGGTGGCCACGGGCAGGGCGAGCACCGCGGAGTCGGTCCCGGCGAGCCGTCGCACGGCCGCGCCGGCGGCCCGGCGCAGTGCCTCGGCGCGCTCGGCGGTCTCCTCGGGCAGGACACCGATCCCGGTGAGGACCACCACGGTGAAGGGGATCCCGGACGGGGCCGGAAGCACGGTCACCTCGTCGGCGGCGCCCTTCACGCGCAGCGCCGCCGCGGCGTCCAGCACGGGGGCGAGCTTGCGCTGCTCCCCGGCGGGGAGCACGACACGGCCCGAGCCGTCGCCCTCCCGTCCCTTCTCCACGCCGAGCACGAGCGCGTGGGCCGGCGTCCGGCCCAGGGCCTTGTGGGTGGCGGTGAGCTCGATGCCCCGGGGCTCGAGCAGGTCCTGTACGTCGGGCATGGATCGTCCTTTCGCTGAGGTCTGGACCGGCGGGGCCGGCCCGGTCCGCTCCCGGCGGCCCGGCCCGGCCGGCAGGCGTGCTGTCGATCCTATCCCCGCACCGCCCCGCCGCCGGGGCCGGGGCACGGGTCGGGCGGCGGGGCGGTGCGGCGGGGAATAACGCGGTGCCCGCGGACGGTTGACATGATCCGGGCGCACCACCGCCGGTGTGCCCCTCACCGGTCTCCCCACGGACGCCCGGAACCGACCCACCCCAGGAGGAAGAGCTGTGCTGGACCCCACCTCGCTGTACCTGAGCAACCCCGCTCTGCTCGAGGACGCCCGGGTTCGTGGCCTGCCGCTGATCGTCGCCCTGTCCGGCTACGCGGAGGCGGGACACGTGGCCGTGCAGATCGAGCACACCATCACGGAGGCCCTGCCGCACGAGGTCGTGGCCCGTTTCGACCTGGACCAGCTCTACGACTACCGCGCCCGCCGCCCGCACGTGACCTTCCGGGAGGACCACTTCGAGGGCTTCCAGAACCCCGAGCTCTCCCTCCGGCTGGTCACGGACGGCCTGGGGCGCAGCTTCGCGCTGCTCACGGGCCCCGAGCCGGACCTGCAGTGGAACCGGTTCACGGAGGCCGTGGTGGGCCTGGCCCGGCGGATGGACGTCTCCCTCGTCGCGATCGTGTCGGGGATCCCGATGCCCGTCCCGCACACCCGTCCGTTCATCGTCTCGGTGCACGGCAACCGGGCCGACCTGCTGCCCGCCGAGCACGCGTGGAAGCCCGTCGTGGAGATGAGCTCGTCGGCCGCCCAGCTCCTCGAGATCCGGCTGGGCGAGGCGGGCATCGACAACATCGGCTTCACCGTCCACGTCCCGCAGTACCTGGCCGAGGCGCACCTGCCGCACGCCGCCGTGGCCGCCCTCGAGCACGTCAGCGCCGTGACGTCGCTGAACCTGCCCTCGGACGAGCTGCGCGAGGCGGCCCGCGAGATCGAGCAGCAGATCGACCAACAGGTCGGCGCGTCCCCCGAGGTGCAGGCGGTCGTGGCCGGACTGGAACAGCGCTACGATGACGTCGTCGACGCCTCGGTGCCGCGCTCCCTGCTGGTCGGGGACGAGTCCGAGCTCCCCGACGCCGACGAGATCGGCGCCGCGGCCGAGGCCTTCCTCGCCGCCCGGGAGGACGAGCAGGACTGAGCCCGCCCGGCGCGCGGCCCGCCCGGCGCCGTCCCGGGCGGCCCCGCCGTCCCGGGTCCCGGCCCGGTCCCGTCCCCCGAGAGCGAAGTGCATGCAGTCCGACCGGTACCGAGCCCACGAGCCGGGCAAGGACTCACGCCGCGCCTACCTGGTCTTCGCGATCGGCACCTTCGCCTACTTCAGCGCCGTGGCCCAGCGCACCAGCTTCGGCGTCGCGTCGGTCGACGCGGCCGAGCGCTTCGGCACCGCGGCCTCCGCACTGTCGATGTTCTCGCTCATGCAGGTCCTCGTCTACGCGGGGCTCCAGATCCCCGTGGGCGTGCTCGTGGACCGGTTCGGCTCCCGCGTCATGGTCGCCGCCGGGGCGCTGCTCATGACGGTGGGTCAGGTCCAGCTGGCCCTCGCCGACACGGTCGGCGAGGGCGTGGCCGCACGCGTGCTCGTGGGCGCGGGGGACGCGGCCACGTTCGTGTGCGTGATGCGCCTGATCCCCGCCTGGTTCTCCGCGCTGCGCGTGCCGCCGCTGACCCAGTTCCTGGGCGTGGTGGGCAACCTCGGCCAGCTCGTCTCCGTCATCCCGTTCGCCTGGCTGCTCGAGCTGACCGGCTGGTTCCCGTCCTTCGTGGCCCTGGCGTCCCTCGCGCTGCTCGCCGCCGTGCTCGCCGCGGCCCTGCTGCGCAACGCGCCCCCGGGGGTGGAGGTCCTCAACCGGGAGCTGGGGCTGCGCCGGACCGGACAGGTGCTCCGGGAGAGCGTGACCGAGCCCGGGACACGGCTCGGCTTCTGGGTGCACTTCACCACCCAGTTCGCGGGCAACACGTTCGTGCTCATGTGGGGCTACCCCTACCTCGAGTACGCCCAGGGCCTGTCCGACACCACGGTCTCCCTCGTGATGACCTCCTTCGTGCTGACCAACCTGGCCGTGGCCCTCGGCCTGGGCGGGCTCACCGCCCGCCACCCGCACCGCCGGGTGCGGCTGTCCCTGGGGGTCACCGGCGTGATCTTCTCGGCGTGGACCGTGCTGCTGGTCTGGCCGGGGACGGCGCCCGTCCCGGTCGTGCTGGCCGCCGTGTGCGTCATCGCGATCAGCATGCCGGCGTCCATGATCGCCTTCGACATCACCCGCAGCTTCAACCCGGCCCGCCGCTCCGGCACCGCCACGGGCATCGTCAACGTGGGAGGCTTCACCGCCTCCGTGCTGGCCATCTTCGTCACCGGTCTCGTCCTCGACGTGCTCCACGCCGCGGGCTTCCGCGACGAGCTGTACGCCCCCGACGCCTTCCGGATCGCGATCGCCGCGCAGTTCCTGATCGCCGCGGCCGGCGCCGCGGGCGTGCTCGCCACCGCCCGGCGGGTGCGCCGGCGGCACGGCCACGACGCCGCCTGAGTCCGCACGGGCCCGTCACCACTGCACCGCGCCGCAGACCGGGGCCACGCCCCGCCGGCGGTCCACAGACCCGGCGCGGACCGGCTCCCCCGGACCCGGGAGTGCCCAGGCTGGGCACATGAGACAGCACCCCACCCGAGACCCCTTCGTCCCCGTCGTCCGGTGCGCGGCCGACCTGCTCGCCGTCGTGCCGCACACCCTCGGCTACTGGCCCGCCGACTCCCTCGTCCTGTTCGCCGCCGGCGGCGGCACGGCCGGGGCGTGCGTGCGCGTGGACCTCCCCCGCGGCCCGTCCGACGACGGCCTCCGGGAGGCCTTCGTCGCCGAGCTCGCCGACCTCGTGGGCCACGACGCCCTGAGCGACCGGATCTTCGTGATCGTGTACACGTCGTCGTCCGCCGGGGACCCGCCGGTCCCGCCCGTCGAGGTGGGCGCCGTGCTCGCGCTCGTGGACGAGGCCGCCGGGCGCGCGGGGCGGGCCGTGGCGGCGCGCTGGATCGTGGCCGGCGACCGCTGGTGGCCGGCCGAGGACCCGGCCGACGTCCAGGACGTGGCCCGCATCGCGGACAGCGCCGTCAACGCCGCGCTCGTGGCCTCGGGCAGCTCCTACGCGGCCGCCCCGCGGCTGGCCATGGATCACGAGTACGGCGCGCTGCCCGCGGGCACCGCCCGCGGCGCAGGGCGCGCCGCGGTCCGCTGGGCACAGGCCGGGGAGGGCTCCTGGCACCACCTCGACCGCCTCGTGCCGGCGCTGTCCGTGTGGGCCGACGTCCTCGCCGCGGTCCTGGGCTCGTCCCGGGACCCGGTTCCCGCGGTGCTGGGCCACGACGACGACCTGCTCGGCTTCCTGGCCGCGAGCCTGGCGGACCCCGTGCTCGCCGACCTGCTCCTCGTGGCCTGCGCCACTGACGACCTCGACGGCGCCCTGGCGGCCGCAGCGATGTGGGCCGAGCTGTGCGACGACGTCGACGACCCGGAGGCCGGCGCCGACGGCGTCCCGATCGGGCCCACCCGCGCGCCGGCCCCCTCGGGCCTTCCGCCGGTGCCCCGGCGACCGCCGGCCGGGGACGTCGGGAAGACGTCCGCCCCGGGTGCCGCCGCGATGCCCGTGCCCGACGCGGGGGAGCTCGTCCGGCTCTCCCGCGTGCTCGCCGGCGAGTGGACGGACACGCCGCACTGGCCCCTGCTCGACACCCTCTACCGGGTGCTGCAGGTGCTCTGCTGGCTCCTGGAGCCCGCCGAGCCCGCCGAGTCCGCCGAGTCCGCCGAGCCGACCGAGCCCGCCGAGCCCACCGAGCCCGCCGAGCCGACCGAGTCCGCCGAGCCGGCGGAGTCCGCGGAGCCGGGCACGGGGAGGACGGGGGGAGCGGCCGATGAGCCCCGAGAAGAGGGGGTCGACGAGGCGCGGGGGCGGAGCGTGCTCGCGGGCGTGCTCGTCGAGCTGGCGCAGCTCAACCGCTTCCGGGCGCGCGGTTCCCACACCGCGCACTTCGTGCGCCGGGCCACCGCCCTGGTCCCCGCGCACCCGTCCGCGCTGCGCGTGCTGCGCCTCGCCGACGCCCGGCCCGTGCCGTTCTGGGCCCGGGACCGTGCCACCGCCTGGCACTCCTGAGCCGCCGGGCTCCATCTTTTTCCGGTCCGGGCGGAAGAGCGGGAACAAATCCCGGGCAGGCGTGGTTCCGGCTGTCAGGACCCTTCAAGCCCGCCGCGCCGGACACTGCCCGGCGCACGGACTTGACAGGGTCATAGGCGTGTTGCCCCGAGGGCGGACGCCGTGACCGCTCAACGAAAGGCTCTCAGTGTCACCTGCCGCCAGCAAGAAGACGACGGACACCGCCGCCGAGGCCCCGGGCACCGGGGACGCTCGGTCGCCGTCCGGCACCACGGGCACGTCGCCGCGGGCGAAGACCGCCGCTGCGAAGTCGACCGCCACCAAGAAGACCGTGGCCGCGAAGAAGACCACGGCGACGAAGTCCACCGCCGCGCGGTCCGGCGCGCCCAAGAGCGCCGCCGCGGCCGGTTCCACGAAGTCCACGGCCGGCAAGTCGACCGCGACCAGGACCGCCGCGAGCAAGGCTCCCGCCGCGCCCAAGGCCACGGGCCGCCAGAAGGCCGCGGCCCCGGCGAGCAAGGAGGCCCAGGACGTCGCCGGGGCGCCCGAGGAGGACGTCGTCGTCACCGACGACACCGACATCGAGACGGCCCTGACCGACGAGGCCGGGGTGGTCGACCCCGAGGTGGACGTGGACGAGGAGGCCGAGGAGGAGGCCGCGCCCGAGGACCCGGCCGCCGCGCCCGCGCCCAAGGACGAGAAGACCTCCGGCTTCGTCATCACCGCCAACGACGACGACGACGCCCCGGCCCAGCAGGTCGTCTCCGCCGGGGCCACCGCCGACCCGGTCAAGGACTACCTCAAGCAGATCGGCAAGGTCGCGCTGCTGAACGCCGAGCAGGAGGTGGACCTCGCGCTGCGGATCGAGGCCGGCCTGTACGCCGAGCACAAGCTCGCCGACGGGAAGGACTCCCTGGACCCCCAGACCCGCAAGGAGCTGCGCTGGGTCATCCACGACGGGAAGCGCGCCAAGAACCACCTGCTCGAGGCCAACCTGCGCCTGGTCGTCTCGCTGGCGAAGCGCTACACCGGTCGCGGCATGCTGTTCCTGGACCTCATCCAGGAGGGCAACCTCGGGCTGATCCGCGCGGTCGAGAAGTTCGACTACACCAAGGGCTTCAAGTTCTCCACGTACGCCACCTGGTGGATCCGTCAGGCGATCACCCGCGCCATGGCCGACCAGGCCCGCACCATCCGCATCCCGGTGCACATGGTCGAGGTCATCAACAAGCTCGCCCGCGTCCAGCGCCAGATGCTGCAGGACCTCGGCCGGGAGCCCACCCCGGAGGAGCTGGCCAACGAGCTCGACATGACGCCCGAGAAGGTCGTCGAGGTCCAGAAGTACGGCCGTGAGCCGATCTCCCTGCACACCCCGCTGGGCGAGGACGGCGACTCGGAGTTCGGCGACCTGATCGAGGACTCGGAGGCCGTGGTCCCCGCGGACGCCGTGAGCTTCACGCTCCTGCAGGAGCAGCTGCACTCGGTCCTGGACACCCTCTCCGAGCGGGAGGCGGGCGTCGTGGCGATGCGCTTCGGCCTGACCGACGGCCAGCCCAAGACCCTCGACGAGATCGGCAAGGTCTACGGCGTGACCCGTGAGCGCATCCGGCAGATAGAGTCCAAGACGATGTCCAAGCTGCGCCACCCGTCCCGCTCGCAGGTGCTGCGCGACTACCTCGACTGACGGGCCGGTCCCGTGCCCGGACCCCGTCCGGGCACGGGACGCCCGCGACCGGATCCGTGCGCCGCACCGGTGGCGCGACCGGTTCCGGTGACGGGCGACCCGCTCCGTCGACCGGGTCGCGGGCCGGTCGACGGAGCGGGCCGGGCCCGCGGGACGTTCCGGCACGCAGGAGGGCCCCGACACCAGGTGTCGGGGCCCTCCTTGCGTCGACCGCCCGTCGTGGGCGTTCCGGGTCAGGAACCGATGCGCTCGGTCTCGTCCTGCCAGGTGGCGGCCAGCGGCCGCAGCTTCTGCTCGTTCTTGCGCGCGTGGTGAGCGCAGAAGAGCAGTTCACCGCCCGTCGACTCGAGGATCACTCGGACGTAGGCCTGGGCGCCGCACGCGTCGCAGCGGTCGGTCGCATTGAGTTCTCGGCTCTCCAATGTTGCGTTCACGGGATCCTCCTCCTGGTCGTACGCGTTGCACGGGGCACGGGGCCGCCGGTGCGGGTACCCGGGGTCTCGTGGACGCATCGGGGTACTGCTATATACAACCACGCTCGTCGGACATTCGATCCCGTCCGGGGGCCTTTTTCGCCCCGGGCGTAGGTGCCGGCACCGGGCGGCGGCCCGGCGCCCCGGGACAGCGGTGTCCGCCGCCCGGACTACAGTGGTGGGGAATCCCGCCGTCCCCCAGGAGTCGTATCCCCGTGACACCGTCCCGTTCCGAGTACAACGCCCGCCACCTCTCCGTCCTCGAGGGCCTCGAAGCCGTCCGGAAGCGGCCGGGCATGTACATCGGCTCCACCGACTCCCGCGGGCTGATGCACTGCCTGTGGGAGATCATCGACAACTCCGTGGACGAGGCGCTCGCCGGCTTCGGCCACCAGATCACGGTGGTCCTGCACGCCGACGGCGCCGTGGAGGTCCACGACGACGGCCGCGGCATCCCCATCGACCTCGAGCCGCGCACCGGGCTGACTGGTGTGGAGGTCGTCTTCACCAAGCTGCACGCGGGCGGGAAGTTCGGCGGCGGCTCCTACAGCGCCTCCGGCGGCCTGCACGGGGTGGGCGCCTCCGTGGTCAACGCGCTCTCCGCGCGCCTGGACGTCCAGGTGGACCGCGGCGGGAAGACCTACCAGATGTCCTTCCGGCACGGCGAGCCGGGACGCTTCGTCGACCAGGGCAGGCCCTCCCCGCACGCCCGCTTCGAGCCGTTCGTGGAGGGGTCGGTGCTCGACGTCGTCGGCAAGGCCAAGCGCGGGGTCACCGGCACCCGGATCCGGTACTGGGCCGACGAGCAGATCTTCACGACGGACGCCCGGTTCAGCTACGAGGAGCTGGCCAAGCGGGCCCGGCAGACCTCGTTCCTGATCCCGGGGCTGCGCATCACCGTGCGCGACCAGCGGGGCCTGCCCGGCACGCCGGGGGAGTTCGGGACCCACGAGGAGGTGTTCCAGCACGACGGCGGGATCTCCGAGTTCGTCGAGTACCTCGCCGCGGACAGCTCGGTCACCGACGTGTGGCGCTTCCAGGGGGAGGGCCGGTTCACGGAGAACGTGCCGGTCCTGGACGAGAACGGCCGGTCCAAGCTCACGGAGCTGGACCGCACGTGCGAGGTGGACGTCGCCCTGCGCTGGGGCATCGGTTACGACACGTCCCTGCGCTCGTTCGTGAACATCATCTCGACCCCCAAGGGCGGCACCCACCAGGCCGGGTTCGAGGCGGCCCTGCTGAAGACGTTCCGGAAGCAGATCGAGGCCAACGCCCGCAAGCTCAAGGCCGGCAGCGACAAGGTCGAGAAGGACGACGTCCTCGCCGGTCTCACGGCCGTGCTCACGGTGCGGCTGGCCGAGCCGCAGTTCGAGGGCCAGACCAAGGAGGTCCTGGGCACCCCGGCCGTGCGCCAGATCGTGAGCCGGGTGATCGAGAAGGAGCTGACCGCCAAGCTCACGGCCACCGGCCGCCACGACAAGCAGCAGGCCGGACAGCTCCTGGAGAAGGTCGTGGCGGAGATGAAGTCCCGCATCTCCGCGCGGGTGCACAAGGAGACCCAGCGGCGCAAGAACGCCCTGGAGACCTCCTCGATGCCGGCCAAGCTCGTCGAGTGCCGCTCGAACGACGTGGAGCGCTCCGAGCTGTTCATCGTGGAGGGGGACTCCGCCCTCGGCACGGCGCGGCTGGCCCGGTCCTCGAACTACCAGGCGCTGCTGCCGATCCGCGGCAAGATCCTCAACGTGCAGAAGGCGTCCATCACGGACATGCTCGCCAACACGGAGTGCGCCGCGCTCATCCAGGTCATCGGGGCCGGTTCGGGGCGCACGTTCGACCTGACCGCTGCCCGGTACGGCAAGGTCATCATGATGACGGACGCCGACGTCGATGGTGCGCACATCCGCACCCTGCTGCTCACGCTGTTCTACCGCTACATGCGTCCCCTGGTCGAGGCCGGGCGGGTCTACGCGGCGGTGCCCCCGCTGCACCGGGTGGAGATCGTCAACGCCGGCGGCAAGGCCAACGAGATGGTCTACACGTACTCCGAGCGCGAGCTCGCGGACCTGCTCGCACGGCTCGAGGCGGAGGGGCGGCGGTACAAGGAGCCCATCCAGCGCTACAAGGGCTTGGGCGAGATGGACGCGGACCAGCTCGCGGAGACGACCATGGACGTCCGGCACCGGATGCTGCGCCGGATCCGGGTCGAGGACGCCGAAGCCGCCGAGCACGCCTTCTCCCTGCTCATGGGCTCCGAGGTGGCCCCCCGCAAGGACTTCATCATCGAGGGCGCCACGCAGCTGGACCAGGAGCGCATCGACGCCTGAGGGCGCCGGGGGCAGCCGGGCCGGGGTCCGGCGCGGCGGCCCGGCCGCTACGCTGGGCAGGGACGAGCGACCGTCCCCCCAGGAAGGACCCCGCATGACCGCCTCCGGCCCGCACACCCCGCCCCCCGCACCCGGCCGGCCCCGGCCGGTCACCGTCACCGTGACCGGTGCCGCGGGCCAGATCGGCTACGCCACCGTCTTCCGGGCCGCGGCGGGCGACCTCCTCGGCCCCGGCACACCCGTCCGGCTGCACCTGCTCGAGCTGCCGCAGGCGCGGCGGGCCGCGGAGGGCACGGCCCTGGAGCTCCAGGACGGGGCGTTCCCGCTGCTCGACGGGGTGGAGGTCTTCGAGGACGCGGACGCCGCCTTCGACGGCGCCTCCGTGGGACTGCTGATCGGGGCCCGTCCCCGGTCCCAGGGCATGGAGCGCGCGGACCTGCTCGAGGCCAACGCCGGGATCTTCTCGGTCCAGGGGCGGGCCGTCAACCGCGGAGCGGCCGAGGACTTCCGGGCCGTGGTGGTCGGCAACCCCGCCAACACCAACGCGTACATCGCCGCCTCGCACGCCCCGGACGTGCCGCGCGAGCGGTTCACCGCCCTGACCCGGCTCGACCACCACCGCGCGATCGCCCAGCTGGCCGCGGCCACCGGGGCGCGCGTCGGCGAGATCGAGGGCGTGGCGGTGTGGGGCAACCACTCCGCGAGCCAGTACCCCGACCTGACCCACGCGACGGTCGGGGGCCGGCCGGCGCTCGAGGTGCTGGCCGGGAAGGACCTCGGCCTGGACTGGGTGGACAGCACCTTCATCCCCCGGGTGGCCCGCCGCGGCGCGGAGATCATCGACGTGCGCGGCGGCTCGTCGGTGGCCTCGGCGGCGCACGCGGCCCTGTGCCACGTCCACGACTGGGTCCTGGGCACCCCCGAGGGCACGTGGACGTCCATGGCCGTGGCCTCCGACGGCTCCTACGGCGTGCCGGAGGGGCTCGTCAGCTCCTTCCCGGTCGTCTGCCGGGACGGGCGCGCCGCGGTCGTCCCGGACCTCGAGCTCGACGAGTTCTCACGCTCCCGCATCGACCGCTCCGTCCGGGAGCTCGAGGAGGAGCGCGCCGCCGTGGCGCAGATGGGACTGCTCGGACCCCGCCGCTGAGGCTCAGCCGTAGGCGGGGCCCACCGCGTCGATCACCTGGTCGGTGGGCACGCCCGAGCCGTCCCGGCGGCCGTGCTCGGTCGGCAGGGCCCGGGCCACGCCCGAGGCCGAGACGGCCTTGGGGGGTCCGTGCCCCACCCAGGCCAGCGCCAGCCCGGTCTCCCCCTTGAGGAAGCGGTGCGCGCGCACTCCGCCGGTGGCCCGGCCCTTGGGCGGGTACTCCGAGAACGGGGTGACCTTCACCGAGTACTGCGACATGCCCGGCAGCACCTCGTCCGCGCGGGCGAGGGTCACCACCACGGGCGTCTCGTCCGCGGCCCGCACCGCACCGAAGTACGCCACGGCGTCCCCGGGGACCAGTTTGATCCCCGCGACACCCCCTGCCGTGCGTCCCTGGGGCCGCACGGCGCCGGCCTCGAAGTGCAGCAGCTTGCCGTCCCGGGTCACGAACACCAGCTCGTCCTCGACGGCGGCGGACTCGGCGAGACCGACCAGCTCATCGCCGTCCTTGAGCGTGATCACCTCCCACTCCTCGCGGTTGAGGGGGTACTCCGGGCTGACGCGCTTGACCACGCCGTTGCGGGTGCCCAGGGCCAGCACCGCGTTGAGCGGCGCGAGCCCCACGAGCCGCTCCCCGCGGCCGAGGGTGAGGAAGTCCTTGACGGGGACGCCGTCGCCCAGCTTCGGGGTGCCCTCGAAGGCGGTCAGCACGGGCACGTCCATCACCTGGACGCGCAGCATGCGCCCCGTGGACGTGACCGCCCCGATCTCCCCGCGGGCGGTGGCGCGCACCGAGGAGACCAGGGCGTCGTGCTTGATCCGCCGCGGCGGATCCACCAGCGGGACCTGGGAGGGCGTGCGGGCGAGCTGGCCCGAGGTGGACAGGAAGACCCAGCACGGGTCGTCGGCGATCTCGAGGGAGAGCCCACCTGCCGGGGTCTTCCCCGGAGCGGGCGCCGCCGCCGCGGCGACGGGTGCCGGCAGGGCCTCCGACTCGAGCAGCTCGGTGCGCCGGTCGTCGCCGTGGACCTCCGCGACCTCCGCGAGCTCCGCCGAGACCAGGGCCCGCAGCCGGGCGTCGGAGGCGAGGGTCTCCTCGAGCTCGGCGATCTCCCGCCGCAGCTCCTCCTGCTCCTTCTCGAGCTCGATCCGCGAGTACTTGGTCAGCTGGCGCAGACGCAGCTCGAGGATGTGGTCGGCCTGCACGCGGCTGAGGTCGTACACGGCCATCAGTCGTTCCCGGGCCACGGCGGTCTCGTCGGAGGACCGGATGATCTGGATGACCTCGTCGATGTCGACGATGGCCACGAGCAGGCCCTCGACCAGGTGCAGGCGGTCCCGCCGCTTGCCCAGGCGGAACCCGGTGCGCCGCCGGACCACCGACAGCCGGTGCTCCACGTAGACCCGGAGCAGCTCGAGGAGGCCCATGGTGCGGGGCCGTCCGTCCACGAGCGCCACGTTGTTGATCCCGAAGGAGTCCTCCATGGGCGTGTACTTGTACAGCTGCTGGAGCACGGCCTGCGGGTTGAAGCCGTTCTTGACCTCGATGACGAGCCGCATCCCGTTCTTGCGGTCGGTGAGGTCCACCACGTCGGAGACGCCCTGCAGCTTCTTGGCCTGCGCCGCCTCCTTGATCTTCTCGGTGACCTTCTCGGGCCCCACCATGTAGGGCAGCTGGGTGACGACGATGCCCTGCTTGCGCGGGGAGATCTGCTCGATCGACACCTTCGCGCGGGTCTTGAAGGAGCCGCGCCCGGTCCGGTAGGCGTCCCGGATCCCGTCGAGGCCCACGATCCGCCCGCCCGAGGGCAGGTCCGGGCCGGGGACGAAGCGCATGAGCTCCTCGAGCGTGGCCTCGGGGTGCTCCACGAGGTGGCGGGCGCCCGCCACGACCTCCCGCAGGTTGTGCGGGGCCATGTTCGTGGCCATGCCCACCGCGATGCCGGAGGAGCCGTTGACCAGCAGGTTGGGGAACGCCGCCGGCAGCACGCCCGGCTGGGTGAACTGGTTGTCGTAGTTGGGCACGAAGTCGACGACGTCCTCGTCGAGGTCGGCCGTGAGCGCGAGGGCGGCCGGGGCCATCCGGGCCTCGGTGTAGCGGGAGGCGGCGGGACCGTCGTCGAGGGAGCCGAAGTTGCCGTGCCCGTCCACGAGCGGCAGGCGCATCGCGAAGGGCTGGGCGAGGCGGACCATGGCGTCGTAGATCGCGGAGTCGCCGTGCGGGTGCAGCTTGCCCATCACCTCGCCCACGACGCGCGCGCTCTTGACGTGGCCGCGGTCCGGGCGCAGGCCCATCTGGTTCATCATGAACAGGATGCGGCGCTGCACGGGCTTGAGCCCGTCCCGGGCGTCGGGCAGGGCCCGGGAGTAGATGACGGAGTACGAGTACTCGAGGAAACTCGTCTCCATCTCGGAGGTCACGTCGATGTCGACGATGTTCTCCCGGAAGTCGGCGGGCAGCTCGTCCTCGGCGGACGGGCGGGAGGGCGCACGGCGGCGTGCCATCACAGCGGGGGGTCCTTCGGTCGTGGGTCGGTCCGGGGCGGTCCCGGCGGCTCGGCGTTCGAGATCGTCGGGGGACGCACCGGGATGCACCGTTGACGGTGCGGGTTTGTCTACTAGCCTGAAGTCTATGGTTCCAGAGACCGCGGACACGGACGTCGCCGGGCAGTACCCCGAGTACTGGGAGGCCGACGTGATCCTGCGCGACGGCGCCACGGCGCAGCTGCGCCCCATCTCCCCGGAGGACCGGGACGCGCTCCTGGCCTTCCACCAGTCGCAGTCCGAGAACACCATCTATCTGCGCTTCTTCTCCTACAAGCCCACCCTCTCCGCCCGTGAGCTCGACCGGTTCACCCGCGTGGACCACCGGGACCGCGTCTGCTTCGTGCTGCTGCTGGGCGAACAGATCATCGGGGTCGGCCGCTACGACCGCACGGACGATCCGCAGGACGCCGAGGTCGCGTTCATGATCTCCGACGCCCACCAGGGGCGGGGGATCGGCTCGATCCTGCTCGAGCACCTCGCCGCCGCGGCGCGGGAGAACGGGATCGACCACTTCTCGGCCGAGGTCCTGCCCGAGAACCGCAAGATGCTCCGCGTGTTCGCGGAGGCCGGCTACGAGCTCACCCGGAAGTTCGACGACGGCGTGGTGGTGGTCGGCTTCGACATCGACCCGACCGAGAGGTCGCTGGCCGTGATGGCCGCCCGGGAGCACCGGGCCGAGGCACTGTCCATGGCCGACCTCCTCTCCCCGTCCTCCATCGCCGTGATCGGGGCGTCGCGGGACCCCGGCCACGCCGGGCACGCGCTGGTCGAGCACCTGATCGCCTCCGGGTTCAGCGGCCGGCTCAGCGGGGTGAGCCCCACCCCGTTCGAGCGGGAGGGCATGACCCACGCCACCTCGATCGGGGAGGTCCCCGAGCGCGTGGACCTCGCCGTGGTCGCCGTGCCCGTCGACCAGGTGGCCGACGTCGTGGACCAGTGCGGCGCGGCCGGCGTGCGCGCCGTCGTGGTGGTCACGGGCGGGTACGCCGAGGCCGGCACGGAGGGCCGGGCCCGGCAGACCGAGCTGGTGCGCCGTGCGCGCTCCTACGGGATGCGCGTGGTCGGCCCGGCGAGCCTCGGGCTCTACAGCACGTCCCCGGAGTCGCGCTTCAACGCCTCGATCCTCCCCAGGGTGCCGCGGGAGGGGCCCCTGGGGCTGTTCAGCCAGTCGGGGGCCATCGGCATGATGCTCAACGCCGCCGCGCTGCGCCACGACCTGGGCGTGTCCACGTACCTCTCCGCCGGCAACCGCGCGGACGTTTCCGGCAACGACATGATGCAGTACTGGGAGGACGACTCGGCGACCCGCGCGTGCGGGCTCTACCTGCAGTCCGTGGGCAACCCCCGCAAGTTCTCCCGCATCGCCCGGCGGCTGTCCCTGAACAAGCCCGTGATCGTGGCCAAGAGCGAGGTCACCGGGCTGCGGCTGCCGCCCGGACACACCGGGCGCACCACGCAGGCGCCGCCGGGGGCCCTGGACGCGATGTTCCGGCAGGCCGGGGTGATCCGCGCCGACACGAGCGAGCACCTGATGGACGTGGCCGGGATCCTCGCCGGCCAGCCCCTGCCCGCGGGCGGCCGCACCGCCCTCGTCTCGAACGCGCTGGCCCTGGGGCAGCTCATGGAGGACCGGTGCATGCAGCTGGGGCTGGACGTCGCGGTGACCCAGGCGGGCGTGCGGACCGCGGACGGCGGGGACGAGGCCCTCGAGGCGCTGCGGGCGGCCGTCGACAGCTGCCTCGGCGCCGAGGCCGTCGACGCCGCCGTGGTCACGCTGATGCCGATCCCGGACAGCACGCCGGAGGTCGTCGCCGAGCTCGTGGGCCGCGTGGGGCGGGAGCACGGCAAGACCGTGGTGGTCGTCTTCACGGGCAGCACCGAGCCGGGGGCGGTCTCCGCCCTGCACCACGCCGACGACGGCCTGGACGTGCCCTGCTTCGACTCCCCGGGGGCGGCCCTGCGTGCGCTCGCCAAGGTGGTGGACTACACCCGGTGGCGCGCCCAGGACCAGGGCCGGCTCGCCGAGCCGAAGGGCATCGACGCGGAGGCGGCCGAGACCTTCGTGGAGACGGTGCTGCCCCGGGTCTCCGGCGACGAGCTGCTCGAGCTGGACGCGGACCAGGCGCGGGCGCTGCTGGAGACCTACGGCATCGGCCTGCTGCCCAGCGAACGCTTCACGGACCCCGAGGACGCGCCGGCCGCCGCCGAGCGGCTCGGCTACCCCGTGGCACTGAAGACCACCGACCCCAACCTGCGGCACCGCCTGGACCTGGGCGGCGTGCAGCTCAACATCCAGGACGACGGGCAGCTGCGCACGGCCATCGAGACCATGCACCGCGCGCTCGCCCCCTTCGGCACCTTCGACCTCGAGGTGCAGGCCATGGCGCCCACCGGCCAGGCCGTGGTGCTCCGGGCCATCGAGGACCCTCTCATCGGACCCGTGCTGTCGTTCGGGATGGCGGGAGACGCGGTGAACCTCCTCGAGGACTGGGCCCACCGGGTCCCGCCGCTGACCGACCAGGACGTGCGGCGGATGGTCCGCGAGCCCAAGGCCTCCCGCAAGCTGTTCGGCCACCAGGGGGTCCCGGCCGCGGACGTCGACCGGCTCGAGGACCTCGTCTCGCGGGTGGCGCTGCTCAAGGACCGGCACCCCGAGATCGCCCGCGTGGAGCTGAACCCGGTGCTCGTCTCCAGCGGTTCCCTGACCGTGCTCGCAGCCTCGGTCGGGATCGGCAACGCCCGGCAGCGGACGGACAGCGCGCGCCGGGCCATGCGCAGCTAGGCGGGCCCGGACCTCGTGGCGGACACCATAGCCGGTCGGTACACCCTCATCGACCCGATCGCGCGCGGCGGCAGCGGGTCCGTCTGGCGGGCCTGGGACGGTCGGCTCCAGCAGCTGTGCGCGGCCAAGGTGCTGCGCCAGCGCGACTCGGCGGACCTGTTGCGCTTCGCGCGGGAGCAGTCGGTGAAGCTGGAGCACCCGCATGTGCTCGCCCCGTACGGGTGGGCCGCGGAGGACGCGCACGTGGTCATCGCGATGCCGCTCGTCCACGGCGGGACCCTGGAGTCCGCGCTGCTGGACAACGGGGCCGCCTCGGTGGAGCTGACGGAGGAGGTCCTGGCCCAGCTGCTCCAGGCGCTGCAGTTCGTGCACGCCCAGGGCTGGGTGCACCGGGACGTGAAGCCCGGCAACCTCATGCTGGACAGCACCGGGACGGGCCGGCCCCACATCTTCCTCTCCGACTTCGGCATCGCCGTGCGCGTCCAGGACGCCCGGCTGACCCGGACGGGCACGGTGGTGGGCACGCCCGGCTACCTGCCCCCGGAGGCCTACGAGCTCACCGACCCGAACCCCGCACAGGACCTCTACGCGGCGGGCATCACCGCGCTGCGGATGCTGGACCCCTCGCTGGAGCCGCAGGAGAGCCTGGGGCCCAACGACGCGCGGGCGGTGGTGGGGGAGCAGGGCGACCTCGCGGAGCACCTCGCGGCGCTGCTCACCCCGGATCCCGCCCAGCGCCGCGACGCGGCCGTGGCCGTGCTGCACGAGCTCACGGCGGGCGCGGCGCGGCGGCACTTCGACCCGGCCCGCACGCGGGACGGGGAGCCGTTCGAGGTCTTCGACGTCCTCGATCCGCTGCCGGAGCCGTGGGCCGGCCGGGTGCTCACCGGATGGGACGGCACGGACGCGCCGGACGGCGCGGAGCCCGGGGGCGGGGCCGCCGCCACGGCGGGCGCGCACACCGGCGACCCGTTCCCGGACGGACCCGACACGGTGGACACCGGCGCCGGCACCGCCGCCGGTGCCACCGGGGGGAGGACGGCCGGCACCCCGGCGGGCGGCAGCGGGGCGGGCGGCACC
>NZ_CANMRA010000012.1 GCF_947500125.1 uncultured Kocuria sp. | reverse complement strand
GCTCCGCGGCCTCCCCCGGCCCGCCGAGCGCATCGCGCGCCGCGCCGCGGCCTCCTCCCGCCGCCGCCGCCGCGCCTCGCGCCGGCCGGCAGGCGTCCCGTCCTCCCCGTCCTCCCCGTCGCGGGGCGGCGCGAAGTGCGGCTCGTGCTCGAGCCACGGTCCCACGACGTAGCCGACCGCCGTCCCGGCGGCCACCTCGGCACCGAACAGCAGCAGGACGGCGAGCCCGTCGGGCCCCACGTCCGTGAGCCGGCCGAGCCCCAGCGAACCGTGCGCCAGCCAGCTCAGCAGCATCACCAGCACACCCGCGACCGCGCCCACGAAGAGTCCCGTCAGCAGTGTGGAGAGCGGGAACGTGATCCAGCGGGCGGGCAGCCGGAGCGCCATCCAGTCGTCCAGGTGGTTCTCCCCCTCGCGCAGGAACCACCAGCCGGCGAGGACGCCGGCCAGGACCGGCAGCACGACCACCACGAGCGCCCAGGCCGGGAGCTCCGCGGGCGGCAGCGCGGCGAGCGCCGGGAGCAGCGGCACGGGCCCGGGGTCCGTGCCCAGCGGGGAGGAGTGGGTGCCGGCACCGAGGTCGAAGCCCGCGCCGGTGGCCCAGGCCAGGGCGTAGACCGCGAGATTGGGCAGGTAGCCCAGTTGGAGACCCGTGAGCGCGGTGTCCCCCGGCACGCCGGTGCCGAGCCGCTGGTAGACGCCCACCACGTCGTTCCAGTTCCACAGCAGCGCGGCGGCGAGCAGGGCCGCCCCGGCGCCGACACCGGCGACGGCCGCGACGAAGCCGGCGCGCAGCACCGCCCACACGTAGGACCCGGCCCATCGGGAGTACTGGCTCGTGCGCTCGACCCACGCGGCGGCGTTGACGCCGATCAGCCCCGGCAGCGACCTCGAGGCCCGGTACGCGCCCACGAACCCGCCCAGGGCCACGGGCACCAGCGGGAAGACGGCCGCGGCCGCCGGGCTCGCCGAGACCTGCTCCCCGGTGAACAGCAGGGCGGCCGCCGCACCGAACGCTGAGTAGGCGGCGAGGCCGCTGAGGTACGGCTGCCAGAACTGGCCCTCCCAGCAGGCGCGCGCCAGCCGCCTCCCGGCGTGCCAGGCGAGCGCGAAGGGGACGAGGGTCAGCCCCAGCGGGACGAGGTTGAGCGTCCCCGTGGTCGCGGGCAGCCCCGCCCCGGGGTCCAGGGCCACCTGGAGGGGTGTGAGGTGGGCGAGCAGCCACACGTGGCCGGAGAGCACGAACCCGCCGGTCAGGCCGAGGGTGTCGAAGCCGTCGGCGAGCCACACCATGAGGACCGTCAGCAGGACCAGCAGGTAGGACACCACGGCCACGGAGCCGAGTTCCAGCACGCCCTGCAGCCACAGCGGCATCGGCACACCCCTGCGGTCGGGGCGTGCAGCGGGGGAAGAAGAGCCATGGGAGTTCATCACCGCCCATCTTCCCACGCCCGCGCGGCGCCCCGGCAGAGGCTTCACGGCGCCTTCACCGGCGGGCCACGCGCCGCTTCCCGCCCGGTCGCCCGTCCCGGGCAGGCTCGGACCCATGAGAGTCGCCGTGGTCGCCGAGCAGTTCCTCCCCCATCTGAACGGAGTCACCCACTCGGTGCTGCGGGTCGTCGAGGAGCTGGTCGCCGGGGGCCACGACGTCGCCGTCGTGGCGCCCTCCTACGACCCCGCGCCGCTCGGGCGCCTCGCGGAGGACGTCGTCGAGGACCTCGACGGGGTGCCGGTACACCGGCTGCCCGCCGTTCCCCTCACCGGCTACCCGGCCGTGCGCGTGGCCGGGGGGACCGTGGCGCGGGTGCGCCGGCAGCTGGAGCGCTTCCGGCCGGACGTGGTCCACGTGGCCTCCCCGTTCGTGCTGGGCCGCCGGGCGATCGTGGCGGCCCAGCAGCTCGGCGTGCCGTGCGTGGCGGTCTACCAGACGGACGTCCCCGGCTACGCGGCCAAGTACGGGGCCCCCTTCCTCGAGCAGCTCCTGTGGGGGCACGTGCGCTCCATGCACAACCTCGCGACGCTGACGCTCGCGCCGTCCACCTCGGCCGTCCGGCAGCTCGTCGAGCACGGCGTCCACGACGTGGACCTGTGGCGGCGCGGGGTGGACACCACCCGCTTCTGCCCCCGGCACCGGGACGAGCGGTGGCGCGAGGAGGTCGGCGGCGGCCGGCGGATCGTCGGCTACGTGGGGCGGATCGCACCGGAGAAGCAGGTCGAGGACCTCGCGGCGGTCGCGGACCTGCCCGGCACGCGCCTCGTGGTGGTGGGGTCGGGGCCGGAGGAGGACGCCCTGCGCCGCCGGCTCCCGCAGGCCCACTTCACCGGGCGCCGCAGCGGCGCCGACCTCGCGCGCATCATGGCGTCCTTCGACGTGTTCGTCCATCCCGGCGAGTTCGAGACGTTCTGCCAGACGATCCAGGAGGCCATGGCCTCCGGGGTGCCGGTGGTCGCGACCGGCCGGGGCGGCCCCCTCGACCTCGTGGACCCGTCCCGCACCGGCTGGCTCTATCCCCCGGGTGACCTCGGGGCGCTGCGGGGGCACGTGGCCGACCTCCTGGGTGACGAGGCGAAGCGGGCCGCGCTCGGCGCCGCCGCGCACGCGGCGGTCCAGGGCCGGACGTGGGACGTGCTGGTGGGGCAGCTGCTCGAGCACTACGAGCACGCCGTGGAGCTCTCGGTGCGGGGTCGCGGCCCGCGCCGCCGCCGGGCCGCCTGAGGACTACGGCCGGGCGGGGGCGGCGTCCAGCACGGGCGTCCCGGTGCCGGCGTACCGCCCGGGCTCCGCGGTCAGCACGGTCAGCCCGTGCACCAGAGCCGTGGCCGCGGTGAGACCGGCGAGCGGGTCGGCCGTGCCCGTCGCGGCCAGCGAGCCCCACGCCCGGGCCACGGCGGCGTCCACCGGCAGCACCCGGCCGGGAAAGCGCAGCTCGAGCTGCTCCGCCCACAGCGTCTCGTCCGGCCGCTCGGCGAGCAGCTCCCCGAGCACCGTGGCCGGCAGGAAGAGCCGCCGGTGGCCCTGCCGGCGCAGGGTCTCGGTGAGCTCGGGGCAGCGCTCCGGGGTGCGCACCCCGAGCAGCACGGAACGGTCCAGGAGCAGGTCCACGGCGCGGGCTCTCAGGCGGCGGCGGCGAGCTCCCCGCGGGCCGGGGCCAGCAGGAAGTCCACGAACTCGGTGCGGGCCTGCACAGCACGGGCGTAGTCCTCGACGCTCATGGCGGAGACGCTGATGGCCGGGACGCCGCCGGCCGGGTCGTGCGGGGCCGAGTCCCGTCCGGACGGGACGCTCGGGGCGGCCGCGGGGAACGCGCTCGTCCGGGTGACGGCAACAGGGGTGCGGGGGTCGGACATGACCGTGATCCTTCGTGCGCTCTTGCTCGCACCGGGTACCGCCGCGGCGGCGATGCGAGCCGCTTCGTCATCCGAACCACCCGTGAACATGGGGTTGGTGCCCGGTCAAGTCGGAGCTTGCCGACCGGGTCTCTTGAAGCTGTCCCCATTGAACCACATCGTCCGGGCGGCACCCCGGCCGCGTCCCGTGCCGCGCTCCTGTGCGCCGGTCTTCCCCGGGGCGTCACCGTTGCGACATCTCGGCGACACATCCCTCCGCTGGAATGGGGTCGGAACACCGGGAACGGCGCCGGCGACGGGCCCGAGCATTACGTTTCAGTGACACAACTCACCATCCGCTTGTCGAGGTGTCGGAGCTCCGGGGTAGCCTGGTCCTGCTTCTCGAGATGCGGCGTCCACGTGCTCGACCGGAGATCGACGATCCCCGACGAGCCCGTGGAGGGGCTCCGACCCGCTGCGCGCCAACCCGATGTTCCCGGGTGGATCGGATGACGAAGCGGCGGGCAACGCCATCGGATGCCTGCAAGAACGTCAGGAGAAAATATGACCATGTCCGAAGAAAGAACAGCCATCACCACCGACCAGCGCGAGGAGTGGATCGACGTGACCGTCACCGCCCTCCCCGATCTGCACCTCGTCCGGCTCACGTCGACCGACGGGGACGTGCAGGAGTACCTGAGCCCCGAGGCCGACGACCTCGCCGCCGCGGCGGAGCACACGGAGGGAACCGCGCAATGGTGCGCCAAGTACCGCCAGCTCCTCGTTCCCGGAGCCCTCGCGGCGACCGGACGGCACCCGTTCTTCAAGCTCCACCCCTCGACCCTCCCGCTGTCGGCGTAGCCGGCGGGCAGGACACGACGGAGGCCGCAGCCCGATGGGCTGCGGCCTCCGTCGTGCGGTCGCCCCTCGTGCGGTCCCGCGTCGTCCGGTCGCGGGTGGTGCGGGCTCCGCCGTGCGGTCGCGGGTGGTGCGGGCACCGTCGTGCGGTACCGCGTCGTCCGGTCGTCCCGGCGCGGGGGACGACGGCTCCGCGGGGCGCTCACTCGAGACCGTAGTCCCCCGCGGAGCCCCAGCCGCCGCCGGCCTCGTCGGCGGAGCCGTCGAACTCCCCCTCGGAGGCCTCGACCTCAAAGGGCACGGAGACCTCCAGCTCGGCGTCGGAGATCCGGTTCACCACGAAGGGGTCCTCCGGCTCCTCCGCCTCGGGGAACGGATCGGGCACGGTCACCATGGTTCCTCCCGGTGCTCTTCTCCGGTGCTCTTCTCCGGCGCCTCCGCCCCGTGGGACACGAGGACCTGGGGCACGCCGATGCGGGCTACGAGGATGCGGGGTACGAGAATGCGGGGTACGAGGATGCGGGGTACGACGACAGAACCGCCGCCGGGCGGAGCCCGACGACGGTTCTGGAGGATCGACGGGCCGGGGCCCGAGGCGGATCCTTAGGAGATGACGTTGATGTTCGCGGCCTGGGGGCCCTTGGGGCCGTCCTGGGTCTCGAACTCGACGCGGTCGTTCTCGTTCAGCGAGCGGAAGCCGTTCGAGTTGATCGCGGAGAAGTGGGCGAAGACGTCCTTGGAGCCGTCCTCGGGGGTGATGAAGCCGAAGCCCTTGTCAGCGTTGAACCACTTGACGATACCGGTAGTCATGGGAGACCTGATCCTTCATGAGATGAACGTTTCCCGACGTTCGAGAAACACGACAGTTGTGATGCATGGAAAACGTCTTCTCAGAAAAACTGCTGCACCCGAGTGGGCCGAACTGCTTGAAAGACAAAAACGAACCTCAACAACTGCGGACTACTGTACACGAGATGCGGCACCGTGCCACCCGGGCGGCGCGCCGCCCTCCTCCCGGAGCCGCTCAGGCCGGCGGGGCACCCAGCTCGATCAGCAGCACTCCGCCGGCGATGAGGGCCACCCCGGCCGCCGTCACCCAGGTGAACGGCTCGCGGAACAGCAGCCGGCCGGCCAGCGCCGTCAGCGCCACCCCCGTGGCCGACCAGATGCCGTAGGCGACCCCGAGCGCCATGCCCTCGGCCAGGGCGAGACTCAGGCAGGTGAACGCCACCAGGTAGCCGGCGACCACGGCGGCGTACCAGCGGGGGCGGCCGCGGGCGGCCATCCGCAGGGACAGGGTCCCGGTGACCTCGGTGAGGATCGAGACGGTGAGGAAGAGCCAGGCCATCAGCCGGTCTCACCGTTGCGCCGGGCAGGGCGGTGCGAGCCGATCTCCACGCAGAGCACGCCGGCCACGACCAGCGCGATCCCGGCCAGCACGGCGGGGCCCAGCTGCTCGCCGAAGACCACGGCCGCCCCCAGGGCGGTGAGCACCACCCCGAGGGCGGCCCACACGCCGTAGGCGACCCCCACGGGGGTGCCGCGGCGCAGCACGGCGGCCAGCAGCGCGAACGCGGCGGCGTAGCCGGTGCCGACGAGGACGTACCAGGCAGGCTCGTCCAGCGCGGCCTTCAGCGACAGCGTGGCCACCACCTCGGCGAGCACGGCGGCGATCAGCAGCACCCAGCGCAGCACGGCTCAGCCCGCCAGCAGCTCGTCGGCGACCGCCCTGACCCGGGCCCGCTCCTGCGGATCGGGGGCGAAGACGCCCGCGGCGTCGGCGAACCACACGCCGTCGGCGAGCAGCCGCACGGCCAGCAGCCGGCTCCGGCGCTCGGCGGGCAGGTCCTCGGGCAGGTCCACCCACGGGGTCATCCGGGCCACCCAGCGCCGCTTGAGGGTGGCGCGCAGCCGCTGGTCGGTCAGCATCACGAGGTCGGTCTCGTCGACCTCCCCGGACAGGCACCAGTCGAGGTAGGCGCGCAGCCGCTCCTCCGCCGGCACCTGCTCCGGCGGGGCGGGGAGGCGGCGGGCCATCTGCGCGTCCCAGCCGTCCATCACCCGGTCCACCAGGGCGAGCATGAGCGCCTCCTTGGTGCGGAAGTGGTACATCACCCCGGGCTTGCTCAGTCCCACGTGGCGGGCGGTCGACTCCAGGGTGACGGTGCCGCCGGCCCGCAGCAGCTCGAGGGCGCCGCCCAGGATGCGGTCGCGGGAGGAGGGATTCATGGAGAAGACTTTACCAACCGGAAGGTTGGTGACACCATGTGACGCAGACCGGCGTCCCGTCGAGGCACCCCGCCGGCCCACCGCGGGGACGACGACGCCCTGCTCCCGCCCGGTCCTCCCGGACCGGCGTGCGGACGACCCCTCGTTCCGGACCACCCTTCCCAGGAGGACCCGACCCATGACCGCTGCCCTGTCCGCTTCCCCCGCCGCGAGCGAGGGTCCGCCCGGTGCGCGGCCCCGCCCGAAGGTCAACCCCGCCGTGTTCGCCGGCTCGGGCGTCACCATCATCCTGTTCTCCCTGTGGGCGATCCTCGCGCCCGACCAGGCCTCCACGGTGATCAACGCCGTGGTCGGCTGGATCTCGACCAACATGGGCTGGTTCTACGTCCTGACCGCCACCGTGGTGACGGTCTTCGTGCTGGTCGTGGCGTTCTCCCGCGAGGGGACCATCAAAATGGGCCCGGACCACTCGAAACCGCAGTACAACCTGTTCACCTGGACCGCGATGCTCTTCGCGGCCGGCATCGGCATCGACCTGCTGTTCTTCTCCGTGGCCGAGCCGGTCACCCAGTACTACGGCCCGCCCGCCGGCGAGGGCGGGTCCCTCGAGGCGACCCGGATGGCCGTGGTGTGGACGCTGTTCCACTACGGCGTCACCGGCTGGGCGATGTACGCCCTGATGGGCATGGCCTTCGGCTACTTCGCCTACCGGTGGAACATGCCCCTGAGCATCCGCTCGGCCCTCTACCCGCTGATCGGCAGGCGCGTGCAGGGACGCATGGGGGACGCCGTGGACGTCGCGGCGCTGCTGGGCACGATCTTCGGCGTGGCCACCTCGCTGGGCATCGGCGTGGTGCAGCTCAACTACGGTCTCTACCTGCTGTTCGGGATCGAGGAGGGCACCGCCGCGCAGATCGGGCTGATCGCCCTGGCCGTGGTGATGGCCACCGCCTCGTGCGTCTCGGGCGTGGACAAGGGCATCCGCAGGCTCTCCGAGCTCAACGTCCTCATGGCCGTGGCGCTGATCATCTGGGTGCTCCTCGCCGGCCGGACCTCGTTCCTGCTCGACGCCACGGTGCAGAACCTCGGCGACTACGTGTCCGCGCTGCCCGGGATGACCCTGGACACGTTCGCCTACACCGGTGCGGCGGAGTGGATGGCGGGGTGGACACTCTTCTTCTGGGCCTGGTGGATCGCCTGGGCGCCGTTCGTCGGCCTGTTCCTGGCGCGGATCTCCCGCGGCCGCACCCTGCGCGAGTTCGTGATCGCGACCCTGACCGTGCCGTTCCTGTTCATCCTCATCCTGGTCTCGGTCTTCGGCAACAGCGCCCTGGCGATCGTCACGGGCGGCGACGACGCCTTCGGGCAGGCCGCCATGAACACCCCCGAACGGGCGTTCTACTCGCTGCTCGAGCAGTACCCGGGCGCGCCGATGCTCATCGCGCTCGCCTCGCTGGCCGGGCTGCTGTTCTACGTCACCAGCGCCGACTCCGGGGCGCTCGTGATGTCGACGTTCACCTCGACGATCCAGGACCCCACCCAGGACGGGCCCAAGTGGCTGCGCATCTTCTGGGCCGCCGCCACCGGGCTGCTGACCCTGGCGATGCTGCTGGTGGGCGGGGTCCCGACGCTGCAGGCCGCCACGCTGATCATCGGCCTGCCCTTCTCGATCGTGATGTACCTCGTCATGATCGGGTTCTGGAAGGCCCTGCGCGCCGAGCGCTCCCAGCGCGAGGGGCGCAGCTCCACCCGCCGCTCCGCGGCCGCCTCCCGCACCCCCGGCTCGGACGGCCACTGGCGCCGGAGGCTCTCCCGGACCGGCTCGTTCCCGGGCCCGAAGGCCGTGCGCCGCTACGAGGACGACGTGCTCGTTCCCGCCCTCGCGGAGGTCGTCGAGGAGTTCCGGGCCCAGGGCCTCGACGCCGAGCTCACCAGCTCGGTGGTCGGCTACCAGGACCTGTCCGAGCACACCCTGACCGTGCGGATGGGCGAGGACCGGGACTTCTGCTACCAGATCTATCCGGTGGCCACGCCGGTGCCGGCCTTCGGCGGGTTCCGCACCAACCCGGACTCGGACCTGTACTACCGCCTGGAGGTCTTCAACGAGACCGGCTCCGAGGGCACCGACGTCATGGACTGGAGCCACGAGCAGGTCATCAACGACGTCCTCGACAGCTGGGAGGCGCACCTGGCCTTCCTGAGCATCCACGACGGCCCGTCCGTCATCCAGGACGGCGAGCAGGGCCACCCCGACTGGTCCACCGACATCCGCGACGTGCCGACGGGGCAGATCCCCGCGGCGAAGGAGGCACACCCGTGAGCACCACCTTGTTCATCGACGGCCAGTGGCAGGCCGCCGCCCAGGGCGGCACCCGCACGATCGTCTGTCCCGCCGACGGCACCGAGGTCGGCGTCGTCGCCGAGGCCACCGCGGAGGACACCGAGCGCGCGATCGCCGCGGCCCGCCGGGCCTTCGACGACGGCCGCTGGTCGTCCGTGCCCGGCCCGGAGCGCGGGGACCTGCTGCTGCGGGTCGCCGCCCGGCTGCGCGAGCGCAAGGACGAGTTCGCCCGCGCCGAGTCCCTGGACACCGGCAAGCGGCTGGTCGAGTCCGAGATCGACATGGACGACATCGCCGCGTGCTTCACGTACTTCGGCAAGACCGCCGCGGAGCAGGCCGGCCGCGTCGTCGACGCCGGGGACCCCACCGTGGTCTCGAGGGTCGTCACCGAGCCGGTGGGCGTGTGCGGGATGATCACGCCCTGGAACTACCCGCTGCTGCAGGCCGCCTGGAAGATCGCCCCGGCGATCGCGGCCGGCTGCACCTTCGTGCTCAAGCCCGCCGAGCTCACCCCGCACACGGCGATCCTGATGATGCAGGTCCTTCAGGAGGTCGGCCTCCCCGACGGCGTGGCCAACCTCGTGCTCGGCGCCGGCGCCGAGGCGGGCGCGCCGCTGTCCTCCTCCCACGACGTCGACCTCGTCTCGTTCACCGGCGGGGTCGTCACCGGCCGGGCCATCGCCGCCGCCGCGGCGCCCACCGTGAAGAAGATCGCCCTGGAGCTCGGCGGCAAGAACCCCAACGTGGTGTTCGCCGACGCCGACTTCGACGCCGCCGTGGACAACGCCCTCAACGCCGCGTTCGTGCACTCCGGGCAGGTCTGCTCGGCCGGGGCCCGGCTGGTGGTCGAGGAGTCGATCGCCGAGCGCTTCGTCGACGAGCTCGTCCGCCGGGCCGAACGGATCCGCCTCGGCGGCCCGTTCGACGAGCAGGCCGAGACCGGGGCGCTGATCTCCCAGGCGCAGCGGGACAAGGTCCACGCCTACGTGGAGCGCGCCCGGCAGCAGGGCGCCCGGGTCCGCACCGGTGGCGAGCACGCCGCCGGGACCTCCGCCGACGGCTCCCTCGATCTCGGGCAGGGCTTCTTCTACCCGCCCACCGTCATCGACCGCTGCACCCGGGAGATGGACTGCGTGCACGACGAGGCCTTCGGCCCCACCGTGACCGTCGAGACCTTCCGCACCGAGGACGAGGCGGTGGCCATCGGCAACGACACGATCTACGGTCTGGCCGGCGCCGTGTGGACCCAGGACGCCGGACGCGCCCAGCGCGTGGCCGGCCGGCTGCGCCACGGCACGATCTGGATCAACGACTTCCACCCCTACCTGCCGCAGGCCGAGTGGGGCGGGATGAAGCAGTCCGGCTTCGGGCGCGAGCTCGGCCCCACGGGCCTGGGCGAGTACCAGGAGCTCAAGCACGTCTACCAGAACACCGCCCCCGCCGTGACCGGCTGGTTCGCCGAGCACTGACCCGTGCCCGCCCGGCGTCGTCGTCGCCCGCACGACGACGACGCCGCCGGCGCGCCCCGAGACCCGCCGCCCCCGAGACCCGCCCCGACCCGAGACCTTCCCGAGGAGAGACATGACCACGCCCAGCACCACCCCGGCGCCCGAGACCCCGCAGGAGTTCGACTACCTGGTGGTCGGCGGAGGCTCCGCCGGCGCCGTCGTCGCCGCCCGCCTGTCCGAGGACCCGTCCGTGACCGTCGGGCTGATCGAGGCCGGACCGCACGACCGGGACATCGACGAGGTGCTGACCCTCAGTCGGTGGATGGAGCTGCTGGAGTCCGGCTACGACTGGGACTACCCCATCGAGGAGCAGGAGAACGGCAACTCGTTCATGCGCATGGCCCGGGCCAAGGTGCTGGGCGGCTGCTCCTCCCACAACTCGTGCATCGCGTTCTGGGCCCCGGCCGAGGACCTGGACGAGTGGGAGGAGGTCCACGGCGCCGAGGGCTGGAACTCCGAGACCGCCTTCCGGCTCTACCAGAAGCTCGAGACCAACGACGACGAGGGCGCCCACCACGGCCACGACGGGCCCGTGCACCTCATGCAGGTCCCCGACGCCGACCCCTGCGGCGTCGCCCTGCTCGAGGCCTGCGAGCAGGCGGGGATCCCGCGCACCACGTTCAACACCGGCAAGACCGTGGTCAACGGCGCGAACTTCTTCCAGGTCAACCGCCGGGCCGACGGCACCCGGGCGTCGTCGTCGGTGTCCTACCTGCACCCGGTCGCCGACCGGGAGAACCTCACGGTCCTGCACTCGACCCAGGCCCAGCGCGTGGTGGTCGAGGACGGCCGGGCGACCGGCGTCGAGGTCGTCGACAACGCCTTCGGCACGTCCCGGACCGTGCGCGCCCGCCGCGAGGTGGTCGTCTCGGCCGGAGCGATCGACACCCCGAAGCTGCTGATGCTCTCGGGCATCGGCCCGGCGGAGCACCTGCGCGAGGTCGGCGTGGACGTGGTCGTGGACGCCCCCGGGGTCGGCGCGCACCTGCAGGACCACCCCGAGGGGGTGCTCCAGTGGGAGGCCCGGAAGCCCATGGTCACCGAGTCCACCCAGTGGTGGGAGGCCGGGATCTTCACCCAGGTGGACCCGGACACCGACCGGCCGGACCTGATGATGCACTACGGCTCGGTCAACTTCGACATGCACACCTTCCGGCAGGGCTACCCCACCGCGGACAACGTCTTCTGCCTCACCCCGAACGTCACCCACGCGCGGTCCCGCGGCACCGTGCGGCTGCGCTCGCGGGACTTCCGGGACAAGCCGAAGGTCGACCCCCGGTACTTCACCGACCCCGAGGGCTACGACATGCGCATCATGACCGCCGGGATCCGCAGGGCCCGGGAGATCGTGGCGCAGTCGGCGCTGGCCGAGTGGGCCGGGACGGAGCTGTTCCCGGGTCCGGACGTGCAGACCGACGAGGAGATCGCCGACTACGTCCGGCGCACCCACAACACCGTGTACCACCCGGCCGGGTCCTGCCGGATGGGGCCGGCCGAGGACGCGATGTCCCCGCTCGACCCGCAGCTGCGGGTCAAGGGGGTGGCGGGCCTGCGCGTGGCCGACGCCTCGGTGATGCCGGAGCTGACCACGGTGAACCCCAACATCACCGTCTACATGATCGGCGAGCGCGCGGCGGAGCTGATCGCGGCCGACGCCTGAGCGTCCCCTCCCCGCTTCCTCCCCCGACGCGGACGGGCCCCGGGTCGCACGTGCGACCCGGGGCCCGTCCGTTCCCGACGGCGGCTCAGCTCATGAGCTTGTCCACCAGCGCCTGGGCGAACTCGGGCGTGACGTCCCCGTAGTTGAGCGAGAAGTCCTCGTCCACCTTGGCGGGCAGCAGCCCGGAGCACAGGACGGCGGCGCGGGCGTAGAGCCCGGCCAGCTCCGCCCCGATGGGCACGGACAGCAGCTCCAGCTCGGGGTCGTAGGAGACGATCGGCACCCCGGCCTGCCGGGCCGCGAAGTGCTTGCCGATGCCCGAGGCCACGAACCGGGCGTGGCCGGACTCGACGTCCGCCGGGGTGCGGAACGCGTACCGGGTCCGGTGGTGGTGGTTGATCCGGTACAGCCCCGGCCGGTTCCGGTCCTCGGTGTGCTCCCACGTGGCGTCCTCGGGGACGAAGCGCTCGGCCACCCCGTTGTACTGCATCTCCGCGCGCCGCAGCCGCTCCTCGACCTCGGACAGCGGGGGCAGGGTCTCCAGCATCGCGGGCCCGGCGTCGAAGACGACGTCGCACAGCCCCACCGGCAGCGCCTCCTGCAGCGTTCCGAGGTCCACGTCCTGCAGCAGGGTGGTCCCGTGGTCCTCGGGGGAGAGCACCACCACGGACGCCTCCTGCGCCGCGGCCGCCTCGGCGACCACGGCCTCCTTCTCCGGTGTCCAGCCGCCGGTGAGCAGCACGGAGCCGTCCACGAGCTGGGTGAGCGAGGGCCCGCAGACCTGCCAGCGCCGCACGGTCCAGTGCTCGTCGCGGACCACCTCGAGGAAGCCGAGGGCCTGCAGGTGGCCCACGAACCACTCCTCGAAGCGCTCGGAGTCCTCGAGCTGGCGGGCCACGATCGACAGGCTCGAGCGCTTGCCGCCGCCCAGGAACGTGAGGGCGTCCCGGAACGGGGCCCAGGACGTCGGGTACTCCCCCTCGTCCGGGCCGATGAAGCGCAGCGCCTCCACGGACCCGGTGGAGGTGAGCGCGGAGGGCTTCGTGAGCCGGCCCGGATAGCGCTTCTGCAGCCCGCACTGGGCGCACTGGCCGAAGATCCACGGCGCCTTCGCCTTGGGCTCCATGGCGGGCAGCACGATGCGGTGCCGGCCGGTGGTCAGGCAGGAGCGTCCCTCCGGCTCGGGCAGCGCGTTGGTGCGCTCGAGCAGCAGCTGCCCCTCGGAGGAGTGCCAGCCGGGGGCGCCGGGGACCTCGTGGTCCCCCGCCGCCTCCCGTGCGGGCAGGTTGTCGAACGCGCCCTGCACGTACCGCTCGGGCAGCTCCGCCACGATGCCCGCCGTGACGGGCCACAGGGGCTCCTCCTCGACGTGCACCATCTCGCCCTCGTAGCCGAGGGAGCGCTGGGTCAGGTGGAAGGACGAGTCCCGCAGCTTGAACTCGCGGCGCTGCCGGACCGTGCGGCCCGCCTTGAGGACCAGCGTGTAGTCGTTGGGCTTGAGGGTCCGGTCAGCCCGGGCCATCGGCGTGCCGTGCAGCGAGATCTGGAACGGCGGCACGCGCCCCTCCACGAGCTTCGCCTTCTCCAGCTTGAAGGAGTGCGGGTTGCGCCACTCGCACTCCACGGTCAGGGGCGCGTCCGTGTCCGAGGTGATGGTCACCTGCGGCGGGCGCAGCGCCGACCAGCGCACCACGTCCCCGGGGATCCGCAGGCCCCCCGAGAGGGTCACGGCGGGGACCAGCCGGGGCACCAGTCCGGAGAAGTTGTCGTTGGCGGTGAGCTCCGGGTTGCCCGCGCGCAGCACCTGCACGTCGTCGAACATCACCCAGCCCTCGGCGAGGCCGTGGGTGCCCGCCTCGACGAAGCGGTAGTCCGGGGAGGCGGAGTCGTCGAGGATGCGTTTGATCTGGGCGATCCACTCCGGCTCGTCCCGGACCATGATCCGGCAGGGCCAGGCCGCGGGGATGTGGTCCACGGAGATGAAGGTGTCCGAGAAGCCGTCCTTGGCGAAGATGACGACGGGGCGCGGGTGGCGCTCGAAGCGCACGTCCCCGGCGCTGAGCTGCAGGGTCCCGCCCAGCAGCGTCCCCGGGTCCATCCGCGCGGTGTAGGCGGAGACCCCCAGGAAGGCGTCCCCGATGAAGGACAGGAACACGGTGCGGGGCCCCGCCGTGGTCTCGAGCTCCACCTCCCGGCCGGAGAGGAAGCGCTTGGGCACCACGAAGCCGAGCTCGAACACGGGGTTGCCCACGTAGTCCGTGCTGTCCGTGAGGGACAGCGAGCACGACTTGACGGCGCTGCGGCCCGGCCCCCGGCCGTTCGCGCGGACCTCGGCGCGGGCCTGCTCGCGGGACTGCTCCCAGACGGCGAGCTCCGCCAGGGCGATCTCGAGTCCGGGCTCGCGGGTGAGGGGGTTCGCCCAGACCTGCTTCATGGCCTTGGACGCCTTGGTCTCGGCCATGTCCAGCCAGAAGTCGAGGTAGACCCCGAGCTCGGCCGCGGAGAGCCCCTGGGCCGTGGTCATCCCGAGGTCCTCGAACATGCGGTGCAGCTGGCGCCGCTCCGCCTCGCCGAACATCGTCTGGGACAGCGCGAGCCCGACCGGCCGCTGGTTCACCGCGTACGCCGTGGGCAGGCCGATCTCGCCGTTGCGCAGCTCGAGCCAGTAGCGCAGCGCGTCCCAGTACGCCTCGGTGTCCTTCTTGAAGGACGACTCGAGGGCCTTGGCGTTCTCCGGCCCGGCCTGCAGCAGCACGGTCAGGGGCAGGAAGAACGCGGAGACGGACTTGTTGCCCGTCCGCGCGGCCAGGGTCGACATGTGCCGTCCGGCGAGCGCGAACAGCGCCAGCAGCGCGACGACGGGCGGCGGCGGGATCTCCGCGATGGAGTCCAGGCTGCGGCGGGTGGCGCGGTACCACTGGCCGTTGAGCCGGTTGAACACGTCGAACACCGAGCGCCGCCCGTCCTCGGTCACCAGCAGCGGGGTCACCGAGTCGGCGAGCGCCCGCAGGGTCGAGGGACCGTCGAGGCCGCGCTCCTCGCCGATCGCGGCGAGCGTCTTGTCGTCGAGGTCGAGGTAGATCAGCTCCCCCGCCCGCTCCGGGCCGAAGAAGGCCGCGCAGACGGCGTCGTTCCACCGGAGGTAGGCGAGCTCCTCGGCACTGTCGGCAATGGCATGGTCTCCGAGGCGGAGCCCAGCAGTGTCGGGCACGAGTCCTCCGTCCGCGGCCGCACGTGGGGCCGCTGTCGTCGTTCGAGGGGTCGCCTCGATTATAGAGAGGCCGCAGGACCGCTGCGCACGCCCGGCGTCCCGGGCCGATACGGTGGGACGATGCACTCCCCTCCCGGTCCCCTCGTGGACTCCCGGCGGCTCGTCGCCGCCTCCGGGCCCGCCGTCTTCCGGCGCGGCCAGGAGTACTTCCGCACCGGACGCGTGCGCGCCGTGCGGTGGTCCCCGGGCGCCGAGGGGGCCGGCAGCCTCTCCGCCGAGGTCGAGGGCTCCGGGTCGGTGTACTCGGTGTCCGTGCACGTCGGGGCCGAGGGCGCGCCCGGGCCCGCGTGGTGCAGCTGCCCGGCCGGGGGCTTCTGCAAGCACGCCGTCGCCACGGTGCTGCGCCACAACTTCGAGACCGCGGTCCGCGCCCACCAGCAGGGCGGCACCGCGGCGCCGCCGTCCCCGGCCGGCACCGCGCCCCGGGAGGGCCACGCGTCCGGGCGGCGGGGCGGCGCACCCGACTGGAAGGACGCCCTGACCGAGATCCTGGGCGGGACGGGCCCCGTGGAACCGCCCCCCGAGGAGCCCGAGGGGGTGGCCCTGGAGTTCGACCTGCGCCGGGAGCCGTACCGGTACGTGCACGGCACGGGCCGCGCCGGCTCGCCGTGGCACCTGTACGTCCGCCCGGTGCGCCGGGGCCGGCGGGGCGGGTGGATCAAGGGCGGGCTGGACTGGGAGACCGTCACCGCCGACGCCGGCCGGTGGTCGCTGAGCCCCGAGCAGGTCGACTGGTTCGACGAGCTCCGGGCGCTCAGCGCCACCCGCTCCCCCTACGCGGTGCACGACCGGCACTGGATCCGGCTCGACTCCTACGCCTCGCCCCTGCTGTGGGGCATCCTCGCCCGGGCGGAGGCCGCCGGGATCTCCCTGGTCGGCCGGGAGCACGGGCTGCCCGTGACGGTCGAGGAGCCGGGACGCTTCCACGTGGACGTGCTGCGCGGCCCCGGGAAGGACCTCGAGCTGCGGCCCACGGTGGACTGCGGCGACCGCAGGATCGCCCTCGGCACCGCCCGGATCATCGGCGACCCCGGGCACGGGCTGTTCTCCCCGGACGGGGACCCGCAGGCCGTCGCCGACACGGAGGACCTCAACGTCCTCCCGCTGCGCCTCGTGCCCCTGGCCACCCGGCTGACCCGCGAGCAGCGGCGGTTCCTGGACACGGCGGGCGGGCTGCGGATCCCCGAGGACGAGGTCGAGGAGTTCTTCGACCGCTACTTCCCGCGGCTGCACCGCAGCATGGACGTGGACACCGGGGACGGGTCCATCGAGCTGCCGCAGGTCGCGGACCCCGAGCTGGTGCTCACCCTGGAGCACCAGGAGCTCACCATCCGCGCCCGCTGGGAGTGGGAGTACCAGAAGGGCCGGGACCGGATCCTGCTGCCGTTCCGCCCCGAGGACCCGCTCGCCGACGAGCCCGTGCACCGCGAGTCCTCCTGGGAGACGGCAGTCACCGCCGCGGTGCGCCACCGGGCGCCGGGCGTGGACTTCCGCCGCTCGAGCTACGTGGCGCAGGACGCCCTGGTGCTGGTGCGCGAGTGGCTGCCCGCCCTCGAGAAGGTCCCGGACCTGCGGATCGAGCACACCGGCGGGCGCATGGCCTACCAGCAGATCGCCGACCCGCCCACCATCACCGTCAGCACCGCCGCCACGGAGCGCCGTGACTGGTTCGACCTGGGAGTCACGGTCAAGGTGGGAGAGTTCTACATCTCCTTCGCCGACGTCTTCCGCGCCCTGGACCTCGGCCAGGACGTGATGCTGGCCCCGGACGGCTCGTGGTTCTCCCTGGACCGCCCCGAGTTCGACCGGCTGCGCGAGCTCATCGCCGAGGCGCGCTCGCTGCAGGAGACCCCCGAGGGGCCGCTGCGCATCCACCGGCACCAGGCCGGGCTGTGGCAGGACTTCGAGGACGTCGCGACGGACACGGACCAGGCCGAGGCCTGGCAGGAGAGCGTGCGCTCCCTGCTCGAGCTCGAGGACCTCGGGGCGCCCCCCGTCCCGGCGACCCTGCACGCCGAGCTGCGCCCGTACCAGCGCGACGGCTACTCGTGGCTGAGCGTGCTGTGGGACCACGGCCTGGGCGGGATCCTGGCCGACGACATGGGTCTGGGCAAGACCGTGCAGGCGATCGCCCTGATCTGCCGCGCCGTCGAGCGGGACCCGGACCTGCCGCCCTTCCTCGTGGTCGCCCCGACCTCCGTGGTGCCCAACTGGACGGCGGAGATCCGGCGCTTCGCCCCGTCCCTGCCGGTCGTGGGCGTGACCGACACGCAGGCGAAGGCCGGCACCGACCTCGCGGACGCCGCCGCGGGCGCCCGCGTGGTGGTGACCTCCTACACCCTGCTGCGCCTGGACGAGACCGCCTACCGGGGGATCTCCTGGGCTGGGGTGCTCCTCGACGAGGCGCAGTTCGTGAAGAACCCCCGGACCAAGGCGCACCGGGCCGCGAAGGAGCTCGACGCCCCGTTCAAGCTCGCGATCACGGGCACCCCCCTCGAGAACAGCCTCGTGGAGCTGTGGGCGCTGCTGTCCCTGACCGCTCCCGGCCTGTTCCCGTCCCGGCGGAAGTTCACGGAGACCTACCAGCGTCCCATCGAGCGCGGGGAGGACGCCGCGGCGCTCGCCCGGCTGCGCCGCCGGGTCAAGCCGCTCATGCTCCGCCGGACCAAGGAGTCCGTGGACCTCGAACTGCCGCCCAAGCTCGAGCAGACCATCGAGGTGGAGCTCTCCCCCGCGCACCGCCGCATCTACGACACGCGCCTGCAGCGGGAGCGGCAGAAGGTCCTCGGTCTGCTGCGCGACCTCGACCGCAACCGCTTCACCATCTTCCAGTCCCTGACCACCCTGCGCCTGCTCAGCCTCGACGCGTCCCTCGTGGACCCCGCGGCGGACGTCTCCTCGAGCAAGCTCGACCTGCTCTTCGAGCACCTGCCCGAGATCGTGGCGGAGGGGCACCGGCCGCTGGTGTTCAGCCAGTTCACCAGCTTCCTCAAGAAGGCCGCGGCCCGCCTGGACGAGCTGCGGATCCCCTACGCCTACCTCGACGGCTCCACGACGGACCGGGCGCGGGTGCTCGAGCGGTTCACGTCCGGCGAGGTCCCCGTGTTCCTGGTGAGCCTCAAGGCCGGCGGCTTCGGGCTCAACCTCACCCAGGCCGACTACTGCTTCCTCCTGGACCCGTGGTGGAACCCGGCCACCGAGGAGCAGGCCGTGGACCGCACCCACCGCATCGGCCAGCAGAAGAAGGTGATGGTCTACCGGCTCGTGGCCCGGGACACGATCGAGGAGAAGGTCATGGAGCTCAAGGAGCGCAAGGCCAGGCTGTTCACCGCCGTGCTGGACGACGACAGGATGTTCTCCAGCGCTCTCACCGCCGAGGACATCCGGGGCCTGCTCACGCCCTGACCTGCGGCTTCGTCCGCGGGTGGGCGCCGGGACCGTCACATTCTCCCGCACGCGCGGGAACCGGCGGGCAGGGACTAGCATCGGAGGTGCGCGGTATCGTGCGGCGGCGTGGTGCCGTGCGGCGGCGCAGCCCCCTCGGCTCGGGCGCCTTCCCCGAGCCGTTCCGACCATTCGACCGGAGGACCCTCCATGCCTCACGCCGTGGCGGGACTCGCAGCCTTCGTGCAGCGCTATGGCTCGCTGATCCATGCGATGGCCGACCGCGGGATGACCCGCGGCCAGGTGCGGATGCGCTTCCAGCTGCTGTTCCCGGAGGAGTCGACCGCCGTGCTGGACGCGGCGATCGCGCACCTGGAACAGCGCTTCCCGCAGGACGCCTCCGCCCCGGAGATCAACGACGGCGCGGTCGGCGCCGGCGTGTGGCTCGTCATGGCGCAGCACCTCGGACTGGCACCGGCCCCGGACTACGCGGCGCTGAACCTGAGCACGGACGTGGTCCGCGACGTCACCGGCCTCCTCGCCGCGTCCGACGCCGACGGCTCCCTCACCCGGCGGACCCTGGGACTGATCGGGGCGGCCCAGCGGCACTGCGCCCAGGACTCCTCCTGCCGTCCGCTCAGCGCGCACAGCTACGAGATCGCGCGGCTGGGGCTGTGCACGGACTCCGACTTCCTGTGTGCGCTCGCCCACCACTGGCCCGTGCCCGAGCGCACGGTCGCCCAGCGCCTGGGCGGCGGGCGGTGGGACGTGGCGCTCGAGCGGATCGGGCTGCAGGCCGGCGCCGAGCCCGCCCTCGAGCACGCCTTCACGGAGGACGAGTACGCGACGGCCGTGACGGCGTTCCTCTCCCACTGCCGCAGCACCGGCCACCACCCGACCACGGCCCGCTACGGCCGGTGGGTCGTCGAGCAGGAGGCGGACAGCACCCCGCGCCCCTACTTCGACGGCGTCCGCCGGTTCTTCGGCTCCTGGGAGGAGGCCATGCGCTTCGCCTCCGCCCGCCAGCCGGCCGGGGAGCCCCCGGGGGACGGCTTCGCCGACACGAGGACCTGGTCCGACCTGGCCACGCCGGAGGCCCAGGAGATGCTGGGCCGCGCCGGCATCGGCGTGGTCCTCCCGGACGAGGCCACCCCGGTGGCCGGCGAGGACGTGTGGGAGGACCTGCGCCGGCTCATCGCCACCGTGCTCGCCCGGCTGCCCTGGAACGACTTCCTCGTCGTGGAGTACGAGCGCTACGACGACCGCTCGGAGGCGCCCGTCGCGTGGGCCGGGGTCGGCCCGCACGGGGTGGAGTGCGCCGTGCTCTCGGGCGGGCAGCTCGCCCACGCGGCCTGGCCCGTGGACGCCACCTTCTTCCACGAGGACGAGTGGAACGAGCCGACGGGCTGGGACCAGCCGTGGACCACCGCCCCGCTGGGCTTCCCGGAGGCGGCGCAGAAGCTCGTCGAGGGCCTGCGCTTCGGCTGGGGCTGCTCCGACCCGTACCGGTTCCACTGGGGCGTCGGGTCCTTCCCCGCCGAGACCCGCGACGAGGCCTCCGTCATCGCCCCGGACCGCCGGCAGTGGCGCGCGCCGGCGGCGCCGGACACCGTCGACTCCTGACGCCCACCGGTCGATTCATATGCCGGGTCCGGAGAATCATGCGGGATTGATATTTATCTCCGGGAGAGGGTCGTCCTAGGCTGGCACGGTCCACCCTTCTGCCATCCAGGAGCACTCCATGAGCCGCCACGTGCCGAGCACCACCCGGCCCGCCGAGCACTCCGGTCGCGGACTCCGGCGGGACTGGTCCGCGTCGGCGGCCCTCGCGGGCCTCGTGGCCGTGGTCGTCTCCTACTCGGGACCCGTGCTCGTGGTCCTCGAGGCCGCCCGGGCGGGCGGACTCGACCCGGAGCTCACCTCCTCCTGGCTGTGGGCCATCTCGGTCGGCTCCGGCGTCACGTGCGCGCTCATGAGCGTGTGGACCCGGCAGCCCGTCATGGTGGCGTGGTCCATCCCGGGGGCGGCGCTGCTGATCACCTCGCTCGGCAACTACTCCTTCTCCGACGCCGTGGGCGCCTATGTCGTCACCGGCGTCCTGGGCCTGGTCCTGGGCGTGACGGGGCTGATCGGCCGGATCCTGGCCGCGGTGCCCAAGCCCATCACCGCCGCCGTCCTGGCGGGCGTCCTGTTCCCGTTCTCCATCAAGGTGGCCTCGGCGGTCGTCGAGAACCCGTGGGTGGCGGGCGCCCTCGTCCTGGGCTACCTCCTGGGGCGGCGGTTCTTCCCCCGCTACGCCGTCTTCGCCGCGCTGGCCCTGGGCGTGCTGATGGCTCTCGTCCGGGGGCGGATCGAGCCCGTGGCCCTGGACCTCTCCCTCACCCAGCCCGTGCTGACGCTGCCCACGTTCTCGTGGGACGCGATCGCCGGGATCAGCATCCCGCTGCTGATCGTGACCGCGGCCGGGCAGAACGCCCCGGGCCTGGCCATGATGCACACGGCCGGCTACGCCGCCCGGGACCGTCTGCTGCTCGGCGCCTCGGGCGTCGCCTCGGTCGTCTTCGCGCCCTTCGGCAGCCACGCCCTGAACCTCGCCGCCGTGACCGCGGGCATCGCGACCAGCCCCGAGTCCCACCCGGACCTCGGCCGGCGCTACGTGGCCGGCGTCTCGTGCGGATTCTTCTACGTCCTCTTCGGCCTGTTCGCGGACACCATCGTCGCCGCGTTCTCGGCGATCCCCCCGGGGATGATCACCGCCCTCGCCGGCGTGGCCCTGCTGGGCGCGCTGCAGGGCTCCTTCTTCGACAGCATGCACCCCGGCCGGCACCAGCCGGCGGTCATCGAGGCGGCGCTCATCACCCTGGTGGTCACGGTCTCCGGGATCGCCCCCTACGGCATCGTCTCCCCCTTCTGGGGCATGCTCGCGGGCATCGCGGCGTACGCGATCCTGCGCCGCCCCGCGGCGGCCGGCCCCCGCTGAGCGGCCCGCGGGGCTTCGGCGCACCGAATCCCGGGGGCGCCGCCGCGGGTCTACACTCGTCGGGAAGCGAAGGGGAGTAGTTCCCGGGTGCCGTGCACCCGTCGGTCTGTCGCCATCCCGGTCTCGACGAGGAGTCCCGGCAGCCCACCCGTGACCGCGGGCGAACGAGACCTTCCGGACCACACCGCACCCCCGGTCGGACCCCGCGCGCCCCGTGCCGCCCCGGGCCCGAGGAAGGCCCCATGACACCCGACGCCGACTCCCCCGCCTCGCGGGAGGACACCGCCCACCCGAGCCGACCCGAGCGCGGGCAGATCCGCCGCTGGCGCAAGTACCTCGCGGAGGAACGCGCCGAGGCGCGGATCTACCGCCTCCTCGCCGCCCGCAGCACCGGCCGGGAGCAGGAGATCCTGCACCAGGTCGCCGAGGCCGAGCAGCGCCACGCCGAGCACTGGGTCCGGCTGCTCGGCCCCCATGCCGGAGCCGAGGCCCGGCCGTCCCTGTACTCCCGGCTGCTGATCTTCCTCGCCACGCACTTCGGCTCCGTCTTCGTCCTGGCCCTGATCCAGCGCGCCGAGAGCCGCTCCCCCTACGACCGCGAGCAGGACGCGTCCGACGCCATGGCGGCGGACGAGGCCGTGCACGAGGAGATCATCCGCGCCCTCGCCACCGAGGGCCGGCACAAGCTGTCCGGGAACTTCCGGGCGGCGGTCTTCGGCGCCAACGACGGCCTCGTGTCCAACCTCGCGCTGGTCATGGGCGTGGGCGCCACCGGGACCTCCCCCGGGATGGTGCTCTTCGCGGGGATCGCCGGCCTGCTGGCGGGCGCGCTGTCCATGGGCGCCGGGGAGTTCGTGTCCGTGCGCTCGCAGCGCGAGCTGCTCGACGCCTCCCAGCCGACCCAGGTGACGCTGCACGTGGCGCCGAACCTGGACCTCGACGCCAACGAGCTCGTGCTGATCTACCGGGCGCGGGGCATGAGCGAGGAGGCCGCCGAGCACCGCGCCGCGGAGCGGCTGGGCTTCTTCGAGTGCGACTGCGACCCCTCCCGGTCCTTCCAGGACACCGTCGCGGACGAGCCGGCGCCGCACTCCACCATGGCGCTGGGCACGGACCTGGGCGCGGCGGCGTCCAGCTTCTGCTTCTTCGCCTCCGGAGCGATCATCCCGATCCTGCCGTACCTCGCGGGTCTCACGGGGGTGCCCGCGATGGTCGTGGCCCTCGTCCTGGTCGGGATCGCCCTGCTGGTCACCGGAGGCCTGGTCGGCCTGCTCTCCGGGGCCTCCCCCTGGAAGCGCGGGCTGCGCCAGCTGGCCATCGGCTACGGCGCCGCCCTGGCCACCTACCTCCTCGGGCTGCTGTTCAACACGAGCGTCGCCTGATCCCGCCGCCGGCGGTCACGAAGGCGAACAGATCCTGTCCTCACTTCCGGGGACAGGCGCGGGAGGGGCCGGAACCGCACGGCGGCCGGCCCGAGAGCGAACGGACTGGTGGGAGCGGGTTTCCCGGCCGATCCGCCGCCGCCGGGTCCGTCGGGCCGTCCCCCGGGAGAGCCGCTGCCGAGCGTTCGTGGCCCGCCCCGGGAATTCGCCGGGAAAACCGGGTGCGGACGCGGTGCCGCTTCGGATAAGGTGGCGATCGTGGTGAGAACCACAGCAATGGGGGAAATTGCACGGATCGGACCGATTCGGACGCACTGGGGGGTGCACCGTCTGCGGCATCCGTGTTCTGAAAGCCGCTCAGCCCACGGCTCTCCTCTGTTGAGGCGTGCAACGCCTGCCGATGGCCGCGGGTCCTCCATGGGAGGCGCATCTCTCCCCGCGCCGGGCGGACTCCTACCGCCCGTTCCCGCGGCCATCGGTCTACACCGCACCCGCTCCGCCCCGGTCGCCCTGCGCGGCACTCGGTCCCGGCCCCCTGGCCGCTGGGGCTAGGATCGTAGGGCCGCGCCCGCCCTCGCCGGGGCCGCACCGCGCGGCGCACCCGTCACCAGCGCCGAGGAGCCCGCCCATGCCCGCCCAGGGGACCGTCGAACACGTCCTGACCGTCCACTGCCCCGAGGCCCACGGACTCGTCAGCGCCATCACGTCGAACCTGACCCAGCAGGGCTGCGACATCTTCGACGTGAAGCACTTCTCCGACCGGTTCACCGACGAGTTCTTCATCCGCTGCCACACCGTCAGCGAGGCCGGCACGGCCACCGTCGAGTCCCTGACCGAGGGCTTCGCGCCCGTCGCGGAGCAGCACGACATGCGGTTCCGGCTGGTCTCCGTGCAGCGCCGGACCCGGGTGCTCGTGATGGTCTCCCGGTTCTCCCACTGCCTGACGGACCTGCTGCACCGCACCCGGATCGGCGAGCTGCCCATCGAGATCGTGGCCGTGGTCTCCAACCACCTCGACCACAAGAGCCTCGTGGAGTGGCACGAGGTCCCCTTCCACCACGTCCCCGTCACGGCCGGGACCAAGCCGCAGGCCGAGGGCCGGCTGCTGGACCTCGTGGACCGCTACGACGTCGAGCTGGTCGTGCTGGCCCGCTACATGCAGGTGCTCTCCGACGAGCTGACCCGAGAGCTGTCGGGGCGGTGCATCAACATCCACCACTCGTTCCTGCCCTCGTTCAAGGGCGCCAAGCCCTACCACCAGGCCTACGCCCGGGGCGTGAAGATGGTGGGGGCCACGGCCCACTACGTGACGGCCGACCTCGACGAGGGCCCGATCATCGCCCAGCGCGTCATGCCCGTGGACCACGCCCACACCCCCGCGGACCTCGTGGCGGTGGGCCGCGACGCCGAGATGCAGGCCCTGTCCCGCGCGGTGAAGTGGCACGCCGAGGGCCGCGTGGTGCTCTCCGGCAACCGCACCATCGTCCTGGTCTGACCCGGCCCCCGCGCCCCGGGGCGGCCGGGCGCGCTCACGCCCGCGCCGGCCGGACCGTCCGCACCGGGAGGTCGGACGCCCCGAGAGGCTCCACCCGGACGGCGACTCCCGTCTCGAGCGAGCGCTGCGCGGCGTCGGCCACCCGGGAGGCGGCCACGGCGTCGCGGGCCGTGCAGGGGCTGGGGATCTCCCCGCGCACCACCTGCACGAAGGCCGCCATCTCGAGGCGGTAGGCCTCGGCGAAGCGCTCGTGGAACGTGGTGTGCGGCGGCCCGGCCGGGAACCCGACCCCGGGCTCGGCCGAGCGCATCGCCATGTGCTCGTCCATCCCCACGGCCACCGAGCCCTTCGAGCCCTGCAGCTCGAGCCGCACGTCGTGGCCCGCGCCGTTGTAGCGGGTCGCGGCCACGGTGGCCACCGTGCCGTCGTCGAGGGTGAGCACGGCCAGCGCGGTGTCGACGTCGCCCACCTCGCCGATCCGCGGGTCCCCGCGGTTGGACCCGCGGGCGTACACCTCCACGACCTCGCGGCCGGTGATCCACCGGAGGACGTCGACGTCGTGCACGGAGCAGTCGCGGAACAGCCCGCCCGACGTCGCGAGGAACTCCACGGGCGGCGGGGTCATGTCACCGGTCACGGCGCGCACGGTGTGCAGCCAGCCCAGCTCGCCCGCTGCGTACAGCTCCCGGGCCCGGACGTAGCCGGGGTCGAAGCGGCGCTGGTGGCCGATCTGGACCACGCCCTGCACGCGCTCGATCTCGTCGAGCAGGGGCAGCGCCTCCGCCACGGACAGCGCCACCGGCTTCTCGCAGAAGATCGGCAGCCCCGCGGCCAGGCCCGTCCGGATCAGCCCCGGGTGCGTGGCCGTGCCGGTCGCCACGACGAGGCCGTCCACCCCGTCCTCGAGCAACGACTCGACCGTGGGCAGCGGCACCGCCCCCGTCCGGCCGGCCACAACGGCCGCCTGCTCGGACACGGCGTCCACGATGCTCAGCCGCACCGCCGGCTCACCGCCGGGATCGCGCAGGGCGGCGAGGTGGGCGGCGTGCATGGCGCCGATGCGGCCGGCGCCGATCAGTCCGATCCGGACGGTCATGGCGGGGAGTCCTTTCGACAGGGAGGGCTGGTGTGGGACCGGCCCCGCGCCCGGAGTTCTCCGGGGGCGCGGGGCCGGGGTCTGGTCAGGCGCGGGGGCGGGCCTGGGACTCGGCCATGCCGGCCTGGACCTGCTGCATCTGGGAGGTGTGCCCGCCGAGCTGCTCGAGCTCGTGGGTGAGCTCCTCCAGCTCCGCACCACCGGCCATCTGGGCGGTGAGGTCCCCGAGCAGGATGTCCTTCTTCTCGTAGTAGCCGATGGACCGCCCGCGCTTGAGCAGCAGGAACCGGTCCCCCACCGGGTAGGCGTGGTGCGGGTTGTGGGTGATGAACACCACCCCCAGGCCGCGTTCCTTGGCCTGGAGGATGTAGCGCAGCACCACCCCGGACTGCTTCACGCCCAGGGCCGCGGTGGGCTCGTCGAGGATCAGCACCTTCGCCCCGAAGTGCACCGCGCGGGCGATGGCCACGCACTGGCGCTCGCCGCCGGACAGCGTCCCGATGGGCTGGTCCACGTCGCGCAGGTCGATGCCCATGTCGGCGAGCTCGGCCTTGGTGGTCTCCTTCATCCTCGCCACGTCCAGGCGCTTGAACGGCCCGAACCCGGTGGTGAGCTCGGAGCCGAGGAAGAAGTTGCGCCACACCGGCATCAGCGGGACCACGGCCAGGTCCTGGTAGACGGTGGCGATCCCGGCGTCGAGGGCCTGCCGGGGCGAGGTGAAGGTGGTCTCCTCCCCGCCGACCCGCAGGGTCCCGTCGGTGTGCTGGTGCAGTCCGGCGATGATCTTGATCAGGGTGGACTTGCCGGCCCCGTTGTCACCGAGCACGCAGGTGACCTTCCCGGCGTCGACGGTCATGGTGACCTCGCGCAGGGCGATGATGTTGCCGTAGCGCTTGCCGACGTCCGCGAGCTCCACCAGGGGCGCGGCGGTGTCGGTGGTGGCGCCCGTGGGCGTGTTCTGCGTCGACACGGTGGTCACCTACTTCCTCTCGACGCGCTTGCGCACGTACATGTTCACGATGGTGGCCAGCAGCAGCATCAGGCCCAGGAAGAACTTGAACCAGTCCGGGTTCCACTCGGCGTAGACGATGCCGCGGGAGGCGATGCCGAAGATCAGCGCGCCCAGGGCACCGCCGATCGCGGAGCCGAAGCCGCCGGTGAGCAGGCACCCGCCGATCACGGCGCCGATGATGTACAGGAACTCGTTGCCCACGCCCTCCCCGGACTGCACGGAGTCGAAGGCGAAGAGGTTGTGCATGCCCAGCAGCCAGCCGCACAGGCCCACGCCCATGAACAGCCCGATCTTGGTCTTCGCCACCGGGACACCCACGGCGCGGGCGGCGTTCTCGTCCCCGCCCACGGCGAAGATCCAGTTGCCGATCCTCGTCTTGAGCAGGATGAACGTGGCGACCGCCACCAGGGCGATCCAGTAGAAGACCGTGATCCGCACGTTCACCCCGGCGATGGTGACCGAGGAGGCGAAGATCGCCTTGGCGGAGGCGAAGCCGTCCATGGTGCTGATCGAGGGCGAGGAGACGGAGCCGCCGATCAGCCGGGTCAGGGCGAGGTTGAGCCCCGTGAGCATGAGGAACGTCGACAGGGTCACGATGAAGGAGGGCAGCTTGGTGCGCATCAGCAGCCAGCCGTTGATCAGTCCGATCGCCAGCGAGGTCAGCAGGGCGATGCCCACCCCGACCCAGACGTTGACGGCGAAGAACCAGCTGAACATCGAGGCGGCCAGCGCGGAGGTGATCACGGCCACCCCGGTGGAGAGGTCGAACTCCCCGCCGATCATCAGCAGGGACACCCCCACCACCATGATCCCGATGGTCGAGGCCCCGTAGAGGACGGTGGAGATGGACTGGGCCTGGGTGATCGAGGGGGCGGCGACGGCGAAGAACAGCGCCACCACGATCGCCCCGACCAGCGCCCCGATCTCGGGGCGGGCCAGGAAGGTGCCCAGCAGGCCCTTGGTCTGGATGCGCTCGTCGGCCGGGGCCGCGGCGGTGGGCGTGGAGGGGGCTCCGGAGGAGCCGCGGTCCGGCGCCGGTGCGGCGGCCGGTGTACGGGTGGAGGTCATGGTCTTCTGCTCCTGGTTCCCGGGCCCGCTCAGCGGATGCCCTCGTTCGCGTACTCGAGGACGTCCTCGGCGTTCGACGAGTCCACGACGGCGGGACCCGTGAGCGTCGCCTGGCCGCCGCCGATCTTGAAGGCGCCCCGGTGGTTCTGCCACAGGGAGTCCACGGACAGGTAGCCCTGCAGCCACGGCTGCTGGTCGATGGTGAACAGCACGTCGCCGTCGACGACGGCCTGGGCGAGGTCGCCGTTCATGTCGAAGGACGCGACGGTCGCGTCGCTGCCGGCCGATTCCTTCGCCTCGAGCAGGGTCATCGTGTAGGGCGCGCCGAGCCCGATGATCGAGTCGGCCTCCGTCGAGGCCTGCAGCTTGGCCGTGGCGGTCGAGGACACCTGGGTCATGTCCGTGCCCTGCACGTAGAGGATCTCCGTCTCCGGCAGCTCCTCCTTGACGCCGGCGCACCGGGCCTCGAGGCCCACGTGGCCCTGCTCCTGGATCACGCAGATCGGGTGCTGCAGGCCCTCCTCCTTGAGCCGCTCCCCCGCCGTCTGCCCGGCCAGCTGCTCGTCGGACCCGAAGTGCGCGAACGCGCCGAGGTCCTCGAACTCGTTCTCGCCGGCGTTGAGGGTCACCACCGGGATCCCGGCCTCCTCGGCCTGGGCCAGCACGTCCCGCAGGGCGTCGGGCTTGGCCAGGGTCACGGCGATCCCGTCGACGCCCTGGTCGATGTACTGCTGCACGAGCTGGGCCTGGCGCCCGCCCTCGGGATCGGAGGCGTAGAGGAACTCCACGTTGTCCTTCGCCGAGGCCTCCTCGGCGCCCGCGCGGATCCGGTCCCAGAACGTGTCGCCCGGGGCGGCGTGCGTGATCATGGCGATCTTGATCTGCTCGGTCTGGGCCACCTGGCCGCCGCCGCCCTCGCCCGCGGCCGTGGTCTCCCGGCCGCCCTCGGACGAGCAGCCGGCGAGCGCCATGGCCGGGACCAGCAGGGCGGCGGCCGCCAGGAGACGCCGGGGCGCCCTCGGCCGCAGGCTCTCGGGGGAAGGACGTCGTGCAGTCATGGGAAGTTCTCCTCGTGTTGTTGCGGGGCCTCGCGCCTCCGGGCGCCGCCTCGGCCGTCCGCTTGGGGATCATCCTGGGTGACCCGGATCACAGATGTCAATAGAATGTATGGACATATTCACATCTCACCCTTCACAATGGAGGAAGCGGCGGTCCCGCCCGCTCGGTTCCACTCCTTGGAGGTCCACCATGTCCGGCCCACTCCGTCTCACGGTCGACAAGACCTCCCCCGTGCCCCTCTACCACCAGGTGGCCCAGGGGCTCGAGGACGCGATCCGCAGCGGTGAGCTGCCCCCGGGAACCAAGCTGGACAACGAGATCGACCTCGCCAGCCGGCTGAACCTGTCCCGGCCCACCATGCGCAAGGCCATGGACCAGCTCGTGCGCGCCGGGCTGCTGGTGCGCAAGCGCGGTGTGGGCACCCAGGTGGTGGGCAGCCAGGTCCGCCGCTCGCTCGAGCTGACCAGCCTGCACGAGGACCTCCAGCGCAGCGGGGGCAGTCCCAGCACGGACGTGCTGGACTTCGCGCGGATCCCTGCCGACGATGAGGTGGCGCTGCTGCTGGGCATCGCGCCGGGCGACGAGGTCTACCACCTCGTGCGCCTGCGCAGCACGGACGGCGAGCCGCTGGCCCTCATGGAGAACTGGATCCCCTGCGCGCTGTGCGAGCTCACGCGCGAGCAGCTCGAGCAGGAAGGGCTGTACTCCCTCATGCGCGGCCAGGGCGTCAACTTCCAGCTCGCCCACCAGCGGGTGGGCGCCGTCTCGGCCGACGCGTTCCAGGCGGAGCAGCTGGGCGTCGAGCCCGGCGCCGCGCTGGTCAGCATGCACCGCACCGCCATGGACGACCTCGGCCGCCAGGTCGAGACCGGCCGACACGTGTACCGGGCCGACAAGTACACCTTCGAGCTGACCCTCGTCCAGCGCTGAGCGCCGGACCACCGCCGCGGCCCGAGACCACCGCACGACGACGACACCGGAAGGCACACCGACCCATGCACACCGACAGCTCCCGCCCCGAATGGGTCCACCCCAAGGACTCCGCCGCCCAGGACGGCTGGTTCGTCTCCCTGGGCGGCCACGACTCGGCCACCGAGGTCCCCGGCTGGGCCCACACGGGCCTGCGCGTGGCCGACCTCGGCCCGGGCGACCGGATCAGCCTGGACGCCGCCGAGGAGGAGCGCATCGTGGTGCCCCTCTCGGGCAGCTTCACGGCCGAGACCGGCGGGCAGAGCTACGAGCTCGCCGGCCGGGCGTCCGTCTTCGCCGGCCCCACTGACGTCCTCTACACCGGGATCCGCCGGGACCTGTCGGTGTCCACCGCCACCGGCGGCCGGGTGGCCGTGGCCTCGGCGCCCGCGCGCGCGGAGCACCCCACCCGGCTCGTGGGCCGCGACGAGATCCCGGTGGAGCTCCGCGGTGCGGGCAGCTGCTCCCGGCAGGTGCACAACTTCGGCACGCCCGCCGCACTGGAGGCCGACCGGTTCATCGTGTGCGAGGTGCTCACGCCCGCGGGCAACTGGTCCTCCTATCCTCCGCACAAGCACGACGAGGAGAAGGACGGAGAGACCGCGCTGGAGGAGATCTACTACTTCGAGACGCAGCTCGCCGAGGGCATGCCCGCCCCGGAGGGCGACGGCACGGACCCCATGGGCTACCAGCGGGTCTACGCCTCGGACGACCGCCCCATCGACGTCAGCGCGGAGGTGCGCTCGGGCGACGTCGTCCTGGTGCCCTACGGCTGGCACGGCCCCGCCATGGCGACCCCGGGCTACGACCTGTACTACCTCAACGTCATGGCCGGCCCGGGCCGGGTGCGGGAGTGGCTGATCAGCGACGACCCCCACCACGGCTGGATCCGCCGGACCTGGGACGAGTCGGCCGTCGACCCCCGGCTGCCGTTCGGACGCTGAGCCGATCCGCCCCGATCCGTCCCGTCCGGGCGACCGGGCCGGCGGCGCCCTCCGCAGTCCGCTCCCCGGAGGACCCGTCCGGCGTCTCCTACACCGGCAGACACCGCACCCGGCACCGCACGGTTCCGCCCCTCCCCGCATCGACCGAAAGGCTCCGACCATGCCCCTCGTGCGCATCGACGTCATCCAGGACCGCCGTTCCCCCGCCCAGCTCCGCGAGCTCGCCGACACCGTCCAGGACGTCATGCTGGACACCTTCGCGGCCCCGCCCCGCGACCGCTACCAGATCATCACCGAGCACAGGCCCGGCCAGATCATCGCCGAGGACACCGGACTGGGCTACACCCGCACCGACGACCTGGTGGTCGTCCAGGTCACCCAGCAGGGGCGCAGCGAGGCCCAGAAGCAGGCCATGTACCGGGCCCTGGCCGACCGCCTCGAGCAGCGCACCGGACTGGACCCGCAGGACCTCATCGTCTCCGTCACCGAGAACACCCGCGAGGACTGGTCCTTCGGCCTGGGCACCGCCCAGTTCCTCACCGGACAGCTCTAGCCCCGCACTCCTCCCTCCCGCAGCCGGCTCCGACATCACGACAGGCCCGCCGCGCGCCGGGAGTCCCCCGGCGGGCAGGTCCCCGGCGGGCAGGTCCCCAGCGGGCAGGTCCTCGGCGGGCAGGCTCCGACGACGGACGGGTCCCCTCCGTGGCCGGAGGGGACCCGTCGTTCCGGGCAGCTGCGGGGTCAGCGCAGGGCGGCGACGGACGCGGCGGCGTCCTTCAGGACGCCCGCGGCGATCTCGAGACCCTCGATCCGGCCCAGGGAGACGTCCTCGTGCTCGATGTTGACCGCCATGTCCGGGTCGACCTCGAGCAGGGCGGTGAGGAACTCGGCCCAGTAGGCGGTGTCGTGGCCGCGGCCCAGCGCCACGAAGTCCCAGGCGGAGTTCTTGGGCCACTCGTTGGCCCACTCGTCGCCGCCGAGGTTGGTGCGGTCCTCCTCGGGCGCGAGGCGGCGGAAGCTGTTGTCCAGCACGCCGTAGAGCGCGGCGTTGGCCTGGTTGATCCGCACGTCCTTGGCCGCCGCGTGGACCACGAGCGGGCCGAGTTCGCGCACCACGGCGACCGGATCCATCTGCTGCCAGAACAGGTGCGACGCGTCGAGCTCGACACCCACGTGGGTGGCGCCGGTCAGCTCGATGAGCTTGCGGACGTCGGCGGTGTTGAACACGACGTTCTGCGGGTGCAGCTCCAGGGCCACCTTCACGCCGTGGTCGGCGGCGAGGCGGTCGGTCTCCCGCCAGAAGTCGGCCACGATTCCCCACTGGTAGTCCAGGACGTCCAGGGCTCCGGAGTTCCAGGCGTTGACGACCCAGTTGGGCACGGTGGCCCCGGGCTCCCCGCCGGGCAGCCCGGACATGGTCACCACGCGGGTCTGGCCCAGCCGCTCGGCCAGCCGGATGGAGCGGCGGATGTCCTCGGTGTGCTTCTCACCGATCTCCCGCTTGGGGTGCAGCGGGTTGCCGTTGCAGTTGAGGCCGGCGATCGAGACGCCGGTGCCCTCGAAGACGCCCAGGTAGTCGTCGCGGGCGGCGTCACTCTCCAGGATCTGGTCCATGTTCGGGACGTGGACGGCCGGGAGGAAACCTCCCGTGTTGATCTCGATGCCGGTCAGGCCCAGGTCCGCGATGACCTTCAGGGCCTCGGAGAGCGGGCGGTCGTGCAGGATCGCGTTGTAGACGCCGAGCTTCACAGGGTGACCTTCTTTCCGTGGTGGGTGGCGGACTCCACTGCCGCCTCCAGGATCTCCATGTTGTGCACGCCGTCCGCGAAGGAGGCGTTGCGGGGCAGGGACGCCGACTCCTCGAGGCCGGCGACCTCCTCGAGGAAGGCGCGGGCCTGGTAGCCGAAGGCGTCGTTCTGGCCGAAGCCGACGCCGGGGGCGTCCATGGCCAGTCCGCCGCCGAGATAGGCGTGCTGAGGGCCGAGGTTGACCGTGCGGTAGCCGTTGGTGGCCTCAGGTCCGTCGGCGAGGAACAGCTCGATCTCGGCCGGGCGCAGCTGGTTGAACCGCGCCGCGCCCTTCTCGCAGAACACCTCGAAGGTCAGGGTGTTGGGGTGCCCGGCCGCCACCCGGGAGACCTCGAGACTGCCGACGCCGGAGGCGAACTCCGCCGAGTAGGCCGCGTAGTCGTCGTTCTCGACCGGCTCGTACGTGTCGCTGACCTCGACCAGGTGGTGGCCGGTCACCGCGCCGAGCGGCAGCGGCCGCTCGGGAACGGCCGTGGTCAGCCGGCCGCCGCTCACGGAGCGGATGTCCCCGCAGAGGAACTCCGCCACGTAGGCCAGGTGGCTGCCGACGTCGGCCAGCGCCCCGGAGCCGGGACCGCCCTGGTACCGCCAGCTCATGGGCGCCTTCGGGTTCACGCCGTAGTCGGTCCAGTACCGGCCGCTGAAGTGCAGCACCTTCCCCAGCGTTCCGCCCTGGATCAGGTCGCGGATCGCGGCGATGCCGGGGGTGCGCCGGAAGGTGAAGCCGATGCGCGCGATGGTGTCCGCCTGCTCGGCGGCCCGGGCCATGGCCCGGGCCTCCTCGAGGGTGTCGCTGAGCGGCTTCTCGCACAGCACATGCTTGCCGGCCTCCAGCAGGCCCTCGACGGCCCGGCGGTGGAAGCGGTTCGCGATGACCACGCTGACCACGTCGATCTCCGGGTCCTCCGCGATCTCCTCCCAGGAGCCGACCGCCTTCTGGTAGCCGTAGCGGCGGGCGACGTGAGCGCCCAGCGTCTCGTTGACGTCCCCGATGGCGGCGTAGCGCAGCGGGGGCAGGACGGGGTCGTAGAGGGTGGGCGCCACACGGTAGGCCGCGGCGTGGGCCTGCCCGGCCATGCCGGCGCCGATGACGGCGATGCCGATGCTGTCGGTCATGTTTCTTCTCCTGGAGTGGGACGGGACGAACCGCGAAAGCGGCAGGGACGAGCAAGGGTGGGACGAGAGAGGGCGGGACGGGAAAGATCGGCGCCGCGGAGCCGGACACTGTGCCGCCGGTCACTTTTTGGAGCGCTCCAATAAGCGTAGGATCTTCCGGGAGCAGGGTCAAGGGATTTGTCAGGACAAACTGAGAGGGACAATGGTGTGGTGAACTCGCGTCCGTCCCGCCCGCCCACCATCTACGACGTCGCCCGGACCGCGGGCGTCTCCAAGTCCCTCGTGTCCCTCGTCCTGCGCGGCTCCCCCAGCGTGTCCGAGGCCCGGCGGACGGCCGTCCTGGAGGCGGTGGAGCAGCTGGGCTACCGCCCCAGCCAGGCCGCCGCGACGCTGGCCGGGGCCACCACCCGCACCATCGGCGTGGTCATCGACGACTTCCGGAACCTCTGGTTCGTCTCTCTTCTCCAGGGACTGCAGGAGGGACTGGCCCCGCACGGCTTCCGCATCGCGGTCTCCGACCACACGATGAACGCGCACGTGGAGGCCGGTCCGCTGGACGGCTTCCTGGCCATGCGGGTCGACGGGCTGGTCATCGCCACCGAGCCGACGCCCGCCATGCGCGTGCCGGTGGGCCTGCCCGTGGTGGTCGCGGGCAGTCGGCTGGGGGTCGTGCTTGGCGCGGACGTCGTGGCCGACGACGACCGCCTGGGCGGCCGCCTGGCCACGGAGCACCTCCTGGAGCTCGGCCACCGCCGGCTCGGGCACCTCACCGGCGACGGCGGGGCGGCGCGGCTGCGGGCCGAGGGCTTCCGGGACGCCGTCCGGGCGCGGGGGCTGCGCGCCCCCGAGGTGCGCGGTGCGGGCCGCACCACGGAGGAGGACGGCTACCGGGCCGCGCGGCGGCTGCTCGACGAGGCGCCGGCCACGACCGCGGTCTTCGCCGCGAACGACACCATGGCCATGGGCGCGCTGGCAGCGGCCCGCGAGCGCGGACTGCGGGTGCCGGAGGACCTGTCCGTGATCGGCTACGACGACTCCCCCATCGCGGCCACGCACCTGCTGCAGCTCACGACCGTCGACGGTCGCAACGCCGAGGTCGGGGCCGCCGCGGCCGAGCGCCTCGTGCGGCGGGTGACGACGACGGCGGACGAGCCGGTGCGGACCGCGCTGCTGACGCCCCGGCTGATGCCGCGCAGCTCCTGCGCGGGCCCCCGGGACGGCTGACGGCGGTCACCGGACGACGGTCACCGGACGACGGGGCCGGCCCGGAAGCCGCCGTGGCGGCTCCCGGACCGGCCCCGTCGAGGACTCAGCGGTGGAGCGGGCTCAGCGGTAGAGCTCCGGCTTCTCCTCGAGCTGCACGGGGACGATGTCCCCGCTGGCCTGGGCGCGGACGCCGGCCTCGCAGCACGCCGCGGTGGCGTAGCCGTCCCAGGCGGAGGGCCCGCCCAGCTCGCCGCGCGACGCGGCGTCGGCCCAGTCCTGGAGCTCGATGTCGTAGGCGTCCCGGAAGCGCTCCTCGAAGCCGGGGGTGATGCTGCCGCCCCACGTGCCGGCCGTGCGGACGTAGGGCTCGGTGTCCCCGCCGATGCCCACGACGCCGGTCTCGAAGGAGGCCTGGGTGGCCACCTGATAGCCGAACTGGGCGTTGACGTACGCCTCCACCTGGGCGAGGACGCCGGACTCGGTCTCCATCAGCACCAGCTGCGGGTCCCGCTGGCCGTTCGGGGCGTTGCGGGTGGACCGGCCGATCCGGACCTGGACGGAGGTGATCTCCTCGCCGGTGAAGTAGCGCACGGCGTCGAACTCGTGCACCACGGAGTCGTTGATGATCATCTCGTTGGTGAAGCCCGCGGGGGTGGTCGGGTTGCGGTGCTGGTGGTGCAGGGTCAGCAGCTCCCCGTAGGTCTGCTCCTCGATCAGCCGGCGCAGGGACCGGTAGCCGGCGTCGAAGCGGCGCATGAAGCCGACCTGGATCAGCTTCCGGCCGGCGGCGGCCTCGGCCTGCACCACCCGCCACGCGGAGGCGGCGTCCGGGGTCAGGGGCTTCTCGCACAGCGTGGGCAGGCCGTGCTCGATCACGGCGAGCAGCACGTCCTCGTGCAGGAAACCCGGGGTGGCGATCAGGGCGGCGTCGATGTCACCGCGGTCCAGGACCTCCTGGAAGCTCGTGCAGGCGACGGCGCCGTCGATGTGGGCGACGGCGGCCTCGGCCCGGGGCCGGTCGATGTCGACGACGGCCGCGACCTCGGCGCCGGTGGTGCGGTGGTGGATCCGGTCGATGTGGTCGGCGCCCATGCGGCCCGCGCCGACGACGGCTACGCGCAGAGTCTTGGTCATGATGAATCTCCTTCCGCCCGCTGGGGGCGTGTGGACCCGGTCGGTCCGGATGGTGGTGGAAGCTGCGTCGCTCCGCCCCTGCCGCGCCTTCGCGGGCGGGGCAGGGGCGGGGACCCGAGGTCCGGGCACAGCAGCTGGGAACCGCTGGCCGTGGGACGGGCTGAACTCAGTGGTCGCCCGAGGACGGGAACGCGAAGGACGCCCCCGAGGCGTGGTGCGGCTCGGGCCACCGCTCGGTGACGGCCTTGCCGCGGGTGTAGAAGCGCACGCCGTCGGGCCCGTAGATGTGGTGGTCGCCGAACAGGGAGGCCTTCCAGCCGCCGAAGGAGTGCCAGGCGACGGGCACGGGGATCGGGACGTTGACCCCGATCATGCCCACGGTCACGCGACGCTTGAACTGGCGGGCGTAGGCCCCGGAGGAGGTGAAGATCGCGGTGCCGTTGCCGTAGGGGTTGGCGTTGATGACCTCGATGCCCTCGTCCAGGGTGTCCACGCGCAGCACCACGAGGACGGGTCCGAAGATCTCCTCCTCGTAGGCCTGCATGTCCTTCCGGACCTTGTCCAGCACCGTGGGGCCGACGAAGAAGCCGTCCTCGTGGTCCTTCACGATCAGGTCCCGCCCGTCCACGACGACGGCCGCGCCGTCCTGCTCGGCGGCGGTGACGATCCGGCGCACGCGGTCCCGGGACGCGGGCGTGATGACCGGGCCCATGTCGGAGGAGGCGTCCATGCCGTTGCCCACGGTGATGTCCTTGGCCCGGGCCGCGAGCTTGTCCACGAGCAGGTCCGCGGCCTCGCCCACGGCCACGGCCACGGACACGGCCATGCAGCGCTCCCCGGCGGAGCCGAAGGCGGCCGCCGTGAGGTTGTCGGCCGCGGAGTCCATGTCCGCGTCCGGCAGCACGATCGCGTGGTTCTTCGCCCCGCCGAGGGCCTGGACCCGCTTGCCGTGCTTGGTCGCGGTCTCGTGCACGTACTGGGCGATCGGGGTCGAGCCCACGAAGGAGATGCCGTCCACGTCCGGGTGGGTCAGCAGCCCGTCCACGGCCTCCTTGCCGCCGTGCAGGACCTGGAACACCCCGTCCGGCAGACCGGCCTGCTGCCACAGCTCGGCGATCAGCAGGGACGGTGAGGGGTCCCGCTCGGAGGGCTTGAGGATGAACGCGTTGCCGGTGGCGATGGCGACCGGGGCCATCCACAAGGGCACCATGACGGGGAAGTTGAACGGGGTGATGCCCGCGACCACCCCGAGGGGCTGGCGGAAGGAGTAGACGTCGATGCCGGTGGAGAACTGGTCGGAGTACTCCCCCTTGAGCTGCTCGGCGATCCCGCAGGCGAACTCCACGACCTCGAGGCCGCGGCCGACCTCGCCCTTGGCGTCGGAGAGCACCTTGCCGTGCTCGGCGGTGATCAGGGCGGCGAGGTCGTCGGTGTGGGCGGCCACGAGCTCGCGGAACTTGAACAGCACGGCCGTGCGCCTGGCCAGGGACATGTCGCCCCACGAGTCGGCGGCCTTGCGGGCCGCGGCCACCGTGGTCTGCAGGTCCGCCTCGGTGGCCAGGTGCAGGATGCCGGACACCTCGCCGGTGGCGGGGTTGTAGATCTCCTGGGTACGGTCCCCGGTGCCGGGGGTGCGCTTGCCGTCGATGAAGTGCTCGACGTGCTGGGTCTGCTGCTGGGTCTGCTGGCTCATGCGTTCCTCCTGGACTCCCCGAGCAGCGGGCGCTGCCGGGACTTGTGCTGCTGGTAGACCTCGTAGGCCTCGTGGGTGGATGACAGGGTGGCGGTGCCCGTGACGGGCACGTCCCACCACGACTCGGAGCTGGGCGCGTCGATCAGCGGGTCCGACTCCACGTGCACGAGCACGGGACCGGAGCCCTCCGGCACGGCCCTGGCCTGCGCCACGGCGGCCTGCAGCCGGTCGATGACGCCCTCGCCGGGCTCGACGCGCAGCACCCGCACGCCGAGGGACTCGGCGTTGGTGGCGAGGTCGATCGGCAGCGTCGAGCCGTCGTCGAAGCTGTGCCGCTGCCCGTCGAGGTAGCGGTACTTCGTGCCGAAGCGCTGGGACCCCAGCTGCTCCGACAGGGCGCCGATCGAGGCGTAGCCGTGGTTCTGGATCAGCACCACCACGAGCTTGAGCCCCTCGGCCACGGCCGTGACGAGCTCGGTGTGCATCATCAGATAGGAGCCGTCCCCGACCATGACGACGACGTCGCGGGCGTCCTGGGGCGCCCCGGCCCGCTCGGCCTCGGCCACGGCGGCCCGCTTGACCCCGAGCCCGCCGGCGATCTCGTAGCCCATGCACGAGAAGGCGTACTCGACGTGGTAACCGTACGGGTCCTTCACCCGCCACATCTTGTGCAGGTCGCCGGGCAGCGAGCCCGCCGCGCACACGACGACGTCGCGGTCGTCCATGGCCTCGTTGACGGCCCCGATGATCTCGTTCTGGCTGGGCAGCGGCAGGTGCCGCTCCGAGAACGCCGCGTCCACGGTCGCGTCCCAGCGCTGCTTCTCGACCTCGACGGTCCCGGCGAGGTCGGCGCCCACCCGGTACCCGCCGAGGGCCTTCGTCAGCTCGACGAGGGTCTTGCGGGCGTCGGCGACGACCGGCACGGCGGTGCCCTGCTTGTAGGCGTCGAACGCGGCGACGTTGATGTTGACGAAGCGCACGTCCGGGTGCTGGAACGCGGTGCGGGAGGCGGTGGTGAAGTCCTCGTACCGGGTGCCGATGCCGATCACGAGGTCGGCGTCGGCGACCACGGCGTTGGAGGCTGTGGACCCGGTCGACCCGACGGCCCCGAGGCACTGCGGGTGGTCCCAGTCCAGGACGCCCACGCCCGCCTGGGTGTAGGCCACGGGGATCCCGGTGGCCTCCGCGAACTCCTGCAGCGCCTCGGTGGCGAAGGCGTAGTGCACCCCGCCGCCGGCGATGATCACGGGCCGCTCCGCGGCACGGATCGCCGCGACGGCCGCGCGGACGTCCTCCTCCTCCGGTGCGGGCCGGCGGATCCGCCACTCCCGGGGCGCGAGGAACTCCTCGGGCACCTCGAGCGGCTCGGCCTGCACGTCCTGCGGGAGCGCGATCGTCACAGCACCGGTCTCGGCCGGGTCCGTGAGCACCCGCATGCCGTTGAGCAGCGCCGAGAAGAGCTGCTCGGGTCGCCAGACGCGGTCGAAGTAACGGCTGACCGGCCGGAAGACGTCGTTGACGGTGATGTCGTTGGCGTCGGGGCGCTCGAGCTGCTGGAGCACCGGGTCCGGGCGCCGGGAGGCGAACTGGTCCGAGGGGAACAGCAGCGCGGGCAGCCGGTTCGTGGTGGCCAGGGCCGCGCCGGTGACCATGTTGGTGGCCCCGGGCCCGATCGAGGTGCTCACCGCGAAGGTGGCCCGGCGCCGGGTGTGCCGGGCGTAGCCGACGGCCTGGTGCACCTGGGCCTGCTCGTTGCGGCCCTGGTAGTAGGGCATGACCGTGGGGTCCTCGGCCTGGTACTGCTTCAGGGCCTGGCCCACCCCGGCCACGTTGCCGTGGCCGAAGATGCCGAACATGCCCGGGATCGTGCGCTGCCGGTACTCCTGCCCGCCGATCCGGTCCACGGTCCACTGGTTGGCCAGGAACTCCACGAGCGCCTGGGAGACGGAGAGGGTGCGGGTGCTCATCGGGCGGCTCCTTCCTCGACGGGGTGTCCCTTGAGCAGGGACGCGGCGGTGGCCACGGCGCCGGCGACGTCGCCGTCCTCGGGGTAGAGCAGGGTGCGGCCGACCGTGAGGCCCTGGACGCCGGGCAGCGCCAGCGCCGCCTCCCAGGTCGCGAAGACCTCGTCGGGACGGCCGCTGGGGTCGCCGCCGAGCAGGACCGTGGGCAGCGTGGTGGCCGCCATGACGCGCTCCATGTCCTCGACGACGGGCAGCTTCATCCACGTGTGGGCGGAGGTCCCGCCGAGGCCCTGGGCGATGGCCACGGACTGGATCACGGCGTCGGCCGAGAGGTCGTTGACGATGCCCCGGTCGGTGATCCGGGAGATGAACGGCTCCACCATCGCGATGAGGCCCAGGGCGGCCAGGGAGTCCACGGCCCGGGCGGTGTTCTCCAGCACGGAGCTGGTGTGCGGGTCCTCGAAGCAGATGCGGGTGAGCATCTTGCCGCCGTCGGCGCCGATCCGGTCCAGCGCCTGGGCGGTGTGCCCCGTGAAGCGGTCGTCGATCTCGTTGACCAGCCCGGGCAGACCGCCGCGGTTCATGGAGCCGAAGACGAGCTTGCCCTCGAGCGCGCCGAGCAGCAGCAGGTCGTCCAGCACGTCCGGGGACGCGAGCACGCCGTCGACCTTGGGGTCCGCCAGGGCGATCTGCAGCCGGTCGAGCAGGCTGCGCCGGTCGGCCATGGCGTCGGCCTCGTCGCGCACCCTCAGGGCGCCGCGGGCCGCGTGGTCCGCGGCGACCACGAAGTTCTGCCGTCCGTGCATCGGCCCGGGGTGGCGACGACGGGAGTCGGCGGCGCGCTGGACCGCGCGGGGGTCCTCGAGCCGGACCCGGGTGAGGTGCTCGTAGCGGCGCGGATCCGCCGTGTCGAGCTCGAGCGGGGACGTCGTGGTCATGGGGTGACTCCTTCGGGAACGGCGCGGCCGCGCTCGCGCAGCAGCTGGAAGACCTCGTCGGGGGTGGGCATGGCGTCGGAGCACGAGATCTTCGAGGCCACGATCGCGCCGGAGGCGTTGGCGTAGTCGAGGACCTGCTCGAGGCTCCAGCCCTGGTTGACGCCGTGGCAGAAGGCCCCGCCGAAGGAGTCGCCGGCGCCGAGGCCGTTGACGGTCTCCACGGGGACGGGGGCCGAGACCACGCGCTCGTCGCGGGTCTTGGCCATGACCCCCTCGGGGCCGAGCTTGACCACGGCGATCCGCACGCCGGCCTCCAGCAGCCGGTCGGCCTGCTCGTCGGGGGTGCCCTCCCCCACGGCCACCGCGCACTCCTTGTCGTTGCCGATGGCGATGGTCACGTGCTGGAGCAGCTCGTGGACCTGCGCTCGCGCGTCCTCCTCGGAGTCCCAGAACATGGGCCGGTAGTCGAGGTCCAGGATCGTGTGCTGGTCGCTCCGCAGCTGCTCACGGGGACGGGCCTCGTGGGCGGCGAAGTGGGCCGAGCGGCTGGGCTCCTGGCACAGGCCTGTGACGGTGGACCACAGGATCCGCGTGTCGCGCACGACCTCGGTGTCGATCTCCTCGGGCCGGATCTGCAGGTCCGGGGCCGTGGGGAAGCGTCCGTAGAAGTACAGCGGGAAGTCCTCCGGCGGCCGGATGGCGCAGAACGTGGCGGGGGTCTGCAGCCCCGGCACGGGGCTCACGAACCGGTCGTCCACACGAAAGCGGGTGAGCTCGCGGTGCAGGAAGGTGCCGAACGGGTCGTCGCCGGTGCGGGTGATCACCGCGGCCGACTCGCCGTGGCGGGCCGCGGCGACCGCCACGTTCGACGGCGATCCGCCCAGGTACTTGCGGAACGTGGTCACGTCCTCCAGGCCGACGCCGATGTCGTCGGGGTAGATGTCGACGCTGATGCGCCCCAGGGTCACGACGTCGTAGCTCATGCGTGGGCCTCCGCCTTCTGCTCGGTCTGCTGCGGGGTGCGGGCTGCGGCCTTCCGGGCCGCGGCGGCGCGCTCGGTCATCTGCTCGAGCTGGTAGCGGGAGACCTCCATCGCGTTCTCGTTCTCGGCGAAGACCGAGGAGACCATCACGGACTCCTCGCGGTCGAGGAAGCCGTTGGCCGCGAGCCCGCCGAAGAACTCGTCCCAGTCGACGTCGCCGTCGCCGATCTTCAGGTGCTGGTGCACCCGGGCGGCGCTGCCCGGCGGATTGGTGATGTAGCGCAGCCCGTGCGAGCGGTGGTGGTCCATGGAGTCGGCGACGTGGACCACGCGCAGCCGGTCACCCACCGCGGCCATGATCTCCAGCGGGGCGTCCGCCATGTGGAAGGTGTGCGGCGCCACGTAGGCGAAGCCGAGGTTCGGGGAGTTCACGCCCCGGATCACCCGCCAGGCGGCCAGGCCCTGCTCCACGAAGTCGTCGGGGTGCGGGTCGATCGCGATGTGCACGCCCTCGCGCTCGACGAGGGGCAGCAGCTCCTCCATCGAGCGGTAGAACGCCCGCTCGGACTCCTCGGCCAGCTCGGGCCGGCCCTGGAACTCGGTGTTCATCTGGTGCACGCCGAGGTCCACGGTCATCCGGATGGCGCGCTTCCAGTACCGCACGGCCGCCTCCCGGGCGTCGGGGTCCGGGGAGGACCAGCGCAGGACGGGCAGGACGGAGGCGATCTGCACCCCGGCCTCGCGGCAGGCCGTCCGCAGGTCCGCGACGAGCCGGTCGTCGGCCTTGGGGTGGTTGAAGAAGGGCAGGAAGTCGGCGTGCGGCGTCAGCTGCAGGTACTCGTAGCCGAGGTCCGCGGCGAGCTGCGGGAACTCGAGCAGGGAGTGGGTGGAGTGGAACGGTGTGGGATCGAGGGCGATCTTCATGGACGGTTCTCCAGGTCTGTGGTGCGCGGACGGGTCAGCGGACGCGGGTGCGGGAGCCGCAGCCCAGCAGGTAGGAGCGCGTGCGGGTGGCGATCGGCAGCGGGACGTCGAAGGAGGAGACGGGGTACATGTCCTGCTCGACGATGCCGAAGATCGGCCGGTCCAGCTTCTCCACCTCCGCGATGACCTCCGCGAGGTCCGGCAGGCCGGCCGGCGGCTCGACCATGACGCCGGCCAGATTGGCCGCGGCCCAGGTCAGGTTCTCCCGGCGCACGCGCTCGAGCACCACGGGGTCGATCTGCTTCAGGTGCAGGTAGCCGATCCGCTCGGGGTACTTGCGGATCAGGTCCACGGAGGACGCGCCCCCGTACTCGGCGTGGCCGGTGTCCAGGCACAGCGTGACCAGTTCGGGGTCGGTGCGGTCGAGGAAGGTCTCGATGTCCGGCTGGCCGCACACGTGCGAGTCGGCGTGGGAGTGGAACTGCTGCTGCAGGCCGTACTCCTCGCGGAGCACCTTGCCGAGCCGGTCGTGGCCCGTGCACAGGGCGTTCCACTGCTCGGTGCTCAGGTGCTCGTTCTCGAGCGCCTCGCCGGTGACGTCGTCGCGCCACATGGCCGGGATCACCACGATGTGCTCGCCGCCCATGGCGGCGGTCAGCTCGGCGACCTGCCGCGCGGGCTCCCACGCCTCGTCCCACTGGGCCGCGCCGCGGTGGAAGGCGGTGAAGACGGTGCCCGCCGAGACCTTGAGGTTGCGCTGGGCCAGCTCGTCGGCGAGCCGGACGGGGTCGGTGGGCAGGTAGCCGTAGGGGCCGAGCTCGATCCAGGAGTAGCCCGCCTCGGCGACCTCGTCGAGGAAGCGCTCCCAGGGCGTCTGCTGGGGGTCGTCGGGGAACCACACGCCCCACGAGTCGGGGGCGGTGCCGATGAGGACGGGGTTCGTCCCCTGTGCCGTCTGCTGTGCCGCCGCGCCGGCGGTCGTGGAGGTCGTGTTCTGCTGCGCCATGGTGACCTGCTTTCTGGTGCTGGACCGGCGTCACGGTGAGAATCCCGTGCGCCCGGCCGATCAGTGGTCCGGATCACAACAAGAATACGACATCAGGTCAGTTTGTAAAGACATACCGTCTTACTGCCGTCACCGCGTTGCCCTCTCGGGCCGCTCGGACTGCCCCGGAGCCGCCCCAGGGCCGTCCCAGGGCCGTCCCAGGGCCGCGGACGCGCGGAGGCCCCGTCCACGAGCCATCGTGGACGGGGCCTCCCTGTGCGGCGGATCAACGGGCCGGGGCCCGCCGGGTCACTTGCCCTCGAAGATCTCCCGCATGAGCTGGGCGGTCTCGGACGGCGTCTTGCCGACCTTCACGCCCGCGGCCTCGAGGGCCTCCTTCTTGGCCTGCGCCGTGCCCGAGGACCCGGAGACGATGGCGCCGGCGTGGCCCATCGTCTTGCCCTCGGGGGCGGTGAAGCCGGCGACGTAGCCGACGACCGGCTTGGACACGTTCGCCTTGATGAAGTCCGCGGCGCGCTCCTCGGCGTCGCCGCCGATCTCGCCGATCATCACGATGGCCTCGGTCTCCGGGTCCGCCTCGAACGCCTCGAGGGCGTCGATGTGGGTGGTCCCGATGACCGGGTCGCCGCCGATGCCGATGGCGGTGGTGAACCCGATGTCCCGCAGCTCGTACATCATCTGGTAGGTCAGGGTGCCGGACTTCGAGACCAGGCCGATCTTGCCCTTGCCGGTGATGTTGGCCGGGGTGATGCCGACCAGCGACTCGCCGGGGGTGATGATGCCGGGGCAGTTCGGGCCGATGATGCGGGTGGTCGGCTTGCCGTCCGCACCGGTCTTCGACTTGGCGTAGGCCCAGAACTCGGCGGAGTCCTGCACCGGGATGCCCTCGGTGATGACGACCACCAGCGGGACCTCGGCGTCGATGGCCTCGATCACGGCGCCCTTCGTGAAGGCCGGCGGGACGAAGACGATCGACACGTCCGCGCCGGTCTTCTCGACGGCCTCGGCGACCGTGCCGAAGACCGGCAGCTCGACGCTGTTGCCGTCCTTGTCCTGGTGGGCCACGGTGGTGCCGGCCTTGCGGGCGTTGACGCCGCCCATGACCTGGGTCCCCGCCGCGAGCATGCGTCCGGTGTGCTTGGTGCCCTCGCCGCCGGTGATGCCCTGAACGATGACCTTGGAGTCCTTGTTCAAAAAGATAGACATTGCTGTTCGTTCCTTAGAAGTGTTCGTCCGGTCGGCGGATCAGTTGGCGGCGTGGGCGAGCTCGGCAGCCTTGTCCGCGCCCTCGTCCATGGTCTCGGCGAGGGTGACCAGCGGGTGGTTGGCGCCGGCGAGGATGCGCCGGCCCTCCTCGACGTTGTTGCCGTCCAGGCGGACCACGAGCGGCTTGTCCTCCTCGTCGCCGAGGATCTCGAGGGCCTTCACGATGCCGTTGGCCACGGCGTCGCACGCGGTGATGCCGCCGAAGACGTTGACGAACACGGACTTCACCTGCGGATCGTTGAGGATCACGTCCAGGCCGGCGGCCATGATCTCGGCCGAGGCCCCGCCGCCGATGTCCAGGAAGTTGGCCGGCTTGACGTTGCCGTGCTTCTCTCCGGCGTAGGCGACGACGTCCAGGGTCGACATGACCAGGCCCGCGCCGTTGCCGATGATGCCGACCTCGCCGTCGAGCTTGACGTAGTTGAGGTCGTGCTCCTTGGCCTTCTCCTCGAGGGGATCGGCGCTGGACTTGTCCGCGAGGTCGGCGTGCCCGGACTGGCGGAACTCGGCGTTCTCGTCGAGGGTGACCTTGCCGTCGAGGGCGATGATCTGCCCGTCGCCGGTCTTCACCAGCGGGTTCACCTCGACGAGCGTGGCGTCCTCGTTCTTGAAGACGTCCCACAGCTTCACGAGCACGGGGGCCACCTTCGCGGCGGTCTCCTCGTCGAACTTGGCCTCGCGGACGATCTCCTGGGCCTTGGCCTCGGTGATGCCCTCGGTCGGGACGACCTCGACGCGGGCGAGGGCCTCGGGACGCTCGACGGCGAGCTGTTCGATCTCCACGCCGCCCTCGACGGAGCACATGGCCAGGTACGAGCGGTTGGCGCGGTCCAGCAGGATCGAGAAGTAGTACTCCTCGGCGATGTCCGCACCCTGGGCGATCATGACCCGGTGGACGGTGTGGCCCTTGATGTCCATGCCGAGGATCTGCTGGGCGTACTCGTACGCCTCGTCGGCGTTCTTGGCGACCTTGACGCCACCGGCCTTGCCGCGGCCTCCGACCTTGACCTGCGCCTTCACGACGGTGACTCCGCCGATCTTCTCGGCGGCGGCCCTTGCTTCTTCGGGGGTGGTCGCGACGATGCCCTGGAGCACGGGGACGCCGTGCTTCTCGAACAGGTCGCGTGCCTGGTATTCGAACAGGTCCACGGGTGAATGCCCTTCTTCGTCGAAGTCGTGGGCGGCGGCGACCCGGGCAGTACGCGGGTCGTCCTCCGACCTGATGGTGAACGGAGCGCCCCGCATCCTCCCGGCCGAGGCCGACGGATGCGTCCGGGCCGTTCCGCGGAGCCGTTCCGGGCGCGGGACTTTCCGGTGCACTCCCTGTACGAGACTGTAGTGCATGCCGAAACGGCGGCCACAACCGGGGACGCGCGCGTGCGGCCCCGCGTTTCTTGATTGACTGACCCCATGAGTTCTGTCGACCCCCCCGAGAACCGGGCGTTCGCCCCCGCCGACCCCGGCTTCCTCGTCTCGATCGCGACCTTCGCGTTCGTGGCCCTCGGGCTGGAGGCCGTCGTCGACGGCACGGTGCTCACCCTCACCGGCGAGATCCCCGACGTCTACCCGCTGGGCTGGCAGGTCTTCGCCTGGCTCTGCCTCGGTGCGGCGTGGTTCGCGATCCAGCGGGGTCTCGTGGCGTGGCTGCGCCACCGGGCGTCGGACCCCGCGCTCCCGCCGTCCCCGGGCCCTCCCCCCTCCCTCGCGGTCGACCACCGGCGGACGACGACCGCCCTGTTCCTGTTCGTCCTGGCCGTCCTGCTCGGGGTCATCCTGCCCGTCTTCCTCGTGGGCGAGTGGCGCGTCCAGCCGATCCAGCTCTACCTGGACCTCTACGCCGACTACGGCGGAGGCGCCTGGCTGGGCATGGTGGGCTTCGCCGCCTACCACGTGGGCCGGTCCCTGCTCCTCGCGCTCGTCCTGACGTGCGTGCAGCGGGCCGTGGAGCTGCGCCGGCCGCTCCACTGGACGCAGGTCGCTCCGCTGGGGGGGCTCGCGCTCGGGCTCCTGCTCGCCCTGCCCGGACTGGTCCTCGGCGGCTGGGCCTCCGTGGCCACGGCCGTGGTCTGCTGCACGCTGCTGGGCATGGTGCACAACCTCACCGGCAGGTCGCTGCGCTGGACGGCCCCCGCTGCCGTGGCGGTCCTGCTGTTCGTCTGAGGTCACCCGCCCCGGACCCGGCGGCACGGCCGGCGCCCTTCCCCGCCACTCCCCTCTGACCGCGGATCCCCGCCCCAGGCCCCAGGCGCCTGGCCCTTGGTGCCCGGGGCCTGGGGCCTGGTACCTGGTGCCCGGTGCCCGGTGCCTTCCGGAAATGTTGCGCCGATCACAAGAAATTCCGGCTCGGGGTTCCCCGCCGTCTTCCTATGTCCTAACATAGTGACATCAGGACCAGTGAGACGTGCGTCACTCCACGAGCGGCCCGTCGAACCGACGAACCAGCACCGTCAAGAGCGCAACGGCTGCGCACGAACAAAGGACTCTCCGATGGCCACATCGTCACCCCGGGAGGCAGCTGCTGCGCTGCCCCCGCTCACCTCCGGACCACATCGCAAGCGCCTCGGCCTCATCTCGGTCGTCGCCTGCTTCGGCGGTCTGCTCTTCGGCTACGACACCGGTGTCATCAACGGCGCGCTGCGCCCGATGTCGGAGCAGCTGGGCCTCACGCCGTTCACCGAGGGCGTGGTCACCAGCTCGCTCGTCTTCGCGGCCGCCGTCGGCGCGCTGTCCGGAGGTCGCATCTCGGACGCCTGGGGTCGCCGCAGGACGATCCTCCTCCTGGCCGTCCTCTTCTTCGTCGGGACGATGATCGTCGTCTTCACCCCGAACTACGAGGTGCTGGTCGCCGGGCGCATCTGCCTGGGCCTCGCCGTCGGCGGCGCCTCGGCGGTCGTGCCGGTCTTCCTCGCGGAGCTGGCCCCCTACGAGATCCGCGGCTCGATCGCAGGCCGCAACGAGGTGGCCATCGTGATCGGCCAGCTCTCGGCGTTCGTGATCAACGCGATCATCGGCAACGTCTTCAGCGATGTGACAGGGGTCTGGCGGATCATGTTCGCGATCTCCGCGCTGCCGGCCGTGGCGCTGTTCATCGGGATGCTCCGGATGCCGGAGTCACCGCGCTGGCTCGTCGAGAAGGGCCGGCACGAGGACGCCCTCGCGGTGCTCAAGACGGTGCGATCCGAGGACCGGGCGATCGCCGAGCTCGGCGAGGTCGAGCACATCACCGAGGAGGAGCGGGCCGAGAACCGGATCGGGCTGGGCCAGATCCTCACCAACAAGCACCTGGTCCGCATCATGCTCGTCGGCATCGGCCTGGGCATCGCCCAGCAGTTCACCGGCATCAACTCGATCATGTACTACGGCCAGATCGTGCTGATCGAGTCCGGCTTCAGCGCCAGTGCCGCTCTGATCGCCAACATCGCCCCCGGGGTGATCGCCGTGGTCGGCGGGTTCATCGCGCTGTACCTGATGGACCGGCTCGACCGGCGGAAGACCTTCATGATCGGCCTGAGCCTCACGACCACCTGCCACCTGCTGATCGGGATCTCCGCGATGACCCTGGAGCCGGGCAACCCGCTGCGGCCCTGGGTGATCCTGGCGCTGGTGGTGGCCTTCGTCGGCTCCATGCAGACCTTCCTCAACGTCGCCGTGTGGGTGTACCTCTCCGAGGTCTTCCCGCTGCACATGCGCGGCTTCGGGATCGGCGTGTCCGTCTTCATGCTGTGGGTGGCCAACGGCGTCCTCTCGCTCTACTTCCCCTCCCTGGTCGCCGCGGTCGGCATCACCGGCACGTTCTTCCTCTTCGCCGGGATCGGCGTGCTGGCGCTGATCTTCGTGTTCACGCAGGTCCCGGAGACCCGGGGACGCACGCTCGAGGCCCTCGAGGAGGACGTCTCGACCGGCGCGATCTACCAGATCAAGGCGCCGACCTCCTAGGCGTTCGACATCGGCCGGACGCCGCACGGAATGAGCCTCCGTGGTGGAGGTGCTCCCCTCGAGGGGACCACCTCCACCACGGAGGCTCTCTCGTTCCGCCGCGGCTCTCTCGTTCCGCCGCGGCGTCCGTCCCACCGTGGACCGCGGCAGGCCGGCCGGGCTCAGCCGACCTTCGTCAGCGGCGCGTAGCGCAGCAGCAGCCGCTTCTCGTCGGCCCCGAACCGCACCTTCGCCACGGTCTTGTCGCCGGCGCCCTCGAGGGAGACCACGGTGCCCTTCCCGAACGCCGTGTGGTCCACGGTGTCGCCCACGGACAGACTCGGGATCTCCTTGTTGGGCTGGACGCGTCCCGCCGTGGTGGCCCGGGACGGCGCCATCCGCTCGAAGGCCGCGTTCGACGCCGCCGCGGCGCCCCAGTACGAGCCGCGCATCGGGTCCCGCTGCCCGGAGCCGCCGCCGTGCAGCGCGGAGCCCCACGACGCCGGGGCCGAGGACCCCTCGCGCTTCCAGTCGAGGAGCTCGGCCGGGATCTCGTCGAGGAACGGACTGGCCGGGTTGTACTGGGACTGCCCCCACATGGAGCGGAACTCGGAGCGGGTGAGGTAGAGGCGCTCGCGGGCCCGGGTGAGGCCCACGTAGGCGAGGCGCCGCTCCTCCTCCATCTCCTTCTCGTCCGTGAGGGAGCGCTGGTGCGGGAACAGCCCGTGCTCCATCCCGGTCAGGAAGACCACGGGGAACTCGAGGCCCTTGGCGGTGTGCAGGGTCATGAGGGTGACCACGCCCTGGGCACGGGCCTCGGCGACCTCCGCCGCGATCTGCTCGGCGCTCGGCCCGCCCTCGGTCCCGGCGGCGGGCCGGTTGGGGATCTGGTCGGCGTCGGCCACGAGGGAGACGTGCTCGAGGAACTCGGGCAGCCCGGCGTCGGGGCGGTCCCGTTCGAACTCCCGGACCACGGCCACGAGCTCCGCGAGGTTCTCGACGCGGGACTCGTCCTGGGGGTCCTGCGACTGGCGCAGCGCCGCGAGGTACCCGGACTGCTCCAGGACGGCCTCGAGGACGCTGGCGGCCCCCGAGCCCTCGGCGACCGAGGCGAGGTCGTCCATGAGCTGGACGAACACCTTGACCGCGTTCAGCGAGCGGGTGGCCATCCCCGGTGCCTCGTCGGCACGGCGCAGCGCGGCCATGAAGGAGATCCGCTCGCGCTCGGCGAGCGCCGCGGCGGCGCCCTCCGCGCGGTCGCCGATGCCGCGCTTGGGCTCGTTGACGATCCGGCGGACGTTGATGTCGTCGTCCGGGTTCACGATCGCGCGCAGGTAGGACAGGGCGTCCTTGATCTCCTTGCGCTCGTAGAAGCGGGTGCCGCCCACCACCTTGTAGGGCAGGCCCACGCGCATGAGGATCTCCTCGAGGGAGCGCGACTGGGCGTTGGTGCGGTAGAACACGGCGACGTCACCGGGGCGGTAGCCGTCCTCGTCCTGGAGGCGGTCGATCTCCTCCGCGATGAAGCGGGCCTCCTCGTGCTCGTTCTCGGCGGCGTAGCCGGTGATCTTCTCGCCGCTGCCGGAGGCCGTCCAGAGCCGCTTGTCCCGGCGGCCCGTGTTCTTCGCGATCACCGCGTTGGCCGCGGTGAGGATGTTCTGGGTGGACCGGTAGTTCTGCTCCAGCAGGATCGTCCGGGCCTGGGGGTAGTCCTGCTCGAAGTCGACGATGTTGCGGATGTCGGCCCCGCGGAACGCGTAGATCGACTGGTCCGAGTCGCCCACCACGGTCAGCTCGGCGGGCGGCACGGGGCTCGCCCCCGGCCCGGTCCCGGCGTCCGCGCCGGTCCCGACGAGCTCCCGGACCAGCGCGTACTGCGCATGGTTGGTGTCCTGGTACTCGTCGATGAGCACGTGCCGGTACCGCCGCCGGTAGTACTCGGCGACCTGCGGGAACGCCCGGAGCATGTGCACGGTCTGGGCGATGAGGTCGTCGAAGTCCATGGCGTTGGCCGCGCGCAGCCGCTCGGTGTAGCCGCGGTAGACCTGGGCCACGGCGCTCTCGAAGGGGTCGCTCTCGGAGGCCCGGGACAGGTACGTCTCGTCGTCGACGAGCTCGTTCTTCAGCGCGGAGATCCGGTGCTGGATGCTCTTCGGCGCGAAGCGCTTGGGATCGAGGTCGTGCTGCTTGGCCACGAGCGTGAGGAGCCGCAGGGAGTCGGCGGAGTCGTAGATGGAGAAGGTCGACTTCAGGCCCACGCTCGCGGCCTCCCGGCGCAGCACGCGCACGCAGAAGGAGTGGAAGGTGGAGATCGACATCGACTTCGCGGAGTCCCCCACGAGCTCGACCACGCGCTCGCGCATCTCGGCGGCGGCCTTGTTCGTGAACGTGATCGCCAGGATCTCGCCCTGGTGGGCCCGCCCGGTCGCCAGCAGGTGCGCGATGCGGTGGGTCAGCACACGGGTCTTGCCGGAGCCGGCGCCGGCGACGATCAGCAGCGGTGAGCCGGAGTGCTCGACGGCGGCCCGCTGCGGGTCGTTGAGGCCCTCCACGAGGGCGTCGGCGGAGACGGTGCCGCGCCGCGGCGGGGTGGCCGTGCCGGGGCGGGCCACGGAGGCGGAGGGCAGGAGCGGGTTGTCGAAGAGGTAGTCCATCGTGGACCCAGTCTACCGAGGGCCGTCCGACAGCCGGGCCGGGGCGGGGACGGCCCTCAGACGAAGTGCAGTTCGAGCCGGTGGCGGCCGTTGTCGTCCTCGACCCACAGCTCCGAGTCGGCGACCGTGACCCGGACGGGCCGCTGCAGCGCGATGTCGTCGTCGAACTCGACGGAGCTCTCGGTCCCCCCGCCGTAGACGGTGTCGAGCTCCCGGCTCGCCGGGTCGAGGTGCCGGATGGCGTCGTTGCCGGTGTCGGCGATCACGACGGAGCCGTCGTAGAGGATCTGCAGGTCCTCGGGGTGGTCCAGCTGGGCCACGTCCGCGGGACCGTCCGCGAAGCCAGCGCCCGCACGTCCGACCACGGTGCAGACCTGCGGGCCGCCGTCGGGCTTGTCGGTGTCGATCTCGATGCAGCGCAGCGACGAGGAGTCGCGGTCGATGAGCCACAGCGTGCCGTTGCCGTCCTCGGTGATGGACACGGTGGCGGCGAACTTGGCCTGCGCCGCCTTGCCGTCCCGCCGCCCGGACTCGCCCGTGCCCGCGAACTCGTACAGCACGTCGGTGTACGGGTCCCAGCGGAAGAGCCGGTGCAGGGAGGGCACCGCCACGATCACGGCCGAGAGCTTGTGCGACCACACCATGTCCGCGATGGGGGCGCCGCCGAGGACGGAGCAGTCCACCGTGCGGCGCACCGTCTCGTGGTCCTTATCGAACAGCGTCAGCACGTTGCCCTCGGTCAGCCGCATGAGCAGGCCGTCCGGGAGTCCGATGGACAGTTCCATGACCGGCACCTCCGTGTCGTCCTCGTCGAACGCCCGGTCGTCCTCGGCCGGGCCGCCCCCCCTGCGGCCCGAAGGACCGGTGCGGGTGGCCCCAGCCTACCCCCGGTCCCGGCGTTGGGCGGAGGGCGCACGACCGGATAATGGAGGCATGGGACTGACACGCGCACAGAAGGCACGCAAGCACGGCGGCACCGCGGCGCCTCCGGGGCCGCGGCGGGGAACGCGCCTGCACCAGGCGGGCCCCGGCGAGCTCCGTCCCGAGCCCACGAGGTCGAGCTCGGGTCTCGTGGTGGGGGTGGCCATGTCCGTCTCGGCGGTCCTGTGGCTGTACGTCCACGCCTGGGTGCTCCCCCAGTTCGGCGCCGCCGCGGCCGGCGGGCTCGCCCTGCCCGAGTGGATGCCGGGCGGATTCGACCAGGAGCACGCCCAGCGCCTCGCCACGGCGCTGGGCGAGCAGGGCCGCGCCCAGTACGAGGCGGTGCACCGCTCCTCCGGGCTGCTGGCCCCGCTGTTCGTGGGGCTGGCCTGGCTGCTGTTCGTGGCGGTCAACACGGCGTCCCGCGCCCGGCGCTGGGTGCGCTCGGCCGTGGTGCTCGGCTTCGCGGCCGTCTCCCTGGCGGGCAACGCGGCGATCGACGCCGCGCTCGCGGACCCCGCGGACGGCTCCGCCGTGACCCTGGCCTCCGTGCTGGTGATCGCCCGCTGGGTGCTGCTCGTGCTGCTGCTCGCCGTGACCGCGACCGTGGCCGTGGAGGCCGTCCGGCGCCGGTCGAGGGCCGCCCCCGCCGACGCCCCGCCGCGGGAGTGAGCGCCCGCAGCGCGGCGGTGACCGGCCGCGCCCGGTGGTGACCGGCGGTCTCCGCCGGCGGCCGCGCCAGGTCTCCCGGACCCGCCCCGGACCCGCCCGGGACCCGCCCCGAACAGAAGAACGTCCCGGACCGTGCGGTCCGGGACGTCCGTGCGTGCCCTCGATTGGATTCGAACCAACGACACCGGCTTTAGGAGAGCCGTGCTCTATCCCCTGAGCTACGAGGGCGACGCGAACAGTCTAGGGGCTCCCCCGGACCCCCGCTAACCGGCCACGTCTAGGATCGATCGCATGCCCGTCTACATCGATCCGCCGCTGTGGCCAGCCCACGGGACGCACTTCTCGCACCTGGTATCCGACACGTCCTACGAGGAGCTGCACGCCTTCGCGGACCGGCTGGGCGTTTCCCGGCGAGCGTTCGACCGGGACCACTACGACGTGCCGGAGAGCCGGTACGAGGAGGCGGTGGCCGCGGGCGCCCTGCCGGTCGACGGCCGGCGGCTCACGCGCGTGCTCGTGCGCAGCGGGCTGCGGGTCCCGGCGCGGGCGCGCCCCGACCGGGTCGCCCGGGTGCTGCTGCGGCGGTGGACGGCCCGCTTCCCGGCGCACCCGGCGCTGGGCGAGGAGCTCGTGGACCGGTGGAGCGAGCCGCACCGGCACTACCACGGCCCCTCCCACCTGCTCGCGGTGCTCGAGGCCGTCGACCTGCTGCGGCACGGGACCGGCCCCGACCCCGCCGGCCACGAGGCCCTGGTCCTGGCCGCGTGGTTCCACGACGCGGTCTACCGCGGCCGTCCCGGGGCGGACGAGCGGGAGTCCGCGGAGCTGGCCCGCGCGCGGCTGGGCGCCGCCGGCTTCCCGGAGCCGCTCGCGGCGGAGGTCGAGCGGCTGGTCCTGCTCACCCTCGGGCACCGGGTCACCGAGGAGGACACCGCAGGAGCGGTGCTCCTCGACGCGGACCTCTCGGTGCTCGGTGCGGACCCGGCCGGCTACGCCGCCTACGTCGCGGGAGTGCGGAAGGAGTACGCGCACGTGCCCGCACCGGTCTTCGCGCAGGCCCGGCTGCGGGTGCTCGAGGACCTGCGGCACCGGCGGCCGCTGTTCCGGACCCCCGAGGCCCAGCGGCGGTGGGGCGCCGCGGCGGCAACCAACCTCGACGACGAGATCGGCCGGCTGCGCGCAGCCGTCGAGGCAGATCCCGGGGGTCCTCCCGCGGACGCCGAGGTGCTGACCATCACCGCCGTGTGCCTGCGGGACGACGACGGGGCGCTGCTGACGGTGCGCAAGCGCGGCACGGAGCGCTTCATGCTGGTGGGCGGCAAGCTCGACCCGGGCGAGTCCCCGGCGGCGGCCGCCGTGCGCGAGACGGCGGAGGAGGTGGGCCTGCGGCTGGACACCGCCCAGCTGCTCCTGCTCGGGGAGTTCGAGGCGCCGGCCGCGAACGAGGCCGGCACGTGGGTGCGCTGCACGGTGTTCACGGCGCCCCTGACAGGCAGGCCCGTGCCGCTCGCGGAGATCGAGGAGCTGCGCTGGCAGCCGGTGGTGGGGGACTCCCCCGCCGCGCTCCCCGCGGATCTGGCCCCGCTGCTGCGGGAGCACGTCATTCCGGCGCTGCGCCGCGCTCCCGGTTCTCTCCGGTACCGGCCGAGGGATGCCGCCTCCGGTGGAGCAGGATCCCGGTGACCAGTCCGAGCACGATCCCGATGCCGCCGAAGACCGAGAGCCACATCGCGGCGTGGCCCACGAACGCGGCGACGACGAAGCCGACCACGATGCCGGGCACGGCGCCGCCGATCATGCCGTAGGCCATGTAGGCGTACTCACGATCGAGGCTCGTGCGGGCGTTGCGGCTGAAGTCGGTGGACATGGCCCCAGTCTATCGACCGCCGGCGCGGCGCCGGGCTGGGTGCCGGGAACGACAGCGGGTGCGCGGTTCCTGTCTGGCCGACCAGGAACCGCGCACCCGAACCGTGCTCTCGCGTGCGGTCAGCGCACGCGGACGTAGACGGGGCCGGAGCCCACGTTGACGCTGTCGATGACGGTCGTGCCGCCGTTCCAGCCGCCGTGGACGGCCTTGCCGCCGCCGATGTAGACGCCGATGTGGGCCGCGCCCATGCCGCCGTCGGCGTAGTAGACGAGGTCGCCGGGCTGCGCCTGGCCGGCGGAGACCTGCGTGCCGAGGCTCAGGTAGGAGGCCGGCCAGCCGTGGTGGTTGATCCCGGCGGCGCGCAGGGCGTTCGTGACGAGCGCGGTGCAGTCCTGGCTCACGCCGAGCTGGCCCATGGCGGCGGAGGAGATGGTCGCGCCCTTGCCCGAGGCGGAGCTCTGGGTGCTGACGGTGCGCTCGGCCGCCGGGGCGGCCTGCACGACCGGCTTCGGGGCGGCGACGGGATTCGGGGCCGGGGCGGCCTGCACGGCCGGCTTCGGAGCAGCGGGCTTCGGAGCCGCAACCGCCGGGGCAGGCGCGGCGGCCGGCTTCGGGGCCGGGGCGGCCTGCACGGCCGGCTTCGGAGCGGGGGCGGCCTGCACGGCCGGCTTCGGGGCCGGGGCGGCCACGGCGGGGGCCGAGACGACCGGGGTCTGCACCTTCCGCTCGGCCTTCTTCTCAGCCTTCTTCGCGGCCGGCTTCTCCGACGCCGACTTCTCGGCCTTCGTCACGTGGGCGACGGGCTCGAGGGACACGGCGGGGGCCGCGGCGGGGGTGGCGGCAGCCACGGCGGACAGCGGAGCGTCGGCAGAGGCGTCCTGGGCGGGAGCGGACTGCACGGACACGGTGGTGGCGAGGGCCAGTCCGGAGAACGCAGCGACGGCGGCCACGGTGCGGGCCTTGCCGGTCAGGAGCGAGCCGATGCCGTTGGAGGAGGTCAGGTCACGGGTCATGAGGAGTTCAGACGACTTTCTGGCGGGGCCGAGCCGGCCTGTCGGAGGGCACGGGGACAGCACGGATCGCGCCGGGGGATGCTGGGGTGGTCCGATGTCCGGCAGGACGGTGTTCCGGGATCGGGAACGACGGCCGGGCGAGCGGAGGGGAGAGGCGCTGTCCGGGCGGACAGCAGGAAGCACGGAGAACCGGGAGAGCGGCTCTCCGTGCTTTGGGGGGGATCGGGTGCCGCCCGCACCCGGGGGTGCGGGCGGCGGGGACCGATCAGAAGGTGTAGTAGCCGTCCAGCTGCATGGCGTTGACGGAGTGGACGAAGGTGCCCTGGGTCGGGTTCAACGCCGAGATCATCTTGCCACCGCCGATGTAGATGCCGATGTGGTTGCCACCGTTCTGGGACACCAGGTCCCCCGGCTGCGGGTTGGTCGTCGGAGTGGCGGCCGCGATCTGCTGGAAACTGGTGCGGGGCAGGTCGATGCCGTTCTGCGCGTAGACCCACCCGGTGAATCCGGAGCAGTCCCAGGCACCGTAGGAGGTACCGCCGTAGACATAGCCTGCGCCCTGCGCGGACATCGCGGTGCCCACGATGCCGCCAGCGGCGGGGCTGATCTCGGTGATCGCGGTGGATTGCGGGGTCACGCTCGAGGTGGCGGCGGTCTGCTGCGCGGCCGGGGCCGGGGCCTCGTAGGCCGGGGCGGCGGGCTGCGCGGCCGGCTGAGCGGCGACCGGGGCCTGGTAGGTGTACGAGGTGTAGCCGGCCAGCGAGGCGGATGCCGGGGCCGGGGCCGAGTAGGCCGCTCCGGACTCGACGGGAGCCTGGGCGTAGGCCTGGGCCGGGGCGATGGAGCCGATCATCGCGGCGCCGGCGGCGGCGGCGATGGTGGTGTTGCGCACGGCGCGCGAGGTGCTCTCGGCGCGGTGGCGGGCAGTGTTCTGCTTGAAAAGCGACATGGTTGAGTTCCTCCCTTTGCCTACGAGGTGAGCTGTCGGATTCGGGTGGGAGACACCCGGCCGCAGAACGCACGCGCTCTGACGACTTAACCCCAAGGACCCGGATCACCGGGACCGAAAATGGTTCCCTCGCTTCTGCCAAGCAGTTTCTGTGTAGAGGCCACGGGCACCGGCAGAATTCGGCGATGTGCTCCGTGGGTGCTGATCCGACCAGTGATCGGCACGCGTTGAACAGTACATGACTGATTACGGAAGTGTCACGTTTTGATCACGGCCGATAACGACAAGGCGACGGCAAAAATACCAATACCCTGGCATTAGTGCACTGCGGAGTATGAATTTGCCCGTGTGACAGCTTGTGCAGTGCGCTTCGGAACCCGGACGATCCGCGTCCCACCAGGGATATCGCACCCCGGGGCGCCGGAGCGGGGCGAACTGGTCGAAAGTACCTTGTGAACGTCCACACATCCGGAGCCGACCGCCCGCCGGAGCGCTCCGGAGGCGCCCGGGAAACCTCCCCGATGGCTCCGGCGACCCGTCAGGGAGCGAGGACGCGGATGGCCGCGGCGGTGCGCAGGTCGATCTCCGCGGACCGCCCCGTGGCCGGCACCTCGATCCGCACGAGCTGACCGTCCACCCGGGCCCTGACCTCCGCCCCGGTGAGCACGCCCACGTCGCTCAGCACGCCCAGCAGGTCGGCGTCCGCCTGGACCACCTCCGGCAGCAGCGCGATGGTGTGCGGGCCGTCCGGGACGTGACGGGCGGCGTCGAGCAGGGAGGGATGCGCCGCAGCGGGGCTCTCCTCGACGCCCAGGGCGGCCAGGCCGGGGATCGGCGTGCCGTACGGCGAGTGGCGGGGGCTGTGGAGCAGGTCCACGAGCCGCCGCTCGACCTGCTCGCTCATCACGTGCTCCCACCGGCACGCCTCGTCGTGCACCTGCGCCAGGTCCAGCCCGATGACGTCGGCGAGCAGCCGCTCCGCGAGCCGGTGCTTGCGCATGACCTGCACGGCCCGCTCCCGGCCCGCCTCGGTGAGCAGCAGCGACCGGTCCGCGCCCACCGTCAGCAGCCCGTCCCGCTCCATCCTGGACACCGTCTGCGAGACCGTGGGCCCGGAGTGGTCGAGGCGCTCCACGATGCGCGCCCGCATCGGCGTGATCCCTTCCTCCTCGAGCTCGAGCACGGTCCGCAGGTACATCTCCGTGGTGTCGATAAGGTCGCTCATGCCTCAGTCATCCTTCGTCCGGCCGTCCAGCCCCGGGGATCCCGCCCGGTCCGGTCTTCCCGCACGAGCTTAGTGGGAGAGTCCTGCGGCCCGGGCGGAGGGCGGCGCCCGGCGTCCGCGCGTGGGGCAGAATGGGCCGGGGCGCCACCGGCGCGAGCACCCCTTCCGGCGGCCGCGCCCACCGCCCGCCATCCACTGCGCGTCATCCACCGCCTGCCGACCACCAGGGAGCGCCCGTTGCCCGCACACGTCACCATCCCCCAGCACCTGCTGCCCGCCGACGGCCGGTTCGGCGCCGGCCCCTCGAAGATCCGCCCCGCCCAGGTCGACGCCGTGGCCCGCGCGGGGACCGCCCTGCTCGGCACCTCGCACCGCCAGGCGCCGGTCCAGGAGCTCGTGGGCTCGGTGCGCGAGGGTCTCGCGCAGTTCCTGGGCCTGCCCGGGGACCACGAGGTGCTGCTGGGCCTGGGCGGGGCCACCGCGTTCTGGGACGCCGCGGCCTTCGGGCTCGTGCAGCGCAGGGCGCAGCACCTGACGTTCGGCGAATTCGGGGCGAAGTTCGCCCAGGCCACCGACGGCGCCCCGTTCCTGGAGGCCTCCTCGATCGTGGAGTCCGCACCCGGGACGCGCCCGGAGCCGCGGGCGGAGGACGGCGTGGACGTCTACGCGTGGCCCCAGAACGAGACCTCCACCGGGGTCGCCGCGCCCGTGGCCCGCCCCGCCGGCATCGGGGACGAGGCGCTGGTGCTGGTCGACGCCACCTCGGCCGCCGGCGGGATGGCCGCGGACCTGGCCGCGACGGACGTCTACTACTTCTCCCCGCAGAAGAACTTCGGCTCCGACGGCGGACTGTGGCTGGGGGCGTTCTCCCCCGCGGCGATCGAGCGGATCGAGCGGATCGGCGCCTCGGAGCGGTGGATCCCCGACTTCCTGCAGCTCACCACGGCGCTCGAGAACTCCCGGAAGAACCAGACCTACAACACACCCGCCCTGGCCACCCTGGTCATGCTCGACGAGCAGGTCCGCTGGCTCAACGACCAGGGCGGAATGGCGTGGGCCTCGGCCCGCACGAAGGAGTCCTCCGACCTCGTCTACGCGTGGGCCGAGGCGTCCCCCTTCGCGAGCCCGTTCGTGGTCCGCCCGGAGGACCGCTCCACGGTGATCACCACCGTGGACTTCGACGACACCGTGGACGCGGCCGGGGTCGCGGCGGTCCTGCGCGCCCACGGCGTGGTGGACGTCGAGCCCTACCGCAAGCTGGGGCGCAACCAGCTGCGGATCGCCACGTTCGTCTCGATCGAACCCGACGACGTCGCCCGGCTGCTGCGCTGTGTCGACCACGTCGTCGAGCAGCTCCGCGGACCGTCAGGGCGCTAGCCGGCGTCCTCGGCGGACGCACGTCCTGCGCGCAGGCGCCACCACACGACGAAGCCCACCAGGGCTCCGCCGAGCCCCGCCGCCACGGCGACGCCCATGCCCCAGCGCGCGCCGAGGGCGTCGGTGATCCAGCCGACGACCGGCGCCCCGATCGGGGTGCCGCCCATGAAGATCGCCATGTAGAGGCTCATGACGCGCCCGCGCATCACCGGCGAGGTGGTCGACTGCACGTACGCGTTGGCGGTGGTCATGATGGTCAGCGAGGACAGCCCGCAGGGGACCAGCCACAGCGCGAACAGCGTGAGGCCGGGCGCCGTCGCCGCTCCCAGGCAGCTGAGGGCGAAGACGGCGCTGCCCCCGTAGACGTAGCGCAGCCGGGCGCTGCGCCGCCGGGCGGAGAGCAGGGCGCCCGCCACCGTGCCGACCGCGAGGACCGAGTTGAGCAGCCCGAAGGTCTCCGAGCCGCGGCCGAACTCGGGGCCGGCCATGGCCGCCAGGAACACCGCGAAGTTCAGCCCGAAGGTGCCGATGAGGAAGATCGTGATCAGCACCGCCACGATGTCGGGACGGCTGCCGACGTAGGCCAGTCCCTCGCGGATCTGCCCCCGCCCCCGCCCGGACCGGGGCATCCCGCGCAGCTCGTCCGTGCGGATCGCGAGGACGGCGGCGAGCATGGCGCCGAAGGTCAGCGTGTTGAGGAGGAACACCCAGCCCGACCCGATCGAGGCGACGAGCACGCCGGCCACGGCGGGCCCGATCATCCGGGCCGTGTTGAACGAGGTCGCGTTCAGGGCCACGGCGTTGGAGAGGTAGGCGTCGTCGACCATCTCCGAGACGAAGGTCTGGCGCACAGGGGCGTCCAGCGTGGAAACGACGCCCAGGGCGAGGGCGAAGCCGTAGACGTGCCACAGGGTGGCCGCGTCGGCCAGGACCAGCGCCCCCAGACCCGCCGCCAGCACCGCCATGGCCGTCTGCGTCCACAGCAGCAGGCGCCGCCGGTCGAGCCGGTCCGCGAGCACGCCGGCCCAGGGCGCGAGGAAGAGCTGGGGCAGGAACTGCAGGGCCGTCACCACGCCCATGGCGGTGGCGTCGTGGTCCGAGAGCTCGTCGAAGACCAGCCACGACTGGGCCGTGCGCTGCATCCACGTCCCGATGTTGGACACGAGCGCGCCCAGGAACCACAGGCGGTAGTTGCGGAACCGGAAGGACCGGAACATTCCGCGCGCGGGCTCCGGGGCCTCGTCCGTCCCCGCGGTCCCCGGCGGAGCGGTCAGGACCGCTCGCCCTCCTGCGGCGGGACGGACCCGTCCTCGGCCGCGGGGCGGTCCTCGGGGGCCCGGTCGCCGCCGGAGGCACCGCGAGCGCCTCCGGAAGCCTCGGCCGCGGCGTTCTCCCCGGCCTCGTCCTCGGCCCGGTCCTGCTCCTCCTGGGCCTTCTCCTCGGGGCTCACCCGGGCGGCCCACGGGACCCACTCGGGCGCGAGAAGGGCGTCCTCCCCCGGCAGCAGGCCGACCTCGCAGACCGTGACCGCTTTGCTGCGCGGGGCGCGGGCCAGGCTCGCGAACCAGTTCCAGCCCCGGTAGCCGGGCAGCGTGCACTCGAAGAGGTGGACCACCAGCCGGTCCTCCTCCACCGTCACCCGGTGCCCGGGGCCGATCTGCGAGGGCTCCGCGATCTGCTCCACCCCGGCGCGGGCCGTGGCGACGTCGGCCACGAGCAGGGGGTCCTGCTTCGGGGCCCGGCGGCGGCGGGGCGCCGGTGTCGCCGGCTCGGGCGCCGGGGGCACGGCCTCGTCGGTCGCGTCCTGGACGGTCTCCTCGGTCACTGCTGGTCTCCCTCGTGCTGGATGTCGGCGATGGATGCCGGTGGTGGGTCCCGGTCGTGGGTCCCGGTCATGAGTCCCGGTCGTGGGTCCCGGTGGTGGAGCTGGTCCCCGCGGCGGGCGCTCGGGGCGGTGGCCTCAGACGTCCAGGTTGTCGGCCACCGTGCGCAGGATCGCGGCGATCTTCTTCCCGTGCGGGGAGTCGGGGTAGCGGCCCCGGTGCAGCCCGTTGGACATGTCGTCCAGGAGCTTAATGAGGTCCTCCGTGATGACCGCCATCTCGTCGGCGGGCTTCCGGACGTTCTTTGCGACCGACGGGGTCCGGTCCAGGATCCGGGCGGAGAGCGCCTGCGCGCCGCGCCGGCCCTGGGCGACCCCGAACTCCATCCGCGTACCCGGCTTCACCGTGGTGGCCCCGGAGGGCAGCGCCGAGGAGGGCAGGAACACTTCCTGGCCGTCGTCGGCCGCCAGGAAGCCGAAGCCCTTCTTCGCATCGAACCACTTGACCTTGCCGGTGGGCACGCTGTCTCCCTCGTCCTCGTGTTCGTGGAGGGGCGGCCCGTCGGTCACTGCCGCCGGGCCACCCTGTGGAACCTCCCATTCTAGCCCTGCTCCGCGGGCGGGGACCGCCGGGCGCGGTCAGCAGCACACCGCTCCGCTCGGTATTCTGGACCCATGCCTGCTTCCGACGACCGTGCGGCCGCGCCCGCGAACCGCACCGCCCGACACCCCGGGGTCGACGTCCTCGGCGTCTCCGCGGTCGTGCTCGGCCTGGTGTGCGCGGTGTGCCTCGCCCTGCTGCTGGTGCTCAAGGCCGTCGGCGCGGACCCCTGGGACGGGCTCACGGTGGTTCCGTGGTTCGCGCTCCCCGTGGCGTTCCTGCTGTTCTGCGCGGTCCTCGTGCGCTCCCTGCTGCGCCGCCGCCGGGCCTGATCCGTGCTCCCGGACGGCCTGCTCCGGGATCTCGCGTCCCGCTCCCCGGCCGAGCTGCGCGAGCTGCTCGCCGCCCGGCCGGACGCCGTGCGCCCGGGCACGGCGTCGGTCGAGGACCTCGCCGAGGCGCTGCTGTCCCGTGCGGGGCTGCGCCGGGCCCTCGACGCGCTCTCCCGGCCCGAGCTGGACGCCGTCGAGCGCGCCGTGGTGCTGGGCCCGCCGGACGGGCCCGCCGCGCGCCTGCCGGCCGGCCCGCCCTGGGACCGGCTGCACCGCCTGGGTCTCGTGCACCGGGACGGCGACGCGCTGCGGCTCGTGCCCGGGCTGGCGGAGGCCCTCGGCCGCTATCCGGCGGGCCTCGGCCGCCCCCGGCCGGTGCTCGCGGCCCTCGCCGCACGCCTGCGCGGTGACGCACCGGCCGCGGCGGGACCCGTGGCCGGGCCCCGCACCGCCGAGGAGCTCGCGCGGTGGCCCGCACCGGTGCGGGAGGTCCTCGAACGGTTCCGCTCCCGTCCCGTGGGCGCCCTGCCCGATGCCCTGCGCCGTACCGACCCCGCGGCCGACGCCGACGCCCGGCCCGTCGACTGGCTCCTGGCCCACGGCGTCCTGTTCCCCGTGGACTCCCGCCACGTGGAGCTCCCCCGGGAGGTCGGCCTGCTCCTGCGCGGTCCCGACCCCTGGGCCACGATGTCCCTGGAGCCGCCCGTCCGGCCGGGCGCGCGCGTGCCCAACCGGGTGCGGGACAACGCCGCCGCCGCGGCGGTCGAGCAGCTGCTGCGGCGCACCGCGGCGCTGCGCGCCGAGCTGCGGGCCCGGCCGCTGAGCACCCTGCGGGCGGGCGCGATCGGCGTGCGCGAGCTGCGCCGCCTGCGCTCGGCCCTGGGCGTCGAGCACGCTGAGCTCGTCCGCCTCCTCGGCCTGGGCGAGCTCGCCGGGCTCGTGCGGCTGGACCCGGACACCTCGGCCTGGCGCCCCGCGCCGGCGCCCTTCGAGGACGCCGAGCGCACCGACCAGTGGTGGCACGTGGTGCGGTCGTGGCTGGCCTCCGACGTCGTCCCCTCGGCGGTGGGTCTGCCCCTGGCCGACGGCTCGGTCGTCGGGGTCCTGACCCGCGGCACGCACGCCCCGGAGGCCCCGGCCGTGCGCCGGGCGCTGCTGGCCGCCCACGCCGAGCTCGCCGAGCGGGCGCCGGGTGGCCACGGCCCCGAGGACGTCCTGGCGCTCGCCCGCTGGCGGCGCCCCCGTCTGGCCAGGGCCCTGGACCGGTGGGGCCCGGGGATGCTGACGGAGGCCGCCGAGCTCGGTCTGCTGGGCGCCGACGTCCTCACTGCTCCCGGTCTGGCCCTCGCGGAGGACCGGCCCGGGGACGCCGCCCGCTCCGTGGCCGGGTGGCTCCCGGCGCCCTCGCGGACCGTGCTGCTGCAGAGCGACCTCACGGCCACGGCCACCGGCTACCTCGCCCCGGACGTGGCCCGCGCCCTCGACCGGCTGGCGGAGCCGGAGGGCCACGGGCCGGTCCCGCGGCACCGTTTCAGCGAGCGCTCCCTGCACCGCGCGCTCGACGCAGGCTGGACCCCGCCCTCGATCCTGGCGTGGCTCGAGGAGCACGGCCGGGGCACGGTGCCGCAGGCCCTGGCCTACCTGGTCGAGGAGGCGGGCCGGGGGCACGGGCGGATCCGGATCACCCGGGCGGACTGGGTGCTCACCGGTGAGGACGAGCTGCTGGAGGCGCTCGCCGGCTCCCCGGACCTCGCGGGGCGGCGGCTGCGCCGGCCCGCGCCCGGCGTGCTCGTGGTCGGCCCCGGCGAGGAGGTCCCCGGCCGGCGCCGGGGACCGGCCGGCCGGGACGGCGAGCTCCGCGAGCTCGCGGCCGCCGTCCGGGCCACGGGCACGGAGCCGGCGCTAGACGTCGCCCCCGCGGAGCCCGCCCCGCCGGTCCCGGCCGCGGACCCGACCCTGCTGCTCGAGGTCCCCGCTCCGCGCCTGCCCGTCCCCTCAGCGGCGGAGATCCAGGAGCTGGTGGACCGGCTCACCGGCCGGGACCGGTTGCGGCGCCCGATCGACGATCCTGCCGACGACCCGACCCATGACCCGACCGACAACCCGACCGACAACGGAGGAGCCGCCCCGTGGGACCCCTGATCGTCCAGAGCGACCGGACCGTGCTGCTCGAGCTCGACCACGAGGACGCCGACGACGCCCGGCGGGAGCTCGCCGCCTTCGCCGAGCTCGAGCGCGCCCCGGAGCACGTGCACACCTACCGCATCACCCCGCTGGGCCTGTGGAACGCCCGGGCCGCCGGGCTGGACGCCGAGCAGGTGCTCGACGTCCTCCTCACCCGGTCCCGCTTCCCGGTCCCCCACGCCCTGCTCCTGGACATCGACGAGACGATGTCCCGCTACGGCCGGCTCGTGCTCGAGAAGGACCCCGTGCACGGGCTCGTGCTGCGCAGCCACGACGCCCCCGTCCTGGAGGAGATCGCCCGGCACCGCAGGATCGCCCCGCTGCTCGGTCCCCGCATCGACGGCGCCACCACGGTGGTGCACGCGAGCGCGCGCGGCCAGCTCAAGCAACTGCTGCTCACCGTGGGCTGGCCGGCGGAGGACCGGGCCGGCTACGTGGACGGCACGCCCCACCCCGTCGCCCTGACGGAGACGGACCCGGTCACCGGCGAGGCCTGGGCCCTGCGCCCGTACCAGCGCCACGCCGTGGAGAACTTCTGGGCGGGCGGCAGCGGCGTCGTCGTCCTGCCCTGCGGCGCCGGCAAGACGCTGGTGGGCGCCGGGGTCATGGCCGCGAGCTCCACGACGACGCTCGTCCTGGTCACGAACACGGTCTCGGCGCGGCAGTGGAAGGCCGAGCTGCTGCGCCGGACCACCCTCGCGGAGGACGAGATCGGTGAGTACTCCGGGGCCGTCAAGGAGGTCCGCCCCGTGACGATCGCCACCTACCAGGTGCTGACCGCGCGCCGCGGCGGGATCCACCCCCACCTGGAACTGCTCGACGGCCACGACTGGGGGCTGATCGTCTACGACGAGGTGCACCTGCTGCCCGCCCCCGTGTTCCGGATGACCGCAGAGCTGCAGGCGCGGCGCCGGCTGGGCCTCACGGCCACCCTGGTGCGCGAGGACCACCGGGAGGGCGAGGTGTTCTCCCTCATCGGCCCCAAGCGCTACGACGCGCTGTGGCGGGAGATCGAGGCCCAGGGCCACATCGCACCCGCCGACTGCGTCGAGGTCCGGGTGGAGCTGCCCCTCGCGGACCGGATGGCCTACGCCTCCGCCGAGGACGCCGACCGGCACCGCCTCGCCTCGTCCTCCCCGCACAAGCTCGACGTCGTCGCCCGGCTCGTGGCGCGCCACCGCGGGGAGCCGGTGCTCGTGATCGGGCAGTTCCTGGACCAGCTCGACGAGCTGGGCGCGCTGCTCGACGCCCCGGTGCTCAAGGGCAGCACGAGCACGGCACGGCGGGAGAAGCTCTTCGCCGCGTTCCGTGCCGGGGAGCTGCCGGTGCTCGTGGTCTCGAAGGTCGCGAACTTCTCGGTCGACCTGCCGGAGGCCTCGGTCGCGGTGCAGGTCTCGGGGGCCTTCGGCTCGCGGCAGGAGGAGGCGCAGCGCCTGGGCCGGCTGCTGCGGCCCAAGCGCGACGGCCGCCCGGCGACGTTCTACACCGTGGTGGCCCGCGACACCGTGGACGCCGGCTACGCGGCCAAGCGCCGCCGTTTCCTCGCGGAGCAGGGCTACGCCTACCGGATCGTCGACGCCGCGGCCGTCGAGGCCCCCGGCGAACTCCCGGAGGACCGGTGACCGCCGTTCAGGCGGCGTTCAGGGTGTTCCGAGAAAATGGGTGGCGTGAAGAACGAGAACCCCGAAGCGAAACTGCTCGTCGTCGACGACGAGCCCAACATCCTCGAGCTGCTGGCCACGTCCCTGCGCTTCGCCGGCTTCGAGGTGGTCACCGCCGCCAACGGCCGTGACGCCCTCGCCAAGGCGGAGTCCGAGAACCCGGACCTCGCGGTGCTCGACGTCATGCTCCCGGACATGGACGGCTTCTCCGTCACCCGCAAGCTGCGCGCGTCCGGGCGGCACTTCCCGATCCTCTTCCTCACGGCCAAGGACGAGACCGAGGACAAGGTCACCGGGCTGACCGTGGGCGGTGACGACTACGTCACCAAGCCCTTCAGCCTCGACGAGGTCGTCGCCCGCATCCGCGCCGTCCTGCGCCGCACGCAGCCCGCCGAGGAGGACGACTCCCGGCTGCGCGTGGACGACCTGGTCCTCGACGACGACGCGCACGAGGTGTTCCGGGGAGATCGCGAGATCGACCTGTCCCCCACCGAGTTCAAGCTGCTGCGCTACCTCATGCTCAACCCGAACCGGGTGCTGTCCAAGGCGCAGATCCTCGACCACGTGTGGGAGTACGACTTCAACGGGGACGCCTCGATCGTGGAGTCCTACATCTCCTACCTGCGCCGGAAGATCGACAACGACCCGGAGCTGCCGCCGCTGATCCACACCAAGCGCGGCGTCGGCTACCTCCTGCGGTCCTCGCACAAGAACCACTGACCCGGTCCCGGGATGCACACCCTGTCCTCCCGGTGGCGCTCGGCCTCGCTGCGCTCACAGCTCATGGTGCTCACGGGTCTGCTCCTGGCGCTGTCCATCCTGGTGACGAGCTTCGTGGCGATCTCGGTGCTGCGGACCTCGCTCCTGAACGACATCGACCGCGGGCTTGAGGACTCCGTCCGGTCGGTCTCCACGGTGCTGGTGGCCGACATGGGCAGCGGGCAGGGCGTGCAGGTGCCCCACGCCGGGTTCCTGCTCGACGCCGAGGGGAGAACGCTCGCCGAGGCGGTGCACACGCCCGACGGAGTGCTCGAGCGCCGGCCCGACCTCTCGCAGATCAACCTCGAGCAGGTGCGGGAGAACCCCTTCGAGCCGACGACCGTGGGCTCCGTGGACGCCCCGGACCGCCGGTGGCGGGTGGTCGCAGCCGAGACGGAGCGGCTGAACCTGGTGGTGGCGGTCGTCGAGCCGCTCGACGACATGAACGCCATGCTCAGCGCGGTGACCCTCCTGACGCTGAGCTTCGGCGTGGCGACCCTGTTCGCGGCCATGGCCGTCGGCTGGGTCCTGGTCACCCGCGCGTTCGCGCCCCTGCACCGCGTGGAGCAGACCGCCGCCCGCATCGCGGAGGGCGACCTCTCCCAGCGCATGGAGGGCTACAACCGGCAGACGGAGATCGGCCAGCTCTCGGCCTCCCTCAACGCGATGCTCGGCCACATCGAGGACGCCTTCGACGCCCGGACCCGGTCCGAGGCCAAGCTGCGGCGGTTCGTGGCCGACGCCTCCCACGAGCTGCGCACGCCCCTGGTGACCATCCGCGGCTACTCGGAGCTCTACCGGCACGGCGCCCTGCAGGAGCCCGAGGACGTGGCCGGCGCGATGTCCCGGATCGAGTCGGAGGCCAAGCGGATGACGCAGCTCGTGGAGGACCTGCTGATGCTCGCGCGCCTCGACGAGCGGCGGCCCGGCGAGAACGTCGACGTGGACCTGCTGCACCTCGCGTTCGACGCGGCCGGGGACGCCCGGGTCTCGGCCCCCGACCGGCGGATCGCCGTCGAGGGCCTGGGGGGCGGGTCACCGGTCTCGGCGTGGGTGCACGGTGACGAGTTCCGGCTGCGGCAGGTCGTGGCGAACCTCGTGACCAACGCCCTGCGCTACACCCCGGAGGGCACGCCGATCGAGATCGCGGTGGGCGTGGAGCGCTCGGTGGACGACTCCTTCAACGCCGTCCTGCAGGTGCGCGACCACGGCCCGGGCATCCAGGGCGAGGACGCGGAGCGCGTCTTCGAGCGCTTCTACCGGGCCGACTCCTCCCGCACGCGGGAGACCGGCGGCACGGGGCTGGGACTGTCGATCGTGGCCGCGATCGTCCAGCAGCACGACGGCACCGTGCGGCTCACCGGGACCCCCGGCGGCGGGGCGACGATGACCGTGCGCGTGCCGGGCATCGAGCCCGCCGACGACGCCCCCGAGGTGTGACCGGGCCCGTCAGGACTCGTAGGTGCCCTGGTGGAAGCGCAGCTGCCAGGGACCCAGCTCGTTGCGGGAGTCCTCCCGGACCCACAGGGAGCTGCGCAGGCTCGTGCGGTCCCCCGCCGTGAGCCGGTAGACGAGGTGCACGGCCGCGGGGCCGAGCTCGGTGGTCGTGAGCACGTGCACGTCCACCGCGCCGGGGGACGGTTCGCGGGGCAGCCGGTCGAGGACGTCCTGCCGGGACCGCCACGATCCCGAGGCACCGACCTCGGCGAAGCCCTCGTGCAGCAGCTGGCCCAGCCGGCCCGGGTCCGCCCTGACCTCCGGGCGCAGCAGGTCCCGCTCGAGGGCCTGGACGGTCTCCCCCGCCGTCCGGCCGCGGGCCAGCTCCTCCTCGTGGGCGAGCAGCTCGCTCAGCAGGTCGGGGTCGTGGCGGTCCTCGAGCGCGTCGGGGTCGTGGGCCTCCACCGCCCCGTCCGCGGGCCCCTCCACCGGCCGCGGGGCCGGGGGCCGGGGGCTCGTCGCGTCCGGGCGCCGGGCGGCGCCGTCGAAGCCGGGCCCCTCGGGCGCGGGGCGCCCGGTCTGGAACGCGGTGGCCACCGCGCGGGCGCGGGAGTCGGCCGCCTCGTTGAGCTCGTGGCCGGCGTGGCCCTTGACCCACTCGAAGTGCACGTCCCGCCCCGCCATCGCGGCGTCCAGGGCCTTCATGAGCTCCACGTTGAGGACGGGCTTGCCGTCCTTCTTCTTCCAGCCCTTCTTCTTCCAGCCGGGCATCCACTTCGTGATCGAGTTGATGACGTACTGGCTGTCGCACAGCACCCGCAGGGACTCGTCGGGGCGGTGGGCCGTGGCCTCGAGCAGGTCCAGCACGGCCTTGAGCTCGCCCATGTTGTTGGTGCCGTGCGGCCATCCGCCGGCCCGCCAGGTGTTGTCGTCGATGTACCAGGCCCATCCCGCGGGCCCGGGATTGCCCAGCGCGGAGCCGTCGGCGGCAGCAGTGATCGTCATGGCACCCATCTTTTCACGGCGCCCGGACCCGGTGCGCCACGGACCCGGGCGGGCCGCGGGCTCAGTCGCCGGGCTCCTGCTCGAGCTGCTGCTGGGCGACGTCGCGCACCCCGGCGACCTTCGACAGCTGCACGGCCGCCGTGCGCAGGTCCGTCTTGCCGTCGAGCCGCAGGAGCAGCTCCACCTCGGCTCCCCCGGGCCCCTCGACCGTCCGGCTCGAGACCACCGAGGCGCTCAGCTGCAGCTCGTCGACGACCGTGAGGACCTCCCGCAGCACGCCGTGCCCGTCCTCGTAGCGCAGACGGAGGCCCTGCGGGGCCAGCATCCCCGGGAGGCGGTGGGAGATCGGGGTCAGCAGGAGCGCGGAGACGAAGTGCAGTCCCGTGGCGACGACGGCGAGCGGCACGAGCCCGGCCCCGCAGGCCATGCCGATGGCGGCGGAGAGCCAGATGCTCGCGGCCGTGGTCAGGCCGTGCACCACGTCCCGGTTCGTGAAGATCACGCCCGCGCCCAGGAAGCCGATGCCCGTGATGATCTGGGCCGCCACACGGGACGGGTCGGGCCCGGCGTCGATGCCGGGCAGGGCGCCGAAGCCGTAGGCGGACACGAGGGTGAAGACCGCCGCGCCGGTGCCGACGAGGGCGTGCGTGCGCAGTCCGGCGCTCTTGCGCCGCAGCCTCCGCTCGAGGCCCACCAGCGACGTGAGCCCGAAGGCGATGAGCACGAGCGCGACCTGGACGGGAACCGCGTCCCACACGACGACGACCACGGCTCCTCCTCCGGCAGCTGGTCCCTACGATTGAACACCACTTCCGGCGCCGCGGCACCGGGGGCGGGGACGACGACGGGCCGGGCACCTCTTCCGAGGCGCCCGGCCCGTGCCGGATGCGTGCTGGGCACGCTCGACGGGTCAGCCGTCGATCACATCATGCCGCCCATGCCGCCCATGCCGTCGTCGGCACCGGCGCCGGCGCCCGCGGGCTCCGGCTTGTCGGCCACGACGGCCTCGGTGGTGAGGAACAGCCCGGCGATGGACGCCGCGTTCTGCAGCGCGGACCGGGTGACCTTGACCGGGTCGTTGATGCCCGCGGCCATCAGGTCCTCGTACTCGCCGGTGGCGGCGTTGAGGCCGTGGCCCAGGGGCAGGCCACGGACCTTGTCCACGACCACGCCCGCCTCGAGGCCCGAGTTGAGGGCGATCTGCTTGAGCGGGGCGTCGATGGCGACCTTGACGATGTTCGCGCCGGTGGCCTCGTCGCCGGTGAGCTGCAGCTTGTCGAACGCCTTCTGACCGGCCTGGATCAGGGCCACGCCGCCGCCGGCGACGATGCCCTCCTCCACTGCGGCCTTCGCGTTGCGCACGGCGTCCTCGATGCGGTGCTTGCGCTCCTTGAGCTCGACCTCCGTGGCGGCACCGGCCTTGAGGACGGCCACGCCGCCGGCCAGCTTGGCCAGGCGCTCCTGCAGCTTCTCGCGGTCGTAGTCCGAGTCCGAGTTGTTGATCTCGGCGCGGATCTGGGCCACGCGGCCCTCGATCTCCTCGGCGGTGCCGGCGCCGTCGACGATGGTGGTCTCGTCCTTGGTGACGACGACCTTGCGGGCCTGGCCCAGCAGGTCCACGGTGGCGGTCTCGAGGGAGAGCCCGACCTCCTCGGTGATGACCTGGCCACCGGTGAGGATGGCGATGTCGGCCAGCTGCGCCTTGCGGCGATCGCCGAAGCCGGGGGCCTTGACGGCCACGGACTTGATGGAGCCGCGCATCTTGTTGAGCACCAGCAGGGCCAGGGCCTCGCCCTCGACGTCCTCGGCGATGATCAGCAGCGGCTTGCCGGCCTGCATGACCTTCTCGAGCACGGGGACCAGGTCCTTGACGGCGGAGATCTTGGAGTTGACCACGAGGATGTAGGGATCCTCGAGGACGGCCTCCTGGCGGTCCGCGTCGGTGACGAAGTACCCGGACAGGTAGCCCTTGTCGAAGCGCATGCCCTCGGTCAGCTCGAGGTCCAGCCCGAAGGTGTTGGACTCCTCGACCGTGATCACGCCCTCCTTGCCGACCTTCTCCATCGCCTGGGCGATGAGGCGGCCGATCTCGGGGTCGCCGGCGGAGATCGACGCCGTGGCGGCGATCTGCTCCTCGGTCTCGACCTCCTTGGCGGAGGCCAGCAGCTCCTCGGTGACCGCGGCGACGGCCTTCTCGATGCCGCGCTTGAGGCTCAGCGGGTCGGCGCCGGCGGCCACGTTGCGCAGGCCCTCCTTGACGAGCGCCTGGGCGAGCACGGTGGCGGTGGTGGTGCCGTCGCCGGCGATGTCGTCGGTCTTCTTGGCGACCTCCTTGACGAGCTCGGCGCCGATCTTCTCGAACGGCTCGTCGAGCTCGATCTCCTTGGCGATGGACACGCCGTCGTTGGTGATCGTGGGGGCGCCCCAGGCCTTCTCGAGGACCACGTTGCGGCCGCGCGGGCCGAGGGTGACCTTGACGGCGTCGGCCAGGGTGTTCAGGCCCCGCTCGAGACCGCGGCGTGCCTCTTCGTCGAAAGCAATCATCTTTGCCATGTGACTTCGTCCCTCCTGGACGGTAGACAAACGGTCGACCTCCACGGTGCCCGCGACGGACGGCGCGCACGACGGCGGACTCTTCCCGACGCCGCGCGGCACCTCACCGTGGTGGTTGAGGTGTCACTCCTGTGCCGGTGGCTGCCCGGGTCGGGCCGGGGACCGAGCCATTAGCAGTCCACACGACTGAGTGCTAATCGCAATCTTGGCACTCGTCCCCGGAGAGTGCAAACCCCTGAGCGGATTCCGCTCAGCCCTGCCACTCCTCGCGGAGCACGCCGTAGAGCATGCGGTCGTAGTACTCGCCGCGGACCTTGCGGGCCCGGCGGATCCTGGCCTCCTCCGTGAAGCCCAGCTTCACCGCGACCCGGCACATGCCCACGTTGCCGCTCCACGTCTCGAGATCGAGCCGGTGGGAGTCGGAGCGGGCGAAGAGGTGGTCGATCCACAGGCGCAGGGCCTCGGTGCCGTAGCCGCCGCTCCAGTGCTCCGGGGAGTACACGGTGATGCCCAGGGAGCGCAGCGGCAGCAGGTGCGTGCCGTCCCCGGGGTCCTCCGTGGGCTTCTCCGACCAGTACCAGGAGACCTGCCCGATGAACCGGTCGTCGGCGGCGTCGGCGATGACCATCGTCTCGCGCGGGTCCGGCCAGTCCCCCGCCGCCACGTGCTCCCGGAGGGTGCCCAGCCAGCGCTGGGCGCCCTCGGCGGTGAAGTTCGGGTAGAAGGGGCCGTCCGTGCGCTGCCACTCGTGCTCGCCGCCGCCGGCGGGCGGCATGATCCACGTCTCGTAGGCAGCGAGGTCCTCCTCGGTCCAGTCGCGGAGGCGAACTCTGCTTCCTTCGATCTGCACGGCGGTTCCTTCCGGTGGCGTCGGAGTTCGGTGTCGTCGGGGTTCGGTGGCGTCAGGGTCTGTGGCGTCAGGGTTCGGTGGCGCCGGGGCCGGGTCGGCTCGGCAGAGGGTGGGGTCAGGGGCTCGGGGCGGTGGTTCCGGTCGCCGGGGGGCCGTCACCGGGGGCGTTGAGGAACGAGAACACCCCGACGCCGAGGGTCAGCACTCCGGCCAGGACGATGGCGGTGAGCTCCCGGGCGCCCACCCGGACGGTCGGTCGGAGGCCGCGGTGGGCGCCCTGGCGAAGGCCGTCCTCGGGGACGTCGTCGAACTCGTCGTGCGGGTACTGGGTCATCCCCGATCTCCTCGCTGCCGGCGCAGCCGCGCCACGAGCATCGGGTCGTGCTCGAGGGCGGCGCGGGTGTCGATCAGGACGTTGAGCCGCTGGTAGTAGTGGGTGGGCGAGAGGTTAAGGCGGCGGCGGATCTCCATCTCCTTCGCCCCCTGGTACTTCCACTGCAGGTTCTCGAGGGCCAGGATCTCGCGGTCGACGGCGCCCAGGCCGGTGCCGTCGTCGGACGGTTCCCCGTCCGGCTCCCGGCCGGCCGCGGCGTCCCTGTCCGGCACCGGCTCCGCGCGGGGTGCGTCGCCACCGGGTTCGTGGTCGCCGGGCACGACGTCCGCAGGCGCCATGTCGTCCGGCACATCGTCGCCGGGCACGGCGCCCTCGGGCACGGCGTCCTCGGGCACGGCGTCGTCCGGCACATCGTCGCCGGGGGCGTCGTTCTCGCCGGTCACCGCGACTGGGCCCGCGGCCGCACGGAGACGGTCGTCAGCTGCGCGTCCTCGCCCGCGTCCACGACGGCGCGCACCGCCGCGGCCACCGACTCCGGACGGATGTAGCGCTCCGGGACGTACTCGTTGCCCAGGCTCGCCTGGATGTCGCGCTGCATCTGCGTGTCCACGGGACCGGGGTGCACCGAGCTGACCACGATCCCGTCGGCCTCGACCTCCTGGCGGAGCGAGTCGGCGAGCGCGCGCAGGGCGAACTTCGAGGCCGCGTAGACGGCGTCCCCGGCGCGGGCGGTGAGTCCCGAGCCGGAGTTGAGGAACACGACCTTGCCCCGGGCGGCCCGCAGGGCGGGCAGCAGGAGCCGGGTCAGCTCCGCGGGGACCACCACGTTGAGCTCGAGCTGCGCCCGCCAGTCCGCCACGGAGGCGGCCTCCACGGTGGTGCGTCCCGCGACGGCCGCCGAGTGCACGAGGACGTCGACCCGGTCGAGGTCCGCGACCACGGCGGGCAGCGCCGCGACGTCGGTCAGGTCGGCGGCGCGGACGGTGACGTGCGGGAGGTCGGCGAGCTCGGCCAGCCGGCCGGCGTCGCGGCCCAGTGCCAGGACGTCGTGGTCGCGGGCGAGGTCCACCACGCACGCGCGGCCGATGCCTCCGGTGGCCCCGGTGACGACGGCGCGGGGTCGGGTCTCGGTGGGGGAAGCGCTCATGCGCCCACTCTAACCAGTCCGCCGCCGCTCCCGCCCGCCCTCGGACGGAACGGGCGGGGACGGTGACGGCCCCGGTATCCTGACCCGCAGCCGACCACGCGGAGGAGCCCCATGGCAGCCGACCCTCACCCCACGGGCGATCCCGGGGCGGACCCGGACAGCGCGGACAAGCCCTCGTCGCCGGCGCAGATCACGAAACCCTCGTGGGGCTACATCCTGCGCCGGTCGGTCCACGAGTTCCGCCGCGACGAGTGCACGGACTCGGCGGCGGTGATGACGTTCTTCGCCGTGCTCTCTGTCTTCCCGGGGCTGCTCACGGTGGTGTCGACGCTCGGCGTCGTCGGCCAGGCCGAGGCGACCACCAGAACGCTGCTGCGCCTGCTGGACGAGTTCGGCGTCCCCGAGGGGGCCGTGGCCGTGCTCGAGGGGCCAATCAGCGAGCTCACCGCCTTCCCGTCGGCGGGCCTGGCGCTGGTCACCGGCCTGGTCGGCGCGCTCTGGACGGCCTCGGGCTACGTGCGGTCCTTCGGGCGGTCCATGAACCGGATCTACGAGGTCGAGGAGGGGCGCCCCGTCTGGAAGCTCTACCCCCTGATGATCGGGGTGACCCTCTCCCTGGTGGTCCTGGTGGTGGGCATGATGCTCCTCCTGCTGCTCTCCGGGCCGGTCGCCGAGGGCCTCGGCGGGCTGATCGGCCTGGGCGGGGCGGCCCTCCAGCTCTGGCAGGCCGCCCGGATCCCGGCCCTGCTGATGCTGCTCGTCTTCATGATCGCCCTGCTGTACTACGCCACCCCGAACATCCGGCAGCCGAGGTTCCGGTGGCTCAGCATCGGCTCGGTCGTCGCCATCCTGGTCATGGTCGCCGCCACCACCGGGTTCAGCTTCTACGTGTCCAACTTCAACAACTACAACGCCACCTACGGCGCCATCGGCGGCGTCATCGTCCTGCTGCTGTGGCTCTGGATCATGAACATCGTGCTGCTCGCCGGGGCGGAGCTCAACGCGGAGATCGAGCGCGGCCGCCAGCTCCAGGCGGGGATCGAGGCCGAGGAGAACCTGCGGCTGCCGCCGCGGGACCTCCGCGGCGTCCGGCGGCTGCAGGCGAGGGAGCAGGAGCTGGTCGAGGAGGGCCGCGCGCTGCGCCGTCGGCACTCCGGCCCCGACCCCCGGGGCACCGCTGCCCCGGGCACCGCTCCGCGGGAGGCCGCCCCGGCCGGCGACGACGCGGGCCCGGCCTAGAGTGGAGCCCGGCACACCAGCCTCCGCACCGACACCCGCACCGTCATCCCCACCGACACCCGCAGCGAGGAGCACCGTGAGCGAGCCCCAGCCCCTGGACAGGATCATGGCCCCCGACTGGGCGGAGGCCCTGGCCCCGGTGGAACCGCAGATCCGGCAGATGGGCCGGTTCCTGCGCGAGGAGCACGCCGACGGGCACCGCACGCTCCCGGAGGGCGCGGCGGTCCTGCGGGCGTTCCAGGATCCGCTGGAGCAGGTCAGGGTGCTGGTCGTCGGCCAGGACCCCTACCCCACGCCCGGCCACGCCATGGGCCTGTCCTTCTCCGTGCAGCCCCACGTGCGCCCCGTGCCGCGCTCCCTGCAGAACATCTACAAGGAGCTGCAGGAGGACCTCGGCATCGACCCGCCCGAGCACGGGGACCTCTCCGCGTGGTCGCGACAGGGTGTGATGCTCCTGAACCGGGTCCTCACCGTTCGCGAGGGCGCCCCCGCGTCGCACCGCGGCAAGGGCTGGGAGACGGTCACGGAGCGCGCCATCCAGGTCCTCGCCGCCCGCGGGACCCCGCTCGTGGCGATCCTGTGGGGGCGCGACGCCCGCAGCACCGCCGCGTGGCTGGACGGCTTCCCCACGGTCGAGTCCGCGCACCCGTCCCCGCTGTCCGCGTCCCGGGGCTTCTTCGGCTCCCGGCCGTTCTCCCGCACCAACCAGCTCCTGGAGCAGCAGGGAGCCGAGCCCGTCGACTGGCGGCTGTGACCCCGGTGCCCGGTGAGGCCTCCGTTAGGGTGGGCGGCATGACGACGACCCCCGGGGCCCGGCCCGCCAGACCCCGCAAACCGCAGCTGAACCTGACGGTGCGCTCCCGCGAACAGCTGTCCCCGTCCATGGTCCGGGTGGTCCTGGGCCTCGACGAGCCCGAGCGCTACGCGGACATCGACCCGCCGGAGAAGTACGTCAAGCTCGTCTTCCTCCACCCTGGGACGGAGCACACCGGCACGGAGCACACCGGCACGGAGCACTCCGGCCCAGCCCGGCCGGCCGCGGCGGACCCGGGCACGGGGCCCGGCCCGAACCCGGACTACTGGGAGCTCAAGGAGACCCTTCCGGGCGACCGGCAGCCCGTCACCCGCCACCTCACGATCCGCCGGTACGTGCCCGAGCGGCACGAGCTGTGGATGGACTTCGTGCTGCACGGCGACGAGGGCTACGCCGGCCCGTGGGCGGCCCGCGCCGAGCCCGGGGACCGGATCATCGCCCTGGGCCCGGGTGGCAGGTGGACGCCCTCCCCGGACGCCGCATGGACCCTGATCGCCGCCGACGACGCCGCGGTCCCCGCCGCGCTCGCCGTCCTGGAGGCCCTCCCGGCGTCCGCGCACGGCGAGGTGCTCCTGGAGGTGGACTCGCCCCGCGACGTCCAGCCGGTGTCCGGTCCGGCCGGCATGACGGTGCGCTGGGCGTTCCGCGCGGACGGCGGGCCCGGGGAGGACCCGGCCCTGGTGCGGGCCGTGCGCGAGGCCTCGTGGCCCGCGGTCCCGGAGGGTGTGCAGGTCTTCGCCCACGGCGAGCGGGAGGTCATGAAGGCCCTGCGCGAGGAGCTGTTCACCCGCCGCAGGCTCGAGCGGGACCAGGTCTCGCTGTCCGGCTACTGGGCGCGGGGCCGCACCGAGGACGCCTTCCAGGCGGAGAAGAAGCTGCCGGTCGGCCAGATCCTCTGACCCGGACGCGGGACGACGGCGATCACGGTGCGGGGCCGGGGTCCGACGCACCTCGGTCGGCGGGGTTCAGGACTCGGGACCGGGCGGAACCAAGACGAAATTGCCGACGTGCGCCCTGTCGAGAAACGCCCTCTGGGCGGCCGCGATCCGCTCGAGCGGGAAGACCTGGGCCAGGAGAGGCCGGACCTCTCCGCGCTCGATGTACGAGACGACGTCCGGAAACACCTCTTCGTCCCACGCCGTGCACCCGATCAGGGTGAGGTCCTTCAGATAGAAGGTGCGCATGTCGAGTTCGACGACGGGGCCGCCGATGGCGCCGGACGAGACGTACGTCCCGCCCCTCCTGAGGAGCCCGAGCATCGCCGGGAAACCGGGGCCGGCCACGTTGTCGATCACGACGTCGACGCTGTCCGCGCCCAGCACGCCCAGAGGATCGCTGCGTCCGATGACCTCGTCGGCGCCGAGGGCGCGGACCTGGTCCTGCTTGGCGTCACCGGCCATGCCGACGACATGGGCTCCGCGTCGCTTGGCGAGCTGCACCACGGCCGATCCGACGCCACCCGAGGCGCCGGTCACCAGGACCCGTGCCCCCGCGGTGATCCCGGCGCGGCGGACCATGTTCTCCGCCGTCCCGTAGGCGCACGGGACCGTCGCGAGCTCCGCGTCGCTCCAGTCGCAGTCGACGGGGAAGACCTCGTGCGCCGGGACGGCGACGAACTGCGCAAATGCTCCGTCGACGTCCGACCCCAGCCAGATGGTGTCCCACGAGGAGAACCCCTGCGTGCGCATGCAGGGTCGGACCAGCACCCGTGCCCCGAGAACGGACTCGTCGCCGCCGCTACCGACGGCGACGATCCGACCGCAGCAGTCCGCGCCCTGGATCAGGGGAAACGGAGTGACCGCGTTCCAGCCCCCGTCCGGCCGCGTCGAGGCGTCCCCGGCGACGTTCTCGGACGCATCGTTGGTCCCTGCCGTCACCGACGACGAGTACCAGCCGAGCCGGGTGTTGATCTCGGTGTTGTTCATGCCGGCCGCCAAGACGCGCACCAGCACCTCACCGTCGCCCGGCACGGGGACGGGCACCTGGGAGACGACGAGCCGGTCGTAGCCGCCGACGCCGGTCGTGACCACCGCCGTCATGGTCTTACCCGCAGCTCGTCCCGTGGAGTGGGAAGGATCCGTGATCATCCCCCATGATGCTTCACGGTCGGCGCTCCTGCCAACGACCCGACACCGGTCATCGGTCGCCCACGGCCGCGTCCTCGTCGTCGGGCAGGCACGGTGAACCGATGATGGGAAGCGGGCCGCGACGGGGCACGTCGTGAGACCAGGTCTTGTGGTGTCGGACCTGGTGGAGACCATGGGGCATGACCATTACCGACGGTCGGCCGTGGAACCTGGAGGTGGTCCGCCAGGAGGGCACGGCCGCGGCCGGGATCGACCGCGAGTACGCCGGTGCCGTGGCGGAGCTGGTGGAGGACGCCCGGGCGGAGGCCCGGGCCGCGGGTCGGCAGCTGCGGGTGATCCACCGGATGTGGCAGCTGCAGGAGCAGGCTCACGAGCAGCGGCGGGTGGCTCAGGCACGCTGGTCCCATCGGCACACCCGTGCGCTCGGGCAGGACCTTCCGGAACCGGAGAAGCGCACGGTCCTGGACGTGGCCGATGAGATCGGCCCGGCCCTGCGGCTGCCGGTGGGCACGGCGGTGCGGCGGGTGGAGAACGCGGTCCTGCTGGCGGAGCACCTGCCCCGGGTCCTCGAAGCCCTCGAGTCCGGGGCGATCGCCCTGCGGCAGGCCGAGGTGATCGCGGACCTGTGGCGGGACCTGGTGGGTGCGGCCGACCGGCCGCCCGAGCGGTGGGCACCCGGCGAGGCTGTGGCCCGCGTCCTGGACGAGCTGCTGGAGAAGGCGGAGACAGTCACCGCGGCGCAGCTCCGGGCGCTGGCCCGGCGGCGGCGGGCTCGGCTGCTGGCCGGGTCCGAGGAGGCGCGTCACCGGGTGGCCCACCGGGGACGCAGGGTGTGGGTGGAACCCGAGGAGGACGGCATGGCGCGGCTGTGCGCGCTCCTGGACGCGGCCACCGCCCACGCCGTTCACGACCGTCTCACCTCCATCGCCGCCCGCGTGGAGCCGCACGGGCCGCGACCCGACGTGCCGGAGTCTGCTGGCGGTGGCCAGGGCATCGGCCGAGAACACCAGGAGGGTCTCTGCGGGGATCGCTGCGGAGGTCTCTGCGAGGACTGCGACCAGGGCTACGGGGACGGCGGACCACGCACGGCCGGGCAGCTGCGCGCGGACGTGCTCGCTTCGCTGCTGCTGGACGGTGAGCCCGCCCTGATGCCCGAGCACCTGCGCGGGATCCGCGGCCACGTCACGGTCACCGTGCCCGTGCTCGCCCTGCTGGAAGACAGCGCACAGACGCCCGGCGGCGGACTCCCCAGCGGGTCACCGAGCACCGACGGGCTCACCGGCGGGTCGCCGAGCGCCGACGGACTCCCCGGCGGATCACCGAACGCCGACGGGCTCCCCGGAGCTCGGGGGCCGGCGAGGGCCTCGGGCTGCGCGGAACTGGCCGGCTACGGACCGATCCCGGTGAGCCTGGCCGAGCGGATCGCCGCCGGCGCCGGGTCGTGGTCGAGAATCCTCACCCACCCGGTCACCGGCACAGTCCTGGACCACGACCGCACCACCTACACCGTGCCGGCCGATCTCAGGCGCCGGCTGCGCGCGAGGGACGGCACCTGCCGGTTCCCCGGGTGCCGCCGCCGGGCCGAGCGCTGCGACCTCGACCACACCGTGGCCTGGGTCGACGGCGGGCCGACCGCCGCGGGCAACCTCGCCCACCTGTGCCGCCACCACCACGTCCTCAAGCACCGGCACGGCCCGCTCGGACGCTGGCAGGTCCGCCACCGAGACCCGCGGGCCCAGGAGGGCGTCCTGGAGTGGACCTCACCGGCAGGACGTGTCCACGTGACCTATCCCCAGGAGCACCATCACCCCGTGCTCTCCCCGCTCCGCATCCACGACGACGTGCCTGTCGCTGCTCCCCCACCGCCGGCGTCGTCGTCCGGATCGCCGACGCCCGGATCACCGACGCCCGGATCACCGACGCCCGGGTCGCCGACCGCCGCGTCGCCGGACTTCCGCTCACCCTGGCCGGATCCACCACCGCTCGAGGGGGTGCGGACGGAGCGCGGCCCGGCTCCCGGTGTCCTGGGCCTCCACGACCTCGTGTCCTTGGACGACCCACCGCCGTTCTGACCCTGACGCTCCGACCCCGACGATCCGACCCGGGCCGATGCCTCCGCCCGGTGTCGGCCGGGTCAGCGGCGCCGGTTGCGCCGGGAGCTGGTGCCGTTGAGATGTCCCACGAAGGGGCGCATGAGGTACTTGCCGAGCACCACCCCGGAGGCCAGGGCCACGATCGAGGCCATCGCGTTGACGAGCCCCACGATCCCGGGGCCGTAGGTGTCCGTCTCCACGGTGATGGTGTACATGCCGCGGAAGATGGACAGCCCGGGCAGCAGGAACGTCATCGCGGGGATCGCCAGGACCAGCTGCGGGATCCGGTGCCGGGCCGCGAGCACGGTCGCCACGCACCCGCTCGTGACCGCCGCGAGCGCCGTGTCCAGGCGGGCCCCCACACCGGCGGCCATGCCGGTGTGGTAGACCACGAGGCCGCCGAGGGCGGCGCCCACGGTGGAGAGCACGTGGCGCGGCTTGGTCTGCATCGTGACCGCGATGAGACCGGTGGCGATCAGCATGAACACGGCATTGGTCAGCGGGCTCACCGGGTCGAAGGTGCTCTGCGAGACGTCGACCCGCGGCATGCCGGCGTAGCCGGCGATGGAGATGCCCCCGGCGATGCCGGCGACGATGCCGAGGAACGCCATCGACGTGGACAGCAGCCGCCCGGCCGCCGTGACCGGGAAGCCGTTGATCGCGTCCTGCATGGTGGAGACCATGCGGGTGGTGGGCAGGAGCAGGATGATCCCGCCCGCGATGACCCGTGTCGGGGACAGGTCGACACCGCCCCAGGACAGCAACAGCGCCATCGTGGTGAGGATCCCGGACTGGGCGGCCATGGTGAAGAACTCGGGGATCCGCCAGGTGCCCAGCCGGTGCGCCACGATCTGGTTGAGGATCGAGGACAGGCCGGCGACGAGCGCGCCCAGGACACCGCCGCCGATGCCGGCGGTGATGGCCATCGCCGCGGCGGCCGTGGCGGCGCGCACCATCCACCGCGGATAGGGCTTGGGCTTGGCGTTGATCGCCTCGAGACGCCGCTCCGCCTCTCCGCGGGGCATCTCCCCGCCCGTGATGTCCGCGACGAGCTGGTGCGTCTCGGCCAGGCCCGCGTAGTTGTCCGTCCAGGAGCGCACGACCCGCATGACCGTGTGGCTGTTGGTGTCCGGATCGTTGAAGACGTCCTCGCGGGTGCGGGTGTCCCCGCCGTCCGGCTGGTCGTCGGCGATGTAGTTGATCGTCACCGCCTGGTTGGTGATGTCCACCTCGACGTTCTCGACCCCGTAGGTGGCGCACACCGCGATGATGGCGTTCTCGACGTCGAGGGCGTCCGCGCCGTAGTGGAACATCGTCTCCGCGAGCCGCAGCGCGAAGTTCAGGGTGCGCCGGGCCTGTCGGCTGGTGGACTCCCCGAATCGGCGCAGGTTGGCGAAGGGCGAGGCGTTGAGCCGTTCCACCACGCGCATGGGGGCGGTCGGGGCGGCCTCCCCCTGCAGGATGGAGCGCAGCCGTGCGCGCCCGCCGGGCCGGGTCCCCTGCGCCCGGGTGGACGGGTACGCGCCCCGCTGCATCCGGTCGGAGCTCTTGCCGGGAGCCGTGAGGGGGCCGATCGTCGTCGTCTCCGGTCGGGAGACGGGGACCGTGTCGGTGCGGCGCCGCCGGCGGGCCGACGCCGCGAGGGGCACGGTCTCGGCGGCCGTGAGGGGCTCCCGGCGCTGCTCCGGCTCGGGGGTCTCCCCGTGCCGGCGGATCTGGCCCGTGCTGAGGACGGGCAGCGCCTGCGGCCCGTCGGGCACCACGTCGGGCACGGCGGTCCCGGCGCGGCGCCGGGCGTGGAGGGCCTGGGCCTCGGTGGGGCGCACCGCGGGCAGGCCCGCACCGTGCCGGGCGACGGGGCGGGCGGCGCCCGTGAGGGTCGTGTCCCCGCCGGGCCCGAACGGCTCGACGACGTGGAGGTCGGGCTCCTCGCCCCCGTCCGACGAGGGGTAGGCGGCGAACGGTCGCAGGGGGGCGCGCTGGTCGGTCACCACGCGGTGTTCCTCCTTCCGTGGCGCGGGAGCGGGGGCCCGGCGGGCGGTCGGGGTCTGAGTCGGGGTCGGGGTCGGGGTCGGGGTCGGGTCAGTAGAAGGGCTGGCCCGTGCGGCGGACCCACAGCTGGCGCTGGACCTTCTCGGCCACGTTCGTCCAGAGCGCGTACTTGGCGGGGCTCAGGACCTGGTCGTGGACGCCCACGAAGTCGACCACGGTCTTGGTGAAGCTCGTCTTGAACAGGCCCAGCCCGTAGTAGGGGTGCTCCTTGTTCTTGAGCTGATCGCTCGGCGGGGTGCCGCAGAAGTCGTACTCGACGATCCCGTGGTCCCGCATGAGGTCCGTGATCGCGGTCCACTGGAGCAGGTGGGAGTCACCGTACTGGCGGCGCCGGGGCTTCGAGCCGCCGTCCTTGTAGGTGCCCTTGTTCCCGTAGGCGATGACGTAGGCCCCCACGGAGGGCTCGCCGTCCTCGTAGGTGAAGTACAGCCGGCCCTGACCGGCCTGCTCGAACGCCGTCCAGAACTTCGCGTAGTACTCGTAGGAGCGCAGGTTCACGTTCGCGTCTCCCTGTCCCACGGTGTCCATGAGCGCGTACATCCGGCGCATGTTCTGCTCGGTGAGCTCGACCCGTTCGACCGTGCAGCCCTCGCGCAGGGCCCGCCGGACGGCGTTGCGCCCGCGGGAGTGCAGGGACTTCAGCACGGCCTCCTCGTCCCGGTCGGTGTCGAGGATCGCGGTGGAGTCGTTGGGCTGGATGTTGAAGGACTTCTTCAGCCCGGCCCGCGCGAGCACTCCCCGGGCGTAGTCGGAGTCCAGGACGTCCGGCTCGATCTTGATCGCGAACACGTTCAGCCGCTGCTCGGCCACGAGCCGGGCGCTGGCCGCCGCGATCCCGGGGATGTCGTCGACGGAGGCGACGTCGGGACCCTTGATCATGTACCAGAGCTTGCCGAGGGCGGGCACCGGCTTCTCGAGGACGAGGTTGTAGGACGCCTGCCCGCCGTCGGCGGGCTCGTGCACGAGGTGCAGGGGCCGCCAGCCGTGGTCCGCCTTGACGTCCGCGAAGGACGCGGACTGCAGCATGTTGCCGCCGTGGGGGTTCGCCGTGACGTGGGTGTCCCAGTCGGCGATCTCCTGGGCGGTGGCGAAGCGTGCGGTGAACTCTCGCAAGGCTCTCTCAATCATCGGGGTCGTCGGGGCGGACCGGCCGGGGACGGCCGGCGGACCGGTGCGCCGGCGGGGGCCGGCCCCGGTCAGTCTAACCGCGTGGGCCTGAGCGGCCTCTGAGCCGTGCCGGGCGGCACCCACGCCCCGGGCATCGCGTCCGCCGAGCCGGATCCCGGGCGGCCCCGGACGGTCCTGCACAGTCCCGGACAGTCCCGGACAGTCCCGGGAACCGTGCTGTGTATTCTGTTCAGGCGGTTCGCACCGGCAGGTCCGCGGCTCGCACCAGACGGAGCCCGCACCGATCCCCGGGGCGGTCCGGACCAGGGAGGTGGCGGGAGCCGTGGGTGGACCGGGCGGGCGGTGGAGCATCGCCCGCGCCGCGGTGCTCGTGACCGGGCTGACCGCCGTCTCCACCGTCCTCGGCTTCCTCCGGGACGTCGTCGTCGGCGCGGTCTTCGGCGCCGGCGCCGAGCTCGACGCGTGGCTCGTGGCCCAGGGCGTGCTGAACGTCGTCCTCGGCCTGCTCGCCTGGGCCATGGCCCGCTCCGTGACCCCGGTGACCTCCCGGGAGGCGGCCCGAGAGCGCGCGGACGGCACGGGGTGCCGCGGTCACCGCGGCTTCGAGGTCTCCCTCACCGTCACCGTGGTGGTCCTCGGCCTGGCCGCCGTGGTGACGGGTCTGCTCGCGGAACCGGTGACGACCCTGCTCGCCCCCGGGTTCGACGACGCCCAGACCGCCACGGCCGCCTCGCTCACCCGGATCGTGCTCGTCGCGACGGTGCTCGTGGCCGGCACCGACCTGCTCGCCTCCCTCGTGCAGGCGCACGGCCGTTTCGCGTGGTCCTCCCTGCAGGGCGTCCCGTTCAACCTCGTCATGATCGCCGCGGCGGGCCTGTTCGGGCCCCGGTACGGGATCTCGGCGCTCGCCGTGGGCTACGTGGTGGGCTCCGCGGCGCGGCTGCTGATGCAGGTGCCCCCGGTGCGGGCGCTCGGCACCCGGCTCCGGCCGCGGTGGGAGCTGCGGGACCCCGGCTTCCGGGAGATCGCCCGGCTCGTGCCGCCCATGCTGGTGGGCAACGCCGTGGTGAACATCAACACCCTCGTCGACCGCGCGGTGGGCTCCACCCTCGACGACGGCACGATCACGGCCCTGACCTACGGCTGGCGCCTGGTCGACCTGCCGGAGACCATCGTCATCGCCGCGCTGCTCGTCCCCCTGTACCCGGCCCTGGGCGCCGCCGCGGACGACCGCCCCGAGCTGCGGCGGCTCGTGAACCGCGGGCTGTCCGTGGTCGTCACGGTGCTCGCCCCGGTGTGCGCGGTGTTCGTGGTCGCCGCCGGGCCCCTCGTCGCCACGGCCTTCGGCCACGGCGCGTTCGACGCCGGGGACGTCGCGGCGACGGCCACCGCGGTCGCCTGGTACGCGCCGGCCCTGCTCGCCCTCGGCTTCCGCCAGGTGGTGGTCCGCGCCTCCTACGCCCTCGGCGACTCCCGGGGGCCGGTGGTCGTGGCGGTGCTGGCGATGGTCGTCAACGTGGTGGGCGACCTCGTCCTGGCCCCCGTGCTGGGCCTCGCCGGCATCGCGGCGGCCACGACCGCGTCCCTGGTCGTCGCGGCGTTGCTCAACGCGTGGTTGCTGCACCGGCGGCACGCCGGGCTGGACGCCCGGGCGACGACGGCCCTGGTGGTCCGGGCGCTGGCGCTGGCGGCCGTCGCGGGAACAGCGGGCCTGGTCGCGCGGGAGGCGCTGCCCGCGCTGCCGTCGTTGGTGCTCGCGGCGCTCTGCGCCGCCGTCGTGGGCGGGACCTACCTGCTCGGACTCGTCGCGCTGCGGGCCCCCGAGCGCCGGCTCGTGGGCGAGACGCTGCGGACGCTGCGCCGGCGGCGCTGAGGGCGCCGACGGGCTCACGGGCTCACGGGCTCACGGGCTCACGGACTCACGGACTCACGGACTCACGGACTCACGGACGGCCCTACCGCGAGCGGACGCCGCTCCCCGGCACCGGGGCCGGCGATACGCCGCGGACGACGCGCCCGCGGCAGTGACGGCGCGCCGGCGGCGCTGACGGGCGGCCCTACCGGGAACGGACGCCGTACCCGAGCCGCCACGTGGCCAGGTGCCAGGTGGGTCCGGGATCGCGCGGGTCCCACACGCTGTGCTGGGCGCCGCGGCCCCAGCGGAGGGTGTCGGCGACGTCCGCGGCCAGACCGCCGCGGCGCTCCACGGACGCCCGGCGCAGGTCCCCGGCGAGCCAGGCGTAGCGGACCCCGGGGCGGGCGTCCGGCAGCTCCGGCACGGGGGCGCCGAGGACCAGCCGGCCCCACGCGTCGGCGAGCCCGGGGCGGGCGGACTCGGCCAGGGCCATCGAGCCGAAGAAGCGGCCGTTGAGGTCGATGAGCTGCGGGACGCCGTCGTCCCCGGTGAGGAACTGCAGCTCCACGAGGCCCCACCAGCCCAGCTCCCGCAGCAGCACCTCGGCGCGGGCCGCGAGCGCCTCGTCGACGGGCACCGTGTGCGCGCGGGCCGAGACGCCGTTGGGCGTGGGCCACAGCCGGGAGGTGGTCTGCTGCACCCGCCCGTGCAGGCGCCCGTCGTGGTAGACCCCGATCAGGGCCCCGAGGGTGCCGCGCACCGGTGCCTGGAGCACCGGCTCGGCGCCGGCCCCGCTGATGCGCCGGACCTGTCCGGCGGCGGCGGAGGCGTCCGGGAAGAGCTTGGCCTCGATGCGGTGGGGCCGGGTCTGCCCCGGCGCCCAGTGCGCCCGGCACTTCACGACGACCGGGCCGTCCCAGGCGGCGAGCGCCTCGTCCGTGGCCGTCAGCGTCCGGGGAGCGGTCAGGCCCGCTCGGGCCGCCCGGTCCGTGAGGCCTACCTTGTCGAGGGCCGCCGCGACCACGTCGGGGCCGGGGTGCGCCACGGCCGCCGGGATGTGCTGGCGGTACGCCGAGACCGCGGCCATCCAGTCGTCGCCGGCGCCGAAGACGACGTCGTAGGCGCCGTCCGCGACCGCCCGGCGGACGCCGTCGATGAAACCGGCCCCGTCCCCGCGCGGGCGCGGCACCTCGTGGCGGACCGCGGCCGCCCGGGTGGCACCGAGCATGCCCGGCCCGTCCGGGGTGCCGACGCCCACGTGCCAGCCCGCCCGCCCGAGCGCGCGTGCCGCCGCGAGGGCTCCCCGGTCCCGGCCCGTGCCCACGATGAGCGCCCGCCGCGGCGCCTGCGCGGCGTGCTCCGGATCCCGGCGTCGGTGGTCGAGCGGTGGTCGAGCGGCGGTCATCGGTCCTCCATCGGGTGAACGGGCATCCCCTCCACGGTAGTCGGCGCACGTGGGAGGCCCGCAGGACACGTCCGGGCACGCCACGGCGCCCGCCCACCGTGCGGTGGGCGGGCGCCGTGGCAGGACGGTGCGGGGTGGTCCTACTCGGCGTCGTGGTCCGTCTCGAGGATCTGCACGAGGTGGTCGAGCGCGTCGTCGGCACCCGCGCCCTCGGCACGGAGGACGACCTTGTCCCCCTGGCCGGCGCCGAGGGACATCAGCGACAGCACGCTCGAGGCGTCCATGGCCTCGTCCTCGGGCTCGCCCTCGGCGGCGATGGTGATCTCGAGGTCGTACTCCCCTGCCGCCTCGGCGAAGATCGCGGCGGGGCGGGCGTGCAGTCCCACGGACGAGGCGATGGTGGCGGTGCGTTCTGCCATGGTGGTTCTCCTTCGGGTTGCGGGGTCCTGGGTGTCGGACCCCGGGGGTTGGGGTGGTGCGTGCGGGTGCGGACCGCGGGTCAGAGGCCGAGCTCGGCGAGCACGCTGAGCTCCGTCCGCACGGCCGCGGAGGCGTCCTCGGCGCTGGGCTGCTCGATCGCGAGCTCGGCGAGGGCCCGGGCGGTGGCGAGGTCGACGCTGCGCAGCACGGCGGCGACCGGGGCCAGTCCCCGGGGGCTCATGGACAGGGTGTGCACCCCGAGGCCCACGAGCACCACGGCGAGCGCGGGGTCGGCCGCGGCCTCGCCGCAGACGCCCACGTTGCGCCGGCCGGCGCCCTCGGACTCCGCGCGGAGGGCGCCCTCCACGGTGTAGCGGATCATGCGCAGCACGGCGGGCTGCCAGGGGTTGTTGAGCTCCGCGAGCGAGCCCATCATCCGGTCCGCGGCCATCGTGTACTGGGTCAGGTCGTTGGTGCCCAGGGAGACGAACTCGACGTGGCGCAGGATCTGGTCGGCGGTGACGGCCGCGGACGGCGTCTCGACCATGACCCCGGGAACGCGCAGGCCGGCGGCCCTGGCCATCGCGGCGAAGTCCCGGGCCTCGGAGGTCGTGGCGATCATCGGGGCCATGACCCACACGTCCGCGTCCGTGGCCTCCTCCGCCAGCGCGATCGCCTCGAGCTGGCGGGCGAGCACGCCCGGGACGGACCGGTCGGTGCGGAAGCCGCGCACCCCGAGCGCCGGATTCGGCTCGGCGGTGTCGGTGAGGAAGGGCAGGGGCTTGTCCGCCCCGGCGTCGAGGGTGCGGACCACGACCTTCTTGCCGGCGAAGGACTCGAGGATCGCGGTGTACTGCTCCACCTGCTCCTCGACGGAGGGCTCCTTGTCCCGGCCCAGGAAGCAGAACTCGGTGCGCAGCAGCCCCACGCCCTGGGCCCCGGCCGCGGCCGCCGTGCGGGCGTCCTCGGGAGTGCCCACGTTGGCGAGCAGCGGCACCTCGGTGCCGTCCGAGAGCACGCCCTGGCCGTCGAAGGCGGTGCGCGCCGCGGCGCTGCGCACCCAGGCCTCCACGAGCTCCTCCTCCTCCTCGCCGGGCTCCGTGCGGATCTCGCCGGTGGCCCCGTCCACGAACACGCGCGTGCCGTCCGCGAGCGCCTCGACGCCCCGGGCCGCCACGACGGCGGGCAGCCCCAGGTTGCGGGCCAGGATGGCCGTGTGGGACTGCGGCCCGCCGCCGGAGGTGACCAGTGCCAGGACCAGCTCGGGATCCAGGGTCGCGGTGTCGGCGGGCGCCAGGTCCTCGGCGGTCAGCACGAACGGGACGTCCCGGTGCGGCACGCCCGGCATGGGCAGCCCCTGCAGCTGGGACACGAGCCGCGCCCGGACGTCCTCGATGTCCGCGGCGCGCTCGGCCATGTACCCGCCGAGGGCGCGCATCTGGTCGGCGTAGTCGCTCGCGGCCTCCCACAGGGCCCGCTCGGGGGCGAGCCCCTTCCCGGTGATGAGCTTCGCGGCGTTCTTCAGCAGCGCCTTGTCCCCGGCCATCAGGGCGGTGGACTTGAGCACGTCCGCGGCGTCCTTCTCGACAGCGACCTCGGCGCGCCGTTTGAGCTCCGCCTTGACGGCGGCCGCGGCCGACTGCAGCCGGGCCACCGCCGCCTCGGGCTCCTCGTCCCGCAGGGTCAGCCCCGCGGCCGGCTCGGAGACGGGTTCCGGCATGCTCACGAGCTCGCCGATGACGCGGCCCGCGCACACCCCCACGCCTGTCAGTGTCTGCATGGTGTTCCTCTTCCTCGGGGAGTCGTTGCCGGACGGGAGCCCGGTCGGATCAGGCGGTCGCCGGGACGGTGGCCGCACCGGCGCGCGAGGTCGACGAGTCCGCGACCTTCCCGTGCACACCGCCCACGTGCTTGAGCGCGATCACGAGCACTGCGGTTACCACCGTACCGGCGACCACCGCCAGCAGGAACAGCAGCGGGTTGCCGATCACCGGCAGCACCCACACCCCGCCGTGCGGAGCGGCCAGGGTGACCCCGAAGGTCATGCTCAGCGCACCGGCGGTCGCGCCGCCGGCCATGGTCGAGAGCAGCACGCGCAGGGGGTCGGCCGCGGCGAACGGGATGGCGCCCTCGGAGATGAAGGACAGACCCAGCAGCCAGGCCGCCTTGCCGTTCTCCTGCTCGGCGACCGTGAAGTAGCGCTTGGCGACCGTCGAGGCGAGGGCCATGGCCAGCGGGGGCACCATGCCGGCGGCCATGACCGCTGCCATGACCTCCTGCGGGGCGGTGTTCGCGGCGGTCGCCGCACCGAGGCCGGCGGCGGCGAACGTGTAGGCCACCTTGTTGATCGGGCCGCCCAGGTCGGCGCCCATCATGAGACCCAGGATCGCGCCGAGGACGAGGACGCCGGCGCCCGTCATGCCGTTGAGCCACTCGGTCAGCCAGGCCATGAACGTGGCGATCGGACCGCCCAGCACCAGCAGGAGCAGACCGGAGGAGAAGATCGTGGCGAGCAGCGGGATGATCACCACGGGCATCAGGGAGCCCAGCCAGCGGGGCAGCCGGGGCTGCGCGAGCCAGTAGGCGGCGAGACCGGCCAGCAGGCCGCCCACGATGCCGCCGAGGAAGCCGGCGCCCATGAAGTTCGCGACCAGGCCGGCCGCGAAACCGGGGGCGATGCCGGGGCGGTCGCTCAGGCCGTAGGCGATGTAGCCGGCCAGTGCGGGCACCAGCAGGCTCATGGCCAGGTTGCCCATCTTGAACAGGACCGCGCCGATGTACTGGGCGAGGGTGAACTCGCCGAGGTTCCAGACGGTGGAGCCGGTCAGCACGTCGTCGGCGATGTTGGCGATGTCCGCGCCGGCCACCATGAACCCGAAGGCCATCAGCAGCCCGCCCGCGGCCACGAACGGGATCATGTAGCTGACACCGGTCATCACGGCCTTGCGGATGCGGGTGCCCCAGCCCTCGTTGGCGCCGGTCGACGCGCCCTGCTCGGCGTCCGCGCCGGTCCCGCCCTGCACGCGCGGGGCGTTGGGGTTCTCGGCGTTGGCGAGAGCCTCCTCGATCATGACCTTCGGCTCGTCGATGCCGCGCTTGACCGGCGAGGCGACGTAGGGCTTGCCGGCGAACCGGGAGCGGTCCCGGACGTCGACGTCGGTCGCGAAGATCACCGCGTCCGCCGCGGCGATGGTCGCGGGGTCGAGCTTGGTGAAGCCGGCGGAGCCCTGGGTCTCGACCTGCAGGTCGATCCCCATGTCCTCGGCCGCGTAGGTCAGCCCGTCCGCGGCCATGTAGGTGTGGGCGATGCCGGTGGGGCAGGCGGTGACGGCCACGATCCGCTTGCCGGCGTGCGGGCCGGCGCTCTCGGCGTCGCCGCCGGTCTGCGCGGCCGGCGCCGGGGCGGAGCCCCCGTCGTCGGACCGGGAGTCCACCGAGGCGGGCACCGCGGCGGCGGACGTGGCGCCGGCGGCCCCCGTGCCGGTCGCGGAGGCCCCCTCGGCCGGTGCGGTGTCGGCGGTCCCGCCGAGTCCCAGGGCGTCGTCGACGATCCGGACGATCTCCTGCTCGGACCGGGCGGCGCGCAGTGCCGCCACGAAGTCCTTCTTCATCAGCGAGCGGGCGAGCTTGGCCAGCAGCTTCAGGTGCGTCTGGTCGGCTCCCTCGGGTGCCGCGATGAAGAAGACGATGTCGGCCGGGCCGTCCTTGGCGCCCCAGGGGACGCCCTGCGCCAGCCGAGCCATGACCAGCGTCGGCTCGGTCACGGCGGTGGAGCGGCAGTGCGGGATCGCGATGCCGCCGGGGATGCCGGTGGCGGTCTTGTTCTCGCGGGCGATGGCGTCCGCCAGCAGCCCGTCCAGCTGCTCGGCGCGACCGGTGCGCTGCACCAGGGCGGCGAGCCGGCCGATGACGGTTTCCTTGTCTGTCCCCAGGTCCTGGTCGAGCGAGACCAGGTCGGGAGTGATGAGCTCGGACACGATGTCCTCCTTGAGCGGCCGGGCCGGTGGCCCGGGTGGTTCGGATGAGGTGGGGTGGGGCTGGTCAGCCGGAGACGGCGCGCGCGGGGAGCTCCCGCACGGTGACCGCCTCCGGGGTGGTCTCGGAGAGGGCCGGGACCCGGGTGCCCGGCAGGGCGGCCGCCGCGGACCCGGAGGCCACGGCCTGCCGCAGGCAGTCCGGCGGCGCGTCGCCGCGCTCCTGGGCGATCAGGTAGCCCGAGAGCGAGCTGTCGCCGGCGCCCACGGTGGAGCGCACGGCCACGGGGTCGTGGACGGCGTGCCAGGAGCCCTCCGCGACGGTGAGCACCGCCCCGCCGGCCCCGAGCGTGGTGAGGACCGCGCCCAGGCCGCGGCCCACGAGCGCGGCGGCGGTCGTGGCCGCGAGGTCGGGATCGGCCTCGAGCCGTTCGCCGTCGACCGTCCCCACGAGCTCGGCGAGCTCCTCGCCGTTGGGCTTGATGAGGTCGGGCAGGGCGTCGTCGCCGGACACGGCGCCGCGCAGCGCCGCCCCGGACGTGTCCACGGCGAACCGGGGCGAGCGCTCCCCCAGTGCCGACCGGACACGGCGGACGATCCGCGCGTAGACGTCCTCGGGGGCGCCCGGCGGCAGGGAGCCGGCCAGGACCACCCAGGAGGCCTGCGCGCCGCGGTGCACGAGGAGCTCGACGACGGCGTCGACGTGCTCGGGACCCAGCGGCGCCCCCGGGGCGTTGATCTTGGTGGTGGTGCCGTCCGGCTCGGTGATCGTGACGTTCGAGCGGATCGGGGCGCCGACGGGCACCGTCTCGTACGGGACCCCGGCCGCGGCGAGCTCCGCCAGCAGCGGGTCGCCGGGATCGCCCGGCAGCACGGCCAGGGTCGGGACGTCGCTCGCACGCAGCGCCCGGGAGATGTTCACGCCCTTGCCGCCGGCGTCCTGCCGGGCGCCGTCGGCGCGCTGGACGGCGCCGCGGCGCAACGGAGCCGGGAGCTCGACCGTGCGGTCGAAGGACGGGTTGAGGGTGACGGTGAGGATCACGCGATCACCACCTCGACGTCGGCCTCCTCGAGGGCGGCGGCCAGTTCCGGACCGGGCGCCCGGTCGGTGATGAGGGTGTCGACTTCGTCGAGCGACGCGAAGCGCATGAGGGTCTCCTGATCGTGCTTGGCGGAGTCGCAGAGGACCACGACCCGCCGGGAGGTCTGGATGATGGCGGTCTTCACGACCGCTTCGATCGGGTCCGGGGTGCTCAGCCCGAACGAGGCGTGGATCCCGTTGCAGCCCACGAAGGCGAGGTCGGGGCGCAGCCGGGTGTAGTGCTCCGCGGCCCGTCCGCCGGCGGCGGCCCAGGTGAGCTTGCGGACCCGCCCGCCGACGAGCTCGAGCCCGATGCCCGTGGCGTCGGCGAGCTTGGCGGCGATGTGCAGGGCGTGGGTGATGATGAGCTGCTCCTGCCCGTCCGGCAGGCTGGAGTCGGTGCGGACGATGAGGTCGGCCAGGGCCTCGACGGTGCTGCCGGCGTCGAGCACGACGGCCCCCGCCCCGCTGGTGCGCAGCAGGTCGAACGCGGCCTGCGCGATCCGCCGCTTCTCCGGGGTGTTCACGTGCTTGCGGGACGAGATGGCCTTCTCGTCGGACGTCGACTGGTCGGCGGAGACGGCGCCCCCGTGCACCCTGCGGAGCCGGCCTGCGGCCTCGAGGGCCGCGAGGTCGCGGCGGACCGTCTCCATGGTGACGTCGAAGCGGCGCGCCAGGTCCGCGCCGTTGACCCGGCGGGTCGTGACCACCAGCTCGGCGATCTCGGCCTGGCGTTCTTCTGCGAACATGGCGTGCACCTCACGGACGGGAACGATGAACTTCTCTGCGTTCCCTTGAGTTTATGTGAGTTCGTGTGGTTTTACCAGGGGTTGTGGTGATCCACTTCACGAATTGCCACATTCGGTGACGACAGCCGCTCCGACCGGGCCGGAAGGCTGTCCGCGCCCGGCCGTACCCTGGGTGCCGGGCCTCCCGGCCCGCTCCGACCGTCCCCCGTTCAGGAGAGGACGCCATGCTTCTCCGTCTCGTCCGGCAGCACACCGGCCGCTACCTGCCGTGGGTGCTGGCCGTCGTCGCCCTGCAGCTCGTGGCCACGATCGCCGCGCTGCTCCTGCCGAGCCTCAATGCCCGGATCATCGACGAGGGCGTCACCCGGGGGGACACCGGGCTGATCCTGCGCGTCGGGGAGGTGATGCTCGTCGTCGCGCTCCTGCAGGTGACGGCGGCCGTCGCCGCGGTGTACTGCTCGGCCCGGGCGGCCATGGGCACCGGCCGCGACCTCCGCTGTGCCGTCCACCGGCAGGTCGGCTCCTTCGGCTCCCGCGAGGTCAGCCGCTTCGGGGCCCCCACCCTCATCACGCGGGGCACCAACGACGTCCAGCAGATCCAGATGCTCGTGCTCCTGGGGCTCAACTTCATGGTGGCCGCGCCCATCATGTGCGTCGGCGGGATCGTCATGGCCCTCCGGGAGGACGTCGGCCTCTCATGGCTCGTGTGGGTCTCGGTGCCCGTGCTCGGGATCGCGGTGGGAGTGCTGGTCGGCCTGCTCATGCCCCTCTTCCGGCTCATGCAGGGACGGATCGACCGGATCAACGCGGTGCTGCGCGAGCAGATCGTCGGCATCCGGGTGGTGCGGGCCTTCGTCCGCGAGGACCACGAGCGCCGGCGCTTCGCGGCCGCCAACCGGGAGCTCACCGACGTCTCCGTGCGCATCGGCTCCCTGTTCGTGCTGATGTTCCCGGTCATCAGCATGATCCTGCACCTGGCCACGACCGCCGTCCTCTGGTTCGGCGGTCAGCGGGTGGACGCCGGACAGATCCAGGTCGGCTCGCTCACCGCGTTCCTGCAGTACCTCCTGCAGATCCTCACGGCCGTGATGATGGGGACGTTCATGGTCATGATGGTCCCGCGCGCCATGGTGTGCGCCGAGCGCATCAGCGAGGTCCTGCACACCGTGCCCTCCCTCCGGGAGCCCGACGAGCCGGTGGTCCCCGACTCCTGCTCCGGTGTGGTGGAGCTGCGCGACGTCACGTTCCGCTACCCGGGGGCGGAGGCCCCCGTGCTCGACGGCGTGTGCCTGCGCGCCGAGCCGGGCCGGACGACCGCCGTCATCGGCGCCACCGGGTCCGGGAAATCCACCCTGCTCCACCTCGTCCCCCGGCTGCTGGACCCCACCGGCGGGACCGTGGAGCTCGACGGCGTCCCGCTGCCCCGCCTGTCCCACGACCAGATCGCCGCGCGCGTGGCCCTCGTGCCGCAGCGCCCCTACCTGTTCTCCGGCACCGTGGCCTCCAACCTCCGTCTCGGCGACGCCGGCGCCACGGACGAGGAGCTGTGGGCGGCCCTGCGCACGGCGCAGGCGGAGGACTTCGTGCGCCGGATGCCCGAGGGGCTCGACGCCCCGATCGCCCAGGGCGGAGCGAACGTCTCCGGCGGGCAGCGGCAGCGCCTGTGCATCGCCCGGGCGCTGGTGGCCCGGCCCGCGGTGTACCTCTTCGACGACTCGTTCTCCGCCCTCGACGTCGGCACCGACGCCCGGCTGCGCGCCGCCCTCGTGCCGGTGACCCGGGACGCGACCGTCCTCGTGGTGGCCCAGCGCGTGTCCACCATCCGGGACGCGGACCAGATCCTCGTCCTGGACGCGGGCCGGATCACGGCGCGCGGGACCCACGACGAGCTGCTGGCCCGCTCCGGGACCTACCGGGAGATCGTGGAGTCGCAGACCGGCGCGGAGGAGGTGGCCTGATGGCCGCGCCCGCCCCGCCGCGCAAGCCCCAGCACTTCTGGTCCTCCGCCGGGCGGCTGCTGGGACTGCTCGCGCCGCGGTGGCGGGGACTGGTCCTCGTCCTCCTGGCCGGGACGGTGTCCGTGGCGCTCAACGTGTGGGCTCCCCTCGTCCTGGGCCGGGCCATGGACGTGATCTTCACGGGGGTGCTGGGCCGGGACATGCCCGCGGGCGCGACCCGGGAGGAGGTGGCCCAGGCCCTGCGGGACCGCGGCGAGCAGAACCTCGCGGACATGGTCGCGGCCACGGACGTGGTGCCCGGCGCGGGCATCGACTTCTCCGCGCTCGCCCGGCTGATCATGGCGGTGCTGGTCATGTACCTGGTGGCCTCGCTGCTCATGTGGGCGCAGGGCTGGCTGCTCAACCGCCTGGTCATGCAGGTGGTCCACGACCTGCGCAACGCGGTCGAGGACAAGCTGAACCGGCTGCCCCTGGGGTGGTTCGACACCCGCCAGCGCGGGGACGTGCTCTCGCGCGTGACCAACGACATCGACAACGTCCAGACGGCGCTGCAGCACTCCTTCGCCCAGCTGGTCCAGTCCCTGCTCACGGTGGTCGGCATCGTGATCATGATGTTCGTGGTGTCCTGGCAGCTGGCCCTCGTGGCCCTCGTGGCCCTCCCCCTGTCCGCGGGGGCCGCCGGATTCATCGGGGTGCGCGCCCAGCGGCTGTTCACGGAGCAGTGGCGCGCCACCGGCGCGCTCAACGGGCACATCGAGGAGTCCTTCTCGGGCCACGAACTGATCAGGGTGTTCGGCCGCGAGCGGGAGATGGCCGAGCGCTTCGACGAGCGCAACGAGGAGCTGTACCGGGCGGCCTTCGGCGCGCACTTCGTCTCGGGCACGATCATGCCCGTCATGCAGTTCATCTCCTACCTCACCTACGTGGGCATCGCCGTGCTCGGCGGTCTGCGCGTCGCCTCGGGGGAGCTGAGCCTCGGGGAGGCGACCGCTTTCATCCAGTACTCGCGGGAGTTCACCCAGCCCCTGTCCCAGATGGCGGGCATGGCCAACACCCTGCAGTCCGGGGTGGCCTCCGCGGAGCGCGCCTTCGAGCTGCTCGACGCCTCCGAGCAGCGGCCCGACACCGCCCGCGCCCGGCTGCCCGAGCGCTCCCCGGGCCGCGTGCGCTTCGAGCACGTCTCCTTCTCCTACGAGCCGGGACAGCCGCTGCTGCGGGACCTGAGCCTCGAGGCCCGCCCCGGCCGGACCGTGGCCATCGTGGGCCCCACCGGCGCCGGCAAGACGACCCTCGTGAACCTGGTGCTGCGCTTCTACGAGCTCGACGCCGGGCGCATCACGCTGGACGGCGTGGACGTCACCGACCTGTCCCGCGCCGAGCTGCGCTCCCGGGTGGGGATGGTCCTGCAGGACGCCTGGCTGTTCGGCGGGACCATCCGGGAGAACATCCGCTACGGACGGCTGGACGCCACCGACGAGGACGTGCTCGAGGCCGCCCGGGCCACCCTCGTGGACCGCTTCGTGCGCGCCCTGCCGGAGGGCTACGACACCGTGATCGACCCGGAGGGCAGCAACGTGTCCGTGGGCGAGCGGCAGCTCATCACCATCGCCCGGGCCTTCCTGTCCGATCCCTCCCTGCTGATCCTGGACGAGGCGACCGCCTCGGTGGACACCCGCACCGAGCTGCTCGTGCAGCAGGCCATGGCCGCGCTGCGCAGCGACCGGACCTCGTTCGTCATCGCGCACCGGCTCTCCACCGTCCGGGACGCGGATATCATCCTGGTGATGGAGGACGGCCGCATCGTGGAGCAGGGCACCCACGAGGAGCTCCTCGCCGCACAGGGCGCGTACGCCGCGCTCCACGCGAGCCAGTTCGCGGCCCCCGCGGTCCCCGACGACGCCCCCGAGACGCAGGAGAGCACTCCCCATGACACCCCGTGAGCTCTACGGACGCTTCGCCCTCGCGGAGGCGGTGACCTGGACGCTGCTGATCCTCGGCATGGTCCTGAAGTACACGGGCGTCTCGGAGGCGTTCGTGCCCGTCTTCGGCATGCTGCACGGGCTCGTGTTCCTGGGGTACTGCGTGGTGACCTGCTTCGTCTGGGTGGACCAGCGCTGGTCCACGGGGTTCGGGGCGCTGGGCCTGGCGAGCGCCTTCGTCCCGTACGCCACGATCCCCTTCGAGCGCCGCGCGCAGCGCTCGGGCCGGCTCGACGGCGGCTGGCGCCTGGCCCCCGGGGGCGATCGTCCCGCCACCGTGCTGGAGAGGCTGGAGGCCTGGTCCCTCCGCAGCCCCTGGCTGGCCGTGGTGGCGGGCGTGGTCGTGGTCGCGGGCCTCGCCTCGGTGCTCCTGTACCTGGGCCCGCCCGTCCCCCGCGGCTGATTTCCGAGCGTGCCGCGCCGGTTCCTGGCGACCGCGCACCCGGTATAGCGTGGTCGGAGGACGGCCCCGCCGACCGACGGCGGGGCCACGAGGAGGATCTCCGTGACCAATTTCGCCAACGTCGAGCGCCGGCACCTCGCCGCGCTCCTGCGCCGACTGGGCCCCGACGCCCCCACCCTGTGCGACGGCTGGAGGACCCGTGACCTCGCCGTGCACCTCGTCCTGCGCGACGGGCGCCCGGACCTCCTCGCCGGCAGGGTGCTGCCGCGGGTGCCCGTGCTCGGCGAGCGCACCCGCCGCGCCGAGCAGGCCGTCGCCGGCCAGCCGTGGGAGGAGCTCGTGCGGAAGGTGGAGCACCCCCCGCTGTACTCGCCCGCGCGGGTGGGACCGGTGGACAAGCGGATGAACACCGTGGAGTACTTCGTCCACCACGAGGACGTCCGCCGGGCCCAGCCCCAGTGGCACGAGCGTCCGCTGCTGCACGACGAGGAGCGGGCCCTGTGGCGGTCCCTGACCCTGGTGGCCAAGGTCATGCTCAAGGACGAGGAGGACACTGTGGTGCTCATCGCCCCGTCCTACGGTGCCGTGCGCGGCGGCCGCGGCAGGACGGGGACCGTGCGCGTGCTGCGCGCCGTGCCGAGCGAGCTGCTGCTGTGGGCCTTCGGCCGCCGCGAGCAGGCCAAGGTGGAGCAGACGGTCGAGTAGCCCGAACCCGCACGGACGTCAGGAGGGGACCGCGCACGGCGCGGTCCCCTCCTGACGTTCCCGGGGCGTCAGCGGAACAGGTCCGACCGGACGCCCATGATGATCCGGTCACCGGGCCGCGCGGTGCGCATGTAGCGGGCGACCTCGTGCTCGTGCAGGGCGATGCACCCCGCGGTGGGCTTTTTGTTCGCGTGCAGGAAGATCGCGAAGCCGTTGCCCTGGACGATGGACGAGTCGGGCGGACGGTTGTAGTTGATCACCACGCCCAGCCGGTAGTCGCCGGAGAGCGAGAAGTACCACATGTTCTCGTCCGGCCAGGTGTAGCCGGTGGACTCGAAGTACTTGTTGTAGAGCGTGCCCAGGCGCCCGCCCCACCGGGAGTTCGGGTTGAGCTGCCGGTAGGGCAGCGCGGTGCCCGGGTTGTAGACCCCGAAGGACTCCGTGACCGAGTACGAGCCCTGCGGCGAGAACAGGTACTGGGTGTGCCCCGAGGGCACCCCTGGCCGCTTGAACCCGCTGGCGCCCACGTAGGCCGACGTCCGCCACTCCTCGACGTAGCTGCCGCCGATCCGCACGCAGTTGACGAACGTGGCCTGGGAGCGCCCGTAGCCCTCCGCGATGGTCAGGGACACGCGCGCCGCGTTGCGGGTCGGCTGCACGGAGCGTCCCGTGTTGAGGTGGTGGCACTCACCGCGGAACAGGTGCGTCCGGGCTCCGGTGGCGCGGCTCCACGTGACGAGTCCCCGCTGGAACTTCTGGTGCACGCTCCCGGTCCCGATCTCGTCCGTGACGGGGTACCCGAGCGAGCCCCGCTCGCGTCCCGTGGCGATCCACCGCTGCCCGATGGCGCCGTTCGTCTTGACCGCCCGCGCCCCGGTGGAGGAGGTCCAGTAGATCGTGTGGGCCCTGGTGAACGACTGCCGGCACCCGCCGCCGGCCAGCCCGCAGATCTCGTCGGTGGTGGGGTATCCGTAGGTCCCGGCCTCGCGTCCGCCGCGGATCCACTTGTGGCCGATCGCGCCCCGGGTGTTCACGGTCCGCGCCCCGGTGGAGGAGGTCCAGAAGATCGTGCGGTGTCCCGAGAAGGACTGCCGGCACCCGCCGGACGACCCGCAGATCTCGTCGGTGGTGGGGTATCCGTAGGTCCCGGCCTCGCGTCCGCCGCGGATCCACCGGTGGCCGATCGCGCCCCGCATGTTCACGGTCCGCGCCCCGGTGGAGGAGGTCCAGAAGATCGTGCGGTTCTTCGAGAAGGACTGCCGGCACCCGCCGCCCGTCAGGTGACAGGACTCGTCCTCGACGGGCCAGCCCAGGGCGTCCACCCCGCCCCCGAGGATCCACCGGTGCCCGATGGCGCCCCGCAGCTGCACGAAGTGCGCGCCGTGCGCCTCCGACCACAGGACCACGCCCCTCTCGTGCGGCCACTCCCAGCCGCCCTTCCAGGGGCGCATCCCGGCGGTCGGCTCCCCGGTCCGGGCGGCCGCCCGGACCGCGGCGGCCTCGAGCGCCTGCCGGACCTCGACGGGCACGTCCGCGGCGGCCGCGGCGGCCGTGTCCTGGGACCCCGCCTCCGGTGCGGCCGGGCGCTCCTCGGCGGGTTCCGCCTCCGCGGAGGGCTCCGCTCCCGTGGAGGGCTCCGCCGTGGGCCCGGCGCCGGTGGTGGGCTCGGCCGGGACCGGTGCCTCCGCCGACGCGGTGGGCTCGGCGGAGGCACCCGGGGACGCCTGGGCCTCGGGATCCGGGGCGACCGTGAGCACGGCCCGGGCCTCGGCACCGGTGGTGTCCACCACGGCGTAGGTCACCTCCGCCGAGGAGGCGTCCGCCGGAGCGTCCGGCGCGGGCGTCAGGGCGAGGACCGGGTGCGCGGGAAGCTCCCAGCCCTCGGACAGGGACTCGGGCTCCGCGTCCGGGGACACCACGCGCAGGGACCCGAGGTCCGTGCGCAGCTCGTCGACGAGCTCGTCGTCGGGCGCGTCGGCCGCGGGATCCACGAGCAGGAGCCGCACCGCCGCGGGCTCGTCGAGACCGTCGTTGGCCAGGACGTCGACGAGCGCGGTGCCGTCGGCGGACACGGTGGACGCGTCGTCCACCGGCTCCAGCCGCACGGTCGCGGCGGCGCCCGCGGCGGGAGCGGGAGTCGTCGTCGGGCCGGCCGAGACGCCGGGGGCGGGAGCGGTCGGCGCCGCGGACGCCCCCGGGGCACCGGCGAGGACGACCGCGAAGCAGGCCGCGACCGCGGCGGGGATGCGCAGAGCTGAGATCTTCATGAGGGGGTCCCTTGCTGGGCGTTCAGTCGGTGAACTCGACGTAGTGGTCGGGGGTGGTGGTGGCGAAGACGCGGACGGCCAGCTCGGTGTCGTGCGCCGCGGAGAAGGCGACGTCGAGGGACGCGCTCTCCCCGGGGGCGATGGTCGGGAAGGTCTCCATCGGCACGCCCAGGGAGTCGTCGAAGACGGGGATCGCCGGCTCCTCGCCGGCGACGGCGACCGGGAAGGACCAGGGCACGGCGTCGACCGGGGCGCCGCCGGTGTTGGTGAGGGTCAGCGTGAACACCTGGACCGGGGTGCCGGGGGCGGCCCGGACGGGGCGCTCGCCGGTGGTGGCGGGGCGGGGACCCTCCACCACGGCCTCGAGGGAGCCGTCGAGCCGCTGGGTCGTGCCGAAGGAACCGGCGGCGTCCCGGGTGGAGGTCTCGTCGTAGGGGGCCACGTCGTTGCCCGACGGGGCGGGGCTGCCGTCCGGCGTCGCCGGCTCCGCGGTCCCGGTCCCCGCCGCGGGGGGCGCGGTGGTGGGCCCGCCGGGGACCGAGGCCGCCGACGGACCGGCGCCGGGCGCGGCGGTGGCGTCCGCCCCCGGGTCCTCGGCGCAGCCCACCAGCGCGACGACGAGCAGCGCCGCGCAGACGGGTCCGAGCCGGCGGCAGGGCGTGGGTGGGAAGGGAACTGCCATGGGGGGACTCCTCGACACGGTCCTGGGGGGGACCGACCGGCGCCGCGCCGCCTCCGGATGAGCGGTGGCGCGGCGCCGGTCGTGGGGGTCACGCTACACGCGACATTTGCTTTTGTGACCCGGATGACACCGTGTGGCGCGCGGCGTCCCGCTCGTCAGGGGCAGGGGCGGACCGCCAGCGACTCCTGGAGGGCCGCCGCGGAGGTCTGGCTGCTGTTGATCCGCCAGTCCACCTCCTTGTCCAGGTGGAACCAGACGAGTCCTGTGACGTCGGGCTGCTGAGCGAGGTAGTACACCAGGTGGGCGTTCCACTCGGCCTTGGACCCGCCCGCCTCGGCGGTGGCGGTCTCGGCGATGACGATCTCCTTGCCCGGGGCCAGGCGCCGCATCTCGGACAGCCCGTAGGCGAACAGGTCCCACGGCTGCTGCCAGCTGGACCAGGACTGGGAGGTGCCCCAGTTGTAGCCGTCGAGGGCCGTGACGTCGACGTAGTCCGCGCCGGGGTAGAGCCCGTCCAGGGGCGTGGACCCGTAGTAGGGCACGTTCGGGTTCCACACCCACTGCACGTTGTCGGCCCCCGCGCGGGTGAAGATGTCGTGGACGTGGCGGTAGGCGGCGACGTAGTCCCCGGCGCCGTTGCCGTTGACGCCCTCGGCCCACGGGTACCAGTTCCCGTTCATCTCGTGGCCGAAGCGCAGCATCACCGGGGACCCCCAGTCCGCCAGGCGGGTGGCCCAGTCGGTGATGTGGGCGTCGTGGGCGCCGGAGGCGATCGCGTCCAGGGAGTAGGCCGGCTGGTCGATCCCGCCGCCCCAGGCCCACGGCTCCCAGGTCAGCAGCGTGGTGGCACCGGCCGCGCGGACCTGTTCGAGCTCCCAGTAGGGGACGGGCTGCCGGAAGTCCTTGTAGGAGAGCACGATCGAGGGCTTCTCCCCGGTCAGCGAGGCCACCTCGGCGAGCTCGGTGGACGCCGCGGGACCTCCGGCCGTGCCGACCCCGAAGCGCAGGGGGCACGTGCGGACCTGGGGCGCGGCCGGCGCGACGGCGACGGACCTGACCGGTTTCTTCACCGCGGCGAGCGTCGTCGGTCCGGCAGGGAGAGGGATCGAGGGCGCCGCGTGCGCAGTGGGGACGGCGATCAGGCCCAGGACCACGGCGGCGGCCGCCGCCGTGAGGGAGCGCGGGACACGCGGGGGAACGGGAGCAGGCATGGGGACCTTCCGAGGGGCGGGCGCTCCGCCGACGGCGAGCGCTCAAGGGGGGGGGTGCCTCGCCGGGAACGACGAGTATGAGCAGCCGCAAATTAGCACCCGGCGGGCACGGCTCCCCCATGCCCCGGCCGGCGATGTCATACGTGCTGACCGGAGGCGCTGCCCCGCCGTCATGAACGCGGTCCGTCCGCGCTTACCCCCTGATCGGCTCGGCCCGGCGGCGGCCCGAGCGCCGGTGAGTAGGGTGGTGGCATGTCCGTCGATCTGGCCGATGTCACCGCCGCCCGCCGCCGCGTGCGGGCCCTGCACGCCCTCAACGTGCTGGACACCCCGCGCGAGCAGCGCTACGACCGCATCGTCCGGCTGGCGCAGCGGATGTTCGACGTGCCCATGGTGGCGGTCAACCTCATCGACGCGGACCGGCAGTGGACCAAGGCCGAGGCGGGACTCGACGGGCTGGAGAACACCCCGTCCCCCGATTCGATGTGCCGCCACGCGGTGCAACGACCGGGCGCCCTGATCGTGACGGACACGACCGCGGACGACCGGTTCCGCGACAACGTCTTCGTCCGCCGGGACCCGCACGTGCGGTTCTACGCCGGCCAGCCGCTGGAGGCGCCGGGGGGTGAGCGCATCGGCTCCCTGTGCCTGCTCGACACGAGGCCCCGGACCCTGAGCACCGACGAGCGGACGCTGCTGCAGGAGATGGCCGGCTGGGTGGAGCGGGAGCTGGCGCTGCAGAACGAGCTGGACCGCGCCGCCCAGGTCCAGCAGGTCCTCATGCCCCGCACGGCCCCGCACGTCGACGGGTACGAGCTCGCCGGCCGGTGCGTACCCACCCAGGCGATCGGCGGCGACTTCTTCGCCTGGCACCTCCTCGACGGCGAGCAGCTGCAGCTGCACGTGGCCGACGTGATGGGCAAGGGCATCCCGGCGGCGCTGATCGCCGCCTCGGTGCGTGCGATGCTGGTGGGCGCCGCCCAGTTCAACGACCAGGGCAGCGCGTTCGCCCGGGTCGCCGTGGCATCGCAGGAGCTGCTGTCCGACACCGGCGCGTTCGTCACCGCGTTCTCCGCCCGCCTGGACCCGGCCACCGGGCGGGTCGACTACGTCGACGCCGGCCACGGTCTCGCCTTCGTCTTCAGCGCGGACGGCTACCGTCCGCTGGAGCGGTCGGGCCCCCCGCTGGGCGTCTTCCCGGACGACACCTGGGACCTCCACAGCACCGTGCTCGAGCCGGGCGAGACGCTGGTGGTGGTCAGCGACGGGTTCCTCGACTTCTTCCCCACGCTGGAGGAGACGCTCGACCGGGCCGTCGGGGCCGAGATCCACGGCCTGCCCGTCGCGGAGCTCGTCGACCGCGCCGTCGCCTTCGCCGGCGCGCAGGGACACCCTGACGACGTCACCGTGGTGGCCCTGCGCCGCAGCGTGCCGGACGCCCGCCGCTCCTGAACCGGGGCACTCGGGGCGTCCGGACCGGGCCGGATCTCACCGGGGGACGATCCGGAACAGGAATCCGGTCCGGACCATGACCCACAGCAGACCCAGGACCACGACGTAGGCGGCGGTGTTGCCCCACAGGTTCCCCTGCTGCAGGGCGGGGACGTTGGCCACGGCGAGGATCAGGAACACGTGCATGACGAACACGTACAGGGTCGCCTGCCCCAGCGGGACGAGGAACCACCCGATCGCGCGCTCGAGCGGTCTCCAGTAGGCACTGAGCGCGGCGTAGCCGGCGACCACCACGAGGAGCACGTTCACCAGCCGGCCGACCCCCAGGTAGGTCCGGCCGAAGAAGGCGTCGTAGACCGTGCGGAACGTCGACTCCGGCAGCAGGGCCAACCGGACGTCATAGGCGTTCGTGAGGTACGGGCTGGACCAGGCGAAGAGCGCGAAGACCACGGCCAGCGCCAGGCACGCGCCCAGCACGGGGCGCCGCCGCCGGTGGGAGAACCAGTCGACGATCTGCCGCCGGTGGTGACCGGCCGTCATGCCGACGACGAACAGGACCTGCCACACCAGCAGGGGGAACGAGTCCTCGAACTGGGACGGCAGCAACCGGATCCGGAAGACGGTGCCCGCCGTGTAGAGGGCCAGGCTGACCGCCAGGACCAGCCACGCACGCCCACGCGCCAGAGCGGCCAGCACCAGAGGGCTCACCAGCAGCAGGATCACGTACAGACCCATGATGTTGAACTGCCACGGACCGATCTGCAGCAGGAGCAGGGACGGGATCAGGTGGGCGGGGACGGGGAACTGCAGCAGTCCTTCCATCCCGGAGTAGAGATCGTACGTGGTGCCCGCGGCCCCGGCCCCGGCGGCGCCGGTCCCCTGGTCCGTGAACGTGGTGACGGCTCCTGCGTCCAGGAAGGGCAGCAGGCTGAGGCCGTAGACGGCCAGCACCACCACCAGGGCGGTCACGTAGAGCTTCCAGGCCCTCGAGATCGTGCGGTCGACCACGACCCCGAGGTCGTCCTTCGCCCGTGGCCCGTGGACCATGCCCAGGACCGCCCCGGAGAGCAGGACGAACAGTTCGGCCCCCGAGACGACGCCGACGGTCTCCTGCGTCAGCAGCTGGAACACCGACGCGATCCCCACGTGGTTGACGACCACGAACACGATGGCCGCTCCGCGCAGCATGTCGATGCGGAGGTCCCGCCGGGAGGGGTCCGCGTACGCCCACGCTCTGGCCGGCCCCCGGAGCGGGAGGACCCAGAGGAACAGCGCCACGGCGAGCACGGCCAGGGCCCCGCCCCAAGCCGCCGGGCCCTCGAGCACGGACCCTGTCGCCGGGGGGTCCGCGCCCGGGGGCTCCGACCGTTCGGTGACGGGCCCGGTCACCAGGGCGGAGTCCCGCAGCCGGTCGCCGGCGGCCGTGACCGTCCCGGCCCCGGCCGTGATCCGCCAGTCGACGGTCACCGCGCCGTCGTCGCGCTGCTCGATCGTCTCGTTCCACACGACCGCGCGGACACGGTCGTGGTCTCCCGCGGAGGTCGCCGCGAGCACCTGGTCCCACCAGGCCCCCTTGATGTCCGGCTCGGAAGGACCGCCGGCCCCCGGACTGTAGAAGGCACCGGTCTCCACCATGAGGGGTTTCCCGCGGCCCACGGCGTACTCGGCGTAGAAGTCGTCCTCCCCCGACGGCCCGGCCGCCTCCCCGGATCCCAGCATGGCACTGAACTTTCCGGGCGCGGGCAGGACGTTGCGGGCCGGGCCGTTGCCCGTCTCGTCGTGATAGGCGACCAGTCCTGCCCAGTCCACCGCGTCGTCGCCCGGATAGTAGGGACCGTAGGGGTCGTCGTCCTGGTCCCAGACCCCGTCGCCGGTCGTGTCCAGGAGAGCCAGTTCACCGCCCGGCGGTGGGGTGCCGGACGGGGCGCGGAAGGGGTAGTCCGTGCCGGCCGTCGGCGACCAGACCATGACCGGGTTCCCGAGCTCGGCGTCCAGCGCTGCCGCCACCGCCCGGAACGCCTCGGTGTACGCCCGGGGCTGCTGCCCCCACGGCACCCAGGCGGCGTTCATCTGCGGGGCGAAGCGGACGAAGACCGTGCCACCGAACCCTTCCGCGGCGTCCGCCAGCTGTCCCGCCAGGACGGAGGCCTGTGCCTCGTCCACCCGGCCCAGCGCGATCTCAGGGCGGATCGTGAGCAGGGCGTGGGCGCCCTGCCCGGAGACCTGGGAGAAGTAGTCCCGCAGGTGGCCCCGCTCCTGCTCGCTCATCGGCAGCGGGACGGGCCTGCCGTAGACGGCCGCCGGCGTCCCGAGACGCTCGGCGTGGTCGGCCGCCGTGTCCGCGCCCCAGTCCAGCAGCGCCCCCAGGTACGGGCCGTCGGGCTCCTGCTCCTCCGCCGCCCGCACCGGCCCGGCCGGTGCGGCGAGGAGCACGAGCAGCAGCAGGATCAGCGCCGCAGCGGCCCGGGGGCGCACGCGTCGTCGGGCGATGGGTACCAGGGTGCCCTCCAGGGTCGGTCCGCGTGCGGCGTCGGGCGCTCGCAGGGGGGGTGTCATCGCCCGCGGGCACCGAGGCGGCCGCATGGTCCTGGCGAGGACTACGGATGTCACGGGGAAGGACTCCTCCCGCGTGCGTCCACCGATATCACCACGGTGCGGTGCCGGACGCGCGGAAGCTCGGCCCGTGTCCTCGGAGTCTTCCCCGCCGGGAGCCGGGATCCCGTACGGACCGCGCTGGAAGGTTCAGTCCGCGGGGCTGGCGGGGGTCGACGGAGGCGGCACCGGCTGACGCCCCGCACAGGGGAGCGCTCCGTCCACCACGGGACGGAGCGCTCGTTCCCTCGCGCGGGGTCCGGTCCTACGGGCGGCTGCCGCGACCGGTGGTCGCCGGCGGCTCGTGCACGTCAGGACGCGGGCTCAGCGGCTCAGTGCTTGCCGCTCTTCTCGTGCCGGTGATCACCCTCGTCCTTCATGTCCTCGTGGTGGTCCCTGCTCCGCTTGTTGTCGTCGTCGTAGAAGTGCCACTTCTGGTGCTCTTCGCAGTACCACCAGTGATCCTCGTGATCGTGGTCGTCGTACTTCTTGTCGTCGTCCTTGTCGTGGCGGTGGTCGCGGTCCCTGTCGTTGCGGTCGTGGTCGCGGTCGTAGCCGCCCTTGTCGCGGCGATCTCGGTCGTCGTGGTCCTTGTCGCGGCGGTCGCGGTCACGGTCCCTGTCGTTGCGGTCCCAGTCACGATCCTGGTCGTATTTGTCGTCCCGGCCCCGATCGTCGTCGCCGTCGCGATGGCGGTCGCCCTTCCGCCCGTCGTCGTGGTCTCCGCGGTCTCCACGATCTCCGCGGTCTCCACGATCGCGATGCTTGTTCTCGCGTTTGTCTTTGCCATCATCCTGCTCGTAGTTACGATTGTCGGACCCCGCGACCGCCGGGGTGGCAACCGTTCCTCCCACGAGGGCGGCGGCCATGGCCGCGCCGACGAGGGTCTTCCGCAGAGTGCTCATGAGGTGCTCCTGTGGACAGGGCATGACATGGGGATCGTCATGCGATTGAGATGTTCCGAGACCTGGGCAAGAGGTCTCGCCTATGAGATAGGTATGAACACCGTAGGAGTGTCCTGAGTCACGGTTCAAGACTCCGACCAGGGCGATCGCCATCACGGTTCTGTCTCGTCGCACCCCCGGAGCGGCATGTCTCGCCCGGACCCTCGCCGGCGTGGTCCCCGCCTCGCCGGGTCCACGGCCGGCATCGCGGCCGGAGTTCCGGATCCCAGTGCTGGCGCGGATTCCGGCGGCGCCGTTCCCGAGCGCACCTTCGGTGGACGGGTCCCACCGGAGCTGCGGCGCATGTTGTGGCCGCGCGGACATCAGCAGGCTTATATCTCATGCTGAGACCTCAGCGCAACATGTGACGTCACATGTGGTCGCGAGCGCACAGTCCCGGGCCGGTGGAGCCCCCTACCGGATTCGAACCGGTGACCCCCTGTTTACAAGACAGGTGCTCTGGCCAGCTGAGCTAAGGAGGCGAGGCCGCCCTCGGGCTTCCGCAGGATGCGGCCCGAACGGACGGTCCCTCAGGATATCGGACGCGCCGGGGGACCCCGAAATCCCCCGAACGCCGGAAGGGCCCGTACAGCGCGACGGCGCCGCACCCTTCGAAAGAGGACGCGGCGCCGTCGCGCTGTACGGGAGCGAGGACCCTACTCCTTGGCCTCCACTGCCGCGTCGAGGGCGTCCTGGAAGGGCTCGTTGCCGAGCCGCTCGCCGTCGACGAAGACAGTCGGGGTGCCGGAGACGCCGTTGGCGAGGGACTCCTGCGAGACCACGTTCACCATCGGCCGCCACGTGTTCTCCTCGAGCGCGCTCGCGATGTCGGCGCCGTGCGTGGAGGCGATCTCCACGAGCTGCTCGTCGTCGAGCCCACCGGTGCCCTGGTGCGAGAAGACCTCCTCGACGAAGGCCAGGTACTGCTCGGAGGAGACCTGGTTGCCCACCTCGTAGGCAGCGGCCGCGGCCCGGGAGGAGTACTGCGTCGGCGTCGAGCGGTCGAGGAAGTTCAGGTTGCGGTACTCGAGGGTGATGTCACCGGAGGTCACGGCCTCCTCGAGCGCGTCGGCGTTCTCGGCCTCGAAGTCGGCGCAGTGCACGCACTCGAAGTCCTGGAAGATCACGACCTGCACGGGCTCGTCGTCGCCCGAGGCCTCGACGCCCATCGGGACGGCGGACTCGTCCGGGGTCTCCGGCGCCTCGGGGACCTCGCCGAGGTCACGCTCCTGGACCTCGGACTCGCCGGTGCGGATCCCGTCGGCCGTCAGCACCGTACCGCCCCACTGGTTGGCGCTGGCGGGAACGGGCCCGGCCTCGGGGATCTGCTGGGCACGGTTCTGCGCCACGACGATGCCGATCACCGCGACGATGACGAGGACCAGGGCGAGGATGCCCAGCTGCAGGATCCGGCGGGAGCGCTTGTCCTGCCGCGCGTGCTGGTCGGCGACCTGCCGCGCCCGCTCTCGGGCGGCGTCGCGGTTCCGGGGGTCGGGGGTCGTGCTGCTGCTGGATGCCATGGGTCCTCTTCGAAAGATCCTCGGGGGCGGATGGGGACGTGTCGTCGCCCAGATTATCGGACCCCCTCCCGGCCCGCCGACTCAGGAGATCATCAGGCGGAACCGTGAGCACACTGATGAATAGACTGTGGGCAGGACGACGACGACCTACCGGAAGGACCCCTCGTGAGTGCAGAGCAGACCACCACCGCCTCCTCGGCCGATCTGGAGCAGGTGTCGGAGCCCCGGACCGATGTGCCCCACGAGGCCGGCTACGACTTCGTCGTGGTCTCCAACCGGTTGCCGGTGGAGCGCGTCGTGGAGCACGGGGAGTCGTCCTGGCGCCGCTCCCCCGGCGGCCTCGTGGCCGCGCTGTCCCCCGTCATGGCCCGCAACGCCGGCGCCTGGGTGGGCTGGCACGGGGCCGCCGACGAGACGCTCGAGCGCTTCGACCACGACGTCTTCCACCTCGCACCGGTGCCGCTGTCCGCCGAGGAGGTGGAGGCCTACTACGAGGGCTTCTCCAACGCGTCGCTCTGGCCCCTCTACCACGACGTCATCGCCCCACCGGAGTTCCACCGCACGTGGTGGAACTCCTACCGCCGGGTCAACCGCCGCTTCGCGGAGCGGACCGCCGAGGTCGCCGCCGAGCACGCCACGGTGTGGGTGCAGGACTACCAGCTGCAGCTGGTCCCCAAGATGCTGCGGGAGCTGCGGCCGGACCTCACGATCGGCTTCTTCAACCACATCCCGTTCCCGCCCCTGGAGATCTTCGCGCAGCTGCCCTGGCGGCGCGCCGTCCTCGACGGCCTCTCCGGGGCGGACCTCATCGGCTTCCAGCGCCCCGGTGACGCCCAGAACTTCCAGCGCTGCGTGCGGCGGTTCCTGGACGTGCCGTTCAAGAACGGGGCGGCGCGGTTCGGCACGGAGGACGCCGCGTGGACCGTGCACGCGCAGGCCTACCCGATCTCCATCGACGCGGAGGCGATCCAGGAGCTGGCCTCGCGGCCGGAGGTCAAGGAGCGGGCCCGGGAGATCCGGCACGAGCTCGGCGACCCCGAGACCGTGTTCCTGGGCGTCGACCGCCTGGACTACACCAAGGGCATCCTGCACCGCATCAAGGCCTACGGGGAGCTGCTGGAGGACGGCAGGCTGACGGTGGGGCCGTCGGTGCTGGTGCAGGTGGCCAATCCCTCACGGGAACGCGTGGAGTCCTACGTCCAGCTGCGGGAGGACGTGGAAGGCCTCGTGGGCCACCTCAACGGCCAGCACGACACCATCTCGCACACCGCGATCCGCTATCTGCACCACGGCTATCCGTTCGAGGAGATGGTGGCGCTGTACCTGGCGACGGACGTCATGCTGGTGACCTCCCTCCGGGACGGCATGAACCTGGTGGCGAAGGAGTACGTCGCGGCCAAGACGGACGGGTCCGGGACCCTGGTCCTCTCGGAGTTCACGGGCGCCGCCGAACAGCTCAAACAGGCGCTGCTGGTCAACCCCCACGACATCGACGGGCTCAAGGACGCGATGCTGCGAGCCAAGGACATGCCCGCGGCCGAGGCGAAGAAGCGGATGCGCTCGATGCGCCGGCAGGTCCTGGGCAATGACGTCAACGACTGGTCGGAGGCGTTCCTGCGGGACCTCGCCCGCACCCGCCCGGGAACGACCGGCGAGGAGGAGCAGTGATGGAGCCGCACGAGGACATCCGCCCGGCACTCGAGGAGGCCCTCCCCCGGGCCGCCGAGGCCGAGACCCTGCTGGTCGCCCTGGACTTCGACGGCACCCTGGCCCCGTTCACGGACGACCCGGACGACAGCCGTGCCCTGCCGGAGGCCCAGTCCGCGCTCGAGGCGCTGCTCGAGCTGGACCGCACGTACGTGGCCGTCATCTCCGGCCGGCCCATGCGGTTCCTGCGCTCCGTGGTGGACCCGGCCGGCCGGATGCTCCTGTCCGGCTCGCACGGGGCGGAGCTGCTCCTCGACGCTCTGGGGGACGCGGCGGCAGACACCGAGCTGCAGCTCTCCCCCGCCCAGGAGGAGCTGCTGGCGCAGGCCACCGCCCTCGTGGAGGCGCAGGTGACCCGGTATCCAGGGTCCAAGCTGGAGCTCAAGCCCACGGGGGCCGCCTTCCACACCCGCACGATGGCGGATCAGTCCCGGTGCGCCCGGGCCGAGCAGGAGATGATCGAGCAGTTCGAACAGCTCGAGGGACTGAAGATCACCCCCGGCCAGCACGTGGTCGAGTCCTCGGTGCACTCCGCGACGAAGGGTGAGGGGATCACGGCGTTCATGCAGGCCACCGGCGCGGACGTCACCCTGTTCGCCGGCGACGACGTGACGGACGAGAACGCCATGCGCGAGCTCGGTCCCGCCGATCTCGGGATCAAGGTGGGCACGGGGGAGACCGTGGCCACGCACCGCGTCGCCTCGGCGGAGGAGCTGGCCGCGGCCCTGACCCGGCTGGCCGGGCTGCGGCGGGACGCGCAGCAGTGAACTCGGACGACGAGGACGTTCGACGACGGCGAGCCGCCGACACCGGCGCCCGGAAGGTGATTAGGATCACTGTGGTCCCCATCACGTGATGGGGACAGCTCTTCTCCTTCGGATCGTCCGGCACGTGCCTGCCGGGAAAGAGGCTGTGAACCATGTCTTCTGTGCGCTACGCCAATGTGACCTGTCAGTACCCGGGGGCCGAGCGGCCCTCGGTCACCGACCTGAACCTGGAGATCGCCGACGGGGAGTTCCTCGTCCTCGTTGGGCCTTCTGGGTGCGGGAAGTCCACCACCCTGCGGATGCTCGCCGGGCTCGAGGAGGTCACCGGCGGGAACATCTACATCGGGGACCGCGACGTCACCGATGTCCCCTCCCGGGACCGGGACATCGCGATGGTCTTCCAGAACTACGCCCTGTACCCGCACATGACCGTGGCCGAGAACATGGGCTTCGCCCTGAAGATCGCCAAGATCTCCCCCGAGGAGCGCCGCCGCCGGGTGGAGGAGGCCGCGAAGATCCTGGACCTGTCCGACTACCTGGACCGCAAGCCCAAGGCGCTGTCCGGCGGGCAGCGCCAGCGCGTGGCCATGGGGAGGGCGATCGTGCGCTCCCCGCAGGTGTTCCTGATGGACGAGCCGCTGTCCAACCTGGACGCGAAGCTGCGTGTCCAGACCCGCACCCAGATCGCGTCGCTGACCCGCCGGCTCGGCGTGACGACGGTGTACGTGACCCACGACCAGGTCGAGGCCATGACCATGGGCGACCGGGTCGCGGTGCTCAAGGACGGGCACCTGATGCAGGTCGACACCCCGCGGGCGCTCTACGACCGGCCCGCTACGGAGTTCGTGGCCGGGTTCATCGGGTCCCCGGCGATGAACCTCTTCCGCGTGCCCGTCACGGGCGGGTCGGCCACCTTCGGCACGATGTCCCTGGAACTCACCCGTGAGCAGCAGGCGCACCTGACCGGGACCCACGTGACCGTCGGGATCCGCCCGGAGGACCTGCACCCGGCCGCCGAAGGACAGGGGCTGCCGATCGAGGCCGACGTGGTCGAGGAGCTCGGCGCCGACGCGTTCGTCTACGGCCACCTCGCCCCGGTCACCGCCGCGAACACCATCGTCCAGGTCGACCCGACCGGGACCGTGGAGGAGGACGCCGCCGGCGCCCACGAGATCATCGTGCGGGCCGAGGGCCGCACCCCACCGCGGGCCGGGACCACGATCTGGGTCGCCCCGAACCTGGAGCACGTCCACCTCTTCGACACCGCCACCGGCAACCGCCTCCCCGACTGACCCGCGGACCGACGGGTCGACAGGCCGACAGGCCGACGGATCAGCGGATCGGCGAGGCGGCGACAGCGCGCGCACCGCACCTGCGCCACGGCGCCCTCCCCTCATCGGGGAGGGCGCCGTGGCGCGTCCGGAGCCGGGTCAGTCGCGGGCGGGGTGGTCGGCGAGCACCTGCTCGACGAGCTCGGGGTCGGCGTCCCGCACGTCCCAGTTCCCGGTGCGCTCGTGATAGGCCTGCGCGGCGGCCGTCACGTTGTAGCGGCTGGCGTCGCGCGGCGGATCGGAGTGCTCGAGCACGTGGATGAGATGCGTCTCGGCCTGGGCGAGCGCCTGGGGATCATGCATGGCGGGTTCCTTCCGGTACGGACCGGACCGCTCCCGGCCCGGATCGATCAGCCAACTGACGAATCCTAGCCGACGGACCCTTGCGGCGCACCGGGCGCCCACGACCACGGCCCGTCTCAGCGCAGGTCCAGCTCCTCGAGTTCCTCGTAGAGCTCGGCGGCGCGGCCCACCCGTCGTCGTCCCTCCGGACCTGCCGCGGCGAGCACTCCGTCGGCGAGCACCGACACGAGACTCATGGCCGCCGCGTAGGAGTCGAACGGCCCGACACCGTCGAGGGGGCACTCGATCCACAGGTCCACGGCCGACGCGTGGCGACGGGCCGTGCTGTCCGCGACGAGGACGGTCCGCGCCCCCGTGGCCACGCAGACCTCCACCAGGCGCTCGAACCCACGGGGACGCCGCCGGAAGCCCAGCAGCACGATGACGTCGCCCTCGCCGAGGTCCACGAGCTCCTCGCCGAGGGTCTGTCCGGGCAGCGGCGCGAGCCGTACCCGGTCCCGTGCCTGCTGGAGCTGCTGCTTCAGGTGCAGCGCGACCGGGTAGCTGTTGCGCAGACCGATGAGCATCACCGTCCCCGCGTCCGCCAGCGCGCGCACTGCCTGGGCGGGGCGGTCCTCCCCCGCCGGGTCCAGGACCTTGCGCAGGTTCTTGAGCTCCTGCTCCAGGTGCTGGCTCAGCTCCGGGTCGGCGTCGGCCCCCAGGGGCACGCCCTGCTGTCGCAGGGTCCGGGCCGTCTCCCGGAGGTCGGTGAAGGACTCGAAGCCCAGGTGCCGGTACAACCGGGAGAGGGTGGCGCGGGAGACGCCGCTCATCTGCGCCAGCTCCGCCGAGCTGTACAGGGCGAGGTCGTCCAGGTGGTCCAGGATCAGGTCGGCGGCGCGCTGCTCCTGGGGCGAGAGCCCGGCGTAGTGCGCGTGGATGCGCTGTTCGATCGACACCCTCACCACCCTAACCACCACGGGGATCGAGCGCGGGAGGGCCCGCGGCGGGACCAGGACCGCCCCGGTTGCTAGCATGGCCCGTTATGAAGGGTTCCCTCGACCCCCGCTTCCCCCTCGCGCCCCAGAACGACTCCGCCCGCGGCGGACGGTCCGGGAGCGTGTCCATCCAGACGGCCTTCCCGGACCCGGTACTGCTCGAGCTGCCGTGGGACACGCCCCTCGAGCAGTGGCCGGAGGACGTCCTCGCCGCTCTGCCCCGCGGGATCTCCCGGCACGTCGTGCGCTTCGCCCACGCCGGCGGGAAGGTCGTCGCCGTCAAGGAGACCGTTCCCCACTACGCCCGGCACGAGTACGCCACCCTGCGCCGGCTCCAGCGCATGGGCATCCCCTCCGTGGTGCCGGACTCCGTGGTCACGGACCGGTACACCCCCGAGGGAGAGCTCCTGCCGGCGGCCCTGGTGACGGACCACCTGAGCTTCTCCCTCCCCTACCGGGCCATCTTCTCGGCCGGTCCCAGCGCCGCCACGGTCGAGCGGCTCGTGGACGCGCTCGCCTCGCTGATCGTGCAGCTGCACCTCTCCGGCTTCTACTGGGGCGACGTCTCGCTCTCCAACACGCTGTTCCGCCGGGACGCCGGCGCGTTCGCCGCCTACCTGGTGGACGCGGAGACAGGCGAGATCCATCCGCAGCTCACGCGCGGCCAGCGGGGCTACGACATCGAGCTGGCCCGCACGAACGTGGCCGGGGAGATCATGGACCTGCTCGCCGGTGCTGTCGAGGAGGGGCACGACATCGCGGACCTGGTGGACCCCTTCGACGTCTCCGACCGGCTCGTCGCCACCTACGAGTTCCTGTGGCGCGAGCTGACGGTCGAGGAGTCCTTCAGCATGGACGAGCGCTGGCGCGTGGTGGAGCGGGTGCGCCGCCTCAACGAGCTCGGCTTCGACGTCGAGGAGGCCTCCATGGACACGGTCGACGGCCGGATCCGGCTGCGCCCCCAGGTCGTGGAGCCCGGCCACCACACCCGTCGCCTGCAGCGGCTCACGGGTCTCAGCGCCCACGAGAACCAGGCGCGCCGGCTGCTCACCGACATCGCCCAGCTCGGACAGGACCTCTATCCGGGTCTGCCCGAGGAGCTCGTGGCCCAGCTGTGGATGCGCGAGGTCTTCTCCCCGATCATGGAGGCGGTCACTCCACCGATGCGCCGCAAGCTCGAGCCCGCCGAGATCGTGCACGAGGTGCTCGAGCACCGGTGGTTCCTCTCCGAGCGCGCCGGCAAGGACGTGGCGACGCAGACGGCGGTCGAGGACTACGTGGCCTCGGAGCTGGCCCAGCGCCCCGACGAGCGGGAGGTCTTCTGAGCCGGGGGGCGCTCCGCGCCGGTCAGGGTCGGTGCGCCTCGAGCACGCCGGTCAGGGTCCGGTGCACCCGCCGGGGCCAGTCCTCGTCCAGGCTCCCGTACCGGGCCACGTGGGAGTAGGCGGAGCCCAGCACGAAGTCGAGGACGACGTCGACGTCCAGGTCCGGGCTCAGCCGTCCCGCCGCCGTCTCCGCGGCGAGGATCTCCTTGAGCCGCTCCACGCGCGGCCGGACCAGGTGCGTCCGCAGGATCCGGGACGTCTCCGAGTCCGGGTCGCTCAGCAGCGAGACCGCCACGCCGATGCCCATGTCGTGCAGCAGGAAGTCCAGCGCCTCGGCGAGACCCTCGTCCCAGCCGGCCGGGGCGCTCGGGCGCTGCGGCGAGTACGTGGCCACGGCGTCCTGGAGGGCCCCCTCGAGCATCTCCAGGCTGTTGGCGTAGCGGCGGTAGATCGACGTCTTGGCCACGCCGGAGGCCGCCGAGACCGCCTCGATGCTCACCCGGTGCGGCCCGCCCTCCCGGAGGAGGGCGAGTGCCGTCGCGGTGATCTTCTTGTCGGTGGTGACGGTCCGCGGATCGGTCCGGTCGTCGTCGCCCATCGGTGCCCCTCCTGCTCGCCGTCCGCCGCCCCCGGCGGTCAGGCGGTCTTCCAGTCCTCGATGGGCCAGTGGTTCTTCCGGGCCAGCCGGGAGAGAGGCAGGTCGGGATTGACCGTGTAGGGGTGGCCCATGAGCAGCAGCCAGCTGGCGTCCGCGTGGGAGTCCCCGTAGCCGTAGGAGCGGGAGAGGTCGTAGCCGCCCTGCTCCGCGTACTTCTTGAGCCACTGGGCCCGCGCCTCGTCGACCAGGGGCGGCGTGGCGAGGTAGCCGGTCATCACGCCGTCGCGCTCGTCCATCCGGCCCGCCACGACCTCGTCGAAGAGGTGGGCGATCGGCTCCACGAGCAGGTCGATGGACCCGGTGACCAGTACCGTCCGGTGCCCCGCGGCGCGGTGCTCCTCGATCCGGGTCAGGGCCCCGGGGCGCAGGAGGCGCCGCATGTCCTGGCCGAGCGGACCGGCCACCTGCTCCCGCACGGTCTCGGCGGGCACGCCCTGGTAGCGGCGCATGAACGCCCGGATGAACTCCCCGCGGTCCCGCCTCTCGGCCTTCAGGTAGGTCGGGGCGCTCGAGACGAGGTCGGCGACCTCGGCGGGCCACTTCGCGAGGTGGAGCGTCCGGCGGCGCAGCTGCAGGTACTGGCGGATGACCGTGGAGTCCAGGACGGTGCCCTCGAGGTCGAAGACCGCGAGCACGTCCGTGCCCTCGCTGAGACCCCGCCTGGTCGCGTTTCGCCGCTTGGAGGCCGCCTGGAGCCGGCCGTAGGCCTTGGTCATCGTGGTCAGGGCCGGCAGGTGCACGTTCTTCCAGTAGTCGGCCCAGTCGATCGACCGGACGTCGAAGGTCCGGTCCTCGGGCGTACCGGCGGGCAGCGAGTCGTTGAGCTGCCGGGTGCTGGCGTCGTCGAAGATCATCTCGGTCCGCGTGTAGGACTGGTACAGGTCCACGTACGTGCGCAGGGAACCGAGACCGGACTGCATGCGGTGCAGGGAGTTGGCCCACTCGCGGGTGCGGGAGGTCGCGGGCAGCGCCGAGGTGAGCCGGCCACCCACCGCGGAGAGCCTCTCCTTGACCGCCAGCGAGCGCTCCACGGCGTTGTTGGCGGGGAACTTCCACTCGGGCACGCGGATGGGCTTGCCGTCGGCGTCCTCGAGGGGGTGGGCGAGGAAGAAGGACCGGACGTTCTCGTACATCTGGTGGAACGGGAGCGGGTTCGAGGCGCCCGAGCAGACCTGGTAGTACGCGGGGGCGGGGTCCGCCTGCCCGTCCGGGGTGACCGCGCCCGACGGGGCGCGGTGCCCCTCCGTGGCCAGCGCCACGATCGCGTTGACCACGAAGTCGACGGGGATGACGTCGAGCACGGAGTCCGGAAGCCCCGGGAACTCCGGCAGGGCGCCCTTCGCGTAGGCCATGATCAGGGGATCGGCCACCTTGTAGCCGTCGATCCAGCCGGGGTACGGGTGGCGCAGCGCGGACTCGATGATGGAGGGACGGACCACGGAGAGACGGTGTCCGCCGCCCGCCCACTTCTGCTCGGCGACGCGCTCGCCCAGGGCCTTCGTGAAGGTGTAGATGTCGGTCCAGCCGAGGGACTGGGCCCGGGTCCGCCCGTACTCGACGAGGCGGGTGCGGACCCACTCCTCGCGCGCGGTCTCCGCGGCGCGGGCCACCGACTTGGGGCCCTCCTTACCGTGGTCCGCCGTGGCGTCGTCGATGATGGCCTGCAGCCGCTCCGGGGTGCGGGAGGCCATCTCGGCCTCGTCGCGCGCCCGCTGGGCGGCCTCGAACTCGGCGGCCCAGTCGACGTCGTGGTCCACGGGCGCCTCTGGACGCAGGCCCTTGGCGATCCCGCCGACGTAGCAGGTGGAGACGTGGATGACGTGCGGGTCCTGTCCGGAGGCCAGGAGCGCGTCGTAGAGACCGGTGGCGCCGCCGACGTTCGTGCTGAAGGCCTCGTGAATGGGCGGGTCGAAGGACACGGTCGAGGCGGAGTGGATCACCACGTCGAACGGTTCCGTGATGCCCGCGAGGGCGGAGAGGTCCCCCTCGAGCACGGCGGTGCGCTCCGCGAAGACCCGCTTGGCCTCGTCCTCGCCCACCGCCTCCCGCCAGGTGCGGAAGGCCGGTTTGCGCAGCAGCTGCCGCAGTCGCTGCTCACCGCTGATGCTGCCCTTCGGCCGGACGACGACGGTGACGTGCACCCCCTCGTGGGCGGACAGCAGCCGTTCGAGCACCGCCTGTCCGAGGAAGCCGGTGGCTCCCGTCAGCAGGACGCGCGTGGTGGGGGTCTCGGTCAACGGTGTTCCTCCGGTGGTGTGCTGGTCCGCGGCCGGTGCGGAGCGGGCGGGGGGCTGCGGGCGGACCCCGCCCGGCGGGCGACGACGGCGCCCCTCGAGCGGACCGCACCCGACTGCGCTACGGCTACCGTAGTGTAGCCTAGATCTCATGCTTACCGCTCTCGTGACCGGGGGGACGTCCGGCATCGGCGCCGCGTTCGCCGAGGCTCTGGCCCGCCGGGGAAATGCACTCGTCCTGGTGGCCCGCGATGCGGACCGCCTCGAGCAGACGGCGTCCAGGCTGCGCTCGGAGCACGGCGTGCCGGTCGAGGTGCTGGCCGCGGACCTCTCCGACCGCGCCGACGTGGACCGCGTCGCCGCCCGGGTCGAGGATCCCGAGCACCCCGTGGACGTGCTCGTGAACAACGCCGGGTTCTCCGTGAAGACCCGCTTCGCCGACCCGGACACCGGCGCCCACGACCGCGCGTTCGAGGTCATGTGCCGGGCCGTGCTGGTCCTCTCCTCGGCGGCGGCCCGGGCGATGACGGCACGCGGCTCCGGCTGGATCATCAACGTCTCCTCCACCGCCGGACTGGTCACGATGGGCTCGTACTCGGCGATCAAGGCCTACACGACCGCGTTCACCGAGGCCCTGGCCGTGGAGCTCCACGGGACGGGGGTCCACGTCACCGCCCTGCTGCCCGGCTGGGTGCGCACGGAGTTCCACGAGCGCGCTGGCATCAGCGGGTCCTCCATCCCCTCCTTCATGTGGCTCAGCCCCGAGCGAGTGGTCGAGGAGGCGCTCGACGACGTCGCCCGCGGCAAGGTGCTCTCGATGCCCACCAAGCGCTACCGGCTCCTCGGCTTCGCCCTGCGCCACCTGCCGCGCTCCGCGGTGCGCCGGATCTCGGGGCTGGTCGCCTCGGCCCGCCAGAAGGAACGGACGGCCGGCTCGTGAAGCACCGCAAGGATCACGACCCGGTCCCGGTCCGGCGGTCCATCGACGGCGGGGGCACCTCCTCCGCCGCCGAGCCGGCCCCGCCCGCCCCACCGGCCTCCTCCGCGCAGCTGGATCCCGCGCGCTTCCAGGATCCCCGGCGCCGCCTGGCCCGCCGGATCGCCCAGCGGGTGTTCCTGCAGGGGCTCGCCTACCGCACCGTGCGCCGCACGGTCGTGACCCATCCGGCGGCCGAGGCCCTCGACGGTCCCTGCATCGTGGTGGCCAACCACTCCAGCCACCTCGACGCGCCCCTCGTCCTCGGCTCCGTGCCCCCGCGGGTGCGCCGGAACCTGGCGACCGGGGTGGCCGCGGACTACTTCTTCACCGCACCCCACAAGCGGCTGTTCACCGAGCTGATCTTCAACGCGTTCCCGGTGGACCGGACGGGCACCGGAGCGAACCGCGGGCTGTCCAAGCAGCTGCTGAAGGCGGGTGTGCCGCTGCTCGTCTTTCCCGAGGGGACGCGCTCCCGCACGGGCGAGATGGCGTCCTTCAAGATCGGCGCCGCCGGTCTCGCCAAGGCCGTGGGCGTGCCGGTGCTGCCCGTCGCCCTGATCGGGGCGCACGAGGCCATGCCGCACGGCACGCGGTGGCCGCGCCGCGGTCGGCCCCGCGTGGTCGTGGCCGTCGGCGAGCCCTTGGTCGCCCGGGAGAAGGAGCCCACCTCCTCGTTCAACGGCCGCATCGAGGCCTCGGTGCGGGCGCTCTACGCCGAGCACCGGCCGCGCATCGACGCCTGAGCACCACCAGCCCCCCGAGAACCAGGAGAGTACTGCGCAGATGGCACACGTGAAGCACATGAAGTGGTGGGGGTGGGGCGAGGAAGGCGTGCACTTCGAGTACGCGAACAAGCCCGCCTTCGCCCCGTTCGTCAAGAACGCCCTGGACGTGGACCTGCGGCCCCGGCAGCGCGACACCATGGACTTCTCCACGGTGCGCGTCCCCGCCTCCCGGGCCGAGGACTCCCTCCTGGAGGCACTGGCCGCCATCACCGGCGCCGAGCACCTGACGCTCGATGACGAGCTGCGGATCGTGCACTGGGCCGGCAAGTCCGTCACCGAGCTGCTGCTCACCCGGGCGGGCGAGTTCGCGCGCGTACCCGACGTCGTGGTGTACCCCGGCAGCGAGGACGAGGTGGCCCAGGTGCTGCGGCTGGCGGTGGAGCGCGATCTCGTGGTCATCCCGTTCGGGGGCGGCACGAGCATCTCCCGCAGCCTCCAGCCGGACGCGGCAGAGGAACGAACGATCGTTTCACTGGATCTGGGCCGGATGAACCAGGTGCTCTCCCTCGACGAGACCTCCGGTCTCGCCACGATCCAGGCGGGCGTGCTGGGTCCGGACATGGAGGAGCAGCTCAACGCCCGCGGGTGGACGCTGGGACACTTCCCGGACTCCTTCACGCACTCGACCCTCGGCGGCTGGGCCGCCACGCGGTCCTCGGGGATGCAGTCCGACAAGTACGGGGACATCGCCGACATCGTGCGCGGCCTGCGGGTGGTCCGCCCCGGCGGCACCGTGGTGCTGCGCCCTCTCCCCTCGACCTCCACCGGTCCGAGCCTGCGGGAGATGATCATCGGCTCCGAGGGCCGGCTGGGCGTGATCACCCAGCTCGACGTGCACGTGCACCGCATCGCCGAGCACCGCGAGGTCATCGCGTACATGTTCCCCACGTGGCAGCAGGCGCTCACCGCGATGCGCGGGATCGCTCGGTCCGGCGTCAGCACCACCTTCGCCCGGGTCTCCGACGCCCACGAGACCGCGTTCTCCCTGTCCACCCAGAAGGCCCCCGCCACCCTGAAGAAGAAGGTCACGGCCAAGGGCCAGGACCTGCTGTGGGAGCTCATGCGGCGCCGCGGCTGGGACACCGATGCGATGTGCATCGCCTACGTGTGCTTCGAGGGCAGCAAGCCGGAGGTCGAGCGCCGGAAGAAGACGGTGGCCGGCATCGTGAAGAAGCAGGGCGCGCTCGTGCTCGGAGCCGGCCCCGGCGCGCTCTATGACCAGAAGAAGTTCGACACCCCGTACCTGCGCGACTTCCTGCTCGAGCAGAACACCATCGGCGACGTCTCCGAGACCGCCGCACCGTGGTCCAAGCTCACCACCGTGCACCAGGCGGTCTACGAGGCCGCGCACCGGGCCTTCGCGTCGCAGGGCAAGACCGGGTGGATCATGTCCCACATGTCCCACTCGTACCATGCCGGGGCGTGCCTCTACTTCACCTTCGGCTACGAGATCGGTGCGGACCCGCACGGCGAGTACGCCGTGATCAAGAGCGCGATCCAGCAGGCCTTCATCGACGCCGGCGGGACGCTGTCCCACCACCACGGAGTGGGGCTGGAGCACAGTCCCTGGATGGAGCAGGACGTCTCCCCCGAGGGTGTGCAGCTCATGCGCAGCCTGTTCGCCGCGGCGGATCCGGGCGGCAACTTCAACCCGGGCAAGATCGTCGGCTGATCGCCCTCGTGCACGGGAGCAGGCCCTCACCGTGGTGGTGGGGGCCTGTGGCATGTGGGGGCGGTGCGGCGCCGGAACGGGTGGTTAAATGCGGGGAGCCCCCGCACCGTGTGGTGCGGGGGCTCGACCCTTTCTGGTGTGGTCCGGCGGTGTCCTACTC